>CAKQYS010000031.1 GCA_934293375.1 uncultured Lachnospiraceae bacterium | reverse complement strand
ATGTGAAGATCGTCGTGCCAAAGAAGAAGCTGAAGGCATACAAGAGCCTGTTTCGCCAGAAGGGCTTAAGTAAGAAGGTAAAGTTCAAGACGATTTAGGTTGAGAACGCATAACATAAGACGGCAGTGCAGCTATGGTGTAAAACATAGCTGCCACCGTCTTTTTTTGTGCCAAAAGAATGAAATATCTAACTAAAGTTAGGATGAAAGTTAGGGTAAAAATCTTAACTTTGGTCCAGTTGACAGGGGCTTCAAGCTCTCATAAAATGGGCATATTGAAAAATATAAGGAGGAATGATGCATGAAGTTAAAGAGTAGAATGAAGAAACTTGTAAGTTATCTGCTGCTGTGTGTGATGACGATATCCGGCATGGCGACAGGCGGCTATTGCAGCAGTACTGTCTATGCGGCAGATGTGGCAGATGCGGTAGAATTAGAGGGTAGCGGAACGAAAGACGATCCGTATGTGATCGAAGATTCCAAGGGTATGTGGTTGTTTGCGGAGACTGTAGCGAAATCCTCTACCAGAACAGAATGTGCAAAGGTTGCGGATGGCGTGACACAGATCGATACGACAGTCCGAGGGGATCTGGAAGATCAGAAGTGGAAGCCGATCGGCGATGACTGGACCACTTATAAGGGCACATTTGACGGCAATGGAGCAGTGATTACGATATGCATAGAATCAGGTGCTAATTATAATCAAAATCAATATAAGGGATTATTTGGAAAAATAGGGGCTGGTGCTGAGATCCGCAATGTGACGACTGCCGGCAGTGTTTCCGGTTCCGAGTATGTAGGTGGCATTTGTGGAGCAATATACGGTTACGCGGGAACGGCGAAGATTGTGAACTGTAACAATGAGGCAAAGATCACAGGAACAGGAGACAATATTGGTGGGATTGTTGGCTCTAATGGTAAGGGCAGTATCACAGCGGACGGTTCTATGTACAACAAAGGAGAGATTCAAGGACGCAGCAAAGTCGGTGGGATTGTCGGACATGTTGTATCCGGTAATATTACAGTGGAAGGAAATTTGGAGAATACCGGAAAGGTGACCGGAACAAGCGGCGATATTGGTGGTCTGGTGGGATATTTGTCAGGTGCAACGCTGGAGACCGGAATGGATATGCGCAATACCGGGGAGATTACACAGACGCAACAGAATGGCAGTGGAGATGTGGGGGGTCTTGTAGGAGATGCAACAGATAGCTCCAGCATCATTTCCCGGCAGGGTGCACTGTTCAATACGGGCAGTGTGAGTGGGAAATGTAGCAATGTTGGTGGTCTGGTTGGAATGTTATCTAGCAGTCTAAAAGCAGATGAGTGTATACAGGCTGCAAAGGCGATCCAAAATACGGGAGCGGTGTCCGGACAGAGTTATGTCGGTGGTATCTGTGGGTATTATACGGCTGGAAAGCCGATAACAGTTGAAAATGGATATGTATATAACACGGGTATAGTTACGGGAAATGGGCAATTTGTTGGCGGCGTGGCTGGTTCTATGAATGTGGCAGCAGATGCCGGGGACTATGCCAATATAGGTTTCGTGACAAATACAGGAGATTATACCGGTGGCGTGATTGGATGTTGGTCAGGTAAGGAATTTAGTCTGCAGAATGCATACAATTCCGGAGAAGTGACTGTGACGGGTGCAGAGGCATCCTATACAGGTGGTATTGTAGGACAGTTTAGCGGTTTGAATATACAGAATGCCTATCATACAACGGCACTTGCGATCATTGGCAATCAGGAATCAGACAAATCCAACATAAATGGTACAATTCAGAATTGCTTCTGTCTGGATACGAATACAACAACATGGAAAGGTGAGACGCGAATGCCTGCAGAGGCATTTGCTTCCGGCGAGGTGGCATATATGCTCGATGGTGTTGGTGACAGCCGGTTAAGCAAGTTGCACTGGGGACAGAATATCGGTGTTGACGAGCTGCCGGTATTAGGCGGCAAGACGTTGTATCCGCATGGAGAGGAATTCCGGAATACGGAGGGGCATGCGTATGGCACGCCGGAGTATGTATGGAATGATGCG
>CAKQYS010000030.1 GCA_934293375.1 uncultured Lachnospiraceae bacterium | reverse complement strand
CCCGAATATTGACCACTCGCAAGAAATTCGTCCATTTTCTAAAAAGTATGGTATGATAGACAGGAAGATGAATATAAAATGCACAGGAAAATGGGAAACTTAATATGCTCGGGAGAAAAAAGAAAAAAGGTCTGGCGGCAGCGGTAGTGCTTGGCATGGTGATGTCGGTACTGACCGGCTGCGGTGAGATGGATGGAAGTACCAGAAACAACGCAGAGCAGAAGGATAAAATAGAGCAGTCTGTTACATATAGCTTGCTATCGCAAACAACGGGATTAGAGGGCACATTGACTGCGTGCGTTGCATATCAGGAGGATTGGTTATATTCTGTGATGAAACATACTGCAGAGGAGCCATATCAATTATATAGGATTCAGGATTCTGACAAACAGCAGATTTCCGCTTCCAGACTGGAGGAGGGTTATGAACCAGAACAGATCAGTGTATCAAAGGATGGTTCTATTTGGATGGTTGGACAGGACAGTGCACACAAACAGATGCTGTATGGCATTGCCGAAACGGGAGAGGAGCTACTGTATAAGCCTTTAACAGAATGGGTGTCAGATGGACAGTTTCTTGTGAAACTGTTGACAGATCAGAAGGGACAGATTGCATTGGTGTTAAATGTAGAGGTCATTTTACTGGATCAGATGGGCACATCGCAGGAACGCATTTCTTGTGATGGTGTTATTAACAATGCGACTGTATCAAAAGACGGAGCACTTGTGTGTGGCGTGGAATCAATGGCGGGTGTTTCTGCATGGTTACTGGATGCTAATTCCAATACATGGAGGAAAAAAACGAGTCTGGATACAGAGGCTTTAGAGGAATCTGCCAGTATGATCAATGGCGCAGTGTATGATTTTTATTATCGAGATAACGATGGAATTTATGGATATGATTATGTGCAGGATCAGGCGGTATTGGTTTTGGACTATAATGCGTCGGACATTGTAGGCAGTGAGATTATGGATTGTGTAGCGATGAATGAGGGGTGTTTTTTGATCAGGACAAATGCAACGGGATATCACATTTATGCCCCTGTACCGAAATCGGAGCAGACAAATAAAATAACGATGACCGTGGGTGTTATGGGTGTGACGCAGGCACTGGAATCAACAGTTGCAAAATTTAATAGTGAACAGAAGGATTTCCACATAGAGATGCGGGATTACGCAGAATATGAAGAGCCGGATACACAGATGATGCTGGATCTGACGACAGGGAAGGGTCCTGATATTCTAAGTATGGAAGGTAAAAGCATTTCTGAATATCAGCAAAAGGGTGTGTTAGAGGATCTGACTCCCTATTATGAGCAGGATAGTGATGTGTCGTCTGCTGATTATCTGGATAGTGTGTTAGAGGCGGTGCAATCTGCGGATGGAATTTATTATGTAGCATCGGGATTTCAACTGTATACCATTATGGCGAATCAGCAGGATGTGGGGGATATTACAGGGTGGACGACAGGGGAGTGTGCAACATTTGCAAAGCAAAAGAAGCAGAAGCTGTTTTATTTGAATATGCCGAATGAGATTCTGGGGAATTTTATGGTATTTGGTCTGCATGATTATATTAACTGGGATACCGGGAAGGTTTCTTTTGATTCGGATGCATTTCGCAGTCTGTTAGTGCTTGCAAAGGAAAATGGAAGCGAGATAGCCGGAGACACAGATAAGAGCAGATTGCAAATGATACAGGACAGGGAGCTTTTGGCGGTGAAGCTTACCTCCATGAACATATGGGATCTGATTGCGTATATGCAGGCATATGATGGAAATGGTTGTTTTGTTGGATATCCATGTGACGATAGACAAGGTAACTATTTTCGATTTGTAGACCAATATGCGATAAATAGAAGGTCAGAGCATAAGGATGCCGCATGGGAATTTATAAAGATTTTTATTTCTAAGGATTATCAGTATACAAATAATATGACGACATCCTATCCAACGAGAAAAGATGTGTATGAAATGCTGAGGGAGCGGTATCTGGCACAGGATTCCTATACAGATGCAATGGGAAATATAATTACACCAATAAAGATCCGAAATGAAATTGATGATGTATCATATGAATTTGATCATGCAACACAGGAGCAGGTTGCGATGTTAGATGATCTGATTGCACAGACCCATAAGGCATGTCAGCAGAATGATACGCTATATGATATGATCATGGAAGAGGCTGGTGCATATTTTGCAGATGCAAGGTCTTTAGAGGAGACAGTAACCGTGATTCAGAAAAGGGTGGAGACATATGTGAATGAGAATCGGTAGAAGTCGGAAAGATGTTCAGGAATACATTATAAAAATGGATGGCACAAGCGGCGTTTGATTCGCGTGCCATCCATTTTTATGTAATACAATAAAAGATTATGAAATGGTCTGTATCACCTGTTCGGCAATTTCCTTAGAAATACCATGGCTGAGGAGGTCTTCTAAGGTAGTACATCCGTCGGAAATCAGTTGAAATGCCCGGATCGTTTCCTTGGCTCCTTCCTCACGCCCAGCGGAGATGCCTTCCCTGCGTCCAATGGAGATGCCTTCGGAGATACCTTCTTCACGCCCGACGGAGATGCCCTCCCTGCGTCCAGTGGCAACGCCACGAGCTTCAATCTTATCCAATACTTCACACATTGTTGTGTCCCTCCCTTCATTCTGGTTCTTTCCGGTGTTTTGTGCAGCCTGCTC
>CAKQYS010000029.1 GCA_934293375.1 uncultured Lachnospiraceae bacterium | reverse complement strand
AGAAGAAGCTGAAGGCATACAAGAGCCTGTTTCGCCAGAAGGGCTTAAGTAAGAAGATCAAGCTGATCGGTGCGTGACAACGATAAGAGCGTTATAATGGAACATGATTGACGCATGAAATGAGAATGGACATTCCAGGGGAAATGCTTCCCGGAATGTCCGTTTCTGTTATGAATAGCACATTGACAGTCCCGCAGAATCAGAATAAAATATATGAGACGAATAGTATCGTAATTATTACAGGGATTAAAATGGGAGGGAATTCATGAAATTAAAGAGAAAATCATATGGCATAGTAGCAGCGGTTCTGTTGCTGTTTACAATGGTGATAGGCGTACAGGGCTGGCTGCCGGTCTATGCAGAGGATCAGGTGAAGGTATCCATAAACGGAACACCACTGCAGGACGAAATGTATTATACATTTGAGTCAGACAGATGGAATAGTAAATGCGAGATGACCGGATCTGATACAACGCCGTCAGACGAGGCAGCGGCATATATCTATTATGATGACGGCAAGATGAAGGTGCATGGTGCTGTCACGATATGTGCAAATGGGAGTGACACGACAGCGGTTATGCAGATTGCATATGGTACGCTCACGCTGACCGGTGACGGAACTCTGTCTATTCTTAATAATGATAATACGGAGACTCTGATTACGGGAACTGCCGATGCAGAATTGAAAACAGAGAACTATACCGGCGATATCAAACTGAAGGGCAAGGGTGGAAAGACACTGATCCAGGGCTTGAAACAGGTGGATCTGCGTAGCCCTGCCACGATATCGTTGGAGGGTGGTGCCCTGAACGGGGATGCCTTTATCTCTGCCGGCTCTGTCCGGCTTGAGGCGAATGATTTACACCTTTGGCGGGATTATATGTGTGATCCGGTAGAGGTGGAGTATGTCATAGAGGCGACGGATACAGAAAACGGTGAGATTTGTCTGATTCACTATGGTGCTAACAATTCTTTTGAGATGAGTGATGCTAGTACAACAAACACTGGAGTAGATCCATCAAAAGCTCTTTTTAAGGGTACAAAAGTGATGCTGAGATCAGACTATCAGGGTGTGAGCTCTAATACTCTTATAGGGAATATGATCGCAGAAGGCGATCTCAGGATAGAGACAAAGAAAGGTATATTGATCAAGGCGCAAAATTGTCTGGTCGATGGCAACCTGTATATGGATGGAACAGGTACAGGTGGTTCAGGTAGGATAAAGATTCAAAGTGATAATGGCATTGTGTCGACAGGGAATACAGAGATCAATACGACAGCATCTGTCACCATACGAACGGGTGGAAATGCGGCTGCAATCGGCGGCGATGCAAAGATCAATGCGGATTCCATATCGATGAGCAATCCCCAAAATACAGTCATTGCCGGGGATGCCATGCTGCAGGGGCAAAATGGAATTGCTCTCATCGGTGCAACGGGATATCCGGTGATCGGTGGCAGGACGATGCAGTTGAATGCCCCGGATGACACGATTTCCATTACCAGAACAGGGGATGCTGTATCTGGGCAGCCGATGTTTGGCGGCAGTCTGCAGACACACAATCCGATGGTGAAATATAAAGATGGCACAACACAATGGTTACAGGTTACGGCAACCGGGCAGATCTATTATGCAGAGAACTGTGCACACCCAATCGTGACTGCGTACGAAGGACAGTGTGCGGTGTGTGAAGCGTGTAACATTGCCTATGCAGAGCTGATCGATGCAGATGGAACTGTAAGGAAGACACTGCAAGGTATTTTTGGCGGAACGGGGGCGAGTAATGAGTTATATGATGTAAAGGATGGTGACACGATCCGATTTACGAGGGACATGTATGCAAACGGAACGATTGCGGATTTCTCATCAAAGGGTGTGACACTGGATCTGAACGGGCATACCCTCATTTTGGGTAAGATTACGACAGAGAGTGATCTGACGATTGCAGGTGGCACTTATGTAGGTGCGATCGAAAACAATGGCACGGATGATACAAAGGTATGTACCCTCCGGAATGTCAAGGCGACGCTTACCGGTCTGCAGTGGAAATCGAAAGGTGGTGTCGAGCTTACAGGTAGCGAGGTTACCGTGGCAGACAATGCCGGTACGGCATCGTGCTGGCTGGAGAAGCTTGTCATGGATCCGGCATCCGTACTGACCCTATGCGATGTTGAGGATGGTATTGCTAACACGGCGAAGTGTACGCTTAAGGAAGGCTTTGGTGGCATGACCGGGTTCCTGCCGGCAGGGTATCGTTTTACGACAATGAAGAAGGATCCGGCAGATACGGAGGATCAAAATACAATTTTGGATGAAAACGGACAGATCGCCAAGAATGTAGTGTTGCGGTATCGCAGATTGACCGATACGGGTGTCACTGTGACGATGAAGCCGACAACATATACCTACGATGCGACGGCAAAGACACCGGAGGTCGTTGTGGTGCATGAGGGACGGACACTGGTAAAGGACACCGATTACACGGTTGCCTATGCGGATAACATCAATGCCGGCAGTGCGGTCATTACGATCACAGGCAAGGGCAGCTATCATGATACGGTGCAGGTACGGTTTATGATTGAGAAGGCAGCACAGGCAGCGCCGACCGGTCTGGGGGCAGTCAATGTCAGCAAGACAGGCGCAAACGATGGTGCCATCAATCAGGTGTCTACCGCAATGGAATACAGTACGGATGCCGTGCACTGGACACGGGTTTGTGCCGGTACAAGTGTGAGCGGACTGGCGGCAGGAAGCTACTATGTGCGGTATGCAAAGACAGAGAATTATCTGGCATCCCCGGCATCTACGGTTGTGATTGGAGTAGCACCGGCAACTTCAACAGAAACAGGTTCAACAACCGAGAGCAGCACAACAACAGAAGCCGATACTGCTACGGAGGCAACCACAGAAGAGCAGAATGCACAGCAGACCCCGGCAAAGAAGGGCACAAAGCTTACAACAGGGCAGGCAACCGTACAGGTTACGAATGCAAGCACAAAGGATCCACAGGTAAGCTATGAGGCACCAAAGTCAAAGAAAGCAAAGACGATAACC
>CAKQYS010000028.1 GCA_934293375.1 uncultured Lachnospiraceae bacterium | reverse complement strand
CAAGAGCATTATTTATTCTTTGCTCATAGCAACTGAGTCAATTTTCTCAAGAATTTCCTCTTATAGCCGTCGCAATGCTCATTATATCATAATACATTTATTTGTAAATGTTTGTGGAATGATGGCATGGATTGAAATAATCATAAACACTGTCTCCATCCCCATCATAAAATAAAAAATATTGCAAACCCACTTGCACATAAAATTATATGAAACCACCGGTTCATTGAACATTTCCCATCTCTGCGATAAGATAAATGCATGAATTCGAGAGGAGAGATGCAAAATGAAGATGACATCCGCTTATGCGAACAAAATGCTTAGGAAGTTGACAGAGGATAAGTGTTACTGGAAGGAAAAGGAAGACCTCGGATGTGTGTACCGTGCGGCGGCGGATGAGGAGCCGGTGATTCCGAATTATGATTTTGCGGTAGTCGCAGGAGAGATTCAGGCAATCGATGAAAAGATTCTGAAGATCAAGCATGCGATCAATCTGAACAATGTAAATAGCTGTATTGCAGTGGGCGATACACAGATGAGCGTGGATGAGATTCTGGTGTCGATGGCACAGTTGAACCGGCGTAAGCAGTTCCTGGACGAAGCGAGAAAGCGGGATCCGAAGAAGCGTATCGGCGTTGGTATGTATAATCCGAGACGCGCAGTTCCGGAGTATGAGTACATCAATTACGATCTGGAGCTTGTCAAGCAGGAATATGACCGCGTGGATATGCAGATCGCACAGATGCAGATTGCATTGGATCGATATAATCAGACTTATGAATTTGAGGTGCAGATTTAATCTGTATCTCGGATTTGTTTCCTGACAGGCACCCCATTTGATATATGATTGCTAAAAAGCTACTGTTCATAGTTGAAGTAAAATGTTATTCCGTTATCCGTTATGGAATCAATGTTGAGAGTTTCCGCTTAATGGAAAGATTATTTTATTGATTTATGAATTTGCTTGTCGAAAACTGAATATCCTTTTGGGTGTGGGCATCGAAGTAAGGTTATAGATGCCCTTTTTTAGTGGACAGAAATTTGTTTCAAGTGTATGATGATGGAGAAGACAGGAGTGAGAAACAGATATGTCAGAGCCTATAAGGATGCCATATCATGATGGCGAAATCGAGGTACAGGTGAAATATTCGGGGCGGCGGACGCTTGCCATAGAGATGAGTCCGGGACCACAGGTGTTAGTTCGGGCACCATACAGATATCCTAAGTGGAAGATTCGGAGGACATTGGAAGAACAGTGGGATATGATCACGAAGAGATGTGAGCAGGTGGATGCCCGCGAGCAAAACCGGCAGCATACAGGTGCACCGCCGATGGAGACATTGACCGGTGCACAGCGCAGACAGATTCGGGATACGCTGGTATCGAGAGTGGAGTATTTTGCCCGGTTGATGGATGTGCAGGTGGAACGGGTGACCATCAGAAATCAAAAGAAAAGATGGGGCAGTTGTGGTGGCGGAAGGCGTATCAATCTGAATTATCAGCTATATTATCTGCCGGATGCGTTGCGGGATTATGTGGTGATTCATGAGCTGGCACATTGCAGACACATGAACCATTCAAAGGAATTCTGGCAGGAGGTTGAGCGGTATTGTCCGGATTACAGGATCCGCAACGAGAAGCTGGATCGCGAATATAAAATATAAAATGAAATGACTGCCATTGGCATGAAATGAGGAGGAATATGCACATGAAGAGACAAAGAGGCAGGTTGTCAGCACTGTTATGGATGGGAGGAATCGTTCTGTGCGGTATGATGAGCACACCGATGCAGACAGTGACGGCAGCACAAATGTTACAGCGTGAAGAGACGGTTTTGACCGATAAGACGGATACGAAGCCGGAACCGGCGAAGGGTTACACGATGGAAGGGTACGGTGACGATCAGGAAGCAACGAAGCCGATACAGGTTGACAGCTATGCGGATGCCGGTCAGACGACAACACAGAGTGGTACATACGGAACGATGGCGTGGAGCCTTCAGGATGGAACCCTTACCGTGACAGGAACCGGCGCGATGCCGGATGCCACAACATCTGCACCGGCACCGTGGAAGGGCTTTGGTGTTACCAAGTTGGTGATCGGCGAGGGGATTACCTCGATCGGTACACAGAACTTCTACAATATGACTGCAATCACGCAGGTGCAGTTCCCAAGTACCTTGCAGAAGATCAGTGAAGCAGCCTTTTATAAATGTTCACATATTGTAAAGGTGAACCTGCCGGCAGTTGTGACAACGGTTGGAGAAGGTGCATTTGCAGATTGTACTTCTATGACGGAATTTACAGCACCGGGGCTTACTTCGATGGGAAACTTTGCTTTGCAGGCAACGAAGATTACGACATTTGAAATGCCGGTGGGGTTGACAGCATTGCCGGCGAATCCGTTCTTTGGCAACAAGACTCTCACCGCCTTTACGGTGGCAGCCGGCAATCCGGCTTATGTGGCGGTAGACGGGGTTCTGTATAGCCCAGATGGGTCTGTGCTGGTACTATATCCGAGTGCCCGTGCCGATCTGCAGTTCACGGTTCCGGCCGGGGTAAAAGAAATCGGACAATACGCATTTACGGATACGAAGAATCTGCAGACAGTGGGATTTTCCAATGTGACAAAGCTTGGAGAGGGTGCATTTTACCGGTCCTCTTTGGCAGGTACTTTAGTGTTGTCAGATCAGATTACATCAATAGGAAATTTTGTGTTTCAGGCATCTACAAGGATTACTGCCGTAAAATTCGGATCAGGACTGGTGGAGACGAATTACTGTATGTTTGAGGATTGTACCGGCATTCAGACGATTGATTTTGGCGGCCTGCAGAAATTATATATGCGGACATTTAAGGGCTGTGATGGATTGATCGAGGTGACGCTGCCGGATTATATGAAGGAATGGGGCGGTTCTGTCTTCAATAGTTGCAAGAAATTGAAGACCTTTACGGCAAATGGTCTGGAAAAGGTGGTATATGCAGACTTTGCACAGTGCTATGCCCTTGAGAATGTGCACCTGGGTGCGGTGAAGCGGATCCATAGGGAGGCATTTGCAAATTGTCCATCGTTGAAGCAGATTACGCTGCCGGCCTGTACAGAGTGGGTAGATGCCAATGCCTTTGAAAAAGATGTACAGGTGAACTGTCTGAATAAGGAATTGATGAAGTTTGGACGGAATGGACTGCATTATGCGGAGGAGATTACGATCTCCGGAACAAGAGATTATCAGAAAGCCTTTGCCGTGCTGGCACTGGTGAACGAGCAGCGTGCGGCAAATGGACTGGCTGCATTGACGATGGATACCGGCTTATTGGAGACGGCGATGGTCAGAGCGGGAGAGCAACAGGTGTTGTTTTCGCATACACGGCCGGATGGCACAAGCTGTTTTGATGCAAATGCGGATATGAAGGCGGAAAATGTAGCACTCGGACAGCAGTCGGCAGCTGCAGTCATGAATAGCTGGATGCAGTCGAGTGGGCATCGCAAAAACATTCTGACGGCGTCATATACGACGATTGGAATTGGCTGTTTCTATCTCAATGGGACCTATACATGGGTGCAGTGTTTTGGAAATAGCGCAACACCAAGTCAGGCAGTCCAGGCAGCCAACCAGACGATTTCCCAGTCTATGTATATACCAAAAGATACATTTTTAGAGGCGGCAACTACGAGTGGCATTATTTGGGGTGCATTAAAAGAATACCGCTACAAGCTGGATCTGTATTCAACGAGTCAGACCGGTACGGTCGGGGAGAGTATGCAGGTCATACCATATCTTGAAAATCCGGGAGCTGGATGCACAACGCCATTTACCAGTGCAAATCTGACATGGAAGTCAAGCGATACGAAGGTGGCAAAGGTGGATGCTATCGGCACTGTGACATTTACCGGTAAAGGAAAAGTGAAGATCACGGTAAGCACAAAATACTTAACCTCTTCTATGGATATAAAAGTGAGTGCATCAAAGAAGGACAGCGAGCTGAAGGCTACGAAGATCACCTTGAAGAACAAATATGCGATCTACACAGGCAAGGCGATTCAGATCGGCAAGGCAAAGGTCACCGGAAGTAAAGGTAAGGTGACATACACATATTATACGGATGCAAAATGCAAGAAGAAGCTGAAGGGATACCCAAAGAAGCTGGGCACCTATTATGTCAGAGCAACCGTGGCGGAGACGAAGACGCATGAAGGTGCGACCTCCAATATCGCCAAGCTGGTCATCCGGAAGAAGAATCCGGTCACTGTCGGGGTACAGTCTAAGACCTATCAGGGCAAGGGATCGGCAGGCAGACTTCTTAAAACCCAGACATTTAAGATCGGGGTTAAGAAAGCGAAAGGTAAGGTAACCTACAGCAGATCCAAGAACTGTGGAAAATACATCACCGTCACGAAGGCTGGCAAGGTGACTGTTAAGAAGGGAACGCCAAGGGGCACCTACACGATCGCAGTCAAGGCAGCCGGCAAGGGTGTATATGCAAAGAAGACGATCAAGGTCACGATCGTAGTTAAAAAATAATAATAAAATTCTGGTGCAACATATTATGAGAATTGTATATCCTATAGTAGTATGATATAAATACTGTCAACATACGGAAGGAGAAATCAATATGAGTGAATTGATCATATTAGGGATCCCGTTTTTAGGGACTTCATTGGGGGCGGCAATGGTATTTCTTATGAGGGACAAAATAAATGCAAAAGTGGAGAAACTTTTGCTTGGTTTTGCGGCAGGTGTCATGATTGCTGCATCTGTCTGGTCGCTGTTGATCCCATCAATCGATATGTCGGTTGCACAGGGACAGATCGGCTGGGTGCCGGCATTGGTCGGGTTCATGCTGGGTATTGTATTTTTACTGACATTGGATACTGTGACACCGCATTTACACTTAAAGAGCGATAAGCCGGAGGGTGTGAAGTCCGGATTCTCCAAGACGACTATGATGCTGTTTGCAGTGACACTGCACAATATTCCTGAGGGCATGGCAGTCGGAGTCGCCTTTGCCGGTGCGATGATGGGATCCGGTATCACTGTGACTGCAGCGCTGGCACTGGCGGTTGGTATTGCCATTCAGAATTTCCCGGAGGGGGCAATTATCTCCATGCCGCTTCGAGGCGAGGGTATGAGTAAGACAAAAGCGTTTGGCTGTGGTGTGCTGTCCGGTGCGGTGGAACCGGTCGGTGGTGCACTGACGATCCTGCTGGCAGCACAGGTGAAGCCATTTCTTCCATATTTGCTGGCTTTTGCAGCAGGAGCGATGATGTATGTCGTGATCGAGGAACTGATTCCGGAATCCCAGGACGGTGAACACAGCAATATCGGTACGATCGGTGCGGCATTTGGCTTCGCGTTGATGATGGTGCTGGATGTGGCCTTGGGATAGGATAGAAAGAGGGCAGATAAAATGATAAAGACAATTCTGAAGATTGATGGTATGATGTGTGGTATGTGTGAGTCCCATATCAATGATGTGATCCGGAACCAGTTTCATGTGAAGAAGGTGAAGTCTTCCCATACCAAAGGGGAGTGCGTGATTCTGTCAGAGGAGGAGTTAGATGAGGGACAGCTGCACGATGCGATCGCAAAGACCGGGTATGAGCTTGTGAAGGTGATTACAGAGGATGATGCAGGGGAGTCCGCAGAGAAGAAAGGTGGATTCTTTTCCATATTCCATAGATAAAAAACTTCACTAATTTAGAATATTATGCTATAATCTTGATATGACTTGACCGAAGAACCTGACATCATATGCTGGCTCTTCGGTCATTTTTTATTATCCGGAAGGATAGGCAACTTTATTTCAAAGAAAGGTGGAATGTATATGATGAAGAGAGGTGTGATCAGGCGTTGTCTGGCATGGATGCTGGCAGTGTGTCTGAGTGTTGGGTGCCTGATGAATGGCACGGTCGTGAGAGCCGATGACGGAGAGGGCGGCGATGCGACAGGATTTGGAATCCATATGGATTTTCAGATGGATGATAAGGGCTTGATAACAGGTTTGAATCCGGACGAGGAGCTGCAGGACACATTTACATGTGATCTGTATGGCATGAGCTTTGCGATTACCGATAATGATGTGCTGCAGTCCTATGAGAGTTTGGTGTTATATGATACTGATGAGAACGAGGTGTCATCGGATCTGTATGAGATTTCTCAGTTGGAGTGGGGCGTGTCTGAGGCACTGGAGAACCCGGAGGCCTATGTCAATCTTCGGGTGAAGCAGCCGGGTACCTATAGACTGGCACTGGCGGGTGCACCAAATGACTATAAGACGCTGACGGTTACATTACCGGTGCTTGGTTTCTATTCCGATCAGAATCGTTCAGCTGATACCTTCATTACGGATGCAGAGTACAATGCGGATTCTGCCGTATATTGTATTCTGGAGAT
>CAKQYS010000027.1 GCA_934293375.1 uncultured Lachnospiraceae bacterium | reverse complement strand
GGACAGGTGACAGCAGTGTCAGCAGGAACAGCGGATATCATATGTACGGCTGCGGATGGACATGGTGCAAAAGCAATCTGTAAGGTTACGGTCAATGCACCAAAGGAGATAGCGGTATCAGACATCACACTGGATGCTACAAGTAAGACCATGGAGATCGGAGATACTGCGAAACTGTCAGCAAAAGTAGCTCCGGATACAGCATCAAATCCGAAGGTTGTATGGTCAACAAGTAATGGAGCAGTGGCAAAGGTGGATGCACAGGGACAGGTGACAGCAGTGTCAGCAGGAACAGCGGATATCATATGTACGGCTGCGGATGGACATGGTGCAAAAGCAATATGTAAGGTTACGGTCAATGCAGCCAAGACGCCGGGCGGAACAACAAGCGGTGGCAGCACAGGCGGAACAACAAGCGGCGGCAGCACAGGCGGAACAACGAGCGGCGGCAGCACAGGCGGAACAACAAGCGGCGGCAGCACAGGCGGAACAACAAGCGGTGGCAGCACAGGCGGAACAACAAGCGGTGGCAGCACAGGCGGAACAACGAGCGGTGGCAGCACAGGTAACACAACGGAGATTACAACACCGGGTGCGACAACAGCTGATATTCCGACACCGGCTGTGAAGAAGATTTTGGTAAAGAAGATCAAGCTGTCTAAGAAGACCGTGAAACTGAAAAAGGGCAAAAGATACAAGCTGAAGGCGACTGTGACGCCAGCCAAAGCTTCCAATAAGAAGCTGGTATGGAAGTCATCTAATAAGAAGATAGCAAAGGTATCCTCGTCAGGCAAGGTGACCGCAATCAAGAAAGGCAGAGCAGTCATTACCTGTCGGGCAAAGGATGGAAGCGGTATCCGTGTGAAATGTACGGTTGTTGTTAAGTAAAATGCTTTTACATTGCTATTTGGACATGAATCAGTTAGAATGAATTTAGAGTATGAAAAGATATGGGATGAGGTGACA
Source organism: uncultured Lachnospiraceae bacterium (assembly GCA_934293375.1). Classification (GTDB taxonomy): domain Bacteria; phylum Bacillota; class Clostridia; order Lachnospirales; family Lachnospiraceae; genus RGIG6919. The sequence continues at coordinate 7,999 of CAKQYS010000027.1, read as the reverse complement.
TCAGGTGATTAGTGACGTACAATATTCTCAATATGTAATAGATCATGAATTGCAGAATCGGATCGTGGTTGCAGACGAGGGGTTTACCAGAATTACGGGGTATACTGCTTTGGATGTGAAGAAGAATAATATTACATTATATGATCTGATTCCGGAGCGTGTGCAGGGCAATTTTCTTGGCAAGCTGACAGAGAAGCTGGCGGACAAGCAGAAGGCATATCTGAACCATCCGATTATCTGCAAGGATGGAACAGAAACACATGTAATATCGTTTATAGAGAGTTACAAGAGCCGTGCAAAAAGACATTTGTGTTCTAAAATTCTGATGACAGATGTGTCAGTTGATAAATCTTTAGAACATGAGATCAAGCTGGTGCGAAAGGATTTTGAGGAATCTGAAAGGAAGCTGAAGGAAAAGTCAGATCTGTTGGAGGCAATCCTTAACAGTCTGGTAGGTGGCGTTGGTATGTTTGAGGTGCATGGTGCCGAACTTGTGCCGACCTACTTAAGTGACAGTTTCTATGATATGTTAAATCTGAATGCCAAGCAGTTTTCAAGCTATCAGACCAATTTTACAAAACTGTTTCACCCGGATGATCAGGAACGGCTGCATTCAGATATTGAGGCATGTGTGAGTGAACATGTACATACGGTCGGCGAATACCGGTTTTATAAAGTGAGAGATGGATATTTCTGGATGCAGATGCGGCTTGGATATATGTCATCTCATAATGGAGTGCCAATTGTCACAGCTGTATTTATGGATATTACGGAGCGCAAGCGTACAGAGTATGAGTTGTATCTACAGACAGAGAGGTTTAATCTGATCGCGGCGAGCAATGATGAGCAGATGTTTGAATATGATCCGGCAAGAGATCACATGTGTATTACAGCCATGAAGGATGGAGAGAAGAGTATTATGGAGCTGGCAGATTTTGTGAAGAATCTGGAACACTCACATTACATTCATCCGGATGATATTGAGAACTTCAGACGCGATTGGAATCAGGCCAATATGAAACCAACAAAGGCATCGCTGGATTTTCGGACAAAACTTTTCTCTTCCAATTATCTTTGGTATCGTGCGACTTATGTCAGCCTGTCCAATGAAGAAGGAGATGCGATCAGCCGGATTGTAGGGCGCCTGGTGAATATTCAGAGTGATGTTTTAAAACAACAGACCTTGAAACAGACAGCTGCACTGGATGCGCTGACGAAACTGTTTAATAAAGGATTTACACAGGCGAAGATCAATAAGCATCTGTATGAGAATCCTGATGCAAATGCATTGATGATCATAGACATTGATAATTTTAAGGACATTAATGATACATTTGGACATAGTTACGGAGATACGGTGCTCAAGGATGTATCCCGTGTGATGCGTTCCAATTTCCGCGTGAATGTGGATGTACTGGGACGAATCGGTGGAGATGAATTTGTGATCCTGATGAATAATCCACCGAGCCGTAATGTTGTTGTCTATAAGGCGAAGCAATTATGTCGGGAGATTCGGCATACCTATGAAGATAATGGAAAGAGTGTAACGATCAGCAGCAGTATCGGTATTGCATTTTATCCGGAACATGGACGGGATTTTCAAGAGCTTTATAAGCATGCGGACGATGCATTATATAACACCAAGGCAACGGGCAAGGATGGATATTCTATTTATGAGCGGGGTGTTCGTAAGGACTATCATTCAGACCGGAAAAGCTGAGTCCAACTACACCGGTAGAAAGGGATATCGTAGTGCAGCGAAGGCTGTCTCCGGAGATCAGGACGGCTACAGTGATCGCATGGAGAAGAAATATACCATATTCGCCAGCGGTGAACAGATTCATTGAGACGATCAATGCCTACAAGGCATAAAACATGATAAATAATAAGTATTAGACATACTATATAATGAACTATATAATAAAAGTGCAAGGTGAATCTGTCATCTGGCACTTTTATTTATATTAGGAGGAATGAGACATGGCAAAGAAATTAGTTGCATTTTTCAGTGCAAGTGGAACTACAAAGAAAACAGCTGAAATGATCGCACAGGCAGCAGGATGTGATCTGTATGAAATTACACCGAAGGTGCCATATACGGCAGCGGATCTGGATTGGATGAATAAGAAGTCCAGAAGTAGTGTGGAGATGAGTGATAAGAAGTTTCGTCCGGAAATTGCAGGAGAAACACTTGATGTATCTGCGTATGATGAGATTATTCTGGGATTTCCAATCTGGTGGTATGTGGCACCGACTATTGTAAATACATTCCTTGAGAAGTATGATTTTTCAGGTAAAAAGATTGTTTTATTTGCAACCTCAGGTGGAAGTGGATTCGGTAATGCCGTAAAGGAATTACAGCCTTCTGCTCCAAATGCGCAAGTGGTGGAAGGAAAGCTTTTAAACGGAGCAAATAAGCAGCAGATTGAGACATGGGTAAAGTCATTATAAAAAAGGAGGATGACAAAATGGCAAAGATTGTTCAGACGGCCGGTCGCAATGCACTTTCTGCATTTGCACCGGAATTTGCACACTACAATGATGATGTGCTTTTTGCTGAAAATTGGAATAATGAGGATATTGATTTAAAGACAAGAAGTATCATTACAGTCGTGGCATTGATGGCGCAGGGAATTACCGATTCGTCTTTAAAATTTCATTTGCAGAATGCCAAGGATCATGGAGTGACACAGAAAGAGATTGCTGCAATCATCACACATGTAGCATTCTACGCCGGATGGCCAAAGGGCTGGGCGGTATTTAATCTTGCAAAAGAGGTGTGGGCAGTCGACGAGGGAGATCTTCCGTACGAGGATGCTGCCATGAGAGCCCATGCAAAGGAAATGGTATTCCCAATCGGAGCACCGAATGAAGCGTTTGCACAGTATTTTGTAGGAAAGAGCTACTTGGCTCCGATTTCTACCAGTCAGGTCGGTGTTCATAATGTGACATTTGAGCCCGGTTGCCGGAATAACTGGCATATCCATCATGCAAAGAGCGGTGGTGGACAGATTCTGGTGTGTGTAGCCGGTCGTGGATATTATCAGGAAGAGGGAAAGAATCCGGTTGAGATGAAGCCGGGAGACTGTATCAATATCCCTGCAGAAGTTAAGCACTGGCATGGTGCAGCACCGGACAGCTGGTTCAGTCATCTTGCAATTGAAGTACCGGGTGAGGATACCTCAAATGAATGGTGCGAACCAGTGTCAGATGCGCAGTATCAGTGCTTGTGAGCATTATCATATAATTTCTGAATGTCTGCTGGCAGATGATCCGGCAGCATGGCACGGATACCATCCTCGTTGCCATCTTCCATGGCTTTGTCGTAGTACCAGCATTTGTATTCCAGCAGGTTCAGGGTTCTCTCTAATTGCTGAATTTCTTCTTTGACGGCCTTCTTTCGGTTTTCGAAGATCTGTCGGCGATCCTGATAAGTTGAGGCTCCCTGCCTGCACAATGCAAAATAGTGTTTAATGTCAGAGATTTCGAGACCGGAGGCCTTCAGACATTCAATCATCCGGATAGACTCCAGATCTGTTTCATCAAATTGCCGGATCCCGGACTGTCGTTTCAAATCAGGAAATAATCCTTCTTTATCATAGTAACGTAGTGTGGAAGCCGGCAGATGAAACATTTCAGATACTTGACCAATTGTATACATAATAAACTCCTCTCAATTGTTTGTGTCATGTGTATTCACATGAGTGAATTCTTAAACACCACAGATATGACGGGCAACATAAATGCCGCTGGCAGAGGCGTGGGACAGGGAATGTGTGACACCGCTGCCGTCTCCGATGATGTACAGTCCATCATATTTACATGCAAGTTTATCATTTAATTCAACTTCCATATTGTAAAACTTTACTTCTACACCATAGAGCAGAGTGTCGTCATTTGCCGTACCGGGTGCTATCTTATCGAGGGCATAGATCATTTCAATAATGCCGTCCAGGATCCGTTTTGGCAGAACAAGACTTAAATCTCCCGGTGTAGCAGATAGTGTTGGCGTTACAAGACCTTCTTTGATCCGGTTTTCTGTACTCCTCCGGCCTCTGACAAGATCTCCAAAACGCTGTACGATCACACCGCCGCCGAGCATATTGGATAGACGGGCAATGCTTTCGCCATAGCCGTTGCTGTCCTTAAATGGTTCAGAGAAGTGTTTTGCCACAAGCAATGCAAAGTTCGTGTTTTCAGTCTGCATTTCTTCTCCTTCATAGCTGTGACCGTTTACGGTTACGATACCATTTGTATTTTCATTTACAACCATTCCATGAGGATTCATACAGAAGGTACGGACATTGTCCTCAAATTGCTGTGTGCGGTAGACAATCTTACTCTCATATAGTTCATCTGTAAGATGAGAAAAAATGACGGCTGGCAGCTCCACCCGTACGCCAATATCGACACGATTGGATTTGGTAGGAATATCCAGATCATGGCATACCTGTTCCATCCATTTACTGCCACTTCTTCCAACAGAAACAATACAGTCTGTACAGGTGAAGGCATCGGATTTCGTATGGATTGTATACCCGTTTTCTGTATGTTCAATGGAGATGACAGGTGTATCAAAATAGAAGTCGGCCTGTTCTTTTAACTCCGTATATAGATTCTCCAATACTACATAATTGATATCCGTGCCAAGGTGTCTGACAGAGGCATCCAGAAGCTTTAACTTGTTTTGCATACAGATCTTTTTAAACTGTGTGCCGGCAGTTGAATATAGCTTTGTGCCCTCGCCACCATGGGACATATTGATTTCATCCACATATTTCATGAGATCAATTGCCTGTTGTTTGCCAATATGTTCGTATAGTGTGCCACCGAAGTCATTGGTAATATTATACTTTCCGTCGGAAAATGCACCGGCACCACCGAATCCACTCATAATGGAACAGCTTTTACAGTTGATACAGTTGGGAATCCGATCCCCATCAATGGGACATTTTCTTTTGGATAATGCATGCCCGGATTCAAATACGCTAATGGAAAGTGCAGGATTGCATTTCGCCAGCTCGTAAGTCGCAAAGATGCCTCCGGGACCGGCACCAATTACGATCACATCATAATGTTTCATAAGGGAATCCTCCTTGTAAACATAAAAATACCGCAAAACGGTATATCTATAGTATCAGAGATTATAGATAACTATTTGCGGCAGTTAGTAGAAACGTTCATCCATATTATGAGCTTATATAATCCTTTGTTATCATAACAGACAGAATAGGGAAATGCAACTAAAATATCAGCTGCCTGCTTGTAGGTGTGAATATATGCAATGGAAGATATTCGGATTGGCAACTATCAATACAATCGTCTGGTGACAGCCGATCGGGATATAGGTGACTTGTTATGGACGATGCATGCCGGGTGTGATAAAATGACAGAAAACGGCATGGAAAAGAGGTTTTATATGCGTAACAAAATATTATTGATCAATGATCTGGCAGGCTATGGAAAGGTGGCGTTATCGGCAATGCTGCCGGTACTGTCTCATATGAAATATGAAACATTTAATCTGCCGACGGCAATTGTATCCAATACATTGGATTATGGAAAGTTTGATATTTTAGAGACGACAGAATATATGAAGAATGCACTGTCTGTGTGGGAAGAACTGCAATTTACATTTGATGCGGTTTCAACCGGATTTATTGTGTCGAAGGAACAGACACAGTTAGTGACGGCATTCTGCAGGAAACAGGCAGAAAAAGGAGTTCAGATCTTCACAGATCCGATCATGGGAGATGACGGTGTCCTTTATAATGGTATGACAAACGAAACTGTGAATCTGATGCGTGAGCTGATATCTGTGGCAGACTATATTGTGCCAAATTATACAGAGGCTGCCTATCTGACGGATACACCATATCAGACAGATGGCATGACAGAGGAAGAATACCATAAGATGATCGACGCCCTGCGTGCTTATGGTGCAAAATCCGTCGTGATCACAAGTGCATTTGTAAAAGGGAATGACCACAAGTCTGTGATCGGCTATGATCACAAATGCGATGCCTATTTCAGAATTGATTTTGACGAGGTGCCGGTGAGATTTCCTGGTACAGGGGATATATTCTCTGCTATTTTTATGGCGAAGATCATGGATGGGGACAGTCTGCAGGATGCGACCGGTAAAGCGATGGATGCGGTGCGAACGATGATCGTGGCAAATGCAGATAATACAGATAAATTCAAAGGAATTCCGCTGGAGACATGTCTGGAGGTGCTTGATGTATGAAAAGACCGGCAATCAAGATTACCCTGATCGACCAGAGGGGGACGATGGGGTGCCACCGTGGACATAAGATCGGTGATAGTTTCGATTTTGACACCGAGCGGGGCAGCCTCTGCCCGATGGCGATGCATGTGGCATTTCCGTATGTTGATATCCTGCGGTATGGCGGCGAAATTCCGGGAAATGAAAAAGGTACAGCGGTATTTGCCTGCCCGGATGTGAATACATTGAATGTGTTTAAGATTGAGAGAGTAGAGAGGGAGTAAGACGGAAGTTGTGTCATTTGATTTGTACAATCTGAAACTGTGCGAATCTACATCAATGTGATAGCCGGCATGAATAACTGCCATTCCTGCAAGGAATACAGCCATGTGGAGGAAATCACGAGGGCTGCGGTGCTGGCGGAGAGGTTGATATTGTCGAGTGAGTAAAAGGAAAAAATCCGGATGATGTAGCGGCATTACAGGAAATCATTAAAGAAAAGAATGCAAAAGGTGCAAATATTCCAACGGATGCCAATCTTGTATCGAAATGTTGGGATATGGGAGATGAAGGTTTTGAGTATTCACCAGGTTATGAATGGAATGAAAATGGGCGTTTGATAGGTATTTATTGGCCCGATTGTAATATAAAAGGATCCGTTTCTTTTGAGAAATTCCCTGAATTGAAAAAGATAGTATGTTATAATAATCAGTTGAGCAGTCTGGATGTAAGTAAAAATGCAGAATTAACTCTATTGGAATGTCACGGGAATAAGCTGGGGCATTTGGATGTAAGCCCCAATACAGCATTAACATATTTAGCTTGTGATGGAAATAACCTGAGCAGTCTGGATGTAACGAATAATAAAAAATTGGATTATTTAGAATATGATGAAGATCAAGTAAAAGTGATTGGTTGGAAGAAATAATATTATAATCCAGAATGGCATGGGAGTGTCCCGAAGTTTGTGAAAATCTTCAAACTTTGGGATGCTCCCGGTTTTTGTTTGCGAGCTTTGCCTGGCTGCTCCGTTTTGTAATTTAAGAAATGATTTTGATTTTTTGTGATGTTTCAACTTTTATGCTTTTGTGTTCTGCGATTCTGCCCAGATTGGTATGAATGTGATAAACGGTATCATCAGGATGTGTAGTATATAATAAAATGAAAAATATATATGTTTCATATTGACATTGAGCAATTATATGGTATGATCAATATATGAATTCATACATAATGACATACCGGTGTGTCTCCAGAAGAAGGAGGTACATGATTGATCAAGACGAATGGATCTGAAATCCCGAAACCATTAAGACTGCAGGATGAATCGGCTAAGATCCCGTATTCATTGAAGAATGATTATCTTTTCATCGCTCTGATGAACAGCCACCAGTACACCTTGAAGATGTTGATCTGCTCTCTTTTGGGAATGCAGATGACAGACATTGTATCCCTTGAGATCCAGAATCCGATCAAGGTCGGAGAGGTCATTGAATCCAAGACATTTATTCTGGATGTGCATGTGCTGTTGAATCATAATGTCTGCATAGACATTGAACTGCAGGTGGTGGACTACAAGAACTGGCCGGAGCGTTCCTTAGGCTACCTATGCAGGACATACGATAACCTAAACAAAGGCATGGATTATATCGAGACGAAGCCGGCGATCCATGTGAGTATTCTGGACTATACCCTGTTTGCAGAGTACCCGGAATTCTTTGCCGAATATCGTATGCAGAATGTGAAAAATCATCACGATTATACTGGAAAATT
>CAKQYS010000026.1 GCA_934293375.1 uncultured Lachnospiraceae bacterium | reverse complement strand
TTTAAGCAGTAATCTGAAAAAGGAAACGCTGGTTGAAAGAATAAGGTATCAGGGATAGCAAGTAATATGTAATGAACATGGTAAATCTAAAAACAGACACAAATACCTATTACAATATCACATTATTTTCGTCTGCAAATTTATATGCGACGAGTGTGGATTACAATCCTCATAGCGAAGAGTCTGTTAGATTCTTTAAAATTGTTCAGAATAAACTTCACTATGCAGCACATGGTCATACTGCGGCAGAGGTTATATATCAGCGGGCAGATGCAGAAAAGCCGTTTATGGGACTTACTGCATTTGCCGGAGAATTACCAGCTAATGCAATTGAACATAAGCCAATGTATATGGATGATTATGTAAAGCAGATAGTAAATACTGGAGGTAAAAAGGGAATCGTGGAATCGATTCCTTTTTTGATACCTGAAAAGTTTTGAAAACCAATACAACATGACACAATCAAATTGACAAAAGAAACGCAGATATTTATATTATAGACAAAATGTAAATGACATGAATAGAGGGCATGGAAATGGAGAAAACCGTAACCCTTGAAGAGGCATTAAAAAGAATTGAGGAGTTGGAAAATCCTCCTTAATGTAAAACTTTTGAAAAAATACTTGCATCGTACATTGATGTGCGGTGTAGTATGATTCTAGAAAAAATGAAAACAATGTCAATTCAGACAGCGGAGATTAAGGAGGTAGCAATATGAAGACAAATATCCTACGAAAGGGAATCGCATGGCTGCTTTGTGCAGTGATGGCATTTGGAATGATACCAATGCTGCCACAGATGGCGGTGCATGTATCGGCAGAGGCTGTCGCCACGGTAAAGATAGATGGCGTGGAATTGCAGCCGGGCAGTTACTTCAAAAATGGCGATACAAGTACGCCGACAGGTACCGGCGAGGATTGGAATGCACGCTATGATAGTTTTTCTAAGAGACTGTACCTCAATAATTTGCAGGCCAAGCAGATTACGGCAGAGGGAGGAAACCTCACCATTGAGTTGAATAACAACGGTATTGTGAATACGAACCGGGTGACCGGAGACGGAGGTACAGCAATCGCGGTAACGGGCGGGTCCTTGATCATCAGCAATGACATGGAGTCTTCTACTACAAAGAATGTTCAGCAAAATATCCTGACAGTGGGAGGCGGAAACGGTGGAAACATTGGACTGGATGCAGATAACAGTATTATCATCTCCGGTGGTGTGCGGGTGCATGTATCAGAGGGACTATCCAATTTGGCGGTGGTAAGGGCAAAGGCTGGCGACCTGACGGTTACGGATATCGGGACGAAGCTGGAGATCTCCACCAATACCGGGTATGCGATTAAGGCTAAGAATGTTTATCTCAAGAATTCTGCGACCCTTACCGCATATGGTTATGCAAATGCGCTGGATGGCAGGATCCCGGTCAATATGAACCAGTATGGCTATGAAGACTATGAGATGTCAGCCGGCGATGTGGCACCGGGAACCAGGCTGGAGAAGGGAACTTCACTGACTGGGTATCGTTACATACAGGTTGTGCCGACCCGCATTGCCAATGTTAAGACACAGGAGGCGATGCAGGCGGCAGCCAAAGATTACAATATCAAGCAGATCAATGTGATGAATGACATAACACTGACACAAGAAATGTATGTTCGACACGGAATGTTGATCCGGAGTGCGGATGCAGCAAACCCGTCCAAGCTGATCCGGGGTGTGGACTTTACAGGGGTTATGCTGGATGTATGTGGTAGTGATGGTCATGAATCCGATACTGTGACCTTGCAGAATATTACATTGGATGGCAATAAGAGTGTCAATACCAAGGCGAACTCTCCGGCACTGCAATGTGAGCGGATTACGGTAGTGCTGGGCGATGGTGCCGTCATTGAGAACAATTACAATAGTGGTAATGGTGGCGCAGTGTTCATAAGGAAAAATGAAAGGCACACCGGTACGGTTAGGATGCAGGAAGGCAGTGTGATCCGAAACAATGAAGCCCGACAGGACGGTACTGTTTATGTAAATAGTACAGGGAATTTTGAAATGACCGGTGGAACCATTAGTGACAACAAGGTTGGTCGCAGCGGTGGTGGTATCTGTACCGTTTCAGGTGGTTCTGTCACCGTATCGGGCGGTACCATCAGTGGCAATACGGCTGCAGGAAATGGCGGTGGTATTTTCGTTCCGACAGGCACGACCTGTAAGGTATCCGATGGCGTCAATATCAGTGACAACAAAAAGAATGATGCCAAGAATAATGTGTATCTGTCAGGTGCCGGGGCACAGATCAGTGTGTGTGGTGCATTATCAGATAGCGCGAAAATCGGTGTCACCAGTGCACTTGACAGCTATCCGGTTACGATCGGCGCAGGCTCTGTGAGATACGGTGAGAGTGGCGGATATGTGCTGGATATGTCGGATGTAACGAAATTTGTCAGCGATCAGCCGGGTCTGATCATAGAGAAGGACAGCGATGAGCTTTATCTGGTAAGGGGACTTACAGCGTTAAATGCATCTGATTTCCAGTTTGAAGCCCCACAGAATACGGTCTACGATGGAAAACAAAAGGAAGTAAAGATCACAAAAAAGGATGGCACAGCGTGTGGTGCGATCACAGTAGAATTTTATCAGAACGGCGTGAAGGCGGCACCGGTCAATGCCGGAACCTATACCGTGAAGATCAATGTGGAAGAAGATAGTCAGTATTTTGCAGCAACCGGTCTGACAGACAGTAGCTGGACATTTACGATTCAGCCAAGATCATTGTCCGTATCGGTGGCAGATGTCGTGATCAGTAAGGGCAGTGCAATTCCGGCACTGACCGTCAAGATAGACGGATTTGCAGCAGGGGAGAATGAGACCAATGTTGCAGGCTTCCAGAAACCGGCTGCAGCAGTCAGCGGAACAGTCAACACAAACGATACCACGGTCAAGAGCTTTGGTGTCACCTACAGTGGTGGAAATGCAACCGTAAACTATCAGTTCGTATGGAATACGATGGCAAAGCTCACGATTCAGGATACCGCATCGCCGACACCGGGCAATACAACACAGGAGCCGACGACAGCAGCACCGGGCAATACGACGCAGGAGCCGACGACAGCAGCACCGGGCAATACGACACAGGAGCAGGCGACAGCAGCACCGGGCAATACGACACAGGAGCAGGCGACAGCAGCACCGGACAATACGACACAGAAGAAATATAAGGTGATCGAGGGTGCAGATGCGACCTATACCGTTCACGAGGATGGCAGCGTCACCATGCGTGCCAACGGAAAATACAAGAACTTCAAAGGCGTTACCATCGATGGCAAGACCGTAGACAGCAAGAATTATACGGCATGGAGCGGTTCTACCTATGTGAAGTTCAAGAAGGAGTTCATGGAGAGCTTATCTGTAGGCAAGCATACCGTCAAATTCCTGTTTGCAGACGGCTATGCAAAGACCAGCCTGACGATCGCGGAGAAGAATGCGACAAAGAATGCGTCTGAGACGAAGCATGCATCCGATACAAAGAAGAACACAAAAAAGACGGATAGCAAATCCACAGACAGTACGCAGGGAGCGTCACCGAAGACCGGGGATGCGTTTCAACCGATGCTCTGGGCAGTCGTGCTTGGAGTATATGTTGTGACCCTGTTAGGACTGGTCGTTGTTGGACACAAGAAAAGACATCATGAAAAATAATACGGGAAATCATAGGCAATCAAAGAAGCAATAGGAAAGGAGACAACAATGAAAGTAGATCATACATGGAACAAAATCGCGGCATTTGTACTCTGTGCCACCCTGATGCTCAGTATGCTGCCGGTGACATCCTTATCGGTGCATGCAGCTACAAAAGCAGTATGCAATACATTTGCGGAGCTGCAGACAGCAGTCGCCGATGATACGGTGGATGTGATTGAGATTGGCAGTGATTTTGAAGTTACGGAGATGGTGATGATCCAGCGGACCGTTACGATTCAGGGCGTGGATGGAAAGACACCGAAATTGACGGCAAATGTTACTACAAATCCGGATGCGATGTTCAAACTATCTTCATCTGACGATATTACGGTTACCTTTGCGAATCTTACATTAGATGGCAATGACAGTATGAAACGCGGTATTACGGTTATAGATGCATACTGTGTGCTAAATGCCGGTGTGACCATACAGAACTGTACTGAATATGGAATCTTGTCAGTTGGAACAACAGAAATGAATGCCGGCGTGAAGATCTGGCATAATAATATAGGCGTTTGCGCCGGTGGTCTTGGACCGGCTATATTTATCATGAATGGTGGAACCATTGAGGAAAATAACGGTGGCAAAGGCACGGATGTGGGCGGCGGCGTTTACAATGTGGGTATCTTCACGATGAATGCCGGAACGATCCGGAATAATCAGTCGAAATACAATGGTGCTGGTGTCAGACAACCGGGTGATATCAATCGCAGTAGCGTAAAATTCACAATGAATGGTGGACAGATTACAGGAAACAGTACAACCAAAAAGGGTGGCGGCATCTATCACGGATGGGCAGAAAAGAACAGTGTTGTGGAATTAAAGGGCGGAAGTATTACCAATAATACCGCACAGGAAGCTGGCGGCGGAATCTATTATTACAAGTCCGTAGCCCTCCGTTCAATCTCCCTGCAGATGAGTGGTGCCATTACGGTGACGGGGAATACGGTAAACGGGAGTCCCAATAATGTAGAGCTGGACGCTTGGGATCCGATCGAAATTACGGGTGCACTCACCGGCAAAATCGGTGTGCTTCGTGATCCTGCATCAACAGTATTGATCGCAAAGGGAAGCGGGTATGAAATCAGCGAGGATGACCTTGCTGCATTTCAGAGTGATAATGAGGATTATACATTAGCCTTGTCATATTCGGGCAACATTGTGTTGAAAGAGTGTGGCACACTGTCTGCGAGTGATTTTGTGTTTACACCACCACAGGATCTTGTATGGGATGATGCTGCCAAGGAAGTGACGGTGACACCAAGAACCGGTCTTGCCTGTGGTGCCATCACCGTCAAATACTATGACAGTACAGGTGCCGCATTAGCCTCTGCACCAAAGGCACCGGGGACCTATAGCGTGAAGATTGATGTTGCAAAAAGCAATGCATACAAGGCAGCGACAGACCTTTTCGATGCCAACTGGAGCTATACGATACTGCCGGATACGACCGCACCGCAGATCAGCGGCATTGCAGACAATCAGACCTATTGTGGGGCAGTGACAGCTACCGTTACCGACAGGAATCTCAAAGCGGTAACAGTGGACGGCAGCCCGGTGACACTGCAGGGCAATCAATTTACGGTTGCACCAAAGACCGGTGTCCAGAAGATTACAGCATTGGATCAGGCAGGCAATCAGACGACGGTAGCCATTACGGTGAATGCCGGACATACCCCTGGGGAATGGGTGATCGATGAGGCAGCCTCCTACACGAAGGATGGCAGCAGACACAAGACCTGTACGGTGTGTGGTACGGTTACAGAGCGTGCCGGCATACCCAAGCTGACGCCGGATGCGACCCCGGCGAAACCGGAAATCCAGAATCCTGCCAAAACAGATCAAAAGGATACTGCCAAAACAGATCAAAAGGATACTGCCAACACGGATGCCGAAAAGAAATATAAGGTAATCGAGGGTGCAGATGCAACCTATACCGTTCATGAGGATGGCAGCGTCACCATGCGGGCAAACGGAAAATATAAGAAATTCAAGGGCGTTATGATTGATGATAAGACCGTAGATAGCAAGAATTATACAGCATGGAGCGGTTCTACCTATGTGAAGTTCAAGAAGAAGTTCGTGGAGAGTTTATCCGTAGGCAAGCATACCGTCAAATTGCTGTTTACAGACGGCTATGCAAAGACCAGCCTGACCATCGCGGAGAAGAAGGTGGCAAAGACCGCATCCGAGAAGAAAGCAACTGATACAAAGAAGGCTACGAAAAAGACAGATACCAAATCTACAGACAGTACGCAGGGAGCGTCACCGAAGACCGGGGATGCGTTCCAGCCGGAGTTCTGGATGGGAGCCTTGTGTATTTTTGCAGCCGGTCTGATGGTAATTGCAGAAGCAGACAAAAAGAGAAGAAAGTCTCATTAACATGGGAATCGATATACTGCTGGCAAATAGATAAGCGGAATTTGAGTGAAATCTGAGCCGAAATACACATTGAATGTCACCCTCATATACGATATAATAGAGCCGCATTGAAACAGTACGAATGATGACATGAGGAGGCCGATTATGAAAAAGAGAAGAGTACTTGCATTTATTTTGGCATGTGTAATGCTGGTGAATACCATTTCCATCCAGCAGGCATATGCAGCAAAGAAGGTGGCATTCAATAAGAAGAAGGTGGAGCTTCAGGTGGGACAGCAGAAGACCATTATTCTCAAGAATGCACCGAAAAAGGTGACATGGAGTGTGATCTCCGGTAAGAAATATGTTTCCTTGAAAAAGAAAACAAAGACGAGCGTCGTTGTGAAAGCGGTTAAGAAAGGCACTGCAAAGGTGCAGGCGAAGGTTGGAAAGAAGAAATATGTATGTACGATCGTGGTGAAGGCGAAGAAAAAGACCTCCACAACACAGGTGACGACGGCAACCGCTACGACACAGACAACCACACAGGCGGCTACGCAAGCTACCACGCAGGCGACGACAGCGACCACGACACAAGCCACCACACAGGCGACAACAGAAGCCACAACGCAAGCGACAACAGAAGCGCCGCCGGTGGATATATCTTCTATTATGCAGATGCAGGTCGGAACGGGTACACTGACTGTACATCTGAATGGTAATATGGCGCAAAATGCTGGATTGTGCAACGGACGGATCCGAGAAACGATGACTGCACAGAAGCAGGCCAGCAATTTAATTACCCGTATCGTGGTAGATGGTAAGCCGGTTGGCAGTCTGAGAAGTTTGTTTATGAATTGCGATGAACTGACATCTTTGGATGTCAGTGGACTGGATACATCTGAAGTAACCAATATGAGCAGTATGTTTTATGGTTGTAGTGGATTGACAGTATTGGATGTCAGCAAATTTAATACTGTGAAGGTAACGGAAATGAGCAATATGTTCTATCGCTGCGATAAATTAACTGCTTTAAATGTACAGGGTATGGATACGCAGAATGTTACCGACATGAGCAACATGTTTTATTATTGCAGCAGTCTGATGAGTCTGGATGTAAAGGGTTTTAACACAGCAAAGGTAACCAGAATGAATGGTATGTTTCAATATTGTCAGAGCATTGAAACATTGGATGTCAGCAGCTTCAATACAGCAAATGTAACAAATATGATCGCGATGTTTTCTTCCTGTGAGAAAGTGAAGACATTAGAGTTAAGCAACTTTAATACAGCAAATGTAACGGGAATGCAGAGTATGTTCAATGGATGTGGACAGCTTGTTACATTGGATCTGAGCAGCTTTGATACGACAAAGGTTACGAATATGACGGGGATGCTGGAGGGTTGCAGCGGTCTGGCAACGCTTAAGACTCCGAACAAAACAGGGGGAGTGGTATGTGATCTGCCACAGGGATTGAAGGATACAGCAGGAACCTCCTATACGAAACTGCCTCAGAATGCAACCGGTAGCATAACATTGCAGAAGTAGTCAGGTGGATAACATGTTAAATAAGACGGAAGTGCAGTTATGGTGTAAAACATAGCTGCCACCGTCTTTTTTTGTGCCAAAAGAATGAAATATCTAACTAAAGTTAGGATGAAAGTTAGGGTAAAAATCTTAACTTTGGTCCAGTTGACAGGGGCTTCAAGCTCTCATAAAATGGGCATATTGAAAAATATAAGGAGGAATGATGTATGAAGTTAAAGAGTAGAATGAAGAAACTTGTAAGTTATCTGCTGCTGTGTGCGATGACGATATCCGGCATGGCGACAGGCGGCTATTGCAGCAGCACTGTCTATGCGGCAGATGCGGTAGAATTAGAGGGTAGCGGAACGAAGGACGATCCGTATGTGATCGAAGATTCCAAGGATATGTGGTTGTTTGCGGAGACTGTAGCGAAATCCTCTACCAGAACAGAATGTGCAAAGGTTGCGGATGGCGTGACACAGATCGATACGACAGTCCGAGGGGATCTGGAAGATCAGAAGTGGAAGCCAATCGGCGATTCCTCTAAATCTTATAAGGGCACATTTGACGGCAATGGAGCAGTGATTACGATATGCGTAGAACCAGGTCAATATAATCCCTTCTACAAGGGATTGTTTGGATCCATAGGGGCTGGTGCTGAGATCCGCAATGTGACAACTGCCGGCAGTGTCTCCGGTTCCCAGTATGTAGGCGGTATCTGTGGAGCAATACAGGCTTCCGGGGGAACAGCGCAGATTGTGAACTGCAACAATGAGGCGATTATCACAGGAACAGGAGGCAATGTCGGTGGGATAGTTGGACATGTGCTCTGTGGCAGTATTACAGCGGACGGTTCTATGTACAATAAAGGAGAGATTCAAGGACGCAGCAATGTCGGTGGGATTGTCGGATATGTTTTATCCGGTAATATTACAGTGAAAGGAAATTTGGAGAATACCGGAAAGGTGACCGGAACAGGTGGCTATATTGGTGGTCTGGTGGGATATTTATCAGATACAACGCTGGAAGCTGACATGGATATGCGCAATACAGGGAAGATTATAGATGAGGGTGCATATAGTGCCGGACATATTGGCGGCCTTGTAGGGGAAACATATGGTTCAAGCAGCATTATTTCCCGACAGGGCTCACTGACCAATCAGGGCAGCGTAAGTGGAACAGGTATGGATGTGGGCGGTCTGGTCGGACATTTTGCGTGTAATACGGTACAGGCTGCGAAGGAGATCCGAAATACCGGGGCTGTGTCCGGAACGAGCTATGTCGGCGGTCTCTGTGGGGAATATTCGGGTAAAATTCCGATGACAGTGGAAAATGGATATGCATATAACACAGGTACGGTTACAGGGAATGGAGAGCAGGTTGGTGGCATTTTTGGCAGAATATATGTACAGGCAAATACCGGAGGCTATGCGAATATGGGAGCAGTAACGAATACCGGGGATTATACCGGTGGTGTGATGGGAAGAAATGATTCTTCAAAGTATGATCTGCAAAATGTATGCAATACCGGTACGGTGACTGTGACGGATGAAGCGGCAATCCATATTGGTGGCATCGCAGGTCTGTATTCTGGTGAGAATCTTCAGAATGCCTATCATACAACGGCATATGCGATCATTGGCAATCAGAAGACAGACAAATATACCATTACAGGTAAGCTCAAGAACTGCTTCTGTCTGGATACGAATACAACAACATGGGAAGGTGAGACGCGAATGCCTGCAGAGGCATTTGCTTCCGGCAAGGTGGCATATCTGCTCGATGGTGTTGGCGACAGCCGGTTAAGCGAGTTGCACTGGGGACAGGAAATCGGTGTTGACGAGCTGCCGGTATTAGGCGGCAAGACGGTGTATCCGCATGGAGAGGAATTCCGGAATACGGAGGGGCATGCGTATGGCACGCCGGAGTATGTATGGAATGATGCG
>CAKQYS010000025.1 GCA_934293375.1 uncultured Lachnospiraceae bacterium | reverse complement strand
TAGCGAGAGCGTGCCTGCGATACATTGTGCAATATGCACATAACATCAACATCTTCAAGGAGTTTCGCAATTGTCTAATGCTAAAATGCAATTTATTTATTTTTGAAGTTCGAAGCGTCTTCGATCAGTTTCATAATCGTACCAATAGAATCGGACAATTCACTTGAGGACATTTTTTCAATGTAGGATTGACGGTTCTGATATACCTCTAATACCGCATCTGACAATGTCTGTGAAGATAGCTGTTCTTCTTCTATCACCTTGCTGTAACCCTGCTGTTCGAAGGAACGGGCATTTAATATCTGGTCGCCACGGCTGGCAGCAGCAGACAATGGAATCAGTACATTTGGCTTGCGAAGTGAAAGCAGTTCGCAGATCGCATTTGCACCGGCTCTGGAAATCACGATATCAGACAGGGCAAGAAGACTTGCAAGCTCTTTTTTTACATATTCAAACTGAACATATCCCGGTCGACCGTTATATGCAGCATCGATTTTGTCCTTTCCAC
Organism: uncultured Lachnospiraceae bacterium; assembly: GCA_934293375.1. Lineage (GTDB taxonomy): Bacteria > Bacillota > Clostridia > Lachnospirales > Lachnospiraceae > RGIG6919. The sequence goes on along the minus strand of CAKQYS010000025.1, from coordinate 18,474 downwards.
AGATATGGATGATCTGGAAATGTTCTAACAGCGTATCCAAACAGCTTCTGACCGCTTCGTTGACCACAACACTTCCCGTACTTCCACCGATCACGAGCAGCACCGGCTTATCTGCATGGAAGCCACAGTAAGTCAGACCCTCGGCCGCATTTCCTTCAAACAGTTCATGCCGGATCGGCGTTCCGGTCAGGACAGCCTTGCCTTCCGGCAGATAAGAAACGGTCTCCGGGAAGTTGCAGCAGACCTTGACTGCACATGGAATTGCCAGCTTATTTGCAAGTCCGGGAGTCATATCCGATTCATGAATAATGGCAGGAACCTTACAATGCTTCGCAGCCATAACAACCGGTACAGATACAAAACCGCCTTTTGAAAATACAACATCAGGCTTCAGACTCTTCATTAATCTGACGGCTTCGCCATAGCCTTTGACTACTCTGAATGGATCAGAGAAATTCTTTACATCAAAATATCTTCTGAGTTTTCCAGAGGAAATACCATGATAAGGAACCTGCATGTCCTCGATCAGTTTTTTCTCAATCCCCTCATAGGAACCAATATAATGCACATCATAACCTGCTTTTCTAAGTTCAGGGATCAATGCCATATTCGGTGTTACATGTCCGGCGGTTCCTCCGCCGGTTAGAATAATTCGCTTCATGAATACTTCTCCTTCAAAATAATTGGCGATAAATACATAAGATATGTATCTGCCAGGATTACAGAGCCTGCTTTAAGGCCTGTGCTAACTGATCAGGACAGGATGTGCTCTTGAAACCGCACTGAATGCCTTCTAATCTTGAAATGGCATCATTTACATCCATACCTTCTACGAGGCGTCCGATTCCCTGCAGATTGCCATTGCATCCGCCGACAAATGAAACATTGTGTACCTTACCATCCACAACCTCATATGAGATCTCCTGTGAACATGTGCCGTGTGTCTTATATGTTGCCATAATGCATCCTTCTTTCTATTAGTATGTGGTTATTTTGCATTTATTATGTTTTGTGAATAAATGCGGGACATAAGCTTAAAATGCCATGTCTTTGACTTCGCGCATATTATAGCATTTCTATATGGTGTGTGTCAAAATTTTTGGAGAATGTAAAAAGGGGAAAATATGCCGGATATGTCGGACGAAAAGAGATGTATACGGCATGGAAATCATTTATAGTGCAGATATAAATTGTCGTCGGATCATGTGATCTGGTCAGGTGAATGTTGTAAGGGAGGAATCAGAGATGTTAGAGCAAATGTGGTATGATATATGGAAGGAGGCACAGCTTTATGTGCTGATCATTGCAGGGATCGGTGCAATGATGCTGGCAATTCGAATGATTACCAGTATATATGTGGCAAATGTAGCAAAGGCTGCCGGTAATATGGCAAAGACGAAGAACCGGTTTATTAAGTCTGTAAGAAATGCGTATGATAAGGAAATGCTTATGCATGAACAGGTAGATAATGTGGAGATCTTTGTGGAAAAAGAAATCTCCGAACTACGCTTCCTGGGGATGTCCATCACCTTTGTGGACAGGCTTAATGTGCAGGGAATATTGTTGATATTGTGTACATGCTGTTTTGGTCTGATAGATGCATTCTATGGTGATTGGGATATCAGGGTAATGGGAAATCTGTTATGTGCAACAATAGTAGTTTTTGCGATTCTGGTCACACAGGAGAACTTGCTACGGCTGATCGATGGTCTTGATCTGATCGAGGTGCGGATCATTGATTATCTGGAAAATTCGGTGAAATCTGACATTCTAATGGGAGAGAGAAATCTGAGAAAAAAGGAGCGATCACTGCTGCTCGCACACCAGATGGGTGCCAAGGCGATGGACAAGCTGCCGAAGATGGAGTTGGCAGCAGGGCAGGAAGGTGAAACGGTACAGGCTGCCGGTCACAAAGAGATGCCGGACGGGCAGGCAAAGGCGGATCCGATGGTGGCAGATCAAAGTATGCCAGAGGGGATGTTACCTGAACAGGAAGCGGCGTTTATCGAGATGTTAAATGAATTTTTTATATAGCTTTTTCAAAGGAAAAGTCCTCTGTCGGAATCGACAGGGGACTTTTTTTACCACTCAACCGCCCAAAACGACCATTCAAAAGTTTTTTCGCACAAACAACGGATTATGTGTTATGGTGTGATTGGCAGTGATGGTTGCACCGATGGTTTCAGAATATTGTAAGAAAACATATTATCAGCCAGAAGAACCGGAAGGGTTGGCTGCGTTCGTGCGGGCGAAGGGACATCGGTAGATGTTCAAAATGCGTCACAATGTATTCCGTCTCGGATTTCCCAATTATGTAGGACAACAGGCATGATATGGTAGCTGTTCGACTTATTCAGGCAGATATCAAACCTGTGGACTATATGATTGGGGAGATGAGATGGATATGGAGACCATGTGAAAAAAGCAGATTAGATTATTTTAAGGAGGGTTTTACTTATGACAACTAATTTATATTATTTTAAGAAGCGTGTAGGTGGTATCGTGATGGCAGCAGCAATGGCAGTGGCATTGGTGGTGCCGGCTGGGGTGCAGGCGGGAACAAAGGCAACAACCGGATGGAAGATTGCTGCTTTGAATTCGTCAACAACAGCACGCCTATATTATGATGGTCAGAATCTGGGGGCCTTGACAGTAAAATCAACGGGTTCGCAGATCATCTCAAGTTATAATGGTTCTAAGATTAAGTGTGAGGTAAGTGTAGGCAAGACATCAACAGCAAGTGCTAGCAAAACACAGTATGCGTCTGAGATTACAGTATCATATGACCATAAGGGCGCAGCATATGGGAGGGCAAGATATGTAGACTAGAGATGTAGAGTATGCTGTTAGACATGAACTGCACCGCATATGCGGTGCAGTTTTATCAAAGATATGGAGGGATCAGAATGAAAAGAAGACTATGTGCCATCCTCGTCGTGGTGATGCTGTGTATCTTAAGTGGTTGTGGACATGAAAAGAGTGTATCAGGTGAAGATGAGCAGGTGCGCGTGATCGACTTGTTTGAATCTGCATTTGATGAGAACGGATACTATTATAACAGTGATTTTACTGTGAATTATATGGATAAATCCGGTAAGAGTACAGAGCTGCATAAATTTGAAGATGGAGAGGTTATATACTTTCTTTTCATTCAGCGTGGTGTATTTTATGTTGTGACGAGTGCAATGGATGAGAAGACAATGAATAATGTATTTTATATTTATAAATGGGATCAGGATCAGAAGCGGATGCAGCGTGTGAATACAGATGCAGGCTGGCCGTCCTCATTAGCTATAGCGGGGGATCATATATATTACATAACCTCTGAGGAATCCAGTGATGTTTCTGATGTGCAGGTCGTAGGGGACAGCAGCTATACAAAAAGAATAAACAGACTTTGGAAGTGCGGTATTGAGGGTGGAGAGCCGGAGGAGTTATGTGTATTAGAGGATGAAGATCATTATAACGGATCATTGATGTTATGTGCATCGGATGAACAGAAGGGGATGTATCTGGTATATAGTTATGCAGAGATCCGGGATGGAGAAGCTGTGGATTATACCAGTCTGTATACATGGGATTACAGTGGCAGCAAGATGAAAGAACAGACAAATACGGCGTATGAGGGTCTATTGTATGCGAACGGCAGGATCTATCAGAACAGGTTGTATTATCGGGGATTATCGGAGGATGAAGCATATTCGGAGCAATTCGGCAGGATCGATCTGGCAACCGGTGAGCATGAGAAGCTTTTGATGACAAAAAATAGTATGGTACATCCGTATTCGGAATATTGTGTCTTTTGGACTCAAGGGGAGGATCCTCATGTTTTCCTGTATTCGTATGCAGAGGATGCCCTGCTGGCAAGCAAAGAGCCCATACCCCAAAGTGCCCATATACTTGGTATGAATGCCGAATATGATCTGGTCGAGCTGGATTCAACAGATTATACCGCAATGGAAGGTGCCCAGATGCAGGATATGGCAACTTACGGGATTGCGGATCTTAGGTCTTATGTGAAGGAACAGTATCAGGCATATGATGGGGAGTCATCCGATATGCTGATATGGCTGTTAGGATCTACGGATTCAGAAGAAGAGCAGGATACAACAGGACAGAGCACACAAGAGCAGGATGAGGCGGATGCACAGATGGCGGAACTGTTGCAAAATGGAGATCCGAAGGTGAAGGAGAATACGATCGTATATACGGATCAGAACGGGGAAGAACAGGTGCTATATAAAGCAGGGGAAGACGAAACCATTCTTCAGGTATACCTGTATGACGGTCATCTGTACGGACATATCCGGTCTGAAACGCAGGATGGCGTGGAGGAATGTCTGGACCTATATCAAATACAGGAAAAGAAATTCACCAGTCTGATCACTGGTGATAAAGGCAATGCAGTCATAACGGATGTGGCATTTTGTCCGGGTTATGCGATGTGTATTTATCGTACCCCGGAGGAGCCGTTAATGATGAATGGAACAGAGCATGATGTGTGGAGCAATTATGTTAGTATAAAGGAACTGAAAGACGATGAATCGGGTAGCATGGGGTATGAAGCCGGTTTCTTCTATGGTGGTACGCCACGGTATGACAATCAGGTGCAATTTGACCGGGAGGTGTATCGTGAAGGAGAAGAGATCACATTCACCGGAACCTATTATTCTGAGGAAAAGCAGATGGAAGAACATTATCATCTGGATACGATAAACAAAAAGATCGTAACAGAGGATTAGGGAGGCGTCTATATGGCATATAAGCATTTGAAGATCGTTCTTTTGCTGTTCGGGATGACAGTGATGTTGACAGGGTGTGGAAAGAAGGACGGACAACAGCGCAAGGAGACAGGCGATGATGGAAGAACTGTGATCACGCTTGGCGATTATGATTATAATGGAGCAAGCTATTATATTGGGGATGCGGTCAATCAATTTAACAAGACCAGTTCGGATTACCGCATTGAGAGCATAGAGTATTCCGGAAGAGAGGATCCGGTATCTGCTTTTAATATGGATGTGGCTGCCGGGAACTGTCCGGATATCCTGCTGGTTGGCAATAGCTATCTGGATCGTGTGATCCATGCCGGCTTGCTGGAAGATCTGAAGCCGTATCTGGAAGGGGATGCCCAATTGCATCCGGAGGATTTCCTCGATAATATATTGGAAGCGTGTACAACGGATGGACATTTATACTATCTTGGGAATGACTATGGTATTACATCCATATTTGGAAAGAAGGAACAGCTTGCCGGGTATGAGGATGGATGGACAAGGGAAGAGATGCTGGCGTATGCCAAAAGTGCAGATGTGCCGTTGTTTTACTGGGATGACAAAATAAGCCTTTTTATGTATATCATGGACTCCGGGATCACAGATTTTGTGGATTGGGATCAGAGAAAAGGACTGTTTCAGACAGATCTGTTTCGCGAGATCCTGGAATACTGTAATAAAGGTGTTAAGAACTCAGACAGGACTGCCATTGATCCGGAAGCAGTGACAGAATTTAAGCAGGATAAGTGTCGTCTGGGGATGACATCATTTCAGGATTTTATGTGCATAGAAGATACGACCCGGTTTTATGGGACGGATCTTACATTTGTTGGGACACCCAGAGAAGAACCTTGTATCAGTGAGATCAGGTTCAATATGAATATTGGGATGTATACCAAATCCCCTTATAAGGAACAGGCGTGGGAATTCATTAAGCTGCTCTATACCAAAGAGGCACAGCATGAGCTGGCGTCATCAGGGCTGTCAGTCAGAAAAGATGTATTTGCAATGCAGAAGAAGGCATCTATAGCTACGGAGCCGTATGTGGATGAGATGGGAGAAACCCAGGAGCCGATTGATTGTGAGGCACCGAATTTTAAGTATACGCCTTTGACGCAGGAAGAGGCAGATCTGGTAGAGAAACTGGTGACCTCGGCAAAATACTGTAGTAGGAATGATAATACAATCGAGCAGATTGTGTATGAAGAAGTCTCCGCCTACTTTAACGGTGACTGCACGATAGACCGTGTCGGCGAGACAATCAACAGCCGGGTGGAGACCTATATGAATGAGAATCGGTAATATAACAGGATCATTGCATTTGTGTAATGATCCTGTTGCGTTTATTTTTGTAGACTCCAATTATCAGTCCATATGCACAAACTAGCATGCAGACTGAGATAGAACCATAATATAAAACAGATTGCTGATATATTAAATACAGATATAAAATTGTCATGATAATAAAAGTGATTAGACATCGATGGCGAAGCAATACCCTTGTTTCCGGTGGTCTCCGTTTGTTTGCTGTATCTACAGGTGCAAGAATATAGATAATGATCCAACAGAGACTATATATAACAATCCAGAGTAACCTGTATATTGGAACCACGATTGGACAAATCAGGATAATTGCAAGAAAGATGCCGTATGATAATACAGTGCAGCCAAATCGCGTATTTGCATGAAAACCACCTGCAAAATGTCGGAGAGGAGTTGTAACTAATAGATAGCAGAGTGAGATGCCGGTATGTTTTAAGAATGATCCAAGTATTAAAACAACGACATCAAATCCAACTTCTTCCCCAATAGAGGCAAACAAGTAAGCATAAATGATTTCTTCCTCTTGCTGTATCTGGGATTGTTCAACTAAGGTATGAGCAATCATGCGACTAAATTTATCTATCACGGTTTACCTCCTTGAGATTTTCACTGATTCAGAATGGAGTTAGAAATTGCGGTCATATGGTCATTAAAACAATTCATGAATTGTTTGGTGCGGCGTCGGCTCAGAGGAATCTCGGAATTGTTTTTCATTATGATCATAGAGGTGTCCCAGTGGATACTATCAATGTGGCACAGATTAATCAGCGTACCTCTGTTAGGCATAAAAAAGCCCTTTGGTACCAGGAGAGATTCAAATTTAGAGAGTGTGCCTAAACCGGGAAGCGTGTGATCACTAAATACAAAAAGCAAATGATTGGTATGTTGTTTCACGGTTTGAATATAAAGAAGTGTAGAGGTACGAATAAATGAGGTTGTATTATCGTAATTCACGATCATAATCTCATCAAGTGCGGTTTTGTGCTGCGTTATAATCCGGGTCAATACATTATGAAGTCGGCTCTCATCAATAGGTTTAATTAAGTAGTGTATGGCAGATACATCAAATCCGTATTGCATGAATTCCGGATGTTGGCTGACAAATACGATTGCAATGGTATCATTGCCATTGTTTCGCACATGGGTTGCCAGTTCTATGCCGGACATTTCCGGCATTTCAACATCCAGAAAAAGAATATCAAATGTCTGCACATCATATTGGGATAAAAAGTCTGATGCACAGGAAAATTCACTGACTGTGAAATCGTGACAGAAGTGGATAGAGTAATCGGTCAGCATACCATGAAGCTTTTTTGTTTCATTTGGGTCATCATCGCAGATTGCGATATTGAATTTGCAGTTCATTTGTTTCACCTCTCTTGAGTAGCCGGTAGCGTGATCATTGTTTGATATGTGTTATTGTGTATGGTAGTGTTGTAGATTCCATTTAATTCTTTTACACACCGTTCAACATTTTCCAGACCGTAGCCATGCAATAAGGGATCAGATCGTTTTTGCGAATCTGGTAAAAAAGTATTTGTAATATCCATGGTAAATTTGTGTTCATATGTATGCATGATAATGGTGATTTTCCGTGATGCAGATTCCGGAATCTGTTCGCAGGCCTGTATGGCATTGTCCAGCAGATTGCCAAGAATAATTGAAAGGTCGTAATCCTGATAACCAATCAGTTCAGGCTGTATCTTGACCGTCATATTCCATGAAATACTTTTGGTGGCTGCCAGATTCTGATAATACGAAAGAAAGGCATCAATGACAAGATTTCCGGAGTCCACCTTCTGATAGCATGATTGTAATTTCTCAAGAGAGGTATCCGTATAAGGAAGAATCTTATCATATTGGTGGGATTGCACACACTCTGCAATGTACAGCATATGTTTTTTTGTGTCATGTATGATACTTCTGCTGTTGCGGTAAGCATCTGAAATCTGTTGGTAGTTTTTTAGCTGCAGCATAAGCTGCTGTGACAGTTGACTTTCGTGTTGACGCAGTTCCATCACCTTTAGGATGTTGTCCAGCAGATAATAACTTGCAAGATTGATCATAAACAGGCAGATCTGAATATAGATGTAGCTTAATGGAGCTGCCCAGATCAGGTTATAGAGAGGTGGGGCAAAATCAATCATGAGTGATAATATCGGGATGATCAGGATCAGAAGTGAATAGCTGAATGTATATTGCTTCCGATTGTGATTCCAGATGAGATTGATCAGCGTAAACATAACGAATAGGATGAGCTTGGATAGAATCGCACAGGCCTCAAACTGATATCCGTGCAAGGGCATCTGATCCGGGGCTGGCACATTGGACAATATAAAGCCAAGTATATCTTCGGAAAATCCGGAAATAAATACATAGCTGAGAACAACAAACATTCTGTGTGCAAATGGTGCCGTATAATAAAAGGTTAGTATAAATGTACAGATAATGTTGATGATCATGCGGATATGAGAGATGAAATTGCCGCTGATATCAGCAGTGACAGTAGACATTGCAAAGAGAAGAAGCTCCATGCCGATGAAGCCGGCAGCAAAGGTTCTGTCTGAAACGGAAGATTTCCGTTCTGGCATAAATATATGAAAATAATATAGAGTACAGATCATATCCAGTACGGATGCCAGTATCCCAAGTAGTAAAGCCATTTTGATTCCTCCGATGTATTACAATGCCTTTTAAGTATAGCATAGCAGGAATGGAAATTGAAGTATTTTACTATGCAAATCGGATTAAAAAGCAAAATTTTACCACTCAACCGCCCAAAACGACCATTCAAAAGTTTTTTCGCACAAACAACGGATTATGTGTTATGGTGTGATTGGCAGTGATCAAAATGTGCACATGAACTGCGAGTATGTTGTGTGGGAGGTGATGAAAACGAAGAGATTAATATCTAAGATGGGACCAGCATTATGTGCGTTGGCAGTGATGGTTGCACCGATGGTTTCAGAGTATTGTAAAAAAACATATTATCAGCCAGAAGAACCGGAAGGGTTGGCTGCGTTCGTGCGGGCGAAGGGACATCGGTAGATGTTCAAAATGCGTCACAATGTATTCCGTCTCGGATTTCCCAATTATGTAGGACAACAGGTGAGATATGATAGACATTAGATTTATCTGGACAGATAACAAACCTGTGGACTATATGATTGGGGAGATGAGATGGATATGGAGACCAAATGAAAAAAGCAGATTAGATTTTTTTAAGGAGGGTTTTACTTATGACAACTAATTTAAATTTTTTTAAGAAGCGTGTAGGTGGTATTGTGATGGCAGCTGCAATGGCAGTGGCATTGGTGGTGCCGGTTGCAGCGAAGGCGGCAGTAACATATGTAAACAACGCAGACTGGATAATAGTACCATATAATTCAACGAAGACTACACATTTGATTTGCGGTAGTAAGTATGATATGGGTAAGCTTACTGTGACATCAACAGGGGCAGAGACCGTGACAACCTTGAATTGTATATTAAATGGTCAGCATGAGGTTGTTGCCGGAAAAAGTAAAAGAGAGTATAACGCAACAGCTAAATCAGGAGTAGGAAAGCATCAAGTAACTTACTCATGCAAAGGTGCAGCCTATGGAAGGGCAAGTGGCTGGTATACCAAATAGTATTATGAAATAATACAAAAACCTGCCCATCGCCGTTACGATGGGCAGGGCTTTTATATAAAATCAGGACGGAGGATGTTATGAAAAAAAGAATGCTTGTGATACTGGGGTGTGCATGCATGTGTCTGTTTGCAGGCTGTGGGTTAGCTTCGTATAATGATGCTGCAGATGCGACACCAGATTCCAGTGAGATTCATGTTGCATCGAATATGGGGACCAGAAATGCGTTTGACGGGAAAGGCTATTATCATTTGCGGTATTCTAATGTGGTATATATAGATGCAAAGCATCAGGCAGATCAGATGGAAGAAATATATACAGTCAATGATGCACAATATTTGTGTTATACAATGTATCATCAGGGTGCACCGTATATTTTGTCGTCAGAGATGAGGGAAGCCGATGGAACGGTGATAGATGTATGGTCAATTCAAAGATGGGATCCGGAAACTAAGAAGCTGCAAACGCTTGTTGAAGAATATGAAGAAGACGCTATGATCAATTCCATGGCTATGAAAAACTCCATATTATATTATACTACCATAATACCACGCGGGGAGGACATAGTGATTGATGGATTAGGGTATTCTTATTGTGAGTGCCAGTTGTGGTGTGTGAATACCGATACCGGCGAAAAGAAGATGCTGCAGTCATTCACAGGCAGTGAAACGCAGCTTGGGAATGCGCTAATGATCACGGATGGAGATTATAAAGATCAAAAGGCACTGTGTGTCAGCTATGCGTATAAGATACGGAATGATGCAGATGAAATACAGGAGTTTACGGATTTTTATGAGCTGGATTGCAAAAAACAGGAGCTTACACAGATGAAGGGTTTGCAGTTAAACAGTTATGCAGATATGGGATATCTGTATGGGAATGCATTTTATTACATTGATGATGGTACTGATTATAATTATATGGATATGGAAACCGGAGAAGTAAAGACCGTATTGACATCCAATATGCTGGGACTGCTGCTGCCGGATTATATCAGTTTTTCGACAGACGGCGAGGATCCGAGAAATTATCTGTACTCTTATAAGGACGGAACCCTTCTGGTATCCAAGAAGGATGTTGCACATAGTCCGTATATTGTGGGGGTAGGCGAACAATCCGTGGCAGTTGACGAGACGGATTATGAGACCGTAACGGATTATTCGGATGATCCGGGAGTGTATAAGATTGCAGATAAGACCTCCTTTATACAGGATAATTTTACGGAATATGCAGGAGAAAGTGCAGATGTATTGACATTTTACGGAAAAGAAGGGAAAGCCGTTACAGAGGATGCAACTGCAGAAAAGTGATCAGCCGGTAAGGAGGGAAATGTGGATGCTTGGGAGAAAAATCAGGAATTATCTGGTGGTTGGAATGGCACTTGGTATGGTTGTGTTGTCCGGCTGTGGGGCGGACAAGAAGTCCGAGACCACGCAGGAACAGGATAACAGAACCGTACTGACATTGGGAAATTATAACTATAATACCCTGAGTTCGCAGATCAGCCAGTATGTGGATGCATTTAATCAGACAAATGACACCTATCGGATAGAGATCCGGGATTATGCAGAGAATGAGGACTGTGATACGGCATTTGGACTGGATATGTCAGCCGGAAAGACGCCGGATATCATTGTGACGGATAGATCCAGACTGGACAGACTGATCCATACAGGACTGCTCACAGATATGCAGTCCTATTTAGATGCCGATGAGGAACTTGACAGAGATGATTTTATGGAAAGCGTGATGTCTGCATGGCTTCAGGATGATAAGCTATATTATATGGCACTGGATTATTATATCAATGTATTATTTGGTAAGGAGCAGACAGTGGGACAGTTTCATAATGGCTGGACGAAGGAGGAGATGATTGCCTTTGCAGAGAAAACAGAGGTGCCGTTGTTTTATGAAAATGACAAAATGACCATGTTTGATCAGTTCTTCGTCTGTGGATATTCGGAATTTGTGGACTGGGATACCGGGAAGGCGGATTTTGATTCTGCGTTGTTTCGGAGAATATTACAGTATTGTGACCGGGGTGTGAAGAACTCAGATCGGCTACCGACCGGACAGGAGTGGATTGATGAATTTAAGGATGACAAATATATTCTTTCCAGTGGTTCCTTTCAGCATTTTTCGGATATCGAACAGTTTACAAGAATATTTGGGCAGGATCTTTGCTATATCGGATTTCCAAATGCATATGGGGATAGCAGTTATATGAATTTTCAGGACTGTATTGGAATTTCTTCTAAATCAGAATATCAGGACGCAGCGTGGTCGTTTATCCGTTCTATGTTTACAAAAGATGCCCAGTATACATTTTGTCAACAGACGAGATGGCTTTCCGTTCGTAAGGATATTTTTGCAATGCAGAAGCAGGCTGCCATGGCGACGGAGCCTTATACAGATGCGTATGGTACGCAAATAGAGCCGATTATTTCGTCTCCGGATCTGATCTATGATTCATTGTCACAGGAAGAAGCGGATCTGGTGGAACAGTTAGTATTAGGGGCAAAGCATTGTTGGAAGGTTGATCACAATATAGGTGATATTATATACGATGAGGTCTCTGCCTATTTTAACGGCGACTGCTCTATAGACCGTGTCGGCGAGACGATCAACAGCCGGGTGGAGACTTATATGAATGAGAACCGGTAATATAACAGGATCATTGCATTTGTGTAATGATCCTTTTTCGTATGATGGTTTGAAGTATTTTGCTACTCAAGCTGGATTATTAAGCGTAAATAGAGTATAATACATTCAGATTGGCAATAGGATGAAGAATGTTATGTATGAATTCATTGTGAATCCGGCTGCCTGTTCCGGGAGGGGAACGAGCCTTTGGAAACAGGTGGAACGGATATTGGAAGAGGAGAATATAGAGTATCATGTGCATATTCCCAAGTCCCGGACAGATGTGATCAGGCTGTGTAATACACTTACGAAACAACCTGTGCATCTGGTCATTCTGGGTGGGGATGGTACGCTGAATGCGGTGTTGCAGGGGATCTCTGATTTTGAGAACACCGTGCTTTCCTGTATTAGAACCGGATCCGGAAATGACTTTGCGAGAAATATGAAGATATCCGGGAATATGCAGAAGAAATTGCGGCATATACTGTATGAACCGGAGGAACATCTGCTGGATTATGGAGAGGCGACTTACGAGCAGAATGGAGAGCTTGTCACCCAACGGTTTCTGATCAGCTGTGGTATCGGTTATGATGCTGATATTTGTGAAGAGGTGTCAAGGAGCAGACTCAAGCAGGTGTTGAACAAAGTACATCTTGGGAAGCTTGTGTATGTGGCGATTGGCATTAAGCAGATATTTTCAAGGCGTTCGCCGGGGGCAGTGATCACAATGGATGATGCAGAGGGGATGACGGTTCCAAAGATGTTTTTTTCGGTTGGGATGCTGCATGAGATGGAAGGCGGCGGAGTACCGTTTTGTCCGGACGCAGATCCAGTGGATGGTATGTTTGATGTATGTCTGGTACAGGGTATGTCGAAGATACGGCTTTTGCTGGCGGTTATGCTGGTCTATTTCAGAAAGCATACGCTATTTCGGGAGATTACATTGCATCGCTGCAGGAGACTACATATCCGGACGCAGGAGTACCAATGGTTCCATATTGATGGGGATACGCCGTGCAGGGTGACTGAATTGACATTACAGTGCCGGTCAGGACTTAGATTTGTGAAGTGACAGAAAGGGAGAACAATGAGACAGATTTTATTATTATTTGGAGGACAGTCATCAGAACATGAGGTGTCCTGCGTATCAGTAGTGACAGTAGCGAAGCAGATAGATACATCAGAATTTCAGATGCATCTGGTTGGAATTACGAAAGAAGGACAGTGGCTGTATATAGATCAGATCGAGGATATTGAGAGTGGTGCGTGGAAACAGTCCGGAAAGGGAGCGGTGTTATCACCGGATGCAACGAAGAAGGAGCTCCTTGTTTTTGATGGACAGAATACCGAGCATATCCAAATCGATGTGGCATTTCCTGTGTTGCATGGACTGTATGGCGAAGACGGAACGGTACAGGGATTATTTGAGCTGGCGAAGATTCCTTATGTAGGATGTGGTGTACTGGCGAGTGCTGTATCCATGGATAAGGTATATACGAAGATCATTGTAGATCGTTTGGGCATTGCACAGGCACAGTATGTTGATATTAGAAGTCGTGAATTGGCAGACATGGATGCTGTTGTCGCACGCGTGGAGTCGAAGCTTGCTTATCCGGTATTTGTGAAGCCGTCCAATGCCGGTTCATCACAGGGTGTATCTAAGGCAGAGAACAGACAGGAATTGTCTGACAGCCTGAAGCTGGCAGCAATGCATGACTCTAAGATTCTGGTGGAGGAGACGATTGTTGGGCGTGAGCTGGAATGTGCGGTTCTGGGAAATGATAGCGTAGAGGCATCCGGCGTGGGTGAGATTCTGGCCGCAGAGGAAGCGGCATTTTACGATTACGAAGCAAAGTATCACAATGCAGATTCCAAGACGGTTATTGGACCGGATCTTCCGGAGGGCAAGACGGAGGAGATCAGACGGGCTGCCAAAGAGATTTTTATGGCAGTGGATGGCAAGGGACTTGCCAGAGTGGATTTCTTTCTGGAGCATGGCACCAATCGTGTAATATTTAATGAGCTCAATACATTGCCGGGATTTACATCGATCAGTATGTATCCGATGTTGTGGGAGGCAGAGGGTATTGATAAGAAAACATTGGTAGCACGATTGATCTCAATGGCACACAACAGATAGGAAGGATTGAGTGTATGACAAAGGATGTTGTAGTGACAGTTCTAGGAAGTCAGGACGCGGAACACCCGATCGAGCTAATGGTATCGGGCAGTTACTTTTATAAAGATGACAAACATTATGTCTTTTATGAAGAACAGCCGGACGAGTCGGGCAGTGTGGTGAAGAACCGCATTTGTTTTGATGACAAGGTGTTTGAGATGAGTAAGAAAGGTGCGGTCAACAGCCGGATGACCTTTGATTCGGATATGATGACTCTGACAGAGTATCAGACCCCATATGGACCGATTAACTTAGAGATCATTACAGATCATTACGAGCTTCGGGATCATGAGGATCTGATGGAGATGGATATCTATTATACACTTTCGTTTGGCGACAAGGATTCAAGGGAATGTCATGTAGCGGTGAAGGTTGAGTCGGTAGAGCATCGGGATAAGTTGGACACCTTGAAGCGACGGAGAGTCAGATAAAACCTAGTACATAATATGCATCATATACGAAACGGCTCCGGGATTTCCCGGAGCCGTTTTGTGTATCAGATTATTTTTTCTTTTTCTTTGCCTGCTTTTCCGCCTTTGCTTCTGCAGCCTTCTTCTCTTCCTCGGCAAGCTGCTTTTCATACTTGCGCTGTCTTAATCGCATCTTCTGTGCAAATGTTGTCTTGGCTGGTGACTGATCCACCTTACCACGAACATTTTTGACACTGACGATATAGATACCGCTTAGCATTGCTTTTACTTCTCCGCGTGTAGGAAGGTCCGGGAAGATGGCATCATCACAGATCAGATTTGTGATCTGTGGACCGATCTTAGCCTTTACGATAGGAAGCTTCACATTCTGCATACGCTTTGGCGCCTGTTCTACAACCGCCTTTGGCAGATTGGCATCCTTCATCTTCATCATCTTTTTGTCGATGATCATCATGGTACATGGCTGTGCGGCAGCCTCCATCTGTTCACGCTGTGCACTTTGCTTTTTTTGAAGCTTATTACCCACAAAGTATAGCACGGCAATTACGATTAATGCAATCACGATAACGAGGATTGCGATTTGTCCTCCGGTCATAATATAACCTCCTTTTGATCTCTTGATTTTATTGTTTCATCTGGTTTGACATGTATTCATCCATCAAGGTGCGCACCTGAAGCTGTGCATAGGCCGCAGAGCGACGCTTATATTCTGCAGGCAGGTCAGACACGAGAAATGGTTTACCAAAAATGACTGTGACATCACCCTTGCGGATCCGGAATCCGGGTCTGCACTCTAACAGCCGGTTTGTGCCGAGGATGGCAACAGGTACAACAGGAACCTTGGCTTTCTCAGCCATTTTCAGGCTGCCTTCCTTGAATTCATTCATCTCATCGCAGCGGCTTCTTGTGCCCTCAGGACAGATCAGCATACTGTGACCATCCTTAATCAGCTGGGCTCCGGCAAGAATGGCCTTTACACCTTCACGAGGATCTGTCCGATTCAGGAATATACAGCCGATATCTTTCATATAGAGGGGAAGCAATGGAAAATGTTCCATCTCTTTTTTGGCAACAAATCCAACAGGGCGGTTGATCGCATTGTGAGTGACCAGGATATCAAAGTAACTCTGGTGATTGGATGCGAACAATACCGGTTCATCCGGGATATTTTCCCTGCCGAGTACGGTCAGGTGACAGCCAGCTTGAAACAGCTCACAGGCAAATCCCCAATGGATCAGTTTTTGCCCCAGTTCGTAACGCTTCCGGGGATTCTTTTTTCCGATCAGCCACAGTACGAAGTGTACCGGAAGCATCAGAATCAGAAATAAAAATAAATATAACAGTACAAAAAAACTTCTCATAAATCAAACCTCAATCATGAAAGGATCTAACGACCATAAAGCTTCGCAGTCTCAAATAAGCGTTCTTCGAGAGCCGGTGTCATATCCTCCTCGGTAAATCTCCATGACCAGTTGCCTTCTGCCACACCCGGTGTGTTCATACGTGCCCAGGAATCCAGACAAAGGATATCCTGCATCGGTACGATCGCCATATTTGCTACTGACGAGAAGCATGAGCGGATCATAACCCAGCAGATATCACCTGCATCGGTAGAATAGTAGCGGCGAAGCTTGTCTTTGGATGCTTCGTAGCAGTTCTTATACCAGCCGAGCGTTGTATCGTTATCATGTGTGCCTGTGTAGCAGACACAGTTTCTTGTATAATTGTGTGGAAGAAAATCATTTTCTTCCGGATTCTCAAATGCAAACTGCAGAATCTTCATGCCAGGAAATCCAAACTTATCACGCAGCTCTACCACTGAGTGATCGATTTCTCCCAGATCCTCTGCAATGATCGGGCAGTCATAGCCTAAGGTTGCTTCTAAATGCGTAAAGAAGTTGACACCGGGAGCCTCAATCCACTGTCCATTGATGGCGGTCTCCTCGCCATATGGAACAGCCCAGTATTTGTCAAAACCACGGAAGTGGTCAATACGTACAAAATCTGCTAATGACAGCTGGTGGCGTAGTCTTTCTGTCCACCATTCATAGTTTGTCTTGGTGTGTTGTGGCCATTTGTAGAGAGGATTGCCCCAGAGCTGACCGGTTGCAGAGAAATAGTCTGGCGGAACACCGGCTACTTTGGTCGGATATCCCTTGGAATCTAATTCAAAAAGCTTCTTGTTTGCCCAGACATCTACACTGTCCCATGACATAAAGATCGGGATATCACCGACAATCTTGATGCCCTGTTCATTGGCATAAGCCTTCAATGCATACCAGTCCTTGTGGAACAGAAACTGGATGAACTTATAGTAGCCCATCTCAACAGAGAGTTTCTCAATCCATTTTTTCTTCTGGGCTGCCGTCGGGTTCTTGAGGGAATCCTCCCATAGATACCAAGGGGCACCCTCATGATAATCTTTGCCGGCCATGAAGAGTGCATAGTCGGTCAGCCATGTCTCTTCTTCGCAGAACTTCTCATAAGCTTCCATCTGTGCAGGATCCGTACTCAGTCTGTCTGCGTGGTCAGGATCGATGAATCGCTCATAGGCCTTCTTTAACAGACTGGTCTTAAAAGCAATCAAAGTACCATAATCTATATCTACCGGATTCCAGCTCGGCATCTCAGAAAAATCTGAGTCCCACAGCAGGTTATATTCCTTCAGGTGGTCAATGCTGATGATCAGCGGCTGTCCTGCGAATGCAGAGAATGGCTGATACGGGGAATCTCCGAAGCCTGTATGTCCGAGTGGCAATACCTGCCAGAGATTCAGTCCGGACTTCTTCAGAAAATCAATAAAGTGATAAGCACCATATCCCAGATCACCGATTCCGTACGGTCCGGGAAAGGATGTCGGGTGTGCCAGTATACCGGCATATTTCTCGATTGGAGTCTCTGCTCCTGTAATATTTGTCATGACAAATGTCCTCCCAAGTGGTTACGATGTGTAGTGTGTGTTCCGAAATATCTGCATAATATCGGAAATAGACATAACCTCTAATATTATACAAGAGAAGCCGCCGAAAGGCAAGGGTATATATAATGTTGTTACTGTCAAATGATAATTTACTCTGTATCTGCATTTCATTAGGATGCTGTCCTTTCATAATAAAAACTCCGTGGGATTTTCCCACGGAGCCATTTTAGGATTCGCCCGTTAACAACGCCAGTTGTGCCTTTAATTGTTCGATCTGAGCATCCTTTGTCTTCAATTGTACAGCCTGCTCCTTCAGTTGCGCCGCCTGCTTCGCTAACAGCTCCTTCGTCACCCGCTCATGGATCATGGATCGTTCTCGCGCCTCACACTGCAGCCTGACGCGCTCGTCTGCCTGCAGGTGTTCAATTTCTTCGATTGTTGGTTCAAAACTCTGGTACTGTGCTGCAACTGCCATCAAATCACCCCATGTCTTTGCTTGAAAGATGCGGGTCCAGACATCCAGATGATTCGCCTTATCCGCATCGGTTGCTAAATCAACTTTAGATAAGTC
>CAKQYS010000024.1 GCA_934293375.1 uncultured Lachnospiraceae bacterium | reverse complement strand
AACTGCTCTTTGTTATTAAAGTGTCCCGTCATCATATCAACAAAATTATCGAGTTTCATAATTTTTCCCTCCAAATCAGATGTACAAATTACCACGTTTGATATTTTATAATTTTCTAGTTCCGATGCTTGAGAATATCTTACCCAATCACTCGATCATTATTGTACCTTCGCCAATCGCGGACAGCTATCGCATGGTCCTCCGTAATCTGCTCTCACTTCGTTTACACTCGTGACAGCAGAACTACCGTCTCAGCGGTTCGCTGTTTCCGCTCTGTCTTCGCACTATGTGCTCGCCAATCGCGGACAGCTATCGCATGGTCCTCCGTAATCTGCTCTCACTTCGTTTACACTCGTGACAGCAGAACTACCTTCTCAGCGGTTCGCTGTTTCCGCTCTGTCTTCGCACTATGTGCTCGCCAGTCGCGGACAGCTATCGCATGGTCCTCCGTAATCTGCTCTCACTTCGTGTTACACACTCGTGACAGCAGAACTACGGACTCACAATGCTGCGAAAACGGAAACATATCCACAGGCACAAACTTCTCCACCCGGTATGCATGGGATCTCGTCAGATATTGCAGATCCCTTGCCAGCGTCTCCGGCCCGCACGAAATATATACAATCCTTGATGGTGCCAGCTTCAGAACAGAGGATAGAAATGCCTCATCGCTGCCGGAACGCGGCGGATCCATAAATACGACATCTACCTGCTTGCCCTCTGCTGCCAGCCCGACCATGAATTTCCCAGCATCATTCTGATAAACGGAAACATTCTTCGCCTGATTCAGTTTCGCATTGATTCTGGCATCCTTCACAGCCTCCGGATTCAGCTCCACCGCAATCACGGATCCAGCAGCATCCGAAGCCACAATCCCAATCGTACCGATACCGCAATAGGCATCCAGAATGGTCTCCCTGCCCGTCAGTCCCGCATAGGAAATCGCCGTCTGGTATAGCTTCTCCGTCTGCTCCGGATTCACCTGATAAAAGCTTCTCGGAGACAACCGGAACGACTTGCCGCACAGACTGTCCATAATATACCCCTTGCCATAGATCACAACATCCCGGTCACCCAGTACCATACTCGTCTGCTTCGCATTGATATTCTGCACGATCGTGATGATCTCCGGATGTACCTTTCTCAGTGCCTTTGCAAAGTTCTGCTTGGAAGGGAAAAATGCCCCTGCAGTCACGAGTACCACCATGATCTCCCCACTGGCGTATCCGGAACGGATCATCACATGCCGCAGGATTCCATATCCGGAATCCTCATGATACACCGTGATCTTAAATGACTTCAAAAGTCCCCGGATCGTCTCTATGATCTGGTCTGCCTTTTCATTTTCTATATAACAGCTCGTAACCGGAAGCACATGATGTGTACCTTCCTCGTACACCCCGGAAATAATCTCACCATTCCGATTGCGGTGAAACACCGCATTGACCTTATGCCGGTAATGGGACGGCTCTGCCATCCCGATGATCGGTTCTCCCTTTCCATAAGGAGAAAGCAGGCGATCGATATACGCCTGCTTCTTTCGCAGTTGCTCAGAATACGGAAGATCCAGATACTGACAGCCGCCACACATACCAAAGTGCCTGCATATCGCATTCTGCTTCACAGAGGTATGTCTGCCGTTTTTATGGGTATATGTGGTTTTGTGATTTTGATTTCTGTGATTTCTTCTATTCTCCATATTCCGAACTCCTGCGATTGATCCTGATCTGCCTCACACATTTGCCTGCGAAGCACCTGTTTTCCTAGCCCTGCAATCCATTTGCCTGTCGGATCATATCCTCCACAACGATATCATAGATTTCACCGACCGAATTGCAATACTCTAATATCTTCCACGGCTCATTCGTATGGAAATGTATCTTGATCAGATCCTCATCGCCTGCTGCGATCAGACTGTTACCCTCAAAATGCTCCGTGATATAATCGGATATGGCATCCTCATCCAGATCCTGATCCCTTCTGTCGATCAGTAACTGTGTATCATAACGATACGCAAACTGATCATCCTCTGCATCGATTGACTGTACGCCCATGTTTTTGACCTCCATTATTCATTATTCAAAATTATATTATAAAATATATCACACGCACGCAATTTCTACAATGCCATGCCGCAAGATAAAAAGCACCGACACTTCTGTCGATGCTTCTGTACTTTCTGCCACTGTCTTCAGCAATGCTCTGACTACCACACGGAAAACACAAGTCCGGCAAGTGGCGACAACACGATCATAATCGCAGAAAACACAAACGATTCCATAGATATCAAGGTCGCCCGCTGCTCTGACGGAAACATATCCTGTAAAATCGCATCCGTGCGCACCTGCAATGCGTCATCACTGCACGCTGCAACAAATCCACCCAGCGTCATCAGCACTGCCACACCTGTATGCTCAATGAGAACGCCGCCTACCACAAGCATTGCTGTGACCGCAAATATCCATCGGTAACGGATATGCTTACAGCGCAAAATGCATCTGGCGCCGAGGATTCCTCCCATCTCCATCACGAACAACGCAATGCCAAGTGCCGCATCCAGCATTCCTGTCTGTGGCAGCTTCGCCTGCAAAAAGAACAGCAATATAATATCCACAGCCCCAACAAATGCATTGCATGCCATCAGGAATACCGCCCGCCTTGCCTCCTTCAAAAACCGGATACTCTCCACAAAGCATTTTGCAAGCTCTCTCCACACAGACTGCAGCACTGTCTTTTTCTGTGCTGATCCGGCAGGATGCAGACGAATCTCCCGAAGCGAGAACAGCACACCAATCTGGATTCCGGTCACCAGAATATCCGATGCATATACCAGCTTATATCCGATCAGCAATGCAAAACCCGCACATAATGTAGAAATGCCGTTGCAGAGCCGATACAGGATCAACTGATTTGATGCATACCGTTCATAACGGGCTTCCTCGCCCACCAGCTTCATGGAATCGTAGGCAAGTGCATCCCCGGATCCCGAAGAAAAATTATAACTGACAGCAAAACACGCAATCGCTGTACATACCATTGGCAGATTCCGGGACTGTATCATGAACACACTTCCTATGATCCGCATCATGCTGCTCGCCATCAACATCTGCTTTCGTCCGAATACATCGGCAAAAACACCGGACGGAATCTCAAACAAAAGACTGAAAATGTGAAACACCGTTTCCGCAATTCCAATTTCAACAAGACTGTACCCTCTCGCTGCGAGAATGGCAACCCAGGCACCCGACAGCGATAAGTTCCCCAGAACGGATGCCACATATAGTTTCGATATTTGTTCTTTTATTTTCAACATAAAAAATCTCCTTAACTTATATTTTGATCGTTAAGGAGATAATGTACCTGTATTTACAGAGAAATGTTCTAAAAGCCCTAAAGGCTTAGACAATATTCCCCAAAAAAGGCACACTATCCCCATAGGGAGCATAAATGTAACCTTTTTTCAGTTGCAATGTTGTCATCTTCCAGAACATTGAATGTTTCCTCTCATACATATTGCGTTTATTATACTTCAGAATATCCGATTACGCAAGCACTATGAATGCACAATTACATCCTCCGTATATTTTCTTTGCATATCGTGCAGCTTCTTTCGATTCTCAACCGATTCAAATATAATAGAGAAATCATAATCCTCCGGATATAGCTCCGTCGCTGCCACCAGTAATTTGACCCGCTTGTGATTGATCCAGATTTTTTTATCCGGTAATTGTACCCGTAACACCCCTTTCTCGTTTATTGGAGCACAGACAATCCCTATCTTTTTGTCAGGATACACCATTACGCTGTCTCCGATCTGATATTTAGTCGCAAGATCCGCATTCCCTTTTGCAGTTTTTGTTTTCGCAATTTTAGGTGTACTGTGCTTAACGAGCTGATCTTCCGTATTCTGAAATGAATAAGCTGCTATTGCTTCTTCTCCATATGCAGCGCGGATCGCCACCTTTAACATTTCCGCAGGCATACCTAACCGGTCTGCAATATAAAAAGCACAGCTTTCTCCTGCTTCCCCCATGATCATCTGATAGGTAGGGCGCAATGTCTCTTTATCAAATGCCATCCTTGCATTCACGATATCCTCTGCCCCGGCTGCATAGTCCTTTACCTCCGGATAATGCGTTGTCACCAGAAACAGCGTCCCGCTTTTTCTGAGTTCTTCCAGTATCGCAATGGCAATTCCCATTCCTTCTGCAGGATCTGTACCGGATCCCAATTCATCCATGATCACAAAGCTGTCCCGGTTGACTTCCCTTAAAACCTCTAATACATTCGTGATATGCGCTGAAAATGTGGACAGATTCTCCGACAGGTTCTGACCATCCCCAATATCACACAAATACGCACTGTTCATACAGATATCTGCCTGCTTACATGTCACATGCAATCCGCATTGTGCCATAATACAGTTTAACATTACCGTCTTCATCGCCACTGTTTTTCCACCTGTATTCGGGCCTGTGATAATGATTCCCCGCACATTTTCACCCACTGCGAACTGCAATGGTACCGCAGCAGCTTGATCCATTAACGGATGCCGTGCATCCGTCATTTTGATCCGTCGGTCCGTATTGATCGTCGGCTCTGTCGCATTCATATCCAGACTCAATTTGCCCTTGGAAAAGATAAAGTCCAGTTTTTCTACCATTGCCAGATCTTCCTGCAGCACGGACGCCGATGCCATGACAAAAGCCGATAAGGTATATAAAATGTTATACACCTCATTCTCTTCCCCAATCTTCAGTAATTGCAGTTCATCATAATATTGCGCAACACTTGAAGGCTCAATAAATAGTGTATTCCCACTGGAGGACCGGTCGATTACACTGCCCGAAATTTTTAACTTATACTCTTTTTTCACCGGAAGGCATATCCGTCCATTTCTGAAGGTGCAGTATTGATCTGCCATGTATGCCTTATTCACACGCAGAATTTGCTCTGCCTTCTGCTTCATTTGTTCTTCACACTTCGCAATCTGCCTGCGTATCTGTCCTAATTCTCTGGATGCATAATCGTCCACCGCACCATCCCGGATTTTGGCATTGATTTCCCGGCTCAGACTCGGCAGTGCATCCAGATTTTCATCGTAATAAGCCAGAGCATTCTCATACATTTTTCCCCTTGCCAAATACTCCTGCAGTCTCCTGATTGCAACCAATCCCTTTTCTACACGCTCCAGTTGGTAAGGGGTTAAACTTGCTCCTTTTTCGGCGATCAGCAAAGCCTCTTTGATCTCCGACATATTTTGCAACGGCGGCATTCCCAGCTTTTCAATCATAAACCTTGCATCGGTTGTATCCCGTATCTGCTTTCTTAATGCAGCTTCGGAAAAATACAACGCTGCTTCCCTGATTTTTTCCTTTGCCCAATCCGTTACAGCCAATGCTGCCCACATATCCTTTACTTTATCAAATTCAATCTGTCTTTCTATGTTCATTTTCTTTTCCTTTCCTTCAGAACCATTTTACTATGACACAAAAAAGACCATAGTTCCCCTAAATACATGCAGATACTATGGTCATAAAATTCCTATATGTTACTCTGATATATTTTCAAAAGACATAAAAATAGCATGACCGTACAGCCACGCTAATATCATCCACAAAAATATATCCCACAATATTAAGCACTTGTAAGGCGAAAACGCTGGCACCAAAGATGCCAACAAACAGGCAGACTTCTAGTGTAAACAAAAATCCACCCTGCAATATTTATTTTGCAATTTTCTCCATTACAAACGCAATTAACATCCAAAAATCTCCTAAAATTTTTCTTTATTATACCTTCCCGTTTAGGATTGGTCAAGGGTTTCCTCTTTTCTGTTTCCGCTTCTTGACTTCTGTCATGTGATATGTTATAAAGTAAACAGCGTTTACCATAATGCTGCAGAGAGGAGATGATTCCCATGCGTGAGAGTTCCAAAGAAACCAGAGATCTGATCCTAAACAGTGCGATGGAGATTTTTCTGGAAGCCGGTTATCAGGAAGCCTCCATGCGAAAGATCGCTGCAAAGGCCGGCATTACCGCCGGTGCCATCTATAAGCATTTTTCCGGCAAAGAAGAAATGTTTGCGGAAATTTTTAACGCCTGCGGACAAAAGCTTATGCACATTACCGAGTCCTTGATGGGTATGGATTTCTCTGTCATGTCAGACAAGGAATTGATCCGGATTCTGTATTCGAGAGTATCCCTACAGACATTTGATCTGCTGGAGGAAGACATGAAGCTCTTTCATATGCTGTTAAGAAATGATTCCGGAACCTATCTTGAACGTTTTCGTGCGGTCTACATAGAACGCTGTACCGAATTTGCAGCAAATTATTACGCAGAGTTATACCGGCGGGGCATTGCCACAAAGCAATTATCGAAAAAGACTCTATATATGCTCTCTTCGTCCGAATTTTCCATCGTTTGTGAAATGATCGCGGATGATGCCTGCCGGGATGGCATCACTGCAGAAATGAAAGCCGCATTTACAGAGGCAATGCAGGTACTGCTCCACGGATTAGAGTCCGTGCTTGGCATACAATATCATACAGGAGACGAAACAATATGAAAACGACATTTGGCATAAACCTGATATATCATTTTTATCATAGTGCGGTCACAGCCGAACTAAAGAGACGGGGATTCTCTAAAGAGGTATCCAAAAAGATCGCCAGAGAGCATCGTAAGATTCTGGAGCGTGCAAAAGATATCGGCAATTCCAGACTTTTGAGCTCGTACATCATGGGAAGTTATTTTATTGCCCTGCATCGAAGCACTGAAAGATCTGCGGAAGAGAATTATGAAATATTCCGGGACGGTCTATGTGCCTCGAAGCTGTTTCACAAGATCACGGGCGATGCCGACAGCTACTTAGATCCAAAGAAAATGCCTGCAAGACTGCAATGGTCCGAAGAAAGCCACAAACACAAATATGAAAATGACTGGGTCGTGGATATTCTGCCGGGCACTGCGGAATATGATCTTGGCTACGATTATCACGAATGCGGGATCTGCAAGCTGTGTCAGGATGAAGGATGCCCGGAGCTGGCAGCCTATTTATGCCGGATGGACTATGTACTTGCAGACATTATGCACATGAAACTAGTCAGAACCGGAACAATCGCCGAGGGTGCACCATACTGCGATTTCCGGTATAGCAGACAAACGGATACCCAGAACAAATAACTCCGGAATATGAAAAGCTACCTTCTCACCCAGTACTGATCCAATACCCTGAGTATATTGCTTCAATATACTGGTAATCCGTTCTGGCTTTACGATTGGATTCTACACAAAACAGTATCTGTCTAATCTTCATCACCTCCCAATATTCCAAGGAAATCCGATGCATCCACATTAAATGGGGAATCCTCAATAAACCCATTCTTATAGGCATTCTCCGGGCTCAGATTTCCACTATTTGTCCATGTATGAACCGTATTCATGCTGGATATAAATGTGATTGCATTTTTATTTCCCTTCAAAACAGACATAGGAGAAAGATTATGGGATGTAAAACATAGCTGCCCGTTTCCATATAGCTTAAAGAACTCAATAATCTTATCCAGATAAACATCGTTTATGTTGGAATCCAACTCATCAATAAAAATAATATAACCATTATTCGCACCATCAAGATAATCAAATAATCCCATCAGCTTCTTGATACCACGGCTTTCAAACTCTCGATCCAAGGTATAATCTTCATATACCATTTTGAAATTGCATTGGTAAAACTGGTTATAATCCTTTTTTTCAATTTCGATATCCACCAGTTCCGGCTTGAATATCTGAATAAACATCTTAAGCCTCGTGATTCTTTCTTTATAGATGTCATAAAATACTTTTGGAACCAACACATTCCTCTCTGCGCCCTGAAGCATCTCCCACTGCATCTGTTTGCGCATCTCTCTCTCTAACATATCAGGGGCATCCTCCCCTATCCATGCTTTTTCTGTGGAAAATGGCGGATTCGTATGAATATCTGCCCGATCAATGCACACAAACACCGAACCGGCAAATAACTGCAAAACAAATATTGTTAGAAAGACCTCTTTCACACGAACAAATTCCATAAAGTCCTTCATCGCGAACAGACACGCCGACAGCGATTGTTTATCCAGTAAGTTCATTGTCTTCTGTTTGACAAAATCAAACGCATTGTCATTGCTAAATCTGATCAGGACACCATCCTTTGTCTCAAATACCGGTATATACGCATTTTTGGAATAATTGCCGTTTTTCTGTTTCAGTTTTTCTTCTGTGATATATACCCTGCCATCCTCTTTGATGGCAAATGCAATGGAATAATACAGAATCTGTTTATAATCCTCTATATCCACATAAACCTCGCACGCAATATAGCCTTTTCTGGTCCTTTTATTGATGATCTCAACCAATGATTTCTGCGTCTCATTATCCGCTAAATAGCTTTTATTCAGAATTAAGGTTCTCAAAAGCTTAACAGCAGTAATAATGGCAGTTTTCCCGGAACCATTTTCTCCGTAAATTGCCTTGATCTTATATTTTTCCGGATTGAAATCCTTATTGATTGTTTTCTTATAAAAATCCAGATGAATCGGGTTTGCAATATTTTTAATTCCGCATATATCGAGCGTTAAAAGATAAAAGTATCGTTCCATTTTTATACCCCCTTTTCCTATATTTTACCATCTTTTAAGTAAAAGTAAATACATTTTGTATTTTTTATACCTATCTATTATGTACATTACAGGAAATAATAATACATTTTTATGCGAAATCTACATGTGTTCAGAAATAATAACGGTGGCAATCGTCTCCGATCGCCACCGTATGCATGCATTCTTTTATGGATTCTATTTTTTTCTTTTGTCAACAACCGCTGTTCCAATGGCAGCACCGCCACTGGCAAGGAGCAATGTGATCCACAGCATGAGATTGCTGTTGTCACCGGTCTTCGGGGACGCTGTCCCGCCTTTGCCCGTTGTGGTATTATCCTTATCAGTCTTATCGGATGTTGTTGCATTGTCCTTGTCAGACTTCTTCGATGTTGTCGTATTGTCCTTGTCGGTCTTCTCCGCTGTCGCCGTATTGTCCTGATCGGTCGTTTCCGCTGTTGTCGTATTGTCCTTTTCGGTCGTTTCCGGCTCCACGCTTTGCGCCGCCTTGATCTGGAATTTCGTGCTACATTCACCGTCTTTATAGACAACCGTCAATGTATGCTCGCCGACTGAAAGAGTTGCAAGAAATCCGGTCTTCAGTGTGATCACGGTAGAACCGATTTCCACCACTAGCGGGATCAGCCGCACATGTTATAACCGGCACCAGCGACAGCACCATACATAAGACACATAAAAGGCTAAAAAGGCGTTTTTTCATTTCTCATTACATCCCCTCATTTCCCAATCACTCTTTTTTCCTAATTGCCAGCGTTCCTGCAAGGCCTGCGAAGGATAGCATAAGGATGAGCCACAGTGCATCCTGAGAAGGATCACCGGTACTTGGAGCCGATCCTGATGTCTTCTTGTCAGTACCGCCTGCATTCTGATCCCTATCTGTCTTCTTATTACTGTCGGTCTTCTTGTCGCTGTCGTCAGCGTCCGATGTATTTTCTGCAACTGTAAAATGTGTACTTGCAGAACCATCTGTCCATACGATTTTCAAGGTATGACGACCCTTCGATAACGATTCCAGAAAGCCCTGTTTCAGAGTAATGATCGTCGACCCTTCTGTGACCGTATAATTCTCAGAATCAACTTCTTTTCCATCCACCAGCAGCTTCACAAACTTGGCAAAATCACCAGTTCCACGGAATGTGAGACTTCCATCCACATTCTGCGTCCAGGAGCTGTTTGCTCCCTCAGTAATCTTGTATGCAATAGATTTATCTGCAGCTTCTACGGTCAATGCTACGGTATCGGATGTAACAGCCCCCGCTGCATTGCGGATCACGCACCGGTACTTAAACCCGTTGCAGGCTTCACTCGTTTCGCCTGATGTATAGACCGCACTGTTCGCACCATTAAGATCTACAAAACCCTTGCCGTCATTCCTGTCAATCTGCCACTGATATGTTAAGGCTGTACCCTTTGCGGTGACTTCAAAGACAGCGCTCTCTCCCGCCTTCACAGATACATTTTTCGGCTGTGCACTGATGACAGGCATATCCACATGATACAGCTCGATTTCACCGGTCAGAACATCAAAGTTATTGTCTGCAGGCGTGAAACGCCACTTGTAAATCTTGTTGGCAGCAACCTTGGTATCCCCTGACAGCACATTGCCTGCCTCATCGATCCACTCCAGTGTCCCGGCCGCCGGACTCAGCGTACTGCCAGTAAGTGTCAGATTCGCATCTGCCAGCGTCTTACCTTCGGTGGTAATCTTCGTGTACTTCGGTTCACCCGTAGAAACAACCTTGCGAACCTCAAATTTCACGGCAGGTGTTGTATATCCGCTGTAGTTTGCCGTCTCGGCAATCACAGCATATATATAATAGATTCCTGCATGCAGAGTGGCTGGCTTGATATCCTTCCATTCCATACCGCCGCTGTTGGTATTGTCCGTACTGTAATAGTATATTACAGTAGCATTTTGGTCGCCCACCCGATCATGCAGAACCGGCTGGGAAGGCGTATCGTTATAGGTGTAGCTGGTCATACTGACCGTACCACTCTGGACAACCTTGTTGACAATGACGGTAGCCACTCCTGTTGCTTCTTCATAAATCTGATCATCGTCCGGTGTGAACTTCCATGCCACATCATTATGAGTTCCTACGGGCAAAACATCAGTCGGGCTCTGCCACTCAAATTTACCCGGAACGGATATGTGATTGCCATCCGTCATTTTTCCTGTAATCGTAATCCCGCTCAATGCGTCTCCATAGGTAATCTCAGCAGGGCTTAATGTCACCCCACCTTCCAGCTGCGGGATTGTTTTATCCGTCGCCCTGACATTGACTGTCAGGGTAATATCCTCATAGTTATCCGTCCTTACAGTCACCTTGATTGTGCCAACAGCGCCTAAATTGCTTCCGGCACCAAGCATATCCAACATCAGCTCCGTACCATCTCTGCTGATGGACGCTGTTCCCGCATAACCATACTTTAAGTCAGGTTCATTCACGATGTATTCGCATTTACCATATTCCCTCGGTGCTTCCAGTGCAGGAAGTTCCGGAAGTGCGACCTTGTAGGTTTTTGTCGCTCCGCTGATGACAACAAGCTCCACAGCAGCCGGGTTATTCACAGCAGCCTTCTCAATCTCGCCGCCTGTTACTGTGCATTTGTTGGCACCTTCGGCAAATGTATAATTCCGTGCTTTTGTAGAGTTATACAGCTCCACTGTAACAGTGATATCCTTGTCTACACCGACAGCCGCCGTATCAAACGCCGCGGTTGCGGTATAATCCCGGTCTAAGACTAAGCTTTCATTCGCTACACAGCCGCCCAATGTCACATTGCTGACATCCGCTGATATTTGGCCATCATAGGTTTTTCTATTGATAACAACCACACTATTGCGATGGATGGTCAGTTCCTTTGGCGAAATATCTGCCGTCAGCGCAATCGTAGGATTGGTGAGGCTGTAGTTGCCTGCCCCGGTACCGTCTAACCTGTAACCGTCAGCCGCAACATGCTTGCCTGTACCCACATTCTTATCCTCGAATTTTGCCGTAACACTTGAGCCGTCAACCGTCACAGAGTTCTCATCGCCACTCACAAGTCCCTCAAGGACAGGTGTTCCGATGACGGTAGCGTCTGTCGTTCCATCATAAATCTTGTTCTCTGCCTTGAATCCGGTAATCGTAACACTTTTCTGTGTAATTGTGAACTTTACAGGCGTACTGTTTAACACCAACTGATAGTTACCGGCGATAAAGGCTGCACGATCTACCAGCTTCAGGCTGCCAATGACAATGTCATATTCACCCGCATTCTCTACAGAGCCTTTGGACAATGCTCCGTCAAATGCAGGTGTTTCCCCGTTCACTGCCCCGGAGAAAGTGTATTCAAGTGCCGGGTCGGAATCGCCGTAAGTCTTTTGCTGTACGGCATCCGGCGTCACGGTAATGATAGCGGGATTGATGGTGAACTTCCAGCTGTCCTCCGTCAGATTGCTGGCAGCATTGTAATTCAAGCTCTCGGCTACATCAATCTTAACTGTGTAGGTTCCGGCATTCTTTACCTCATCGACTGCCTGACCATTCTCATTGTAATACTTCACAGTGATGCCGTTGTCAACCTTACCGGAGGTAACAACTGCATTCTTCACTGTACCGCTATAAATCAGATCGTCCGGCGCCTTGAAAGTAAAATCATCTGCTCTAAGGTCTGCCTTTTTTATTTCAAAGGTCACGCTGGCTGTAGTATAGCTGTTGTCCGCATTCTCAACAGAAACACCTGCCGTATAGGTTCCGGCATTGGTAGGCAGTGAACCATACGGAAGCGTATTATTCGGTCCTGTTCCCTCCTGGTATTCAATGATCGGAACATCCAGCCCCGTCGCAGTAATAAAGTCTGTATATGCAAGCGTTGCCTCTTTTTCTGTACCATCGTAGGTCAGTGTACTGCTGTCAGGTGGAACAATCTTCAGGCTGGTGGTAACCACGTCACAACCCTCAGCGCTGCATGTCGCTGTGATGGTATCATCCTTAGCGGTATAGCTCCAGTTGTGTTCATGCGGCTTCACCTCCAGATAAAGCGCACCATCTTCTTCCTTCATGATGCAATATTCGTCACCTGCATCGGCAAAGAACGCCTTTGCATCGTTATCCGTAATAGTGTAGGAGGTGTCATCAACTGCAACTTTAATAGGGTTGTCTTTCGTTGGCAGAGCGCCCTTTTCCACTCCAATCTTCGCACCGTCGTCACCGATCGTCATCGCACCTTCAATAACAATGAGACTAGGCAAGTTGCTATTGCTGACCTCCCTTATATAAAGGTTGTTGGCACTGCCGCTGTTCCAGTTGTCATAGATTTTTGCCGCACCGGAGACAATCATTTTGCGGCTGTTTTCCATCGCATAGATATACACGCCACCTGCACCGCCAGTACCATTGTTTCCTGTGATGGTGCCACCGCTCATAATGAGCTTACCGTTATAACCCACATATACACCACCATAGTATCCCGTGTTACCGGAAAGCAAGGCGTCATCCTTCATGGTAACGGTGCCGTCATTGTATATGCCACCGGAACCCTTATCGCCAGTAGCTTTATTGCCGTTCATCCTGCCGCCAGCCATCGTGAAGCTGCCGCTTTTCACATACACACCACCGCCGTTGTCGGCTGTATTGCCGCTAATTTCGCCATCGTTCATAGTAAAGCCATAGCAACTGTACACACCACCGCCATTCGTAGCTGTGTTTCCGCTGATTTCACCATCATTTATAATCGTTTTTTCACTTACACTTTCACTGTATATGCCGCCGCCTGATTCAGTCGCTGTGTTGTTACAGATCTTACCTCCATTCATAGTAAAGGTGCTATGATCGTTGCCCACACCGCCACCACGAATGGCTGTATTTTCGCTAATCTCTCCACCATACATGGTAAAGCTGCCTGTGTCGGTACATATTAATACGCCACCGCCGAAGTCCATCGTGCCGCTCCCATAATTGCCGCAGATTGCACCACCGTACATGGTAAAGCTTCCATATCCTGCATGTACGCCTGCACCGCCGCAAGAAGTCTGGTTGCCGCAGATGGTGCCGCCATACATCACGAGATTGCCGTTCTCCACCCATATACCGGCACCTCTCATGCCCTGGCTGTGCGTAATGACACCGCCGGTAACTGTGATGGTGCCGGTGCCATCTGTATCCGGCTCCCAACGGTTACCATTATTCGCATTTTTTTTGAAGGTGTGTGTGGAATTACTGCCGTTGCAGTCAGTCAGCGTTAAGGTGTGTGTGGAATCATTCACCTTAATCGCCCCACCAATACTCTCATTGTACTCCGATAGAATGCTATGACCGTTGAGACAGAGTGTCAAATCCCCGGTCAGTTCAACCTGCGCACTCACTGTTACATCCTGTGTCAGGTAATAAGTACCACTGGTTGGCAGGTCTGTGGCAGATGTCCACTTGGTAAATGTGGTCTTATCACAGGTGTGCCCGCCTACCCCGGTGCAGGCATAAGCATCTTCGTCGCCGCAGAGGTAGTGCTCATGCACCTTCTCCCTCATCCATGCATAGGTATTACCGTCACTAAGCGTTTCATAAGCAAACTGCAAATCTTCCGTTTTGTGGTAACTATTTCCGTTAGGGACGAATTTCTTCAAACAGCTTGCCTGAACAGCGGGATCAGTCAGGGTGTCTGCAAATTTTACCACATAATTCTTTCTATCTGCATATATACGACCATTACAGATTGCCACACCAATCTCTGCGTCCTCGCCCAGTTCTCCTACGATGTTGATGATACTATATCTGTAGCCTGTTGCACCAAAATATTGTTCAGTAATACCATCTATAAAAGCATCCGCCGCCTCGCCTGATGTAAGGTTATTCTCAATAGTATTACCGATGATTTTCACATTATCTGACACATTAAAAGTGCTTCCTGCGCACGCATATACGGCGCCACCGCCCGATCCGGTGCACACATTGCCGCTGATCGTGCCTCCACTCATAGTGAAGACAACGCTGCTTCCCAAATTATCCATGTA
This sequence comes from uncultured Lachnospiraceae bacterium, assembly GCA_934293375.1. Taxonomy (GTDB): domain Bacteria; phylum Bacillota; class Clostridia; order Lachnospirales; family Lachnospiraceae; genus RGIG6919. The sequence continues at coordinate 5,805 of CAKQYS010000024.1, read as the reverse complement.
CACAGCACTGCCATAGGCAGCGGTATTACCGCTTATTTTGGTGTTGCCGGACATTGTAAATGTACTGCCATCATTCATATACACGCCGCCGCCACGACCGTTAACGTTATCCTCGAAATCATTGCCACTGATAATTCCACCGCTCATGGTAAAGGTGCTTCCAGTGCCGGTTATATATATGCCACCGCCATTATTAGAATTTTTACCACTGGCTTTATTGTTGCTGATCGTACCGTCATTCATATTGAATGTACCACTCGCCACATACACTCCGCCGCCCTTATCGGCTGTGTTTCCACTGACAGAGCCACCATACAGATTAAACGCACAGGTCTCTTTTTCCATATACACACCGCCGCCGTTATGAAAGGCCTCGTTGCCGCTGATCGTGCCGCCATACAGATTAAATGTACCGTCACTCATATTCACACCGGCGCCATCACTGTCCACATAGTTGCCGCTGATCGTGCCACCATACAGATTGAGCGTGCCACCCTTTATACACACGCCGCTACCGCGCTTCGGCGTAGTTCCGTCCTCCTGTTTGCTGTGGGTAATGGTGCCGCTGTCAGCACAGTTGCAGATTGTAACATTCCTTGCAATCTCAACATAGATAACAGCCTCCCCATCCTCATCAACCGTAATGCTCTTTCCGTTCAGGCAGAGTACCACGCCATCAGCAGGCGTCCATCCGGCTGTCAGTGTCACATCCGCGGTCAGATAGTAGTAGCCTGCTGCCATATCATCGGACAGCTCACTGACACCGGTCCATGACGCGCCCTCCGGCAGCTTATGGGTTTCATCGCTGCAGTTTTCGTCATTGCAGAGGGAATGACTGCTGTTATGCAATCCACCGAAACCCTGTACGGCAATCTCTCCGCTGCCTGCGTCCTGCACAGCAATGTCTTTTCCGCCTGCATGGACATCCACTGTATTCTCACTGCTTTGCTCTTCCGTGGCAAAAGCGACTGTGTCCGGTCCGGTGAGATCCATTGCCCGCACCTGCATCGTGTTGCCCGAAAAGCTTCCTGCCGCAAGGCTAAACACCATTACGCCGGAAAGTAAAACAGCAATTCCTTTTTTCATTCTGTTCTGGAATTTCATATGCGTTCTCCTTGTCATTATTCTTAAATTTTGCTATAGTAATTATAAGATATCCCCTAGGGGTCAAGTCAAGCAAAACATTGAACTTTTTTTGATACAATACGAACGAATCGTAAGGAGCCATATGCAACAACACGACAAAGAATATCTGTTTAAGATTGGGGAAATTACAAAGATTCTGGGAGTCACCAGAAAGGCGATTCTGGTATATGAAGATATGGGGTTGCTGACGCCCGCCGTGAAAGACAAAAACAGCGGATACCGCTACTATACTGCCGATAACATGTCCCAGATCCGTTCGATCCGCTCCCTGCAGACCCTGGGATTATCACTGGCGGAAATCAAAGAATATTATTACAACACGCAGAACCTCGACCACCATCTCGCGCATCTGATGGAGCTGCGTGCAGCTCTTGACCGGAATATCCAACTGCTTCAGGTGCGTACAGCAAGACCGGAGGATTTCAGCGTCCAACCCATACGCCTTCCGAGGCAGGTATGTTTTTGCCGCAGCTATCGCTGCAAAGATGCATCAGAGGCTGCCAGCAGGCTGCGGGATACTTATATTGCCGCCGCCAGATCCGGGAAAATGTCCATGATTGACAGAATGTTTACCATGCGTATGGGCAATCCAACCGAGTGGCTGGATCTGATGTGCTGTATTCCGATGGAAGATGATTTTTACGGTGAGGAGCGGATGGAGTTTACAGAAACACCTGCCCTATGTATCTATTACCGCGGGGCATATGAGGGCATCGGGACTGCAATCTCCGTCCTAAATAACTATATGCAGGCAAACCTGATCCAGCCAGCCGGACCGTTCCGCTGTATTTACCTGGAGGGTCCGCCAAGCCGTGGAGAACATTCTTCGGACTATATTACGCAGGTTGCCGTACCAATATAAAGTCCCGGCTGTCCCATGCACGGCGCTTTCCCATGTCTTTTCATCTTATAATTGTTAGCCACAGGCCAATCCTCCACAACTATTCCATTCCCAAAGCTTAAATGTCATTACCGGAGAGAACTGGCTTGTACTGCCTCCTTCCCAGATTCCATCCTTTTCATGGTAGATTGCCGGGGTAAACTTTTCGGATTTTTTCAATTCGGTGTAATCAACATTTTTCATAGAACTATATGAAAATGTACTCTTATCTTCTCCTTTAGGTATTTCATAAGAATACAATACAATTTCATCCTCTTTCTCTGTAATAAGGAAAAGATGTGGTGAAACATTGCGTTTCCCATTTATCTCATAGTAACTTTCTTCAACAACAAATTTACCATTAAAATCTTTAGGAAGGTTCAAAATTTTTCCATTACAGATTGCCACAGGCACAAACTTCTCCACCCGGTATGCATGGGATCTCGTCAGATATTGCAGATCCCTTGCCAGTGTCTCCGGACCGCACGAAATATATACGATCCTTGATGGTGCCAGCTTCAGAACGGAAGATAGAAATGCCTCATCACTGCCGGTCAGTCCTGCATAGGAAACCGCCGTCTGATAAAGCTTCTCTGTCTGCTTCTCATTGATATTCTGCACGATCGTGGTAATCTCCGGATGCACCTTTCTCAGTGCCTTTGCAAAGTTCTGCTTGGAAGGGAAGCTAGTTCATAAATTGCATCAGTACACCCATTACTCCTATCACTACAATGCCAATAACGATCAAACTCATTCTGGTTAAAATTGCAGTCCGATGCTCCGAAACCAGATCCTGTTCATGTTGTTTCATAAATTTTCTAAAATCTACAAACATTGCAATCTCCACAATGATGAAAACACATAGTACTGCACCAAAAATATATTTTCCCATATGCATCCTCTTTTCTTAAAATTATTTTTTCGTATTTTCCATCAATGACCGTAATTACCAGCTCACAGGTTGCACTCACGACAGTTCTGTTAGTATCTTATTATAGGCAATTGCGAAACTCTCAATTACGATCGCGACTATGTACATATTGCATGATGTATAAGCAGGTACTTGAAGAACGCCGGTTCGTGCAAAATTTCATATCTATTATAAATATTTCATCATTGTTGGGATAAGAATATTCATTTCAATTGGCTTTGTAACATGAGCATTCATTCCAACAGAAAGAGCCTTCTGTATATCTTCCGCGAAGGCATTGGCAGTCATCGCAATAATTGGAATCCCGGCTTTTTTAGTATCCTCCATCTTGCGGATGGCTAATGTAGCATCATATCCATTCATAACCGGCATCTGAATATCCATAAGGATCAGCTTGTAATACTCAGCATCAGCTTTTTCGATCATATCAATGCATGCAATACCATCATTTGCAACCTCAACAATGCATCCTTCTTCTGTCAATAGTTCCGTTGCGATTTCTATATTGATCTCATTATCTTCAACTAATAAAATCCGAACACCCTTCAAGCAATTCTTATTATACAGATTTTGATTTTTCTTCACCAGTATTTCTTCTTTTGACGCTTTTCTGCAAGGAACAGTCACTGTAAATGTGGAACCCTCGCCCAACTTACTTTTCATACCTATCGTACCATCCATGAGCTCCACAAGCTTTTTTGTAATGCCCATCCCGATACCACTGCCCTCAACTTGACTGGATGTAGTGTTATGTTCTCTTTCAAAAGATTCAAAAACATGTTTTTGGAATTCTTCAGACATACCAATTCCATTATCGGTAATGCTGATGATCATATTGCACCAGTCTTCTTTTTCACAAGATTCCTGTACAATATTACAGGATATGTTACCTCCTTCATTTGTGTATTTTATTGCATTACTTATAATATTGAGACAGACTTCTGACAGATGCGGTGCATCCATATATACATACGGATACATAATCTGTTCTGTCAGAGAGATCGTCTGATTCTTACTTTCCGCCTGCTGTCGGAACATCGTGACACAATTTTCAAAGCATTCATGAACATTCGAAACAGCGTATTTCATTTCGACTTTATTATTTTCAATTCTTGCAAGATTCAGGACATTACTGAGTAACGATAGAAGCTGTTCTCCACATATCTGAATGTTTTTAAGATATCTGCTAAGTTTTTCTGTTTCTTGCAAATGTCCGGACGCCAAATTTGCATAACCAATGATTGCATTCATAGGAGTTCTGATATCATGAGATATATTGAAGAGGAATGACGACTTTGCTTTATTTGCACTTTCAGCTTTTAGTTTAGCTTCACGTAATTCTTCCTCCTGTCTTAATTCCCGCAGTTTTTCGTCTGTCACATCTCGATTTGCCATAAGTACAGATGTAACATTTCCATCAGTATCATAGCTCTGCGGAACAACCATTGAAAGAAACCATACCCCATCCTTCTTCATAAATTCCTCAGACATTGACTTTTTATTATGAAGCCGCGCAGCCATGGTTGTGATATCAAAAAATTCTATATATTTTTGCACAAAAGGTTCCGCGATCACCTCTTTCATACTCTCAAACCGAGAATTCCAGTCTGCACTTTCTCCCTGAATATCCATAGCTGATTTCCGACCCCTCTTGACGAGTTTAACTGTCTTTGTTTTTAAATCTAAACTTGATATATGGTAATAGGCAGTACCTAATGCAAGAAGTGCCTGATGGCTTTTCTTCACCTGCTTTCCCAATGAAACAGGGAACTCTTCACCGTCCATTTGTTCCTGATCAGGAACTGATTGATGCAGATGCTGAACTAACCACTTATCTCCCGTCCATTTATAGATAATTGTAAATCTTGTAGTCATTTTAAAACAGACTGATTTATCTTCAAATAGACCCACAAAATCTACTGTTCCATGTGCAAGAATATGGTCACCATCAAGTCTTTCTTCTTCCTGATGTAAATTTCTTACTTCTATTTTGATCTTACCTCTTCGTTTTACATCAACTCTGAATGATTCTAAAAAATCGTGCAAATTATTATAAACCTCATGTTTGCCAGTTCCAATCAGACTAATATTCTCATCAAAATAATTCTCGATACCAAAATCATTTACTGACTCAGCGTTAATATATATTTTCAATAGCTGCTCTGTAAGTTTTTTTAAATCATCCATACGGTTTCTCTTCTCCTTAAAATTTTTCACCGGAATGCCGGAAACGATGATTATATGCAAAACACACTATATAATGGCACTGCCTTTATCCCGTTTACCATTCCAAAATTTCTTGTTGAAATCCGGATTGCATAAGCCGGCGCATACTTTTTCATATAAATCATCATGCTTTTCGCTTTCACATGGTTCCCGGCTTTACATTCCACCGGGATGACATGACTCTCTTTTTGTATCAGGAAATCGACTTCTGCTGTATTATCTGATTCCCAATAATGAAGATCATAGCCATTCGTTTTCAGTGCGATTGCAACATAGTTCTCTGTCAGTATCCCTCGAAAATGCTCTGTTTCCCTGCTCTGCAGTGCTTCCAGCGTCATTCCCAGTCGGGCGGACATAATACCCATGTCACTATAGTATAATTTGAATGCACTCACATCCTGATATGCCGGGGTCTCCTCCGAAAAATATTTTAGTGCGTTTTAATGCAATATATTACATTTTTATATAGGAATCAATGTTTTTTTTACAATAAATAGCAGATGTCCCATATCATTAAATAAATATTTCATCATTCCTATAAACTTGAATTTATCTATTAACATTCTTAACTTTCCCCTATTTTCAAGGCTTTCTGCCATTGAAAATTCTATATATGTATCCT
>CAKQYS010000023.1 GCA_934293375.1 uncultured Lachnospiraceae bacterium | reverse complement strand
TTTGAAGAAACGATGTTGTGGAAAAATCCTAGAGTAAGTTTGGAAACTTTGTTTGATGCGATTCTTCAGCAACATCCGAGAGATGAAGAAAAGTCATTCAAAAAATTTGCGACACTGGCAGAATTGCAAGAATTCACTAAGACAATTACGGAGTTTGATATGTGCATTTAGAATCTTTAGTAGTAACCCTTCCCTTTTTACTACCAATTTTACTACTAACAGGTAGTAATAACTTGCTCAATTCTGCTCTGATTTGCCACAACCTGTAATTTCAGAGCGGATCACCATAATCCCAGAAATCCTTGCAAAACAGGGCATTCTAGGGCAAAACAAGGAGAAACAAAACAATGATAAAAGTGCTTTTCATCTGCCACGGCAACATCTGCCGTTCCCCGATGTCCGAATTTATCTTAAAGGACATGGTGGAGCAGCGTGGCTTACAATCACAATTTGAAATAGCATCCGCGGCCACCTCGACAGAGGAGATCTGGGGTGACAGAGGAAATCCGATCTACCCGCCGGCACAGAGAGAGCTTAGAAAGCATGGGATTGGCAAGACGCCGTACACGGATTTTCGTGGTAAGCGGGCCAGGCAGGTGACGAGAGAGGATTATGCATATTATGACTATCTGCTCTGTGCAGATGCGATGAACATCAGGAATACGGTCAGGATTACCGGGCAGGACAGTGCGGGCAAGATCCGGCTGCTGCTCGATTATGCGAAGGATGAGAGCCGGCATGGGCAGTCGATTGCGGATCCGTGGTATACAGGCAATTTTGAGACGACATATGCGGATATTGTCGAAGGATTAGAAGGCTTTCTGGCATTTTGCTTAAGAAAATGAGTAAATGTACGGCGGGACTTGCATCTGTGCATGGAATTCGCTATGATAGGAACTGCAAATGAACATCCGGCTGAAGACGGCAGGTGAGAGAATACAAGAGATTAGATATCAGGAGGTATGGCATGGTTAAGCATGTAATATTATGGCAGTTAGATGATAGTAAGACGGAAGCAGAAAAGCAGGAGATCAAGCAGAATATGAAGCGGGAGCTTGAGGCACTGGTTGGCAAGGTGCCTGGACTTGTAGAGATGCAGATTCACATTGATCCATTAGCCAGCTCCAATGCAGAGGTTATGTTAGATTCTTTGTTAGAATCAGAAGAAGCATTGAAGGGTTATGCGGGACACCCGGCACATGTGGCAGTTGCGGATACTTATGTCAGACCATATACGAAGAACAGAGTATGTATGGATTATGAAGTGTAGACGGAGGCAGAGTGATGGAGTTGCAGTTATATAAGGGAAGACCCGAGTCGTGTGAGGGGAGACTTGCGCGTGAGGTTCGTGTGTATGATTTCCTAGATGAGATTGGCATTGAATATGACCGGACGGATCACGCCCATGCAGACCATATGGAAGATTGTTATGAGATTGACGCTGTGTTAGAGGCGACCATCTGCAAGAATCTGTTTTTGTGCAACAGGCAGAAGACGAATTTCTATCTGCTGATGATGCCGGGTGAGAAGCCGTTCAAGACAAAGGAATTATCGTCCCAGATCAATAGTGCGAGATTATCGTTTGCATCGCCGGAGGATATGGAGAGATATCTGGATATCCAGCCGGGGGCAGTGAGCGTGATGGGGCTGATGAACGATGCGGAGAATCATGTGCAGTTGTTAGTGGACGAGGATATTTTGCAGGGAGAATATCTGGGATGTCATCCTTGTGTCAGTACTTCCAGTATGCGCATTCGGACAAGTGATATTTTTGAGAAATTCCTGCCGGCTGTGCACCATGACAAGATTGTGGTGAAGCTGACGGGCGAGGCGTGATGCTGCCGGCATAGAATCCGGCGGAACGATCAGGCAGAATTTGGGTGTTGACAAGCACCCCAGAGTGTGATAACTTAATATCATAAGGTGTGTTACTTGTAAGAAGGCATGAACCTGTTATAAGCTTGGAAGAAGTTTATGCTGGGTTCATGTCTTCTTTTTTTAACCGGATTGCTGCAGCAGAAGCAAATCTACCACATAAATCATTCCAAAACAGAGAAAATAATAACAGATTGGATGAAGATCCAGAGAGAGGAGTTGCTTATGAAAGACAAGATTTTTGGTATACTGCAGAGAGTCGGAAGATCCTTCATGCTGCCGATCGCGATTTTGCCGGTTGCAGGACTTCTGCTGGGTATTGGTGGATCCTTTACAAATGAAACTATGCTCACGACATACGGTTTGATGAAGGTGATGGGACCCGGAACGGTTTTAAATGCGATTCTGCAGGTTATGAATGCAGCAGGTAATATTGTGTTTACGAATCTGCCGATCATATTTGCCATGGGTGTTGCGATCGGTATGGCAAAGAAAGAGAAAGAAGTTGCGGCATTGTCTGCAGCGATTGCGTTCTTTATCATGCACGCATCGATCGGTGCGATGATTACGATCCATGGTGGTACAGAGGCAATGTTAAGCGGTGCAACAGCAGATGTATGCGGTATCACATCCCTGCAGATGGGTGTGTTTGGCGGTATTATTGTAGGTCTGGGTGTAGCTGCACTGCATAATAAGTTTTATAAGATTCAGCTGCCACAGGTGCTGTCATTCTTTGGCGGAACCAGATTTGTACCGATCATTTCCGGTCTGGTCTATGTTGTTGTTGGTATTTTAATGTTCTTCATCTGGCCGGCAATCCAGTCAGGCATTTACGCAGTGGGCGATATTGTACTTCGTTCAGGTTATGCCGGAACCTGGGTATACGGATTCATGGAGAGATTGTTGATCCCGTTTGGACTGCATCATGTATTCTACCTGCCATTCTGGCAGACAGGTGTGGGCGGCAGCATGGAGGTAGCAGGACAGATGATCGAGGGTGCACAGAACATTTTCTTTGCACAGTTATCAGATCCGTCGGTATCCCATTTTGCGGTATCTGCTACCAGATTTATGTCAGGAAAGTTCCCACTGATGATCTTCGGCCTTCCGGGTGCGGCATTGGCCATGTATCGTACAGCTAAGCCTGAAAAGAGAGATCAGGTTGCAGGACTGTTAATGTCAGCCGCTTTAACTTCTATGCTGACAGGTATCACAGAGCCACTGGAGTTCACATTCTTATTTGTGGCACCATTGTTATATGGAATTCATTGTGTGTTCGCAGGTGCGGCATATATGCTGATGCATATCTGCAATGTCGGTGTCGGTATGACATTTTCAGGTGGATTTATCGATCTGTTCCTGTTCGGTATCTTACAGGGCAATGCGAAGACAAGCTGGGTATGGGTGATCATTGTAGGTATCGTATACTTTATCGTGTACTATCTGCTGTTCTCCTTCCTCATTAAGAAGCTTGATTTGAAGACACCGGGTCGTGATGATGCGGAGGAAGTGAAGCTCTATACCAGAGCCGATGTCAATGCAAAGAATGCAGCACAGGGGACAGAGGCAAATGCGCCTGCAAATGCGGAGGATGCCGTATCAGAGGGTATTTTAAGAGGTCTTGGTGGCAAGAAGAACATTTCGGATGTGGACTGCTGTGCAACCAGACTGCGTTGTACAGTATACAAGCCGGAGCTGGTCAACGATTCGATCCTGCAGGCGACAGGAGCGTCCGGTGTTGTACACAAGGGAAATGGTGTGCAGATCATCTATGGACCGAAGGTAACGGTGATCAAGTCAAATTTTGAAGACTATCTGGAGACGGCTGAAAATGTGGAGATCAACACCAAGGCGGAAGCCGCAGAGACTCCACAGGTGCAAGCAGGAGATACAAATGTGTCTGCAGAAGACAAGAAAGTGGTAAAGAGCACGATCATTCACAGCCCGATCACAGGTCTGGCTGCCGATGTCAGCACTGCACCGGATGAGGTGTTTTCAAGTCGCATGATGGGTGATGGCGCGGTAGTGACACCAACGGATGCGACGATCGTAGCACCGGAGGATGGCGAGATTGCATTTGTATTTGATACGAAGCATGCGATCGGTTTCCAGACCGAAAGCGGTGTTTCCATGATTCTGCATATCGGCATTGATACAGTGAAGCTTAACGGAGAAGGATTTGAGGTGATGGTAGAAGCATCCCAGAAGGTTAAGAAGGGACAGCCGCTCATGAAGATCAATATTGAGTATCTGAAGGAGCATGCGCCATCCATCTGTTCTCCGGTTATCTGTACAGAGCTGGCAGAGAACCAGAAGATCAGATTACTTGCAGAAGGCAAGGTAGCTGCAGGAGATCCGTTGTTTGCAATTGATGAATACGAGGCGTAACAGGCAGGGATCTGCTGCCTTGGACAGCCGGATATTTCTATAGTAAGAGTAGATGTTTACCGCAGATGGCAAATATGCTGTCTGCGGTATTTTTTCTGTGATATATGCATTGCATTTTCACGATATCCACGATACAATGAAGCATATGTAATGCAGATAAATGATATGAGGTTGTAAAATGTTAAGAGATTGGGATATGTCAGAACGGTCTGACGGTAAGAAATATAAGGCGAACGATATGGCGAAGCTCGGGTGTGGAGACTGTGCAGGCTGTTCGGAATGCTGCCGTGTGGCAGAGGATACGATCGTGTTAGATCCGTATGATGTCTATGAACTGTGCCGTTATACGGGACAGTCTTTTGAGACACTGCTTACAACCGGTGTGGCACTTGGTGTAGTGGATGGTCTGGTGCTGCCGCATTTGCAGCTTGGGGAAAATAAGAGTGGCTGTTATTATCTGGATGCACAGGGACGATGCAGCATTCATGCGGCGAGACCGGGGATCTGCAGACTGTTTCCGCTGGGACGCATTTATGAGGATGGAGATTTCTCGTATTTTCTGCAGGTGGATGAATGCAGGAAGCCGAACCGCACGAAGGTCAAGATCAGCAAATGGTTAGGCGTGCCGAGGCTGTCACAATACGAGGCATTTATCAATGACTGGCACTGGTATTTGAAGCGGCTTTCCGAGAAGGCGGCGGCATGTACCGATGAGACCGAAATCCGTCAGATCAGCATGGGTGTGCTGCAGACCTTTTATCTGACCCCATACGATGTGACACAGGATTTTTACACCCAGTATCAGGCACGCAGGTAGATCGGTACCTGCTGATACATCATGCAATATGCATATAATTGCAATTGCAATGGAGAATTTCGCAATCGACTAAGAAGGAGAACACAGAGAGGAGAAAGAACATGCCAGTATTTGATTTTAATCATACATCCGATGCACCGATTGATGAGGTGTGCACATACACTGTATTTTATTCCAATGCGAAGGAGAAGTCGCCGGAGGAGCCGATTCTTGTGTTAGACAATAAGGCACGGCAGTGGGCACACCATGCACAGGGCATTTTTACGAACCAGGCGAAGCGGACGGCATTTGAGTTTAAGGAGGAACGGGATACTTTTTGCGCAGATATTCTGCGGATTGATGCCCGGTTTGTCAGTCTGATCAAATGGCTTGGTGAGAACCATATCAGTGTCAGACTTTCCGGTAAGAATCTGGAAGAAGGCTATGCCGTATACCGGATCCGCGAGGTGGCATTTGGCGGTGGTACGAAGCTGTCAGCACAGGATGGCTTTTTGCAGTTTATGATTGAGAGACTGCTGGCGAGCAGTGCGTCCGAGGAGGAGATTGATGAGGATGAGGCAGATGAGGAAGGCGATGAGATGAAGCTGACCAGTCTGCAGAGCATTTCGGACTTCATGACCTGTGCGGGACGGACGATGCCGGACAATATCAGACTGTGGGCGAGACGGAATCTTGCGGTGGCGCATTCCCATGAGGTATCGCCGGAGGAGAGAAGACATGCACAGCGGGCACTCTCCATTATGATGAATGTGCAATGGAAAAATAATTATTTTGAGACAATCGACCCGGTTGAGGCGAGACGGATCTTAGATGAGGAGTTGTATGGCTTAGAGCGTGTGAAGCAGAGGATTATGGAGACGATCATCCAGATCAATCGAACCCATACACTGCCGGCATATGGACTGCTGCTGTGCGGCCCTGCCGGAACAGGAAAGTCCCAGATCGCATATGCGGTAGCGAGGATTCTGAAGCTGCCGTGGACGACGCTGGATATGAGTTCGATCAATGATCCGGAGCAGCTGACAGGAAGCTCCAGAATCTATGGCAATGCGAAGCCGGGCATCATCATGGAAGCATTTGCGATGGCAGGGGAGTCGAATCTTGTCTTTATTATCAATGAGCTGGATAAGGCATCCTCCGGCAAGGGCAATGGCAATCCTGCGGATGTCCTGCTGACACTGCTTGACAATCTTGGCTTTACAGACAATTACATGGAATGTATGGTGCCGACGGTCGGTGTGTATCCAATCGCGACAGCCAACGACAAGTCCCAGATCAGTGCCCCTTTGATGTCCCGTTTTGCGGTGATCGATATTCCGGATTATTCGACAGAGGAGAAGAAGATCATCTTCAGCAGATTTGCGTTGCCGAAGGTGCTGAAGCGGATTGGTCTGTTAGAGCATGAGTGTATTGTCACCGAGGATGGATTGGATGAGATCGTGAAGCAGTTTGCCAACACGACCGGTATCCGTGATTTGGAGCAGGCGGCAGAACATCTTGCGGCAAATGCCTTGTATCAGATTGAGGTGGATCATATTCCACAGATTACCTTTGACGCAGAGCATGTGCGTGCGTTATTTGCCTAAAAAATGTCCGGGTACACTGTGTAAGGTGTATCCGGACATTTGCACTTCTGTATGTAATTTACAGCAGGGATTCTGCGTAGTCGAGTGCCTCTACGATATTATCCCGGAAGTTTTCCCTTCCGAGCCGCTCAATGAAACCATCCTTTTCCATGACATGCATTGGCTGTTCATTGACATGGGAAAAGATTAGAGCAATGCGCTTTTTCTTTGCCCGTGCTGCCAGTTCATTGAGAGAACGCATGGCACTTGCATCAATGGATGGCACGCTGCGCATACGGATAACAACAACCTTAGTGTGATGGCTGCTGTTGATGCTCAGTACTTGATCGGCTACTGCGAAGAACATCGGCCCGCTGATCTCGAATACCCGGATGGAATGTGGAATATCCCGCATTTTTTCAGCTTCTCCCGGTGTGATATCCGGGGAATCTACATATTTCCATGCTTTGATATCCGCTGTTTCTGCCAGCCGCTTCATAAATAGCAGGGATGCCAGAACAACGCCGATCTCGATCGCAACGACCAGATCAAAGAATACTGTTAAGAAAAATGTGACAACTAATACAATAATGTCGCTTTTTGGTGCGGTCTTACATAGGTGAAAGAAAGATGACCAGTCTGCCATATTCGCTGCAACAACGAGTAGAACAGCAGCAAGTGTTGTCATCGGAATCAGGGCAGCGAGCGGCATCAGTACCAGCAGAATGATTGTCAGTGTCACACAGTGTGCAATACCTGCGATCGGTGTGCGCCCGCCATTTCGTACATTGGCAGCGGTTCTTGCAATCGCACCTGTGGCAGGGATGCCGCCGAACAGACCGGAGAAGATATTACCGAGTCCCTGACCGATGAGCTCTGCATTTGATTTATGTGTATCTCCGATCATACCGTCGGATACAACGGCTGACAGCAGAGATTCAATGCCTGCGAGAATTGCGATCGTAAAGGCTGGGGACAGCATTTTCTGGATCAGCTTCATGGAGATTGCCGGCACATGAAAGGCAGGAAATGAAGAGCTGAGCTGGCCATATACACTGCCGATCGTATTGACCGGGAGCTTTGCAAAATAGACAACGGCAGTCGTGATGACAATGGCGATCAGGGATCCCGGAATTTTGTCAGTAACCTTTGGCCATATAAGCATGATGGCGACTGCACACAGGCCGATCACGGTGGCTGTCAGGTTGATATGGGAAATGTTTTTTGCATATACGATGATCTTGTCTGTGAATTCCGAAGGCACAGAAGCAATATCCATGCCAAAGAAATCTTTGAGCTGACCGACAAACAATGTGACAGCAATTCCACATGTAAAACCGGTTGTGATCGTATAAGGAATATATTTGATGAGTGAACCAAAACGGCAGATTCCCATGATGACAAGGATGATACCTGCGAGGATCGTAGCGACGATCAGACCATCGGTCCCGTAGTCTGTGACAATGCCGTAGATAATGACGACAAATGCAGCAGTCGGACCGCCGATCTGAACGCGGCTGCCTCCGAAAAACGAGATAAAGAAGCCGGCAATGATTGCAGTATACAGTCCCTGCTCCGGTCCAACGCCGGAGGCGATTGCAAGTGCGATCGACAGGGGAAGTGCAATAATGGCAACAATGATACCTGAGATGATATCTTTGATCAATTGGGATTTGGTGTAGCCTTTCATGACATCAAAAAGCTTTGGCCTTAGTTCATTCATGATATGAGTTATCCTTTCCGTAAATCTTAAAAATTTATAAACACACGATTTAGGATTGTACCACGATTAGAAAGGGAATGCAATCACTCTTCTGTTTTATAGAAACAAATACAGGAATAATTTCATGCAACTTTCCACATACTAACTCCAAAGCTAATATATAGTAAAAGAGTGTAAACATGCTCTTGCGAAAATAAGAAAATGGAGGAAACAGTATTGAAAGCAACCGGAATTGTACGACGAATTGATGATCTTGGCCGGGTGGTTGTGCCAAAGGAGATCAGAAGGGTATTAAGGATCAGAGAAGGCGACCCGCTGGAGATTTTTACAGATAAAGACGGTGAAATTGTTCTCAAGAAGTACTCACCGATTGGAGAGCTCTCTACATTTGCACAGCAGTATGTGGATGCAGTGGCGCAGATTTTGGGCTATGCCGTGTGCGTGTGTGACAGAGACCAGATCATTGCAGTTGCAGGAACCCCTAAGAAAGATCTTTTAGGAAAACCACTGCATAAGGATCTGGAGGATGCGATCAATGACAGAGAAGCGATCCTGGCCAGACAGGGAGAAAAGCAGTATATCAGGATTACAGGAAATGGTGATGAAGCATATGAGGGACAGATTGTGCAGACGATTATCTGTGAGGGAGATGCAATTGGAGCTGTGATCATTTTAGACAGAGGTGGAAATAAAAAACTGGGAGAAAGCGAGCAGAAGGCAGCCATCATTGCAGCCAATTTTCTAGGCCGCCAGATGGAGGGCTAAATGAATGAAAAATCAAGGGAAAATCAAGGAAAAAAGGGGTTTATTTACCTTTTTGCTTGACAAATCATAGAGGCAATAGTATAACTATGTAAGATGGTTTTTGTTGTGGGGATGGGGTACGAGACTTGCACCCGGTGGCATTAATCACGATTATATTTTATAATTTAATTCCAGAGGAGGATTATATCGATGAACAAGACTGAATTAGTAGCAGCTATCGCTGAGAAGACAGAATTATCAAAGAAGGATGCTGAGAAGGCTTTAAAGGCTTTCACAGATGTAGTAGCAGATGAGTTAAAGAAGGGTGAGAAGATCCAGTTAGTTGGATTTGGTACTTTTGAGGTTGCTGAGAGACCTGCAAGAGAGGGACGTAATCCTAAGACTGGTGAGTCTATGAAGATCGCTGCATCTAAGGCTCCTAAGTTCAAGGCTGGTAAGGCATTAAAGGATATCGTAAACGCATAGTCAGATATCAATGAGGACAGGCACCCTTACAGGGTGCCTTTTCTTATGTGTAAGCAGAGAGGAGAAAGCAATGAGACTAGATAAATATTTAAAGGTGTCGCGTCTGATCAAGCGTCGTACGGTAGCCAATGATGCTTGCGATGCAGGGCGTGTTATGGTAAATGATAAAGTAGTAAAGGCATCTTATGATGTAAAGGTAGGGGATGTCATTGAGATCGGATTTGGCAATAAGACCGTGAAGGTTGAAGTAACAGATATCGTAGAGACTACCAAGAAAGAAGCTGCCAAGGATATGTATAAGTATGTCTAGCTGATAAAACCTGAGACATATTTTGACCTCTTGCCGCATATAGTATTTCATAGGCGAGGAGGTTGACCATGGAAGAACATGTCATTACAAATGGACATAAGCTGATCATTCAGAATCGGAGTGGTGGCAGCATCACGGGTGTACTGGATGTGATTTCCTTTGATACCAAGGAAATACTGTTGATGACGGAGCTTGGTGCTTTGATGATCAAAGGGGATGATCTGCATGTGAAGCGGCTTTCTGTCGAAAAGGGTGAGACAGAGATCACAGGGAAGATCGACAGTATGACTTATTCTGAAATGAAGAGTGCAGGGGAGGCTGCCGGCAATCTGATCGGGCGGCTGTTTAAATAGATGGCTGCGATTGTGTATGAACAGTTTCAGGTATTTCTGCATAGCTTTCTGTGTGGATTTTTATTGTGGTTTTTATATGATGCCCTGTTGATACTGCGAAGAACTTGGCGGCATGGAGCGGTTCTTATGGCAGTTGGAGATCTGCTGTTCTGGCTTATCGCTGCCGGAATGATCTTTTCCATGCTCTATACCTACAATTATGGCAGAGTCAGGGGATATGCTGTCTTTGGTGTCTTTGTGGGTATTCTGTTGCATGGGAGCTGTGTGACAAGACCTTTTTTACATATATATGGATTCATTTTGGATCATGTGAGGAAAAGTATACAAACAATTATAAAAAATATGTCGAAAAAACGAAAAAAAGATTGAAAAACAGAAAGAAAAGTATTATTCTAAAAGAAGCTATATAAGGAACGTGATACAGCAAGTATAGGATATAAGGGTGAGGTTATTTGAAAAAGCAGCAAAGGGCGCGCAGACAGATGCGGCAGGGCACGCTGATGATTGCTTTTATTGTGATTGTTTTGTGTTTTTCGATATCTGTGAAGACACATGGCCTAAAGGCGCAGGTGGCAGAGAATGAGGAACAGATCGCAGTATTACAGGAACAGATTGCCAGCGAACAGACGCGTGCGAAGGAGTTATTAAAGGAAGTTCAGTATAGACAGACGAAGGCATATGTGGAAGAGATTGCACATGAGAAGCTTGGATTGGTCTATCCGGATGAGATCTTTATTAAGGTCGATGACAAATAGGAGACGCAGAACATTTGGTATGCGTCTCCTATTTTTATATACGAATGAAAGATACGGCAAAGGAGATCATATATGGTTGAGATTCAGGATTTAACAAAAATATACAAATTGAGCAGACACCAGATGGCAAAGCTCAAGACGAGGGAGTCGACAAAGATGGCGGTCAGTCATGTGTCATTTACGGCAAATGAAGGAGAGATTTTCTGCCTGTTAGGACCAAATGGTGCGGGTAAAACTACAACACTTCGGTGTATTGCAACCCTGTTAGATCCGACAGATGGTACAGTTACGGTTGAAGGATATGATACGATGACACAGGGACAGCAGGTTCGTGCGAATATTGCATTTTTAACCAACGAAGTGAAGCTGGATCCCAACTTCACACCGAGATATCTGTTTATGTTTTTTGGTAAGCTTCGCGGCATGACAGAAAAACAGATTAAGGCGAGACAGGAAGAACTGTTTACCTATTTTGGGATCACGGAATTTGCAGACAAGAAGATACAGGATTTGTCTACCGGTATGAAGCAGAAAGCGTCTATTGCGGTCAGCCTGATACATGACCCTAAGGTAGTGATTTTTGACGAGCCGACCAATGGATTGGATATTATTACGGCGAGAGCAGTTACGGATTACCTGAAAATGTTGAAGGAACAGGGTAAGATCGTGATTGTATCGACGCATATCATGTCAGAAGCAGAGAAGCTGGCAGATCGGATGGCAATGATCATCAATGGCCAGTGTGTTTTTTGCGGTTCTCTGCCGGAGGTATTGGAACAGACACAGACAGAGGATTTGGAGGATGCATTCTTTCATATGTATAAGCAGACGATGGAGGTGAAGGACAATGCATAATATTTCAATTGTTTATCAAAAGGAGCTGCGACGGGTATTCACAGACAAAAAGCTTGTCTTTTCACTGTTTATTCTGCCTGTGATCATGGTTGTGTTAATTTACGGACTGATGGGATTTTTGGTGCAGAATGTAATGCAGGATCAGGCAGATCATGTAGCATCCGTTGCCGTCTATCAGATGCCAAAGAGTTTTTTAGAGTATGTCGGGGATGATTTTTTTGATACTTATGAGGTCACAGAGCTTCAGAGTGATTCCGAGGTTGAGAAGGCGAAGGATCAGATCCTGGATGAATCTTTAGATCTGCTGTTGGTTTTCAATGCGGATTTTGATGCACAGATTACTGCATACCAGGCGGGGGATGAGATTCCGGATATTCATACATTTTATAATCCATCTTCTGATTATTCGCAGAATGCAAGAGATGAGATGGTAATGGATCAGCTGGAGCCATACCGGGAGACACTGCTTGAGAAACGGTTTGAAGATATGAATTCCATGAAGATCTTCACGATAGATGAGAACAATGAGGATGCAGAGATTCAGAATGAAGATAAAGCAGCAGGGGAGGCAATGGGTGCAATGCTTCCTTACCTGATCACACTGCTTTTATTTGCCGGTGGCATGAGTGTGGGTATTGACATGATCGCCGGAGAAAAAGAGCGTGGAACCTTGGCATCCTTGCTGATCACGCCGGTTCGCCGCAGTACGATCGTACTTGGGAAGCTGTTCGCTATGATGACATTATCCGGTATTTCTGCGATCATTTATGTGGTTTCTATGGTGATCGCGATTCCGCTGCTGATGAATTCCATCCAGACGGATCTGAGCACCATGGGCAATATGGGATCTGAGGATCTGACGCAGACACTGGGAATGAGTATGACCTTCCAGCCATGGCAGATATGGATGATGATCCTGATCATTGTGACAATGGTCTTTGTATATGTGGCAGTGATCGCACTCACATCTGTATTCGCAAAAGATATGAAGGAGGCTTCTACATATGTGACCCCGGTATATCTGTTGGTAATGATGAGTGGTATGGTGACAATGTTTACAGGAGATAAGGCGGGAACCGGAACTTATATGATTCCGTTATATGGCGCTGTTGTTGCCTTGAAGAATATTCTGGGGCAGAATATTTCCATTCTGAACTGCCTGCTCTGTGTATTATCCCATTTAGTTGTTGGTGGCATATTAGTTGTAATTGTTGCAAAAGCATTTGACTCAGAGCGCGTGATGTTTGATGCATAGTGTACATGAATGGGAAATAAGTCGAAGCTGTATCACAGGATTAGACAGGCAGTGGTAGGAACGCATACTATAATGTACCCCACATAAAATACAAGTGGGAGGCATTGCTATGACAAATAAAAGAAAAGGGATAGGGATACATTTGGCAGCCTTTCTGATCGGCAGAGTGGCAGTCGGAACGATGTATCCCTTTTTAGTGGCATTTTTTCTTGCATCATATCTGGAGGGAGTCAGTTCAGCAGGGATGTTTGTATGTTTGATGCTTGGAGTTGTTAGTACGCTGCAATTTGGATCCGTAATTCAGTATAGTGTAGTTATTTTCGCACTTGCGATGATGCTCACCTGTATTCAGGACAGGCATGTAGCGGATAACCGTATTGTGATCGCTTTGATGGGGGCAGGTGTGGCTTTTGTGGCTGAAGGTGTGCGGCTGCTTGTGGCTGGTCAGTTGTTACAGATGCCATATATGCCATTTTTTGAAGCTGTGCTTGTGGCGGGCTCCGTGATCGTATATCAGACGGCGATATTTGCACTGACAGGGCAGCCGTGGAATCTGTTGGAGAGAAATGAGGCTGTGGTTGGATCGATTGCGTTGTTTGCAACCATGGTCGCAGGACTGCCGGTAACGGTGGCCGGACAGTTTTCAATGCTCGCTTTGATCGGTATTCTGGCTGCCATGTACGGAAGTTATATTTATGGGATTGCAGCAGGCACAACACTAGGGACGATCTGCGGCATTGTGCTGGCATGGAAAACAGGCCAGATAGAACATCTGGCGTGTCTGGCATTGGTGGGACTTGTGGCAGGTGCTGCGAGCCAGATGGGCAGGATTGCAACCTTGCTGGGTGTGGGTGCCGTGTATGCGGTGTTAGGGTGGACCTATCAGCAGACTTTCGTCGAACCGCAGATGGTGCGTGCACTTGCTTCCGCCTTGCTGGTCTTTGGACTGACTCCGAAAGGTGTGTTGTATAGACAGGCATATAAAGGCTCTCCGGCTGCACTGGATATGTCGATTCAGAAGAATGTACTGGATGATTTTGAAAATCAGCTGCGGGAATATGGACAAGCATTTGAACAGGTATCCGAGAATTTCATGAGTTATAATCAGACACCGGAGCAAAGCGTGGTGTTTCGGCAGATGGAGAATTTGGGAAGTATGATATCCGATTATGCCGATCATCTGCAGATTGAAACCGGATTTACAAAACAGCAGGAACACAAGCTGAAGACGGTGTTGTGGAGCAGAAGTATTTTGCTGGGGAAAATGATGGCATATAAGGGGCCTGGAGGGCGCCAGCGGATCTATCTGTATGCTTCCCGTACAAAAGGCAATGTGACGACTGCCAGAGAGATCGCAAGGCTGGTGAGTGGGATCATGAATAAGCAGTTTGCTGTAGATGAGGGCAGCAGAAGTATTGTCGGTGAATGCGAGAGCCTGATTGTGTTGGTAGAGGCTCCCAATTTTACATATCAGTCAGGCTATATATGTCATAGAAAGCGAGGAGAAAGTGTATGTGGGGATTATAGTTATCTTGCACCTGTCGGCAAGGAATCCATGCTGTTGATGATATCGGATGGTATGGGGAGTGGTGAGCCGGCTTTCAGACAAAGTGAATTTCTGACGGAGTCCATTGCAGATCTGATCGGTGCGGGTTTCGACCAGAGTTGTTCGATCGGACTGGTTAATTCCATGATGAGTATGAAGTGTCAGGGTGAAAACTTTGCCACATTGGATCTGTGTCATGTGGATCTGTATTCCGGAATGGCTGAATTTATCAAATATGGAGCGGCTGCGACATTTATTAAGCGTGATCAGTGGATTGACACCATCATGTCCACATCTCTGCCGCTTGGAGCAGTTTCGGATGCAAAAGGGGATGTCACGATGAAGAAGCTGTTTGTGGAAGATGTGGTTGTGATGTGTTCTGATGGACTGATGGAGTGTATTGATGAAGAGGACAAGATCGCCTGTATGAAGGAGTATTTATGCGAACTGGAATCAGACACGCCGGAGGAGATAGCATCAGAATTATACCGCAGAATCATACAGCACAGACCGGAAAATGAGAGGGAGCTTACAGATGATGCGACACTTGTGGTATTTCGTCTAAAACAGGCGGCGTAGCTTGATTTTTTCAGGCGATTCGCTTATGATGTACATATTGTTTATATATGGAAGATGATGGGTGCAAGGCATGAACGGAAGTATCATGTGCTGATCCTATCACATAAAATAGGGATGCGAAAAGGACATGAATGCCAGAATACAGACGATAATAAAAAATTGGAGAGTGGATGGTCTCATCAGGGAACAGGACCGCATCGTGGTCGGTGTATCCGGTGGTGCGGATTCGGTGTGTCTGCTGCTGTTATTGTGTGAACTGCGAAAGCAGATGGATATTTCGTTGTGCGCGGTGCATGTACATCATGGACTCCGAGGGGATGCGGCAGACCGTGATGCGGCGTTTACCAAGGCGTTGTGTGAGAGATATGATGTGGCATACAGAGAAGTGCATTATGATGTGGAAAAGACCGCACAAGACAGACACCTGAGCATCGAAGAGGCAGGAAGGATCCTACGGTATCAATGCTTTGAGGAGATCAGACAGTCTCTCGGTTATACAAAGATTGCAGTGGCACATCATGAAAATGATCAGGCTGAGACAGTATTACTGAATCTTGTGCGGGGGACAGGGATGTCGGGATTGTGTGGCATGAAGCAGCAGGAGCATTCCATTATCAGACCATTGCTTTATGTTAGCAGAAGTGAGATTGAAGAAGTTCTGGCAGCATATGGTCAGCCATATTGTCAGGATGCAACAAATTCGGATATCACATATGCAAGAAACCGTATCCGAAATTGTGTGATCGGTGAACTGGAGCAGGTGAACAGCCGTGCGGCAGCCCATATTGCCGCAGCGGCACAAAAAGTCTCAATGGCACAGGATTGTCTATGGGAACTGTGCAGAGAAAGCTATATGGCCTGCAGCCGGATCCGGCGGCAGCATGGAGTCATTACGGAAGTGGATCTGGATCTTGATATGTTACAGAAACAGCAGATGTATATACGACAGGAAGTAGTTCGGATGGCGGTCGCTGATATGTTACAGTCCATGCGGGATATTGGGGATGTGCATATTCGGGCAGTGTGTGGTCTGATTGCACTGCAACCGGGCAGATATGTGGAACTGCCGGGAGATCTGCGGGTTTATCGGAATTCCGGGTGCCTGCATTTTGTATGTGGTCAGGCAGATACACATTTGCCGGAACAAAATGATAGGATAGATATGAAGCTGATATACGATCGGCAGACGGTGCAGCTTAGGACAGCACAGGGGCAGACCCTGACAGCGGTATTGACAGAAGAGAGACCGGATCCGTCCGATAAAAAAAAGTATACGAAACTATTGGATTGTGGTAAAATGAAGGGTAATCTTGTGCTGAGGTATCCACAGGATGAGGATTTTTTGTGTATTGATGCATATGGTCATAAAAAGACATTGACCAAATATCTGAAGGATGAGAAGATTCCGGCATATGCCAGAGCAGGACAGCTGGTTTTGGCAGACGGTCATCATATTGTATGGGTGATAGGCCATCGGATCAGTTCGTATTATCATGTGAATCAGGATACAGAATATGTGTTAAAGGTTACATTTTCTAATCAAAATGATATACAAGAAGGAGAAGACAATGACAGACGATAAGATTAAAGTATTGATTTCAAAGGCAGATGTAGAGAAGAGAATCCAGGAGATGGCAGATGCGATCAACGAGGAATATGCCGGCAGGACTGTACATCTGATTGGAATTCTGAAGGGCAGTGTATTTTTTGTATGTGAGCTTGCTAAACGGCTGACGATACCGGTTACGATGGATTTTATGTCCGTGTCAAGCTATGGAAATGAGATGAAATCATCCGGCATTGTAAAGATCAATAAAGATCTGGATGAACCGATCACAGGACTGAATGTGATCGTGGTTGAGGATATTCTGGATTCCGGTAGAACGCTCAGTTATCTGCGGGAGGTTCTTTTGACAAGAAATCCTGAGACATTCAAGATCATTACCCTGTTAGATAAGCCGGACAGACGTGTGGTGGAAGTGCCACTGGATATGGCAGGATTTGAGATTCCGGATCGATTCGTGGTAGGTTATGGACTCGACTGTGCACAGAAGTACCGCAACCTTCCTTATATTGGTGTAATAGAATAATAGACAATTGCGAAACTCCTTGAAGATGTTGATGTTATGTGCATATTGCACAATGTATCACAGGCACGCTCTCGCTACTTCATCACGCAGCGGTACTAAGCAATGTAACACCATGTGCACTAGGCTCGAGAATACCTTGCCAAGTGCACAGGTGTACATTCGCACTAAGCTCAAAAATACTTCGCTAAGTGCTCATTGCAAGTACCGGCGTTCTTCAAGTACCTGCTTATACATTATGCAATATGCACATAGTCGCAATCGTAATTGAGAGTTTCGCAATTGTTTGGTGTAATAGAATAAAATAAAAGGAGAAAGCTATGAGAAGAGATGCAAGAAATGGCATGGTGTTATATTTCATCATTCTGATTCTGCTGGGTATTGGTGCGTTCATATATATGAATAAAGCGAACCAGCCTATTGCCAATCAGTACGATGTAAAGACATTTCAACAGGATTTAGAGGACAATGCCATCAAGGAGATCAAGGTTGCACAGAATGCAGAAGTGCCAACCGGCTATGTCGAGGTGACTATGAATGATGGTAAGATCAATGGATTCTATACCTCGGATGTTAAAGAAATAGAAGATATCTATAAGAACGCAGACGCAGATGTCAAATTTCGGATGTATGATGTAACCAAGACAAGTACCTTTTGGAGTTATCTGCCTTTGATCGTTGTGATCGTTTGTGTATTTATCTTTTTATTTGCCATGCTCGGCAGAGCAATGGCTGCAAGAGGGGATGGCGGATCCCAGGCAGGACCGGCGTTTGGCAGAAGCCGTGCCAAGATCGCAGAGGAGAAAGAGATCAAGATCCGGTTTTCGGATGTGGCAGGTCTGAAAGAAGAGAAAGAGGAACTGGAGGATATTGTGGATTTCTTAAAGGCGCCGGGCAAGTATACGAAGCTGGGTGCCAGGATTCCCAAGGGTATTCTGTTAGTGGGCCCTCCTGGTACAGGTAAGACATTGATGGCGAAAGCCATTGCAGGAGAGGCACATGTTCCGTTCTTCAGTATTTCCGGTTCTGATTTTGTTGAGATGTATGTCGGTGTTGGTGCTTCCAGAGTGCGGGATCTGTTCGCAGATGCGAAGGCACATGCACCATGTATTATATTTATTGATGAGATTGACGCTGTAGCAAGACGCAGGGGTTCCGGCCTTGGCGGCGGACATGATGAGCGGGAGCAGACCTTGAATCAGATGCTGGTAGAGATGGATGGCTTTGGTGTGAATGAAGGTATTATCGTAATGGCAGCAACGAACCGCGTGGATATTCTGGATCCAGCGATTCTGCGTCCGGGTCGTTTCGACCGGAAGATCATGGTCGGCAAGCCGGATGTGTTAGGCCGTGAGGAAATACTGGCGGTGCATACAAAGAATAAACCATTAAGTGATGATGTAGATCTGCATGAGGTTGCCAGAACGACAGCCGGGTTTGCAGGTGCGGATCTGGAGAATCTGATGAATGAGGCAGCGATTTCAGCTGCAAAGGGGAATCGGGCATTTCTGAATAAGGCAGATATAGATAAAGCATTTATCAAGATCGGTATTGGTACGGAGAAGAAGAGCCGTCTGGTGCCGGAGAAGGAAAAGCGGATTACAGCGTATCATGAGTCAGGTCATGCGATCCTGTTTCATCTGCTGCCGGATGTCGGACCGGTGCATGTGGTATCTGCGATACCTACAGGCCAGGGGGCAGCAGGCTATACGATGCCGTTGCCTGAGAATGACAATGAGTTCCTGACGAAGGGAAAAATGCTGCAGGAGATCAAGGTGGACTTCGGTGGCAGAATTGCCGAGGAGCTGATCTTTGGGGATATCACGACCGGTGCATCTCAGGATATCAAGCAGGCAACCCAGATGGCGAGAAGCATGGTTGTGAAATACGGTATGTCTGAAGAACTGGGTCTGATCAATTATGAATATGATGACAATGATGAGGTATTCTTAGGCAGAGATCTTGGACATGCTAAGAATTATGGCGAAGAGGTACAGGCTGCGATCGACCGTGAGGTGAAGCGGATCATCGATGAGTGCTATGCGGATGCGAGACGGATCATTGAAGAACACATGGATGTATTGCACAAATGTGCAGCACTGTTGATCGAGAAGGAGCGGATCGACCGGGCAGAGTTTGAGGCGTTATTCGAAGCGTAGGAATTGTGTGCGGGGCATATTTGCCATAAAATGCCAAAAAATTATACAAGGTATACAATTTCGGGGTAAAACGGTTTGCAACAATATCGAGTGGCTGTCAAAATGCACAAAAACATTTTTGAATAAAAAAAAGGTTTGTGCACACTTTTAGTCCATTTTATATATAATAATACTTGTAACCCCCCCAATACATTATATAGTTTTTTTGCTACACCCCATAAGTAACAAAAATACCTTCTCCAAAAGGACAGTCGTGCGTGGACTGTCCTTTTTACTTTGTAAAGATATACTACAGGTTTACTGTTGTAAACTTACAGTTTATTGTATACTACGAGTAATCAGGAAGGGAGGGAATCATATGAACGCATACAATAACGGGATCGCGGTCTGGCAGGGGGCGGCATTACAGGAATATGCACAAAGCAAACTTACAGGTATTAAGAAGGAACGGTTTCTTGTCAGGAAGCTGCATCAATACATGGAATCACCGAATGACGGAAAAGTATGTGCACTGTATGGATTGTGGAAAACCGGCAAGAAGACCATGATGCTGCAGGAGATTGTGAAGCTTGCAGCGTATGACAAATGTCTGCTTGTGCGATGTGAGGAAGGTTGTTCCATGATGCAGCTGCGAAAGGTAATCGAGTCATACCCTAATGTACAATATATTTTTATAGATGAAGTGACAAGATTGCAGAATTTTATAGGGGCAGCAGGCGTGTTATCGGAAAAATATGCAGCAGCAGGAAAGAAGGTTGTGCTGACCGGGACTGACTCTTTGGGATTATATATTGCATCCCGGGAGGAGCTGTATGACAGGATGCATTTTATTCATACAACCAATATTTCATATGCGGAACAACATACACTGCTGGGGACCTGCAACGCAGAGTATATTCTATATGGTGGTACGCTGTCGCCGGATCATCCATTCTATGATGTGGAAACAACCGGTGTATATGTGGATATCGCGATTGTGAATAATATTGTACATACGCTTGAAAAATGGAATCAGGGACGCAATCGTGGAGTTCTCGATGGAGCTTTCCGCAGAGGAGATCTGCCGTCTTCTATATATAAAGTGCTGGAATGTAAACAGAATCCGATACCCGATGATCCGGGCTGTGCAGAGGCGATTCGGTTCTGGTTATATGTACTGGATGTGTTCCGAAAGAAGCCTGACCAGACCGGCGCATCGGCATATTGTTTTATGCAGCCGGGCCTGCAGTACAGATTTGCAAAGATAGAAACAAAATGAGGTGTGATGCTTGATATTCTTTACCATTTACTGTAAAATATTGATATGTGTGTATAATAAATGTGAGTTATAAGTGATAGAATATGGGGAGACAATATGGGAATATCAGTAGAAGAGATCAGATCGATCTTACGAAGACAACAATATATATTCCAAACGAAGCCGGCGCTCAGATTAGAGGCACTGTTTAGTGATGGAACAGAGTATTATAGAAGCCCGGCACAGCCGGCATCCGGGGATGTGATCACGGTGCGGTTCAGAACGGCAGCGGCCAATGTGGATGCAGTGTATGTAATATGCAACGGTGAGCGTATTGAGATGCCGTTTGAGAAGCGGGTTGGTGACTTTGATTTTTATGCGGCGGAATTGCCGGTGGCTGAGGATGGACATTACGAATACTATTATGAGATACAATGTGCCAGAACCCGCTGCTTTTATAATAAGATCGGTGCAAGACGGAATGTGAATCCTGATTACAATTTTGAGATATGTTGTGATTTCTTCACCCCGGAATGGGCAAGAGGCGCAGTATTCTATCAGATCTATGTAGACAGGTTCTGCAATGGTGACAAGAATAATGATGTGCTTGACAATGAGTATTGTTACATTGGTGAGGGTACAAGGCGTGTAGAGGATTGGGACAGTTATCCGGAAAATATGGATGTCAGAAGATTTTACGGAGGAGATCTGCAGGGTGTATGGGATAAGCTGGATTATCTGCAGAGTCTGGGTGTCGATGTAATCTATTTTAACCCATTGTTCGTTTCACCATCGAATCATAAATATGATATACAGGATTATGACTATATTGATCCGCATTTTGGAAAGATTGTGTCAGATGAGGGCAATTGTCTGGAATATGGTGATCAGACAAATAAAAACTCTTCGCGGTATATTCACCGGGTGACGAATAAAGAGAATCTTGAAGCCAGCAATGAATTCTTCGCAAAGCTTGTGGAGGAGATCCATCGAAGGGGCATGAAGGTGATTTTAGATGGTGTATTTAATCATTGTGGATCCTTCAATAAATGGCTGGATCGAGAGTGTATTTATGAGGGCAGGGAAGGCTACGAGCCGGGTGCTTTTATCAGTGCAGACAGTCCTTATCACACATTTTTTAAATTTAACGACGAGAATGCGTTCCCATATAATACGACTTATGATGGCTGGTGGGGCAATGATACATTGCCGAAGCTGAATTATGAGGATTCTCCGAAGCTGTATGAATATATTATGCGGATAGCAAGAAAATGGGTGTCTCCACCGTATAATGTAGATGGATGGCGTCTTGATGTCGCTGCGGATCTTGGACATTCAGAGGAGTTTAATCATCAGTTCTGGAGAGATTTCAGAAAGAATGTCAGAGAAGCGAATCCAAATGCAATTGTACTGGCAGAGCATTATGGAGATCCGAAGGCATGGCTGAAGGGCGACCAGTGGGATACGGTTATGAACTATGATGCATTTATGGAACCGATCACATGGTTTCTTACAGGTGTGGAGAAGCATAGTGACGAGTTTAGAGGGGATCTTCTGGGTAATCCGGATGCCTTTATGGGAGCACTCAGACACCATATGTCGAGATTTCATCAGCAGTCATTGGATGTGGCGATGAATGAGCTTTCCAATCATGATCATTCACGATTCCTGACACGTACTAACCGTCGTGTAGGGCGGATCCATACGCTTGGTGCAAATGCGGCAAATGAAAATGTCAATAAGGGTGTATTCAGACAGGCCGTTGTATTTCAGATGACATGGCCGGGTGCACCGACCATTTATTATGGTGATGAGGCGGGTGTATGTGGATGGACCGATCCGGACAGCCGTAGAACTTACCCTTGGGGGCAGGAGGATCAGGAATTGATCAGTTTCCATCGGGATATGATCAAGATACACAAGGAGCTGGAAGCCTTGATGAAGGGTTCGATCATGTTCCTTCATGGGGAACATAAACTCGTAGCATACGGACGGTTTACGGATAGACAGCGTGCAGTTGTGATCATCAATAATAACTACGAGGATAAGGAAATCCGTCTGGCAGTTACACGTCTGGGTGTTCCGAATGGATCAACAATGAAACAGAAGATGCTGACAACAGAGGAGGGCTATTTCCTGGAATTTATTGCACATCCGGTAGTCAATAACCAGTTGACGATCCAGGTGCCGAAGATGTCTGCAATCGTGCTTGCACAGGAAGATTTTCGAATGTAAAAAATGCTTGCAATCCGTAAGGCTTTCAAGTATAATATAAAACTGTTGGCGGACATACCGCCATATGGATGGATTCCCGAGTGGCCAAAGGGGACAGACTGTAAATCTGCTGCGTAATGCTTCGGTGGTTCGAATCCAC
>CAKQYS010000022.1 GCA_934293375.1 uncultured Lachnospiraceae bacterium | reverse complement strand
TTCCCGAGTGGCCAAAGGGGACAGACTGTAAATCTGCTGCGTAATGCTTCGGTGGTTCGAATCCACCTCCATCCATTCACAGGCTGGCGTGGCGGAACTGGCAGACGCCCGGGACTTAAAATCCCGTGGGTAGTGATACCCGTACCGGTTCGATTCCGGTCGCCAGCATGAAGGATGAAGCTCCAGATCATTGAATTCGATGATTTGGAGCTTTTTTATAATTGCATGATCTTTTTCCTGAATGATAGGAATAAAAAGAACCCCGGTCGTATGATCGGGGTTCTAACAATGAGGGGGAGAGGATTCAAATAATATGAAAGCTCCTACAATCAATAAGTATATAGATAACTTGTGTTCAAACTGTGTTCGTTTTGTTAGGAAAATATAAACTAACTGTGAACAAAGTATGGATTGCAGTTAGTTCGCTGTATCGTTAGCAGCCTGTGCCTTCCAGTTCTCTATTCCCTTCATGACAGCGTCATATGTCTTCTGACTGATGTCCGGAAGCTTGTCGCCCCAGAGCTTCTCGGCCTTTTCGAAGCCCTTCTTGATTGCGTTGGCCAGCGTATCGATCTTGCCGGAATCACCACCGGATAAAGCCTTTGCAAAATCCAGAATGCGTTCTGAAGTCTGCTTGACACCCCAGTAACCATCCTCTGATACATCCTCTTTCGCTTGTGCAATGGTCTGTGCATCTGCAACAAAATTTCCCTGACGGATCTCATTCCAGATAGAATCCGGATTGGTGCGATAAGCAGTCTGAAATGCCTGTGATTGTTTGGTAAACAGCTTCTCTACCAGATTTTTCATGGAAGCGGTTCTGGCTTCTGCATCGGCCTTCAATTGTGCAACGATCTTCTTACTGTCATATGCCTGATTGGACTTCTCGTAGACCACACCTGTGTCAGATGTATTCTTTGTAGTGGCTGCTGTGGAAGTCTTGGATGCAGCTGCAGATGTTACGGCGTCAATCTTATTCTGGTATGTAGATGCTGTCTGGTTGTTGTTAATTCCATTTAAACTCATAATCATTCCTCCTTGAATAAAACGAAAATCTACACCTGCCATAAGCATATCACAAATACAAAGAAAATGCTATTATTTTATGCCTTATGTGCGTCACATGGATTGACATGGATCATGATATGCTTGACGGTTGGAAATGCCTGTTCAATTGCATCATGTACCTGTTCTGCTATATTGTGGGCATCTGTCAGACTCAGACTGCCATCTGCCTCAATTTCAGCATCGACATAGATCCGGGAGCCAAAGATCCGGGTCTGGAGTACACTTAAGCCCTTTACCCCCGGCTCGGAAAGAATCAGATCATGCATTTTCTGTTCGGTATCTTCATCACAGGATTGATCGATCATTTTCTCAATCGCATCCTTGAAAATGTCATAGGCTGCTTTTATGATAAACAGACAGATGATAACACTGGCAATGGAATCTGCAATCGCAAATCCCATCCTGGCACCTGCAATACCGATCAGGGCACCGATGGAGGACAGTGCGTCGGAGCGGTGATGCCATGCATCAGCCTTTAAGGCACCGGACTGTATGCGTCGGGCAGCATGGATCGTGTAATGATACATCCATTCTTTGACGATGATAGAAATCACGGCAGCCACAAGTGCAAGCATTCCCGGTATTTTCAATCCACTGTAATTACCACTGATAATCGTCTTCATACCTGTACTTCCAATGGCAATACCGGTTTCTGCGAGAATCATGGCAAGCACGATAGAAGCTACGCATTCAAATCGTTCGTGTCCATAGGGGTGTTCTTTATCCGGCTCTTTGCCGGAAATATGTACACCGATCATGACGATAAATGTGCTGATCACATCCGATGCGGAATGAATTGCATCTGAGATCATGGCACCGGACGATGCTACCAGACCGGCAACCAGCTTAAACACAGATAACGCCAGATTCACAACTACGGTCGTGGTTGAAATCCGCATGGCAATGTTCTTCATTTCGGCTGCGTTTGTAATTGTCTTTTTCTGTTCCTTCATGAGATGATCCACCTTTCATATTCCCATACAGTTTATATATTGATAAATTTGTGTAATATGCATATCGTATATAAATTAGTTCTGTAATACTACCGGATAATGCATAAGTCTATCCGTGGTACGATGTCGCAAACTACCTATAAAGCAGAAAAATCCCAATCCGAAACGGATTAGGACTTTCATTGTTTAATAGCTAGAATAGCACATAGTCAGGATCTGGTCAATTGTTTTAATTGAAAAATTTCTGCAGTTCGTCCCATAGCTTTGAATGGTAGTAGACAACATTTTTATTTGTGTCAACACTGCCATTGACATAACCGTTACTTGCCATCAGGGAGTCATATTCGCCCGGTGTCAACATGCGTCTGAGTTCTTCTTTTGAAACATCATTTAAGACAGCATGAGTGGCATCAAGGAAACAAAGGGATGGATACATAACGCACCACCAGTTCTGTCCTTGTTTCTCGCCGATATCAATACGCAATGCATGGTAAGTGCCGGCAGGAAATGTCATATCCCCATATTGCTTCATTGGAAAGTCTTCATCTTGAAAATAGATTTCTACATTGTAATCATAGCCGGCATTCTGCATATAGCTTTCCAACTGGGATTTCAGAAACGGCATTTTTGCAAGGATCAGTTCCTGTGCCTTATCCAGAGAAGCTGCATTCTTCATGATTGGGTTCAGTATTTCGAGTACATAATCTTTGATCTGCATTTTTAGAAGCTGATCTTCTACGGTATCACTGTTGGCACGGATATGGAATCGGATGATATCGTTGGATACACTGTTTTGCATAGAAAGTACGGCAGTATTGTCTGTTTCCCTGACAGCAGGATGGTAGGTCAGTCCACCAATTGCCATACCGCCGACAATGCCAAGAAAAATACCAAGCAGGGCACCTCTTAAAATTCTACTCATCATATTGTTCACTCCTTCGGACAAATATTGTCTGCTTATTTATCCGTAGTATTGACCTGTTCGGGTGCGATTATACGGTCAGATTGTGCATTTGTGTTCTGATAGGATGTAATCTGAGGGTAACCGGCATCATTTTGTGATGTCAGGACAGGCAGTGTGACAGGAATGTTTTCATTGTAGGCCAGATAGAGATCCTGCAGCGTGACAGCTACATTTCCGTCATGACGCAGCATATCTGCGATCGCAGCTGACAGCACGATCTCCGACTCCTGATCCAGTGTGATAAAAGAGGCGGCTGATTCTTTTGTCAGTGCAACATAGACTGTAGGAGGCAGAACATCCTCCTGTTCCCATGTGTCGAGCAGGGATGTCATCATGGAAGGGGACTTTAGCATGGCTTCTGAAATCAGGATCAGATTTATATGACCGAGATTCATGCGTGTGGCATGATTTCGGGAATAACTGTCACGGAATACGGTCAGGTTTTCTCTGGTATCAAATGCCGTTTTCATCTTGACCGCTTCGCCGGTTTCGGCACGATAACCTTGCATGTCTGCCATGGCTGCGCCATAGCGATATTCCGGCATGGCTGTAGCTTTTGCATCAACAGGATCTACACTTAACATTAGAACATAATCCTGATCTTCAATATCGGTTCTGCTGCAGCCGGTCATACATATAAGTGCAAGGATCAGGATACCTATCATGATCTTTTTTGATCTGTAAAAAATCCTGTCACCTGCAATGCATAGAAGGGGCAGCAGGATTGCAAGCGGAATGTCGAGGATGCATGCATATCGGACATACCATGCAAGAACAGTGTGTGTAGGTATAAGAAACAGATAGAATATAAATAAGACAGAGACGAGGATCCAGGGTGTATAACGAAAGCTTCTGCAGGATGTGTGTACTGCATAGACGGTATTTGCAATATTTCCGTTTAGTATCATAAACAGACCGATCATCAGAAATGGCATGGCAACCATATCAATCCTGTTGGTAATAGATCCCGGGGTGGTGATCGCACGTAGCATTTTGGCGGTGCCAAAGTAGTCAACCGAGAGTGCATATTCGCCAATTGTCAGGAATGCGCATAAAAACACCAAAAGACATAGGAAAATGCCGATCCACAGTCCCTGTTTGGCTCTGACTCCGGCAGAGGTTTTGTGGCACTTCGGAATCAGATATAATAAAGATTCTAAGGGCAGGAAGATCATAAGTGTCCGATAGGCGGATAGCAGGGTGGCAGAAGGTGATCTTCCTATGGCGGCATAATTTTGGGAAGAAAACAATTCAGGCTGCCAGCCGGATACGGACAGGATCATGACCAATACGATTGGGATCATAACCCACCAGAACAATAATTCCTGTATACGGGTCTGACCGGTCAGGGAATGAGATGCTCCATAGCCGCATACGAGCAGAATAAAGAATGCGATCACTGCCTGATCCGTATCCGGAAGCAGAAATCGTGATATCATATCAGTAAAAATGACAAGATAACAGGCGCTGCGAATAAAAAACCGTATGGCATACAGCAAATGGATCAGCCGTCCGTCGATGGTCTGTGCACCGGTAAAGTAGTGCTGGTGTGTGCAGGCCCAGATCAAAAATGTACCAAAGGTGAGGACGGCAATGGCATTGATCAGCATACCTATGACGGAGCCGCCATGTACCTGGGATGCAAAATAAGGCATAAATAAAGCTCCGGGTATGCCCACAGTCATCAAGACAGTGCGACGAAGCTGACGATCTGTAACAGGATTACTCATGGTGGTCACCTCTCTTTTTCTTCAAACGAATGCGTTCCCCACTTTGTGTAAAAATAGGTCTTTTTTTCATGCTGGAAATGGGATAGCGCATCACATAATCCTTTAAATGGCCATAATTTCCGATCTCTCCCCCCACAGCGGGCATCATATACGGTATGCCGAAACTGTCAAGCTCTGACAGGTAAATGGCTAATACAAGCATGCCAAGCATAAATCCGTACAACCCCAGTATGCCGCCCAGCAGGATCAGAAAGAATTTGAGCAGACGAAAAGCAGAGGAAAAGGCTTCGTTTGGAATACAGAAGGAGGCGATCGCAGCGAGTGCAACAACGATCACGACGATTGTGCTGACCAGATGTGCATCCACTGCGCTTTGCCCGACAATAAGACCGCCGACAACGCCTATGGTATTACCCATCTGTCCGGGCAGACGGATCCCGGCTTCTCTTAATAGTTCAAAGAGCAGTTCCATCAGCAAGACTTCGATCACGACCGGGAAGGTGACGGTAGTTCGTGCAGCCGAAATCGCCAGCAGCAGATCGGTCGGCAGAATTTCGGTATGGAAGGAGGTGACTGCCACATAGAATCCCGGTAGTCCGATCGCAATAAACAAGGCAAGAAAACGAAGGATCCGGGCAAAGCTGGATACCCACCATAGATTGTAATAATCGTCGGCAGCCTGAAAAAACATAGAAAATGTGACCGGCAGGATCAGAACCTCCGGTGAATTATCAAGAATAATGACAACCCGGCCTTCTAAGAGGGCAGAAGCAGCTTTATCAGGACGTCCGGTACTCTGACAAAGCGGGAAAGGGCATTTCCATTTATCTACCAGCAGGTGTTCGAGCATGCCACTGTCAAACAGACCGTCAATCTCAAAGGACGCCATCTGCTGCTTGACTGTTTCAATCAGTTCAGGCCGGGCAAGTCCTTCCATATAACAGATTGCATATTCAGAACGGCTTCTCTGTCCGGTCTGCCCCTGCTCAATCTTCAGATCGGGATCCTTGATCCGGCGTCGTAATAGTGCAGTGGAGGTGCGGATGCTTTCATTAAATCCGTCCCTGGGACCTCTGGTGCCCTGTTCAGAAGGTGATTGTTCTACGCCTCGAAGTGGGAAATGTTTGCTTGAAAGAATAATAACTTCTGAGGAACCGTCAATAAACAGGGAGGTATCGCCTTTTAACACTGCAGCAATGGCATCGTCCATGCTGTCGGTTTTCGTAATATCCACGCTTTCAATTTCCTTTTGAAAAAAAGTTTCAAAAGAAACTGGTTCCGGCTGATTCCGCCATTCGTACATCAAAGGATGTAAGATTGTCCGCTCAACGACTTCACCGTTTGCCATGCCATCAAGATAGACCAGAAAGATCCGCTTTGACCGGTCGCCCCGCTTAAGTGAAAAATCTTTTTTGATCAGATCACCACTCTTGGCAAACAGGCTGTCAACTGCTTTCATATTGTCGTCAATATGGCTGCTGATCGCAATATTGATTCTGTGCTTTTCGTCATACATAAAATAAATGCCTCCACAATGTATATAGTACATAGTATGGAGGCACTTTTTGTGTTTTATGCAATTATTCCTGTCCGTTCTGGATATTCTGGATCACGATCAGCTCCTGATTATAAATGTGTTTGCGCATAATCTCTACGGCAGTTTTTTTGTCTCCGGACAGAATGGCTTGTGTGATCTCGTTGTGTTCTTTGACGAGGACATCGTGATATCCAAAATCCTTTACATACTCGACCCGGAACCTGTATACCTGTTCCCGGAGACTGTGTGCAGTGGAGATCAGTCGTCGATTTTTGGTTGCTTCAAAAATGATGTCATGAAATTTGACATCCCCTTCTACAATATCAGGCACCTTTTTATTGAGAATCAGCATTTTAAATTCTTCATTGGCTTCTACGAGTCTGCGTTTTTCTTCAGCAGTAATACGGTCACATGCCAGAGAAACAGCGAGTTCTTCGATGGCAAGCCGGACCTCTAAGGAGTCCCGAAGATCCGTGATCGTAATTCTGGCAACTTCGGCACCGCGTCTTGGAACCATGACAACAAGACCTTCCAGCTCTAACATACGGATTGCTTCCCGGACAGGCGTACGGCTGACACCAAGTTTTTTGGCGAGCCCGATCTCCATCAGTCTTTCTCCCGGCTCAAAGTCGCCACTTATGATTGCCTTTCGGAGTGTCTGGAATACGACATCGCGAAGAGGCAGATATTCATTGTTATCTAATTTTAATTCCATAGAATCCTCCTTTTCGTGATCAGGAAATCCGGTCTATCGGGCGGGTGACATATACTTCTTTGGTCAGTCCGCTCTTCAGGATGTTGTTTTTTGCATCTTCGGCAAGTGCCGGATCTGTAAAAATGCCAAATACAGTTGGACCGCTTCCGGTCATTAATGCGTTTCTGGCACCGGAGGTGCGCAGGATATCTTTTAATTTTGTAATCTCCGGATGCAGCTTTTCTGTCACATCTGCCAACACATTGGACATCCTGGAGGTGACACCATCAAGATGTTCATGGCAGATTGCCTTCACCATGCCATCGATATCGGGATGGCTGGCATGTTCTGAGCTGTCATAGCCATGGTATGCATCTTTTGTGGAGACAGATACAGGCGGCTTGGCGATCACAATGCTACAGTCAGAAAGTGCCGGCAGCTTTGTCAGCTTTTCACCAATCCCTTCTGCCAATGCAGTGCCGCCGGTCAGGCAGTAAGGAACATCTGCACCGAGGCGACAGCCATATTCCTGCAGTGCTTCCATGGAAAGATGAAGATCAAATAACAGGTTGCAGGCTTTTAGTGCTGCAGCACAGTCGGAACTGCCGCCAGCCATGCCGGCAGCCATTGGAATCCGCTTGTCGATGTAGACATCTACACCCTTATGAATGCCAAATTCCTGCTTGATCAGTGCAATCGCACGATAGACGAGATTAGACTGATCGCATGGAAGTGTATCCATATTGGTGTGAAGCGTGATCTGATTCTTAGGGGTTGTCGTAAAACGGAGTGTGTCATGCAGGCTGATCGTCTGCATAATCATTTTTACATCATGATATCCGTTATCGCGTATGCCTAAAATATCAAGACCGAGATTGATCTTTGCGTATGCCTGTAAGGTGACTGTTGCCATAGCAATTCCCTCCTCTGTATTGCCTGCGTCTTATTTCGTTTGCTAATCTAATCAATATAATAGTATAAACAGCAGTCGATTTCAATATCTTCCGTGTCGGGATTTGTGAGCAGATATGGACTTATTTTCGTTTTTTTGTTAAAATAATAGAATCTGGGAGGAACGAAATTATGTTTCAGAAGAAGGATTATATATTTAGTGAAGCACTTGGAGTATGCCGCGTGGATGATGTGACGAAGATCTCCATGCGGGTGGGTGAGACGCCTCTGTATTATGTGCTGCGATCACATTTTCATAAGAGTAAAGTGAGTTATATTCCGGTGGAAAATCATCAGGTGACATTAAGGGCATTGCGGAGTGAAGAAGAGATCAGAGAACTGCTTAAGCAGACAGAGGCAAAGGATCTTCCGGAGCTTGCGCTAGAGGAGGCGGCATATGTGCTGGGGACTACAGTACAGGCACTGCTTGGTGAGACGGAAGAAGAGGAAGAGGCATGAGTGCATTTGTAGAGTTTCAGAATGTCAATAAAATATATAGAATGGGCGATGTGGATATCCATGCCTTGAAGAATGCAAGCTTTACGATTGAAGAGGGAGAATTCTGTGTGATCGTGGGAGCATCCGGAGCGGGCAAGACAACGATTCTTAACATTCTCGGTGGGATGGATACTCTGACAGACGGACATGTGCTGGTAGATGGAAGAGATCTGGCTGCCTATAAGGCGAGACAGCTGACGACATATCGAAGGTACGATGTAGGGTTTGTGTTCCAGTTTTACAATCTGGTGCAGAATCTGACAGCTGTCGAAAATGTAGAGTTGGCTGCACAGATCTGTAAGGAGCCGTTAGATGCGATGACGGTGATCGAACAGGTAGGGCTTGCTGAACGGGCGAAGAATTTTCCGGCACAGCTTTCAGGCGGCGAACAGCAGAGAGTTGCGATCGCACGGGCACTGGCGAAGAATCCGAAGCTGCTGCTCTGTGATGAGCCGACCGGTGCGCTGGATTTCGTAACAGGAAAGGCAATTCTGAAATTGCTGCAGGATACCTGCCGTTCTATGCATAAGACGGTTGTAGTGATCACGCATAATCAGGCGATCACGGCGATGGCAGACCGCATTATCACAGTGAAGAGCGGACAGATCGCAGATATGCGGAAGAATACACAGATTGTGCCGGTAGAAGAGATTGATTGGTAGTGGAAGGATGCAGATGACATGAGATCCATGATAGGTAAAAACACATTGCGGGAAATCAAAAACAGCCTGGGTAGATACATTGCTATCCTGGCTATTGTTGCATTAGGGGTTGGATTTTTTGCAGGCCTCAAGGTTACGAAACCGGTTATGCTGGCATCAGTTGGCGAATATGTAGAGACGCAGAAACTCTATGATTACCGGCTGGTCTCTACACTGGGATTTACAAAGGAGGATGTGGAGGCTTTCGCAGATCTTCCGGATGCACAGACTGTAGCAGGCAGTATCAGCAAAGATGTGCTATATCAGTATGGCGATGGCACATCCGTCATGAAAGCACATATGATCACAGATGGTGTGAATGAATGTGAAATTGTGGACGGACGGATGCCACAGACAGCATCAGAATGTGTGGTTGACAGCAGACTGAAAGATACGCTGTCGATCGGGGATCAGATCGTATTGTCAGAGGAGAATGAGACAGATACATTAGACACATTTGCTTATGATGCCTATACGATTACCGGATTTGTGGTGAACCCGTACTATATGAATTTTGAACGGGGTACGACATCTCTTGGCAATGGCAAGGTGAGTGGATTCATGTATATCCCGGCCGGCGGATTCGATTTTGAATACTATACAGAGATTCTTATAAAATATAATAAGGATTTTCAGATGTATGCGAAGGCATATGATGACTATCTGGATGCACATGAGGATATAGTGTCGGACAGACTGTCAGAGCGTGTGGATAGCCGGTACGCCGGTATTTTGGAAGATGCCAATGGTGAACTTGCGGATGCTAGGACAGAGGTGAAGGATGCCGCAGGGAAACTTGCGGATGCGAAGCAGGCATTAAGGGATGGCGAGCAGGAACTGATCGATGGAAAAAAGAAGCTTGCGGATGGGAAAGCACAGCTGGCAAAGAAAAAATCCGACGCACAGGCACAGTTTCAGGCTGCCCGTGAGAAGCTGGCAAAGGCAGAGAAGCAGATTCGTGTGAATGAGAAAAAGCTAAGTAAGGCACAGAAACAGATCACGAAAGGGAAAAAACAGCTTGCAGCTTCAGAGAAATCATTAACACGACAGGCACAGACATTGACCGCACAGCAGGTGCAGTTAGAGAATGCAGTAGCGGCATTGGAGCAGCAGATGCATGTGGAAGGTTTAGATGCAGCAACAGTATCAGCCTTGCGTGCACAGCAGGCAGAGCTGACGAACACACTTACACAGGTGAAGGCAGGTCTTGTTCAGGTAAATGCAGGACTGGATACGATCCGGACGAAGTCGAAGCAGCTGGCGAAAAACGAGCGTAAAGTACAGACCGGAAAGCAGCAGCTTGTGCAGGCAAAGAAAGCATTAAAGCAGGGCAGACAGGATTATCTGAAGCAGTATGCGGAATATGAGAAACAGATCGAACAGGCACAAAAGAAGCTGGATACCTCAAAGCGGGATCTGACAGAGGGAGAACAGAAGCTTGCCGATAGTAAAAAAGAGATAGAAGATGGCGACCGTGAACTTGCCAAGGCACAGGACAGGATTGCGGATGGAGAACAAAGGCTTGCGGATATTCCGGAGCCGGAGTCATATGTATTAGGTCGTGACACGAATATAGGATATGTCTGTTTTGAGAGTGATTCCGACATTGTCAATGGTATTGCCAATGTCTTCCCGGTATTTTTCTTTCTGGTAGCGGCACTGGTCTGCATTACGACAATGAACAGGATGGTGGATGAACACCGGACACAGATCGGGGTATTGAAGGCATTAGGATACAGTGAGTCTACCATCATGGGGAAATATACATTTTATGCAGGCAGCAGTGCCCTGATCGGAGCGGTGCTTGGATTTGTACTGGGAAGCCTGATCTTTCCGTATACGATCTGGTGGACCTATCAGATCATGTATTCCGTACCGCACACCAGATTTGTGTTTGCGGGTGGTCTTGCTGTGATTTCCCTTGTGGTGGCACTGGTATGTTCAGTTGGTACCACGGTCATTTCCTGCTATGTGGAGTTTATGAGCGTGCCTGCCGCATTGATCAGACCGAAAGCACCAAAGAGTGGGAAGCGGATTCTGCTGGAGCATATCCCGGTGATCTGGAGGCGAATTCCTTTTTTGCACAAGGTATCGATCCGGAATGTGCTCCGGTACAAGAAGCGTTTTCTGATGATGGTACTGGGGATCAGTGGCTGTACAGCCCTGCTCGTCACAGGACTGGGACTCAAGGACTCGATCGCCAATTTTGCGGATAGCCAGTATGATAAAGTCATGCTGTTTGATTTAGAAACAACGCTCAGCGAGCCTGCAGATACTGTATATCAGAAGACATTTCAG
Organism: uncultured Lachnospiraceae bacterium; assembly: GCA_934293375.1. Classification (GTDB taxonomy): domain Bacteria; phylum Bacillota; class Clostridia; order Lachnospirales; family Lachnospiraceae; genus RGIG6919. The sequence goes on along the minus strand of CAKQYS010000022.1, from coordinate 13,090 downwards.
AAGCAGTATGCAGATGCGATTTCTGACAATCTGTTTATCAGCACCGGTGCTATGGATCTGTATCACGGAGATTTCATGAAATCCGCAACGGTGTCAGTGGTCGCAGATACGGAAGCGTTTTCACAATTTATAGATCTTCATACAAAGAGTGGGGAGCCCATCATATTCCCCGGCAGAGGTGAGGCTGTGATCACAAATAAACTGGCAGATAAGCTGAATGTCAAAGTCGGAGATACCGTGTCGGTCAGAAATGAAAATATGCAGCAATTTGATGTAAGAATTACTGGTATTGCTGAGAATTTCGTGTATAATTATATCTATATGTCTGAAGAGACTTATGTGGACGGAATGGGGGAAGCTCCGGCATATAAGACAGTGTATTCCATGCAGAAGCAGGGCGCAGATATTCATGAGATTGCGGCTGATGTCATGGATGATGATAAAGTTGCACAGGTTTCGGTGATCGTGGATGTGCGGGAACGCCTGTCAAATATGATGGATAGCATGAATTTTGTGGTGCTGCTCGTGATCGTATGTGCAGGCCTGCTTGCCTTTATTGTGCTTTACAACCTGACGAATATCAATATTACGGAGCGGATCCGGGAGATTGCGACGATCAAGGTGCTTGGCTTTTATGCCGGGGAGACGGCACAGTATGTATTCCGGGAGAATATGGCTTTGACAGCGATCGGTGCCCTGGTGGGACTGCCCCTCGGAAAATGGCTGCATGCGTTTGTCATGTATCACATTGATATTGACATGGTAGCGTTTGATGTGCATGTTTCGGCGTTCAGCTATGTACTTAGTATTGTCATTACATTTTTATTTGCACTGCTGGTAGATGGCGTGATGTATTTCAAACTGAATGAGATTCATATGGCAGAATCATTGAAGTCTATCGAATAGAGAAGGAGGATTTAGAAATGGGAGTAAATATAGGAGAACTGGCCATGCTATGGCAGATCCTGATCTATGCAGGGATGTTTTGTATAGGTGTATTGGCGTTTTCTTTTGTCAATGATTGTATTGTGAGGATTCCGGCAGGCGAGAAGGTGTTTCAGGGAACATGCAGCCTGTTTATGAAACATACATCAAAGAGACAGTGGGTGATCGAGATATTGGGCGGTGTGATCATGATCGTGGTGCTGCTTCAGTATCAGTTGTCACTTGCCGCACTGACGATGTATCTGCTGTATGCGGTTCTGACCGTGATTACCTGTATTGACTGGGATACACAGGAGATTCCGCCACAGTTAAATGTTGCGATCTTTGTATTGGGTGTGATCTCCATCTTCACGATCGGACAGACCGGGATCGTAGAGCGGATCATCGGTATGCTGTGTATCAGCGTGCCACTTTACCTCATTATTCTGGTGATCCCGGACGGCTTTGGCGGTGGCGATATCAAGATGATGTTCGCCGCAGGCTTCTTTTTAGGATGGAGAGCGACACTGGTTGCGTTCTTTATCGGTCTGGTATTGGGCGGCGGCTATGGTGTGTATCTGCTGGCAGCACGGAAAATGGGACGCAAGGAGCATTTTGCATTTGGTCCGTTTCTAGCGATTGGCATTGCGGTTTCTTCGTATGCGGGACTGGGAATCTATCTGATGAATCTCTATCTGGAGCCGATGAAGCTGCTGTTAAATGCATCCTAAATACAATGGGCTGGTGCAAATGACATATGCGATGCAGGGTGCATTATAATAAGCGTACATAATGGAGCGTTGGGACCGGAGGTATGACGGATCCATAAAATATATACAAATTATGAAGCGGGAGGGTTTTATGAAGAAAGTAAAGAAACGAACAAGGTGGAGCAGAATGCTGGCATGGATGCTGTCGGCAGCGATGGCTGTGTCGATGGTAAGTATTCCGAAGAAGGCAGAGGCAGCAGCGATCAGTACAGATCTGACACCGAAGAACGGCACATCTGTGTCGCAGACACTGTCGGGATCGACCACGGCGGTAGAGCTGCGGTACAGTCTGCCATCCGGGTATTCGACATACAGTGACCTGAAGGCAGCAGGCTATACTGCGATTGAATTTACATACAATGTGAAGCAGTATACAGCACTGTCCGGCGAGACGGTTGGTGTGCAGCCATTTGTGAATTTTGATGTGACAACCGGAAATTGGAAGTCTGAATGGCACAATCTGACAAGCAGTACAGGTACGGTTACTTTAAGCCTTGCCTCTGTCAGCACAGGGATGGAGAGTACAACAATTACCCATGTGGGATTGCAGCTTGCGAATGTGACAGGACAGTGTGAGATGGAGATCACCTCTGCGAAGCTGACAGGCAGTGACAGTGGCAGCTCCGGCGGTGGATCAGGAAGTGGGGAAGAAGTGACAGGCAATGAAGTGACGGCTACCGTAACATATAAGCTGGATAACCAGTACTGGGCTGAGTGTAGTGCTGTGATCGAGAATCACAAGTCAGAGGCAGTCAGCGGGATCCAGATTGTCATTCCGTTTACGGGAACGCCGACAGGGATCAAGACCTTTGATGATGCCGTGACAGCCGTATACAGCAGTGATGTCAATGGTGTGATCCTTTATTATGGCGGTACGGTGGCAGCAGGCGGTTCGACTGCCAGTACAGAGATTAAGTTTGGATACAATCCGACCAATAATACAGCAAATGCATCCGGCGCCTATGTGAAGGCGATCAATGCAGAAAAGCCGGGCGGCAGTACAGGTGGTTCCGGAGACAATACAGGTACAGTAGTCACAGATGTGGAGTACAATTATGCGAAGCTCTTACAGGAGTCCTTGTATCTGTATGATGCGAATATGTGTGGTCCGCAGGTGGCAGACAAGACCGGTCTTTCCTGGAGAGGCAACTGCCATACAGAGGATCAGACCGCAACCTATAACGGACAGACGGTTGATGTCAGCGGTGGATTTCATGATGCGGGAGATCATGCGAAGTTCGCATTGCCACAGGCATATTCGGCATCGGCACTGGGTATGGGATATTATCAGTTCAAGCAGGCATTTGACGAGCTTGGACAGACCGAACATATGAAGACGATTCTGGACCATTTTGCAGATTATCTGGAGCGGTGTGCTGTCTTAGACAGCAATGGAAATGTGATTTCCTACTGCTATCAGGTCGGAAACGGTGGTACAGATCATGATTACTGGGGAGCACCGGAGAACCAGCCTTCCAGAACAGGACAGGTATATTTCACATCGGATTCCAATCCATGTGTGGATGTGCTCTGTGAGGTTGCCGCTGCGCTGGCGATTCATGCGGTGAATTTTCAGGATGACAAGGCACTGAGTTATGCGAAGAAGCTGTTTGCCTATGCAGATTCACAGATTGTAGCGGGACGGACAGGATTGAGTATCAGTGATCCGGGTAACCTGTATGCATCAGACAGTTATATTGATGATTATGCACTGGCGGCTGCATGGCTCTATAAGGCAACGAATGAGAGCAGTTATCAGCAGAAGTACAATGAGAAGTTCGGAGCGGAGGGCAATCCAGACTGGGTATTGTGTTGGAACAATGTGAAGCTGGCAGCTATGCTGTATGGCCCGGCAGGTACGAAGGTGTCGACGGTAGCGGATTGTTTGACGAGTACGATCAATAGTAAAACAAATACATCGGATAATGGATATTTCTTCCTGCAGGAATGGGGCTCTGCCCGGTATAATGTGGCACAGCAGTTTATGGCACTGGCATATGATGCGGTGACTGGAAAGCAGCAGTACAGTGACTGGGCGAACGGACAGATGAAATATATCCTTGGCAACAATGCCGGAAACGGTGGTAAGGGATACTGCTATGTAGTGGGTTACAATGATCATTCTGTCCTGTATCCGCATCACAGGGCGGCATCCGGATATTATAATGTTGATAGTAATGGAACGACAAAGCAGGCACATGTACTGCTCGGTGCATTGGTAGGGGGTCCGAGAACTACGAGTGCGGCATTCGTGGATAATGCATCGGATTATGTAACCGCAGAGGTTGCACTGGATTATAATGCGACTCTGGTTGGTGCGGCGGCAGGCCTGTATCTACTGCAGAAGGGCAATGCGGAGGCATATCCGACAGCACTGGCAACGAGCGAGGAGCTGGCGGCTGTTGGCGTGACGAAATATTATGGTGCCGACCAGCCGACCGTGCCGGCTGCGAAGCTTGCAGCGGAAGCTGTGACCTGTACGGCACTGACCTACGGATACGAGAGTGTGACGGCTTCTGATGTTACGGTCAGCAATACCGGGGATGGTGATGCGACAGGTATTACCGTCAGTATGCAGGATGGTGTGGCATTTGTGGCAGCGGCAGCGACAGACAGTGTGGCAGCCGGCGGCACGATGACCGTCACCGTGACCCCGAAGCAGGGACTGGCAGCAGGTACCTATCAGGATACGCTGGTCATTTCCTATAATACGACAAAGACTCTGAAGGTACCGGTGAGCATCACAGTCGGAAAGAGGCAGGCGACTGTAACAGCAGATGCGAAGACCAGAAAATACGGTGAGGAGAATCCGGTGCTTACCTATACACTTTCTAATGTGTTAGCTGCAGATACCATGAAGCTGAATATCAGCATGGAAACGACAGCGACGAAGACATCCGATGTCGGCAGCTATCCGATCACGGTTATGGCATCTAACCCGAATTACGAGATTATCTGCAAGGATTCCACAATGAACGTGGAGAAGGCAGAGATTTCAGAGGTCGCATTCCCGACAGCGGGCAATGATATCGAGACAGGAGGGGCTTTGTCTGCAATCACATTGCAGGGTGGGGACACGCAGTATGGTACATTTGCATGGAAGGATGGGACGCAGACCTATGACAAGGCGGGTACCTACAGTGCAGATGTTGTCATGACAATCAGCAGTGCCGTATCAAAGAATTATGATTTCTCAAAGATCAAGGGTTATGCCGATGGCAAGGTCGTAAGGGCGGTATCGTTCCATGTGAATAAGAAGGGGACACCGAAGATTGAACTGCCACAGGCAGCAGACGCGGTATATGGACAGACGCTTTCTGAGGTTGCATTGACGGGTGGCTCTACCAAATATGGAAGCTTCGCATGGAAGGATGCTTCGATTACGCTGTCAGAGGTAGGAACCTTTGCGTATGAGATTGTATTTACACCGACAAATGCTTTCAAGCAGGAGTATGAAACCGCAGATTCGATCCTGTATCAGGTGAATGTGAAGGTTGGCAAGGCACCGCAGACGAAGCAGGCAGGAAAGCCTGTATTGGTGAGCCGGACGGCAGCATCCGTTCTGGTACAGGCGGTGAGTGGCTGTGAGTATTCTGCAGACAATGGTGCTACATGGCAGACGGCAGCAGAAATCGGGAATTTAAGGGAGCTCACTGCATATACTATAGTGGCTCGATACGCGGCGACTGCCTGCTACGAAGCAGGTCCGGTTTCAGATGGCCTTGCGGTATACACGCTGGCATCGGATCCGTATACCATTGATATTGGCAGACTTTCGGACAGCAATTATGTAGATGCCATCAAGTCCGTGACAGCAGAGGGTGAGCACGCTACGATCCGGTATGAGGGTAACAAGCTGACATTGATTGACAATGATTCTGTGCATCCGGGTGGATATACCATTACCGGTAACAATGAGGATCTGACGATTATCTGCGGCTCCGGGGAATATACATTGATTCTGCAGGATGCGAAGTTTAAGGAATTGGATACAACGGCGACATCTAAGGCTTCTGTCAGTGTACAGGGTGATACCAAGGTTGCCAATGGACTGCCGAATCAGGGCGGCAATACCGGCGGAAACACGGGTGGCAGCACGGGTGGAAACACCGGCGGAAATACGGGTGGCAGCACGGGTGGAAACACCGGCGGAAATGCGGGTGGCAGTACGGGTGGAAGCACCGGCGGCAATACCGGTGGGAACACGGGTGGCAGCACAGGTGGAAACACAGGTGGAAACACAGGCGGCAATACCGGCGGGAACACAGGTGGCAGCACTGGCGGTAATACAGGCGGCAGTATAGGTGGTTCCGGAAGTTCAGCAGGCACAGGCAATGTGGGTGATCAGGATAGCGATGATACAGATGATCCTGATTCGGACGATGGGGATGAAATCTATGTGATAAGCGGTTATCAGTATGTGATCACAGCTTCTGCGAAGAACGGATACGGAACCGTTATGGTTGTCGGCAGAACGAGCAAGTCTAAGTCTATTGTGATCAAGAATGTTGTGCGGATCGCCGGTGTGAACTATCGAGTGACAGCAGTGGATGAAGCTGCATTTATGAAGGATACAAGGGCAACTTCTGTGAAGATTGGCAAGTATGTCACAGAAATTGGTGCCAAAGCATTTTCCGGATGTACAAAGCTGAAGTCAGTTACGATCGGAAGTGCCGTTAAGAAGATTGGAAAGCAGGCGTTCTATAATTGTAAGTCTTTGACGAAAATGACAATCACGACGAGCAAGCTGACGAAGGCAAAGGTTGGTTCTGCAGCATGGAAGAAGGCCGGCAAGAAGAAAGGTGCTAAGCTGATGGTCAAGGTGCCAAAGAAAAAATACAAGCTCTATAAGCAGTTGTTACAGTCAAAGGGACTTTCTAAGAAGGCTGTAATTCGAAAATAAAAACACCAGTATATGGATTTGACAATACACCCCGCGTTAAGTTAGAATAACCGGGGTATATTGTTTGTTAAGAATGAATTGAAAAGAAGTTAGGAGTTATAATATGTTAAAAAAATATCTGATTGCATTTTTTATTTCAATGGTGCCACTGGTGGAGCTGAGAGCTGCAGTACCATATGCGTTGGGTGTCGGACTTCCGGTGATCCCATCATACATTGTATGTATTCTTGGAAATATGCTGCCAATGCCGATCATTTTTTTCTTTGCCAGACGCGTGTTGGAATGGGGCAAGGATAAGCGGTATATCGGGAAGTTCTTTACATTCTGTCTGGATAAGGGACATAAGGGAGGAGAAAAACTGCAGGCAAAGGCAGGCAAGGGACTTTATTGGGCTTTGTTTTTGTTTGTAGGAGTTCCATTGCCGGGTACAGGGGCATGGACAGGAACGCTTGCAGCCAGTATTCTGGACATGGATTTCAAAAAGAGTGTTGTGGCAGTTATGAGTGGCGTTGTATTAGCAGGTGTGATCATGGGTATCATCAGCTCAGGTATTTTTGCGGGCCTTGGAATTCGTTAAGTGGATCAGATGCAATAGAGGAAACAAAGGAAAATAAGAAAGAGAGAGAAAGCGATGTATCAATATGTGTTTCGACAATGGTTATTTTTCTTCTATATATACTGCGTGTTAGGATGGATTTATGAATCATGCCTAGTATCAGTGAAACAGAAGAAATGGACGAACAGAGGGTTTATGAAGGGTCCATGGCTTCCGATATATGGGAGTGGTGCAGTGGTCATTTTGTTCTGCACACTGCCGTTTAAGGCATATCCGGTGGCGGTGTTCTTTGTTGGTATGCTTGCGGCGACAACAATGGAATATTTCACAGGTGCGACGATGGTGAAGTTGTTTAAGGTCCGGTATTGGGATTATTCCCGTTACAAGATCCAGCTTCACGGACATATCTGTCTGGTGGCATCTTTCATCTGGGGTGGATTCAGTCTTTTGATGGATTATGTAATTCATAAACCGATTGAAAAACTTGTGCTGGCAATTCCGGGTGAAGTACTGAGTGTTATTACATTTGTGATTACCGTTGTGTGGGTATATGATTTTGCAAATGCATTCAGGGATGCTATGGATCTGCGTGCTATGATCATCCAGATGGAGACATTAAAGAAGCAGCTTGATGAGACAATTGCAGAGAAGAAGGAAGAATTCAGCGAATCGGTTGCAGAGAAGAAGGCAGAGCTTGCCGAGACCGTAGCCCAGACGAAGGCGGAGCTTGCATCGGCTGTTGCCGAGACGAAAGAGCAGATTGCTAAGAGTGTGGAAGAGAGCCGTATCGAATATGCACGAAAAAGAGAGGACTTCCAAGAGAGCGTCAAATTGTCAAGAAATGATATTGAGAATCGTATGGCGTTGCTGCGGGAGCGTATGGACAAACCGGGAAGACGGTTGCTCAAGAATAATCCAAGTGCTGATTTTACAAGTTTAGGAGAAGAAGCAAAGAAGCTCAGAGAGTACTTTCGCAGACCGCAATAAAATGTTATTAGACAATTGCGAAACTCCTTGAAGATGTTGATGTTATGTGCATATTGCACGATGTATCGCAGGCACGCTCTCGCTACTTCATCACGCAGCGGTACTAAGCAATGTAACACCATGTGCACTAGGCTCGAGAATACCTTGCCAAGTGCACAGGTGTACATTCGCACTAAGCTCAAAAATACTTCGCTAAGTGCTCATTGCAAGTACCGGCGTTCTTCAAGTACCTGCTTATACATTATGCAATATGCACATAGTCGCGATCGTAATTGAGAGTTTCGCAATTGCCTATAAAATGTCATAAAAGAAAGGTGTAAATACAATGGATAATATGTTTAATTCCCCAGTAGAGATTATCAAGGGAAATATGGAAGGTGCAAAGGCAAAGGCGGCTCTGCCGCTTGGCAAGATGATCCTGCTCGGTATGATGGCGGGGGCATTCATTGCGATTGGTGGTGCGACAAGCAGTACTGCTGTTCATGATATTGCAAATGTGGGTCTGGCAAGAACCCTGGCAGGTGTTATTTTCCCGGTGGGACTGATGATGATCGTGCTGTGTGGCGGAGAATTGTTTACCGGAAATTGTCTGATCTCAATGGGTGTGATGCATCATGAGGTGAAGCTGTCACAAATGCTTCGCAATCTGATCGTGGTTTATTTCAGCAATCTTGCTGGTGCATTGATCGTGGATGCCCTGATCTGCTTTTCAGGAAATCTGGACTATACCGGCGGTGCTTTGGGTGCATACACGATTAAGGTTGCACTTGGTAAGGCAACAATTGACCCAGTAAAGGCATTTGTATCCGGAATTCTTTGTAATATTCTGGTATGCATGGCAATTTTAATGGCAGGTGCAGCAAAGGATATTGCAGGAAAGATCTTGGCAATCTGGTTCCCGATTTTTGCATTTGTGATAGGAGGTTTTGAACACTGTGTTGCCAATATGTTCTATATTCCGGCAGGTGTTATGGCAACTGCTAACGAAAACTATGTAGCGAAGGCACAGGAGTTGTACGGAATCACGGCGGAGCAGATTGCCAGTCTGAATGTGGCAGGTGTGATACACAATCTGGTACCGGTAACACTCGGTAACATTGTAGGCGGTGTTGTATTTGTGGGTATGATGTATTATATGATTCATATAAAGGAATGGACAAAGAAGTAGGGCTGTTTATGGATAGTGAATTTGAATTAAAAGAGGTTCATGCAAAAGATTATGAAGCATTGAAGTATTATTTTTCATTACGGCAGACAGGTACCTGTGAAAATGTAATTACAGACACCTATCTGTGGAAAATTTATTACAGGACGAAGTATTTTTTGACGGATACGGGTTTGTGTTTTGTGTATAAGACCGATACAGAGACATTTTCTGCAGTGCCGTTGGCAGCACCGGAGCATTTGCAGGAGAATGTGGAGATATTAGAGCGTTATTTTCATGAGGTACTACATCAGCCGCTGACCATGTATCTGGTAGATCAAGAGGCGGTGGAGCTGTTGGATCTGCCGGAAAAACGGTATGAGGTGGAGCCGGAGCGGATGTATTTTGATTATGTGTATGATGCAGAGAAGCTTAGGACATTATCAGGCAAGCTGTATCATAAGAAAAAGAATCATGTGAATGCCTTTTTGAAGGAATATGCGGGCAGATACCAGTGTAGAAGACTGGCATGTCATGACATAGAGGAAACATTGGATTTTATTCACCGTTGGCATGCATCACGCATCAGTGATGATCCATTTCATCGTGATGATTATGAGGTGCGTGGTATTGAGTATGTGCTAAGAAACTGCAGACTGATCCAATATGAAATATTTGGTGTATATGTTGATGGAAAGATGGAGGCATTTTCCCTTGGCACATATGATGAAGTAACAAAGACTGCGGTGATCCATGTAGAAAAAGCAAATCCGGATATTCGTGGACTGTATCCGTTTATCAACCAGCAGTTTTTGTGTCAGGCATTTCCGGAGGCAGTGTATGTAAACCGGGAGGATGATATGGGATTGCCGGGACTTCGTAAGGCAAAGGAGTCATACCATCCGATCAGACTTGTGGAGAAATATATGGTGAGAGAACGCATATGATTCGGTATTTAGAGGACGGAGAGCGGGGTAAGATCAGACCGCTTTATGAGAAAATATTTGAGGATTCGCAGGCATTTACGGATTATTATTTTGCGGAGTATGTCACGGGACAGACCCGGTGTCTGGTGGAAGAACAGGATGGACAGGTTGTCAGTATGATCTCGATTCATGAGAAGCACTGGATGCTGCGAGAGACACAGGCATACCGATGCGTTTCTGCGTGGTATCTGTATGGTATTGCCACAGATGAGGCATATCGCAGACAGGGTTGTATGCGGCGGCTGCTTTCGCGGGTGCTTGCGGATGCCGGACAGGCGCAGGTGGCTTATGTGTATTTGATCCCGGTGAATCCGAAGGTGTATGAGACACTTGGATTTCATTTGACAGATGCGGGGGAACGCACTGACGGCATATTGCCTTTGCACCGGTCTTTGGACCGGAACAACAGGGAGCTTCAGGCGTGCGATATCGGACAGGACTTCTGGCAGCCGGCGGCAGCGCAGGATTACGCAGGGCTTGCTTCTTTCTATCGGGACGGATGTGAGCGTGCGGCGTATGATGCATGGCTTGATAAGACAGAGGATGATATGCGAAGACAGGCGGAGATGGCACAGCTCGAAGGCGGCGATCTGTATGTGTATTATGAAGGGACAAGACTAAGGGCATTTGCCACGGCAGTTGTGGATCATGATACCTGTGTCATTGTGGAATATATGGATTGGCAGGAAATTGCACTGCGAAAAGGCAGCGATACCATGCGCAGGCTTGCAGGGCTGGCAGATCTGCTTGGGTGCAGAAAATACGAATACAGAAGATTGCCAGTTATGGTGTATGGCGAGCAGGCATTGCAGCTGCACCGGCTTGGTGCGATGGATGAGGTGTAGACCGGGTCCGGGAAGGAGACAGGAAGATGGCAGAACAATCAACTAACTGTGAGGATTGTATGTATTTTGAATATGATGAGGAATTTGACTATTATGTGTGCGGTATGGATTTGGATGAGGACGATACCGCACGCTTTTTATCCGGACAAAGGTTCGTATGTCCGTATTACAGGTTCGGAGATGAATATCAGATTGTAAAACACCAGATGTAGGGAGCGAGTAAAATGAGTGCGATTGCAGTATTAAAAAAAGGGGAAGGCCGCATGCTGAAGGCGGGCGGAATGTGGATCTTCGACAATGAAATTGAAAGTGTGACAGGCAGCTTTGCAGATGGGGATATCGTGCTGGTCAGGGATTTTGATGGGTATCCGATGGGGCGTGGCTTTATCAATCGAAGCTCCAAAATCCGGATCCGGATGCTGACCCGGAATGCGGATCAGGAGATCAACCGGGATTTCCTCTATATGCGTGTGAAGAACGCATGGGAATATCGAAAGAAGGTCATGCAGGCCGGGGATATCGATTGCTGCAGGATTATTTTTGGTGAGGCGGATTTCCTGCCGGGACTGGTGGTGGACCGGTTCTCTGATGTGTTGGTGGTAGAGTCACTGGCACTGGGAATTGACCGCTTAAAGCCGCAGATTATAGAGCTGTTAAAGGAAGTGCTGCTGGAGGACGGTGTGCAGATCCGTGGTGTATATGAGCGGAGCGATGCAAAGGTCAGACTGCAGGAGGGCATGGAGCGATATAAGGGCTTTCTTGGAGACCCATTTGATACAAAGGTAGAGATTGTGGAGAATGGTGTTCATTATTATGTGGATGTGGAGAACGGGCAGAAGACGGGATTTTTCTTAGACCAGAAATATAATCGTCTGGCAATGCAGCGGCTCTGTAAGGATGCAAAGGTGTTAGACTGCTTTACGCATACAGGCTCCTTTGCCTTAAATGCCGGTATTGCCGGAGCCACTTCTGTGCTGGGCGTAGATGCCTCTCAGCTCGCAGTGGATCAGGCAACGGAAAATGCGGCGCTAAACGGATTGTCGGATCGTGTGAAATTTGAGTGTCACGATGTGTTTGATCTGCTACCTTCATTAGAAGCACAGGGAGAGACCTTTGATGTGGTGATCCTGGATCCGCCTGCATTTACAAAATCCCGTACGGCTACCAGGAATGCCATCAAGGGCTACCGTGAGATCAATCTGCGTGGCCTGAAGCTGGTAAGGGATGGCGGTTATCTGGCAACCTGTTCCTGTTCACATTTCATGACCTATGAGCTGTTTACGAAGACAATCCATGAGGCAGCAAGGAGTGCACACAAGCGTCTGCGTCAGGTGGAATTCCGGACACAGGCGGCGGATCATCCGATCCTGTGGTCTGCAGATGAGTCATATTATTTGAAGTTCTACATCTTCCAGGTGGTTGATGAGAAGTAAGAGCCGGGAAGTGGCGGAGAAAACCTCGTTAAGCATCGCAAAATATTACAAAAGCGTGACTTAAAGTAGTAAGCACCTGAAATTATCAAATTGAAATCTAGCTGAGGGATTATATTTCAGGATAAACGAAAGATGATTAAATATATATCACGATTTTAATTTGACAGACTGGAACATTATATCGGAAGTTAATTTCACAACTTCCAGTTTATCTTTTGTTTGGAGGTGTTTATTTTGAACAATGTAATCAAGAAAATATGCTTGGTAATACTAGGGCTTCTGCAAGGAACGCTTGGTAGTTACTTAGCATTACTGGGGTGGGCGTTTGCTTTTCCTGAAACTTCTCCCGGCACAAAAGATTATGTAGAGGATATGTCTTTTGTACCATTTGGATATTTTATTATGTTCGCATGGTTAGCCATAATGATAACCGCAATGATTCTGCTTCGAAAAAATAAGGCAAATTTTCTATCTTTTATATTATCTTGGTTCATGGGATTAGTTGCATGTTTGGTAGCAGTGTTTGTAATACTTTGATTTTA
>CAKQYS010000021.1 GCA_934293375.1 uncultured Lachnospiraceae bacterium | reverse complement strand
CACGATTATACTGGAAAATTTAAGCTTTATGTGCTAGACTTATCTAAAGTTGATTTAGCAACCGATGCGGATAAGGCAAATCATCTGGATGTCTGGACCCGCATCTTTCAAGCGAAGACATGGGGTGATTTGATGGCAGTTGCAGCACAGTATCAGAGTTTTGAACCGACAATCGAAGAGATTGAACGCCTGCAGGCAGACGAGCGCGTCAGGCTGCAGTGTGAAGCACGCGAGCGTTCCATGATCCATGAGCGGGTGACGAAGGAGTTGTTGGCCAAGCAGGCAGCTCAACTGAAGGAGAAGGACGCCCAGTTGGAAGAGAAGGATGCCCGGTTACAAGAGAAGGATGCCCGGTTACAAGAGAAGGACGCCCGGTTACAAGAGAAGGACGCCCGGTTGCAGGAACAGTCCGCCCTGATTGCACAATTAAAGGCACAATTAGCATTACGGACATGAGAAAGCAGTTGTATTAGCATTGAACGGAGCAGATTGGCTGCTCCGTTTTGTAATATATGGAATAATTTTGATTTTTTTGATGTTTCAACTTTCATCGCTCTGATGAACAGCTGCCAGCTGAAAATAACTTGCTTTTCCATTTGCGTTCGGCTAAAATATAATCATGATATGAATTAGCCGAAAAGCAGCTGCAAGATGTGTGGAAAAGAGCCATACTTGTATTATTACCGGGATAAGGATGCCAAAGAGATTGATATTGTTCTTGAACATGATGGTGTTTTGAATCCTATTGAGATTAAGAAAACCGCAAATCCGGGTACCAAGCTGGTAAAGGTGTTTGATTTGTTAGATAGGGCATCTACCCCTCGTGCAAAAGGAGCTGTTATTTGCATGAAACCGGGACTCTATTGACAACTGTGAGTATGAAAGGAGAATGCTTGATGATCAGACTTCATGCAGGAGAAATGCCAACAGATAAGGCATTCACAATTCATGTAAAGGTGGATAGAAATCCATTGCACAACAACAGTGATGAGGTATGGATGACAGATGAAGAATGGTTCGCACCTGTACAGGATTATAGTAGGATTCAGGATGAAACATTGCGAAAGCAGATTGACATTTTTATGGACAAATGGACTGCATCGGCCATGACTCACAAGCAGGATCAGGATGAATGGCCGGTAAAAGCTGCAGCTGTGGAGTTTTATCTCCCGGAGGGCAGGTTTGGGATCAGACCGGCGGATCTTAACAACGATGTAGATTCATACATGTTCGAATGTGTGTCAAACGATATTGAGCAGGATCTGTATGATGTGGGTGCAGTTTATGTACAATATACCGGAATGATAGATTAAAATAGGGAGGCATCAGCCTCCCTATTTTGATGCCGGGACTATCCCAGCAATGTGATATAAATACCTGTGAAGATTGCCGTTGTGATGACGCCACAGATATTGGCACCAAGTGCGTAATCCAGAATGAAAGCAGACGGATCGACTTTGGCGGCAGCCTTCTGTGCAACCTTGGCAGTAGAAGGGACGCAGGAAACACCGGCGATGCCGACGGTCGGATTGAAGTTCCCTTTGCGGAAGAAGTATACAACATACCCGCCAATGATACCGCCAATACCCGACAACAGCAGGGAAAGCATACCCAGTACAAGCAGCTTTAACACGGTTGGGTTTAAGAGCGTGCTGGCATCGCATAATACACCAAGCATGAGTCCGAGGAAGAATGTCGCAAAATACAGAAAATGCTCTCCGATCAAGGTAATATATGCCTTGATCTTGGTTTCACGGATGACGATACCGACAAAGAAGCTCAGAAACAGCGGTGCAGCTACCGGGAACAGCAGACACAGAATGGCATTTGTCACGACAGCGAACACAAGCTTTTCCTTGGATGAAATTTTGCTGGCCTTCTTTTCAGTCTTGATTGCCTTTCCCCGTATGCTCTTCGGAATGAGCAGTCTGATCAGATAAGGATAGCCGCCGTATGTAAGACTCAGGTACAGATAGGCTACAATAGAGATCGGAACAAATAATTCAGGTGCCAGCTTCAGGGATGCAAACAATACCATAGGCCCATCGGCACCACCAATAATAGAGACAGCGGCCGCTGCGCCCGGATCCAGTCCCATCAACAGTGCGACAGGATAGGTCAGGATTGTGCCAGCCTCAGCAAATAATGCAATCGTCATACTGATAAACGGATGCTCCAAGACATAGCCGATATCACACAAAATACCGATCCCCATAAATACAAGGCAGGCGATCAGACCATTGCTGAAGGTCAGGGTATAGAGCGGCTGTAAGAAGTCGATCTGCATATACTTCATCAGATCATCCGTGGAGGATAGCAGAGGATTGATAATCAGATTGCCAATCTGATTACCCTCTAAAAATAATACGCCGGCATTGACTGCGGACATACCAAGGCCCATTGGCACCATAATCAATGGCTCCAGTGTTCCCTTTGCACCAAGATATACAAGTAAAAATCCTAACAGAATCAGTACAATTCTGGCGATCACGATTTCCGGTTCCTGCTGGAACATGGTACCGATTCCTTGAAATAAGTTCATGAAATCCATGATTATCTGCCCTCCTTTGTATCAGGTGTTTTGGAGAATGCAGTGATCAGAAGCATGGTCACTTTCATAAGAATCGCAATGCCATAGGAAATGACAGCTCCGATGGCAACTATTTTTAATGATAACATAATAACATTCCTTTCTTAAATGCGCATAGCAAAATAGGCATATTACAGTATGTTGCAGGCACATTTGCACGATTGCAAGATGTAGAGATTGCCTATACATAATGGAATATGCATGTCATGTATTTATATAAGAATGGAATCAGGTTTCTGTCCGTCAGAACGGTGCAGATATACAATAACGGAATATTTTGGTGTGAATTCACCGGTGACCAGAATGGCAGATTGTCTGGTAGATAGTCTGAGGACAACACAATCCAAGGTGTCGCATAGGGCACAGGAAAGAATACGATTGCCTGATTTCCTGCTCTCTGTGAGCTTTTCGGACTCCTCAGAGGTACGGATTCTGGATGCAGTGTTATACTGCATGAGTTCTGCCTGGTCAAGCTGTTTGAGCTGTGAACTATAGTGTGTGTCCTGCGTCTGCCCGGTGAGGCTCCGGTCGGTATCACACAATGTCTGTCCAATAAAATCCTGATGGGAAAATACACTGATCAGAGCCATAGCTATGACCAAAATACATACGATGATGCGATTGTGCTTTGAAGGTTCTGCTGCCATATGTACTCCTCTCCCGATTAGCCTCATCATAACGAATAATGCATCTGATGTCAATAAAAAAGATGCCGGACTTTATTGTCTGACACCTTTTGTAATCACGGAATTGAAAGAGAAGATATCCGGACGGTTCCGGGATTCAGTATATTCAAACTGAATGCCTTCGCTATTGAACACATGGGAAGTAATGACGGCAAGACAGTTGTAATCCTCCAGATCCAGATATTTTTCATCAAATGGGGTTGTGCGTTCTACTGTAACGCACCGTTTGATGGTCCGGATCGGCATCCCCACTTCATTTTCAATGAACTGAAATAAGGAGCCTTTCAGCTTCTCCTCGGTAAGCCCCGGTACGAGATCCTTGCGCAGCAGGGTGTTGTCGACCATTTTGGCAACGCCGTTAAGGGAGCGGAGCCGCTGGATATAATACAACTCTGTGCCGGTTTCAAAATCGGTCTTGGCTGCAAGTCGTGTATCTGCAGTGATTTCCGTGAAGGTGATCACCTGATTGTCTACCTGATAGCCATTTCTTGCTGCCAGCTGATTTAAGCCTTCAATGGTATCTGCGGTAAAGTCACGATGCCAGCACGGAGTATAGATCACTCTGACACCCAGTCCGTGTATGGGCTGGGTATACCCCTCTCTTGTTAAGTGGGACAATGCACGCCGGATGGTGTTTCGGGAACAGCCATATACCCGGATCAGTTCATTTTCTGATGGAAGCAGATCCTCGTATTGATATGTATTTGCTTCAATTTTCTGTTTGATATCGTTGTAAATATTAATATATTTCGACCCTGGCATTTGTAGTCGCTGCCTTTCTAAAATGAATTTTTGAATCATTACCAAATTTATTATATTCCATAAAGTATCAAAAATCAACTTGTTTAAACAAGTTGTGAAATATGAACAATAAAATGAAAAAAATTATGTGCATAATATAGAAATGTAAAAAGGGGGTTGCACTTGTTCAAACAAGTGTGTATGATACAGATATAAACAACTTGTTCAAACAAGTTATAACGAAAAAAACATATGCAAAAGAAAGGAGAATGCATTATGGCTAGTAAGTATGATGGTTTATCAAGAATTATTATCCAAAATGTAGGTGGTAAGGATAATATCACCAGCATCACACATTGTGTGACGAGACTCAGATTCAAGTTAAAGGACGAGTCTAAGGCAAACACAGAGATTTTGAAGAATACAGACGGGATTGTGACTGTGGTACAGTCAGGCGGGCAATATATGGTTGTCATCGGCAATCATGTGCCGGAGGTGTTTGACGCTGTCGTTGCAGTTGGGCATTTAGAGAGCAAGTCGTTGAAGAACGGTGGAGGTGATGACAGTGAGACAGCAGGTGAGAAGCAGGGGCTTTTTAATGCATTTGTTGGCATCATTACCGGTGTGTTCTCGCCATTTTTAGGTGTGCTGTGTGCATGCGGCATTTTGAAGGGCTTCATGTCATTGTTTGAAGCAATCGGCTGGGTGAGTGCGACAAGCGGAACCTACAATATCCTGTATGGTATTGGAGATGTTGCATTTTATTTTCTGCCTGTTATTCTGGGCTTCTCGGCGGCCAAGAAGTTTAAGCTGCCGGAAATGGAAGGTCTGTTGATTGGTCTTGCACTGGTTTCACCATACATGTTGAACAATGGAACCTATGATATATCAAGTCTCTTTGGTATTCCGGTAATCGCACCATCCACAGGAAACTATACGAGTACGGTATTGCCGGTCATCTGTGCGGTAGCATTTGCAGCATGGTTTGAGCGGTTATTTAAGAAATATATTCCGGATACGATCAAGATCTTTGCGGTGCCGTTGATTACTTGTACGGTGTCAATCTGTCTGACCCTGCTTGTGATCGGACCTGTAACATCACAGGTTTCTAAGTATCTCGGACTTGCATTTGAGTCAGTCAATACATTCAGCCCGATCCTGATGGGACTTTTAGTTGGTTTCTTCTGGCAGATCCTGGTTATGTTCGGTCTGCACTGGGCATTGGTGCCGATTGCACTTTCCAATATGACATTACTGGATGCCAATGGCATGCTGATCGGAGAAGTCATTCTCACAGCTATGTTAGGCACGACATTTGCACAGACAGGTGCATGTCTTGGTATTATGCTTAAGACCAAGGATCAGAAGTTAAAGAGACTGTGTCCGCCAGCTATCATTTCCGGTATTGCAGGTGTAACAGAGCCGGCTATTTATGGTATTACTCTTCCAAAGAAGGCACCGTTTTTCAGAACCTGTGCCGTTGCTGGTGTGGCAGGAGCCGTGTTATGCGCGTTAGGAATCAGAGATTACCAGATGGCAGGTATGGGTGTGTTCTCCTATACAATGTTCATCAGTCCTGATACAAAGAACATTCAGCCGATGATTATCGCGATCATTATTTCTGTGATCTGCGTGATTGCCGCATTTGTTCTGGAGCTGCTCTTTTACAAGGATGACGCAAAGAAGACCGGAACAGATAAAAAGCAGGATACTTCTGTAAATGCGGTATCAGATGATAAGAGTATTGCTGCTCCGATCACAGGTAGTGTGGTTGCAATCACAGAGGTACAGGATGAGGTGTTCTCCTCAGAATCACTCGGCAAGGGTGTTGCGATCGAGCCGGAAGAGGGAAAGGTATATGCACCGGCAGACGGTGAAATCACAGCATTTTTCCCGACAGGACATGCCATCGGTATTACAACGGATAGCGGTGCTGAGCTGTTGATTCATGTGGGCATGGATACTGTGGAGATGAACGGAGACGGATTCACGCCAAAGAAGCAGCAGGGCGACAAGGTGAAAAAGGGAGAGCTGTTATTAGAGTTTGATATTGCGAAGATCAAGGCGGCAGGACATCCTGTTACAACACCGGTGATCATCACCAATGTGGCAGACTATACAGATATTATTCCGACAGATGCAAAGCATATTACAGTTGGAGAACAGCTGTTACAGGTTTTATAAAATAAGGAGGCATATTATGAGCGTATTTCGAGATGATTTTCTTTGGGGCGGTGCAACAGCAGCCAATCAGTATGAAGGAGCATGGGATGTGGATGGCAAGGGTGCATCCGTATCCGATCATTGTACGAATGGATCGCATACAACACCAAAGCGTGTGACAAGAACATTTGAGGAGGGTACGCTGTATCCAAGCCGGGAGGCAACGGATTTCTATCATCACTATAAGGAAGATATCGCACTGGCAAAGGAAATGGGATTCAAGGTGTTTAGGATGTCGATCAACTGGACCAGAATCTTTCCGACC
This sequence comes from uncultured Lachnospiraceae bacterium, assembly GCA_934293375.1. Classification (GTDB taxonomy): domain Bacteria; phylum Bacillota; class Clostridia; order Lachnospirales; family Lachnospiraceae; genus RGIG6919. The sequence goes on along the minus strand of CAKQYS010000021.1, from coordinate 19,411 downwards.
GGTATGGAGACGCAGCCGAATGAGGCAGGACTTGCATTTTATGATAAGGTGTTCGATGAGCTGAACCGTGTGGGGATTGAACCGCTCGTTACCATCTCCCATTATGAGATGCCGTATGCGCTGGTAGAGGAATTAAACGGCTGGGAGTCCAGAAAATGTATTGATTATTATATGAATTATTGTAAGGCGCTTTTTGACAGATATCAGAACAAGGTAAAGTACTGGCTGACCTTTAATGAGATCAATGCCGGTACCATGCCGATGGGTGCCGTATTGTCTCTCGGCACGATCCGGGGTTATGAGGGCAGTGTTAATGCCGTGCCGGACAATAAGCAGCAGCGGTATCAGGCACTTCATCATCAGTTTGTGGCAAGTGCAATGGCAGTGCAGTATGCACACGAGCATTATCCACAGTTTAAGATGGGTAACATGTGTATCTTCGCTACGATGTATCCACTGACATGTAATCCGGACGATGTGATCGCATGCCAGAAGGAAATGCAGAATATGAACTGGTTTGCCTCCGATATTCATGTAAGAGGTGCATATCCATATTATGCAAAGCGGTTCTTTGCGGAAAATGGCATTGAGATCCACAAGGAGGCAGGTGACGACGAGATCCTGCTTGCCGGAAAGGTAGATTTCTATACCTTCAGTTATTATATGTCAAATTGCATTACGGCAGATCCGGATCAGGAGGACAGCAATGGAAATCTGATCAGCGGTGTCAAGAATCCGTATCTGAAGGCGAGTGACTGGGGCTGGCAGATCGATCCAAAGGGTCTGCGGTATACATTGAATGAGCTGTATGCCCGTTATCAGATTCCGCTCATGGTTGTGGAAAATGGATTGGGTGCATATGATACGCTTGAAGAGGATGGCAGCATTCATGACAGCTACCGGATCGATTACCTGCGGCAGCATATTGAGCAGATGGCAGAGGCAGTCAAGGATGGTGTAGATCTGATGGGATATACCCCTTGGGGCTGGATTGATGTGGTATCTGCATCGACAGGTGAGATGGCAAAGCGGTATGGTTTTGTTTATGTAGACAAGTACGATGATGGTACAGGAGATCTGGGACGGAGAAAGAAGGATTCCTTCTTCTGGTATCAGAAGGTGATCGAATCCAATGGTGAGGTTTTATAGCCGGAGGTGACTGTATGGAAAAGGTTATTTTTCTGGATGTTGACGGAACCTTGGTGGATTATGAAAATCATTTGCCTCAGTCGGCGGTGCGTGCGATCCGGACCGCCAGACAAAGGGGGCATAAGGTATTTATCTGTACCGGCAGAAGCCGGGCTGAGGTATATCAGAATATCTGGGATATCGGGATCGACGGTATGATCGGCGGCAATGGCAGCTATGTGGAATGTGACGGCAAAGTCGTGATGCACCAGAAGATCAGTGCAGACGAATGCCGGCAGATCGTGGACTGGCTGCATGCGCGTGGACTCGAATTTTATTTAGAGAGTAACAATGGATTGTTTGCCAGCGAGCACTTTGAGACAGCGGCACTGCCTGTCATGCAGGAATACACAAAACGAAAGGGCAGGGCGGCAGAGCAGATGACAGTGCGGGATGCATTTCCGGAGATGATATTTGATGGGGAACTGTACCGGGAAGATCTGAATAAGGTCAGCTACATTCTCAGTTCCTATCAGGATCATCTGGATGCGGCAGAGCAGTTCCCACAGCTTCAGCATGGCACCTGGGGTGGTGCAGGCGAGACCGCTCTGTTTGGAGATATCGGCGTAAAGAATATTACAAAGGCACATGCGATTGATGTGCTGCTTGCCTATCTGGGCGCCGACCGCACCCAGACGATCGCATTTGGAGATGCAAAGATCGATATTCCGATGCTGGAGTATTGTGCTTATGGTGTGGCAATGGGCAACGGCGGCGAAGAAATTAAAGCAATGGCAGACTACATCACGGATACGGTCGAACACGACGGACTGGAGAAAGCGTTCCGGAAGTTGCAGATAATATAATGGACATTGCGATGGTTGTGCATGCACAAGCCAGCATGATGCGAAAACAGACATCGAACCGTAGAAGAAATGACACCTTGACAAACTGTAACATCCAATGATATACTGGATATCATGTTATGTGTTCGTATCATGGAGAAGGGAGCGTTATCTATGAAGAAATTCGAATTGAAAATCAGTATCCTTGCAGTCGCTGTTATGTGTGTTGCAGCCGTTGGCAGTGTGGTCTATCCTCATGCAGATACTTCCGGGCAGGCAGATGTTCAGATCGCAACAAAGGAAAGCACTTCAGAGCAGGCAGATATTCAGGTTGAGCGGAAGGAATATACGGCAGAAGATGCACAGTATTCCGGGTACGAGATCCTGGATGAGACGCAGCAGGATGCTGTGATTACAGTAACAAAGTATGAGTTCAAATAGTGTGAGATCCAAAAGGTTCCCAACCAACAAAAGGTTCCCATTCCAATATGGAGTGGGAACCTTTTTGTATTTCTGTCGTGAACTTAGTTATAAGAGGTGACGGTAATGGTATATGCGGAATCTCCCTGTACATACACGGTACCGTCGGTATTCTGGATCGTGACGGTTTTGCCGCTGGCATCCTGATTAGACTGGCACCCGGTCAGGGAGAGGGAAGCCATGCTGAATGCTAACGCATAACACATCATTTTATATTTCTTAGAATTCATAATCGCCACATCCTTTCTGTGCATCTGTGAACCGGTCATTTTGAAACCGTATGTTTTTGCTTTGATGTGTTTAGAATACTGTAATTATGTGATTATCATGTGAATGAAAAATGGAGAAAAAATGAACTCTTCAGTTGCTTAATACATGGAAAATGCGGTATAGTGTAAAATAGAATAGAGGGCATGAGACATATGAGACGGATACATTTCAAAAACCTAATATTAGTGATGTTTGCATTGATTCTGCTGGTCATATTCGGGTTGTATCTATATGTGACGGGGGATACAACTACAGATTTCAGATACGGCTACCGGATGGAGTCTGTGCTGGAGGAGTACACCGAATTTGCAGAGCTGACAGATATGGACAGCAGTTTTGCCATCCCCGGACTTGCCAGAACCAATGTGACGCCACAGGCAAGGGTCATGGTCGAAGGATCGGTTGAGATGCTGGAAGCGGAGAGAAGACATAGCACGCGGACAATGGTGCCGCAGGGGATTTGTTTTGCAGGACAATTTGTTCTGATTTCTGCTTACGACAGTAAAGCAGAATATCCGTCTGTATTATATGTTTTGGATCGGGATACGAAAGAATACAGGACCACGGTGTTATTGGAGGACAAAAACCATGTAGGCGGGATTGCCTACGATGGTGAGTTTGTCTGGATTGCTAAGAGTGGGGATTGTGCACTGAGTGCGATCAGCTATGACAGGATCAAGCTTGCGGCAGATGCAGGGGAAGACTGCGTCAGTGTGTATTATGATGATACTTATGCGATCAGCTGCCGGGCATCTTTTGTGACATATTATGATGGCTTGTTGTGGGTGGGTGTGTTTGAAAAGGCTGATAACAGAGTCAGTGTGCTGCGGGGATTTGAGTTCCATGATAAAGAGGGTGTGACCGGACTGTTACAGAAGGATGAGCTGTTTTTGCCGGAGCAGGCAAATGGTGCAGCCATCACCAAGGTCAATGGACATATATGCCTGATTGTGGATACTTCCTATGGCCGGTTGAAAGCTTCCAAAGTACATGTCTATGAATTGTCGATGGATGAAAACAATTTTGAAAGTGCGGTATGTCTGTTGAAGGCAGAATATGATTTTCCACCAATGTTAGAAGAGGTGGAATGTAATGGACGGGATATTTATTATGTGTTTGAGTCCGGTGCAACAACATACTCAACCCAATGGTCATTTCGTTGTAAATATCCGGTGGACCGGGTATGTGTGACAAGGCAGGATACGATGTTTGCGTGGACCGGCAAAGATGAGATTCAGGAGTCTGAAATCATGGTAGAGGAAACCCGGGATGAGACAGTAAATATGCAGTATCATGTGAGCACAGCGAAAGAGGCGAAATGTATTCCTACTTATGTCAGGACAGATATGCATCAAGGTGTGCAAATGCTGTATAATCCGTATACCGCAAGATTATTATATAATGTTGTGCAGGATTCGCAATATATGACATCAAAGACAGTGGTAGGTGAAGCCAGCTGGAATGATACCCTGTCGAAAAATGGATATTCCAATTTACAGGCGTTTCATCATCAGGATCTGTGTCTGGATGCCCGACACACTGTGCCGGTGGATGTTGCGACAGGCATTGTCAGACAGGCGGCTTACAACGATCAGGAGAAGTTTAATATTGTGATCGCAATTCATACCGAGAATGTGGAAGATCTTGATTTTGATCCGGATGCCCTTACCTATTATTACCATAATGATGTGTTAAATGGTGTGTATCAAAATGCTGTCAAGTTATATAACAGACTGCAGAAACTGCAATACGAGGTTCCTGTTGTGATAAGGAGTCGTGACCGGGCTGTGATCACATATAAGACAGTTCGATTTTCAAGTCTGATAAAGGCAATGAAGAAACCAGACAGTAAATATACTGTGACCGTGACAGGAGCAGGGATTGCAGGAGCAGTGGCAGATGTGCTGATAGGGATGATTTTCACTGACAAAGGCATTTATGAGGGGAATGTGAATTGTTATACATTTGATACCATGGCTTCGGCATTAAAAGATACTTATGAAGGAACCAATATTTTTAATCTTGTGATGGAATATGGACATCCGGAATCCCTGACAGATCATGTGCCTTATGGAGGACGGATTCAATATCAGGCACAGACGGAAACAGAGCAGTATGTGGATATGCTGAATGCGATTGAGCAGAATCCGACACAGTATGTCAGATATAACACAGACCTTCCTGCAAAATTCTATGGACATGTAACGATCGATGCAGATTGCTTTGCACATTTTAGAGAATTGCGCGTGGCGAATACGCTCTATATTCCGGATGGTGTATGTGTATTTGCAGGTCAGAAGTTCTATGTGTACAACCTTACGGTAGAGGGTGAGATCGAGGCACACAAACTTTTTTATGCGAAGTTTGCAGCGATCCATAATGGCAGAGTCAGAGTGGATGGTATATCTATGATCGGCAATGTGACGAATGCGATCCGGGGACGATTGGAGATTACGGGTGCCGATGGCCTGTTAGAAATTAATGGCGAACGAAAGATACCGTATGTCAGCTGCACCCCGGAATCACTCGCACACATTAAAACATATAATGAAAGATATCGTGATACTTCATCTGACAACCATCCGGTGTTCTGGAAGAAATGACACGGCAAGGTCAGCCATGCGTTCCGGGGATTCCTGCATGCCATTTTCAATCCAGAGCTTTAACACAGAAATACAGCCATATATAATGTAAGTACGGTAGTATACATAATCGGTTGTAGCGTAATCACCGCCCTTTTTGGTCCATTTGAGCATATAGTTATCGCGGATGGCAGTTCCGATCCGTGACATCGCAGATTCCTCTCCACTGTTGATAAACAGGATTTCGGGGTGTCTTAGTTCTTCTGCAAAATAGTGAAACAGCCGCAGAAAGAAATCATGTGGATTCTTTCCGGTTGTGTCGTTGATGAGCTCAATAATATGCCGGATCATTTCGTCCTGCAGGTGCAGCAGCATATCATACGCATCCCGGTAATGGGTATAAAAGGTGGCGCGCGTAATATCTGCTGCATCGGAGAGTTCTCGCACGGTGATCTGCTGGATAGATTTATTCTTTAATAAATGAAACAAAGCTTCTTCTAACTGCCGCTCGGTTCGGATAACCCGGCGGTCTTCTTTTTTTCTGATCATATATGGATCCTCCTGAAATTCTCATTTGCGAAAGGCGTATGCATCATAATCGCTGTCTGTTTGCATGACACATAATCAAAATGTGTATAATAACAGACAGATGTCATGCATTGTGTACATTGACATATCTGCGAAATTTTTTTATATTATAGCATATAATTGACAACTGTCAATTAAAATGCAGTTGTCAATTAACTGTATGATTTTGTGAAACTATAGGATGGAGGAATCGAAATGTTAAGAATTGTAATAGATACAGCATCTGATATTACGAAGAAAGAAGCAGATGCAATGCAGGTAGAGCTTGTAGCTTTGAAGGTACTGTTTGGTGATGAAAATTGTCCGTGCGAGACAGAAGAAGACAGGGAGATTTTTTTTCAGAAATTATTGCATGCAAAAGAATTGCCATCTACAAGTCAGCCGTCGCCATCGCAGTATCTTGAGATCTATGAGCAGGCAGAATCAGCAGGAGATGAGGTGCTGGTGCTGACACTGAGTGCAGGCTTGAGTGGCACTTATCAGTCAGCGTGTATTGCAAAAGATATGATAGCGTACGAACCGATTACGATCGTAGATACGAAAAATGTGATTGCTGCAGAACGTCTGCTGATTGAATATGCGGTGCGGCTTCGTGCACAGGGAATGGGACGGGAAGATATTGAAAAAAAGCTGATTGCAGTGCGGGACCGGGTTGTGTTGTGCGGTGTAGTGGATACGCTTACCTATCTTCGGAAGGGCGGCAGGATTCCTGCCAGTCTGGCAGTGGTAGGAGAAGCACTGAAACTGAAGCCGGCACTTGCTGTCCGGGATGGTGTGATCGAACAGCTGGCGAAAAGCCGTGGGATGAAGCAGGCTGTAAAAAGATTGTACGAGGAGTATGATGCAATGCCGGTGGATCCGGAATTCCCGGTATATTTTGGATATGTGCATGATCCCGAACCGGCAGAAGCATTTATGACAGAAACTGTGGAAAAGTATAACCAGACGGATGTCAAATTGTTTCCGGTTGGGCCAACCATTGCCGTGCATACAGGACCGGGTTGTATTATCCTTGTATTTGTAAGAGAAGAATGATGAAGAGAAAGAAAATAAATGTAAAATCTACATAAAGTGGGTTGTCAAATCAGAAATGAGGTGTTACGATTACCGAGTATTTAAAATCCAGTCATAAAACGGAGGTGAATTTCATGGACAGTAGTGATAGTTTTGGGCGAAGTAGAATTGACGGTGCTTTTATGCGCAAGCCGGCACAGCTGTCTCATGAAATTTAGAGGCTGTGTCCGTTGTTCATGCAAAAAGCACTGTGTCAGTGCTTTTTTTTGTTGCCCTTTTCTATGTGTCCACAGGACGATTATGTCCGGTAAATATACTATACAATTGCGAAACTCCTTGAAGATGTTGATGATATGTGCATATTGCACAATGTATCGCAGGCACGCTCTCGCTACTTCATCACGCAGCGGTACTAAGCAATGTAACACCATGTGCACTAGGCTCGAGAATACCTTGCCAAGTGCACAGGTGTACATTCGCACTAAGCTCAAAAATACTTCGCTAAGTGCTCATTGCAAGTACCGGCGTTCTTCAAGTACCTGCTTATACATTATGCAAGATGCACATAGTCGCAATCGTAATTGAGAGTTTCGCAATTGTCTAGGCAAATATACTAGAAGAAGGAGAAGAAACATGAACAGAAAATATGCAGAAATCATCAGACTGATTCACGAAAAACGAGACGACAGACAGATTCTGTCTGCACTATCCAATTATCACGAAAATGATATAGCAGATATTATGCAGTCCTTAACGCGTGAGGAGCGCAAGCATATTTACAAGCTGCTCGGTATGCAGAAGACCGCAGAGGTGTTTGCGTATTTTGATGAGCCAAAGGCCTATTTTGATGAATTGACGATTGAGAGTGCGGCTCGTGTGATCTCTATGATGGATTCGGATGATGCGGTAGATGTACTGGAGGATCTGGAGCCGGAGAGAAAGAGAAAGATCGTGGCACTGTTAGACCGGCAGTCTGCACAGGATGTCAGACTGCTGCTTTCCTATGATGAGGATGAGATCGGCAGCTACATGACAACGAATTATGTCTGTATCCGCGATGGTCTGTCTGTGCGGCAGGCGATGAGTGAGCTGGTGAAACAGGCAGGGGAACACGATAACATCATGACCATCTATGTGACCGATTCGGATAACAGGCTGGTCGGTGCGATTGACCTGAAGGATCTGATCACTGCAAGAGAAAATGATGAACTGGACAATATCATTATTCATTCTTATCCATCTGTGATGGATCATGAAAAGCTGGAAGACTGCATGGACCGCCTCGTGGATTATTCGGAGGATTCTATCCCGGTTTTGTCGGAAAACAGATGTGTGCTTGGTGTGATTACATCGGAAGATATGGTAGAGATTGTTGATGATGAAATGGGAGAGGATTATGCAAAGCTTGCCGGTCTGACTGCAGAGGAAGATCTGAAGGAGACGACGATCCAGAGTATGAAGAAGAGACTTCCATGGTTGATCGTGCTGCTGTTTCTTGGCATGTTTGTATCTTCTGTTGTAGGTGTTTTCGAGGGTGTGGTTGCAGTGCTTCCGATCGTGATCTGTTTTCAGTCACTGGTTTTGGATATGGCAGGGAATGTCGGCACCCAGTCGCTGGCGGTTACAATCCGGGTATTGATGGATGAGAACCTGACAGGCAGACAGAAGCTGTCGCTACTGGTCAAGGAAATGAAGATCGGCCTGTTAAATGGTGGTCTGCTTGGCAGCATGGCATTGTTACTGCTCGGAATTTATGTACATCTGTTTAAGGGCTACAGCTGGATAGGAGCATTTGCCGTATCCGGATGTGTCGGAGTTTCCCTTATTGTGGCAATGGTGATCTCCAGCATGGTCGGTACTGTGATTCCGATGTTTTTCCATAAGATAAAGATTGATCCTGCAGTAGCATCCGGTCCATTGATCACAACGGTCAACGATCTGGTTGCCGTTGTGACATATTATGGACTGGCGTATCTGTTTTTAATCCATTAAGCTCTGCCAAGAATGGCATCCAGATCCTGCAGCGGAGATGTGATCGGCTGCAGGTTGTAGGTGTCGGTCAGAAATTTGACAACCGTTTCTGACATGAAGGCCGGCAGGGTTGGGCCGAGATAGATATTTTTCACACCGAGTGCAAGCAGCGTGAGCAGAATGCAGACCGCCTTTTGTTCATACCATGACAGTACCAGTGTCAGGGGCAGTTCATTGATATCACAGGCAAAGGCCTCTGCCAGTGCAAGGGCGATCCGGATGGCACTGTAGGAATCATTGCATTGTCCCACATCCAGAATCCGAGGAATGCCATCAATCTCTCCGAGATCAAGATCATTGAACCGGTATTTACCGCAGGCGAGCGTGAGAACAATCGTATCCATCGGCGTGCTCTTGACGAATTCCGTGTAGTAGTTTCTGCCCGGATGCGCGCCGTCGCAGCCGCCGACCAGAAAGATATGCCGGATATGCCCCTGTCTGACGGCTTCTATGATCGCGTCAGCGTGGGAGAGGACGGCATCGCGTGCGAAGCCGGTTGTCAGAATATGTCCGCCATTGATGCCGCTCATGCTGTGGTCATGGTCATAACCGCCGAGTGCTAAGGCACGGTCTATGATAGGAGAGAAATCCTTGATCCCATCCTGGTTTCCACTGATATGGATCAGACCATCATAACCGACTACCGAAGTTGTGTAAATGCGGTCCTGATAGCTTTCTCTCGGTGGCATCAGACAGTTTGTGGTAAACAGAACCGGTGCGGGGATGTTTTCAAATTCAACCTGCTGACTCTGCCATGCGGTACCGAAATTTCCGGCTAAATGCTTGTATGCACGCAGCTTTGGATAGCCGTGTGCAGGCAGCATCTCACAGTGCGTATATACATGGATGCCGGTATCTTTGGTCTGCTCTAACAACTGCTTCAGATCATATAGGTCATGACCGGATACGACAATAAACGGCCCCTTCTTAATATCTGTCTGCACCCGTGTCGGGGAAGGGATACCGAAGCTTTCTGTGTTTGCTTTGTCAAGCAGCTCCATGCATCGATAGTTGATCAATCCGAATTCCATGATCAGGGCAATCCATTCTTCTACGGAATGCGCATTGTTGATCGCACATAACCCCTTATAAAACCAGTGATTTACATCGTCATCCGTGAATCCGAGATTCATCGCATGATGTGCATAGGCGGCCATGCCCTTGATGCCGAACAGCAGCGTAGAGCGCAGGGAAACAATATCATTTGCTCCATCCCATAGGGAGATAACAGGCACATTTTCATTGCTGATATGACAGCGTTCGGACATAACCCGTCTCGTGAAATCCAGAATTGTGCGGTCATCAAAATTGACATTTGTCAGTGTGGTAAACAGACCGTCGATCAACAGTCTGTCAGATTCCCTGGTATGGGCATGGTGCTTTTCGGTGACTTCGGCAAGCCGGATCAGCTCATAGATCAGATCATCCTGCAGCTTGGAAGTGGAAGGCTGCTTGCCACAGACACCGGTATTGAAACAGCCCTTGTTGCCGGCAGCCTGCTGGCATTGAAAACAAAACATATTTGACATAGTGCGTCCTCCTGTAATCATAAATTATCATATTATGCTAGTGTGTCCTTTTGGTATCCAAAATATGCAGAGAAAGGACACATACAGGAAAAATCAGGAAGCCGCCAATATAACAAAGGGACCTCATTCATTGTGAAATGAGATCCCTTTGTTGGATTCTTTGTCCAAATGTCCAAATCAGACTTCGTCATCATCGTCGCCCTCAAAAGCATTCACATAGGTGACATGGCGTCCGGTCTTTGTGACACTGCCGACATCGGCTTTCCGGTCAGGCTGTGTTTGTGTATCAAGGGTGTCGGTATTGTCGGATGGGTTCGGACAGGTCTCCGATTCGGTTTCGTCTGTCATGTGAGACGGAGTTTCTGCCATGGCTTCCTCTGCTGCTTTCGCTTCGCGTTCGTATTCCTGTTCAATATATACCTTGAAGACCCGGTTAAACAGAAAGGCGAACAGATAAGCATAGGTTGCGAATCCGATTGTCAGTAAAAATAACAGAAAATAAGATACATAAAAACTGAGAATGACCGTGCCGGCGGCAGTGATGCCGAGCAGCAGTGTCCATGGAAAGTGTCTGACTGCCAGTGCCAGTGCATTCCAGATGTTCTTTCCGATCGTATTCTTAAAGGTTGCCATGATCGGATAGATCCATACAAAGATCATGATATAGGCACATACCATGATGACACTGAATACGATCATGTATTTGGCAAGATTGCTTCTCTGTGATGTCCACATGCTGACCCAGAAATATACATCAAAGAACAAGATCGCACCCGCAGCAAGCAGGATCAGCCAGGTTACGGTGCTCTGCTTGAAGTTTTCCTTAAATGCCTTGAAGTAACGCTTTGCGACATAGCCGTCCTCGTATTTGACGCTGTGCATGGCCGTATAGGTCATAGCCGTGATCGCTGTGCCGATCGTAAAGACCGGAATACAGGAAATAATGAATAAAATATTCAATATGATAATATCTGAGATCCGGTTGATCCCGGTGATAAATGGACTGTCTTCGTTAAAAATTGCACTCATTGCGTGTTCTCCTTTACTTATGATCAAATCTATTAGGCAATTGCGAAACTCCTTGAAGTTGTTGATGTTATGTGCATATTGCACAATGTATCGCAGGCACGCTCTCGCTACTTCATCACGCAGCGGTGCTAAACTCAGTCAATGCGTAGCTTGACTTCGTTAAGAACCGGCGTTCTTCAAGTACCTGCTTATACATTATGCAATATGCACATAGTCGCAATTGTAATTGAGAGTTTCGCAATTGTCTATGATCAAATCTATAATAGAGCAAATGTTGGATTTATTCAAGAGAACGAGGGAGACTTTATGAAATGTTTATGGATTTCAGCTATTGACAAATGCGCATTTTCCACCTAATCTAAAGGATGGATTGTAATAGAGAAATCCATATACAAAAATGGAAAGGATGAACAGGAAGATGAAGACACCGTTTGTAACAAAAGAACAGGTAGAAGAGATTGTGAAGACATATCCGACACCGTTCCATATATATGATGAGAAGGGAATTCGTGAGAATGCGAGAAAACTGAAGCAGGCATTTGCATGGAATCCGGGCTACAAGGAGTTCTTTGCCGTGAAGGCAACGCCAAATCCAACAATTCTTAAGATATTAAGAGAGGAAGGCTGCGGCACAGACTGTTCATCTCTGACAGAATTGATGATGTCTGACCGTTGTGGGTTTGATGGCAGTGAGATCATGTTTTCGTCAAATGATACACCGGCAGAGGAGTTTGTACTGGCATCGAAGCTGGGTGCTACGATCAATCTGGATGATTTTACCCATATTGATTTTTTGAAGAATGCAGCAGGGATCCCGAAGAGGATTTCATGCCGTTTTAATCCGGGTGGTGTGTTCTCACTCGGTACCGATATTATGGACAATCCGGGTGATGCCAAGTATGGTATGACGAAGCCACAGATCATTGAGGCATATAAGAAATTGAAGGAGCTTGGTGCAGAGGAATTTGGTATGCATGCCTTCCTTGCAAGTAACACGGTAACGAATGCATACTATCCGACTTTGGCGAAGATTTTATTTGAGGTTGCGGTAGAGATCAAGGAGCAGACAGGCATTTCCTTAAGCTTCATCAATCTCTCAGGTGGTGTGGGTATTCCATATACACCGGATAAGGAGCCAAATGATATCATAGCGATCGGTGAGGGTGTCAAGAAGGTGTACGAGGAAGTGTTGGTGCCGGCAGGTATGGGAGATGTCAGCATCTATACAGAGCTTGGCCGGTTTATGTTAGGACCATATGGCCATCTTGTGACAAAGGCAATTCATGAGAAGCATATCCACAAGGAATATATTGGAGTGGATGCATGTGCGGTGAATCTGATGCGTCCGGCAATGTATGGTGCCTATCATCATATTACGGTGCTTGGCAAGGAGAATGCACCGGCTGATCACAAGTATGATGTTACAGGTTCTCTTTGTGAGAATAATGATAAGTTTGCGGTAGATCGTATGCTTCCGAAGATCGATATGGGAGATTATCTTGTCATCCATGATACGGGTGCACATGGTTTTGCGATGGGATATAACTATAATGGTAAGCTGAAGTCAGCAGAGCTGCTGCTTCGCGAAGATGGAAGTGTGAAGCAGATCCGTCGTGCGGAAACACCGGAGGATTATTTTGCTACTCTGGAGGGTTTCTGGGAGTAGATGTATGATAACAGCCCCGCCATCCGGCGGGGCTGTTGTTGTCATGCGCAGGGCATTTATACTGAAATACACAATGCGAAATTTCTATTGGTACTGAAAATGTCCTGCCGTGGATGTAGGAGAAAGTTGTAATGAGGGGAGATAGCGGATGGAACGAATTCGTTTAATGGTGCTTAGAAATTTCTGGCGGCTGCCATATCTGTTTTTTTATGTGCTCTGGATGGGAAGGCCCCATAGCAGAACCAGTGAAATCAAGCAGTATGAGCTGCTGCGGAAGATCTGCCGGTATGCCAATCGGTCAGGAAATGTACGGGTGGTGACGACCGGGCAGGAGAATCTGCCGAAGGAGAACGGTTATATATTATTTCCGAATCATCAGGGTTTGTATGATGTGCTGGCAATTCTGCCAAGCCATGACAGACCGCTTCGTGTGGTCATGAAGAAGGAAGCGGAGAAGCATTTCTTTCTCAGGATCTTTCTGCGGATGTTTCATGGGCAGGCGATTGACAGAGAGGATGTACGTCAGTCCATGCAGGTGATCATGCAGATGACCAAGGAGGTAAAGGAGGGTGCGAATTATTTGATCTTTGCGGAAGGCACCCGTTCTAAGATGCACAATCACATGCTTGAAATGAAGGGCGGAAGCTTTAAGAGTGCGACGAAGGCGAAATGCCCGATCGTGCCGGTGGCACTGGTGGACAGCTATAAGCCATTTGATACCCATTCCACAGAGCAGGTTACGGTGCAGGTGAGTTATCTGCCTCCACTTTATTATGAGGAGTATCAGAATATGAAGACCGTTGAGATCGCACAGATTGTGAAAGAACGGATCGAGGCAAGAATTGCACAACTGGAGGCGGCAGCGCAGTAGTTTGTCAAAATCGTGGATAACAGTATGATGAAAATGCTGTGGCCGGGAAAGAATAACCGGTTGCACAGCGGAAGACAGAATATAGAAAAGAGGAACAAAAAATGTATGATGTACGGTCTATGAAGGCAGAAGAATTTATCTCACACGAGGAGATCGAGGCGTCACTGGCATATGCGGATGCTCATAAGAATGATCTTGCACTGATCGAACAGATCTTAGAAAAGGCAGGAGAGATGAAGGGTATTTCACACCGGGAGGCATGTGTTCTGCTGGATTGCGAAGCCCCGGAGATCAATCACAGGATTGAGACGCTGGCAAAGCAGATCAAGGAGGAATTTTATGGCAACCGGATCGTGATGTTTGCACCGTTGTATCTGTCCAATTATTGCGTGAATGGCTGCGTGTACTGTCCGTATCATGCGAAGAATCATCACATTGCCAGAAAGAAGCTGAGCCAGGAGGACATTGTGCGGGAGGTAACGGCACTGCAGGATATGGGACATAAGAGACTGGCGATCGAAGCCGGAGAGGATCCGGTCAACAATCCGATCGAATATATACTGGAATGCATTCAGACCATTTACAGTGTACACCATAAAAATGGCGATATCCGCCGGGTCAATGTCAATATTGCAGCGACGACGGTGGAGAACTACCGGAAATTAAAGGATGCCGGAATCGGTACTTATATTTTGTTTCAGGAAACCTATCATAAGGAGAACTATGAGCGGCTGCATCCGGCAGGACCAAAGCATGACTACGCATATCATACGGAAGCGATGGACAGAGCGATGGAAGGCGGCATTGATGATGTGGGACTTGGCGTGTTGTTCGGGTTGTCCACATACCGTTACGAGCTGGCAGGGCTGCTGATGCATGCAGAGCATTTAGAGGCAGTACAGGGTGTGGGACCGCATACGATCAGTGTGCCGAGAATCCGCCGTGCAGACGATATAGATCCATCCACATTTGACAATGGGATTGATGATGATACATTTGCCAAGTTGGTAGCAGTGATCCGTATTGCGGTGCCATATACCGGTATGATCGTATCGACCAGAGAGAGCCAGAAGACAAGAGAACGGGTGCTGTCGCTCGGTATTTCCCAGATCAGCGGAGGATCCAGAACCTCCGTCGGCGGATATGATGAGGAAGAGAAGCCGGAGGAATGCAGTGAACAGTTCGATGTCATTGATAACCGGACGCTGGATGAGGTTGTATGCTGGCTGATGGAACAGGGGCATATTCCGAGCTTCTGCACGGCGTGCTACAGGGCGGGGCGTACAGGTGACCGTTTTATGTCTTTGTTAAAGAGCAAACAGATCATCAACTGCTGTCATCCCAATGCCCTTATGACATTGGAGGAGTATCTGATGGATTATGCCAGTGCACACACGAGGGCACTGGGGGAGCCGCTGATTGAGAGAGAGCTTGAGAAGATTACGAATCCGTCTGTCAAAGCACGGGCGGCGGAGAATATAGAGGCGATCAAAAAAGGAAGCCGGGATTTCCGCTTTTAGTACGGGAGCATTTGCCTGTGTATGTAGAATGGAGGGAGATATATGTATAGTGTACCATCAGGAGAACGCATTCATATTGGCATATTCGGAAAGACAAATGCAGGCAAATCGAGTCTGTTAAATGCAATTTCCGCACAGGAATCTGCGATGGTATCCGATGTGCCGGGTACGACGACAGACCCCGTGCGCCGTGTGATGGAGATTCTGCCTCTCGGTCCGGTGGTGCTATATGATACGCCCGGACTTGCCGATACCGGAGAGCTTGGAGACATGAGAAAGGCACAGACCTATAAGGTGCTTTCCCGGGTGCACATGGCACTGGTCGTGTTAGACGGTGTCCGCGAGCCGGATGCAGTGGAGCTTGGACTGATTGCGGATATCCGGGCACGAAAGCTGCCGTATCTTGTGGTATATAACAAATGTGATACGGATACAGAGGGTGCCTGCGAGCCGGAAGATGCAATGGCGATTGCCGTCAGTGCAAAAACCGGATATCATATCTGGGAACTGAAAGAGCGGATGGCGGGCTGCATGAGCGGGCTTTTGAGACAGCAGGATATGCTTGCGGATCTGATCCGGCCGGGAGATCTGGTCATTTTGGTTGTGCCGATTGATTCTGCGGCACCGAAGGGGCGGCTGATCCTGCCACAGCAGATGGCACTACGGGAGGTGCTTGACTGTCATGCACAGGCGTTGGTCGTGCAGGATACGGAGCTTGCCGATGCGCTTGCAACATGTCACAGAAAGCCTGCACTGGTGGTAACGGATTCCCAGGCATTTCACAAGGTGATGCAGATTGTCCCGGAGGATATTGCCCTCACTTCGTTTTCTATTCTGATGGCGAGGAAGAAGGGTGGATTAAAGACGCTGCTTGCCGGTGCGGATATGCTCGACCATCTTCAGGATGGAGACCGCATATTGATCTGTGAGGGCTGTACGCACCACAGACAGTGTGATGATATCGGAACGGTGAAGATGCCTGCGTGGATTCAGAAGTATAGCCATGCAGAGCTTACATTCACCTTTACGAGTGGGAATGGATTTCCGGAAGATTTGTCATCATATGCACTGATCGTGCATTGTGGCGGTTGTATGCTGGGAGAACAGGAGATTGCGGCGAGACAGCAGCAGGCCGTCTCACAGGATGTGCCGATGACAAATTATGGCATGGCGATCGCCAAGATGAATGGCATACTGGATCGGAGTCTGCTGCATGGCGTGCTCCGGCAGTGAAATGACATAAAAAAGGAGATATTGCCTTGGCAATATCTCTTTTTTGATACGCAGATCTATATGCTGGACTTCTCCGGCTCAGGGTATTCAACACCCTGGGTGTCGACGGTGATCGTCTTGATGCGCTGTGTTTCTACAGGCATATCTCCGAAAAATGAAGTTTCTACATTCGCAATCTTATTGACAACATCCATGCCATCGATGATCTTGCCAAAGGCGGCATATGCACCATCCAGGTGTGGTGATGTCTCATGCATAATGAAAAACTGGGAACCGGCAGAATCAGGATGTCCGGCTCTGGCCATAGATAAAACACCGGGGGTGTGCTTTAAGTCATTCCGGAAACCGTTCTGTGCAAACTCACCCGGAATGTGGTATCCCGGACCGCCGGTACCATTGCCCTCAGGACAGCCGCCCTGGATCATGAAACCTTTGATGACGCGGTGAAATGTCAGGTCATCGTAAAAGTGCTTGTTGATAAGTGAAATAAAGTTGTTCACAGTGTTTGGAGCGACATCCGGATACAGTTCAAATGTCATGATATCGCCATTTTCCATCGTAATGGTAACAATTGGATTTGCCATAATGAATATCCCTTTCTCATTGATTTTTATTATAAAAGATGGTAATATAGTAACATTAAAGTGTTTCTTTTTCAATATACATAATTTTGAGGATGGGTACGATGGGACGGCGAAGAAGAAGAAAGAGAAAGCAGATCAGAGCGATGATGATTCTGCTCGCAGTATTGGTGTTGGGGATTACACTTGGATTATATGGGCTGCGTGTATATAAGGGGTATATGAAAGACTATGCCGGTATACAGACCGGATCCGGAGAGGATATTGTTGTGGAGATTCCGGAGGGCAGCTCAGTGAAGAAGATTGCAGCGATCCTGCATGAGAACGGATTGATTACATATGAGCAGGCCTTTGTGAACAGAGTGAAGGAATCGGAGTACAGAGGAAAGCTGAAGTTTGGAACCTATACGCTGAATACCGGAATGAACACGATGCAGATGATTGAGATCATGGGTGCGGCTGAGACAGGACCAACGGCAGCACAGACATTGACGGTTCCGGAAGGATATAGTGTGGAACAGATCGCAGCCCGTGTAGCAGAGCAGAATATCTGTTCAGAGGCAGAGTTTCTGAGTGCAGCGAATGAGATCAGAAGTGGATATGACTTTCTTGGATCGGTTCCGGAGGGTGCCGATGTCAATTATAAGCTGCAGGGATTTTTGTTTCCTGCCACCTATAATATATATGAGGATACGACAGCACAGTCATTGATAGATGCGATGCTTACAAAGTTCTCGGAGGTATATGCACCGCTTGTGGCACAGGCTTCCGAGTCCGGCTATTCAGACTATGAGATCATTACGATGGCATCGATCGTAGAACGGGAAGCGAAGCTGGATACGGAGAGACCGACGATTGCGGGTGTCATATTTAACAGATTAAAGAAGAATATGCCTCTTCAGATGTGCCCGACAGTTTTGTATCCGCTGACATCCGGCAGATATGATAAGTCAGAAGTGACATATGCGGATTTAGAGATTGTTTCGCCATATAATACATATCAGAATACCGGATTGCCGGCAGGACCGATCTGCAATCCCGGCGAGAGCAGCATCCGGGCGGTATTATCCCCGGAGTCACACAACTATCTGTATTATCACACGGACAGTAGTGGCGATGGATCTCATGTGTTCTCAGAGACTTATGACGAGCATGTTGAGACACAGAATTAGAACAGAATATACGCGAATTATGATAGAGACGGATAGAATATGAGGAAGGAGATAAGTAATGAAGAATATACTTTTTAAGGCGTTCGAGGAAGATGGACGGCATACATATGTCTATGAGCTTCCGGAAGAGGTGGAGCTGGATGAAGATACATTGGACATGTGTGAGGCGGCGAGTCTGACAGGGGTCGTTCCGATGGAGTATGTAGATGATGCGGATGCATTTTATTATGATGTGACAGGCTACAAAACATTAGCAAAGGCACTCTCTACAGAGGTGGATGCAGCAGATGTGCTGGAGGCACTGTATGGACTGGCAAAGGTATTGGTAGAATTTAAGGAGAATGGGATTCCTTTATCTTACCTGCTTTTACATAAGGACTTTATATTTATTGACCGCATGACGATGGAAGTGAAGTTCATCTGTATTCCGTTGGAGGATGGATCAGCATCCAATGCGATGGAGGATGTGGCACATTTTATCAGAGTGCTGCTTGCAACACTTCGGTATGATATCAGTGAAGACGGATCATACATCACGAAGCTGATCACGCTGGCGAACACGATAGAGCAGTTTAATGTCAGTATTTTTGTGAATGTGTTACAGGATCTGATGAATGAGTATGGCGTGGCATATGACGAGATTGCAGAGGCGGATTCTTATATTGAGTATGAAAGTGAAGATATTGCTACGATTGATGCTTCCGCATTAGAAGATATGCCGGAGACTGTGTCCGTTGCCGATATGGAAGCAGAAGCCATCAGACAGGAGTCGATGGAAGCAGAAGACACTTTGGGTGAGACTGTGGATGCAGAGGCAGAAGATGCTTTGGATGAGACTGTGGATGCAGAGGCAGAAGATGCTTTGGATGAGA
>CAKQYS010000020.1 GCA_934293375.1 uncultured Lachnospiraceae bacterium | reverse complement strand
TCGAGGGTTTGTCTAAGAAGACGAATTCGATTTAGATGTAATTTCAATCTGTGTGATGTTTTGATGGTATGCATCAAATGAATAAGAAAATGGATACCCGGGCATGTTATATCTGTCATGGGCTTTTTCTTATCATAAGTATTCCTCGATAGCTCAATGGTAGAGCACTCGGCTGTTAACCGAGTTGTTGCAGGTTCGAGCCCTGCTCGGGGAGTTGATAAGCACATAGTTAATTACTCAGCATATAGTATATAGAGAAATGACTTCTTGTTTATGTGCTTATTTCATTAAATGGCGTGATGGCCAAGCGGTAAGGCACGGGTCTGCAACACCCTTATCGCCGGTTCGATTCCGGCTCGCGCCTCTTAAAAAGCCATGATTTGTATTCTACAGATCATGGCTTTTTATTTTTATTATTTAAAGGTTTGTCTAAGAACATTCACATTTCGTGTACCGCTGAGAACACCATAAAGATACTCTCCTTTAACACCCAGAATTTTGATTAAGGTTTCTATTGCAATGATAAGAGTGATGCCGCCAATCATGGCTGCAACAGCAAATAATGCTGTGCGTTCATTGCCCGTACAGCGATCCTTAATCTGATACATACTATAGAGCATATATGGAATCCCCAGAAGCTGCAGATAAAGTAGTGCATATCGGATCAGGTATTGATACCAGTGAGGTGTTTCGTTCTTCTTTGTTACCAGTTTCATTTTGAACATCAGCTTGCCTAGTGTATACCCCTTTGTGAGGGTTGGAATGCAGACATAATATATAAGCAGGATCCAGATAAAAACCTTTAATCCATAGCTTCCTGTCAGTCTGACGCGATAGATTGGACGAAAGATCAGCTGTTCCATGAGAAAGGCACATCCGAATACGGCAATTATATCTACAAACATTGCGCATAATCTTCGGAAGAAAGAGATTCGGACCGCTTTCTGGTAAGCAATTTTATCTAGTACATCACGATCAGGGAGCATCCATGTGATCATCGGGCTGAAAATATAACCAATGATGCCACCGGAAGTGTTTTGGATCAAGTCATCTACATCACATAACCTATAAGGTCTTGGGTATATTCCAAATAATGCACTATATTGCGTCAGTTCAAAGAATGCACTCACTGTAAAACAGATCAGAACTGTTTCAATGAAATTACGCTTAAAATAATATTTTAAATATATCCCCATCGGGATCATCATCAGGACATTCAGAACCGGGACATAGAAACAGTCCTGTTTCATGGCTGCCAGCCAGGTACTCTTGTCATGGATATTTAGACAGGTCTCTGTCCGGAATACCTTTAGAAAATGAAACGGCTCTAATTGTACCCTGGCAGATGTATAATGTGCTACTTCGGAAATAGGTGGAAGCGGCATGATTACCAGAAAGAATATGTTAATACAATATAAGATAAATGTGTAGACCATTAATGTTTTGAAGAAAACGATGGATCCGTATTTAAAATATTGAACAAACATATATGGAAATGTGAATAAAAATGCTATAATGGGAAATGCAAAGAATGCATATTCTATCGGAACTAAATATTGACTCATGATATCTATCATCTCCTATATGGTGTTATTATGTCATGGTAGCACAGATGATAAATGAATGCAATATATCATACCTTCAAGATACAGTTTGGAATACATCTGAGAATGAAACAATGAGGAATTACTGATATGAACCGACCAATTTTTGATACAATCATGCAATATAGTAAAGAAGCAGGATATCCATGGCATATGCCGGGACATAAGCGGAAACTGCAGGCGAGTGCAGAGTACAATGCGACAGGACATGTTGGAGATGCAGCGTGGCAACAGCTTTATAGTATGGATTTCACAGAGATTCCAGGCTTGGATGAGTATCATAGCCCCGAAGGAATTATCCGGCAGGCACAGGATCAGGCTGCAAAATTTTATGGAGTGAAGAATAGCTATTTTTTGGTAAACGGAAGTACAGTGGGCATTTTGGCGGCAATGACAGCGGTATGTAAAAGAGGCAGCCGGGTGCTGGTAGGAAGAAATTGTCATTGTTCCGTCTATCATGGAATAGAATTGCTGGACCTGCAGGCTGATTATGTATATCCAAAATGGTTGTCCGAATGGGATTTTTATGGGGGGATATCCGTAGATGATGTACGAAGGCATTTCCACAAATATCCGGATACGAAAGCAATGATTCTGACTTCACCGACATATGAAGGTGTTGTTTCAGATATTGCGGAGATTGCCGATGTAGTGCATGCGTATGGCGCAGTTTTGGTTGTGGATGAGGCACACGGTGCACATTTGAAATGGATACCGGAATTGCCGGGCAGTGCAGTGGATTGCGGGGCGGATCTGGTGATTGAAAGTCTGCACAAGACATTGCCGGCACTTACACAGACAGCGATACTTCACAGATGTACGGACAGAGTGAACGAAGAACTGTTATTTCACTATGTTTCTTTGTATCAGAGCACATCACCATCCTATATATTGATGGCCAGCATGGATTATGCAACTCATTACATGGCAGAACATACAGAAGAGATTTCTTCTTATATTGATAGACTTCGTGTATTCAGGCATCGTATGAAGTCACTTTCTCATATCTGTTTGTTTGATGGCAGGGAGCAATGCGGACTGGATGCACGAACAGATAACAAAGGTGCTTGCATATATGGCTATGATAATGCTAAACTTGTATTATCGGTAAAGAATAGTGAGATTACAGGTGAGCAATTGGCTCAGATGCTTGCATCGTATGGACAGATCGTGGAAATGGCAGGGATCAGCTATGTGATCTGCATGACATCTGTAATGGATCCGGAAGAGGCATTCGACGAACTGTATGGGGTGCTTGAAAAGATTGATGATCGGATTGATGATCGTGAGAAAGGCGGCTATGAGGATTTCAATCAGACACAGAATGAGCATGGAAATGAGCAATATAAAGATGTAATAAAGAGATCATGGAAGGACACCGATAATTGTAATATACGAACCATTGCAATAGATCAGAAATTGCGGATTGCACAGGCTGTGGAAAGACTGTATGAGATCCGTCCGGTTGATATGTGTGCAGGCTGCATTGCAGGGGATTATGTGTATGCGTATCCACCGGGAAGTCCATTGGTGGTACCGGGGGAGGTCATTTGCAGTGAGGTTTTGTTGCAGATTAAGAATAGTATGAAAGCAGGATTGAATATGAAGGGAATCCGAGAAGGATGCCTGCGTGTACTTGTGAGAGATAAGGAGTAGAAATGAGAAATTTACTGATCACAATGGAGGGCCCTGATGGAGCCGGAAAATCCACACAGATTGAGATGCTGAAGAAGGATTTGGAGCAGAAAGGATATGAAGTGCTGATTACGAGAGAGCCGGGCGGCAATCCGATCAGTGAGGCAATCAGAGGAATTATTTTAAATAAGGAATATAGTCAGATGTCATATATGACTGAGTTGTTGTTGTATGCAGCCGCACGGGCACAGCTTGTGGCAGAGGTGATTAAGCCGGCACTTGAGGCAGGTAAGGTTGTCATCTGTGACCGCTTTGTGGATTCTAGCGTTGTGTATCAGGGAATTGCAAGAGGGCTTGGTATTGAGACTGCGTATGGTGTGAACGAATATGCACTGCAGGGACTGATGCCGATCCTTACAATTTTGATGGATCTGTCAGCTGAGGAAGGAATCCGTCGAAAGAAGAATCAGGCAGAACTCGACAGAATGGAGCTGGCAGGGCTGGATTTTCATCGAAAGGTAGCACAAGGGTATCGTGATCTTGCAGCAATGCATCCGGAACGGATTGTGACGATAGATGCGGCTTTGCCAATTACGGAGATTCATGATAGAATAGAAGCAGTTGTGATGGAGAGACTGGCCCTATAGAGTGGTTGCGGCTGCGAAGCGGAGATTTCTGATGTAGAGCAGGTGTGAAAGTGATGTTGGGGATTATGATGTAGAGAACAGAGGGGATAGGTATGGATATTCGGATCAATCAGACGCAGCAGATTGCGGGAGTAGATAATACAGCTCCGGCAAATAAATCTTCAGATGGTTCATTTAAGTTTACGCTGGTGAGCAATATTGAGGAAGGACAGCTGCAGGAAAAATTAAATCATTTGATGCAGGATATTGATGAGCAGGGAAAGCGGATTGCTGAACACATGGATATCCGGGATATGAAGAAATACCGCTCTACGGTAAAAGAGTTCCTGAATGAAGTTGTCAGCAGGTCGCATTCATTTTCAAGGGAAAATTTCTTAGACCGCAGAGGCAGACACAGGGTGTATGGTATTATCAAACAGGTAGATGATAATCTTGATGCTTTGGCATCGGAATTGATCAAAGATGAGAAGGATCATCTGGAGATACTAGGACGAATTGATGATATCCGGGGATTGCTGCTGGATATAACGACATAGAAAGGCGGGTGTTGATGATGGCTGATTTTGAAGATATCATCGGGCATGAGGACATAATACAGCATTTTAAAATGAGCATAGAGAGAGGAAAGATTTCCCATGCATATATGTTGAGTGGTGAGAAGGGAACCGGCAAGAAGCTGGTGACGCGTGTGATCGCAAAGACATTGCAGTGTGAGCAGGGTGGTGCAGATGCATGTAATGAATGTGTATCCTGTAAGCAGGCAGATTCCGGAAATCAGCCGGATATTATATGGGTAACACACGAGAAGCCGAATACGATCACAGTAGAGGAGATCCGGACACAGGTGAATCAGAGTATTGTTGTGAAGCCTTACGCAAGCAGATATAAGATATATATTATTCCGGATGCACATCTGATGAATGCAAATGCACAGAATGCATTGCTCAAAACGATTGAGGAACCACCAGAATATGCAGTCATTTTTCTGTTGACAGATAATCTGGATAAGATGCTGCCAACGGTGATCTCACGATGTGTTGTGCTGAATATGAAGCCGGTCCGGGAGATGGATATGATCCGGTATCTGAAGGACACAGTAGGAGTTTCGGATGAGCAGGCATATTTTTGCGAGCGATTTGCATTTGGTAATCTGGGTAAGGCGGTCAGACTGGCTACCTCCGAGAATTATCAGGAGATCAAGGATGAAAGTGTCCGGTTGTTGCGCAATATTTATAAAATGGATACAGAGGATATTATTCTGGCAGCAAAGAAGCTGGCAGATTATAAGCTGGAGATGCAGGATTTAATGGATATTATGCAGATGTGGTATCGGGATGTTTTGATGTTTAAGATTTCCAATTCTGTAAATCATCTGGTGTTTAGAGAGGAATATCAGGCGATGAAGCAGCAGGCTGCAAAGATTTCCTATGAAGGTATCGACAATGTGTTAAAAGCTTTGGACAAGATGAAGATCCGCCTAGATGCAAATGTCAATTTTGGCGTGGCAATGGAACTTCTCTTGATGACTATAAAGGAGAATTATAATGGTTGAAGTAATTGGAGTTCGTTTTCGTCCGAATGGAAAGATATATTTCTTTAATCCGGAGGACAGACAGATTGAAGTGGGGCAGTGCGTGATCGTAGAGACTGCCAGAGGTGTGGAATATGGCAAAGTTGTGCTGGGCAGACGTCCGATTGAAGATGGCAGGATCATTGCCACATTAAAGCCAATCATCAGAATCGCAACACAGGCAGATGACCAGCGTAATCTGGATAATAAGAAAAAGAGTGAAGAGGCATTTGCAATCTGTCTTGAGAAGATTGCAAAGCGTGGTCTCAAAATGAAGCTGATCTATGCAGAGTATACCTTTGATAACAATAAGGTTCTGTTTTATTTTACGGCAGATGGAAGAATTGATTTCAGGGAGCTGGTGAAGGATCTGGCAGCAGTATTCCGGACGAGGATCGAATTGCGTCAGATCGGTGTGAGAGATGAAACGAAGATTGTAGGCGGTATCGGAATCTGTGGTAGGGAATTATGCTGTCATACACATTTGTCAGATTTTGTGCCGGTATCGATTAAGATGGCAAAAGAGCAGAATTTATCACTGAATCCTACAAAAATCTCCGGTGTATGTGGCAGATTGATGTGCTGTCTGAAGCATGAAGAGGATACTTATGAATATCTGAATGATAAGCTGCCAAATGTAGGGGATCATGTGAAGATCAAGGGCGGTGGAGCCGGTGAGGTACAGGCGGTCAATGTGCTTCGTCAGAAAGTGAAGGTGATCGTGACAGACGACAAGGGTGATAAGGAAATTCAGGAGTATCATGTAGACGAGCTGAATTTCAAACCAAGGAGACGCAAGCGTCGTGTGGATATCGAAGATAAGGAATTAAAGAAGCTGGAAGCGTTAGAACGCGAGGAAGGAAAGTCAAAGGTTGATGATTGATTTATTACCTGATGAGAGATTGGATGATCTACAGTGTAAGGGCTATCATATTATACAGAATACAAAATCATTTTGCTTTGGCATCGATGCAGTGTTATTGGCAAATTATGCGAAGCATGGTGTGAAGCCGGGACAAGCGGTTCTCGATATGGGAACCGGAACCGGTGTGATTCCGATTCTGCTGGCAGCTAAGACGGAGGCAGCCCATCTGACCGGGTTGGAGATTCAGACAGCGAGTGCACAGATGGCGGCAAGGAGTGTTGCACTGAATGCACTTGAGGACAGAGTACGGATCGTGGAGGGCGATATTAAGGAGGCAGGAAATATTTTTCCTGCTGCTTCTTTTCATGTGATTACCTGTAATCCACCGTACATGACAGAGAATCATGGCTTACACAATCCCTATGAGGCGAAGAATATTGCAAGGCATGAGGTTTTGTGTACGCTTGAGGATGTGATTGCAGCGGCAGCGAAACTGCTTGTGCCGGGCGGAAGTTTCTATATGGTGCATAAACCTTTCCGGCTGGCAGAGATCATGGAAGTGATGGTGCGGTATAAGCTGGAGCCGAAGCAGCTGCAAATGGTGCATCCGTATGTGGATAAAGAGCCGAATATGATCCTGATACAGGGTGTGCGGGGTGGAAAATCGAGAATTAAGATTGCACCACCTCTCATTTTGTCGGAGAGAGCACCGGGAAATTAATGGAAGGTATATGAGGAGAGTTATGGCAGGAACATTATATTTATGCGCGACACCCATCGGGAATCTGGAAGATATGACATATCGTGCAGTCCGTATGCTGCAGGAGGTGGATCTGATCGCAGCAGAGGATACGAGAAACAGCATTAAGCTGCTCAATCATTTTGAGATCAAAACCCCGATGACGAGTTATCACGAATTTAATAAATATGATAAAGCAAAGGTGTTGGTAGAGAAGCTGCTTGCAGGACAGAATATTGCTCTGATCACAGATGCAGGTACACCTGGAATATCTGACCCGGGGGAGGAGCTTGTGAAGCAGTGCTATGAAGCGGGCGTACAGGTCACGGCATTACCGGGAGCTTGTGCATTTGTCAATGCACTGATTATTTCGGGACTGCCGACAAGGCGTGTGGCATTTGAGGCATTTTTGCCGAGTGATAAGAAAGCGCGTGAGGAGATTCTCAATACGCTCAGGAATGAGACACGGACGATCGTGATCTATGAGGCACCGCATCGTCTTGTAAAGACATTACATCTGCTCTATGAGACTTTGGGTGATCGCAGACTGACCGTATGCCGGGAACTCACCAAGAAGCACGAAACGGTATTTTGCACCACATTTTCGGAAGCAATTTCATATTATGAAGCCAATGATCCGAAGGGGGAATGTGTGCTGGTGATTGCCGGACAGGATGTGCAGGCACGCAAGGAAGCCGAGCAGCAGGCATGGACTGAAATGCCGCTTGCAGAGCATATGGCATACTATACGGATCAGGGGATGGACCGTAAATCTGCCATGAAACAGGTGGCAGCAGATCGTGGTGTCGGTAAAAGGGATATTTATAAACAGTTGTTGGAATTATGAGGGGGTTAAGATGGACAATTCATTTATGACGGAAGAGGAACAAAAGGAAGCAAAGGAAGCGAAGAAGAGATCCACATGGGCGAATGTAGTCGCTGTGATATTTTTGGGGGTAATGGTGGTGTGGAGCCTGGTTAGTGGCTTGCAGTCTCTATTGTTTGCAAAACCCAAGGAGATGTCGGCGCTGGCAGATGGTATCGGATCCGGTACGGTTTATGAGATGGTAGCAGACCGGACATCCGATTGCTATTGTGTGATGAAGCATACTATTTCCGGATTGATTCCGATTGCGAAGGAATATTATTATCTGATCGCACTGACAGATCAGGATGTTGTGATCTCCGTGCGTGCCGGCAAAAACTGGAGTGGTGCCAATGCCGCACAGGTTGCATGCAAGGGCGAGACGAAGAGAATGGATTATGAGGTGCGGATGCAGTTTCAGGATGTGGTTAATTCTATCTCGCAAGAGGCACAGCCAACAGAGTTGCGGTTTGTAGCAGACTACTACATTGATCTGCTATGGAAGCAGATGGCAGTGTGCAAGCTGATTCTGGGTGCCGGATTTCTGGTGATCATTGCATTTATTATGAAGGGCTGGCGGGATCCGGACTGGTTCAAGATCAATATTCAGAACCGCGGAGAAAAAAACGCTGTCCTGACGAATGTGGTGGTAGTGCTTATTGTGGTCTTTCTGATGTTTGCTGTATGGGCAATCAGTATCGCATTTTAAATAAAGGTTATGTCAGCAGAGCCGGCTGCATATAGTATCAGGAAGAGAGTCTTTTGGAGTACATATGCTGAATTATCTGTGGGGGATTATGCTGATTATCGGTGTTGCATTTGCTGCCTTGAACGGTACACTCGGACAGATGGGAAACGGTCTTTTAGATGCCTCCAAGGAGGCTATTGATCTGTGTCTGTTGATGTTTGGCGTTGTCGGTTTTTGGAATGGTCTCATGGCGATCGCGAAGGATTCCGGGCTGATCGGAAAGATGACAAAGGCAATCAAGCCGTTGCTTGGGTATCTGTTTCCGGGTGTGCCACAGGGGGATGAGACGCAGGAACATCTGGCGACAAATATGATCACGAATATGCTGGGGCTTGGCTGGGCGGCAACACCGAGTGGATTAAAGGCGATGAAGGGGCTTATGCGGCTGAAGACGGAAGCCGGGAAATACGGTGCAGATACTGCCAGTAATGATATGTGTATGTTTCTGGTGATCAATATTTCTTCCCTGCAGCTGATTCCAATGAATATGATCGCATATCGAAGCCAGTATGGGAGTGTGAGTGCTACGGTGATCGTAGGTCCCGCACTGATTGCGACAGCAGTGAGTACGATCGTGGCGGTTCTGTTTGGTCTGGTCAGGAGGAAAATGCGATGAAACTCATATTATTTCTTTCTGATTTCATGATACCCCTCGTTGTATTTTATATTGTATTATATGGGTTGATGTGCCGGGTGCCGGTGTATGACAGCTTTGTCAAGGGTGTGAAGGAAGGATTTCATATCGTAGTGGATATTGCACCTACGCTGGTAGGACTGATGGCAGGCGTGGCAGCAATCCGGTATTCCGGATTCTTAGACAGTCTGTCGGCACTGCTGGCTCCGGTAGGAGAGCTGCTGTGGATCCCTGCGCCGATCCTTCCGGTCATTATTGTGAGAATGTTCTCTGCATCTGCAGCCAATTCTCTTGTATTAGATCTGTTCCGGGAGTATGGTACGGATTCGCTGATCGGGACTATGACTTCCCTGATCATGAGCTGCACGGAGACATTGTTCTATACGCTGAGTGTGTATTATATGTCGGTAAAGGTGACAAAAACACGCTGGACGATACCGGGTGCATTGCTGGCAATGGCAGCAGGCATTGGTGCGAGTGTTGTGCTGGCATATGTGATGGCAGGGTGATCACAGCGCTTTCTCATAACAGTAGAATGGCTGATCAAACAACTCACATTCACCCACAACCGGGAATTGAAATGCAGCATATGACCGGAGTGCTTTTTTATTATGTTTATTTACCAGAAAATGAATACTTTTAAATCCGCGTTTTGCAAGCATTTTCATGCCGTATGCAAGCATTTGCCGGGCAATTCCCTGATTCTGATAATCCGGGTGGACTGCCAGCCGGGCAAGCTCACCGCCGGGCTGCAGTGAAGGTGTCCAGCACGGCAGGGCATTGACGGCTTCATCTTCGTCAATTGATACGGTGGCAATGATCTGGTTGGCGTTGTTCACCATCACAAATAAAGCATTCCTTGACAGGTCAAATGCAATTTCATTTTCTGTCGGGTAATGTGCGTCCCACGGACAAAATTCCCGTCCAATCTGCATTTTATAAAGTGCTAATATGTCTTCTGCCTGTCCGGCAGTTGCTGGATAGATCTGATACATAAATTATCTCCTATAGTGTGTTTATGGTAAAGAATACCAGATATGATGAATAGCTGCAAGTTAAATGTATGCAGCGAGAAAATAATGTGGTTGATAAGAAAAATGAAATACGATACAATGTGATAAGAAAATTAGACAATCACAAAACGCGTTGGAAATTATGATGTGATGTGCATATTGCACAATGTATCGCAGGCACGCTCTCGCTACTTCATCACGCAGCGGTACTAAGCAATGTAACACCTGTGCACTTGGCAAGGCGTTTTTGATCCTACTGTAGCATGGTGTTACCTTGCAAGTACCGGCGTTCTTCAAGTACCTGCTTATACATCATGCAATATGCACATACTCAAAGCAGTATTTAAGCGTTTTGTAATTGTCTGTTATTATGAGTATAGAGGGGTGGTACGATGGATAACAAAATGGATCAGTTTTTTGATATGAATGAGATGGCTTCGCTGCTTTCGGAGCTGGAGGAGAAGAACAAGGATGCTGAGTTTGATGATGTGATGGGTGAGGAAATGGAGGCATCCCAGAGAAGAGTGGAAGAGATTTTGGAAAAACATATACAGTAATCAGGAAAATAGAGCCAATAACACAAATTTGAGATTGACAAATTGGCTGTTTTCGGTGCATAATCAATGATATATGTGATAGGCTTTGATGGAGACAGTAGAGATCCGGCGAAACATACAGCGAGTCTGTGATGGTGGAAGGCAGACGGGAGTAGCAGATGCTTGAAGATCACTCCGGAGCTTCAGACCCAAAGATCTGCCTGGCAGCAGGCGGTATCCGGTAGGCTCTGACGGGTGCTTCCCGTTACAGAAGACGCATATAAAGATCAGAGACAGATCACGGCTTCTGGTCCGTATGCTGTATTAGGTGGTATAACGAAGTATCAGCCCTTTCGTCCTAATGCAGGAGAAAGGGCTTTTTTATTTATTATTTTGAAGAAAGGAAGTAGAAAGATGTACAACAAGGTTTCCACGAATATGAACTTTGTAGAGCGCGAGAGCGATGTTCTGAAGTTCTGGAATGACAATGAGATTTTTAAGAAGAGTATCGAGACGAAGGAAGGTATGCCACGGTACACATTTTATGATGGACCTCCAACAGCCAACGGTAAGCCACATATCGGACATGTACTGACCCGTGTTATCAAGGATATGATTCCGAGATATCAGACCATGAAGGGACATAATATCGTAAGAAAGGCCGGATGGGATACCCACGGTCTGCCTGTAGAACTTGAGGTAGAGAAGCTGCTCGGCATTGATGGAAAGGAGCAGATCGAGGAATATGGTCTGGATCCGTTTATTACGAAGTGTAAGGAAAGCGTCTGGAAGTATAAGGGCATGTGGGAGGAATTCTCCGGCAAGGTCGGCTTCTGGGCAGATATGGATGATCCGTATGTAACATATCACAATGATTTTATCGAGTCAGAGTGGTGGGCATTGAAGAAGATCTGGGATAAGGGTCTGTTATATAAGGGCTTTAAGATTGTGCCATATTGTCCTCGTTGTGGGACTCCGCTTTCATCCCATGAGGTGGCACAGGGCTATAAGGCGGTTAAGGAGCGTTCTGCAATCGTCCGGTTTCAGGTGATCGGTGAGGATGCCTATTTTCTGGCATGGACAACCACTCCTTGGACACTGCCATCAAATGTAGCACTTTGTGTGAATCCGGATGAGCAGTACTGTAAGGTAAAGGCTGCAGACGGCTATACCTACTATATGGCAGAGGCATTGTTAGACACGGTGCTTGGAAAGCTGGCGACAGAGGATGCACCTGCATATGAGATTCTTGAGACATATAAGGGTACCGATCTGGAATATAAAGAGTATGAGCCATTGTACGCATGTGCAGCAGAGAAAGCCGCACAGCAGAAGAAGAAAGGCCATTATGTGACATGTGATTCTTATGTTACGATGTCAGATGGTACCGGTATTGTACACATTGCACCAGCATTTGGCGAGGACGATGCCAATGTGGGTAGAAAGTATGATCTGCCATTTGTACAGTTTGTAGATGGCAAGGGTGATATGACAGAGGAGACACCGTTTGCCGGATTGTTTGTGAAGGATGCAGATCCAAAGGTGTTGGTAGATCTGGACGAGAGAGGGCTTCTGTTCGATGCACCGAAGTTTGAGCATGACTACCCATTCTGCTGGAGATGTGATACGCCACTGATCTACTATGCGAGAGATTCTTGGTTCATCAAGATGACAGCAGTCAGAGATGACCTGGTTCGGAATAATGAGACAGTCAACTGGATTCCGGAGAGCATCGGTAAGGGCCGTTTCGGTGACTGGCTGAAGAATGTACAGGATTGGGGATTATCCCGTAATCGTTACTGGGGGACACCGCTTAATATCTGGGAGTGTGAGTGCGGTTGTCGTCATGCGATCGGTTCGATCGAAGAGTTAAAGAGCATGTCAGATAACTGCCCGGAGGAGATTGAGCTGCATCGTCCGTATATTGATGCGGTCACGATCAAGTGTCCGGAGTGTGGAAAGCAGATGAAGAGAGTACCGGAGGTAATCGACTGCTGGTTTGATTCAGGATCTATGCCATTTGCACAGTGGCACTATCCATTTGAGAATCAGGATATTTTTGAGCAGCAGTTCCCGGCAGATTTTATTTCAGAGGCTGTGGATCAGACAAGAGGCTGGTTCTATTCCCTGATGGCGATCTCGACCTTGATCTTCAATAAGGCACCGTACAAGAATGTCATTGTGCTGGGTCATGTGCAGGATAAGGATGGACAGAAAATGAGTAAGTCCAAGGGAAATGCGGTAGATCCAATGGATGCGCTGAACAAATATGGTGCAGATGCGATCCGCTGGTATTTCTACACAAACTCTGCACCATGGCTGCCGAACAGATTCCACGAGGATGCTGTGATCGAAGGTCAGCGTAAGTTCATGGGTACCCTGTGGAATACCTATGCATTCTATGTACTGTATGCAAATATTGATCAGTTCAATCCGGCAGAATATAGCCTGGATTATGATAAGCTTTCCGTGATGGATAAGTGGCTGCTGTCCCGATTGCATTCTGCAGTCAAGGCATGTGACCAGAATCTGGCAAACTATAAGATTCCGGAAGCATGTAAGGCACTGTCTGAGTTTGTGGATGAGATGAGTAACTGGTATGTCAGAAGAAGCCGTGACCGTTACTGGGCAAAGGGCATGGAACAGGATAAGATCAACGCATACATGACACTGTATACGGCATTGGTTACGATCTCCAAGGCAGCTGCACCGATGATTCCATTTATGACCGAGGATATTTATCAGAACCTTGTCAGAAATGTGGATCAGAATGCACCGGAGAGCATTCATCTGTGTGATTATCCAACAGTTGACGAGAAGATGATCGATGCAGAGCTTGAGACAAATATGGACGAGGTATTGAAGATCGTTGTTATGGGTCGTGCGGCAAGAAATGCAGCCAATATCAAGAACCGTCAGCCGATCGGGCAGATGTATGTGAAAGCAGCCAAGGCAGTGCCGGAGTTCTTCTTGGAGATTATTGAGGATGAGCTGAATGTGAAGAAGGTTACATTTACCGAAGATGTATCTGCATTCACTTCATACAGTTTCAAGCCACAGCTTCGTACGGTAGGACCGAAGTATGGCAAGCAGTTAGGCGGCATCAAGGCATATCTTGCCGGTGTAGATGGTTCTGCTGCAATGGCTGAGCTGAAGGATCAGGGTGCATTGACATTCGATGTTGATGGTGTAACCGTTTCTCTTGCAGAAGAGGATTTGTTGATTGATACGGCAAAGAAGGATGGCTATGTCACAGAGGCAGACAATTATGTAACGGTTGTTCTTGATACCAATCTGACAGAAGAGTTGCTGCATGAGGGCTTCATCCGTGAGGTGATCTCCAAGGTGCAGACGATGCGTAAGGATGCCGATTTTGAAGTAACAGACAGAATCCGGATCTATGTATCAGGCAACGATAAGATCACAGCGATCGTGAAGGAGCAGGAATCTATGTTGACCTCTAATGTGCTTGCGGATCAGGTTGTATATGGAGAGACGACTGAGATTTCAAAGGAATGGAATATCAATGGTGAGAAGGTAACGATCGGTATTGCCAGAAACTAGCTTTATATTGTTTACAAAAGGACTGCAGTCATATGATTGCAGTCCTTTTCCGTGAAAAACACGGAAAATTGTGTGAAAAACTCACAAAATTGTAATAAAATATCCATTGCGTTTCACACTATAAATACGCTATAGTATATGGATGTAGTAATCGGATGTATCCATTTATATGGAAATGGATGACAGGGTAATAAAATAGAAGAGGAAGATAATGATGTGGTGGAAGTTTAGACATTTGTTAAAGAAAATAAATGATAATCCAATACCGGTATGCTTGGTATGGTCATTTGTACTGGTATTTCTGATCGAGGCACTTCACAGACATTCGTTTGTGGAAAGTGTATTGTTTATTGTGCAGTATCCGATGCAGTATATTGTGAATTCTGTGTTTATGCTTGCACTGCTGATGCTGTGTATGGTGATTCGCAGAAGAGTGTTCTGGATCTATCTGGTCAGTCTGCTGTGGCTCATTCTCGGTGTAGCGAATTCATTGGTCCTGCTGAATCGTGTATCGCCGCTTTCCTGGGCGGATGTCAGTGTGCTGACCTCGGTAACGAGTATTTTTAAGCAGTATCTGACGACTTTCCAGATCGGGCTTGCGATCGCATTTCTGGCGATTTGTGCAATTGTATCATTTTTCCTATATTGGAAAGTACCGAAGATCAGCAGAAAGCAGCATTGGATCAGAGATATTCTTGCATTTCTGATCTGTAGTGTGGGTGGATTTGTATTTGTGGTGAGTGTGGGTACTTCCATGAATCTGTTTGAGAACACAGGCAATATCACATTGACATTTCAACGGAGCGGATTTGCATATTCCTTTGCTAACAGTATGGTGGATGAGGGAATTGCCAGACCGTTGATCTATCGTGAGGAGCTGGTAAAGGAGCTGCGGGATGATATTGACAAGGTGGATTTCATCCGTGTACGGGAGACGCACAGGGAGCCGAATATTATAGTTGTACAACTGGAGTCATTCTTTGATCTGAATCATATGCGGAAGTATACATTTTCGGAGGATCCTACGCCGAACTTCCACAAGCTGCAGGAGGAGTACACGACCGGATGCATCAAGGTGCCGACAGTCGGTGCAGGTACCGTTAATACAGAGTTTGAAGTGCTTACGGGAATGTCACTCAAATCCTTTGGACTGTGTGAATATCCATACAAGACGATTTTGAAGGAGCAGACCTGTGAGAGTATGGCATACAACCTGCAGGAGCAAGGTTATGCGACGGCAGTCGTACACAATAATCGGGGAACCTTTTATTCCAGACACCGGGTATTTAAGCAGCTCGGCTTCGATCTGTTTGATACGGTAGAATATATGAATGATCTTGAATATAATCCGATTGGATTTGCAAAGGATAAGGTATTGACAGGACGCATTATAGATCGTATGCAGCAGACGCCGAATAAGGACTTTATCTATACCATCACAGTGCAGACGCATGGCAAATATCCGAGCGAGGTGGTGGATGATACCCAGACGATCACATTACAGGGTGAGCCGGATGAGGCACGACGCAATCAGTTTGAATATTATGCAAATCAGATGAAAGAGGTGGATGATTTTATTGGGGAACTGATCGATGCGGTGCAGGCATTGCATGAGGATACCGTGATCGTGTTCTTTGGCGATCATTTGCCGACATTAGGCATTACAGATAATGAACTGCAGTATCAGAACACTTACCAGACAAGCTATGTGATATGGGATAATTTTGGCCTCAAGAAAAAAGATTCAAATCTGCCGGCGTATCAATTGTCCTCTGTGTTGATGGCTAAGCTAGGTTACGATAACGGACTGCTTACAAAGTTTCATCAGAAGTATAAGGGAAGACAGGGCTACCGGACCTATCTGAACCTGCTGCAGTATGATATGCTGTATGGTGAACATTATGTTTATGATGGTGTTGACAGATATGAGCCGTCAGACATGCAGATCGGTCTCAATCCGGTTACGATCCGGAATGTCCGTCAGGGAAATGGCGTTTTAGTAGTAACCGGTGATAACTTTACAGAGGCCAGCGCTGTTTATGTGGATGGTAAAAAGAAGGAGACACAGGTACAGAGCAGCCATGTACTGCTGGTGTGGGATTATGAGATCAAAGAGGGTGCAAGAGTCAGGGTTCGCCAGGTGACATCGACAGGCGGTACGCTTGGAGGATCAGAAAGGTACATTTATCTTGGAGAGGATGTAGATAATACAGCATCGTCCGGTCCGGTCACGACGCAGGAGAGTGGTAAATAATACCACAATTTTGCAAATAATGGGTAAAATGTACAATAAGTCTTGAGAAATCAAGGTAAGTCTGCTAAAATGTTTAGCGTGGGTGCTTGTCTGAGAGGACAGGCAGCCCTCGTTTATGCATACGTCAGGGGGGACTGATTGTCTGTTCTGGTGGATATAGGAGATGAGTCCATAAGATCATCTTTATTATGAAGGAGGATAAATAATGAAGAGAATTTCGGAGTTCGACAAGGAAGGCTTCAAGAAAGAGGTCACGAATAATGTGAAGACATTATTCAGAAAGACCATTGATGAGGCAACCGACCAGCAGGTATTCCAGGCAGTAGCATATGCTGTAAAGGATGATATTATTGACCGCTGGATCGCAACACACAAGGAATATGAGAGAAAGAACGTTAAGACAGTATACTACTTATCTATGGAGTTTTTGATGGGTAGAGCATTAGGTAATAACCTGATCAATCTTACATATTATAACGATATCAAGGAAGCACTTGATGAGTTAGGATTCGATCTGAATGTGATCGAGGATCAGGAGCCGGATGCTGCTTTAGGTAATGGTGGACTGGGACGTCTTGCTGCATGTTTCCTAGATTCTTTGGCAACTCTGGGATATCCTGCATATGGTTGTGGTATCCGTTACCGTTACGGTATGTTTAAGCAGGCAATTAAGGATGGTTATCAGATTGAAGAGCCGGATGACTGGTTGGTAGATGGTAATCCATTTGAGGTTCGTCGTGCTGAGTATGCAGTCGAGGTTAAGTTCGGTGGATATGTCCGTGTAGAGCAGGGCGCAAATGGCCGTAACAATTTCATTCAGGAAGGTTATCAGTCAATTCGTGCAGTGCCTTATGATCTGCCGGTTATCGGATATGGCAACAATGTAGTTAATACACTTCGTATCTGGGATGCCGAGGCAATTCAGGATTTCAATCTGGATTCCTTTGATAAGGGCGAGTATCAGAAGGCTGTAGAGCAGCAGAATCTTGCCAGAACGATCGTAGAGGTATTATATCCAAATGATAATCACATGGCAGGTAAGGAGCTGAGATTAAAGCAGCAGTATTTCTTCATTTCAGCATCTGTGCAGAGAGCAATCCTGAAGTATAAGGAGAACAATGACGATATCAGAAAGTTCCATGAGAAGGTGACATTCCAGTTGAATGATACCCATCCAACGGTAGCAGTAGCAGAGCTGATGCGTATCCTGATGGATGAGGAAGGTCTTGAGTGGGATGAGGCCTGGGAAGTTACAACTAAGACTTGTGCATATACTAACCACACGATCATGGCAGAGGCACTTGAGAAGTGGCCGATCGAGTTATTCTCAAGATTATTACCTCGTATTTATCAGATCGTAGAGGAGATCAACAGACGATTCGTAATCGAGATTGAGAAGAAGTATCCTGGCAATCAGGAAAAGATCAAGAACATGGCTGTATTATATGATGGTCAGGTTCGTATGGCTTATCTTGCTATCGCAGGCTCATATTCAGTCAATGGTGTAGCGAAGCTGCATACAGAGATCCTGAAGGAGAGAGAGCTGCATGACTTCTATGAGATGAGACCGGAGCAGTTCAATAACAAGACAAATGGTATTACACAGAGACGTTTCCTGTTACATGGTAATCCGCTTCTGTCAGACTGGATCACAGATAAGATTGGAGATGAGTGGATCACCAATCTTCCACATCTTGCCAAGTTAAAGGTATATGTAGATGATGAGAAGGCACAGCAGGAGTTCATGAACATCAAGTATCAGAACAAGATCCGTCTTGCAAATTACATCAAGGAACATAATGGTGTTGATGTGGATCCACGCTCTATCTTTGATGTACAGGTTAAGAGATTACATGAGTACAAGCGTCAGCTGTTAAATATATTACATGTTATGCATCTGTACAATGAGCTGAAGGAGAACCCATCTATGGATATGGTTCCTAGAACCTTCATCTTTGGTGCGAAGGCTGCAGCAGGGTATAGAAATGCCAAGCTGACAATCAAGCTGATCAATTCTGTAGCAGATGTGATCAACAACGATGAGTCTATCAACGGTAAGATCAAGGTCGTATTTATTGAGAATTACCGCGTATCCAATGCAGAGCTGATCTTCCCTGCAGCAGATATCAGTGAGCAGATTTCTACAGCTTCCCGTGAGGCTTCCGGTACAGGTAACATGAAGTTCATGTTAAATGGTGCTTTGACTCTGGGTACAATGGATGGTGCCAATGTTGAGATCGTAGAAGAAGTTGGCGAAGAGAATGCATTTATCTTCGGTATGAGAGCAGAAGAGGTTATGCGTTATGAGCGTGAGGGCGGTTATAATCCAATGGATATCTATAACAGCAATCAGGCGATCCGTAAGGTATTGACTCAGCTGATCAATGGCTTCTACAACGCAGATACAGAGCTGTTCAGACCGCTGTACGATTCTCTGGTTCAGCAGGATGTATACTTCACATTAAAGGATTTTGATTCTTACGCTGAGGCACAGAAGCGGGTAGATGCTGCGTACAGAGACGAGAAGGCATGGGCAAGAAGTGCAATGCTCAATACAGCATGTTCAGGTAAGTTCTCATCTGACCGTACCATTCAGGAGTATGTAGATGATATCTGGAAGCTGGAGAAGGTTACGATTAAGCTTCCAAAGAATAAGTAAGCGCATATATTTTTCTGAAAAATGCATAATGAATCCTCCTATCGAATAGCTTTTGATAGGAGGATTTTTTTATGCGGGAACGAACAACAGTCTTATTTGCGGCTTTTGTGTTTTCCATCATGGCACCGTTTGTCATTACGATGCTTATGAATGGAAATAGAGAAAGTACTGCTATGGCAAAAGAGGATTATGAAAGCGGGAAAATGGTAACGGTGGCATCCATTGATGGAAATACACCGATGGATGCGGAAAGCTTTGTGATTCAGATTCTGGCGGCACAGATTTCGCCTGATAGTCCTGCAGAAGCGTTGAAGGTACAGGCAGTGATTGCACGTACAATGCTGATGAAGGCAATGGAAGGAACCAGTGTCATGGATAGTGGAAGTCTTGGCCTTGAATATATGTCATCTGATGATTGCATGAGACAGTGGGGGAAACGACATTATGAAAAATATATGGAGGCATTGACAGATGCTGTCAGACAGACGGCGGGACAAACCTTGCAATATAATGGGGAACTGATAGATGCTATGTATCATAGTGTCAGTATGGGAGAGACGATCAGTGCAGCAGAGGCGTATGGACAGGATATACCTTATCTGGTGCAGTGCTCCTGTAGCAAGGATGTAGAGGCTGCTGATTATACTACAATATCTCTTATGACATGGGAACAGATGAAGGAAATCATCAATACCTTATATACACAAGGGACATTGGGGGAAATCGATATCAGCCAGCTGGAAGCAATGCCGATGGCAGATCGTGTGAAAATACAGACGGCAACAGAACATGGATATGTGCAGTCTGTTATGGTAGGTAATATTGAAGTTCCCGGGGATACATTCGCGGCGGCAGCTGCACTCAACAGTCATGTATACTATATTGAGACGGTGGGCGATCAGTACCGCATCGTGACGCTCGGTAAAGGACATGGCATTGGACTTTCACAATATACTGCCAAAGCCATGGCATTAGAAGGCAAAAGCTATCAGGAGATCCTGTCGTATTTTTATCCGGCGGCCGGTCTTTCATAATAAAAAACCCCCGGAAAGGACCGGGGGTTATAGATTTATTCGGCATCATCAATACCGGGATTCTTGGCGGTTGTTGCCTCCTGTGTGGAAGGCTGCATGCTCTCAGAAGTGTCTTCTACGGATGCGATCAGATTGTGATCAAGCTTTGTGAAATCGTCCTGACTGATGGAATAGGTGTTGTTCTCTGTCTGGATCGTGACAATGGTGGAAGTGGCATCCAGATATGAGATATCGGGAATGGCTTTGGTCAGGATATCAATAATGCCCTGTGCAAATTCCACCTCATATTGTTCAATTTCATAGTCATCAAAATCTCCGGCATTCTTTTTAGTGTTAAAGGATTCAATGTAGGAAATAACATCGTTGTAGGTTGTCTGAAGGATGTCCATAGGATAGATCAGAACCTCTACAGTATAGGTGTCACCGGATTTGACAGCGGGCTTTACTTCGTATTTAGAAGCTGCATAGATCTGTTTGGTCAGATCTATGAACTGATTCCGGATCGTGCCATCGTCAACAAGTTCAATGCCGTAGTATGCGATCAGGGTATCAGCAAGATGTTCAATACCATCGTTGTAAGCCTTGGTTACTGCTTCCCGATCGGAATCTGTCATAGATAAAAAGGTGTCAAATTCGCCTTTATAGTTAGCATCTAACAGGCTTGTTACATAGGCAGCATATTTTTTGTTTTTGCCCTGAAAGGCAGAGCAACCGGTCAGTGAAAACAGCATTAGTGCAACAAGTGCAAGTGCTGTGAATTTTTTCGTTATCCATTTCATTTTGTAAACCCTCCTTATTGGTTTAATAAAATATTCGTAAGCTCTGCAAATTGAGCTAATGTCAGGGCTTCCCCCCGGATCGTGGCGGGCAGATGCATCTGATCAAGTGCAGCAACAACCTGTTCTTTGGTAAATGAAAGATCAGCGGCATTATGGATGCCGTTTTGCAGTGTCTTTCTGCGCTGGTTAAAGGATGCACGAATCAGTTTGAACATCATGTGTTCGTCTGTGACTGTGACAGGTGGTGTCTCAAATGTGGACAGCCGGATCACTGCCGAGCCGACATTCGGTCTGGGCATAAAACAATTAGGCGGTACATTGGCCGCAATGTAAGGTTCTGCGTAATACTGTACCGCAAGAGACAGTGCACCATAATCTTTCGTACCGGGACCGGCCTGCATGCGGTCGGCAACCTCCTTTTGCACCATGACAGTGACGGAGCTGACTGGGACATGATTCTCGAATATACCCATAATGATCGGTGTCGTAATATAGTATGGCAGATTCGCTACTACCTTAAATGGACGGCCTTCGTTGCGTTCCTGTGCAAGAGCGGCCAGATCCAGTTTCAAAATATCCTGATTGATGATTGTGACATTTGGATATTCTGCAAGAGTTTCGGATAGGATCGGAATTAGATTCTGGTCGATCTCAACGGCAATGACTTCCTTTGCCCGTTCTGCCATATACTGTGTCATGGTACCAAACCCCGGTCCGATCTCCAATACGACATCATCTTCTGTAATCTGTGCAGCTTTTAAGATCTTGTCAATGACATGTTCATCAATCAAGAAATTTTGACCGAATTTCTTTTGAAAGTTGAAATCATATTTTTTTAATATTTCTATTGTTTTTTGTGGGTTGCTTAATTTTTCCATAGACTCTCCTGCTCTGATGTCAGATGATACAATCTGCATGCGTTTTCGTAGGTGACAGCTTCTGCTTCTTCTGTCGAAATGCCCTTAAGTCCGGCAAGTACATGAAGGACATACGCAATATAGCCGGATTCATTGCGGTGTCCGCGCAGTGGTTCCGGTGCCAGATATGGACAGTCGGTCTCGACTACAATACGGTCCATCGGAATGTATGCTACAGCTTCTTTCAGCTTTCTGGCATTCTTAAAGGTCAGAACCCCTCCGATGCCAAAATAGAATCCCATATCCAGATAATCTCTGGCAGATTCTTTGGTGTAGGAATAACAGTGAATGACACCTCCGATATCTCCTGCATGGGAAGCTTTCATAATATCAACAGTATCCTTTGCCGCATCGCGTGAGTGGATGATCATTGGCAGATGTACCTGATCTGCAAGTGCAATCTGTCTGGCAAACCATTCCTTCTGTAAGGAAGGTTTGGGTTCGTCGTAGTGAAAGTCAAGACCGATCTCTCCAATCGCTACGATCTTAGGATCCGCAGCATATCCTGCAAGCTCGTCCATAATCTGTTCTGAGGCATTTACGATATCTTCCGGGTGAATTCCAACAGCACCATATATAAAGTCATAGGTACCGGCCAGTTTCACGGTATCTCTACAGCCCCGGATAGAGGCGCCAACATTCACGATCGTGCCTACCCGGTCCTCTGTGTGTATTTTATTTAGTAGTTTCTCTCTGTCTTCGTCAAATGCAGCATCATCATAATGTGCATGGGTATCAAATATCATAGGATTCTCCTTCATAGATATTTGGCAATATCGGCCTCTTTTATTATCACCGTAATTGTCTGTTTTGTAAAGCTTTTTTGTCATATTCCGGAATACAGCCGCATATATTTTATTAACAGAAAACTGGGACAAGTCGTGAAGCGGGAAGGGTGGTTTTATGAAGTATCAGAGATTTATATCATATCTATATCAGTATAGGGAAGGACAAAAGCTGGCAAATACAGGTTTTGTGAAAGTGGAGCAAAAGGGGGTGCTTGTGCGGATTTCGGTGCGTTGCAAGATTTTGGAGCGCGATCCGGAGCCATATGGAATCTATCTGATCACAAAACAGGCAGAGGAGAGCGGGGAGCATTATGGAGTGTTATTGAGTCAGCAAAAGCCTGCGCAGGGAATGCTTACATATCAATATACTGCAGGAAAGGAAGGGGATATCATATATGCATTATCCATGGAGGATTATCTTGGGGTGATCCTTCGTGGTCAGAAAGGAATTTATATGACTATATGGCAGGATGTGCAGGTGGATCCGGATTGTATTATATGTGGAGAGGAGGTAGGAGAGAATCCGGGACGGATATTGACCGGGGTAGAGGCATTTGCAGCAGTAGCTGAAATACAAGACATAGGAAATTCTGCAGAGGGAAGTGCAATGCAGACCACAATGGAGGCTGCAGAGGAAAATGCAATGCAGACCGCCATGCAGGAGGCTGCAGAGGAAAATAAGGTGCAGACTGACGGACAGGATCCGGCAGATCTTAAGGTTGTGCAGGATCATGAAAAGGAGGGGATGAAAACGACATCTTCTGCAGGGGATATCGGAGTGGATTATTTGTTTGAGAAACGGCAACCACTGCCCCCTGTAGAGGGAGGACAGCTCGTGGATTGTATACGCATTGATCCGAAGGATTTAGGGCTTCTTCCAATGCCTAATTGGAAATACGGCACGAATAGCTTTTTAAGTCATGGCTACTACAAATACCGATACCTTTTGCTGGGAAAAATCAGGTTTCAGGATGATTCGCTGAAGTTGATCCTGGGAGTGCCCAGTATT
This sequence comes from uncultured Lachnospiraceae bacterium, assembly GCA_934293375.1. GTDB lineage: Bacteria > Bacillota > Clostridia > Lachnospirales > Lachnospiraceae > RGIG6919. The sequence continues at coordinate 6,272 of CAKQYS010000020.1, read as the reverse complement.
TATACCAATCGTGAGAAATATCTTGCAAATATGTTTGGATTTGATCAATTTGTGACTGCAAAACGGACGGACCGGAAGCTTGGACAGTTTGGATACTGGATCGTGGAACTGACTCCATAGAAAACAGGATTAAGGGGTCTGTTCAAGTATGATACTGTAACGGAGCAGATCACGCCATATGTCCTTGATCTTTACGCCTTGGTATTCGATCCCTTCATATTGAAAATGAAGGCGATTTAAAAGAGCAATCGAAGGATGGTTTTCAGGAACAACGCGTGCCTCAATCCGGTGAAGCTTCAAGTCGGTGCGTGCGATCTCAAGCAGATGGATGACTGCTTCAGAGGCATATCCGTATCCGACCATGTGAGAATCGAGTTTGTAACCGAGGCTGGCTTTGCAGAAGGGACCCCGCAGGATACCTGTCAGGTTGACGGAACCAATGATGTGGGTGGGATCTGATTTGAGGTACAGATAATACCGGATCGTATTGCCCTTCATGATTTCCTGAAATTCGTAGGAAAGGAGCTTTTGCTGATAGGCAAGGGTATAGAAAGCATCCGATACCTGTGGCTCGAATGGGCGCAGATGATCACGGTTTGCATTGTTAAATGCAAGAACCTCTGCGGCATGGTCCTCACCATGTACTTTCAATAAAAGCCTTTGTGTTTCTTCCGTAAATAGCATAAAAATCCCTTCTCCGATATAGAAATTATATAAAGTTTACCTAAAAACAAAGGAAAAGGCAAGGAAAACAGGAATGATTGATTGACAATATAAATCTTTTTAGTATATGATGAGTGCAAATGGATTGAGATAAAACAGGAAGGAGTTTCAGAATAGATATGACACTACAGACATGTTATGAACAGATGGGAGCGTCATTGGACGAGGTGCTGGGAAGATTGGGAAGTGAGGCACTGATCAAGCGGTTTATAAAGAAATTTCCGCAGGATCCGAGTTTTGATGCATTAAAGAGTGCAATTTCCGCAGGAAGTGTGGAGGACGGATTCCGGGCCGCACATACGATGAAGGGTGTATGTCTTAATCTGGGTCTGACACAGTTATATACATTGAGTTCAGACATTACAGAGAAGCTGCGGGCAGGCGTATTTGAGGGATGCCCGGAATTGTTTGCACAGCTGGAAGAGAGATATCAGCAGGCGATCGAGAGTATTTCCCAATTAGATGATTAGGATCTTAGTGATACAAAATTGAAAGTTAATATCGTGGTTTGTATGGACGACAGGGGGATCAAAAGAAAAAATGGATAAAGACTATATGAATTCTGATAAATATACAGATGATCAGAAATGGGAGATTTCCCAAGGTCTGCAGATGGGGCTTGATGTGGAGTGTTATGCGAACCCGAAGTTTCTGGCAATTCAGATGCGGCAGATCCGCGTTGGTATGCTTGAACAGCTTCCGGTGGAGTGGTATGCGAAGCCGGAGTATGATTGGTTTCAGATGGAAGAGATCCGAATGGGTCTGCAGGCCGGGATCATGGTGCAGGCATATACCAATCCGGATATTCCGTTTGAGAAAATGCGACAGATCCGAAAAGGTCTGGAGGAGGGAATAGACCTCACCGCCTTGATCGATCTGCCGGCGGGTATTCTGCGGGAGATCCGTAAGGCAAAGCAAGCCGGTATTGATATTATCAAATATGTACAGGCCGGATATGACGATGACCAGTTGAAAGAGATACGGCATGCGATTGTTAAGAAGCTACCGATCGATCCCTATCTGAATCCGGTCTTCCGAGGCGTGTCGATCCGGGAGATCTGTAATGGATTAGAACATCATATTGATGTTAGTGTATATGCAAAGGAAGAATATAACTGGCATCAGATGAAAGAACTGCGGATCGGTCTGGAAGAGAGATTGGATGTATCCCTATATCAGAACTCCTTATATAGCTGGCAGCAGATGAAGGAAGTACGGCTGGGTCTGGAAGAGGGGTTGGATGTTACCGGTTACAGAAGTATGATGTATACGGCACACGCCATGCATATGATGCGGCTGGAACTGCTGGCAGCGAGCCAGGTCAAACCAGATGAGGGAGCCGTATTAGAAGACAGGTATGCGAGCTTCACATTGCAGATCAATGAAAACGGAATGCGTGCAGAGGCATTTTTAACAGACAGGAGCAAGCCGATACAGGAATCCGTTCTGCTTGCTGCACTCAAGGATCGTGGGATCATTAGAGGCATTGATTATGCTGCTGTGAAACAGTTGTGTGATGGCACAGCATCGGACGATGTAGTACAGATTGCACAGGGGAAGCTCCCGGAACGGGGCGACGATGGCTGGTATGAATTTTTCTTCGACAAAGATGTGGAATCAAACCCAATCAGATTAGAAGACGGATCCGTTGATTATCAGAATGCGAAATGGTTTGAGCTTGTCAAAAAGGGTGATCTTCTTGTAGAATACCACCCGGCAACGATGGGAAGCAATGGATATACAATTAAAGGTGATGTGGTGCCAACCCAGAAAGGTGCAGAAATGCCGTTGTTATCAGGATCAGGCTTTGATCTGTCGAAGGACCGGTGCCGATATACAGCATCGGTAGATGGCAAGGTGGATTATAAGGATGGGCGTCTGGATGTCACAGCGGTGCTGGTCATGCAGGATGTGACATTGACAACCGGAAATGTTAACTTCAATGGATCTGTATATGTACGGGGATATATCGGCGATGGTGTACATATTAAGGCTGAGAAAGATATTTTAGTTGATGGATTTATCAGTTCGGTTGTACTGGATGCAGGTGGAGACATCATATTACGACAGGGTAATAATGCTGCCGGTCGCGGACAGCTTCGGGCAGGCGGAAATATCCGCGGCACATTCTTTGAACAGGCGAATGTTGTAGCCGGGCAGGACATATATGCCAATTATTGCATGAACAGTATGCTGGATGCGGGTGGCAAGATTGAGATTTCCGGCAGAAATGGTAATATTGTAGGAGGCGTATCCAGAGCTGCAGGCAGCATTCAGGCGATTAATATTGGGAATGAAGCCGGCACGAAGACGAAACTGGTGCTTGGAAGACGAAAGGGCATAGGGGATCTGGAGATCGTATTAGGTGGAAATATACATAAGGTGGAGGAGGAATTGCAGATGTTCCAGCATGTGTATCAGGACATGAAACGCAAATATCCACCGGAACAGAGAAATGTTAATCCATTATTTATTAAGATTGAGAATGCATTGTATACGAAACAGCAGCAGTTAAAGAAGCTGCAGTCACAGAAAGAAGCGATTGAAGCACAGAAAAAAGAAGCGAATTCCGCCAAGGTTGTTGCCAATGGGACGATATATGACGGTGTTGCAGTTGAGATTAACGGTGTATCGTGGAGTGCGAAAAAAGTATCCGGTGTTACCCTTCAGAAGAAGGGAAATTACATCGCGATGTATCAGAAGCACTAAAGAATGTGAGGGAATGATATGGAAAAAATATTAGTTGTTGACGATGTTGAGATCAATCGCGAGATTCTTCAGGAGATACTGAAAGACAGTTATGATATAGTCGAGGCTGAGAATGGTAAAGAAGCACTTAAGGTGATTGAGGAACAGAAAGAATCTCTTTCGGCGGTGTTACTGGATCTGATCATGCCGGAGATGGATGGATTTCAGGTTCTGGAGCAGTTGAACAGGAAAGAGATTCTCAAGCAGGTTCCGGTATTGGTCATTACCGGTGATTACAATGTAGATGTCGAGAAGCGTTGCTTTGATAGCGGTGTGGCGGATTTTATTTCAAAACCATTTAATAACCGTATCGTCAAGCAACGGGTAGATAACATGGTACAGCTGTACGAGTATAAGCGCGAACTTGAGCAAAAGGTAGAATCACAGACTGCAGTACTTAGGAAGGCATTTCATACCCTGCAGGTGCAGGCAGACCGGCTCAAACAGCGCAATCAGGAGATCATAGATATGCTGGGTACAGTAGTAGAGTACCGGAATCTCGAGAGCGGAGAGCATATTCAGCGTGTAAAAGACTATACCCGGATTCTTGCCGAATGTGCAATGGAGGAATTTCCGGAGTATGGTCTGACCCAGAAACAGATTGATGCGATCGTGGCTTCAAGTGCCCTGCATGATATCGGAAAGATTACGATTCCAGATAAGATCCTGTTGAAGCCGGGGCGTTTGACGAAGGAAGAATTTGAATATATAAAGTCTCATACGATCCGTGGATGTGAGATTCTGGATGAGATTGAGGGTGAATGGGATGAAGAATCAAAAAAGACGAGCTATGAGATATGCAGACATCATCATGAACGATATGATGGTAAGGGCTATCCTGATGGACTTGAAGGTGAGACGATCCCATTGTCAGCCCAGCTGGTTTCCGTGGCCGATGTGTATGATGCATTGGTAAATGAACGCTGCTACAAGGAGGCATTTTCTCCGGATGAGGCATATCACATGATCATCAATGGGGAGTGTGGTGTATTTTCTCCGAAGCTGATGGAGGCATTTCGAAAGGTCCGGAAGGAATTTGAAGCATTGGCAGTGAAACGCAGTGCACAGTGAGGATGACACGATGACAACAGATGAGAAGTATATGAAAAAGGCAATCCTGCAGGCAAAGCAGGCAGCAGCCCATGGGGATGTACCCATTGGATGCGTGATCGTGCATGATGATAAGGTGATCGCAAGAGGATACAACAAGCGGAATTTAAAAAAGACGACACTGGCACATGCGGAGCTGCTGGCGATAGAGAAGGCATCTAAGATACTGGGAGACTGGCGGCTGGAGGAGTGTACGATGTATGTGACGCTGGAACCCTGCCAGATGTGTGCCGGGGCGATTGTACAGGCGAGGATGAAGCGTGTTGTGATCGGCTGTATGAATGCAAAAGCAGGATGTGGGGGATCTATTTATAATCTCCTTGAAGAACCACGGTTCAATCATCAGGTAGAAGTGACGAGAAATGTATGTCAGGAAGAATGCAGTGCATTGTTATCCGGTTTTTTTAAGACATTGCGTGAGCATAAGGTATGATCAGATCATCAGGTTTGCGTTGACATTAGTGAGAAATTTGGTTATACTAATAAAGCGTTTCTAATATGTTTATAAAGTTTCCGCACAGCCGGGGAATTAGCGGCTCCCTGTACCTGCAATCCGCTATAGCAGGGGTGATGGCTGGCCTAGGGATTGTTGGCTGTAGAGCTGCCCTTGGTAAGTGGTGTTGATGTTCGGGTCTTACGCAATGGGTGCCTATGAACCGTGTCAGGTGGGGAACCAAGCAGCACTAAGTAGGATTTCTCATGTGCCGTGAGGGTGCCTGAACTGAGCTAACTGCCAAGGTAACGTCTATGGTTTCGTTTCGAAGCCGGTCGTGCGGATTTTTTTTATGTCAGAATATAATTTTTTTAGATTTTTGTATGGAAATATTGCGTAAAACATGTTATCATACAAAGTGATAAGTAGGCGGTATATGGGGGTATATCAGCTGTAGGAATTGGGAGATTACATACACGGTAGGAGCATGTGGGGATGAATTACGCAGAAGTTATTGAATATGTAAAAAAACAGACAATGGAGAATGGCCGACCGGCGAATTATCCATTTAGAAGCAGATATGAGCATACCATGCGTGTGTATCGCTGGGCGATCAAGCTACAGGCGAAGTGTGGTGGAGATCTGGAGATTATTACTTTGGCAGCATTGTTACATGATATCGGCTGGGATTCTGATCGCCCGCATAATGAAGTCGGTGCGGAGATGGCAGTTGAATATCTGGACAGTATTGGATATGATGAAGAGAAGATCGCACGTGTCGGAGAGATTATTTTACGACATGAAGACCAGGATACACAGGATGAATTATCATTGGAATGCAAGGTCGTAATGGATGCAGATCTGCTTGATGAGGTAGGCGCCCTGAGTGTGATCTGGGATAGCATGGCGACAGCATGTGAAGATGAAGCCACATATAAGAAAGCTTATTACCGAATCAAGAATTATTACCGGATCAACAGACCGAAGATCCGCAGATGTAAGACCGATGCTGCCAGAGCAGAGTATGAGCACCGTATGAAGGCGATTGAAGAGTTTTTAGCAGAACTGGAGAGAGAGTTGTTCTAGAGATACATAATAAAAGGGAGATGTCATTTGGCATCTCCCTTTTATTATGATAAAACTAGGTAATTGCGAAACTCTCAATTTCGATTGCGACTATATGCATATTGCATGATGTATAAGCAGGTACTTGAAGAACGCCGGTTCTTGCAATGAGCACTTAGCGAAGTATTTTTGA
>CAKQYS010000019.1 GCA_934293375.1 uncultured Lachnospiraceae bacterium | reverse complement strand
CAGAATCGTTCAGCTGATACCTTCATTACGGATGCAGAGTACAATGCGGATTCTGCCGTATATTGTATTCTGGAGATCCCGGACGGACTGGCATTGGATAGCGAAGAAGTGAATTTTAATATTATGCCGGAGGGGCTTTCCTATACGACAGAAGAGCTGACAGATGTGTCGACAGCGACAAAGAAGATCTATAAGATTACCAGACCGGATAACCGGCAGGAGGATGTGGGACTCTGGGCAGGTGTCGAGCTGAAGGACACTGTGTCTGGCGAGATTGTTCAGAATGCTGAGGCAGACTTGAATCTGACATGGCAGAGAACAGGACTGGTTGCTTTGTATGAGGACGATGAAGTGAAACCGGAACAAAGGGATAAGTGGTTGAAATATGCGGATGCGAGGATTGAGGACTGGTCCTTCCTGTTTGTCAATACCGCTAAATCAGATACGGCATGTGTGATGGATCCGGAGGATCTGGCATTGTATTACTGGGAGGACACACAGTTTGTTGCCTATGAAGGCGGAATTGCACTGGCGTCCACGATGACATGGGATGATGGAAACCGGCAGTTGGCAGCTATGCGTTTCACCGTAGACAAGGCAGGCATCTATAAGGTGGTGCTGGCAGGTGAAGATGCCGATGCCGATGGTGTGATCTTGAACATGGCGTATCCGGATGTTGCATTTTATAGGACGGAAGCTGCCGATGATATGCTGACAGATGAGTTTGATTATACGGATGAGAACAAGACATTTTATCTGGTGACTTCCAATGAGGTTACATTGTCCAATCTGGAATTCTATATTCCGGAGATATCGAATGCGAAGGCTGAAGAGTATGTAACATGGACGGAAAGTGAAGACCATAAGAGTGTGAAGATCACAGTGCGTGAGGATATTACCGGATCCTTCTCTTTGAGTGTCCGTGGTGTCTGTCAGAATGGTGATGAGACAGGGTATGAATTCGATAGAGGCATATATGTTTATGATACGGAGCAGGGTGAGATGCATGTGGATGGAATTAATTCGGCTGCATTCGAGGGCTGCATTATCAGTGATAAGGGTTATCAGGCAGGAAATGCATGGCATGCCAGACCGAGAGAGACTTATTGGGCACATGGAAGCTCTCTACAGGAGGTGCTGGATAAGCTGGCAAAGGTGACCGAATGTGCAAATACCGGTTATTACTATTTAGAAATGGCATATTATGCAGGGGATACAGTGAATGAGACCTATGCAAGTCAGGCACAGAAGTTAGTGTTCCCGGACGGCGTAAAGGGTGTGTTGCTGCAGTCAAATGGATATTCAGATGTTGCTTGGGAAAAGGAAATACCGGATTTCCAGAATGATGGATGTTATCCTGTATATGTGGATAGTAAGAACAACAGATTATTATGTAACAAGCTGGAATATGAGGAAGATGATGAGTGGTATGAGGTTGAGAAGAAGAATGGCATCTATGTATTGAAAACAAAATTAGAGGAAGCGTACGATGCAGCTGAATTCGATACCATTTGGCATGATTACGAATGGCCTGCATTGACCTTTGATATGACAAAGGGAACTACAGGCGTGAAGCTTGCGGGTATCTGGTCTGCAGATGCCGGTATTTCGGTGATCTACGATGCAGCTACGGATTTTGATCTGCATGTTTGGGATACGAAGCTGACAAAGCAGAATGCAGGTGCAGATGTTACAGTATGGGATTGCGAAGAGGAAATAGAAGGGCGACATAGTGTTAAGGTATCCTTTACACAGGATTGTCATCATACAAAGACCGAGATCCGGAATGCGGTTGCCGCTACCTGTACAACGGATGGCTATACAGGAGATACCTATTGTACTACCTGTAATAAGCTGCTGACAGCAGGACAGGTGATCAAGGCAGCCGGACATAAATGGGATGCCGGCGTGGTAACGAAGGCAGCAACAGCAACAGAGACCGGCATTAGGACATATACCTGTACTGTGTGTCATGCGGCTACAACACAGGTGATTGCAGCAACCGGTCAACCGGCGACAGTGGCACCGACTACGGAAGCACCGACGACAGTCCAGCCGGCTACAGAGGCTCCAACGACAGAGGCAGTGCCACAGAAGAAGGGCTCAACAGTATCTGACAAGAAGAGTGGTACAACTTATAAGGTAACCAATGCTTCCAAGAAGAACGCTGCCGTGCAGTACACCAGGACAAAGAGCAGGAAGGCGAAGGCTGTCAAGGTACCGGATACGGTGACGGTGAACGGTGTAAAATATCAGGTAACATCCGTTTCCACAAATGCATTCAGTGCGAATAAGAATGTAGAGACGATTACGATCGGAAAGAACATTAAGAGTCTTGGAAAGAATCTGTTCAAGAAGAATAAGAAGCTTAAAAAGATCAAGATCTATACAACACAGCTGACAGATAAGACAGTGAAGAAGGGAGCATTTAATGGCGTTGGTGATGATGTTGTGATCCAGGTGCCAAAGAAGATGCTTAAGAAGTATAAGAAGCTGTTTGTGAAGCGTGGTCTGAGCAAGCAGGTGAAGATCGAGGCATTATAATGCAGGACGCAATACAATCGATGGATAGGCTTATATAGAGCCACATAAAAAGAACCGGGTTCATGACGCCCGGTTCTTTCCAATTATGAAGAGCATAAACCTACATATGAAAGGAGGATGATACATTCTTTGTAAGATATGTGAATATGGACAGTACAAAAACATATCCTGCAAAGAGATATGAAAAGCAAATTACAATCATAGTATAGCACATATACTAGATAAGTCAACATATAAAATGTAAAAAATAATAAATGTTGCTAAAATAACATTGCAGATTCTACATTTCATGTTACAATAAAGCATATTTACGATAATTTGAAAAAAAGGGGCGGTAGATATGCAGCATTTGCATATGACAGCGGAACTAAATCAAAAGGAGATCGTTGAGATCGGCAGAAGGTATCATTTTCAGACATCGGATCTTACGATGCTCGAGAATCTGTATGCCGTGATGTGTCCATTGCTGGATGTACAGGCATGGTATCTGGTGGATCCGCAGCTTCCGAATATAGAGTTTTCCCATTATGTGGCTGCATACATGACACTGGGTGAAGGTGTGGATGCACTGCAGGATGTATATCTGAACCGCAATCATGTGTCAGAGGCATATATGATTGAGTGCATTGCGTTAGAACTGCTGTCGAGAAGTTACGAAGCCTTTGCGAAAGAAGTGCAGCTGCAGACGGGTATGTATGCTGTCAGGATACATTTTCTGGGGGACAGATATCCATTTTCGTTGATCGATGAGATAAATGGGCAGATGCCGGATACAGGGGTGTCATTTAATGCAGAGTACAGCATGACGCCGCAAAAGAGTGTGGCACTGCTTTTGGAACTGCAGGACAGTAGACAGCCGGAAAGTCATATTGTGGATGCTGCCCAGGTGAAGCACAGGGCGGATGCTATGTGTCATGTGCGTCTGGCACACATCTGTGCTGATTGTCCAAATACAGATTGTGAATACCGCCAGCGGGAAAATTACACCTATGGATATCAGCGTATTTTTGGCAGAGGCCGGATGCCGGATCGCAAAAAGGGGGAATAAGCATGCTGCAGATTTATATGGGAGAAGGAAAGGGAAAGACCACTGCGGCTGTGGGACTTACAGTTCGCGCTGCCGGGCAGAATATGCGGGTGCTGTTTGCCCAGTTTATGAAAGGCGGGGCATCCGGAGAGCTGAATATATTACGGCAATTGCCGCAAGTGACTGTGATGCGCAGTGAGATTGATTTTCCGTTTTTTAGCAAAATGACGAATATGCAGAAACAGGAGCAGACCCGGATTCACAATGCAATGTTGGATGAGATTGAAAAATTGCTCGCAAAAGAGAAGTACGATGTGATCATATTAGATGAGGTGACCTATCCTTGTCGGTTCGGATTGATCGATGAGGCACATTTGAAACGCTTGATTACAGGGAATTCCGGGAATGTGGAGTTTGTATGTACCGGAAGAAATCCACAGGAGTGGATGCTTTTACAGGCGGATTATATTACGAATATGCGTGCGGACCGGCATCCGTACGAGCAGGGGATTCAGGCGAGACGGGGCATAGAATTTTAAATGATATGTGCAAATTGCACAAAAATACAAGGAAAACTTGTAAATAATGAAAGAAAATGATATAATCTCATTATCTCTTATTCATAATAAACAGGAGGAATTACATAAAGTAAGGGGGATGTGATATGAGAGATAAGATTTCATTTGTCCATTCATTTGGGTTTAAGATTATGGGGCTGATCGTGCTGGCGTCGCTGGCAGCAGGACTTTTAATGTTATGGACATATGCACCGAACATGAGAACATCCATTATTAATGTATCGGATCATTATATGGAAGATGTGGGTGCAGCTTATGCAAGCCTTTTGGAGGAGGAGATTGCAGATACGGGTGTAGAAAAGGCACTGTCAGCTGATTATCTATCGCAGCATTTAGCCGGTGTGGGGATTCAGGGTATTGATTCCAGCTATATATATGTGGTAGGTGCAGACGGGACGATGCTGTATCATCCAACGGCTGATAAGATTGGCAAGCCCGTAGAGAATGCGGTTGTAAAGGGGTTAGTCGCAGATATCGCAGACGGAAAGAAGACTGAGAACGGAATGGTTGTGTATGACTTCAAAGGGGTTACGAAGCATGCCGCCATTTATGTGAACGATGGACAGGACTTTATATTGATCGTGACAGCGGATGAACATGAGGTGTTGGCGCAGTACAAGTCGATCAATAAGCGAGGCTGGATATGTATTTGTCTGATCGTTGTCGTATTTACACTGTTGGCGTATGTCGTGACGAAGCTTTTGACAGGGGTGATCGATCGACTCAGCCGCACAGTAGTTGCGATGTCGAATATGGATTTCACAAAGAAATCTGAGATTGCCGTGGTATCCGGGCGCAGGGATGAATTGGGGGTTATGGCGAGGGCGATCGAGATGCTTCGTCAGGAATTTATCTCTGTCGTTGATACGATCAGAAACAGCAGTGCATCGCTGGCAGAAGCGGCTGCTCAATTGCAGGAGGATGCGCAGGCAACCTCGATGACGATGGGGCAGGTTGATCATGCGGTTGGGGATATTGCAGGGGGTGCATCCTCACAGGCAGAAGAGACGCAGCGTGCATCTGAAAATGTGATCATGATAGGTGATATGGTAGAGAATACCAGTGGCGAGGTAGATCATGTTATGGAATTCTCGAAGCAGATGCAGGAAGCAAATGACAATGCCAGGGAGATCCTTCGCAGTCTGGAGAATATTAATGCACAGGCAGAGTCACAGATCGATGTGATTGCAGAGCAGACCAATAATACGAATGTTTCAGCTGTGAAGATCGGTGAGGCTACAAAGATCATTACGGATATTGCAGAACAGACCAACCTATTATCCTTGAATGCGTCGATCGAGGCAGCAAGAGCCGGAGAGCAGGGCAAAGGATTTGCGGTTGTAGCATCGGAGATTCAGAAGCTGGCAGAACAGTCTACAGCATCCGCAAAACAGATCGATGATATTCTGAATCTGTTGCTGGCAGATTCCAAGCGTGCGGTTGAGACAATGCATGATGTGAAGAATATTATTCATGAGCAGAGTGAGTATATGAATCGTACGGATGCAGCATTTGAGGTGATGAATCAGGGTGTGAACCAGTCTATAAAGGGTATGGAGGAGATTGCACAAAAGACCAGAAATCTTGACGATGCAAGAGTGAATGTGGTGGATGTGGTCAATAACCTGACAGCAATTGCTGAGGAGAATGCAGCTGCAACAGAACAGACATCAGCATCTTTAGTAGAGGTATCGGCAACCGTAGAGGAGATTACGCAGAAGGTGCAGATTTTGAATGAGATTGCTGCAGAATTAGATGAAAAAATGCAGGTATTCCAGATTGGATAAATGCACATAATAACAAAAGCCGGAGCATATGTATTTGCAGAATACATATGCTCCGGCTTTTACTGTGTGCAGCATGAATAGATTATAAAACCTCCGGGTGATAGGTATCATAGAGCATATCAGCAAGTGCAGATGCCGGCACGGTCATATTATGTTTGATCCATTCGATATATACATTGTAGAGCGCCCCTGCAAATGCATACAAACGATAGTGGTAGGTTGGATCCTCTTGTGGAACCTTTACATTTTCTGAAATATAGGCATCGATTTTAGAGAGCAGCAGCCCGGTCATGTGTTCTTTGTCAAGACAGAGGAAAAATTCACGGTATTCACGGAAATAGCATAGAGTAAATTCAATGTGCGCCTTCGTCTTAAAGTTATGGGTACCCGGCTGATAAATCGGACTGTTTGCCAGATATGCTTTCATCATATAGTCAATGTAGTAAGAGATTACATCTTCTTTGGATTCAAAATTCCGGTAAAATGACATCCGGGATACACCTGCTTTTTTTGTGACAGCGGTAATGGAAATATCCTGGAACGATGTGTTTTTCATGAGTGCACAGAGTGCTTCCACAATATATAATTTCGCATTGTCTGCGATCGGTTTATTTGTATTCATAGGTATGTCCTCCATGTGACAATCTCATTGGTTTTGTAAATTGTATCATATAATGGAATGCTTTACAATATGATGTAGTAATAAAAACTACATGCAAAGGTATATCGGATTGTATTATGTGGTATGATATGCGTAAACAGTGGAAACAGATTGAATAAATAGATTTGGAGGGATTGTTATGATTAAGATTATTACAGATTCATCTTGTGATTTAAAAAATATCAGACTGGTATATGATAGAAATGGAGAGCGTGTGAGATATGCACGAGCACCGCTTACGATCCGGGTTGGAGAACAGGAATTTGTGGATGATGATAAGCTTGATGTTGCACAGATGATGGAAACGATGCAGGCATATTCCGGTTCGACTGCAAGCTCATGTCCATCGCCTGCAGCCTGGTGTGATGCATTTGAGGATGCGGATGAGATCTATGTGATCACGATTACGAGTGCGTTGTCAGGCAGTTATAATAGTGCGATCACTGCAAAGGAGATTATGATGGAGACGCATCCTGAGAAGAAGATCTTTATTTTGGATAGTCTTTCTACCGGTCCGGAGATGACATTGCTTGTGCAAAGACTGTTACATCTGATCTCACAGGGAGGTACCTTCCGGGAGAATGTGGAAGAAATCAAGGCATATCATAAGTCAACGAGACTGGCATTTGTACTGCATAGTACAGATAATCTGGTCAAAAACGGCAGAGTGTCCAGATTAGCCGGTTTTGCGGTAAATGTATTAGGAATTACGATTATAGGAAGAGCGAGTGTACAGGGAGAACTGGAGATGGTTGCGAAGCATCGTACGAGCCGCAAGGTAGAGGATACGATCATAGCAGAGATGCAGTTACAGGGGTATGATGGCGGTGCAGTGACAATTACACATTGCCTGAACGAGAAAGCAGCTATGCATCTGAGAGACCATATCAGACAGGTGTATCCACAAGCATCAGTCACGATCATGCCGACAGGCGGCCTGTGCAGTTATTATGCAGAGAATCAGGGACTTTTGATCGGCTACGAGGCGGTTGCAAGAGAATATGCTACATCCGGTGAACAGAGTGCCACTGGACAGCCTCAGGAGGCATGATCCGGTAACATGTTAAAAATTCTTTGAAAATCTAAAAAAGATATTGACATGAAACTATTGTTAGTGTAAACTAACCTATGAACAAAGTTGAAACAATGCCAGTTATTATTTTCCATAGGCATTTGAAGGGAGCGGTCTTTATGGGTACAGTGGTTGTAGGAGCAGTGATTCTGGTTCTGGTCGGTTTCGCAGTGAATAGCATGGTCAGGGACAAGAAGAGCGGAAAGTCCATTCAGTGTGGCGGAGATTGCAGTCATTGTGGCGGACACTGTCACTGATATATTTGGATGCCGGGAAGATACCGGTGATACCGGACATGGAGCAAATATCGAAGCGGTCGGATGGACTGCTTCGATATTGTTTTTTTACATGTTTTTGTGTACAATGGTTATCATATTATACTGTATCGTTTTGTAGATGAATGAAAGGAGATTCGTAAGATGTTTGAAGTAACAGAAAAGAATTTTGATGAAGTGGTTGTAGATGCAAAGGAACTGACGATTGTGGATTTCTGGGCAGACTGGTGTGGACCGTGTAAGATGATGGCACCGGTATTAGAGTCGGTAGATCAGAAGTATGATCAGGTAAAGGTATGCAAACTCAATGTGGATCAGAATTCATCGCTCACACGGGAATACAATGTGATGAGTATTCCGACTATGATCTTCTTTAAGGACGGCGTAAAGATCCATCAGGTAATCGGCTTCCATTCACAGGAGGAACTTGAAGCAGAGATACAGCCGTATCTTGACTAATACCCGCAAGGGTATTTTTTTTTGCCCGGAGAGATGCTATAATAAGCATTATGGCGTCTCATGTGTTTATGTGACGGCATAATGCGAAAAGATCATGAAATGCAAACATACATCGAATCGACAGGAGGAGAGCGCAGATGTTGTGCGAATTATGTCCGCGAAAATGTTGTGTAGACAGAGATGCCGGACAAATAGGGTATTGTGGTGTACCGGCAAGACTGAAGGTGGCCAGAGCGGCACTGCATATGTGGGAAGAGCCGTGTATATCCGGGAGTACAGGTTCCGGTGCGATCTTCTTTTCCGGCTGTAATATGGGATGTATCTATTGTCAGAACCATGCAATATCGTCCGGACATTGTGGATTAGAGATCACTGCAGACCGTTTGGAAGAGATTTGTTATGAATTACAGGCACAAGGGGCAGCCAATATTAATCTTGTGACACCGGATCATGAGATCATGGCACTGGTGCCGGTGCTTACAAGATTAAAACAACAGCATTTTCCGCTGCCCGTAGTATATAATAGTAGTTCCTATGTTACGGTAGATGCATTAAAGAGACTAGATGGTCTGGTGGACATTTATCTGCCGGATCTGAAATATATGGATACACAGATTGCCAAGACATACAGCCGGGTTGCCGACTATCCGGAGACCGCGATGGCAGCCATTGCAGAGATGGTGCGTCAGATCCGGTCGCATACACCGGCAGGAGAAACAGTCTGCAGTCTGGATGCACAAGGCATGATGCGAAGGGGTGTGATCGTCAGACATTTATTGTTGCCGGGTCAGCTCTATGCAGCCAGACAGATCGTGAAATATCTGCATCGGACATATGGAGAGGATATTTATATCAGTCTGATGAACCAGTATACACCGATGCCGGGTATGGAGGGTGCGCTTGCTGAGCGTGTTGACCGGAGTTCTTATGAGAATCTGATCGATTACGCATGCAGGATCGGTGTGGATCAGGGGTATATCCAAGAGGGAGATACAGCAAGGGAGAGCTTTATTCCTTCTTTTGATTATGAGGGAGTTCAACAGGATATTTTGAATAGAAGCAGGAAAACCACAAATGTGGAGAATGGAGAAGATGACGATGGAAGAAAATAAGATTCCAAATAACTGGGATAGTGAGACCGCAGATGACGAGGTTGGTATTGAGGATATTTTGGAATTGCCGGCAGAATTGATGACGAATAATGAAGGACTGGCGATGGCAGCCATGGCACAGACGAAGCGTATCATGAATGAGGTCGTAGAATATAAGGAACTTCTGATGCGGTATACCTGTGCGATCAAAGAGATCCGTACGAAATTTGATGTGTTAAACACAGAATTTAATGTGCGTTATCAGAGAAATCCAATCAATTTTATCAATACCAGGATCAAGCGGTCTTCCAGTATTATGGACAAGCTGGAGCGTAAGGGGTTGTCCTTTACCACAAAGAATATAGAAGAGAATATTATGGATGTGGCAGGTGTCAGGGTGATCTGTTCCTATGTGGACGATATCTATGAGCTTGCCAGGACATTTGTCAGACAGGACGATATTACATTGGTTGAGGAAAAGGATTATATCGCTCATCCGAAGAATAATGGATACCGCAGTCTGCATCTGATCGTAAAGGTGCCGGTATTTTTTTCAAACCAGACCCGAAATATGGCGGTAGAGGTTCAGATCCGGACGATTGCAATGGATTTCTGGGCGAGTCTGGAACATCAGCTCAAATATAAGCAGGAGGTTGCAGATGAGGATAAGATCATTGCCGAACTAAAGGAATGCGCGGATGTCATTGCACAGACAGATGAGAAAATGTTGTCAATCCGTAAGGATATTGATGTGCACAAGAGTGTACCGTCGGAAGATGATATTCTGTTTGAGAAACTTAGAAAGATCGATCTTGCGATAGAATAGGAGAATTATATGAAATATGCACCGTTTTTGAAGCCGGAAGGTCGGATCGGTTTTGTAGCTCCGTCCTTCGGCTGTAACATTGAGCCATATAGATCTGCATTTGAAAATGCGTTGAAAACATTTCGGAATATGGGTTACACGACTGTATTGGGTCCTAACTGTTATGAGGGATCCGGAATCGGCATTAGTAATACCCCTGAGGCCTGTGCAAAAGAGCTGATGGAGTATTATACGGCAGATGACAATCATGTATTGATCTCGTGTGGCGGCGGCGAACTGATGTGTGAGGTGCTCGATCATATGGATTTTGACCGGATACGAAAGACACAGCCGAAGTGGTATATGGGATTTTCTGATAATACCAATATGACATTTCTGTTGGCAACGATCGCAGATACGGCTTCTTTATATGGTCCGTGTGCAGCTGCATTTGGCATGGAGCCGTGGCATCCGGCACTGAAGGATGCATTTGATATTCTTTGTGGAAATGGAAAGAATTGTGCAGTGGATGCCGGAAAGACATTTGTACTGAGGGGATATGATAAGTGGGAAAGGATGTCGGTCAAGGATGAGGAACATCCACTCGCACCATATCAGGTGACAGAGCAGAGTGTACTCCGTTATTATGCACCGGACTGTATGGAACCGGTTTTGATCACCAATCAGCCTGCCACACCGGTAGAAGCACAAAAAGAGATTACTTCGTTTTCGGGCAGACTGCTCGGCGGCTGTGTGGACTGCCTCGTGAATCTGCTTGGAACAAGGTTTGATCATGTACAGGAATTCCAGAAGCGTTATGCGGATGATGGGATATTGTGGTATCTTGAGTGTTGTGATCTGAATGTGATGTCAATCAGACGTGCCATGTGGCAGATGAAGAATGCCGGATGGTTTCAGCATGCAAAGGGATTCCTGATCGGAAGACCATTATGTCATGGACAGGAGATGTTCGGACTGGATCAATATCATGCTGTGATCGATATTCTCAAGGATTATCAGGTGCCGGTTGTGATGGATCTGGATATTGGACATATTCCGCCGATGATGCCGATCATATGTGGCAGTATGGGAGATGTCACATTGTATGAAAATGGTATGACACTGGCGATGCACTGCGAATAAAGGGCATCAAAAAAGCAGGCAACGGGAATCGAACCCGCCTCTCCAGCTTGGGAAGCTGGCATTCTACCAATGAACTATGCCTGCACAACATATATATTATATTACTTTTTGCCGCATGCGTCAAGATTTATGATGACAGGGTGTTGTAAAATATCCCGGTTCATGCAGTCTGCTGCATAAGGAACAAAGTGTTACAGACAGAGAGGATCCACATATGGAGAATTCACAGGAAAATCAAATAAATCATAATGCACAGGATACCACAGGTGGTATCAGTGGCAGTACTTTGAAATGGATCGCAATAATCACCATGGTGATTGACCATATAGGTGCAGGTTTTCTGGAGAACGGTCTGCTGCCGTACCTATATCAGACATCGCTGTCAGGCTATGGCGGTTACAAATTCTGGGCGAATATAGATATGCTGATGCGAAGTATCGGCAGAATGGCATTTCCGATATTCTGTTTTCTGATCGTAGAGGGCATCTGTCATACGAGCAGCAGAAAGAAATTTCTTGCACGATTATTTTTATTTGGAGTGCTTTCAGAGATTCCGTTTGATTTGTTGCTGACAGGATCTGTTTGTGACTGGAGTCATCAGAATGTAATGTTTTCATTATTCCTCGGTGTGTTGGCAGTGCATTTATGCTCGCTTGGAACACAGACCGGTATGCGTTACAGAGTGAAGCTGCTTGCGATTTTAGTTGGCTTTGGGGTGCTTGCGACATTGCTCAGAGTGGATTATGGGTATGTTGCGATCGTTTTGATCTTTACATTTTATTTATTCCGGGATCAGGAGTTCATGCGGGATATTGTGGCTGCGGTCATGATGCTGGGTGCCGGTACGGTCGAGATAGCCGGTTATGTTGCATTTGTGCCAATACATTTTTATAATGGCAGGCGCGGCATGAGACTGAAATATTTTTTCTATGCATTTTATCCGGTGCATCTATTGATCATTGCCGGAGTCCGGTTATGGATTTTTCATTAGCACATAGTTGCAATAGTCATGGAGAGTTTCGCAATTGCCTAACATAACATTAGAGAAGAGAGGTAGAGATATGACATTACAGGAAGTCAGAACAGAGATAGACAGCGTGGACGGGCAGATCAAACAGTTGTTTAAGCGAAGAATGCAGTTGGCGGAAAATGTGGCAGCTATCAAGGCACAGACCGCAGATGCTATTTTTAAGCCGGATCGGGAAGAGGCGATCATTCATCGACAGACGGCGGATGTAGATGACACGATCAAGATGGAATATACTGCGTTGATCAAGCGTATCATGGAAGTCAGCAGAAAATATCAATACGGGAGAACACTGGAGCTTAGACATTGCTTTCCGTTCACTTATGAGACGGAAACATCGCAGATAGCAACGCTTGCAATGATCAAACCGGAGTTGTACATATGCGATATGTATTCCAAGGATCAGGTGGTGACGGTAGATACTTATGACCAGATCGGACAGATGATCGGTGAAGGCACTGTCGATGCCGGCGCGGGTATATTAGAGGATATCAGTTTTGGCGTGTCAGATGCATTACACCAGATGCTGGCGGCACATCATTTGTATATCAATGCCTGTTATCTGCGGGAGGACGAAGGCATGATGAGAAAGGTGGTTGTGTTCTCAAAAAGGCTTGTGGTACTGCCGCAGCATAACCGGTTGAAGCTGATGTTTGTATGCCCGAACAGAAGTGGAAGCCTGAGTAGTATTTTATCAATGATTTCGGATTATGGTATCAATCTGACGGAGATTCATTCCAGACCAAATGGAAAGAAAGAGGACTGGAATTATAACTTTTTTATTGAATTAAATATGAATCTTTTGGAAAAGGAGAGTCAGGCATTGGTGTTCCAGCTGGCAGAGGAAACACAGGACCTTAAGATTCTGGGAAGTTATGAGGTATAATATATGCATATCCTTATGTTCAAGGTCAAATCCGTATGTTATGATTCCACATTTTATTTGGCAGATCTGTATGGAAGAATGTTGGAAACATTTGGCCATCAGGTGACATATTTTAATTCGGATGACGAACCGATTACGGCACTGGATCGGTATACCGGTATGCATTTTGATGCCATGCTGGATTTTAATTCGCTGCTCCCGAATCTCGATACGGATGAGGGAAAGTTGTTTTTGGATACGATAGATGCACCGTTTTATAACTATATTCTTGATCATCCGTTGTATCATAACAAGCAGCTTAAGGCACCTTTGTCAAGGTATCATGTGATCTGTCTGGACACAGAACATGCAGAATACATCAGACGATATTACCCACATATCAGGAGTGTACATGTGCTCCCTTTATGTGGATTGCCGTTTCTGTCTGGCACAGAAAGTTATCAAGTTTCAAAATTGTTCGGAAATTCTGCGCTGGAGCAGTTGGATGATACCCAAAACAATATAGACGAGATCTCCAAAAAATACGATCTGATATTTACAGGAACTTATTCTGATCCCAATATGTTGTATCAGAGGATCAAAGGGTTTGATGAACCGTTGTCCGGGCAGATGCAGCATATGATTGAAATTATGCTGGCAGAGCCGGCGCTGAATCAGGAACAGGCATTGCTAAGAATGTTGACAGAGGAACAGATACCGGTGTCAAAGATCAGCGTGCCGGAGCATTTATATGCGTTCTTTATGGTGGATATGTATGTGAAATCTTATTATCGGGAGCAGGTGCTGAATCAGGTGCTGTCTACGGGACGGACGCTATGCCTTTATGGTGGCATGTGGGATGTCTGGCAGACCGGTTATGCGTCACAGTTGGATATTCATGAGATGGTACCGTTTAAGGATTCACCCCGCGTGCTGGCCGGTGCATGGATATCATTGAATGTTATGCCATGGTTTAAGGCGGGAATACATGACCGCGTTCTGACAGCGATGAGAAGTGGAACCGTCAGCCTTACAGATGACAGCAGGATGTTAGATCAATATTTTGCGAAGGGAGAGGATCTGCTGGTATACGATCTTACCGAACTGGATCGGATCCCGGAGATGGTAGAATATTATCTGGAACATAAAAATGCCCTGAGGGACATGGCCACCCAAGGCAGATTGAAGGCTGATGCACAGCATTCGGAAATCGTGCGGGTACATGTGTTGGAACAGATCTTCCGTGCAGATACACAAGAAGATTAAGACATCATACTGCTCTTGCGATAAGCCTTTGGAGTCATTTTCATATGCTTCTGGAAGGTTTCTGTATAATAGCTGCCGCTGTTGAATCCGCATGACAGTGCAATTTCTGTGATACTGCTGTTTGTGTGTGCAAGCTGGTTTAAGCTGATCCGTATCCGGTACGCAGTCAGATATGCCATCGGAGACTGATGCAGTGCGGACTTGAACAGGGAGCAGCATTTGCTTTCACACATCATGCCGGATCCTGCAATGTCAGCCAGTGTCATTTTGTCCTGATAGTGTAGCTGGATAAATGTGATCATCTCTTTGAGAGCATCCATTTTTGCGTAAGATTTATCAGGTGTGTGTATCGCTCCGGCCTCCTTGTAGAGCAGATCCCATAATGCATAGGTATCCCGCATAATAGACAGTGCATGCGTTTGTTCATCTTCATTGGCGGCGAGAAAGATGCTCTGGATCAATGAAAGTGCATCCTTGTGCCATGGCTCGGAGTTCATCACGATAGCATCCACGGAGTTTTCAAAAATGACAGGATTGATATAGGTGGTTTCCATCTTAGGTGTGGCTGCAAGACAGGATGGATTCAGAACCAGCACCATATAGTAACAGTCCTGATCTTGTTCACATTGACAAAAATGCAGTCTGTTGGCATTGATGAAAATGCCCTGACCACTGTTTACCTGATAAATGCGTTCATTGACATAATAGGTAAGTGTGCCCTCCAGAACATAAATACATTCTATATCAGAGTGCCAATGGCAGGGTGCCTTGTGATTGGCGTACCAGGACTGCCGGCAGTATTGTGCCTTGATCGGCAACAGTGGTGTATTATAATCTATTGTCTCTGATAGATCAGAGTTAATGAATAATTGTGTTCTGCCCATAAAATACCTCCGTCTGCAGGATTGTTATAAAATTATAACATTTTGTGATAGAAAGAGCAATCATTTTACGATATTATAGGCACATAAGAAAAGCCCCCCCATATCGGGCTGCTTGCTTTTCGAAAGCGGCAGCCCGTTTTATATAAATAACATAAATTTTTTATTTTGATAGCCAAATCTTTACAAATGCGTTATACTATAGAGTGTGAAGCATAAAGAGAGGCTATTTTTTTATGCGGCAGGATGAAATTGGATGTAGGTAGGGTTATATCATGATCAGCATTTACAGAACAGACGATAATATTATTCATGAACAGACGGATTATGTGGAGGGGTCCTGGATTCGTCTTACGAAACCATCGATTGAGGAGATACAGGAGATTGCAGACCAGTTTGCAATTGATCCGGCAGATGTACGGGCTGCACTCGATGATGAGGAGAGTGCGCGTGTCAGCCTGGAGGAGAATTACACCTTGATCTTAGTGGATATTCCTATGTCGGAGGTTCGTAACAATACAGAGGCGTATACTACATTTCCATTAGGCATTATTTTGACAGAGGGACATATTATTACGATATGTGCGGATGAGACACCGATCCTGAATTACTTCGTTAAGAGTACAGTCAGGGATTTCAGTACGAAGAAGCAGATGCGTTTTCTGTATCAGATTTTGTACCGGTGCTGTGTGACATACCAGATGTATCTGCGAAATGTGAATCGCAAGCGTATTCAGATAGAAGAACGTGTCAATGAGGAGACAGAGGATTCAGATCTGATCAGTCTGCATGAGCTGGAATCGAATCTGGTGTATTTTGCAACTTCACTTCGTGGTAACGG
Source organism: uncultured Lachnospiraceae bacterium (assembly GCA_934293375.1). Classification (GTDB taxonomy): domain Bacteria; phylum Bacillota; class Clostridia; order Lachnospirales; family Lachnospiraceae; genus RGIG6919. The sequence continues at coordinate 14,255 of CAKQYS010000019.1, read as the reverse complement.
AGCAGTGTTAGAACGTCTGACCAGATATGAGCGGATCAAGCAGTATCCGGAGGATAAAGATCTGTTAGAGGATGTTCTGATCGAGAACAAACAGGCTATAGAGATGACGCAGATCTATAGGGATATTATCAATGGTACCAGAGAGCTGATGAGTGCTGTGATCGATAACAGGTTAAATAATACAATGAAATATCTGGCGGCGATTACGATCATTATGGCGATCCCAACGATTATCTCAGGTATCTACGGAATGAACACGAATGGGATGGGTATGCCGTTTGTGTCCATGACATGGGGATTCGGTGCGATCTGTCTGATCATTGCGGTGACATGTGTGATCGCATATCTGGTTATGAAACGGACGAAGATGATCTGATATGAAATAAAGAGGAGGGTATAGCTATGGGTTACAAGACAGATGATAAGGTATTCAGTACGGCGCAGATGCTGGCATGGGTCGGCAGTTTTGCAGAGCAGATGGGTGTGAGTCCGGAAAAGATCAAATTCATCAATACCTGCAACAGAAAGAAGAATGTATCACCTACGATCGAAACGCATAAGCGTGTTATGATTTTTGTGGATGAGGACCGCAAGGATCTTTTATATGAATTATGGGAGGCGGGTTATGGAGACCTGGAGGTATGGTATGCGACCGGTCTGGAAGTGAATGATGCAGTCAAGAAGGCGAAGCTGCAGACGATCATGAATTATGAGATTACAGGACCGACTGTTATTTATATTCTCAATGAGAATACAAGGGAGGCATCCAGGTTTGGTATCAAGAACGAGTTTTTCAGCAGGGGTAAGGTGCATTATGTGGGACATGAGATCCGTGCGGTGATTATGAGCATGCTGGCATGTGATGTTCAGGATACGATCTGTATTGTGAGTGGTGAGAGTATCGTAATCGAGGCTGCGATTGCAGCATCAGATGGTACGATCATTGCAGTGGAACCGGATAAGGGGTCTATGGATGCCATGTATGATAATGTTGCGAAATTCGGTGTCCATAATGTTGAGATCGTTGGAGATCTGGAGCAGGATACTTTGTCAAAGCTTCCGGTTCCAAGATTGGCATTTATTGTAGCTACACAGCATGTTGAGGATGACATTGCAAAACTCAAGAAAATCAATCCGGATATGCAGTTTATTATTTATACATTAGAGTTGAATATTATGTGTGAGATAAAGCATATATTTGAAAGACAACATCTGGATCTGGCAGAGATGTTCCAGATCAGTGTGTCACGCTTAACAAAGGACAGTACCTTTGTAGCACAGCCAACACCGTGGCTGATCCGTGGAGAGCCTGTCAGATAGCAGGTGGTGACATTGATAATTACATAAAGAGATTTGCAGGGGGACTCTTCGGAGTTGAGAAGGTAGAACCTGACCCTTTGAACCTGTCAGTTCACACTGTCGTAGGAAGCAAGATTCTTGAATTGCATTATGCAACGATATTCGGAAGCTTCTCATGTTTTGTGAGAAGCTTTTTTTATTCAAATATGAATTGTGTATGTAGGATGAATCCCGTCTGTAGCTCTTATGCGATTATAAATATTATAATTTATTAAAGGAGAGATTTTGATGAACGCAAACGAAAAAGCTGGAGCAATTGTAGAACAGGTGAGAGCACAGGTGCCGCTTGTACATTGTATGACAAATTATGTGACTGTCAATGATGTGGCAAATGCACTGCTGGCAATAGGGGCTTCTCCGATTATGTCAGATGACCGTCATGATGTGGAGGATATTGTATCTATTTCCAAGGCGTTGGTGTTAAATATCGGTACATTGAATGAGCGTACAATTGATTCTATGATACTGGCGGGCAAGAAGGCAAATACGCTGAATATTCCGGTGATTTTTGACCCGGTAGGTGCGGGTGCATCAGCGTACAGAAATGCGACTACAGAGCGAATTATCAGAGAAGTGAAGCTAACGGCTCTACGTGGCAATCTGTCAGAGGTTTCATTTGTGGCAGGATTGGAAGTTTCCACAAAGGGAGTGGACAGTTCAGATGCAGATGCAGATAAGGATGCAGTGGCAGTTGCGAAAGCTGTTGCGAAGAAGTTAGATTGTACGGTAGCGATCACAGGCGCAGTCGATACGATTTCGGATGGCATGCGTGTTGTACAGATACACAACGGACATCCTATGTTGTCAAAGGTGACAGGAACAGGATGTCTGACAAGTGGTCTGACAGGGGCATTTGTGGCAGCAGGTGAGGATACAGTATATGCCTGTGCAGCTGCTATTGCAGCAACAGGTATGGCGGGTGAGATCGCATTTGAAGAAGCCGGAGATAAGGGAACAGGCAGTTTCCATATTGCACTGATTGACGCATTGAGTAAAATATGTCAGAATACATATATTGAGCGAGGAAGACTTGAGGAACTGGCATAGGAAACGAGAATATATGCAGGCATAGCCTGCATATATCAAAAGAGAGGACGAGATCATGGATAAAAATGCAATAGATTATACTTTGTATTTATGTACCGACCGGGGGCTGATGAGTTCACCGACGATCGAAGAAGCTGTTGAACAGGCGATTCTTGGTGGAACGGGAGTGATACAGCTTCGCGAAAAAGATATAGATGCGAAGGATTTTTACGAGATGGCAGTGAGCCTTAAAAAAATAACCAATCAATACCGGGTACCATTGATCATTAATGATCGTGTAGATGTTGCATTGGCGTGTGATGCAGATGGTGTGCATATTGGACAGAGAGATATTCCGGCTGCACTTGTAAGGAAGATGATCGGTCCGGATAAACTACTTGGTGTATCTGCCGCCACATTGGAGGAAGCCGTACAGGCGGTTAAGGATGGAGCGGATTATCTGGGTATCGGAGCAATGTATGCGACGAATACGAAGGACGATGCCGAGATCGTTACGATTGAGGAATTGAAGAGAATCCGGAAGGCAGTGGATGTGCCGATTGTAGTGATCGGAGGCATCAATATGTCAACGATGGAGAATTTCAAAGGCTATGGAATTGACGGACTGGCTGTTGTTTCTGCGGTGATGGCAGCAGAGGATGTACAGGCTGCAGCACATGCGCTGGTGACAGGATTTAAGAGTTAGGAGACAATCAGATATATGATTAAGGGAATGATATTTGATCTGGATGGGACGCTGATCAGTTCGATGGATGTCTGGGAACAGATCGATGTAGAATTTTTGGGAAAACGGGGACTGACAGTACCTGCCGATTATCTGGAGAAGATTACACCGATGGGGTTTCTGAATGCAGCCAGATATACAATAGAGCGATTCGGTTTTTCAGAGACACCGGAGCAGATCGAAGAGGAATGGATGCAGATGGCACAGGATGCCTACGCGCACCAAATTGCAATGAAACCCGGTGCCAGACAGTTTTTAAAAGCTTGTCAGGCAATGAATATGCATTTGGCAGTAGCAACATCGTCATTGGAACGGTTGTATGTCCCATGTCTGCAGCATCATGGCATCTCAGACATGTTTGAGACTGCTGTGACGACAAAGCAGGTTGGTGAAGATAAGCATTCTCCGAAGATTTATCTGACCGCTGCATCGAATATGGGATTAGATCCTTCAGAATGCGTTGTGTTTGAAGATATACTGTTAGGGATTCATACCGCATCACGAGCCGGTTTTCATACGGTAGGTGTTTATGAGGCAGCAAGCCGTAAGGATCATGACCGGATGCGGGATGCAGCGGATGCTTTCATTGAAAGCTACGAGAACATTACACCAAAGCAGCTATTGTCGCATATGAGACTTTTATAGGAAATGTGGTGATGATTCATGAAAAAGAAAAGTGTTCTGACAATTGCAGGATCAGACTGCAGCGGTGGTGCAGGGATCCAGGCTGATCTCAAGACTATGAGTGCGTTTGGGGTTTATGGTATGAGTGCGATTACTTCACTTACGGCCCAGAACACAACCGGTGTATACGGTATTATGGACTGTACGCCGGATATGTTGGCGAAACAGATAGATGCAGTATTTACAGATATCAGACCGGATGCAGTCAAGATTGGGATGGTTTCCGGTGTGGATCTGATCGAGATGATCGCAGACCGGCTTGCATTTTATGAGGCACAGAATGTAGTGCTGGATCCGGTTATGGTGTCGACCAGTGGGAGCCGGTTGATATCAGAGGATGCGGTATCTGTGCTGACGGGCAGATTATTTCCAATGGCGACTTTGGTTACGCCCAACATCCCTGAGGCACAGGTGTTGACAGGGATGTCTATCGATAGTGTTGAGCATATGAAAGAAGCTTCAGTAAAGATTGCAGACCGTTATCATGCGGCTGCGGTTTTGATCAAGGGTGGGCATCAGGTGCATGATGCCAATGATCTTTTATATGAAAATGGCAGATTCATTTTTATGGAAGGCAGACGGATACACAATGAAAATACACATGGAACAGGGTGTACTTTAAGCTCTGCAATTGCAAGCTGTCTGGCCTTGGGTTATTCGTTGGAAGAGAGTGTGCATATTGCCAAAAGTTATATTTCCGAAGCACTCGAGGCGGGATTGGATATGGGGCAGGGGAGCGGACCGCTGTGGCATGCAGTGTCTGTGGCAGAATTACAGATGTAGGAAAGGAATGCAGAAGATGAGAGAGTATACAACGCAAATGGATGCGGCAAGAAAGGGTATTGTGACGCCGCAGATGGAGACTGTAGCAAAGAAAGAGCATATGGAGGTTGAGAAGCTGAGAGCACTGGTGGCAAGCGGCAAAGTGGTGATCTGTGCCAATAAAAACCACACATGTCTGGATCCGGAGGGCGTTGGATCTATGCTTCGGACGAAGATCAATGTCAATCTCGGCGTCTCTAGGGACTGCAAAGATTATGATGTAGAAATGCAGAAGGTGATGGAGGCTGTGAACATGGGAGCAGAAGCCATCATGGATCTGTCTTCGCATGGGGACACGGTTCCGTTTCGCCGTAAGCTGACGCAAGAATGTCCGGCTATGATAGGAACTGTGCCGGTATATGATTCGGTAATTCATTATCAGAGGGATCTTGCGACACTGACGGCACAGGATTTTATTGATGTTGTTCGGCTACATGCTGAAGATGGTGTGGATTTCGTGACATTGCATTGTGGAATTACCAGAAAGACGATTGATCAGATTAAGAACCATAAGCGGAAGATGAATATTGTATCAAGGGGCGGTTCTTTAGTATTTGCATGGATGTGCATGACAGGCAATGAGAATCCGTTTTACGAGTATTATGATGAGATATTAGATATCTGTCGTGAGTATGATGTTACGATCTCGTTAGGAGATGCATGCCGTCCGGGATGTCTTGCAGATGCATCGGATGTGTGCCAGATCGAAGAACTGGTCAGACTCGGAGAATTGACGAAGCGTGCATGGGCAAAAGATGTACAGGTAATGGTCGAGGGACCGGGACACATGCCTATGGATCAGATAGCTGCAAATATGAAGATCCAACAGACAATCTGTATGGGTGCACCGTTTTATGTGTTAGGACCGCTTGTTACAGATATTGCACCGGGTTATGACCATATTACCTCTGCGATTGGCGGAGCAATTGCAGCGGCAAGTGGCGCGGCATTTTTATGTTATGTAACACCGGCAGAACACCTGGCACTTCCAAATGTGGATGATGTGAAACAGGGTATTATTGCATCCAGGATCGCGGCACATGCAGCTGATATCGCAAAAGGGATTCCGGGTGCCAGAGATATTGATGACAAGATGGCAGATGCGAGACGCGTTCTGGATTGGGATGCGCAGTGGGAGTGTGCCATTGATCCGGAGACCGCCAAGGCGATTCGTGATGATCGTGCACCGGAACATGAGGACACATGTTCTATGTGTGGCAAGTTTTGTGCTGTCCGCAGCATGAATAAGGCACTTGCAGGTGAATATATTGATATTTTATAATAGATATGTCAGTGTGGGTATGAACGGTAAATTGCCGTAGTTTGGAATTGAAAATGATGATAGAGCTATGGTATAATGAGCTTTACTGAAAGGTGAAGGTTTACATGGTATGACTGTGGGTAAAAGGATGATCAGGAGGGCACGACATGATATTTGTAAAGACAGAAGATTTGAAATATGGTATGCGTCTTGCAAAGCCGATTTATAACAAAATGGGCGTATTGCTTTATGAGAGAAACACGAAGCTGACAATGCAGGGCATTGAGAGTGTAAAGAATTTTGGTTTGATCGGGTTATACATATTAGAGCCGGCTGAACCGGTGCCGCCGATGACAGAGGATGATCTGGAGTTTGAAAGATTTCAGACGATGTCTGTCTTTGCGATCAAGGATGATATGGGAGCGCTGTTTAAGGGCAAAGAGCCTTTGAAGATCGCAGATGTTGCATTTATGGTTGTGAAGAACTACGGATCTATGAATCATAAGCTGAATTTTACCCAGAATCTCAGAAGTACAGAGGATTATATATATAAGCATTGCCTGAATACTGCAATCCTGAGCTGTATTATGGCCGGAAAGCTTGGTATGAGTTTTTCGCAGCAGACCAATCTTGCACTGGCTGCGTTGTTTCATGATCTGGGCAAGCTGGGTCTTCCGTTTGACATCAGAGTCAAATACGACGATTATGACGATAAGGAGATTCCGGTGGTCAGAAAATGCCTGCAGGAAGGTCTGAATTTCCTGAAACCGGATCTGGGAATTCCGGAACGCGTACGAAGTGTGCTGGCACAATGGTACAAAATCGAGTTTGACAATGATGCGGTTCCTGCAGAGAATCTATATCCGGAGACAAAGATTCTGCGGGTTGCAAATCTGTACGATGTGATGACGGCTATGAAGGCAGCAGAGCCAATTCTGTCTGATGTTGCGGCGGTACATTATCTGCTGGAGCATAAGAAAGAATATGATGAGAAATATGTGTCTGCTTTGATAGACAGCATTCATATTTTATATGAGGGTGTCTGCGTAGAATTGTCGAACCGACAGAAGGCACTCGTGATCAGGGAGAATGCTCAGGATGTGCTTCGTCCGGTTGTGCTGACATTTGATAATAACAAGGTTTATGATCTTGCCAGTGACCGTGTATATAAGAGAGTACAGATCAAGGATATCATGAAGAGTATGGATAACCGTGTGATCGTTGATCAGAAGCTGCTGGAAGAATACAAGAATATGAGATAATACGGAATCACCAATAAAAAAGCCACTGCAATGCAGCGGCTTTTTTGTTTTGATTATGCCTGCACCTGCTGATGATAACTGCAGAGCTGATTGTAAGTATAGTCGATCAAAGACTTTCTGGTAATGATACCAATAAAATGACCGCTGTCATCCGTAACAGGGACAAAATTCTGATCCATTGCCAGAGAAAACAGATCTTCCATATTGGCATTTGCCTTAACCGGCTGGTAGTCAGCACGCCTTGACAGATCTGTGATGGCAATATTTCCTGCGCGCTGCAGATCGAATTGCAGCTTGTTTTTACAGTACCAAAGCATATCACCTTCGGTGATCGTACCAATATAAGTGCCGGCTTTTGATAGGATTGGAATGGCGGTGTATTGATGCTGTTCCATCTTCTCCATGGCCTGTTGTAGGGAATCATGATCGTCTATATAGGCTACCTCAGCTTTAGGCTTAATAAAAAATAAAATGTTCATATGTGTAATCCTCCCGGTCTGTTCATCCTTATGTTTTTCAAATTATTTATATTATAGCACAATATAAGAAAATTAGTATGAACATCCTGTGAATAGAATATAAAATTCCACATAAGGTTGAGAAAATCCGGGAAGTTTGTTATGATAAACAGGAACGGTACGAAAGGAGGAATCCTATATGGCAGAGAATAATGTATTTCAGCTTGGAGCTGATTACCTGCTTGGTGCACAGGAGGCATTGCGTGTGCTGGAGGCAGACAGAACGAAGCTTGAGGAAGGTACAGTAACGGAAAAGCGTGCCAAGAAGGCGATTGCTGCAGAAGAGAAATCCATTCAGGAAGAGATAGAGAGTACACTGAAGAAACGAAAGGAAGAACTGGCGGTCAGCTATGACAAGCAGCTGGATGTGCTGCATGGGAAGACACGTGAGGTGCATACGAAACGGGACCGTCGCAAGGAGAAATATATGTCTGCACGGATGGCAGAAGAGACGGCGGAGATCAAAGAGAAGAACCGTCAGTTGTTGATCGAGATGAAGACGATGTTTAAACAGGCACAGGTGCCGGTGTTTTGCGGATCTTCGTGGTATTTTAGATTGTTTATGCCGCGCAGATTTACAGATTTTTTAGTGCTGGCTTTGGTGATTCTGATTGCAGTTGTTGGACTGCCGGGGGTTTTGTATTATTTTCTGGCAAAGCAGCCGTTGATCCTTACGATCAGTGTTGTGGCATTACTGATACTGGAATTTACAGTTTATTTTGTGATATGTAATATCACGAAGCTGCATCATTATGATGTAATACTGGAAGCAAGCAAGATCCGAAGCCAGATGTTTGCCAATGTAAAGCAGATGAAGGCTGTCAAGAATTCCATTGCGAAGGACAAGGATGAGAGTGGATATGATCTGAGCAAATATGATGAGAAGCTTTCTGAACTTGCAAATGAAGCACAGGCAATCGGAAATAAGAAGCAGCAGGCACTTACTGAGTTTGAACAGAATACCAAGCAGCTCGTGACAGATGAAATCATCAATCGACGTATGCCGAAAGTGCAGGAGATGAAGACAAAGCGGGAGCAGTTGGAATTGATGATAGCAGAGTTGGAAAAAAAGGTGCAGCAGGAGACATTGGAATACACGCAGAATTATGCGAAGTATCTCGGAACCAATCTCAGTAAAGCAGAAGGTCTGGCGGATCTGATTGCAATCATGGCAGAGGGAAGTGCTGACACGGTAGGGGATGCGATTGCGGTGTATAAGGGAGAGACGAAGTAGTTTCCAGTGTGTGCAGCCCACAGATGATGCCGGATGCGATCGTGCGCGACAATTTCATAACAGTATTCAGGCGTGTGCTTTGTAATAATGCGCTTCCGGACATGCCTGACAGATTGACAATGCCTGTGATGGAGAGATCTCCGATCGCAGGCAGTTTTTTATTTACTCCTTTTCCCGGAACTATGGCGTATGGAGACACTGTGATATAGCCTACATGGGCATTTGTGCCAAGGGCTGCATCGACAGCAATGATATACGGATCGTCATGTTGTGCATAGATGTTTGTGATTGTATCCTCCAGGTTGACAGCATGAACAGGTGTCTCAAGTGTGCCATACAGCTGGCAGGGAAACGCTTTGCCAAACAGCCGGATGCGGTGGTATAAGTGTTCGCCGACAAGAGGACCGAGACAGTCACCGGTGGCACGGTCGGTTCCAATACATAATATGACGATGGTGCGGCCGGGTGTAAAGTGCTCGCCCATGAAAGACAGAATCTGCTGTCCTAACAGATATCCGGCATTGGATTTGGTACTGTCAATATATTTCATTGTAGTATAATTGGTTATCATGGAAATCTCCTTACTGCTATTGATAGATTCGCCGCCGCGCTCGGTTTTCGGAAAAAGCAGCGACATAACATTACAAGTATGTAGGAAAATGCTTTATTTTAGTCATGAAAAAAATGCGGATCGTATCGACATAATTAGAGGAATATTCGAAACAGGACATGCTATCATGAGTCAAAATGCGTGAGAATTCATGGAAGAATTCAGAAAGGAGCAGAGCATGATAGAGCTTGTGTATGATAAATATGATAAAAATGAAACAACAGATGATAGGAAGAGTCAGACCACGATCAAGCTTCCGAAAAATATCAGACAGGTCGGGCAGCCATCGGGAACTAGAAAAATATATATAGAAGATTATGTTGTGACTTATTTAAACAGGCTGGCAAAGCCGAGTAATACATATTCGCGGGGTGCGATTCTGTTAGGTGAGTACAAAAAAGGGGAACAAGGGGAATTTTTGTTTATCAGCGGCGCATTAGAAGCACAGAATCTTGAACTGGATCTGGATGAAACTGTTTTTACAAATGATACATGGAGTGATATCTACGAAAAGGCAAGAATTCATTTTCCGGAATTATCAGTTGTTGGTTGGTTTCTCTCCAGACTTGGTTTTTCCACATGCATCAACGATAAAATATTGAAAACACATTTGGACAATTTTCCGGGCAGGGACAAGACATTATATATCATTGATGCCTTAGAGGGAGATGATGTATTTTATCTATATGAGAATAATGGATTGCGCCGGCAGCTTGGCTACTATATTTATTATACCAAAAACGAAGCAATGCAGAATTATATGATCGGGCGCGATGTGGAATTGGAAAATGATGAGGCAGATAAAAAAGATGAAGAATTGTTGACGACATATCATCAGATGCTGGATAAAGGAAAAGAGAAAACACCATCTACGCAACCCTCGATGTTATATGTTGCCAGCACGATCCTGACGGTTGCAGTATTGGCATTAGGCGTAACGGTATTAAACAGCTATGACCGTATGAAGAGTCTGGAGGTGTCTTTGAATAGGGTGGAACTGGCAGTTTCCGAACAGGAACCGGAAGGACAGTCTGTAAAGAATCAACAGAATCGTCAGACAAATGTTGTGGAAGTACATGCAAATGTGACAACGGAAGAAGCAACGCAGGAACAGACACAGGCGGTGCAGGAGACGGATGTTACGGCAGAGCCGGAAACAGAGCAGACTGTACAGACAGAAGCAACGACACAAAGTACAATGACACAAAGTACAACGACACAGGAGCCTGAGATATCTGTTGTGATGAATGATCAGACACCAGTCTACTATACGGTACAGGAGGGAGATACGATTAGTTCCATCAGCATGAAAATGTACCAGTCTTCAAAATATGTAGAAGAGATCGTCAGTGCAAATGCATTAGAGAACGAAGATTCTATCTATATCGGTCAGAAAATATTGATTCCTACACTTGATTAAAAAATAGCTGGTAGAATATGTGGAAATCATGTATAATAAAGTTTTAGATGGAAGTTGATAGTATAAGGAAAAGTGATTTTATGGATAAGCAAGAGAGAAAAAAGCTTCGTGAACGCCAGATAGAAAAGGGCTTGACGGTAGTGGCACAGCAGGAAGAAGAGACTGCGACACAGGCACCACCGCACAGGCGGTATTGGATTGTTTTGCTGCTGATACTGATTGTTGCAGTGGTTGCGGGAGCGGGGGTGTATTATTCGCTTTCCGGCAGAACATACAATGACTATGAAGTATTGGCAGAGTACGAGGTGGATGATGCTTCGAGTATGGAGTATCTGATTTACGGAGACAATTATATCAAATATAGTAAAGACGGTGTTTCTTATATCGACAGCTCTAATCATGCAGTATGGGTGGAGAGTTATGCGATGAAGATGCCATATGCGGTTGTGTCCGGTGATTACATTGCGATTGCGGATCTGAATGGCAACGAAGTGTATCTGTTTGGCAAGGAGGGTAAACTGAGCCAGACTACAACACAGTATACGATCACAGATATTGATGTTGCATTACAGGGTGTATTTGTAGTTGTAATGGAAAGTGATAATGGCAACGAGATCATTTCTTATGATAAGAACGGCGAGAAAATTGCAGAAATGACAACAACTGCACAAAGTAGTGGATATCCGTTGGATGTGGCATTGTCACCGGACGGTCAGAAGTTGGTGATCAGTTATACATATTTCGAGGGTATGACATTAAAGAATCGAATCGGTACCCATAATTTCGGTCCGGTTGGGCAAAATGAAAACGCAGATCGGTTTGTTGGTGGATTTGAATTAGATGACACACTGGTATCAAAGGTGAAATTTATCGGTGATTCTACCATCTGTGCATTCGGAGATGACAAACTGATCTTTTATTCCATGAAAGAAAAGCCGAGTGAGATCACGCAGATCCCATATTCGCAGGAGATCAAGAGCATTTTCTTTAATGATCTATATGCCGGAACAATCTGTGAGAAGCAGGGAGCAGAGGGAAGTAACCAATACGAATTAAAGGTTTATAATACCTCTGGCAAACAAGTGGTATCCATTGATGTGGATATTGCGTATTCGCATGTGCATGCGACAAAGGATCGCATCATTGTATCCGGAGATTCTGAATGCCGAATCTACGACTATAATGGTAATTGCCTGTTTTCATATAGTTTTGCAAAGAAACTACTCAATCTTGTTCCAATGGGAGACAAGAGAGAATATATGGCTGTATATGAAAACGGTAGTGAGTATATCAGACTTACAACGAAAAAGGATGAAGTGGAGGAGTGACCATAATGAATATTATAACATCCGTAACCATTATTTTATTAGGTGTATTTTCGATTATAGGTTATAAGAAGGGCTTGATGAAGACAGTGATTTCATTTGCTTGTATTGCGGTATCTCTATTACTTGCAAATGCGATTTATGCACCGGTCAGCAAGTCGATCCGGGTTATGACCCATATTGACCGGAATATTGAACAGAGTGTATCGAAGACAGTCACCAGGCATCTCGATTCTCATGTGAATTCACAGGCAGAGCAGATTTTGGCGATCGAGAAGCTGCCGATACCGGAGGATATGCAGAAACTATTGATCGACAATAACAATAGCGATGTCTACGCAGAACTGGCAGTTACGACATTTAGCGATTATATCGGCAAGCTGTTAAGCTGTATTATAGTGAACGGCATTGCGTATCTGGTGACATTTGCTATTTTATATATTTTCTTCCGGGTTTTAATTATGATGGCAAATATTTTAACTGATTTTCCGCTGGTTGGATGGATCGACAGTCTGGGAGGTCTGGCACTTGGCTTTTTAAAGGGACTCATTTTGGTATGGGTTGTATATTTCTTTGTAACAATGTGCAGTTCAACATCCTGGGGCGGTTTGGCATGTCGACAGATTGCTGCGACGCCATGGATGAAGACGATCTATGATAATAATCTGCTGACGCAGGTGTTATACAATCTGACAAAGACTCTGTTTTAATCTAATAGACAGAGATTTGTATATACAAATATTATGAGGAGGGTTTTCTATGAAAAAGAGAAATTTATGGAAGCGCACAGGCATGGTGGCTGCATTTGCAGTGACAATGCTATTTGGAACACATTTGACTGCAAATGCAGAGACGATTGGTGTCACGAATATCATGCAGACAGATGCAACTGAAACAACAGCAACGGTGAATTGGGAAACCGCAGCACCGACGAGTGTAGTCTATGTAAACGGTGTCTATGCAGGTGTGACACAGGATAAGACTTATACGGTAAATGGACTGGTTCCGGGCAGTACATCGATCGTATCCGTAATTGGTTATAATGGAGATACGGGATATGCATCTCCTGAGGAACTGATTGCTGCATATGTAAATGGCGATGCAACATTAGGTGCACAGTTTATGTCATATAACGCTGGATCGGTACCGGGAAAGCCACAGGATTTTGCTAAGTCTACCAGTGAAAGTACATTGAAGTGGAAGCCAACGGCGGATGACTATGTAACATTGGGCTGGACGATCAATCCGAATGATACATATTATGCATCAGGCTGGCAGCTCCAGATCAGCAGTGTGAATGGCAAGAAGAAGCTAAAGACATATGATGTAGCAGGGCAGAGAGCAGTTGCGTTTAACCACAAATTTAAACTCAAGGCAGTCAAGAATACAGGCTTCAGTGCAAAAGTGCGTGGTTATGTTAAGATGACGGATGGATCTAAAAGATACGGTGCGTGGTCTAAGAAGGCCGTGGTAATTCCACCTGCCAAGATCAATGTAACCAAAAAGAGCAACAGCTCTGTGAATATAAAGTGGAGCAAGGTAAAGAATGCCACTAAGTACGAGGTTTATGTGTGCAAGAATTATTCACAGTCTAATACAACATACAAGAAGGTGGCGACGGTCAAAGCCGGCAAGACTTCATATGTGCTTAAGAAGATTCCGAATGAGACACCGTATTCTGTTTATGTGAGACCGGTGGTCAAGTATGGTAAGAAGACATATAAGGCACAGGTAAATGACAGTTATTCATTTAGATTTGTAACAAGATATTATTAAAGCAATCAAAAATATAAGGATCAGAGAGCCGCAGCGTATATGTAAAAACGCTGCGGTTTTTGTGTGAAATAATTCATGAAAAAATCGATAAAAAAATTGATAAAAAAATTTAAAAAAAGTGTTGACAAACGAAATGATAAATGCTAGTATATACAAGTCGCCGCGAGAAACGGCTGGCGACAAAGCAACAAGAACCTTGATAATCAAATAATA
>CAKQYS010000018.1 GCA_934293375.1 uncultured Lachnospiraceae bacterium | reverse complement strand
AAATAGTGCATCTGATTTACTCTTTAACTCATCTTCTACTCTGACCTGAATTGTACTAGCCATGTTCAGCACCTCACCTCCATCTATTTTCTTCATTATAATGCTAAATCATTTCTATTTCAATACATTTGTATTGTTATTGCAAAATTTGGAAACTGCTACTTTTTAACGATTGTTCCTCACATTTTAACGATTATCCACATTTCCTATTTTTCATCTTTCCATTCGTAGTATTACCGTAGTCTTTAACTACTATTAGTGCAAAAATCCGCCCCATTTTACCCCATAAAGTACTGATTTTACTGCATTCCCACAGTCCTGCCATGGCAGATGAAAAATATTTTAATCCAATTTCTATCTCCTTCCCAAATGTGCTTTCCTGCTACCATTTATAGCATTTTGCACAATATTAATCTTTCTTTATGCATCGGTCATTTCTGTACATTAAATGCAGATCTTAGCAAAATGTGTACAACAAACGGAGTAAGAGGTTACCCCTATGGTACTATAAGCACCATAGGGAGATTAATATGTTCTGATGTCTTTCTGTTTTATTTTTTCTTGATTTTAGCAAGAGTTTTATAAAACGGCTTGAATATTTTATGTAATTGTGGTCCTGAACCTCCATATGATTGGTGAAACTTATTTCCCATAGAATTTTTATCATCAACTATATTGTTGACGATAAAGGCCGGCAAAGATTCCGGAATTGAAACCTGGGATGTATTCACATACTTAATAATAAGCTCTATGAACTTTTTCATCTTTGTTTCGTTAGACCACTGAACCGGAGGCGCCACAAATTGTTCTTTCTTCAAGTATTTGTAAATATTCTCTCCGTTTTTATTACCATAAAAGTGAACAAGTGCAAGATGAATATATGATGGGGCATCTACTCCTATGCAATTGATAATAGTATAGAGTTCTCTTTTATCTATACCACTTATCTTTTCTGTCACTTTTACTGATGATGAACTGGTAATGCATTCATCGTCAGATACAGGTTCTTTCACTTCTAGGATATGAGTATTTGAAGCATTTGAGTGAGGAACTCTCTTAACATTCATCTTACGATCCATCCAAAAATGAACTACTGCATCAAACCCTGTATCATTTGATACAATAACCATTTCATTGGTATTATCGGTATGTAACTCATATCCTAAATAGGATACCAGCTGAAAATCCAATCCATTACTGCCTTCATAGCATTCAATAAATTCAGGCATATTGGCTGCATTTATTAACCGTATTGCCCGTGGATATGCAATACGAGGTGAATGACTTGTATAGAAAACGAGAATCAGAACAATTTTATTCTATCATAAATGTCTCGTTTTTTTCTCAATTAATTTTCTCTTGCGTTAAAAAGCAGCACTGACTTTCCCATCATCACTGCTGCTTTCATAATATCAATATGCGGTTATAACCCAATCCTACCTTTTCTTATAAACTACCAGTTCCGGATTTTCGCCTTCCGCCCCATATGTCGAGATCATAATAAAATCCATGTTGGCAAGAACGCCAAAGCAACGCGCTCCACCAAATTCACATTCCAGCTGGGTTCCCAGATAGGTTGTGTCATCATCCAGAAACTTGACGGATCTGCCATTCGGAAGCGGATACGCCAGATTCACATATCTGCCAACCAAAGCATTCAATTTCTCCACTTTGGGAAGCCCATCTACATGAAGATCATTGATTTCCTGCATCAGTTGCTGCTTAAATGCTTCAAATTGTCCATGATCACTCAACTGCTCGTAGCGCTTCCAATAATCCAGTTTTGGAAGCAGCTCCTGCATATACGCGCGTGCCTGTTCTTCCGTAAAATTTTCATTTACCATGTGCTTGACACAGACATCGATCAAATCGTCCATATCACTATAGGTATATGTGCCGTCGGCATAACACCACTTACAATACTGCTCGTTCGGTGTTCCGTCGCGATCCCGGCTGATGAGTGTATCATCTTCAAGCGGCATACCGCAGCACTGACAGACCAGCTGTCTCGGTGCACCTAACAATGTATTGATTGATACATCAAACTCCTTTGATAATAGCTTTAATGTCTCTGTATTCGGAATCGTTTCCCCATTTTCCCAGCGGGACACCGCCTGTCTGGTCACCATCAATTTCTCAGCTAATTCATCCTGAGAAAGTCCCTTTTTCGTACGAAGCTCTAAAATCACATTCTTTGTTTCCATCGTATCCACCTCCATGACCAATATCATAATCGAAAAACCGTCTACAGAAAAGCAACCCGCTGTTTCCTTCTAAAAAATCTCCATCACTGATCTGACATCATCCGGCATCGCCCGGAAGATCAGCAAATGTTTTGGATATCTGCCTTTTTAACAGCCAGCCCCTGTCCATATCCTTTCGTAGCTCATCTTCAGTTGCAAACCGGTCCGCAACCTGCCAGACATATGATGTCAGTACTGTATTGCTATAGGCTTCCCTGTCTGCCGATGCAAATGGGACCTCCTTGTCATGCTGATACAGCCAGAAAGGATTGCCATATATATCAATCTTACGCAAAGACTCTTCCCGGATAAACATGCTTTCCTTGCAACAGCCAAATCCGCATGGTCTGACCAGCTTATAAAACATATTCCGAAAATAAATCCACCGGATCTCGAAGCAGACTGCCTCAAAAAAATAATTTGTCGGAACACCATATCCATTTGCAATCGCAAATGTCTGATCTGTCCTGCACTTCACGGCACAACCACAGTCTGTCACATCTACCAATTGCACAATATTGAGTTCCGGAGAATCGGAATAATAATCCGTAACAATCTCTCCCGATCTACTTCTAAGGAATCTGTCCTTTCTTACACTATCCTTCTCCAATTCCAGATAATGTCCGGAAAAATCTTCAATATCATCTGTAAAAACCTCTGTCACACCGCTGCTACAGCTTCCGCAGTTATAATCAAATAATTGGATCAAATACAACTGATCCCTATCCTGTTTCATGTATGCAGCTTTCCTTTTTCTGGCACCATCGCAATATACCTTCCATTTCTGTTGATTCATAATATCCTCCCTCACATAACCCCGGGCATCCTATCTCTGTGCCGCAATACGATTCTGCACATTCTCACAATAGTTCAGATAATCAGGATGTCCTAACAACAACATCTTTGTCTTTAAATCTCCTAACGCATTCAAAAACCGGTCTACATCCCGTTTCCTGACCTTACAAAAGACAAAAATATAATCTGTACCGGCTTTCTCTGCTTCCTGCTCAAAACACACCCGTACCTTGTGCTTGATAAACAGGGCATCTGCCAGATATTCTTTTGTATCAATAAAGCAGAAATAACGAAATCGAAACGATAATTTTTCCATTGGTATATAATTTCTACAATCCATTCTGCACCTCCGGCCTTTCTTTGATACCATCCATTTTACATACCGGATTTATGTACTGTCAATGAACTACCGGTTTCATGGAAACTGCCTATTACCTGTAGACTAACGGTTCTAATTTTGATATTCTGTACTGAGAATAATACACCCTAGAAAAGGAGAAACATTTATGGGAGCATATGCAGGACTAAGCAGCTATCTGGACAAACCACTTTGCGATTACGCTGCTGATTTGGGTTATGATGAATCTAATATTCTGATTCTAAAAGGAGACATTGATCATTTACGAAGCCGGCACCTGGTCATTTATCAAAATCTGTTATCCTGTCAGCATCATTCTGACAAACGATCACCGATCGAATACGGACAGGATCTCGTCGCTTCCTGGATATTTGAAGATCTCTTCCTGCAGCAAATGCAGTGTCCGGATTTTCACATAATGCTTTCCGGAGCAGACCGCACAAGGCAGATCCTTCCAAACCAGAGGACATCCACGACCGGCGACTATCGCATTCGGACACAAAACGGAAATGAGATCACGATGGAATTGGTCAATGACTATACCGGCTTTTGGTATCGTAATCACAAATTACATTTAAGAGATAATAAATATATGCAATTACAGCAGCATCGCAGTTTATTGCTGGCTATTGCGCTATCTCCGCAAATTCAAAAATATACACTTTTTGATTTCAGGCAAACGATTCCGGCAGTCAGAATTGCTTCACACCGTCCTTATGGGGGCAAACCGGCATATGAACTGTCTGTAAGCACCGACGCATTACATGACTTCTCACTTCCAAATGTCCGAGCAGCGGTTCTGGAGGCAATTAAGGGACTCTAATACCGGGATGTCTTACAGTTCTTCCAAAGCCTGAAGCATCTTGTTAGCGATGGCGACCGATAACAACGGCGGAACCGCATTGCCGATTTCCAACCGTTTCATTCCATCGCTGCCATAAAACCGGTAATCGTCTGGAAAGCTCTGCAGTCTTGCCCCTTCCCGGATGGTCATCGCTCTGGAATCTCTTGGATGAATGCATCTTGAAGAAGATGGACATGCAAAATTTCTTGTGATTGTAGTGGAAGGTCTGTCCCACCAGAGCTTTGCATAGGTATTTCCGTATCCACTCTTGGGCCGTATGTCTTTTGGCAGGTCATTTTTGGTCTGCCCATCTTTCAGTGCCTGCATGATCCGGATCAAATGCTCCCCATTCTTCGGAGCAGTATGTTCCGTTAATTGCGTGGTACCGTTTTTTCTGACAAATTCCAAAAATGCATTGCTGACACAGGATGCGTATTGATTATTGGTCTGTCCACCGGAAAGCACCGGCAGATCACCGATGGCATCCTTTAAAGTCACATACGGTATGCCACCCTCTCCATGTGTGGCTTCCGGATATTCATAATGATTCTCATTCAGAAATCCAACCAGAATGACCCTTTCCCGGTACTGGGGCACACCATAATCCACTGCATTTAACACTTGATATTGCAACTGATATCCCAAATCTTCAAACTCTTTTCTGACATTCCGAAATAAGTTTCCTTTGTCCATACTCAGAATACCTGTAACATTTTCAAAGACAAATGCCTTCGGTTTGATAATACCCAGCACCCGCTTGTATTGCATAAAGAGATTGGCTCTGTCATCCATCTGACGCTTTCCCAATGTCGAATATGATTGACACGGGGGACCACCTACCACAACATCAATCCTATTATCGCCAATTGCTTCTTTTATAATATCCTCTGTCAGTTCGTTGATATCACAATTCAACATACGCACGCCCGGATGATTCAACGAATACGCCTTTGAGATGTCAGGTTCTATTTCATTTGCCATAATGATCTCAAATGCATTGAGCTGTGAAAAACCATAGCTCAATCCTCCGACCCCCGCAAACAGGTCAACTATCTTGTATTGCCTCACCTTACGCACTCCCCTTACTTTGTCTGCGTTGCATATTTAATAATGTAAAATGCCAAAACCGTCACGATGATACCGAGTACCAACGGCACAACCGGATTCTGTATAAACCCTGCCACCACATATGACAGGCATGAGATCACAGCCACCACTACAACATATGGAAGCTGCGTGGATACATGACTGACATGGTTGCATTGTGCACCGGCAGAAGCCATGATCGTCGTGTCGGAAATTGGGGAACAGTGGTCTCCACAGACCGCACCGGCCATACATGCCGAGATTGAAATGATCATCAACACCGGATTTTTATCCTGAAAAGTATCTACTACGATCGGAATCAGAATGCCAAATGTACCCCATGATGTTCCTGTTGCAAATGCCAGAAATACTGCTACCAGGAATATAATAGCCGGCAATGTCTTCACAAGTTCGCCCGACATGCCATTTACCAGATCTGCCACATAATACTTTGCACCGAGACTGTCCGTCATGCTCTTTAATGTCCATGCAAATGTCAGGATCAGGATTGCAGGCACCATTGCTTTAAATCCTTCCGGAATACAATCACACGCCTTTCGAAAACTGATAACCCTTCTACACATATAAAACAGAATCGTTATGATCAATGCAAAAAAGCTGCCAAGCATCAATCCTACAGATGCATCACTCTTTGAAAATGCTGTGATAAAATCCTTACCCGCAAAGAATCCGCCTGTATAGATCATTCCGATCACACAACTAATGATCAATACAATGATAGGGAAAAGAAGATCAATCACCTTTCCTTTTGCATTTGCAAAATCATATTCTACCTTCTCAAACTGGGCATCCTTGACCGTGAGAAGATCCCCTTTTAAAGCATTCTTCTCATGCAATAACATCGGGCCGAAATCGACTTTCATCACTACGATCGTAAACATTGCTACGATTGTGAGAAGTGCATAATAGTTATACGGAATTGCCTTAATAAAAATCGAGAAGCCATCCTCCCCCTCTACAAATCCTGTCACTGCCGCTGCCCAGGACGAAATCGGTGCAATAATACAGATCGGTGCTGCAGTTGCATCGATCAGGTATGCCAGTTTTGCTCTTGATACATTATGACTATCTGTTACCGGACGCATCACACTACCGACTGTCAGGCAGTTGAAATAATCATCAATAAAGATCAACATTCCCAATATGATTGCTGCCAGCTGTGCACCTACACGCGTTTTGATATGTTCGCTGGCCCATTTACCAAAAGCCGCCGATCCGCCTGCTTCGTTCATCATACACACCATAACGCCAAGGATCACAAGGAATACAAGAATACCTACATTGTATGGATCTGACAAGGATCCCACAAGGCCATCCTGAAAAATGTGCGTAACCGAGCGCTCCAGATCAAATGTCGGGCAGAAAATATCGCCATAAAACAAGCCGCCTATCACAATACCAATAAAGAGTGAACTGTACACCTCCTTCGTGATCAGTGCTAAAATAATCGCCACCAGTGGTGGTATCAATGCACAGAATGTCGCATACATCTGTGGTACATATTCCATAATCTTATCCTCCGTTTTATCCATCTCACCTTTATTTTAGGCAATTGCGAAACCCTTTAAAATATTGATATTATATGCATAGTTGTAATAGTAATTAGGGGCGTCGCAATGTTCATTTTACCATATCTCCACCGGAATAGCTATCTTTTCATGAGACGCATATGTCATTTTCGATGTCTAAAATTTACAGCATTAAATTTTACAAAACCGGTTGACATTTCTTTCTGAAACTCTTAGAATGTCATATAGAAAAAGGCGTTGACGAGAACAGTAGGTTTCACGATATTAGCCAGAGAGGATATTATTTGCTGAGAGATATCTCTAATGTGACGAAACTGAAGACCACCTCCGAGCTGCTGGCAGAACAGATTCCTCTCGAAAGCCAGTCGGGACATCCCGTTACAGATGGAGCGATTCAGTTGTTTAGGACACTGGATGGCATGAGTGCCTTACAGGGAATGTGAGGAATTAGGGTGGAACCGCGATATTATCGTCCCTGATGTATAGAATCTGTACATCAGGGATTTTTTATTACCCGGATGTACGAAACAAAAAGAAAGGATGCGAAAAAGTATGAAAGTAACTTTGAAAGACGGCTCCTTTAAGGAGTATGACAAGGCAATGTCAGTCATTGAGATCGCAACTGACATCAGCGAAGGTCTGGCACGCGTTGCCTGTGCCGGTGAGGTAAATGGAGAGGTCGTAGATCTGAGAACTGTTGTTGATCAGGACTGTACTCTGAACATTTTAACATTTAATGATGAGCAGGGGCAGAGAGCCTTTAACCATACCGCAGCACATGTTCTGGCACAGGCGGTCAAGAGACTGTATCCGGATGCCAAATGTACCATCGGACCTTCTATTGAGAATGGCTTCTACTATGATTTTGATATGCCGTCTCTGTCAAGAGAAGATCTTGATAAGATTGAAGCTGAGATGAAAAAGGTTGTGAAGGAAGGTCATGAGATCACCAGATTTACCCTGCCGAGAGCGGAAGCCTTAAAGCTGATGGAGGAGAAGGATGAGCCTTACAAGGTAGAGCTGATCAATGATCTGCCAGAGGATGCAGAGCTGAGCTTCTATACCCAGGGCGAATTCACTGATCTTTGTGCCGGTCCACATCTGATGAATATCAAGCCTGTCAAGTTCTTCAAGCTGACATCTTCCTCCGGTGCATACTGGAGAGGCAATGAGAAGAACAAGATGCTGACCCGTATCTACGGTACTGCCTACACCAAGAAGGCTGATCTGGAAGAAAGACTTGCCTATCTCGAGGATATCAAGAACCGCGACCATAACAAGCTTGGTCGTGATATGGAATTATTTACGACTGTTGATGTCATCGGTCAGGGACTTCCACTGTTTATGCCAAAGGGAACCAAGATCATCCAGAAGCTGCAGCGATGGATTGAAGATCTCGAGGATTACGAGTGGGGTTATGTCAGAACCCGTACACCTCTGATGGCAAAGGCACAGCTCTACAGAATCTCTGATCACTGGTATCACTATAAGGATGGTATGTTCATCCTGAACAATGCAGAGGATCCGGATGCGGATACCGACGAAAACGGCAGAGAGGTCATGGCACTGCGTCCAATGACATGTCCGTTCCAATATTATGTATACAAGGCAACACAGCACAGCTACCGCGATCTGCCTTACCGGATGGGCGAGACTTCTACCCTGTTCCGTAATGAGGATTCCGGTGAGATGCATGGTCTGACCAGAGTACGCCAGTTCACGATTTCTGAAGGTCACTTGATTTGTACACCTGAGCAGATTGAAGATGAATTTAAGGGCTGTGTGGAGTTGGCGAAGCACTGTCTGACCACACTCGGTCTGGAAAATGAGGTAACCTACCGCATGAGCAAGTGGGATCCGGATAATGCAGATAAGTATCTCGGAACCGCTGCTGAATGGGATACCGTACAGGATGCCATGCGTAGAATTCTGGATGATATCGGTCTTAGCTACACAGAGGAAGCCGGCGAAGCAGCATTCTATGGACCAAAGCTGGATATCCAGGCCAAGAATGTATACGGCAAAGAAGATACGATGATCACCATCCAGTTAGATATGTTCCTGTCTGAGCGTTTTGATATGTATTATATTGATGCCAACGGCGAGAAAAAGCGTCCGTATATCATTCACAGAACTTCTATGGGATGCTACGAGCGTACACTGGCATGGCTGATCGAGCACTACGCAGGTGCCCTCCCTACATGGTTGTGTCCTGAGCAGGTTCGTATCCTTCCGATTTCCGACAAGTATATGGATTATGCCGAGGAGGTTAAGGCCGTCCTCAGAAAGAACAATGTCGATGTCACGATTGACAAGCGTGCAGAGAAGATTGGTTACAAGATCCGTGAGGCACGCCTTGACAAGCTGCCATACATGCTGATCGTTGGTGAAAAGGAACAGGAATCCGGTGAGGTATCTGTCCGCCGTCGTGGAGATGACGGTGATCTCGGTTCTATGCCGCTTGACAAGTTTGTTGCCGATATCTGTGAGGAGATCCGCACCAAAAAGCATGACTAATTCAAATCTCAATGCATAAAAAATGGGCTGTCGCTTTCACATTGATATTGTGAAGGCAACAGCCCTTTTCTTTTTATGTCTGATCCTTTCTCTGGATCTCCGGATTTGCGAACTTCGTGTATTGTCCGAGCCATACCAGCTCCACCGTCCCGGTCGCACCATTTCTCTGCTTGGCAATAATGATATCAGCCATACCCGGTCGGGTCGACTCCTCTTTCAGATAATAATCCTCTCGATAAATAAACATTACGACATCGGCATCCTGCTCGATCGCACCTGACTCACGCAGATCAGAAAGCATCGGCTTCTTATCATCTCGCGATTCTACGGCGCGCGATAACTGTGACAAGGCAATGATCGGCACCTTCAGCTCTCTTGCCAGCACCTTTAACGATCTGGAAATCGCAGAGATCTCCTGCTGTCTGGATTCAGAACGCTTGCCACCTGACATCAACTGCAGGTAGTCAATAATGATCAACCCCAATCTATCATCCCGCATCTTCAGCTTTCGACAGATAGATGCCATCTCCGTCACGGTAATACCGGACTTATCGTACAGATACAATGGCGAATCTCCAATCGTAACCGCACTCTCCATGACATCCTTCCACTCAGCTCCGGTCAGATCTCCTGTCCTGATATTGTAGGAATTGACCATTGAATCCATCGCGATCAGACGTGATACCAGCTGTTCCTTATCCATCTCCAGACTGAAGACCGCACATGGAATACCGGATTTTCCAACAACATTCTGTGCAATATTTAACACAAATGCTGTCTTTCCCATCGCCGGTCTCGCCGCGACCAGAATCAGCTCGGATGGATGCAGACCTGACAGCTTATAATCAAGCTGCGTAAATCCTGTCGGAATGCCCGTGATCTTCCCACCATTCTTCGCATTTTGTTCAATCTGGTCAAGCACCCGCATAACAACATTCCGAATTGGTTCATCTGTCTCCATGCCCTTTCTGGCCTGTACAATGTCATACACCTGCTTCTCTGCGTCTTCCAGGATCTCATCCACGGTATCCTTACCTGCATAACAGCTATCTGACAGCTTATTTGTGAAATCAATCAGCTTTCTTCGGATTGCATATTCCTGTACGATCTGTGCATACTGTCTCGCATTGACTGACACTGACACATTCATGATGACATCCTTCATGAACTCCAGGTTCGATATTGTCTCCGGCAGACCCTTACGCTTCATCTTCTCGCCAAGTGTGATCAATGTGATCTGGCTGCCCTCATTATATAGCTCCAGCATGGCTTCAAATGCTTCTGCATATTGCGGATTATAAAAATCACTCTTACTGACCTGCACACTGACATCTGCCACAACATCACGATCCAGAAACATTGATCCGATCACCGCACGCTCTGCTTCATCATTATGTGGTTTCACTTTTTTGATTACAGCTTCATCCACGACATTTTCTCCTATGACTCACTCGCTACTTCAACCTTCAGCTTCGCCGTCACCTGTGGATGCAGCTTGACTGTTACCTCATGTGTACCTAATTCCTTAATACTTTCCTTTAAATTAATCTTCTTCTTGTCTACCTCAATGCCGGTCTGTGCCTTTACTGCTTCCGCCAGCTCCTTTGATGCAATTGCACCAAACGGCTTGCCGTTGCTGCCAATCTTAATACTTAACTTCACAGAGACTGCCTCTAATTTCTCAGCCAGTGCCCTCGCATCTGCGAGCTTCTCTGCAGCCAGCTTGTCCTCATGTGCCTTCTGCAGCTTCAGATCATTTAAGTTCTTACCATTCGCCTCAAGACCAAGCTTCTTTGGCAACACATAATTTCTGGCATAACCATCATTCACATCTACGATCTGTCCCTTCTTACCGAGACTCTTTACATCCTGTAATAAAATAACCTTCATCTAGACTTCTCCTTCCTCTCTCATCTGCTCCAACAGTTCCTTAATTTTGTCCACACCTTCTTCAATACTGACGCCCTGAAGCTGTGCACCTGCGGCGTTTGCATGACCTCCACCGCCTAATTTTTCCATCATCACCTGTACATTCACATCATCGATCGCTCTCGCACTGATATAGATCACACCATTCACATCCGTAAGCACAAACGATGCATGAATACCTGCAATATTCAACAGCTCATTCGCCACCTGCGAAGCAATCACAGTCGGACTGTCCACACCCTCTGCCGGCATGGTCGAGATTGCGAAGATATCTAAGAATACCTCTGCATTTTCCACGCCCCGCGCCTTCAGCTTATAATCTTCCATTCCATTTCTAAACATCTTGCGGACTCTTACCACATCCGCTCCGCTTCGTCTCAGGAAAGCAGCAGCCTCAAATGTTCTGACACCTGTCTTAGTGACGAAGTTATCTGTGTCAACCAGTATACCTGCATACATTGCATCGGCTTCCGCAGATCGCAGCTTTGGCTTATCCACAATATACTGCAGCACCTCCGCTACCATCTCACACGCAGAGGATGCATATGGCTCAACATAAGAAAGCGTTGTATTCTGAATAATCTCACTCGTCTGTCTATGATGATCCAGTACCACAATAGAGCTGGTCATAGACAACAATTCCGGACACTCTGTATAGGTCGGACGGTTCACATCCACGACTACCAGCAGTGTAGATGCATCCATAGCCGCCATCGCCTGTTCACTATTATAAAATAAATCATCCGGATAAATGTTGTTTCCGACAAAATTGCTCATGATCGGACGAATGGACATTGTCACCTCGTTGAGTACAATATGCGTTGTCTTACCGAGTGCCTCCGATAACCGGTAAATACCCAGTGCTGAACCCAGGCAGTCAACATCCGGAAGCTTATGTCCCATAACAATGACCTTGTCCTTGGTCTCCAGTATCTCGCGCAGCGCATGTGCCTTGACTCTCGCCTTAACACGGGTTGTCTTCTCTACACCCTGACTCTTACCTCCGTAGTAAACAATCTTCTCTCCACTCTTGACCACGGCCTGATCGCCGCCTCGTCCCAGTGCCAGATCCATTGCTACTCTTGCATAATCATATGCCTGCAGAAAACTCTCTGCCTGTGCACCGATACTGATACTCAGTGTAACAGCAAGTTCATTTCCAATATGGATACCTCGAACCTCGTCTAATAAGGCAAACTTGGTCGTCTCCAACTGTGACAAATACTTCTGTTTAAAGATAAAGAAATACTTATCCTTCTCCATCTTCTTCACAATCGCATCTATATTCTGCATATACACATTGATCTTCCGGTCGATCAAAGCAACAAGCAATGCCTGGCGTACTTCCTCAACCGAATCCATAGCTTCCTCGTAATTGTCAATATAGATCTGCCCTACTACGAGCTTCTGTTCCTGATTCTCTCTAATGTAATTACGAAGCTCTGTCTCATCAAAGAAATATACCGCAATCATCATATCATGTTCATCAATTACGGTCTCCAGTTCATTCTTCTGCTTCTTTTCTTCTTCCACTTCCGGTGCTAATGCATTCTGCAGACATACACGCTTCATTTCCACCCGGAAATTGCGTTCACCGTACATTAATATCACTTCACTGCTCTCGCAGGTGATCGGCAGCTGCTCTCTCGTCAGATCCGGAAACATCTGAAACAAAGTCTTTCGTCTGGCATTCTGCTCTCCGCCTACAATATGAAAGAAGCCCTTATTCGCCCATAATGGCTTACCACTCGTATCAATCAGAATATATGGTACACCAAGTTCCTTTAAAAGTTCTTTCTGCACCTTCCCCTGATCAAATGCAAATGCCACCATCTCCGCCATGATCGTCGGCTTATAGTGCACATACATCAGCAGTAATATACACAAATATATAAGTATAAAGATTGTTGTCGCTACACCTGCATTCGTGTCGATCACATAGATCACAATATTCATCGCGATCAGCACCAGAAATAATATAAATGGGATCTGCAAATATTTCCTGATCCTGCTATGTTGCATAAACTGACTACTCATTCAAATCCGCCTTTCGCACCCTATATTTCCTTGCATTTTCATCCTTCACATAAAACCGGGGTGAAAAAATTACATTTAAGTATAACACAAAAGCCCGGTTCCGTCTACATCCATACCTTGCATGCATTCTGCAATACTCTGGCACCACTCGCTATCACAAATAAACAGTGAATAAAAGCGGCCACATCCGTGACCGCTTTCAATTCATCTAAATCCATCTATTATGATTAGTTATTCAGCTTCTTTAATAACTCAGCTCTCTGCTCCTCATAACCAGGCTTGCCAAGCAACGCAAACATGTTCTTCTTGTAGCTCTCAACACCAGGCTGATTAAATGGATTGACACCCAGCACATAACCGGATACACCACAAGCAAACTCAAAGAAATAGAACAACTCACCCAGATTAAACTCTGACATATACGGCAGTGTGATCATCAGGTTCGGAATCTTACCATCCACATGGGCCAGAACTGTTCCGTTCATAGCCTGCTTATTGATGTAATCGACAGTTCTGCCTGCAAGGTAGTTAAGACCATCCAGATCATTGTCCTCCTGCTCCATAATGATCTTACGTCTTGGAGAACCGATATTCACAACTGTCTCGATATGGTTCTTGGTACCATCCTGAATGAACTGACCCAATGAGTGCAGATCTGTTGTAAAGTCACAGGCTGTCGGATAAATACCCTTTCCGTCCTTACCCTCTGACTCGCCGAACAGCTGCTTCCACCACTCACCAATGTAGTGTACGGATGGTGTATAGTTGGCAAGAATCTCCATTGTCTTACCCTTCTCACGAAGAATATTACGGATTGCTGCATACTGCAATGCACCGTTATCCTCAAAATCTGCCTCAATACACTTCTGTCTGGCTGCTGCTGCACCAACCATCAACTGCTTGATGTCTGCACCGGACACAGCGATTGGCAGAAGGCCTACTGCTGTTAATACAGAAAAACGTCCACCGATATCATCCGGTACTACAAATGTCTCATAGCCTTCCTCATTTGCGAGGTTCTTTAATGCACCCTTCTCCTTATCAGTTGTAGCATAGATTCTCTTAGCAGCTTCCTTCTCTCCATACTTCTCAACCAGAAGCTTCTTGAACAGACGGAATGCAATCGCAGGCTCTGTTGTTGTACCTGACTTGGAAATGATGTTGATAGAGAAATCTCTGTCCCCAACAACCTCTAATAAATGCTCTAAATAGGTAGAGCTGATATTATTACCGCAGAAATAAATCTCAGGAGTACCCTTTCTCATGTCCTTATCAATCACATTATAGAAAGTATGACGCAGTGCCTCGATTGCCGCTCTGGCACCCAGATAAGAACCACCGATACCGATTACCAGTAAGATATCAGAATCGTTCTGAATCTTCTTTGCTGCAGCTTTGATCCTTGAGAACTCTTCCTTATCATAGTTCACCGGAAGATCAATCCATCCTAAGAAATCGTTTCCCTCACCAGTCTTATTCAGAAGTGTCTCCTTCGCTGCCAACACTCTTTCCTTCATAGCTGCGATATCAGCTTCATCAACCATAAACATCGCATTGCTATAATCAAAACTAATACTCTCTGCCATTTTCTGCTCTCCTTTTGTATTTTATTTTACAGTCATAGCCTCATCGTTCGATAACCGCAACCCTTATTTTAACAAACTACCACCATAATATCAACAGTAAATATAGACAGAATACTGATTATCAAATGCACATATCTACCATATTGCGATCTACTGTCCCAGCTGGTCTAATGTACCAAATGTATACCCTTCGCTCTTCAGAAATGCAATCACCTTTGGCAGTGCCTGCGTATTTGATTCTGAGACATTGTGAATCAGCGGGATCGCACCCGGGTGATGATTGTTCTTAAACTGCTCTAAAACATAACCTGCACCCGGCTGATTTTTTGTATCATAATCCAGATATGCTATACTCCAGAAAATCGTCTTGTATCCCAGATCCTTACACACCTGTAATGTCCGCTCGCTGTATTCACCCTTTGGCGGTCTGATAAAATGATCCATGTCATATCCTGTCTGTTCCTTCATGTATGCCTGACAATCTAGCACCTCTGACTTCACCTCATCCACTGAAAGATCCGGCATACTTGGATGGTGTACGGTATGGTTTCCCACCATATGCCCTTCTTCCTTCATCCTCTTAACCAGATCTGCATTATCCTTGATGAATGGCTTCGTGACAAAAAACATGGCATGCACACCCTCTGATTTCAGTGTATCCAGAATAGACGGTGTAAATCCATTTTCATATCCGCAATCAAAAGTGAGATAAATGACCTTGCTATCACTGTCCGGTGACACATAGTAACCATCATACTGTGTTACATCAAAATCCTGTTGGCATCCCGGCTGTGTATGATCCTTCGTCCGCATAAACCACCATGCATATTTCTCGTTGGAAATAGACGCATAATCACTGGTTGCCGTTGTCGGCTCCTCTGTCGTGGTAACCGCCTGTGTCGACTCCTGCGTGGTCACCTCGACCGTCTGTGTCTGATCCGACTGTGCATTTGTTGTACTCTCCGCTGTATTCCTGTTATTTCGCGGTGTGCATCCCACCAGCATCCCCATGCTCATAATAAGCATAGCCATGCAAATGTATTTGCCGTATCGACCTGTTATTTTTTGATTGATTCTTATTCTGTACATATAATTTCCTCAAACCTTCCCAGACACTTAGACACTACATACGCCGTGATGCAATACCACGGCGTACTATTTTGTATAAGTATATGTATATCTCTATAATCCTAGACCTATTAACTTCCCATGGATGCAAATAACGCTGCGATCTGATCCGGTGACAGCTGTGCATTCGGATCATCCGGGATCTCTACTGCCGGTGCCGCGGCTTCTGTCTCCGGCTCCGGTACTGCAGATGCGGCTTCTGTCTCCGGCTCCGGTGCTGCGGATGCGGCTTCCTTCGTCTCCTCTGCTGCTTCCGGTGCTGCACCATCATCGCCTCCCATCGAGGCAAACAACGCTGCGATCTGATCCGGTGACAGCTGTGCATTCGGATCATCCGGGATCTCTACTGCCGGTGCCGAAAGGTCTGGGGCCGGTGCCGCTTCCGCCTCGGTCACACTGTCTGCCACATGCTTTGCTGTCAGCTTGGCTTCTTCCTCCGTCAGTTCCGGAATCGATGCCATATCCAGAATATCATCCGGAATCGTCGTATCCTCCAGAGGGTGTTCCTCCTGTCCTGTTGTCATGTTTTCCTGAATATCATCCGGCACTACATTTTCTGCTTCCAGAAATGCCATATCCGGAGTTTCCTCCGTTACCGGATCTGATACAGTATCTGCCGGTGCTGCTGGCATAGTAGTCACAACCGGCTCCACAGGGCTCTGTGGCATCGACTGATACATCACGGCCTGCGGTGCCCGCTGCATCAGCATAATATTCTCGCCAATCCTTCTAAGCTCTGCATTGGTGTTGGAAATGCTCTTGTCCATCGTCTTCTCCAGCTGGGAATACTGGTCATAAACATCCCCTGCCACCTTGCTGCTGTTCTTCTCATTATATTTCACCAAAACCTTCGTCGACTTCACCTGGGTGGTAATGATACGCTGCATCAGCTCATTGCCCTTACGCTGGTTGTCGATCAGCTCGTCCTCAAAGCCGGCAAGTGCTTCTCCGATCTTGCGCGTATAGTAGGTATTCGTCTTTGCTGACTCACGGCTCTCTTCATTCGCCGCCATCAACTGGTTCTGCAGCTCTGTCAATCTGGAATCCAGCAGCATCGACTGTTTCTTCTGATAGTTCTTCCATGCCACACTCACACGGGAGATCACTATACCCACCATCACGAGCAGAAATGCACTCGCACCGCCAACCATCCATAGTGTCTGTCTATATTCAAGTATCACATAAATCCATGCGATCAGGGATGCACAGAACAACACGCCCAGCACCACATTATTTTGTTCCCCTCTCATCAAACCGTCCTCCTTATATCAGGGCTCACCTGTTTTATCCACTATTGCACATTATACCATAGGTATATTGAAAATACTAACTCTTTTCCATGTGACTTGACATTTCTTCCTTCTGCGTTATAATACTTCAAAAATGAACTATTCAAAAATAGAGAAACGAGGTATGAAACCGTGAATCCTTATATAGAATTTCCACACAAAATTGCACTGGCTTACACCGCCACCTGCAAGACACTGTGCCACGAGCTTAAGCTGCCGCAGACCGCATTTGATATTCTGATGTTTCTTGCAAATAATCCGGAATGCAAAACAGCACGGGACATCGTAGAGATCCGCAAGATCAAGGCAAATCTTGTGTCAGTCAATGTAGACAGACTGGTCACAGACGGCTATCTGGTCAGACAGGCGGTTCTGGGGGATCGCAGAAAAACAGAACTGGTCTGTACCAAAAAAGCCACACCGGTCATCCGGCGCGGCAGACAGCTGCAACAGACATTTATGGAGCGAACATTGCACAATATAGACGAAACATCAAGAGATACACTCCGTCAGATCTTAATGGTCATGGAGAAGAATCTCGATCAGATGCTGGAAGGAGACTTGTAACTATGAAATTATTGACGATCTTGCTTGTTACATTTTTTGCGGGAATGGGTGCCGGCCTTGGAACCGGCTTTGCGGGTATGAGTGCCGCCGCCGTGATCAGTCCGATGCTGATCACTTTTCTGGGAATGGATCCCTATATGGCAGTCGGTATTGCACTGTCTTCTGATGTACTTGCCAGTGCCATCTCCGCATACACCTACGGAAAAAACAAAAACCTTGATATCCGCAATGGTCTTATCATGATGGGAAGCGTGCTGGCATTTACGGTTGTGGGCAGCTATGTATCCAGTCTCGTGCCATCCACCACAATGGGCAGCTTCTCTGTGTTCATGACCTTCCTGCTCGGTATCAAATTCATTGTGCGTCCGGTGATGACGACCAAGGAAGCCATGCAGGGGGTCTCTGCCAAAAAGCGTGCCGTACAATCTCTGATCTGCGGTATTCTGATCGGATTCATCTGCGGCTTTGTCGGTGCCGGAGGCGGTATGATGATGCTTCTGATCCTGACATCTGTTCTTGGCTATGAATTGAAGACCGCGGTCGGCACCAGTGTATTTATCATGACCTTCACTGCATTTACAGGCGCAGCCTCTCATTTTGCAATCGGCGGTCTGCCAGATCCTGTTGTCTTTACTCTATCCGTCGTCTTCACATTGTTGTGGGCAAGAATCGCTGCCATCTTTGCCAATAAAGCAACCCCAAAGACGCTAAACCGTGCAACCGGTGTGATCTTAGTCATCCTTGGGTTTGTTGTTATGGTATTTTCCCGGCTTAGCTGATATACCTACTCATAGCGCAGTGCTTCGATCGGATCCAGCCGGGCTGCCTTGTTGGCGGGATAGTATCCAAAAAATACACCGATTGCCATGGAGAAGCCTGCTGCCAGAATGATCGCACCGACAGGTGCGGTTGCGGCAAATGTTATAATCACTACCTTTTTCTTCTTCATCCATATACCTCCTGCCTGATTTTCAGGATACCGGTTATCATCCCGCATCCGCATATTGTTTGGAATTATTTTACAAGCAGTGTATCTGAATAATATGAAAGAAATTTGTAAGAAATGTGTGTTTGTTGGGATCTGTTTAGATTCAGACTAGCATATTTATGGGAAATGGAGTATGATGGGAGAAGCAAATAATCGACCATTGTGAAACACATTTGTATTTATCATAGCATGTGCATATTCCATTATGTATCGCAGGCACGCTCTCGCTACTTCATCACGCAGCGGTACTAAGCAAGGAAACACCTGTGCACTTGACAAGGTCTTTTCAAACCTGGTACGCATGGTGTTACCTTGCAAGTACCGGCGTTCTTCAAATACCTGCTTATACATAAATACAATATGCACATTAGCAATATATACAATGGAGGTTTCACAATGATCGAAAGCAAAATAATAAAGAAGGGTGAATACTATGTTATCAGAGAAGTATATTCAGATGACGGGGCAGAAATCCGTAATCCGTAACATTGCCGAAGCCGGTGCAAGACGCGCGGCAGAGATTGGTTACGACAATGTATTTGATTACAGTCTGGGCAATCCGTCAGTCCCGGCACCGGAATGTGTCAGGGAAACATTACATAAGCTTGCCGATATGGATCCGTCCAAGCTGCATGGCTACAGTCCAAGTCTTGGTATCGCATCTGTCAAGGATGCCATTGCCGATTCCTTGAACCGCAGATTCGGAATGCAGTATAAGGGTAGCCACATTTTCCCGGTATCAGGTGCTGCAGGTGCGATCGCACATGCTGTCCGTGCCGTGACGGCTCCCGGAGATGAGGTGCTGACATTTGCACCGTTTTTCCCGGAATATATGCCTTATATCAATACCTGTGGGGCATGCCTGAAGGTTGTTCCTGCTGATATCAGCAGCTTCCAAATCAATTTCGAGGCATTTGAGGAAATGCTCAATGAGAAGGTCATGGCGATCCTCATCAACACCCCAAACAATCCTTCCGGTATCGTGTACACAACAGAGACAATCCAGAAGCTGGCACAGATTCTGAAGCAGAAGGAAGCCGAGTATGGTCATGACATTTTCCTGATCTCGGACGAGCCATACAGAGAGATCGTATTTGATGGTGTGGATGCGCCGTTTGTTGCCAAATATTATGACAAAACTCTGACCTGCTATTCCTTTAGCAAGTCCCTGTCTCTGCCGGGTGAGCGTATCGGATATATCGCAGTGAATCCTGCCTATGAAAAGGCTGAACTGATCGTAGATATGTGCGGACAGATCTCGCGTGGTATCGGACATAACTGTCCAACCTCGATGATGCAGTATCTGATCGCCGAGTGCATTGATGCAACCTCCGATCTGTCTGTCTATGAAGAAAACAAGAATATTCTATACCGGGAATTAACCCGCATGGGATTCTCGATCGTAGAACCGGGCGGAACCTTCTATATCTTCCCGAAGGCATTAGAAGAGGATGCCGTAGCATTCTGTAACAAGGCTCTGCAATATGATCTGCTGCTTGTCCCTTCTGATTCCTTCGGCGTGACCGGACACTTCCGTATGGCATATTGTGTGCCGACCGAGAAGGTGCTCCGTTCTATTCCGGTATTTGAGAAATTTATCAAGGAAGAATACGGCATGTAAGCCGCTATTCTTCACCGTGATGCGTATCCCGTGTTCTGACCCATTCGGTCAGATACGGGATCGTGTTATGTTCAGGGTGTTCTAACACATCCTCCAGCATTTCATGCAGCAGAATCCCCATCTGTCTGCCCGGCTCTACGCCGAGCTTCTTTAGCATGCTGCCGTCCATTTTCAGATCCTTGATCGTCATGCACTCCTGCTTGTCAAGAATCTCCTGATACTGTGCCTGCAAATGCTTCCAGTTCTCTAGCTTTTCCTCTCGCTGATACATACTCTGTGCCATAATATCCGCATAGCGGATCTTCAAGACATCCGGGAAGCACTCAACACCTCCCATTTTACAGATTGCCTTTCTTAAGGTCGCATTCTTGAGCCGCTCACCCATACCATAGTCATGCCACTCTACAATCCGAAGCACGCGCCTGATCGTCTGGTTATCAAGCTTCATACGCCGTAAAACCCGCCTAGCAATATCCACGCCCGCCTTCGGATGCCCGTAGAAATGATAGATCCCATCCTCATCGATCGTCAATGTCTCCGGCTTACCGACATCGTGCAGCAACGCGCCCCAGCGAAGCGCAATATCCGCCTCTATATTCTGTACCGCAACGATCGCATGCTGACCCACATTATAACAGTGGTGTGCATTGTTCTGTGGGGTCTCCATCATCCGGTCGAACTCCGGCAGTATCAGCTTCGTAATCCCCAATGCATAAGCATCCATTAGTCTTTCCGGATGTTCTGACAGCAAAAGCTTTGTCAACTCCACCTGAATCCGCTCTGCACTGATATCCCGCAAAAACTGCCTTTTCGTCCGGATCGCTTCCTTCGTACTGTCCTCAATCACAAATCCAAGCTGTGCCGCAAATCTCACGGCACGCAGAATCCGCAGTGCATCCTCGTCAAACCGGTGCTCTGCCACGCCGACACAGCGAATGATTCCCCGGTCAAGATCCCCGATTCCATCATACAGATCTACCAGTCCGTCCTTGTCATTATATGCCATCGCATTGATCGTAAAATCTCTTCTTAACAGATCCTCCGACAACGATGTCGTAAATGTGACATCCTCCGGTCTTCTGTGATCCTGATATACACCATCCACACGGTATGTCGTCACCTCATAATTCTCCAGCTTCCCGGTATTCTCATTCTTCATGACAACCGTCACCGTACCATGCTGTAGTCCCGTGTCCACCGTCCGCCGGAATAATGTCTTGACCTCTAAAGGCTTTGCCGATGTCGTGATATCCCAGTCATTTGGTACTTTCCCTAAAATAGCATCCCGCACACAGCCTCCGACAATGTAGGCTTCATATCCATGTGCCTGTAATGTTTCTATAATTTCTTTTGCATGTTCCGGCATTATGATCCTCATGCTTCTCACCTCTCTTT
This sequence comes from uncultured Lachnospiraceae bacterium, assembly GCA_934293375.1. Lineage (GTDB taxonomy): Bacteria > Bacillota > Clostridia > Lachnospirales > Lachnospiraceae > RGIG6919. Next base: position 9,826 of record CAKQYS010000018.1, on the reverse strand, counting down.
TGAAATTCTTGGCAGATTCCATCGATATTTGGCGGCAAGCAGCCGCAGTATCACGATCACCCCGGTTCCAACAAACATATTGGTCACATCCGCAATGAAATGATGCAGCAAAACATAAAGCACAGCACCAAGGATCGCCGGTAACGCATATACATGCTTCTTCAGAATATACGGCATTTCACCCGCCATCACATCTCTGACAATGCCGCCGCCAACACCTGTCACCACTGCGACAAATACAACCAGAAACATATTATCACCATATCCCATCCATGATGCATAATGAGCTCCGTTCATCGTAAAGATACCAAGTCCGATCGTATCACACAGCATCATGATCCGGTCATACCATATCTGAAACGCCCCGGAATACAACTGGCGGCGCTGATACATCAGCACAAATAAACCCGTCGATGTCACAAAGGCAATACAGGCATAGACCGGATTCCGGAATGTCATTGGTGGTGTGATACCCAGAGTGAGATCCCGGATAACACCGCCACCGACCGCAACTGTCAGTCCCAGCACATTGACACCGAGAATATCCATTTGTTTCCGGATCGCCAACATTGCACCCGACGATGCAAATGCGATCGTACCAAGTATTTCCATAATAAATATGATTGTATCCGAATAAGTCAACATATCTATATCCACCCTTCAGCCAGTCATAATAAAACAGCCGGTAACAATCATTTTCCTGTCACCGGCTGGTATATCCTAGTATGCTCTTCCGAAGTAGACCATTGCCTTGGCTGGCTTGCCACAATGTACACATACATCGGAGAATTTCTCCTGTGCAAATGGCATACATCTCGTTGATGCCCCGGTCTCGTCCTTGATCGCTTCCTCACAGGCCGTGTCGCCACACCACATGGCCTTGATGAATCCCTGCTTCTTCTCTAAAATATCTGTAAATTCATCCCAGTTCTTAGCTGTGTGTGTGTTCGCATCCCGATGTGCCTTCGCACGATCAAACATCTCCTGCTGGATCGTATCCAGCAATGCAGAAACCTCTGCCTCAATATTCTCAAGCGCCACGATCTTCTTCTCTCTCGTATCCCGTCTGACAAGCACTGCATTGCCTGCCTCGATATCCTTCGGTCCGATCTCAACACGAATCGGAATACCACGCATCTCCTGCTCAGAGAACTTCCATCCAGGACTCTTATCAGAATCATCCACCTTGACTCTGAACGCACCCAGCTTGTCACGAAGTTCGTATGCCTTGTCAAGCACACCCTCCTTCTTCTGCTGGATCGGGATGATCATCACCTGTACCGGTGCTACCTTCGGTGGCAGTACCAGACCGGAATCATCGCCATGCACCATAATGATCGCACCGATCAGACGGGTCGTCATACCCCATGATGTCTGGTGTACATACTGCAGCTTATTGTCCTTGTCAGTATACTGGATACCAAATGCCTTTGCAAAGCCATCTCCAAAGTTGTGGCTCGTACCGGACTGCAGAGCCTTTCCATCATGCATCAATGCCTCGATCGTATAGGTAGCCTCTGCCCCTGCGAACTTCTCCTTCTCTGTCTTTCTGCCCTTGATGACCGGCATCGCCAGTACACGCTCACAGAAATCCGCATATACATTCAGCATCTGGATCGTTCTATCCTCTGCCTCTTTTGCCGTCGCATGTGCGGTGTGTCCCTCCTGCCATAAGAACTCGCGGGAACGAAGAAATGGTCTTGTCTCCTTCTCCCATCGCACAACCGAACACCACTGGTTATATACTTTCGGAAGATCTCTATGAGACTGGATCTCCTTCTGATAAAAATCACAGAACAATGTCTCTGAAGTCGGACGCACACATAATCTCTCCTGCAGCGGATTCAATCCACCGTATGTCACCCATGCGACCTCCGGTGCAAATCCCTCTACATGATCCTTCTCCTTCTGCAGAAGACTCTCCGGAATAAACATCGGCAGATATACATTCTCTACCCCTGTCTTCTTAAAATCCGCATCTAACTGCTGCTGGATCAGCTCCCAAATTCTGTAACCATACGGCTTGATTACCATACAGCCCTTCACACTCGTATAGTCGATCAGTTCTGCTTTCTTCACAACATCCGTATACCACTGTGCAAAATCCTCTTCCATAGAGGTGATCTCTTTTACTAATTTCTTATCAGCCATGACCTTATCTCCCTAACTTGATTATTATCTGAAGTCCTGAATGGACAACGCATTCATAACCCTCATGTTACCACAATTTTGAAAAAATATCTACTCTTTATCCTACGGAAGAAAATCATACCGTCTGATCTCACAATTCCGGATTCCAAATGCCGCAAATTCCGCATTTGACATATCCCGGAAATAGGACTCTATAAACCGTGAAATACCGTTGTGTGCCACTAACAGATAGGTCACCGTATCAGACTGTGCCTTGATATCATCGAGCAGATTATAGATCCGCTGCGCCATCTGCAGCATGGATTCTCCACCATCATAATGATTCACAAACTCTGCCTTGGCAACCTGAAATTCCGCACCGTCCCTCGGTGTCGATTCATACCTGCCAAAATTCTGCTCCATAAGCCTCGGTTCCGCCCGCAGGGGGATTCCCGATTCCTCTGCAATATGTCTCGCCGTCTCAGCCGCACGGATCAGGGGAGAATACAGGATCATATCAATCTTCTCATCCTGCTGTGCCAGCTGCCTGCCGAGTGCGACCGCCTGTGCATGTCCCTGCTCCGTCAATGCGATATCCGTTGCCCCACAGATCTTGTTCTCCACATTCCAGATCGTCTGGCCATGTCTTGTAAAATAAAAATGTCCCATTGCTTCCGCTCCTTTATTTATCCTATATTCTAAATATTTACGAAAAGCATGCATAATTCTATGATCATGTGCATACTGCACAATGTATCGCAGGCACGCTCTCGCTACTTCATCCATCGTACCGGCTCTGCAGAAACCGCCGCATATTATCCCTGCCGGAACGCAAAAGCAACCGGAATGCCTGTGACAGCAGATTTGTGGTATCCTCCGACAGCTCCCGTTTCGCCCGGATCGCCTCACGCAAACGATACCAATGCATATCAAAAAAATCATCTACGGTCTTGATCCCTGCTGCATCCAATACCGAGAAGACAGCCTCCACCATCATTTCCCGTTCCTTCTTCGTGTAATGTGCCAGCCATTCCTCCAGCGTTTCATCCAACATCACCGTCCGCGAATCCATACCGACAGCCTCTACGAAATGATTCCCCAGTACCTGCCATGACATCGGATCATGCTGGGACAATCCCGTATTATCACTCTGCACCACCACATACCGTTCCTTATGGGATAACAGCATCCCTACAAGGGATGACTCCGGAATAATACTGTACAGCTTCGGCACAATCGCACGATACCGTTCACTGTCCACAATCGCCTGATCGAAGCCCGGTCCGTCATTGCTGTATACTGTCGTAATGCCGCATCCCTTCGCATCCTGTCTGCAAAACATCGCCGCATACGCTGCAAAATTGCCGCCCTTTGAGTGTCCGCCTAACAGATACGGACCCGGATACACTGCCTGCAGATCCTCTATGTACGAAACCGCCTTTCTATGTCCGGATGTCTCTGACAGGTAGATCATGTTAAAATCCTCCCGCCACCCGATCAGGGTTGCATCCGTTCCGCTGTATGCCACATAAATGCTGTCATCCGGCAGCACAATGGAGATCACCGCAAACTGCGACTGCTCCGTCTCGCTGATCTCATTGCGGTATCCAAACAACCTCATATCTCCAAACCGGGGTGTCCCCGCCATCTTCTTGAGCACCAGAATCGCTGATTTCGTCATGGACACCTGTGCCAAAATTTTTTCTGTATCCCGCATCCGATAAAACTGTTCTGCCGCCTGCCTGATCGTAACTGCCTGCCGCATATCTGTCGCATCACATACAATACCTGCAAAATCCACATATGCCAGTTGGGACAGGATCAGATTATCCACCTCATTAAACGGTGCCTGTGACAATGTCAGATCCCCACGCCATTCCAGATAATCCATCATATTTGCCATATTATGTTACCTCCGGTTATTGTAATTTCTCTTTGTCACCCTTCGCATTCCTTCCATATCACCTGGTACATTTCCTTGCCGACCAGAAATGCAACCGGGCCGAACAGGAAGCCAAGAATGCCGAACAGCTTCAGTCCCACATACATACAGATGAGAGATGTCAGTGTCGAAATCCCGATCCGCACGCCGATAAGCTTCGGCTCCATCACCTCACGGATACAGGTACAGATCAGATAACCGATCACCACATATACCGCCTGCACTGTATGTCCCATAAAAACAAGAACCAATGCCCAAGGGATCAAAATGAGTCCGCTGCCGACAAACGGCAAGGCATCCAGTACTGCGACCAGAATTCCGATTACAATGTAATACGGCGTACCGATCAGCCAGAACAGGACTGACAGGACAACGGCATTGCTGAGCATGATCACAACCTGCGCCCGCAAATAGGCAGACAGGGCAAGATACAGATTATGTCCGCAGCTCAGTACAAACTGTCCGGCACGGCTCTGCGTAAGCCGCTGTCCCATCAGTGGATAGTGCTTTGCCAGAAGCAGGGTTGCGATCCCGGTTACGAAAAGGAATACCATCGCATTGAAAAAAACAACAAACGCTCTGACAGAACCCGTGGTCAGGTGTGGCAGAATATTGTCTGAGACTGTCGATGCCAGTCCGGCAAGCATCGTGGTAAAGTAGGTATAACTCACACCCTCCCCGAACTGAAACCACCCGTCAATCCTGCCGCAGCATGTATGCAGGCCATCCAGAAGCTTCGCCTGATAAAACGGATAAGAGGTTATGATATTTCTCGTCTGGCTGACCAGCTCCTTTGCCGAAACCAGCAGCACACCACAAAGCACTGCCGCAAACAAAACAGCTGTCAACACAAAAGCCAGCCGATACCGCATATGGAGTCTGTTGACAAACAAGCGGATCACCGGCTGCATCATTGCTGCCAGCATAAAGGCGATCAGAAACGGGATGATCAGTGGGACAAACCATGTGATCACAGTATACAACCCGACCGCGATCCCCGCAACCAGAATTGATTTCTTTACAAAAGGTCTCTCTAATAATGTCCGCATTTTTCTTCACCTCAACCAGCTTCCTACATTCCTTTTTCTATTGGTAGTATGGCGAATCCGTCCTTTCTTATGCAAGTAAAAAGGACATTGCTGGACGATGATTCCATCCTGCAATGTCCCTGTATGTTTGTCTTATGGTTTCCGCAACCAGTTGTTATTTCTTTTTGATCTTCACATTGCGGCTCAGCCCCTTGTCATAAAACAGATTCGTATAGGCCTTCAGCTTCTTCTTCGGCACCTCGATCTCCACAGACTCTGTCAGGCCCTTAAAGGTATATTTTCCAATCGACTTCTTTGTCAGCTTGGTCGTCAGCATCGTAATGCTCTTGAGCTTGTCACAGCCTATAAATACCCGCTTGCCAAGCTTCGTAACGTTCTTGCCGATCGTGATCGTCGTCAGATGCTTACAGCCGGCAAATGCCTGATCTCCGATTGTCGTCACATGATCCCCAACCGTAACGATCTGCAGATTCTTATCATTCTTAAATGCATTCTTGGCAATGGAGGTCACCTTGTAGGTCACACCATCAATCTGCACCGTATCCGGTACCTTCACGATCTTCACTTTCTTTGACTTCGGCGCCTGATAGCTTACCTGTGGATTCTTTACACTAGCCTTTGTGACCTTGAAGCTGCCCTGCTTGCATTTCAGCTTTGTTCCCTTCTTAGCAGGCTTTACAGGCTGTGCCGTATCCGCTTTCTTTTCCAGCATCGGAATATCCGCCACATCCTTCGTGTCGGTGTACAGTCCATAGGTTACCGTATAGGTTGTCGTACCCATCGTGGTTTCCGTTGCCGGTGTTTTTACCTGACTCGTTACCGTACCATCCACGGTAAAGGAATGTCCGTCCACCGCCGCGGTACACACGCCACAGGTAAATACAAGCTTACACTGCTTTCCGTCCACAGACCATTCATATGCCGGTGCACCATACGCATGGGCGGCAACCGTCACGATCATCTCAATATTCTGTACAATATCATAGTTCTCCGTATCCGCCGGTGTGTAAATCAGCTTCACCGGATTGTCCTTTCCTGCTGCTAACACCTGCCCTGCATTGGCAAAGGTAAAGCCTGCCGGAAGCACGATATCCTTCAGTGTCTGCTGACAGGTCAGCGTCTGTTTTCCCGGTGCCGTATATGCCGGAAGCGCCTTGCTGATCACCGTTGTTCCCAAGATAAACTCGTCGGCTGTATAGTTCATACCCTCGGTCACACTTGCCACTACCTGATAGCTGCCTGCCTTTACCGGAGCTTCTGTCGATTCCATCCGGTTTCCTGCAGCATCTGTCCGGATATACTTCACAAGCATCTCCCCAAGGCCTGTCACATCTGACTTTGGTGCCACCACGGTTTCATATGCCTTGCCTGTGTAGACACCGCCCGCATTCACTGTACCGGAGAACAGCTCCTTCGATGGTGCTGCCTTTGTGACCGTAATTGTCTTTTCCACTGCCAGCATGGAAGTCTTATAGGTCATAACGCATACAAAGGTATGCTCCCCTGCCGGCAGCGTCTTTGGTGTCGTCATGGTCACAGTGGTTTCCCCTGCATATATCCGGTATTTCTCCTGATCTTTCAATTCATTCTCGTCAAACGCTGCATCCGTCAGCTTCTCATACCACTGATACTCCACATCGTCCAGTCCGCTCGTCTCTATATGCTTGACCGTAAGCGTGTCGGTCTCTCCATATGCAATCTGTTCTGCGGCTGCTGTTAGCACCGGCTGCTCCATGCCACATCTGCATACCATATGTCCGTACCGATATACATATTCATGCGGCTCTGCAGCATTCTCCATGCGCTCTCCACAGTGATCACATATGATCACATGTGTTTCAAGGTCAATTCGTCGATACACATCCGAATACACATGCTCGGTTTTCGGCTCCACAATATCCGCCTCTGTGATCTCCTCTCTACATTCCGCATCACTGTACTTCTTCTGGCATTCCGTACACTCCCAATATGCAATCGTGCCTGCCTGCTGACAGGTCGCCGGAACCGCCTCATGATAGATGACATGATGATTCTTTGTCGTAGTGCCTACATCGGTCTTCGCAACCGTAAGTCCACACTGGCTGCACACCTGCGGGGTATACCTGGCTGTGCTGCAGGTCTCACCGACTGCATCCCGCGTCTCAATCGTGCTTGCATAATGATATAGAGAAGCTGAAATCGCAGGAGGAGTTATCCAATAATATATATTTTTCGCTATGACATAATAATATGGAAACTGCTGTTCCCTGGAAATATCGATAGAAAGGGTTCTCGCCGATTTCTCAGATTTCACTGCAGCAATTGATTTCAACTCTCCGTTCTCCACTTGCTCCTGAAACCAATCAAGAGTTGGCTCTGTTTCGCTGTCACACCCATACACAGTCACATTATATATGTCATTATTTTCTCCGAAATCAACACGCAGCTCATTAATCTGATCCCTTTCTGAAGACTTAAGAACAATTTTGTTCTGATCGACATTCGCAGCAATCCTTTCAGCCGGTACCGTCACAGACTTTTGGTGTTTACAGACATCCATTTCCAGATCACAGTAAAGACAGGTCCTCACACCATTGCCGGCTGCATCCAGCTTCCATTCTCCCTCGGTATGATCCCTCCTTACACACAGGATCTTTCCATTTTCAAATGTATAGATGACATGATCCGAACCCAAACGGGGCAACAAAGAAAGAACTTCTTTATCCTCCTTACAAAAGACCCGGTAATACAGATCTCCAGCTGCATCCTTCACATCAAACCGCTTATACTGCTCACTTGATCCGTCCGCAAGCAGAATCTCGATCGCATCGTATTCATACAGTGCCGCATTTGCAAGTGACAGCTTCAAATGAGATCCAATATACGCCATTGATTTCTCCGGCATAACCGTCTTCATCACCTTGCCCTGCTGATACAGCCGGTACCCCTTGATCTGCTTTCCATCCAACTCCGGTTCCAGAATTCCGAAAGTTGCACATTCTGCATCTCCAATAGCTTCCTGTGTGGTACTGGACAAAATCATACTGCCGGAATCCCATTTATTATAAGCATCGCAATCACATTTACCATTTGTAACCAGTGTCATATTCTGTAATGACGGAGTCCCCGAAATTGCCTGTTCAGCCTCTGCATAATCATCCAGCTTTCCGTGAAAAACATCTAATGTGAGATTTCCTGATATAGAGGCCTGATATGCATTCGATCCCACGAATTGAAGTGGTTTAACTGTATTGGATAAGCTGTAACGTGTTCTCCGTTCCTCTCCCTCAACCGGTGCCGTTACAGATGTCGCAACTTTCCCATTGTCATTTTTTATGTATACATGATCAAAGTACACATCCGCATCATCACATATTTTCATCTGCACATCCACATAAGAATCATTGATATAATTCGACCCCTCGATCAGATACTTCTGCCCGCCTGCCAATGTAATCTTATAAATTCCATGTGCTTCATCTAAAGTTGCCGTCACACCGCTGTCCGCATCGAAATCGGTCTTCAGCTCGTTCAGATTGATACGCACCCGCTCGGTCGCCAGGTCACTGGCATAAGCGGTAAGTCCGAACGAATATCCCGGTGTATAACCTGTCTGCCACGGCACCGCCGTTGCCGTCACCACCGCAGTGGCAAGCGGAACCAGCAGCATAGTCTTTACAAGCTTCTCATTTTTTTTCATATTTCATATCCCCCTTATAAATTGTGTGTATTGGCATGCATACTGATGATAGTATGCATCCAGATGTGTCTTCGCATTCCATGGCTTTCTCCCACTGACGAAATGAATCACCCTGTATTGCGATACATAGGTGTCACGGTACGCCTGTATCAATGCTGCCTCCTGAAACTTATGGTACTCCTCAATTTCATTTGTATAATTCCATGACAGATCCAGCATATGGGTATGCGCGTGGAACATCATATTCAATACATCCTGATCGTTGTAATAGTACTGTCTCTGATTCAGGAGACGGACTGCCGCCTTGTCATCGCCAATCCGGCGACATCCGGTCAGATCAAACAGGATCACCCCCGCATTAAAATAAATATCTGTCGGCTGCATCTGCAGAATCTTGGTTTTGTAAGCATCAATATTATATGGTTTTCCCTCAAAGAACTTCGCCTTTTTCATGACGGATAAATATCTGTGATCCATCGCTTCTACGACACCAACCGACTGTCCCTGCAGATCGGTATCAAATAATTCCGAAATATCACCACACACGATCGTATCACAATCCAGATAGATCATTCTGTCATATTTGCAGAACAGATCGCCGAGCAGGAACAACCGGTAATTCGTCTCACTCGTAATATAGCCGCAGGTTCTGTCGCACACCTGTGCATCATAGGCGGACACATCCATCATATGGATCGTGATCCCCGGACGCATACGCTCCAGCAGCTTCACACGCTCCATCGTCTCCGGCTGCAGATCCTTATGCATAACGCTGATATCATACTGCCTGTTCCCATCCGCATTCTGCAGCATCGAATACATCGACACCATCATCGGCTCTGCATATAATTCATTTGTCGCATAACAAATATTGATTGTATTGTCCATCTTTCACCTCTCTGAAAGAAATCGTGTTGGCATCCTATCGTCTTTCCATGCACGAAACCGATCACGCACCGATCAGCTTGATCTTCTTACTTAAGCCCTTCTGGCGAAACAGGCTCTTGTATGCCTTCAGCTTCTTCT
>CAKQYS010000017.1 GCA_934293375.1 uncultured Lachnospiraceae bacterium | reverse complement strand
AGATGGTATTGTGCATATTGGCTTGTATGATTTTTTGTTAAATCAGAATTCCTTGGAACTGTAAAGAAATAAATCGGAATTTTTAGAGCGAAAGGATAAAGAGAAGTGGATAAAAAAACAAAAGTGGTTTTAACAATTTTGTGTTTAGTAATTACATTTATGGATATTTCTGGATTGCCAGGAGTGTTATTAAAAATAAATGTTGCGGATGTTGATCATTATATAATTCCGTTGATGTTGAATTTTATTCTAATTGGAATAATATCAATAGTAATATTAAAAGCATTTAATATTACATATAAATTTGGTTTTACAGCCAAAGGATTGTGTGAAGGATTAAAAAAATATGCGTTGCCAGGTATAATTGCTGGTGGATTATCTTTCATTGCATTTTTTATCGGCTTGTACCCATTTGACTATACTCCAACGTTGTGGAGATTATTGATTGAAGGGGTTTTCTATTATGTCGGAGTGGGCATAATAGAAGAGTTTTATGTTAGAGGTTTATTTTTAAATATTATTGAAGCATTTGCAGATAAAAAGGCAAATAGAACTGAGATGGCAATTCTTGTGTCTTCAGTAGTTTTTGGTCTTGGACATATACCGGGTATGATTGGCATGGGCATGGGAGTTATTGTATTCAAGGTAATTTCTACAATAGGTATGGGGATTTATTTTGGAACAATTTATAAGAAAACTGGGAATTTATGGGTTTCAATTATTATGCACACATTTATTGATATATGTGCCTTACCATATTGTTTTACACAGAATATGCGATATGAGTTGATTTCTTTAATAATTTTAGTAATCACATATACAGCTTTAGCGGTTTATTGTGAGAGACTGCTGCTTAATAAAAGTAGAATTTAGAGGAGTAAAATACTATGAATCCTGAAATAGATATAAGTAATGTTATCCTAAAAACAGAGCGTTTGTTGATTCGCCCGTGGCGGCAATCCGACCTTGATGACTTTTATTCCTACGCTTCAGTAGATGGAGTTGGACAAATGGCGGGTTGGAAGCCTCATGAAAGCAAGGAAGAATCTAAGATTATTCTTGATATGTTCATTAGCCATAAGAAAACATTTGCACTCGAATATCAGGGCAAAGTAATAGGTTCTGTTGGGATCGAAAAATACAATGAAACTCACTTCCCGGAATTTGAAAATAAGAAATGCCGTGAGATAGGCTATGTTCTGAGCAAAGAATATTGGGGACAAGGTTTGATGCCGGAAGCGTTGAAAGAAGTAATTCGTTTTCTCTTTGAGAACGCTAATCTTGATGTAATCTTCTGTGGTCACTTCTTGTGGAATGAGCAATCTCATAGAGTTCAGGAAAAAAGTGGTTTCAAGCACTATGAATTTGATACCTATGAGACAGCATTCGGTACAACGGAAGAAAATGAGGTAAACATTCTAAAAAGAGAAGATTGGGTATTACAGTAAATTCCAGTTTGTAGAATTAAGAAAATCGGAATTTGGCGATTGGATAAATTTAGTTTTCGTTGTAAAAACCTTTATTTTATGGCGTTGCTACGGAAAGTAGCAGAAAAATAGTGAAATGACAGCTAATGTTTCTTGTTTGGTAAAGGTTAATTTACTAATCTGTGAAGGAAGTAAAACAAACCGAAAACGGAGGTAGAAAAATGACTTTAGAAGAACAAATTAAACATTACAGAAAACAGGCTGGACTTTCACAGGAGAAGATGGCTGAGAAAATCGGTGTATCAAGACAAGCCATTACAAAGTGGGAAAATGGAACAGGAACACCGGATATTGCAAATCTGATGGCAATAGCAGATCTCTTCCAGATATCAGTAGATGAATTACTTTCGAATGAGAAATCAGAGAAAAAGCAGTCTGATTATATCTATGAAAGTCGTACCGAATACGATATTGATGGTAAGAAGAATTTTGATATCAAGCTTGGTGGAGCATATGCTGTAGATTTAAAGGCATATCATGGAGAAAAAATTGAAGTCGCAATGTTTTCAAATGTCTATAAGAATCTTCTGGCAGATTATAAAGTAAAGATTGATGATATAAAAAACCGAATCGATATTGATCTTAACAGATTTAATGAAGCCAGTGAAGCAGATGCAAAGGAGAGTTTGGTCATTACTATTTTTATTCCAGTAAAATATATTGGAAAAATCGAATTATCAGTTAATGCAGGGACACTGAATATTACTGATATAGAAAATGAACATATTGAGGTAAATGGCAAAATTAGCGAAGTTACCCTTCAGGGAAATAAAAGTGAAATTGAGATAGATTCAAATCTTGATATGCAGATCAGTGTTTTATCACATGAGGGTGCGCTTGAGATTAATCAGTTGTCAGCAACATCAAGACTTACAATTCCTGCAGATTATAGATTTAGAAGCACAAAAAAGGGAATAGCAACTCATATTTATTATGAGAGACAGGGCAAAAAGGTTGATGACTTTTCAGATGCCGAAGCAGACAATTACATTGAGCTCAATGGTATAAAGAGTGAGCTTGTGATTGTAGAGGCTGAGGTGTAGTCATGGAAAAGTATATATATCGACCGGTCAGATTCTATTTGATTACATTTGCCTGCACTTGGTTCTGGTGGCTATTGGCAATTTTACTTAATGAAGGGACGTGGCTTTATCTTGGAATGTTTCTTGGCTTGGTTTCACCTGCCGTGGTTGCCGTAGTAACTGTATTTACGTCTAAGAATAAAGCACTCATTAATGACTTTAAGAAGAAGCTGATTGGGTTTTATAGAATAAAACCTAAATATATATTAATTGCAGTGCTGATATTTGCTGTGATAGTGACGGCTTCAATCGGTACATCAGTATTATTTGGCGGCAGTATAAATCAGTTTTCATTTACAGAAGACTTTTCATTTTCTATAGGTGGTACGTCTGCATTTCTTACAATTTTGTTGGCATCCTGCATAGAGGAGTTAGGTTGGAGAGGTTATGGAGAGGATGCTGTTGGTGCATACAACAGCTGGTTTAAGGAGTCTATCATCTTTGGATGTATCTGGTCTTTGTGGCATGTGCCATTATTCTGGATACCTGGAACGTACCAGTATGGACTTAAAGAGATGGGAATCATGTATGTGATTAACTTTCTTCTTAGCGTGATACCACTTGATTTCCTTCAGACATGGGTATATGTAAAGAATAACAGAAGTATGCTTGCAACAATTATTTTTCATTTGTTTATAAATATTATGCAGGAAAAGATAAACATGACTCCTGAAACAAAATGTATACAAACTATTTTTGTTGTTATTGCGGCAATTATAATTGTTGTTATAAATAAAGAAATGTTCTTTGAAACAAAGCATGTGGGTAATTTACTTGAAGAGAAAATTATGAATTGAGAGATAAATTGAACTTTATCAATGTAAAGAAATCGACAATTTCCAGTTTATGAGGATAAAACATGAAACTTAGAGAATACAAAACGGCTGACTGTGGGCAGATGTTGCTGGATAGATTGTTAAGGGAGTAGGAAATGAACGAGATATTATACAGAAAGACCACAAAAGATGATATGGAAATCCTCATGAAGCTGAGACTTGAAATGCTTAGAGAGGTAAATGATTTGTCTGGTGTGTATGAATATGATGAGAATTTTGTCTCTGAGAGCAGAAAGTATTTTGAGTCAGGTGAGCAGACAACGGTTATTGCACTTGATGGGGAAACTCCCGTAGGCTGTGCAAGCCTATCCTATATATGGATTATGCCGACATTCTCGCATCCAACAGGCAATCGGGCGCATTTAATGAATGTCTATACCCGTGCAGATCACAGAAGAAGAGGAATCTCTAAGAAAATGGTTGAGATTCTGATTGAAGAGGCAAAGGAAAATGGTGTGACAGAGATAAGTCTGGATGCAACAAAGATGGGAAGACCTTTGTATGAAGCATTAGGCTTTAAGAAATCCAATTCGTGTATGACGATGGAATTGTAAGGATTGACAATGATAAATTATAAAAAGAACTATATTAACAAAGGAGTAAACAATAGTTTCCAGTCTGGCGAAGAATAAAAAAATCATGCATGTCCTTTGTCATATAGTTCCTGTATATTTTTAGGAAGCTTGTCAGGTAACATAGCATTAATAGCGTCTTCGTTACCATTTTCCAATGCTGTTTCGTAATACCAGCACTTGATTGCATAGCTGGAGCTGCCTTCCGATACCCAGATAAAAAATTGCTTTATATCTTTGATCTCAAGACCGGATTTCTTCAGGCATTCAATAAAAGGTAGAAACTTACTTAACTGGAAAATATTTTTTTGACTTATCCCGGATTTTATGATATGTTGGTTAGGAGAGACTAACTAATAAATCATATGAAAGGGGAAGTGTTATGACATCAGAAAAATATAAAGAGCTTTCTATTAAAGAATTCACGCAGGCAGCGAAAATATATGACAGTGGACATGCCGGGATTTATGAAATGTGTAAAGATGATTATCCGCCGATTCTGGCAGAACTGGAAAAAGAAAAATTCCATGATGTGCTGGATTGCGGTTGTGGAACAGGACCAATGATTGAGCTGCTTCATGAGAAATATCCGGACAAGCATTATGTGGGACTCGACCTGACTCCGGGGATGATTCAAGTAGCTCAGGACAAAAAACTTTCCAATACGGAATTTGTTGTGGGAGATAGTGAGAATCTGCCTTTTGAAGAAGCTTCTTTTGACGCAGTTATCTGTTCTAACAGTTTTCATCACTATCCGAACCCACAGGCGTTTTTTGATAGTGCATATCGTGTGCTGAGAAAAGGTGGTCGTCTGGTTTTACGCGATTATACATCATCGGATTTTATGGTCTGGTTGATGAACCATCTGGAAATGCCTTTGGCCAATCTGTTTGGACACGGGGATGTGAAGATATGTAAAGTATCTGAATTTATTGCCATGGCAGAAAAGGCTGGGTTTAAGGTGATGGTCATGGAGAAGCAGAAAGGTTTCCGTGCACACCTTGTTGCACGGAAATAGGATGAATAGAAGTTTTTACCATATTTTGTACTCTCAACATAAAGATTGTTTCAATGGTTGACTTTTTTGAAAAATAAAAATATAATAAATCTAGACGAGTAGCGGACTAGCGTAAATCCAGTTTGTTACTCGTTTTTTTGTGCACTTGCTGTCGCACATTATGAAAATATAGGATGCAGTTAAAAGTGTGTAGCTTATCAGCGTAAGACCAGCTTATGAGGTAAGTGCACACTTCTTTTATGCAGAAAAAGGAGGATTCAGTTAAGATGGCAGAAAGTAACAAGATGAGGGAGATGCCGGTAAATAAGCTCATGGTTCAGATGGGAATACCGATGATCTTATCTATGGCATTGCAGGCGGTTTACAACATTGTGGATAGTGCCTTTGTTGGAAACATGAGATCGGGAAGTGAGGCGGCTCTTAATGCACTCACCCTGGTGTTCCCGGTTCAGATGCTTATGGTAGCAGTTGGAATCGGAACAGGTGTGGGAACAAATGCACTTCTTGCAAGAACACTTGGACAGGAAAATGGTAAAAAAGCAGCAAAAGTTGCAGGAAACAGTTTGTTTCTTGGAGTGATTATTTATGCGGTGTGCTTGTTGTTTGGATTTTTTGGAGTAAGAGCATATATTTCATCACAGACAATTGACCCTGAAGTGATTACAATGGGAACAGATTACTTAAGAATATGTTGCGTCATTTCATTTGGAATTATTTTTTCCTCTTTATTTGAAAAACTGCTACAGGCAACAGGGCGTTCTCTTTATTCCACAATCGGACAGGTTGTGGGAGCTGTGGTGAATATCATCCTTGACCCGATCATGATTTACGGTATCGGACCTGTTCCTGAAATGGGAGTAGAAGGTGCAGCCTATGCAACGGTAATCGGACAGGTTGCATCTGCAGTACTGCTGTTTGTATTCCATATAAAGTTAAATAAGGAATTTGAGCATGACATAAAGTATATGAAACCGGATGGCAGAATTATCAGAGAAATATATGCCATCGGACTCCCGGCAATTATTGCGCAGGCACTGATGTCGATCATGGTTTATGTGATGAATCTAATTTTGAAGTTCAGTCCGTCAGCACAGACTGCATATGGATTGTTCTATAAAGTGCAGCAGTTTGTATTGTTCCTTGCTTTTGGACTGAGAGATGCGATCACTCCAATTATTGCTTTTGCATACGGAATGCATAGTAAAAAGAGGATTCAGGATGGAATCAAATATGGACTGATCTATACGATTGTACTGATGATCGTTGGTGTGGCGATTACAGAAATTTTCCCAGGTGCTTTTGCTGCTTTATTTAATGCAGGACAGTCAAGAGAATATTTTATAGGGGCAATGAGGATTATTTCCATCAGCTTTATTTTTGCCGGAATCAATGTAGCATATCAGGGAATTTATCAGGCGTTGGACGGTGGTATGGAATCACTTGTGATTTCTTTGATCAGACAGCTAATCGTCATATTACCGCTGGCGGGCATTTTCTCATGTTTTGTCAGAAACGGACAGATGGGCATGTCCTTGATCTGGTGGGCATTTCCAATCACCGAGCTGATTGCATGTCTGGTGGGATATGTATTTTTAAAGCGAATCAGAAAAAATAAAGTGGAAGGTTTAAGTTAAGGAGGTAGCAGTTATGGCAAAGAGAATCATTACGATCAGCAGAGAGTTTGGAAGTGGTGGTCGATTTATCGGCGAAGAAGTGGCAAAGAAACTTGGCATTGCATATTATGACAAGGATATCATTGGACAGATTGCAGAGCAGTCCGGATTATCACCGGAGTATATTCAGGAAAATGCTGAATTATCTCCAAAGAAGGGGTTGTTTGCCTATGCTTTTTCAGGGCGAGACCTTACAGGAAAGTCAGTGGGAGATATGGTGTATGAAGCACAAAGAAAAGTAATTATGGAAATTGCGAAAAAAGAAAGCTGTGTGATCATAGGAAGAAATGCAGATTTTATCTTAAGGGACAGGGATGATGTGCTGAATGTGTTTATACATGGAAACATGCCGGAAAAAGTACAGCGCATCTGCAAATTATATCATGTTACAGAAGCGGATGCTGTAAAAATGATCAATGATACAGATAAAAGACGAAGAACAAACTATAATTTTTATACCGAACAGAAGTGGGGGATGGCAGACAATTATACATTGTCTTTGAACAGCTCGGTGTTAGGATATGATATGTGCCGGAAAATCATAATGGAATGTGCAAAATGCCGGAATAGTAGGGAAGAAACGGGGCAGATGAGATGTTATAAAGAAGGAAAGTTGTGTTGATATAACATAAAATAATATAGGAAAATGAGGAGGCATAGAGGATATATGAAGATTGCACTGTGTCAGATGGAAAATGCGGGGACTATACAAACGAATCTGGAGAAAAGTATAGCAGCGATCAAAGAGGCAGCAGATCACCATGCTGATCTGGTTTTGTTTCCGGAAGTCCAGTTGACGGAATTTTTTCCCCAGTATCCTGGACAGGATATTTCTAAGTATCGAACAGAATTGGATTCAGACGTTGTGAAGACTTTTTGTAAGGCGGCAACAGAGAATAACATAATGGTAGTACCGAATGTTTTATTGTATGAAGAAGGTAAAACATATGATGCCAGCATATTCATTCGGAAAGATGGATCGATTTTTGGCGTGCAGAAAATGGTGCATATAGCACAGGCGGATCAGTTTTATGAACAGGATTATTATGAACCTGCAGATGATGGATTCCATGTATTTGATACAGAACACGGAAAGATTGGAATTGTAGTGTGTTTTGACCGACACTATCCGGAAAGCATCCGTACAGAAGCACTTATGGGTGCAGATCTGATCTTAATTCCAACCGTTAATGTCAAATCAGAACCATCACAAATGTTTGAATGGGAGCTTCGGGTTCAGGCATTCCAAAATAGTGTAGCGATAGCTATGTGTAATCGTGTCGGAAACGAAGGGGCAATGCATTTTTCGGGAGAATCAATTGTAGTAGATGCAAATGGGAATGTCATGACCAAGGCATCGGACGAGGAAACAGTGGTCTATGCAGAGCTAAATCTGGAAGAGACTTTGAAAACAAGAAATAGCAAAAATTATACGAATTTGAGAAGACCGGAATTTTATATTTAAAATAGCAGCGTAACGGGACATATTATTGCGTGAATAAGCTCTTTATGGTATAATTGGTATACATACCAATATAATATTGATAATATGTGACTGACAAAGGAGAATGGGAATGGCACTTAGAAAAACAAGTATTGAAACGAAAAACCGAATTCTTTCCGTATGTGTCAGATTGTTTTTAGAGCAGGGATATCACCAGACTACCATCAACCAAATTATGAGCGCGGCGGAGGTATCAGCAAGCACCTTCCAGAATATATTTCATACAAAAGATGGGGTATTGCAGGAGCTGTTGGCATATATGTTCAGTGGACAGTTTCATGTGGCACGGAATGTTGCCGGAGAAAAACTGCCACCGGTTTATGTCTATGCAGCGGAGACTGCCATACAGCTGGTTTTGACAGAGTTGAATGAGAATCTGCGTGATATCTACATTGAGGTATATTCTTTGCCGGAAACATCGGAATATGTACATCAGCATACGGCAGTGGAGTTGTATCAGATTTTTGGATCCTATTTTCCGGGATATACCGAGAGTGATTTTTATGAGCTGGAGATTGGCAGTGCCGGAATCATGCGGGGTTATATGGCAAGGAAATGTGACATTCATTTTCCGTTAGAGAAGAAGCTCGAACGCTTTCTGACTGCATCTCTGCGGGTCTATAAGGTGCCGGAGGAGGAGATTGCAGCCGTATTGGTATATATCAGGGGTATGGACTGCAAAAGCGTTGCCGAACATGTTATGCAGCAGTTGTTTGCCGCATTGGAAATGCGGTTCGATTTTAAGCTTGCAAAGGCATCGCATGTTACAAGTTGCAAGAAGGATGCTTTGTGATGCGAGTAGGAGGGGGAGATGAAAATGAAGCTGAAGTTTAATGTTAAGAAAAATGCGAGACGCATACTGGCATTGGTAATGGCGATACTGATTGCATTTCTGCCGATCGGGGATTGCCTGCCGGAGGTGTTTGCAGCCGCTCCGGATCGACCGGCCGGTGAATTTCGTATTACACCGGGATTTGCAAGCGGTCGCTACCCGATGGATCAGCCGCTTCAGGTGACATTTACACCAACGAATATGGCTGCAGGTTACACGCTGGAAATGAATTGGAATAAACAGGGATCAGGTGGATCAGGCCTCGATAGCTGGAAAGCGATGACACCGAATCCGGATGGAAGCTATTGCTATGAAATCCCTATAAATAATGACACTCGTGATGCGAGCAGGTATGCTCTCTGCCGATATACATCTGCAGAGGGGACCTCTACCGTCTTAGGGCAGCGCATAAAGTATGATTGGGAAGATCCTAAGCCTGAGCTGCATCCGCAGGTAATTCAACAGAATACGATCGTGGTGGTTTGCGGTGATACCGAAAAGCTGTTTTTGGCGGGCCCGGTCTGGATCAATCAGGAAGAAGACAAAATAGCAGCTTTGCGGCTGAATGGCGTCCGGGATTCCTGGAGTGGCATCAAGGATGTCCGGTATCTGTTCTATAACAATGCAGATGTGGTGCAGGATCCGATCACAAACGGAGTATCGGTTGCCTATGATGAACAGCATGAAACAGCAAGCATTCCTTTTGGATTTGGACAGAAGAAGGAAAAACTGGCATGTGCCATTTTTGACTGGGCAGGCAATATCAGGACAGGTACCATAGCAATGTCCAACATTCAATTTGATCTGACGAAGCCGGAGATTACTGCAGTCACCTTGCAGGATGCAGCGGGAGCCGCACTGGCAGCGGAAGAGATGTCAAAATGGCAGACAAAAGATGTCCGGCTGCATATTACGGCAGCGGATCCAACGGGGGCATCCGGCGAGGCGGTGTCCGGTGTTGAGAAGCTGGTGATAGATGACAACGGTGCCGTGACGGAGAAGACGCCTGCAGCGGATGGAAGCTGTGATTTCGATATTACGACAGAGGGTGTGCATAACCTGAAGATTACGGCAATGGATCAGGCAGGGAATGTTTCCGACGAGAAGAATGCGACGATCAAGATGGATCAGACGGGAATCCAGAATCCGCTTGTTACCTTGTGCTCGGTAAATGGTACGACGGATGCAACCCAGTTTGCGAAGACCATACAGATCAATGCACAGGCAGAATCCATTTCCGGGATCAAAGAAGCGGTGATTACCGTCTATGATGCAGCGGGAAATCTGATCAAGGAACAGCACATTACAGATATGGTATCTGTGGGGAATGTATACCGGCTGACCTATGCGTACACGCCGGATGCAGAAGTGTTTAGTGGTTATGTGCAGGTGAAGTTCATAGATCATGCAGCAAAGGATACCTCTACTGCGCCATATGTAGTGCTGACAGAAAAGCATGCATTTTCATATAACAGAAATGGGGCAGACATTGCAATGCAGGCAGATACGAACTGGACGAATCAGGATGTCCGGCTTACGATATCTGCAAGCAGCAACACAACCATCACTGAGGTGCGGTATTATGTGAACGGAACACTGGTACAGACAAAGCCGGTCAATGTGTTGCAGTATACGGATACGGATTTTGTGATCCGGGAAAGTTCTCCTATGGCAGGCACGGAGGTGAAGGTGGTAGCCGTATGTGGCAGCAATCCGGAATCCGTGATTGAAAATTCGGCATCCATCGTGGTGCGTGTCGACAAGCAGGCACCGGTCCTGCGTCTGGATGGCGTAAAGGATGGGGCTGTCTATCGTACAAAACGGACATTACAGATTACGACGGTTGAGAATATTTATGATGCGATGAAGCCGGTGCAGGTTACCGCAACCAGAACAAGCAATGGAAAGACGACCAATATCGATCTGGGGGCGTATCAGGTGCAGAGTGCATCAGATGTTACCAACAAGCTCTTTACAAAGGACGGGGTCTACCGGGTAACGGTATTGGCGGAGGATGCAGCAGGCAATCAGGCGGTAGAGACAATATCCTTTACGATTGATAAGACGGCACCGGTTCTGCATATTGCCGGTATTAAGAATGGTGCGAAGTCCGACAAGCCTGTGACACTGCATTTTAGTGCCATCGAGTCCTTCTTCAAGACGAATCAGGTACGCATTACCGTCAAGAGAAGGTACGAGGGTAAAACCGATCAAAGAAATGTCAAATTTGCGAGTACGGCAAAGAAATCAGACATGCGCAAAACCTTTGCAAAAGAGGGCCGCTACACGGTAACCATGTCCGCGAAGGATGCAGCGGGCAATCGGACGACGAAGACAATCCGGTTTACGATTGATATGGAGCCGGCGGAGAAGGAAAATCGTACCGTGATGAAGTCTGCGCCTGTGAAGACGAGCGCGACAACGGAGGCTGCAACAGAGGTGACGACAGAAGCCACCACAGAAGCGACAACCGAAGCTGCCACGGAAATGACAACAGAAGCTGTGACAGAAGAGGATACCACAGAGCCTGTGTCGGAGACATCCACAGAGGATCTGATGGCAGCCGGAACGGTGTCTGCACAACAAGGGAAGAAGCAGTCGGTATGGCTGTGGCTTGGTGTTGCAGTGGTGCTTATAGCCGGTGTTGGCATTGGGATTGTGGTATTCATGAAAAAGAAAAAATAGAAAAATTAGCTCCTGTCTGGTTTATGTAAGTTGTTATGATACCTACATATATGGTATAGTATAATTTAAGCATTAAATGTTTATGAAATGCAGCAAATACGCATAAATCAGGAGGAAATATGAAATCAGAGAATAAAGGAATCTTGAAAAATAAATTGTTTTTATACCTGACAGAATTTTTTGCAGGTATGTCCGTCATGGCGGTGGAGTTAGGTGCGAGCAGGTTGCTGGCACCTTATTTCAGTTCCTCACAGATTGTATGGACGATCATTATCGGTACGATCATGATCGCCATGGCACTAGGGAATATTTATGGTGGCAGGACAGCTGACAAGTCGCCCGATCCGGACCGGCTATATGCACGGATTCTGGTTGCGGCAATCTGGATCGCGATGATTCCGGTGGTAGGAAAATATATTATCATCGGTATTTCGGCATTGCTGATCTTCACGGTGAACAGCAACTTCCTGATCATTGCGGCATTTGCCGCCTGTATGGTCATCTTTGTATTTCCGTTATTTCTGCTGGGGACGGTCACACCATCCTTGGTGAAGTATTCCGTGGACAGTCTGGATGACAATGGACAGACTGTCGGGACGCTTGGCGCATTCAATACCATTGGCAGTATTATCGGAACCTTCGTGCCGACCTTTGTGACGATTCCTGCTGTGGGAACCGCGATTACATTTTTGATTTTTGTCCGGCATTTTACTGGTGTTATCTATTCTTTATTTTGTCAATGTGCGTTCAGGTAAGAAGAAGGTTATCGTTTCGGTAGTGCTATTTGCATTATGCTGTACCTTTGGCTATTCCGATTCGTTTGCATTCTGGGAGAAGGATCTCACCTATGAAGGAGAATCTATCTACAATTATCTGCAGGTATATGAAAATGACAGGGAGGTTGCACTGGCGACCAATGTATTATTCGGTGTGCAGTCTGTATATATGAAGCAGGATGGTCTCACCGGCATGTATTACGATTATGCGATGGCGGCACCACTCATGATCGAGGATAAGAAGACATCGGATATGGATGTACTGATTCTGGGAATGGGTACCGGCACCTATGCGACGCAGTGCCGGAAGTATCTGGGAGATATGCATGTGGAAGGCGTGGAGATTGACGAGAAGATCACGCAGCTGTCACGGCAGTATTTTTCTCTTGCGCAGGATATTCCGGTTACAACCTATGATGGAAGAGCCTACTTAAATGCGACAGATCAGAAGTATGATGTGATCATGGTAGATGCCTATCAGGATATTACGATCCCGTTCCAGATGTCATCTGTGGAATTCTTTCAGCTTGTGAAGGACCATCTGCGTGAAAATGGCGTAATGGTGGTCAATATGAATATGCGGGGAGAAAATGAGGGTAATATTAATCAATATCTGGCAGATACGATTGGACAGGTGTTTGAGACGGAATATATTGTCAATGTATCCGGTGCAACGAACCGGGAGCTGTTTGCATCTGATAATACACAGATCATGGATATCCTGAAGACCAATACAGCGGCACTGGAGAATGCAGAGCTGCGGGATATGATGAACATTGTGCTTGCCGATACGACCGCCTATGACAAGGGGGAGTATGTACTCACGGACGATAAGGCCCCGGTTGAACTGTTAGGGATGCAGGTGATCGATGCGCTGATCAAGGATGAAGTGTCTTATTATAAGAACATTTATGAACAGAGGGGCATTCAGGGGTTGATGGACGCCTTTGGCGTATAACAGGAAGGAAATGTATATGAATCAGGATAAAGGCCTTATTGGCAATATACAAATTGAGACTGCGATTGCAGTACTGCAGAATGAACCGACACCGGAGCGGCTGGCACATGCATTGACGGTCATCCGGCACCGGATGCAGGATGGCGGTCAGTTTGTTGTGGCGGTGGAGCCGTCAACGGCACAGTCGCAGATGACATTGCAGACGGTAAAGACACAGGATGGCGGCGTCTGGTGGGTAGCTTATACGAGCTTTGACGAGGAATTAAAGGGCGCCGATTGTGTGAAATCCACATTTCTGTCAGATATCCGTCCGCTGCTTGAGAAATCACTGACTGTGCCGGAGATTCGGGGTATTATCCTGAATCCGTGGAACCGGACAATTATGTTAGATAAGCATTTGATCGAGATTGTTCTGGGGAACTGTTTAGAATCGTAGGAAATATTCGATAATGTCAAGCACCTTGTAATTGACAATTGTTCTAGGAAAGCATACAATCTATTGAGAAAAATTGTCAATTAGGAGTTATAGCATATGACATTAAATGAACTAAAGATAGGACAATCTGCAACGATCATAAAAGTAGGACGGGAAGGTGCATTAAGGCAGCATTTCCTAGACATGGGTGTGATCCCGGATGCCGAGATCACCATGGTGAAGCTGGCACCGATGGGGGATCCGATTGAGTTCCGGATCCATGGATATGAACTGACCCTCCGTGTAGAAGATGCGAAGGCGATTGATATTGAACCGCATGTGGATGAGAATCCGGATAGCAGGCAAGATGGAAAGGAAGCATCCAGGCAGCAGGATCATCGGAAAAAGCGAAATCATATGGAACATCCGGGTCTGGGTGAGGGTGGACGTTACCATGTGAAAGCGGATGAGCATCCTTTGCCGGATGGAACAGTGCTGACCTTCGGGCTGGCAGGCAATCAGAATTGTGGTAAGACAACATTATTTAATCAATTGACAGGTGCAAATCAGCATGTTGGCAATTTTCCTGGCGTTACAGTAGATCGTAAAGATGGTGCGATCCGGGGACATGATAATACGCTGGTGACAGATCTGCCGGGCATTTATTCGATGTCGCCATACACGAGTGAGGAGATTGTGACAAGAACCTTTTTGCTGGAAGACCGGCCGAAGGGAATTATTAATATTGTCGATGCATCTAATATTGAGCGGAATCTTTACCTGACCATGCAATTGATGGAGCTGAATATGCCGATGGTGCTTGCCCTGAATATGATGGATGAAGTGCGTGAAAACGGTGGATCCATTCTGGTCAATGAGATGGAAAATATGCTGGGAATCCCTGTGATTCCGATTTCGGCAGCGAAGAATGAAGGGATTACAGAGCTGATCGATCATGCTCTGCACATTGCACAATATCAGGAACGCCCGGGACGGGTAGATTTCTGTGAGGCTACAGGCCGGGAAGGCGCCGTACATAGATGTCTTCATGGGATCATGCATTTGATCGAGGATCATGCCGAGGCAAGCGGAATCCCTGTGCGGTTTGCGGCAAGCAAGCTGGTAGAGGGAGATAGTCTGATCGAGGAACAGCTTAAATTATCCCAGAACGAGAAAGAAATGATCGAGCATATTATTCTGCAAATGGAAGAAGAGAGAGGCCTTGACCGGGCAGCTGCGATTGCAGAGATGCGGTTTGCATTTATCAGACGGGTTTGTGATGCAACGGTTGTGAAACCAAAAGAAAGTAAAGAACATGCCAGGAGTGTGAAGATTGACAGAATTCTGACGGGGAAGTACACGGCAATTCCATCTTTTGTTTTGATCATGGCAGCAGTGTTTGGACTCACATTTGGTGTGATCGGACAGTGGCTGAATGAAATCCTTGAAAATGCAATTGCACATGGAGTCAATCTGATCAGCATGGGGATGCAGGCGGCACATGTGAATAGTGTTTTGCAGTCGCTGGTTGTAGATGGCATATGTCATGGTGTTGGAACCATATTATCATTTCTTCCTTATATTGTGGTATTGTTTTTCTTCCTGTCAATATTAGAGGACAGTGGCTATATGGCGCGAGTTGCATTTGTCATGGATAAGCCTCTTAGACGAATGGGATTATCAGGACGAAGCATTGTGCCTATGCTGATCGGATTTGGTTGTACGGTGCCGGGTGTGATGGCCAGTCGGACACTTCCGTCAGAAAGAGACCGGAAAATGACAATTTTATTGACCCCATTTATGAGCTGTACAGCCAAATTGCCTATTTATATCTTTTTTATCCAGATTTCCTTTCCAAAGTATAAGGCTATAGTGATGTTAGCATTATATCTTGGGGGAGTTCTGGTCGGAATCCTCACGGCATTTGTACTTCGAAAGACAATCTTTAAGGGGGAACCGGTTCCGTTTGTCATGGAACTGCCAAACTACCGGATGCCGGGGGCAAAAAATGTAGCGATGCTTTTGTGGGATAAGGCAAAAGATTTCTTACAGCGTGCTTTCACTGTGATTTTTGTGGCTACGATCGTGATCTGGTTTTTACAGAGTTTTGATACGCATCTGGCATTGGTGGAGGATTCATCAGCCAGCATCCTGGCCAGAATAGCCGGTATCCTTGCACCGGTATTTGCCCCGATGGGATTTGCAGATTGGAGAATACTAACGGCTCTGATCAGTGGATTTATGGCAAAGGAAAGTGTGGTATCTACATTGTCTGTTCTATTTACATCGACAGCAGAACTGACCACAGTGCTGTCGCCGGCAGCCTGTATGTCATTGTTGGCATTCTGTTTGTTATATACACCGTGTATTGCTGCTATATCAGCGATACGACGGGAACTTGGCGGCAGATGGGCATGTGCAGTTGTTGTGATGCAGTGTGGTGTGGCATGGCTGGTTTCTTTTCTGCTTGCGATGATCTCATTCAGTTTTTCTTCATTTTTTTGAAAGAATGTATCATTTTTTTGTCATAAAGACTACAAGATAATTTAAAACATCGAACACCTCGTTCTGATACACTGGTTGTCAGGACGGGGTGTTTTTTTGATGCACCTGCGGCTCTGAGGATATTCAGAGAACAGAAAATCATAGGTTGAGGAGACATGAAAGATGAAGAAATTAAATGTGTTAATTATTTTTGGCGGATGCTCATCCGAGTATAGCGTATCCCTGGAATCGGCATATGGTGCGATCACGAATCTGGATCCGGAAAAGTATCATCCGGTATTGGTCGGTATCTCACAGGAGGGCAACTGGTACTATTATCAAGGGGAAATCGGGGATATTCCGAAGGACACATGGAATCATGCCGGTGTATGCTGCCCGGCAGTGCTATCGCCGAACCGTAGCGAGAAGAGCCTGATCGTCAGGAGACCGGAGGGCATAGAGCTGATTCCGATTGATGTGGCTTTGCCGATTCTTCATGGTAAAAATGGAGAGGATGGAACGGTACAGGGAGCCATTGCGCTTGCAGGTATTCCACTTGCAGGATGCGGTGTGCTGGCTTCTGCTTTATGCATGGACAAGAACCGGGCACACAGACTGGTGGAGATGGCAGGCGTGCGTGTACCACAGGCGGTTACTTATCGTGTGACCTGTGAACAGGATCCAAAGACGATCTATGCACAGGCAGGGGAATTTGCCACACAGGTTGGTTATCCGTTATTTGTCAAGCCGGTCAAGGCAGGTTCTTCTTATGGTATTACGAAGGTTGTAGATGCATCCCAGTTAAATATCGCGATTGCAGATGCGTTTGCCTATGATGACGAAGTGATCATAGAGGAAAATATCGATGGCTTTGAGGTTGGATGTGCCGTGCTTGGAACAGATCAGCTGATCACAGGAGAGGTGGATGAGATTTCGTTGTCTTCCGGGTTCTTTGATTTTACCGAGAAGTATACATTGAAGACTTCACAGATTCATGTGCCGGCAAGGATCACCAAGGCACAGTCTGCAAGGATCAAACAGACTGCCAAGAGAATTTACAAGACATTAGGCTGCAGTGGATTTGCGAGAGTGGATATGTTCCTGACACCGGATGACGAGATTGTATTCAATGAGGTTAATACAATTCCCGGATTTACGGAACACAGCCGGTATCCGGGTATGATGAAGGCTGCCGGTTATACATTTTCTGAGGTGCTCGACAGCATTATCAGCCAGGCTGTGCACCAATAAGGAAAGTGGGGGTGTTTATGTGTAGAAGCAAATCATATGGAGCATTGGATGTGTTCCGCCTGATCGCAGCAGCATTGGTAATTGCGATTCACACATCTGTGTTTACGAGTATAAACACAGAGCTGGATTTTGTGGTAACAAGAATTTTTGCGAGAGTTGCAGTCCCTTTTTTCTTTATGGTGACAGGCCATTTTATGATGACAGCAGAGCCAAAACGCGTGATCCGGTGGTTTCGGAAAATGCTGTGCCTTTATGGAGGTGTCATTCTCTTGTATCTGCCACTGGGAATATATGCAGGGTATTGGAAAGGGAGGACGGCAGGAGGCATCTTAAAAATGTTGTTATTTGACGGAACCTTTTATCATCTCTGGTATTTTCCGGCATGTATTCTGGGCTTTCTGATCGTCTATCTCGGATGCCGGGTGATGAAGCCTCAGATAATGCTGATAATTTCAGTCATATTATATGCAATCGGACTGTTAGGCGACAGCTATTACGGTTTGACCGCAATGCAGCCTGTCGGAGAACGGGTCTATGAGTCAATATTTGCAATCAGCAGTTATACGCGAAACGGTGTATTTTTTGCTCCTGTGTTTATGCTGCTTGGATCAAAGATCGGACAATCATACCGGAGGGAACAGCCAAAACGCAGAGCCGGCGTCTATAGGGATCGTGTTAAGTGGGCGGCAGGCCTGCTGGTATCTATGTCTGCAATGACAGCAGAAGGACTCTGGCTGCATCATATGCAGTGGCAGAGGCATGACAGTATGTATGTGTGTTTGATACCTGTTATGGTGTGCTTATATGAACTGTTAATGCGGATCAACTGCCGGGAGCATCCGGTGGACAGAAAGTGGGCTATGTGGGTGTACATGATCCATCCGATCTGGATCGTGGTGATCAGAGGTGCTGCAAAGCTGCTGCATATGACGGCATTGTTGGTAGAACAGAGCGTTGTGTTTTATATTTTGGTGGTAACGGGTTCATTTGCCACCGCGATCATGACAGGGGGAGTGAAAGATTATGTTACACAGAAAAAATGTAATTCGAATAGAGGATGTTGAGCAGGAGAAGACGAGAGAACAGGATGGCAGGTGTGCCCGTGCATGGATCGAGATTGACAAGGATGCACTTCGAAAAAATGTAGAATTTCTGCAGGAAAGACTCCCAAAGGACTGCAAACTGATGCCGGCCGTCAAGGCAAATGCGTATGGTCATGGTGCAGTGCTTGTGGCAAGGGAGCTGTGCAGACTTGGTGTGGATGCTTTCTGCGTTGCGGGAGTGTCAGAGGCGGTGGATTTAAGAAGAGCCGGAATTACCGGAGAGATTCTGGTGCTTGGATATACAGCACCGGAGCAGTTCCCCCTGCTTCGGAGACATCATTTGACGCAGACAGTTGTGGACTATGCGTATGCAAAGGTATTAAATGCGTATGGGCATCAGATCCATGTGCATATCGGAGTGGATACCGGAATGCACAGACTGGGAGAACGGAGCGAGAATATTGAGGATTTTTGTGCGATCTTTGAAATGGAGAATCTGATCATAGATGGAATGTATACACATTTGTCGGCAGATGACACGATGGGTGAGGCAGAACAGGCATTTACGAAGACGCAGGTGGAGGCATTTTATCAGGTAGTGGATGCTTTAAAGGCGCAGGGATACCGTTGCCCGAAGCTGCATCTGCAGTCGAGCTATGGTGTTTTAAATTATCCTGACCTGTCGGAGGATTACGCAAGAGTCGGGATTGCATTATATGGTGTCTTAAGTACCGGAGAGGATACGCGTAAATGGCGGGACTGTTTTAATCCGGTGTTGTCACTGCGTACCAGAGTGGCTGCGGTGCATCAACTGTATCCGGGAGAATCTGCGGGATATGGTC
Source organism: uncultured Lachnospiraceae bacterium (assembly GCA_934293375.1). GTDB lineage: Bacteria > Bacillota > Clostridia > Lachnospirales > Lachnospiraceae > RGIG6919. The sequence continues at coordinate 16,460 of CAKQYS010000017.1, read as the reverse complement.
TTAAATTTGTGGCTGAACATGATATGAAGATCGCAACACTGACAATCGGATATGCAGATGGACTTCCGAGAGATCTGTCAACAAAGGGTGGCAGTGTGTTGATCAGAGGACATCGCGCTCCGATCATTGGGTTGATCTGTATGGATCAGGCGCTGATTGATGTCACAGAGATTGAGGGTGTCATGGAAGGTGATGTTGCAACAGTGATCGGTATTGACGGTAAAGAGGAAATCCTGGCATCGGACCTTGCGGATCAATGTGGAACCATAACAAATGAAATCCTAAGCCGTCTCGGTGCAAGGCTGGAACGGATGGTAATATAATCCTTAATGAAAAGAAATATCAATAATGATAGTTAGCCTTGAATAACGCGGTTTTCAGGTTCTATAATCGGTGTAAATTGAAAACTAAGGAGGACAAAACAATGTCAGATTGGAAGAAAATTGGTTTATTTGTAGGTGGAACATTATTTGGTACAGCAGGAATTAAGATCCTGACGAGCGATGATGCAAAGAAGGTTTATACGCATTGTACAGCTGCGGTATTAAGAGCAAAGGATTGTGTGATGAATACCGTGACAAATATTCAGGAGAATGCAGAGGATATCTATGTGGATGCAAAGGATATCAATGATGATCGTGAGGCGAAGAAGCAGGCTGCCCTGATCAATGATGAGAAATCAGAGCAGGACACAGAAGCTGTAGAAGAATAAGCGGTGAAGGCAGGTAGAGGAAAATGAAGTTTAGGATAGAGCATGAATCCGGTTGCAGAATGCGGGTTCATCTGATACAGAACAAAATGACCTATGCCGAGGCCGATACACTCTTATATTATCTGCAGAGCTGTAAGCAGATCACGCATGCAAAGGTATATGACCGTACGGCAGATGCCGCAATCATATATACATGTACAAGACAAGAGATGATAGAACTGCTGAGACATTTTCATTATGAAGATGTAGAAGTTCCGGCAGGCGTGATCGAGAATTCCGGACGGGCACTCAATCATCAGTATGAGGAAAAATTGATCAACAAGGTGATCGCAAGATATGCAAGCCAGTGGTTCCTGCCGGCACCGATCCGGTATCTGAGCATCTGTGTCAAGGCGGTCCGGTATCTCTATGAAGGTGTGAGGACACTTGTAAAGGGACGGCTGGAAGTGGCAGTTTTGGATGCAACGGCGATAGGTGTATCTTTATTGCGGGCAAACTTTGGAACAGCCGGTTCGATCATGTTTATGCTTGGGATCGGTGAATTGCTGGAGGAGTGGACCCATAAGAAATCCGTTGATGATCTGGCACGTACCATGTCATTAAATATAGGCAAGGTGTGGCTGATCGGAGATGATGGACAACAGGTACGGGTTCCGGTTTCCGGTGTGAAAGAGGCAGATTGTGTTGTTGTGAATATGGGAAATGTCATTCCGTTTGATGGTATCGTAAGATCCGGAGAGGGGATGGTCAATCAGGCATCCTTAACCGGCGAATCCGTATCGGTCAGAAAGGCTGCAGGAGATTGTGTATATGCAGGGACAGTATTAGAGGAAGGCGAGCTGACGATCGAGGTGAAGCGGATTGGAGGCGCAAGCAGATTTGAGAAGATCGTAACGATGATCGAGGAATCAGAAAAACTGAAGTCAAATGTGGAAAGCAAGGCAGAACATCTGGCAGACAAGCTGGTACCGTTTAGTCTGGGTGGCACGATTCTGACATACCTGTTGACCAGAAATGTGACAAAGGCAGTATCCATTCTGATGGTGGATTATTGTTGTGCATTGAAACTGGCGATGCCGGTGTCTGTATTATCTGCAATCCGTGAGGCAGGTGCAAACCAGATCACGGTCAAGGGCGGCAAGTTCATGGAAGCACTGGCGGCGGCAGATACGATCGTGTTTGATAAGACAGGAACCCTGACGAAGGCACAACCGACGGTGGTAGATGTCTATGCATTCAATGGAGATACCAAGGAGGAGCTGCTTAGAATTGCGGCATGTCTTGAAGAGCATTTTCCTCATTCCATGGCGAAAGCAGTGGTGGATGCGGCTGCAAGGCGTGGACTGGATCATGAAGAAATGCACACGAAGGTTGAGTATGTTGTTGCACATGGAATCGTGTCATCCATACAGGGTAAGAGGACAGTGATCGGAAGTGCACATTTTGTATTTGAGGATGAGCATTGTTGGATTCCACAGGAGAAACAGGCACAGTTTGATGCATTGCCAAAGGAGTATTCGCACCTGTATCTTGCAATTGATGGCATGCTGGCAGGCGTGATCTGTATAGAGGATCCGCTCAGACAGGAAGCTCCAAAGGTGCTGACGCAGCTTCGAAAGCTTGGGTTTACGAATCTGGTCATGATGACCGGAGACAGTGAACGGACAGCGGCCGCCATTGCAAAGCGGGTTGGAGTAGATGAGTATTATGCAGAGGTCCTTCCCGAGGACAAGGCAGGCTATATTGAGCGTGCAAAACAAGCAGGCCATAAGGTGATCATGATAGGAGATGGTATCAATGACTCACCGGCATTGTCGGCTGCAGATGTGGGGATTGCGATCAGTGATGGTGCGGAGATCGCCAGAGAAGTGGCTGATATTACGATCAGCTCAGACGATCTGAATCAGCTGGTGACATTGCGCCGGCTCAGTGAGATGCTGATGAAGCGTATTCATAAAAATTACCGAAGTATTGTGGGCTTCAACTCCATGTTGATCCTGCTTGGTATTATGGGCGTTTTACAGCCAGCCACATCGGCATTGCTGCACAACAGTTCGACATTGCTGATAGGATTAGGCAGCATGCGTAATCTGTTAGATTGAAAGATTTCATTTTATTAAGTGAATTCCTACTTGACAACTATAAAATCAAGGGAATATAATGTCAATGTTGGAGCACAAATATCGTGCTTTTGTACAATTTCATATCCCAAAACCGATGATGCGGAGATAACGGTAGTTGTGCATACACAGAGATCCCGGGATGGTGGAAGCCGGGTTAACGCAGATTATCAAATGGACCGCGGAGGGCGTAGTCAAAGGTCATACAGGCTGAGTATTCTACGACGTAAGGTACACGTCAGATACCATGGATATTAATCACAGATGAGAGTATACAGATGTGAGCGTATCTTCTAAGTGCACATTTTATGTGAAACAAGGTGGCACCGCGGATGTTATAGTAGATTTACACCCGTCCTTGACAGTATTTCATATTGTCATGGACGGTTTTTTATTGTTCATGACTGGCACGACTTTCATTATAAGGAGGAAACATCATGATCAAAGAAGCAATCGTAAAGTTATCGAACAAGGAGTCATTAACATATGACGAGGCGCTGCAGGTAATGAATGAAATTATGGATGGCGAGGCATCCGATGTACAGAAGAGTGCTTATCTGACAGCACTTGCCATGAAGGGAGAGACGGTTGATGAGATTACAGGCTCGGCTGTCGGTATGCGTTCTCATGCAATGTCGGTAAAGCATGATATGGATGTGTTAGAGATCGTGGGAACCGGTGGAGATCGATCTAATTCGTTCAATATTTCTACAACGGCATCCCTTGTGATTGCGGCAGCAGGTGTTCCGGTTGCAAAGCATGGTAACAGAGCCGCATCAAGCAAGAGTGGTGCAGCCGACTGCTTAGAGCAGCTTGGTGTGAAGATCAGCCTGGAGCCGGAACAGAGTGAGAAGCTGTTAAAGGAGATCGGCATCACATTTTTATTTGCCCAGAAATATCACACGGCTATGAAGTATGTTGGGCCGATCAGAAAAGAGCTTGGCACCAGAACCGTATTTAACATTTTGGGCCCTTTAACGAATCCTGCAAATGCAAATCTGCAGCTGATGGGAGTCTATTCAGAGGAGCTGGTAGAGCCGATGGCACATGTGCTGTACAATATGGGTGTGAAGCGTGGAATGGTAGTTTATGGTATGGATTGTCTGGATGAGATTTCCCTGAGCGCGCCGACAAAGGTATGCGAGTTTGATGGTGAGAATTTCAAAAACTATACGATCACACCGGAGCAGTTTGGCTATGCACAGTGCAGCAAGGAGGAGCTTGTGGGTGGCACACCGGCAGAAAATGCGGCTATCACGCAGGTGATTCTCGAGGGTGAAAAGGGAGCAAAGAGAAATGCGGTTGTAATGAATGCAGGTGCTGCCCTCTATATCGCTGGAAAAGCCTCTGACCTGCAGAGTGGTATGCAACTTGCGGAGCAGATGATCGACAGTGGAGCGGCGATGGAGAAGCTTACCCAGTTTATTCAGGTTAGTAACGAGGTGTAGATTACTTGTGGATGTGGACAAAAAATGGTATCATATGGTTTAAGCGTTTCGCAAACGCCTATTAGATATGAAGGTAGAAAGACGGAGCAGATATGAGTACACATAATAATCAGAAAAAGATAGCAGTGATCAATGATTTTTCCGGTTTTGGAAGATGTTCGATTGCTGTGGCACTGCCTGTGATCTCGGTCATGAAGGTGCAGTGCTGTCCACTTCCCACATCTATATTTTCAAACCATACCGGCTTTGATAGTTTTTTCTTTGATGATTATACGGACAAAATGCTGCCGTATATGGAGGAGTGGAAGAAGTTAGATCTGCAGTTTGAGGGAATCTGTACCGGTTTTTTGGGATCAGTGGAGCAGATCGGGATCGTAAGACTCTTTATGGAGCATTTTCACAGACCCGGGACGACCGTGCTGATCGATCCGGTGATGGGTGATTACGGAAAACCGTATCCGACCTATACGGAGCAGATGTGTCAGGAGATGAAGAAGCTGGTGTGCCATGCGGATATTCTGACCCCGAATCTGACAGAGGCGTGTATTTTAACGGATACGCCGTACAAGGAGAATTGGACGAAGAAGGAGTTGCAGCAGATGGCGGCGTATATGTCGGCACAAGGACCGGACCGGATCGTAATCACCGGGATAGACCAAGGCTCGTATATCGCAAATTACTGCTACGAGAAGGGCAAAGAGCCTGTGATGATCAGGACGCATAAGATTGGCAGCTCCCGTTCCGGGACAGGTGATATTTTTGCTTCCATCATTGCGGCGGATGCTGTAAATGGTGTGGCGTTTTGCGATTCCGTCAGAAAGGCGTGCCGGTTTATCAAGAGATGTATTGTGCGTTCGGTGGAGATGGATCTGCCTTTGACGGATGGTGTGTGTTTTGAAGAATTTCTCGGCAGTCTGGCGGGAAGATCATAAACAGAGGAGTTGTATGGAAAATGAGTATGGAGATCACATACAAGGTTCACAACAATCTCTATGTGAACCTGACGAACAAGTGCCCGTGTGCATGTACATTTTGTCTGAGACAGACGATGGACCGGGTAGGAGAATCGGATAGGCTGTGGCTGGAACATGAGCCTGATCCGGAAGAAGTAAAAGCATCTTTTTTATCACGGAACATGGAAGAATATGATGAGGTTGTATTCTGCGGATTCGGGGAGCCGACAGAGGCACTGGAGGTTCTCAAACAGACGGCTTCGTGGGTAAAGCAGCAATATGGAAAGCCGATCCGGTTAAATACCAACGGATTGGGGAATCTGATTCATGGAAGGGATATCACGCCGGAGCTTTCAGGTTTGATAGATACCGTTTCCATCAGTTTAAATACACCGGATGCAAAGCAGTATCATGCACTGGTCAGGAGTCGGTTTGGAGAACAGTCATTTGATGCCATGCTGGATTTTGCCAAAAAATGCAAGCTGGTGATTCCGCATGTGGTGATGACAACGGTGGATACCACCTTATCGAAGGCAGAGGAATCGCAGTGTCAAAAGTTGTGTGATGAGATTGGGGCGACCTATCGGATTCGTCCGTGGGAGGGTTAGAGATGCATAAAGAGTTTTTAATGGGAAATGAAGCGATTGCGTTAGGCGCAATCGCAGCAGGTGTGCGCCTGGTTTCCGGATATCCGGGAACGCCGTCGACAGAGGTGTTGGAGACGATCGCAAAGAGACGCCCGGAGGATGTATATGTAGAATGGTCGATCAATGAGAAGGCAGGGTTAGAAGTGGCGGCAGGTGCTGCCTATACCGGTGCAAGAACGATGGTGACGATGAAGCAGGTAGGACTGAATGTGGCATCGGATCCGCTGATGAGTCTTGCCTATATCGGTGTGAAGGGTGGTATGGTGATTCTGGTGGCAGACGATCCGGGTCCGATATCTTCTCAGACGGAGCAGGATACGAGAACCTTTGGTATGTATTCAAAGCTTCCGGTATTTGATCCAACTACTGTGCAGGAAGCTTATGATATGATTCAGGATGCGTTTGCTTATGCAGAAGAATACCACACGCCTGTCATCTTCAGACCTACGACCAGAATTGATCATGGCTATGCATCCATTCTGGTAAAGGATGAAGCAGAATATGTAAAGGCTTCCGTTGAGGGATTTGTGAAGGATGCATCAAAATGGGTGATTTTTCCTCGATTATCCCACGCAAATCATGCGAAGATTGAACAGAGAAACCAAGTGTTGCAGGATGTGTTCTCGGCGTATGATCATAATGAGATCACGCCGGCAGCAGGGGCATTTGCCGGCAGCAGAAAGGGTATTGTGTCCCATGGTATCAGTTATATGTATCTGAAGGAGAATCTGAAGACCGGACAGACACCGAAGCTGATGAAGATTGCCACACCGTTCCCGTTCCCGGAGAAGCTGGCAGTGGAATTCTTAGCGGATCTGGATGAGGTGCTATGTCTGGAGGAGCTGGATCCGGTGATTGAGCGGGCGTTGATCTATGTATGTGGAAAATATCATCTGCCGGTGAAGATTTCCGGTAAACTGGATGGTATGGTGCAGACCGCCGGAGAGAATTCGGTAGAATATGTGAACGGTGTGTTGGAGCATTATCTGGGTGAGCTATATCATATGGAGGATGCTGCAGTGCAGAAGGATTTTTCGGATATGCCACAGCTTCCGGTCAGACCGCCTGTTTTATGTGCGGGCTGTCCGCACCGGGCATCGTTCTATGCGGTGAAGCAGGCGATGAAGGGACGAAAGACCATTTATTGCGGCGATATCGGGTGTTACACATTAGGCAATGCGAAGCCGTTGGATATGACGGATACCTGTCTGTGTATGGGTGCGGGACTGACGATCGCACAGGGTGTCGGGCATATGGAGCCGGATACGAAGTGTTTTGGTTTTGTAGGCGACTCGACATTTTTTGCATCTGGTATTACCGGCGTGGTGAATGCATACTATAATCAGGCAGATATGGTAGTGTGCATTCTGGACAATTCCACCACAGCGATGACAGGACATCAGCCGCATCCGGGCACCGGCAAGACAATGATGGGAGATGTGGTATCTAAGGTCAGTATTGAGAAGGTTCTGCGTGCGATTGGCCTGACTATCGTGGAGATCGTGGATCCGCTGGATCTGTCGAATACAATAGAAACCGTCAGACGCGTGGCGGATGCACCAGGTGTGAAGGCGATCCTGTTTAAGTCACCATGTATCGCATTGATGAAGCCGGATCCGGCAGTCCATATTTCAGACAAATGCATCCAGTGCGGCAAATGTATCCGGGAGCTTGGCTGTCCGGGCATTGTGCTGGTGGATGGCAAGACTGCGATTGATACTTCGCTTTGCACCGGATGTGGGCTCTGTACACAGGTATGTCCGGTCGGTGCGATCGAAAAGGAGGTGGCAGATCATGAATAAGAGTGTATTACTGTGTGGCGTAGGTGGACAGGGAACCGTGCTGGCATCCAAGCTTCTGGCTGCCGCAGCGATGGCAAAGGGCATGCAGGTCATGACTGCAGAGACGATCGGTATGGCACAGCGCGGCGGCAGTGTGTTCAGTCATTTGCGGATGGGTGATGACATTTATTCTCCGCTGATCGGAAAAGGGCAGGCGGATATCATACTGGGTTTTGAACCTGCGGAGGCCGTCCGGATGCTGCCATATCTGAAGCCGGATGGTGTAGTGGTTGTCAGCAGGCGGGCGATCATGCCGGTAACGGCAGCGTTGTCGGGATCGGATTACAGCAGTGAGCCGATGATCACATATCTGGAACAGAAGGTATCCCGTGTGATCACGATAGACAGTGACCAGGCATTTGCAGATCTGGGCTCCGGCAAGGTGCTCAATATGGTGCTGTTAGGGGCAGCGATCGACAGCGGTGTGCTGGGAATTTCTAAGGATGAGATCCGGGATGCGATCAGGCATAAGGTGCCTGAGAAATTTCATGCACTGAACTATAAAGCGTTGGATTATGCTTCACAGAATTAATTAGATAATTGCGAAACCCTTTGAAGATGTTGATGTTATGTGCATATTGCACAATGTATCGCAGGCACGCTCTCGCTACTTCATCACGCAGCGGTGCTAAACTCAGTCAATGCGGTAGCTTGACTTCGTTAAGAACCGGCGTTCTTCAAGTACCTGCTTATACATCATGCAATATGCACATAGTCGCAATCGTAATTGAGAGTTTCGCAAACACCTACAAAGAACCAATAGCAGAAGGGAGATAATAGTATGCAGATCAATGAGACACAGCTGTCACAGGTCAACCAGCAGATTGCAAATATGATCAAGGCAGACAGTTTTTACGGCAAGAAATTAAAGGATGCGGGAATATCCGAAGTACATAGTCCGGAGGATTTTCTGAAGCTTCCGTTTTCAGAGAAGGCGGATCTTCGGGATGCATATCCGCTGGGGTTGATGACGGCTCCGGAATCAGAGATTGTCAGAATCCATTCCTCATCCGGTACGACAGGCCTGCCGGTGATCATTCCATATACAGCGAAGGATGTCGATGACTGGGGCGAAATGTTTAAGCGTTGCTACGAATTTGCAGGCATCACGAATATGGATCGGATCCAGATCACACCGGGTTACGGTTTATGGACGGCAGGCATTGGATTCCAGAATGGCTGTGAGAAGTTAGGTGCGATGGCGATTCCGATGGGACCGGGAAACACAGAGAAGCAGATTCAGATGATGCAGGATATGAAGTCTACGGTATTATGTTCTACTTCTTCCTATGCACTGCTTCTGGCAGAGGAGATCGAGAAGCGGGGCATCCGGGATAAGATCTGCTTAAAGAAGGGTGTGATCGGTTCTGAGCGCTGGGGCGCCAAGATGCGTAAGCGGATTCAGGATATTTTAGGCATTGAATTATATGATATCTATGGACTGACAGAGATTTACGGACCGGGCATTGGTATTAACTGTCAGTATGATGCGGGTATCCATTATTGGGATGATTATATTTATATTGAGATTATTGATCCGGTGACATTGCAGCCTGTGCCGGATGGTGAGCGAGGCGAAATCGTTATCACAACGCTCGTGAAGGAGGGCGCACCGCTGCTCCGTTACAGGACACATGATCTGTCCCGTATCATTCCGGGTACCTGTCAGTGCGGAAGCTGTTTCCCAAGACTGGATGTCATTGAGGGACGGACAGACGATATGATGAAGATCAAGGGTGTCAATGTCTTCCCGGCACAGATTGAAGAAGTGCTGCAGACCTTCCATGAGATCTCCAGTGAGTATCAGATCCGTATTTCCCATCTGGATGGCAAGGATACCATGCGTATCTATGTGGAGACAAATGGTACAGTAGATTTTGCAGATCTGTCGAAGCGGATCGCACTTGCAGTCAAGAGTAAGATCGGATTTACACCGATCGTGAAGGTGGTTGAGCTTGGTGTGCTGCCTCGAAGTGAAAAGAAAACAAAGCGTGTGATCGACGAGAGATACGAGTAGATCTTTGGCGTATGTGCAGCCGGCCTATCTAGCATGGCCGGCTGTTTCGCGTTCACATAATAAACACATTTTAGCCTAGCATATTTCACAAATATGCTATACAATGTAGAATGTTATTATGAGTGTAAAAGGAGGGTGTACCTTGATTGAAGTAACCAATCTAGTGAAACGGTATGGAACGCATACCGCGGTAGACCATTTGAGCTTTACGGTAGAGGATGGTCAGATTTATGGATTTCTGGGACCGAACGGTGCCGGTAAATCCACAACAATGAACATGATGACAGGTTATCTGGCGGCGACAGAGGGTCAGATCCTCATAAATGGTCATGATATTATGGAGGAGCCGGAGGCGGCAAAGAAATGTATCGGCTATCTGCCGGAGATTCCGCCGCTGTATCAGGACATGACGGTTTATGAGTATCTGCAGTTTGTTGCAAGATTGAAGAAACTGCCGAAGAAGGTGCAGAAGACGCAGATCGATAAGGTCATGAAGGATGTGAAGATCACGGATATGGCATCCCGTCTCATCCGGAATCTGTCAAAGGGATATAAGCAGCGTGTAGGATTGGCACAGGCAGTTTTAGGAGATCCGGAGGTCATTATTTTAGATGAGCCGACAGTCGGTCTTGATCCAAAGCAGATCATTGAGATCCGGGATCTGATCAAGAGTCTTGGCAAGAAGCATACGGTGATCCTGAGTTCACACATTTTGTCAGAGGTCAGTGCGGTGTGTGACCACATCATGATCATTTCCCACGGGAAGCTGGTAGCGAGTGATACCCCTGAGAATCTTGTGAAAATGACATCCAAGACATCGGATATCCATCTTGAGATAAAGGGCAGTATGGATCGCGTAAAGAGTGTACTCACGCAGATGGATACAGTAGATTATGTGGAATGCAACAGCTATGATAAGGCATCCGGCATCGGAACATATACCGTACATACAAGTGGGGACGCAGATATCAGAGAGCAGATATTCTATAAGATGGTGGAGATGGACACACCGATCCTGGCCATGAACATGACGACGAAGAGCTTAGAGGATGTATTCCTTGCATTGACGGATGATCAGACTACAGTGTCTGCAAAGCAGGAGACTTCTGAATCCGGTGTGCAGGGTGCAGTGCAGAAGAATGCGGCGTCCGATGCACAGACCGTAGAGACTGCGGTGCAGAAACCGGAAGATATGCCGGCAGATGGAGAGGAGGATGCATCATGTTAGCTATTTATAGAAGAGAAGTGAGAAGCTATTATACGAATGCACTTGGCTTCCTGTTTGCGGCATTTTTGCTGTTTATTATCAGTATTTATTTTGTAGCATATAATCTGACAAGTGGATATCCGTACTTTGGATATGTGCTGAGCAGTGTTTCATTTGCTTTTCTGATCCTGGTGCCGATCATTACGATGCGGTCAATGTCGGAAGAACGCAGAACAAAGACAGATCAGTTGACGCTGACAGCACCTGTCAGTGTGACCGGAATTGTCATGGGAAAATATCTTGCACTGCTTACGGTATTTGCACTGCCGATGCTGGTAGTCTGCCTGTATCCATTGATCATGGCAACGATGGGAACGGTTTCCTTTGTGATGGCATATAGTGCAATTCTGGCATTTTTCCTTGTAGGATGTGTGTATATGGCGATCGGGATGTTTATTTCATCTCTGACAGAGAGTCCGGTGATGGCGGCGATTTTGACCTTTGTGGTGTTGTTTGCAGATTACCTGATCAGTGGTATTGCAAATTTCTTCAGCAATGAGGCAATGGGTGCATTTATCGGATTTGCGGCTTTGGTGATCGCAGTGACATTGATCTTATTTATTATGACACACAGTCTGCCTTTGTGTATTGGTGTCGGCGTGGCATTAGAAGCTGTGCTGACCATAGTATATATTATGAAAAAGTCTCTGTTAGAGAGTGCGGTGTCAAATGCATTTCAGGCACTGGATGTAACGGCCAGAATGGATGATTTTACCAACGGTGTGTTTAATACATCTAATTTGATCTATCTTGTATCAGTAGCGGCATTGTTTGTATTCCTGACAGTGCAGTCTGTTGAAAAGAGACGTTGGAGCTAGGAGGGTATTATGGGTAAGAATGAGAAGCAAACCAAGCCGGATGCTGCTGCCAAGGCAGAGGCAAAGGCAGAAAAGCAGGCTCAAAAGGCTGCGAAGAAGGCTGCGAAACCTCGTGTTTCGAAGGAAACGAAGCGTAGATTTTTGAAGAAAGGCACCTATAGTTTTGCCTTATGTGTGATCGTGATTGCGGTTGTAGTGGCATTGAATCTGTTGGCGGGACAGCTCCCGGCATCCTTGAATCAGAAAGATATCAGTGCACAGAAGCTGTATTCACTTTCAGATCAGACAAAAGAACTGTTGTCAAATCTGAAAGAAGATATTACGATCTATATTCTTGCTGCTTCGGGGAATGAAGATGATATTCTGATGAAGACGCTGCAGCAGTACGAGAATACCAGTTCACATATCAAGGTGGAGACAAAGGATCCGGATCTGAATCCGGCATTTGTCAGTCAGTATACAGATCAGGATCTGACAACAAACAGTCTGATCGTAGTATGTGGAGACCAGAGCCGTGCGATCAGTTATGAAGATATTTATGAGACATCGGTAGATTATAATACTTATCAGACACAGGCAACCGGATTTGATGGTGAGGGACAGATCACCAGTGCGATCAATATTTTGACAAGTGAGGATGTTCCGGTGTTGTATACATTGACCGGTCATGATGAATTGGAGATGTCGGATTCGCTTAAGAGTCTGATTGAAAAGGAGAATATCAGTGTGCAGTCACTCAGTCTTTTGACGGAGGAAGCGGTTCCTGATGATTGTGCGATGCTGCTGATCCTTTCTCCGACCAAGGATCTCTCCGAGGATGATGCCAAGAAGATCAAGACCTATATGGAAGGTGGCGGTAAGGCGGTTGTGGTATCATACTACAGCACTACAGAAACTCCGAATCTTGATTCTGTCATGGCAGAATACGGATTAGGTGTGGATAAGTCGGTTATGTTAGAGGAAGATCCATCTCATTATGCGGTGCAGAATCCTTTATATGTGGTGCCAGAGATTATCAGCAATGATTATACATCAGATGTGGCGTCCGGTAGTTCGTTCGTGTTAGCACCGGTAGCACAGCCGGTACTGCAGGGAGAGGCAACGGATGAGATCACATATACAACATTACTCAAATCCAGCTCTACATCTTATGCAAAGAAAAATGCGGCAAATGTATCAACCTATGAGCGTGAGGACGGAGACGAGATGGGACCGTTCAGCATTGCTACAGTTGCAGAGAAGACGAAGGACGAAGTGACCTCTAAGATGGTTGTGATCGGAACGGAGAGTCTGTTTGATGCGGATGTGAATACAGCAGTATCGGGAACAAACTATTCTTTGATCTTAAATGTCTTAAGCCGATTGTCAGAGCATCAGACTACAACGGCGATTCCGGTGAAGAGTCTGACTTATGAGGCCTTGAATATCACAACAGCAAAGTCTATTTTGTGGAGAAATGTGTTGATGTTTCTTGTGCCGGGTATATTACTGGTGGCAGGCATTGTGATCTGGTTTAGAAGGAGAAAACGATGAAAAAAGCATTACCGATTATAATTGGTTTACTGGTGTTTGCAGGTCTGCTTGGAGGATATTTTGTCTTGAAGCAGAATAACGAGAAGGCAGAGAAGGCAGAAGCAGAAAAAGATACGGTATATAGTTATGATACTGCGGATATAACAGAACTCACATTTTCAAATGCATCGGGTGAAGTAAAACTTACAAAGGCCGACGATGCATGGAGTTGTGAGACACAGACTGATACGGCAATTGATGCTGATAAGGTATCGACACTGTTGGATATGGTTTGCGAATTGGAGATCAAAAAGGATCTGGGAAAGGTTGACAGCCTTTCTGATTACGGACTGGAAACTCCATCGGCAACGATTACTTTTACAGCGGCAGATCAGACTGTTTCAGTTGCAGTTGGTGACTTCAATGATACCAGCGACAGCCAGTATGTATATATCGATGGTGACAATGAGCATGTCTATGCAGTTTCCAAAAATCTGGGAGAGTTTGGAACGAAGACGATTGCAGATGTCACAGAGGATACGACAGAAGATTCAACAGAAGAATAATTTTTAAAAAACTGTACACATTATACATAACAAATGCAGCTGCAGGACGATGCAAGATTGGCATAGGTCCATGCAGCTGTGTTATTATGCAGAAATAAGGAGTGTACAGTATGGAATATTTGCATATTTTATTCACCTCGCTTGGATCGGTGATCGTATTGTTTATTCTGACCAAGCTGATGGGATACCGACAGATGTCACAGATGAGCATGTTCGACTACATTAATGGGATCACGATTGGTTCGATTGCGGCAGAAATGGCGATTTCCCTGGAGGATGATTTTAGAATACCGCTTACGGCCATGATCGTATATGGGGCTGTGGCGGTATTTTTGTCGTGGATAGCCGATCGGTATATGTGCTGTCATAGAATGATCGTAGGTACGCCCTATATTTTATTTCAGAATGATGTCTTTCTGTATCAGAACATGAAGCGGGCGAAAATCAATGTCAGTGAATTTCTGACGGCAAGCCGAGGGGCGGGCTATTTTGACCTTTCACAGCTGCAGTGTGCAATTCTGGAACCGAATGGACAGATCAGCTTTCTGCCAAAGGCTGCAGATCGTCCGGCAACGCCAACAGATCTGGAAATCCAGCCGCAGGAGGATTATGCGTTTGCCAATATCATCATGGATGGTCAGGTCATGAAGGAGAATCTAAAGGCCGCAGGACGGGATATGAACTGGCTTCGTAAGCAGATGGAAGCACATGGAATTGCATCCGAAAAAGAGGTGCTGCTGGCAACATGCAATCCAAATGATGACTGTTATTTTTTTGAGAAAGATCCGGAAAAAAAGTGTAAAGATTTTCTTGATTAGGCAATAAAAAAGTACCGCATACAGACTTCCTGTGATACAATATAGTATAGGAATTGGGATACTGGGCAGGGAGGAATGCCCAGCATGACGGATACACGGGAGGACGGAATATGAGAAGACGAATTACGAGAACGGTGGCAGCGTGTTCATTGGTGATGACTTTGGTATTGTCAGGGCTATCTATGCCTATGGTATCGGCTGTGGCACAGCCAGATGCATCGGAAACATCTGCTGGACAGTTGATTGAGACAAAGGAATATCCGGGGATGGATGAATATGCCGTGTCACCGGTTGAAGATGGTCTGATGACAGCAGACCGTGCAGATAGCACGATTCCTTCACAGTACACCTCGCACAATGTAACCAGTGTAAAGAATCAGAATCCATATGGTACATGCTGGGCGCATGCGTTTATTGGGGCATCGGAGTCCAGCCTCATATCAGCGGGGTTGGCAGAGAATACGATTGATCTGTCAGAACGGCAGCTGATCTATTTTTGTGGTGGCAAACAGGTGACAGATCCACTGAAACTGACAGCGGGCGACAGTTTTACAAGTGGAACATCCAGTGAGAACTATCTGATGATCGGCGGTAATCAGCAGCTGGCAACCAGGAAGGTGGCATCCTGGACAGGACTGGCCCCGGAGGAGGATGCGAAGTACAGTGAGATTGATGAGACAAAAAAGGATGCAGCACTCGATGATGCACTTGCCTTTGATCATGATGTCTATCATTTGCAGAATGCATACTGGATCTCCATGCAGGATCGTAATATCGTAAAGCAGATGATCATGGAATATGGAGCGGCAGCTGCCAGCTATTGCTCGAATTCGAATTATTACAATTCCCAGTACAGTAATCGATGGAGTCTGGCATCCGGGAAGGTGTTGGCGGCATATTGCCCAAGTAATGTTGGTACGAACCATGCGATCACGATCGTGGGATGGGATGATACTTTTAGCAGGGATCATTTTGATGGCAAATATAAACCCGATGGAGATGGTGCATGGCTATGTAAGAACAGTTATTCCACACGCTGGGGAAATGATGGTTATTTCTGGCTGTCCTATGAGGATGTGCCATCTTCCGGTGGAAATGCATATTTTTATGTGTATGATACGGCAGATCATTATGACTACAATTATCAATATGATGGTGGTGTAACAGGCAGTTTTTATTCGACAGCATATTATTCAGCAAATGTATATTCAGCTGTGGGCGATCAGATGTTAGATGCAGTTGGATTTTATACAGCAGATTCCGGTTATAAATGTCAGATCAAAGTGTATCTGCTGGATGGAACAGGCGGTGATCCGGATGCCGGAACATTGGTAGCCAGTCAGAGTGCTGACCAGCTCTATGCCGGTTATCATACAGTGGATCTGATCAACCCGGTTCCCCTTCAGAAGGGTGACAGATTTTCTGTTGTGTTATATATGCATGATGTGGACGGAAATGGTGTTCAGGTCGATCTGGATACGAACAGCACACAGTCATGGTGTAAAAATGTATCTGTTTCTGAAGCAGGACAGAGTTTTATAAGTTTTTCGAGTTCACAGACCGATCCATATTGGACGGATGTCAGTAAGAATGGTTCGACAAATTGCCGGATCAAGGCATTTACCACAAAATGCATAGCGGTATCAGACATCACACTGGATGCCACAAGTAAGACCATGGAGATCGGAGATACTGCGAAACTGTCAGCAAAAGTAGCTCCGGATACAGCATCAAATCCGAA
>CAKQYS010000016.1 GCA_934293375.1 uncultured Lachnospiraceae bacterium | reverse complement strand
ATGTTATCTTCCCATTTGTCCTTGTCCTTCGTCAGTATACCAAGCTTTTTATAAAGTTCCGATTCCTCCAATCAATCGCCTCCACAAATTCCGATTTTATTAATTCTGCAAACTTGAAGTTGAGGTTACCCTGCCTAATTATAAACCTACCAAGAACTCTTCTATGCAGTAATTCACAAAATTCCGCTTTGTTAAGTTTACTTCTGTTTCCATCTTCTTGTCCTATGGACAAGAAGCATCCCTCGCTCCTCCTATTTGAACATTATAACACAATCTCCTTTTCCTCTCCACAGAAAAAGACATCCTATGAATCTCTCCACAGGATGCCCCTTTATCCCGGCTCACTCTTTCTTATCGAAACGGTGTGTCTTTCGCCTCCTGCCAGCCATCACGACCTGCACTTGGTTCCAGCTGTTCCTTACCGTCACCGCTTTTCTGCTTTTCCTTGCTCTCCTCAAAGGACTTTCTCACTGCTCCATACAGCTTTTCCCGAAATTCTTTCGTTACCGGAAAGCAGATATCCTGATAGATACTCTTCCCATGTTCATCGGTCTGTTTCGTCTTATAGGACGGCATTGCCACAAAGAGTCCATTCTTTCCCTGCAACAATGATACATTATTGATCACAAAGCAGTCCTCCAGATAAATTCTCGCAAGACCTCATCTTTGGATATATACACACGGAATTGCAACGCTTTGTGCCACAAAAATGTGCCGATTTACAGACGAAGAAATCAGTACAATGATTACCGAGGTATGTATGAGCATTTTGAAAAAGCTAAAAGAAGGAGAAAAAAATGCAACAAATATGATTCGTATTACCGGAGCGTAATTGTTTTAGTAACTGCGGCTCCTGTTCCACGGTATTTATCACTCTTAGCAGTAGCTATTTTTACTTTTAGCTTCTTCTTGGTTCGTTTTCCTCTGTAATAATCGCTATAGGTGCAGGTGTTTCCTTTTAGTTTACAAATGGTTCCGTTTACGCTCAGGTATTTTGTCTTCAAACCGGGAGCCTTCTTTTTCAGTACGATCTTCAATTTGTAGCTTGTGGTATAATAGCCCCCGGTATAATACCCGCGATGCCATATACCCAAAGTATCATAATAACCGCTATTGTATTTGCGTGGAATATATTTTGTTTTGTATCCGTATGCTTTGATTGATTTCACAGCAGGTTTTTTGTTGGAACCGGTTATGATACTGATCTGTTTAGATGGCGCACTGTATAATGGTTCTTTTCCTTCCTCTTCTATACAACTGATCAGGCGGAACGTATATTGTGTATCCGGTTTTAATCCGCTTACAACACGTTCCTCTACATTCACTGGTTTCACATTTTTCACATCTACCCATTTGTTGCCATCTTTCATCTGAATCCGCCCCAAACCTTTCAGATTCATTTTGGTAGTACCCACATTAAACGAATATGCCAACAGAATCGGAGTTTCGGGTATAGAATGATATTCATACGTGTATTCCTTAAATCCGTAACCGTCTGCATATAAGACAACTCGTAATGTATGATAACCTGCTGATGAATTATTCAGTACACCGCTCCATCCGGTAGATGTTCTATCGCCATAAGAACGAAGTTCGCTTCCGGCTGAATATACATAAGTTTCCGGCGATCCGGTAAGTGTTACTGTAAACGGTACATTGCAGGCACCAACAAGTCCCTGTATATTCCAGTCGACATTTACGGTGCCGAAATCATATGGCACAGCAGACACCTTTAAGGTATACTCCTTACCGATATCAGACTGCCCACCTCCTATAAGTTGCATGTCATAAGTACCGGCAGCAAGCTTAAAAGTCTCCGTGCCGGATGTGTTCAATCGATTACTGGCACGCCCAAGATACTCGCCAATACTATTGCGAAGATAATAACTGCATTCGCCGGTCAGGTTAATCGTTACTGTCGATGCTTCGGTCAGAGTCAGGGAATAATATTGATTATAATATCCTTGCTGATAGACCGGTCCGGTTATTTCCTGGTCAAATACTATAGGTATTGGTTTGTTTTCATCATTGCTGATGTTATAAGTTTTGTATACGGTTGCGGTATACTGCAGCTTGACATTCGTAAAACTTTTGGCTGTTGCAGTAACAAGGAATTTGCAGGTTTCACCGGGAGCAATTATTGGGGAATATGCGGTATAATAATCCTTCCACCCGTTGGTCATATAAGCTTGTATTTTGAGTTTTCCGATGGATGAGGAATCCAACCTAGTAGAGTCTGTAATTACAAGATCTGATATTTTGACATTGCCACTGGTTGTGTTCTTAAATATAATGGTCCAGTTATCATCTTTTGTAATATTCTCTTCATAGGTAATGGTTTCTGTTACATTTGCACTAATGCTGATCTCACTGTCGGCAGCTTTTGCTGTTATCGGAAATAGAAATAGACCGCATATCAGCAGACACAGAGTAAATGGTTTTAAAAATGGATGCATTCTCATAATCATCTCTCCTCTCTTTATTATGATTGTCTGTTAATTATACCGTAAAAAGAAGAATGACACATGACACGAAAGTGTTATATCGTTACCATACCTTCCATATTTTCTAGAATATTCTTATGTTATAACCGCATGTTTTATTCCAACGGAATGACTACACCACTGATTCTTGCCTCGATAGCAAGTTCTGTCCGGCTTTTACAACCGGATTTCTCCATCATATGCCGGATATGCTGCTTAACCGTGTTCTCTGCAATACATAATTCCTGTGCAATCTCCTGATTAGAAGCACCTTTTGTCATTACCCGGAGCACTTCCAGCTCCCGTTCTGTAAAGTCGGTACTATTGGCATGCCCCAATGCAACCACAGGGGGATGATCCGGATAAACGGATTCACCGGCCATTGTACGATCCATCACATGTAAGATTGTTTCTTTTGAACTTTCTTTGTACCAGAAGCTATCGATTCCAGCCTTTTTGGCACGTTTCAACCAGGATTCCTCCGGCATTGATGTAATCGCAATAATCTTAACAGAAGGATTGTTCTTTTTTATTGTAGCCGCCTCATTAATCCCATTGGAAGCATCATTCATTAAAATATCCATTAAGATCAGATCCGATGGATATTGTTGCAGGTATCCGGCAGCGTCAGCTGCCGATTCAACAAGGCAGCTGACTTCATATTGTTCACTTTCTGTCAGATATAACTCGAATAATTTTCTGGCTATGAATTGATCATCAACTATCATCACTTTTGTTTTCATCCATCTTCTCCTTGTTCTGTCGTAATAAAATAGTAAGTTGAAAACACGGTTTCCCTTTAACCAGCATGGTTCCCCCTTCTGCTTCTATGAGCCTTCTCAGATTACGGAGACCGCCATGCTCCGTGATATCATTTGTGAACGGTGGTGTTCCGTTATTTTGAAGCTGTATCTGATAATAAGGTATTCCGTGTTGCGTGACCGTTTGTATATCTAAATATAAAACCGTCCCCTTTGCATGTTTTACGGTATTGGTAAGACATTCTTTCGTTGCCGTAATTATAAGACTAAGGATGTCTGTGCGGTCAGGCAGATGTCCGTTAAGTAATATCTTCACTCCTAAAAGATGTGCTGTTTCATATATGTCTTTCATATCGATTGTATGATGATTTTCGACGTCTTTTTCTAATATGTGAAAAGTTTCCTGCCAGATTTCAAGTAATTCCTGTCGATTGCGTTGCAATGGCGGGGTTGCAAGATAGGCACGAAATGCCAGTAATGTTTTGCCGAGATTATTATGTACGCGTATCTTGGCAGCGAGGATTTCCTGTTCTCTTGTTACGGCCGTCACATTCTGATTAAAATGCTGTAACCGCTTGTTGATATCTGCAAGCACGGCATTACGTCGATTCAATTCAAGGTGCAGATTATAAAGGCCGGTTACATCCGTTGCGATGATCTCTGTAATTGGTTGTTGGGCGACATATATACGCTGCTGTTGGATATCCCAGATGCGATCCATTGCCTCCACCACAAAGATATTTTCTTTGTCTGGCCGCTTATCTTCTTTTCTGCCCGGGTGTTGCGATACAATATTCCAGAATTGATTTCCGTTCATAATTCCATTTCCGGTTAATGCTTCATTTAGTCTTTGCATTGTCTCATTGACCAGAATTGGTGTACCGTTTCCATATGTAAAGAGAATTCCCTCCGGTAACGCATCCATACACTCTTTCACGCAATCGTAGGATAACTGATGTTGCCGGGTGCGTCGTATAATTCGTTTAAAGATAATGTCAGTTCCCAATAGTATGACGATGAATAATACCTGTAATGGGACAGGTGTATTCATAAATACCTGGGCCATCCACCCTTCCTTCACCGGATCCGATATGTGTTCTATGACAACGCATGCCCCCTCAAAATATATCAGGCTGATACCGAATACACAACCGGAAAAAAGAATATACTTCACCGGCATATGAAACCATATGGTCTGCAGCATCCGGTGCAGTGTGACAAAAGCCAAAAACATGATTACAATACAGAGCAGGCATTGCTCCATGTCAGAAAGCATCTCATAATACATCCGTTATCCCCTCCTCCCCGGGAAGTACCAGTCGTAAATATAAAGTCTGTTCTTCCGTGCATACGGTAAGCATTCCTTTGTATTGTTCAATGGCATTTTTCCAGCGACTGAAATCCGTTACGGATGGAACGCAATCCATTTCAATATACATCTGCATATCTTTATGAAATGACAGTGTGAGAAACATCGCATGACATGTATGGATCGCTTCTTCAATCACATATTCTAAAACAGCGTATGATGTTAATATTTTTTCTCCGGATAATTGCATTGTTCCATCTGTTTCATAATAAATCTGTATTCCATAAAGTGTAAGATAAGAGGCGGTTTCCTGTATGGCAAGCGATAACTCGGTACTATCCAATATGGTATGTTCTTCTATCAGCAGAAGCATGTTGGAGTATCTCTTAATGTATGCATTGATAATAGCTGCATACTGCATCTGATGGATAAAGGCATCTTCTTCATCCGGAACGGTATCTAATAAATAATTTACCAATAATAATTCTGTGTGCAGACGATTCATGATCGTATCATACAGCGCAGTCTTCTGCCGGATCTGCTCTCTTTGCTGCGCCAGACGGTTTTCCCCTTCCAGCATGGCATTTTCTTCTTCTAATATATTTCCTAATTCCGTCAACTTTTTGTTGACTTCCTGAATTTGTGAAATATCTTTCATCCAATAACCATATCCGCCATGAACCGGGTAGCTTCGTAAGAGTATATTTCCGTTCTGAAGCAGTACCTCATCATTCACTGCATGGCGCACTTCGGCTGCCGTAAAATGTCTGGTACTTCCTGCCGTGTACAGCATTTCACCATCCTCTGACAATATTCCTCCATTTAAGGAGCATGCATTCCATAATTCCATATAATGATCATTTACAGGAAATAAATGAGCCTGGATCAAACCTTCCATAAATGCAGGAAAGATAATAATGATCATTTCTGCCATTTTGTACATGGATACAAAATAACAATCCGGGTGAAAACGATATAGCAGCATATAACAAATACCGATGCCAAGCGGAAGCAATGGTTTCCAGATCTGCTTCCGGTTGTCCGAAGAAGAACACCTGTGCAGAGTGATTCCCAGAATAACAATTGACAATACAGTAATCCAGGCGATGATCAGATAATATAGAATTCCATAGGTATACCCATCCGCGTCCTGCCAATCGGATACCGGAACCGGAAATCGAAAAGCTGTCTGATGCAGATCGTTTGTGAGTACTGCTGCAGACAATAGCGCTGCTATCGCATATAACCCGTTAATGCTTTGTGATCTACCGGTGTTCTTTCCAATCTGTAATACGGCTGATAGCAAAAAAAGTATGATATAAATAAATGGAATATAATAAAGATACCACGCATATCTTGTCCAAACAGAAGAAGGTAAAAATGCAAATTTTACGGTTCGCAGCAATATAAGAAAACATAACATATGCCCGATCTGAATCAAATATTTCTGCTCCTGAGGCTTGATCAGGCGGCGTTTCATTTGATAAATCCATATAAAAATAGCAGTAATATATAATATGCATGTGATACCGGTTAATGAGATACCGGAATAAGAATAGTACACCAGTCTTAATATTCCGGATAATAACACGATCATTACACATACACCATTCCAAAATACAGTATCTTTGTTATTGAACATGTAAACCCCCTCTGTAGTCGGAAAACCTTAAACTCTGCGTTTCCTGTATTCTATATCTTTTAGTCCCCTAATTGAAATTCATCATAATCCGAAGATTCTTTGATCTGATATTCTTTCTTCGTGGATGATTCTGTTGTAGTGGATTGTATCTGTGTGGGCGGCACCTGTGTGGTCACCGTTTCCGTTGCAGCCTCTGTTGTAATATGTGCCTCCTCGTTCCGGATAGATTTATCCTGTGTTGACACATCCTTAGACACCGCTTCTGTATAAATATCTGAGGTGTATGGCTGTTCTGTCTGCTGTCTGGACGAACCATTGTAACTGTTGTGTCTTATATAATACACCATACTAACACTTATTCCAACCAGAAACACCAGAATAATCAATAGTATTATGCGATGTCTCCCACTCTGTCTGGACTCTTGATCTACCAGTGATAACAGTTCCGGCAGTAAATGGGTTAAGCGGATATACCTCTTAACTTGTGAACTCGACATTCCATACATCATACCAATTTGATTTGACATTAACTTCGGACCATTTTGGTCTGAAGTTGACCTCTTTTGTTTTTTCTAGGAGCAAGAGACAAAAAAGACACTTCCTTACTAGAAAGTGTCTTAATATGTGTTCAAAATTCTTTCCTTTGTTGATTATCCTTGCAAATGAATGCAAGAAGTTGTAACTAAGGTTGCGAATTTGATGTCATTTTGATGTCATTTGCTTGCAATGAATGTCTGCAAACCCGCATAAACACTGGGTTTTACTTGTCGATGCTCTTCATTGTCGGGAACAACAGCACATCCCTGATCGCAGGACTATCCGTCATCAACATACACAATCTGTCGATACCATATCCGATACCGCCTGTCGGTGGCATACCGATCTCCAATGCATTTAGGAAGTCCTCATCTGTGTGGTTCGCCTCCTCATCGCCGGCATCTGCAAGGGCATCCTGTGCCTTGAAACGCTCTCTCTGGTCGATCGGATCATTCAGCTCAGAGTAAGCATTACACATCTCCCAACCGTTCATGAACATCTCAAAACGCTCCACATACTCCGGGTTCTCCGGCTTCTTCTTCGTCAATGGAGAAATCTCGATCGGATGATCCATTACAAATGTAGGCTGGATCAGATGCTCCTCTACAAACTCCTCAAAGAACAGATTCAGAATATCACCCTTCTTATGTCTGTCTTCAAATTCGACACCCTTCTCCTTAGCGATCGCTCTCGCATCCTCTAAGGTGTGAATCTCATTCCAATCTACGCCGGCATACTGCTTCACAGCGTCTACCATCGTGATACGCGCAAATGGCTTGCCCAGATCCATCTCGATTCCCTGATAGGTGATTGTTGTCGTACCAAGCACCTCCTGTGCAATATAACGGTACATTTCCTCTGTCAGATCCATCATGCCATTATAATCTGTATATGCCTGATACAACTCCATCAATGTAAATTCCGGATTATGTCTGGTATCCAGACCCTCATTACGGAATACCCGGCCGATCTCATAAACACGCTCCATACCGCCGACAATCAGTCTCTTCAGATACAGCTCCAGTGAAATACGAAGCTTCAGATCCTCGTCAAGCGCGTTAAAATGTGTCTCAAATGGTCTGGCTGCAGCACCACCGGCATTTGACACGAGCATCGGGGTCTCCACTTCCATGAAATCCTTGCCTGCCAGGAATCGGCGAATCGTAGCTAAAATCTTAGAACGCTTTACAAATGTATCTTTGCTGTCCTGATTCATGATCAGGTCTACATACCTCTGACGATATCTTGTATCGGTATCCGTCAATCCATGATACTTCTCCGGCAGGATCTGCAGTGACTTGGAAAGCAATGTCAAAGATTCGGCATGAATGGAAATCTCTCCTGTCTTCGTACGGAACACATATCCCTTCACGCCATAAATATCACCGATATCAGACTTCTTAAATACCTTGTAAGAATCCTCACCAATCACATCTCTTGCTACATATACCTGAATACTGCCTTTCAGATCCTGAATATTACAGAATGACGCCTTGCCCATCACACGCTTAAACATCATACGGCCTGCAATGCTCACCTCGATCGGCTGTGCATCCATGATCTCACGACGCTCGTTATAATCCGCATTGATCACTTCTCTCTTCTGGGCATCATCCAGTCCATCCACTGATGGCTCCGGTCTGCCTGCTAAAAGCTCTGCTTCATGTGCATTGTATAGATTCTTCACCTCATCAGAATGATGTGTCACATCATACTTCGTAATCTGAAAAGGATCATTTCCTGCATCCTGTAATTCCTTTAACTTCTCTCTTCTTACCTTTAACAGCTGATTTACATCCTGCTGCTTTTCTGGCTTTGCCTGCTTATTCTGTCCGTTCTGCTCTGCCATATTTCGTATATCCTTTCTATTAGTTTACTCTCTTAATATCCAATACCTTATAATCATAGTTTCCGTCCGGTGCCTCTACCGTAACAGTCTCACCGATCTTGGCACCGATCAATGCCATACCGATTGGTGACTCATTGGAAATCTTATCATTCAGAATATCAGCCTCTGTAGAACCTACAATACTGTATACAACCTCTTCATTGTCTGTCAGATCCATCAAATGAACACGGCAGCCGATATTGATCTTCTCCAGATCGACCTCGTCTTCGTCAATGACCTCTACATTCTTTAAGAGCTTCTCAATCTCCTCAATACGCGCCTCGATATCTCTCTGCTCATCCTTCGCTGCATCATACTCGGCATTCTCTGATAAGTCACCCTGCTCTCTCGCTTCCTTGATCTTCTGGGAAATCTCCTTACGAGTGACAGTCTTCAGTGTCTCTAACTCATCCTCTAATTTCTTCAATCCAGCATAGGTTAAAATCTTCTTCTCAGCCATATTCACATGATCCTTCCTTCTATTATTATTTCATATATACTATATGCCAGTTTATTACAAGCCTATCGGCTTATTATAGCTTAATTTACAAGGTGCGTCAACCATTCTGCCCCGCATCCCCCAGAAAATCTATCCGACCTCCTGCACACCCAACAAAACCCTTCCCGCAGGAGATGGAGTGCAAGATGTCCGGTGGACATCGGTTCTGCACCGGCGGACCACAAGCTACGAACCGACCGAGCCGAAGGCGAGATCTTGAACCCTAGGGCGGGGATTCTCCTGCACGCAAAAGAAAAACCACCTTGCAGGAGATGGGGTGCAAGATGTCCGGTGGACATCTGTTCTGCACCGACCGGAGCGGAGCGGAGACCGCAGGATGTCCGGTGGACATCCGTTTTGCGCCGACCGAAGCGGAGCGTAGACTGAGTGTGGTCCGGCGGACCACAAGCTACGAACCGACCGAGCCGAAGGCGAGATCTTGAACCCTGGGTTCAAGATCCTCCTGCACGCAAAAGAAAAAACCTCAGGCATCAGCCTGAGGCTTTTCTTTCGCGTGCAGGAGATGGGACTTGAACCCACACGGTATTGCTACCACAGGCACCTGAAGCCTGCGCGTCTGCCAATTCCGCCACTCCTGCATATCAAAGGTGTGTCAATCACACCTCTGAAAGTTTATAACATTTTATTTCAAATGTCAACCATTATTTATGGAAATTTTAAAATAATTCGAATCATTTACTCAGCCGCTGTTGTTTCGGCTGTGGCATCCGATGTTGAATTCTCAGATGTTGCCTCGGCTGTGCTGTCAGAAGCTTCCTCTGTTGTATCTGCGGATGTTTCCTCTGTTGTGTCTGTCGTATCTTCATCTGTCACATCAGCAGCATCATCCTCTGTTGTAGCCTCTACCTCAACAGCTGACTTCTTCAGAAGATCACCGATACGCTCTGCCAGGATCATGTACTCCAGATCCGCTTCTGTATAATACTTGTATACATCATCTGTACTCTTAAGACTGTACTGTTCTACCAGATCCTCTGCATATGCCTTAATATCATCATCTGACACTGTGACTTTCTCTTTCTTGGCAATCTCACACACCGTCATTCTCTGCTCCATATATTCCTTTGCAGAATCTGACAGATACTTATCGAAGTCTTCCTCTGTCTCACACTGATAGAAATACTGCAGATAGGTAGCATAATCAATACCATATGAAGATGCTGTAGATTTGATCTGGCTCACGGTATCATCTATCAGCTTCTTAATTTCATCCTCCGGATATGCAGAGAACTTCGCATTTTTAGCTGCTGCTGCGATCAGCTGGTCTCTTGCATCATCAAGAGCATCCTGCTCCGCATCCTTCGTCAGCTTGTCACGGAGTTCTTCCTTATACTCATCGATCGTCTTGCAGTCAGTATTATCTGCTACAAGCTGATCTGTCAGTTCCGGTGTGATGGTCTCTGTGATCTTATTCATTGTCGTCTTAAAAACCGCATCCTTACCTGACAGGTCTGTATTATTCTTATATGGATCCGGGAATGTTACCTTGATTTCCTTGGTCTCGCCAGTCTTCATACCCACGATCTGGTCATCAAATCCATCAATATATCCACTCTCACCAACTGTGATGTCGGTACCTTTACCGTCTGTGTTGCCACCTTCAAATTCGACACCGTCTACCGTACCAACATAATCGATATTCACATTGTCTCCTACCTGTGCACCACGATCTGTAATCTCATTTTCTGTCGCATGATCCTCTACAAAGCTGTCAAGCTCGCCCTGCACATCATCATCTGTAACAGAGATCTCCTGTGGGGTATATCCAAGTCCCGTATACTCTCCAATTGTCACATATTCACTATAATCCGGCAGTCTGGTTGAATATTTGCTTGAACCACAGCCACCCAGCAGAGAAAGACTCATCACTGCTACACCTAATAAAGCTAATTTCTTCATTATTAAATTCCTTTCTGTTCGGTTTATGATCGCTTATGACATATCATTCACAAGCGTGTACCTTATAGGTTATATCACATCTTCCTTGAAAATAAAAGCCTTTCCGGGAAATTTCACAGATTTCTCACTTTTTCTTCACTTATTGATTCCCTGTTAAATTCTGACAATTTATGTATTGCCCTGATATAATCATGCAATTCAGAATTATCTTAATACTATATCTTGTGTCTAATTTTATGGTGAACAAAATATTACACAATATTTAGTTGTTTTTGAACTAGACATCTACTATGATGTTTGCTATAATGATTTTTGCAGCTACACAAGATATAGTGCAGCCGACACCTAACATCTACTATATTAAGTGCGTTATATACGCATTTTCACATAATAGCATACTAATACTACAATATAACGGGAGGAGTTTATGTAATGAAGGTTATTAAGCGAGATGGAAGTACGGTTACATACGACAGAAGTAAGATCGTAACCGCTATCCAGAAGGCAAATGCAGAGGTGGAAGAAAAGGAACAGGTTTCCGTCGATAAGATTGATGCGATCATCGAAGGAATCGAAGCAAAGAAGCGCAATCGTATTTTGGTCGAGGATATTCAGGATATCATTGAGCAGGAACTGATGGCAGACGGCAAGTTTGTGCTCGCTAAGACTTATATCATCTATCGGTATTCCAGAGAGCTGGTTCGTAAGGCCAATACTACAGACGAATCTATTCTGAGCCTGATCCAGAACCGGAATAAGGATGTCATGGAGGAGAACTCCAACAAGAATGCAACTGTGGCATCTACACAGCGTGACCTGATCGCCGGCGAGGTTTCTAAGGATCTGACCAAGAGAATTCTGCTTCCTGAAAAGATTTCCAAGGCACATGAAGAAGGTATTTTACATTTCCACGATGCAGACTACTTCCTGCAGCCGATCTTCAACTGCTGCCTGATCAATATCGGCGATATGCTGGACAACGGCACCGTAATGAATGGTAAGCTGATCGAGAGTCCGAAGAGTTTCCAGGTTGCCTGTACCGTTATGACGCAGATCATTTCTTCTGTTGCCAGCAGCCAGTATGGTGGGCAGTCCGTTGATATCCGTCATCTCGGTAAGTATCTGAGAAAGAGTTATAACAAATATAAGAAGAAAATGACTGCTGAATACGGCGACCGTGTTCCGGAAGATGTATTAGAGAGCATGGTTAAGGATCGTTTGGATGACGAACTGCGTTCCGGTGTCCAGACCATTCAGTATCAGATCAATACATTGATGACTACGAACGGTCAGTCACCATTCGTTACATTGTTCCTGAATCTGCAGGAGGATGATCCATACATTAAGGAAAATGCAATGATCATTGAAGAGATTCTTCGTCAGCGTCTTGAAGGTATCAAGAACGAAAAGGGTGTTTATGTTACACCGGCATTCCCGAAGCTGATCTATGTATTGGATGAACATAACTGCTTAAAGGGTGGCGAATACGACTATCTGACCCGTCTTGCTGTAAAGTGTTCTGCAAAGCGTCTGTACCCTGATTATATTTCAGCAAAGAAGATGCGTGAGAACTACGAGGGCAATGTCTTCAGCTGTATGGGTTGCAGAAGCTTCCTATCTCCGTGGAAAGATGAGAATGGCAACTACAAGTGGGAAGGCCGTTTCAATCAGGGTGTTGTTTCCCTGAACCTGCCACAGATTGCAATTCTCGCCAAGGGAGACGAAGACAAGTTCTGGAAGTTAATGGATGAGAGATTGGAACTGTGCTATGAGGCCCTGATGTGCAGACATAATGCATTGATGGATATTACTTCTGATGTCAGCCCGATCCACTGGCAGTATGGTGCCATTGCCCGTCTGCCGAAGGGTGCCAAGATCAATGATCTCCTGTTAAATGGATATTCCACCATTTCTCTTGGATATATCGGAGTCTATGAAATGACAAAGCTGATGAAGGGAGTCAGCCATACCACTCCTGAGGGTCAGGAATTTGCACTTCGTGTTATGAATTATATGCGTGCTGCTACTGACCGCTGGAAAGAAGAGACCGGTATCGGATTTGGTCTTTATGGCAGTCCGGCTGAATCTCTCTGCTATCGTTTTGCCAGAATCGATAAAGAGCGTTTCGGCAGCATTCCGGATGTCACAGACAAGGGCTATTACACCAATTCCTACCATGTAGATGTACGTGAACACATTGATGCATTCAGCAAGTTCTCATTTGAGAGCCAGTTCCAGAACATTTCATCCGGTGGTGCAATCTCCTATGTGGAGATTCCAAATATGCGGAACAATCTGGATGCTCTGGCTGAAGTGGTACGGTTCATTTACGATAATATCCAGTATGCGGAGTTCAACACGAAGTCTGATTATTGCCATGTATGCGATTACGATGGCGAGATCATGATCAACGATGACAACGAATGGGAATGTCCACAATGCGGCAATAAGGATCACAATAAGATGAATGTCACCAGAAGAACCTGTGGTTATCTGGGTGAGAACTTCTGGAATGTCGGCAAGACAAAGGAAATCAAAGCAAGAGTTCTTCACCTGTAAGATCCTCATATCGTATCATAGACAAAATCTGAATGGCCATCTGCTTTAAGATGGTCATTCTTAATTAAAGGAGTATATTATGAATTACGCAGATATTAAGCATTATGATATTGCAAATGGACCGGGAGTCCGGGTGTCATTATTTGTGTCCGGATGCACCCACCACTGTAAGGGCTGCTTCAATGCAGAAACTTGGGATTTCACATATGGATCGTTGTTTACCGAGTCTGATGCCGACCGGATCATCGAATACCTGAAGCCGGATTATATCCGTGGACTCTCTGTTTTAGGTGGCGAGCCATTTGAGCATCCAAACCAGACCGTACTCGCCCCTCTGCTTGAGCGTGTCAAAAAGACCTATCCTGACAAAAGTATATGGGTATATTCCGGTTATACCTTTGACAAGGATCTGTTAGAGGATATGGCTCTCAAATGGCCGGAAACCGGACAGATGTTATCCTGTATTGATGTCTTAGTGGATGGAGAGTTTGTTGAGGATCTGAAAGACATCAGTCTCCGATTCCGGGGATCCAGCAACCAGCGTATCATTAAAGTGCCGGAATCACTTGAACAGGAACGGATCGTCTTATGGGATGATACCCGCTTATTTACAGAAGAAGGAGAATAAAATGGAAAACACGAATCACATATTAGAGGCAAATATCCGCGTCAAGAAGCTGCATCCTGCTGCTATCCTACCAACATACGGTTCTGACTTTGCAGCGGGTGCGGATCTGTATGCATGTCTTTCCGCAGAGAAATCCATCGCACCCGGCGAGACAGCATTCATCCCAACCGGACTGGCAATGGAGATTCCTGTCGGTTATGCCGGCTTTGTCTATGCACGAAGCGGACTGTCCTGCAACCGTGGTCTGGCACCCGCCAACAAGGTCGGTGTCATCGATGCAGACTATCGCGGGGAGATCATGGTCGCACTGCATAATCACAGTCAGGAGCCTGTCACCATTGAGGCAAATGAACGCATTGCACAGATTGTCATTGCCCCTTACTTGAAGGCTGTCTTTTCCGAGTCTGACACACTCGATGACACCAGCCGCGGTGCCGGAGGATTCGGCTCCACCGGCAAACACTAAATCTGAATCTACCGTGGGTTCTATTGCACGATCAATGTCTGGTAGCCGGTCTGTCGCAGTGCATTCTGCGCAGCCGCTGCCCTGTCGATCGTGGAATATGGACCCACTTCTACTGCATAGAGTCCATTTCTCTCCTGTATCTGCACAGGATAATCTAATGCAAGCAATTCATCGAACTGGTATCTCGCATTTGCATACATTCTGAACAACCCTGTCTGCACATAATATGCATCCGCTGTAGGCGTAATGGTCATAGAGATCCCACGGGCGATTGCATCTGCGATCGCATCAAAATTCTGGTCAAATGTTGTATTATCGGCATCTGTATTGATAAATCCTGCTTCAATCAGGATTGCAGGTATCTTCGTCCGACGGAGCACTGCCAGATTTGTGCGTTCCTGCACGCCGAGATTGGCAAATCCTGCCTTCTCCAACTCTTCATTGATGTTTCGTGCCATCTGTGCCTTAATTCCACTGTCATCATAAACAAGGGTTTCCACACCTGAATAGGTATTCGGATTCGGACTCGAATTCCGATGAAACGATACAAAATAATCTGCACCGCTCTGATTGGCGATCATCGCCTTTTCGATCACGGACTGATACACATCGTCTGTCCGCGTATACAGAACATTATAACCCATCTGCTTTAATCTCTCCCCAACTGCCAGCGTCAGCCGCAGATTATCATCCTTCTCCCGGCGTCCACTGTAGGTTGCACCATTATCATAACCGCCATGTCCTGCATCCAGTATCATTGTTGTTGCCATAGCCATCCTCACATCCATTTCCTCTATGGTAGACTATGCAGCATCGCAGCAGTTGGTGACAGGAACGCTCACAGGAATACTGCGCTGTCGCCCGGTTGCAGATCAAATAACGCTTCCATCGCCTCCGGTCGCATCACCGTCTCCGGACTGCCGATGGCACTCACACCATCATCCCTGACGCATACCACTGTATCTGAGATACGCTTTGCCAGATTCAACTCATGCAAAGACATCAGGATTCCCATCCGATGTGACTTCGCAAGTCCGGTTAAGATCTTCATCAGCTCCAGCTTATATTTGATATCCAGATAGGATGTCGGCTCATCCAGGAGCAACAATGTCGGCTCCTGACAGATTGCCTTCGCCAGCATAACTCGCTGTCTCTGTCCATCACTGACTGCAACAAACGGCCGGTCCGCAAACTGCTGCATATCCACCAGTGCAATCGCGCTGTCAATGCTGTTTTGATCCTCCGGGGCAAGCCGTCCCATATACCCGGTATACGGATATCGTCCCATGGCAACCACATCATAACAGGTCATCAGCTCCGGGGCAATCCGCTCTGTCATCACAAGTGCCATCTGCTTTGCCAATGCATTTGCCGGCATCCGGAACAAATCCTGATCCAGTAGCTGTACCTTCCCGGACACGATCGCAAGCTGTCTGGCGATCGTCTTCAGAATCGTCGATTTGCCTGCACCATTGGGACCGATCAATGTCACAATCTCCCCCGTATGCACCGAAAAATTCATGCCGCGAAGGACGCCTCTTCCGTCATAACCGACCGTCAGATCCTTTGTCTGTAATACCACTGTATCCTCCATACACATATGCTATCTCCTCTCCTGCCTTAGAAGCATCATCCAAATTACGATCGGCGCACCAAACACTGCCGTTACAGAGCTGATCGACAACTCTGTCGGTGCAAATACCGTCCTGGCGATCAGGTCACACAAAAGGCAGAATACACTGCCACCCAAAAAGCATGCCGGAACCATATAGACCGGCCTGGCGGTTCCAAACAGCCGTTTCATCAAATGCGGCACTGCAATCCCCACAAAGGAGATCGGTCCTGCAAATGCGGTCACAGTTGCCGACAGAATGCTTGATAACAAAATGAGTACCATACGAAATAATCTGATATTCACACCCAGATTCACAGCATAGCCCTCTCCAAGCTGATAGGCATACATCGGCTTAGAGCATAAAAAGGTGCATACCAGAGCGGCGATCACGACTACAGCCATCACACGCACATTTGCCCAGCTCATACCGGAGAAGCTGCCAAGAGACCAGTTATGCAGATTGACAATATTGGAATCATCCGCAAAAGTAACCACAAAATCAGTGACCGCCGAACATATATAACCGATCATAACACCGCAGATCACAAGAATCGCCATATTCTTCACCCGTCTGGAGACACACAATACCAGTCCCATGGATAGCATAGAGCCTGCAAATGCAGCGAGAATCATCATCATGGAATTCAGATACACCCCTCTGCTCAGAAACTGGATCATAACCATTGCCACCACCAGCTTTGCACCGGACGAAATCCCCAGTACATAAGGGCCGGCAATCGGATTGGCAAAAAATGTCTGCAACAAAAATCCCGATACAGAGAGTGCTCCGCCAAGCATTCCTGCTGCAAGCAGCCTCGGCAGTCTGATATCCCATATGATCCGATATGCTGTCTGCATATCCGGTGCCTGCTGCCCGCCAAATAAAATAGAAAGCACCTGTCCTGCATGGATATTGACGCTGCCTGCACATATATTCCAGAGCATCAGCACAAACACCAATACCAGTAACAGGCAATATGCAGTTATATATCTGATTGATTTCCTTTTGTTCATTTCATCCATCCTGACATTCTGTGATACTTCTTTCCATTACAATTCCTGTTGTTATCTTCTCACCTGTTCTGTCCCGTCCACAGACGGTATCACTGCAGCCGGTGCAGATATACCAGCTCTGCATCATCCCCGTTTCCGCTGATCACACGATTCAGCTCTACGATCATGTCTCCGGTTGCCGTACTTTCCTGAAACATATTCTTTCCGGTACACCACACATTCCCCTCCCGGACCGCCTTAAAATCCCGGAACAGGTCACTCTTGGCATAGAGATCTTCTAACGAGGTCAGGACATTGTCAATCGTGCTGTTATAGATCAGATAATCCGCATCCTTTGCCGCATCATAGAAACTCTCCATCTGCATATTCATGGTGGACAGATTGGAATCTCCCGCTGATACCTGTTCCGGCACATAGGTTCCACCTGCCAGACGGATCATCTCCGTCACATAATCGCCGGTTTTCCGGATATTCACCGCACCATTAGCTGTCACATAGAAAAATGCAACTGTCTTCCCTGATGTCTGCGCAGTCTCTACTCCCTGCAGCTTTTCTGACTGTGCCAAAAAATATGCATCTGCCGTTTCCTGATTGCCGGTCAAAAGCCCATACAGTCTGATCCATTCCATCCGGCCAAGCGGATGACTTTCATAGCTTGAATACTCTACAAAAACCGGAATACCTAACTTCTCTAACTGTTCCTTCACCGATGGCTCATGGTAGATCATTGTATTTTCAATCGCCAGATTACAATTTTCCGATAACAACAATTCATAATCCGGAGCTCTGTATTTCCCGGCATACAAAATATCCCCGGCATCCATACGCTCCTGCACTTCCTGAATATACCAGTCCTTCGATTCCAGTCCGGTAAAACGGACAGCATCCAGACTGTCTGATGCGCGGAACAGATCCATCACAGAGGTAGACACGGCATAGATCCGGTCCAACGGCTGTCTGAGCACCACAATATCCTCATCCAGACCATCCGGCACAACAGCCTGCTCCGGCACCAAAAGATACCGAGTCTGATCCGCTACCTTGATGAGTGCATATCCACCCTCATAGTAATCCACTGCAAATTCCGTTGCATATTGCAATGTCATCTCTCCGGTCTTTTGCAGTTTTGTCCATATCCTGTTGTCCTGTGTCTGCTGCGTTTTTTCCTCAGATGTAACATTCCCCTGCACATTACATGCACAGGGGAAAATCATCATCAGAACCAGACAGACAGTCAAATACATTTTCTTCATATGTATTCTGCCTCTCTTATAGTCATATTTACTTTGCCTTTACAGATGCAGAATCAAAATGCAATGTGTACTCGATCTCATGTGGTGTACTCATCGCTGTCGTATCTGCACTGACCGGCATATCATAATCGAAACCATCCACCGGAATCTCAAAGACGGCATTGCCATCTGTATTCACCGGCAGATATTTCTCACCATTGACAACCATATAATCGTAATTCGAGCTGCTCCACTCGATCGTGGCTGTCATACCATCTGCCGTCACCGTCAGGCTCGCAGGTGAGCTCACAGTCGCTCTGCCGGAACCGCCCTTTAACTGCACATCGACAGTATACTGTCCTTCCTCCAGTGTCAGCTTCGTAATGCTGTCTTCCTTCCATGCATCCTTTGGCAGGGAATCTGCACGAAACAGCAGCACTCTGTCATACCACTTCTGCTTCTTCTTGCTAAATGCAGCACAAGGAATACCATCATCCAATGCCGATACCGGCACCGTAAATGTATGGGCACCCGAAGTATCCTCTACATATGGTATATAATCACTCTCAGCAGCTGTTGCCGCCTGCTCACCTGTACCCATATATACATACTGATATCCGGTACCGCCCATCGTCATCACTGCAGACATCTTTCCATCTGTCACCGTCAGGCTACAGGCTGTGATCTTAAACATAGAAGAGCTCGACTTCACTTCGATATCATATGTGCCATCCTGCAGTTTATCCCCTGTCACAGGTGTCATGCCATCCTCTACAACATCCTCCGGGGTCACCATTTCATCTGCTGAAGCCACCTTATCCGACTGTGCACTCTGCGCTGTATCATCTGCGACAGTCATTACTTGTGTTGTTGCATCCTTTGATGTACCGCACGCAGCCAGCATCATGGATAAACAAACCGCTGCCGTACATAACCCTATCTTCTTCATCGTACTCTCCTTTATTATCTATAATTCCCTACTTCTGCATGCTATCAATAGCTTCCTTTGCATGCTCTACAAACAGCTTCTGGATATCCTCCAGCTCACCAAGACCACGAACCAGACAGGTTACCTCATATCCGGCGTCCTCAAAGGTCTTCTTCCATGAACCGTCCTCATCCCCGGCCATATCATTGTTGGCATGATCACCTGCCACGATCATCAAAGGCTCTAATACCACCTTCTTGTAATCGCCTGCCTTTACCTGTGCCAGTACATCGTCCAGACTTGGTGTAGCCTCTACAGTACCTACAAAATAGTTCTTGTAACCTGCATCAGTCAACATCTTCTGCATCTTAGCGTATACCTCATTAGAATCAGCCTCTGTACCATGTCCCATAAAACAGATTGCAGTCTCGCCATCATCATATTCCTTTGTTGCCTTCGTGATAGCTTCCATAACAGCCTTGAAATCATCATCTGATGTTAAGAGTGGCTTTCCGATCGCTACCTTCTCAAATGCATCTGCGTTCTGTGCAATCTCTTCCTCCAGATCATGATACTCTAAACCGTTCATCAAATGGGTAGGCTGAATCACAAGATTCTTTACATTGTTCTTGATTGCACGATCTAATGCTTCTGTTACATTATCGATCGCAACATGATCTCTCTTCTTTACATGATCAATAATGATCTGGCTTGTAAAACCTCTGCGGATCGCATAAGTATCCCCATATGCATCCTCCAGTGCCTGCTCTATCGCACCGATCGTAAGGCGTCTGTTGTCATTATAGCTTGTACCAAAGCTGACTACCATCAGCTCATTATCACCGATATTATCCTCATTTCTCACTTTATCCAATGATGCATCTCCTGTATCATAATTCTCGTCATCATCCGCTGTTTCGTCTGTTGCAGCATCTGCTGCAGTTGTATCTGCTACGGCTGTATCTGCTGCGGTTGTGATCTCCTGTGTTGTCTGCTGCGTGGTCGTTGCATCACTCTTTCCGCATCCCGTCAGCATTCCAAATGCCATCACTGCCACGGCTGCACTCACCATTAACTTGCTTCTTCTCATTGTTATCCTCCTATTCTGTCTGCTCTGCAGACATCACCTATTGATATCCCGGATCATAATGCGAATTGCCTCATAAATAAGCACAGCAAAGAAAAACCGTCAGTAAACCACAACTGACGGAGTAAGAAGTCGGTGACCCGGTACGACCAATTACTCGTGATCTGGAAATTCTTCCTGTACCAATAACTGGCAGGTTTCCTGGCTTACAGATCATCATGAAATACCGTCTTCCCAAATTATCTTCAGTGACCGTGCATTACGCACATGGTATCCCATTCCCTGCTCACAGTGACGAGATCGTACAGGACTTGCACCTGTTTCCCTTTTAACCATTATCTACAGATTATTTATAGTAATGGCACCAGCTATTATGATTTAATCCGCCGCTATCATAGCATACTCTTTTCTATTATGCAAGCATGCAGTCGTAACAGATTCCACAATTTGACGATTTTTTGTTAGAAATTAGAAAGAATTTTGTATATCATATATCATTTGTTTCGTGTACAATAGGTGCTATGCGAATGAAGCAAGAGGGGAACATAAGATTATGAATATTTTAGAACAGATCAACAGACACAGCTTACAGATGCCTGAACGGATTGCAATACAATGTAACGAACTGACACTTACTTATCGTGAATTAGAGGAGCAATCCAATATTCTTGCAGCCGCCATTGCAAAACGGATCCCCGGCAGAGTTCCTGTCGCCGTATATGGCCATAAGCATCCGATGATGCTTGTCTGCTTTCTGGCACTTGTGAAATCAGGACATGGCTATTGTCCGATTGACACTTCCGTTCCTGATGAACGAGTCAACATGATACTCGATGCATTGGACTGCAACATATGTCTGGCATTGGAACCACTCACGGCACCTGACAGGCAGGTCCTGACATTTTCTGATATCGAACAGATGCTCACGGCTGATTGTGATCCGGCATCCGCACTGACACCGGTACAAGCCGACGAAATCTTCTATATGATATTTACATCCGGCAGCACCGGTGTTCCAAAGGGTGTTATGATCACGAGATCGAATCTGGAACACTATTTGGACTGGTCCGTTACATTAGGATCCTCCATGGAAGACAAATCCGGCAGTACATTTTTGAATCAGGCACCATTCTCATTTGATCTGTCTGTCATGGATACCTACACCAGTCTTGCATGTGGTGGCACACTATGGGCACTCACGAAAGAGGTGCAGACAGATTACAGAAAACTGTATGCTTCTCTGCTACAATCCAATATCAAAGTATGGGTATCAACACCTTCCTTTGCTGAGATCTGTATGTCAGACCCGGTATTTTGTGCAGAAAACCTGTGCAGCCTTCATCTCTTTTTGTTTTGTGGTGAAACCCTTTCCCCACAAACAGCTGCCAAGCTCCGCAGACGATTTCCTGATGCGGTGATCATGAACACCTATGGTCCAACCGAATCTACAGTTGCCGTAACCGGGGTATTGATCGACGATTCCATGATCCACGCAAATGCCCCACTGCCGGTAGGCAGAGCCAAACCCGGCACTTATATTGAGATTCATAACAAAGCCGGAGAAATCCTGCCGGATGGCGAAAAAGGCGAAATCCACATTCTTGGTGATACCGTCAGTGCAGGTTATTACCACAATCCGGAAGGATCCGCAAAGGCATTTTACGAAACCACAAGAGACGGCAAACTTGTTCGCGGCTATCATTCCGGTGATGAAGGCTATCTGATAAATGGCCTGCTATACTACAGCGGACGCATTGACCTGCAGATCAAACTGCATGGCTACCGGATCGAACTTGAAGATATTGAAAATAACATTTTACGGTTACCTGATGTCTCACAGGCGGTTGTCGTACCCAATATGCGCCGTGGTGCCGTCAGAAGTCTGACTGCCTATCTCGTTGCAGCTTCAGATATAGAGACCATCCGTTCCGCGCTTTCTGATCTGTTGCCACATTACATGATTCCGAAGAAGATCGTACTGATGGATCGGCTTCCGATGACCAATAATGGAAAGATTGACAGAAAACAATTGGGAGGAACTGCATCATGACATTTTTTGAACATTGGCAATTCTTCCTTGCTCTGACGATTGTATTGATCATTGCTATGCTGCTTGGCTGCATGGAAATCGACCTCAGACATTACCGTCTGATGACCTCCATCGCCTTTATCCTGATCATTTTCGGGCAGACACCGGTACAGTTGCTATACTTTATTACATTTGTGGTCATAGAATGGATTCTGCTCCTGACATTTTTATCCTATATCCGAAAGAACGGGCGCAAAGATCCGGTTTACTTTGCATATCTTGTCTCAAGCCTGCTGCCACTGATCCTAAGTAAGCTGCAGACCTTTATGAATCTGGGTATATTCTGTTTTATCGGTATATCCTATATTACCTTTAAGGTTGTACAGATATTGATTGAAATCTACGATGGTGTCATCAAAGAATTACACCTTTACGACTATCTGAGCTTCCTGTTGTTCTTTCCTACGATCAGCTCCGGTCCGATTGACAGGAGCCGTCGATTTTTAGAAGATCAGAACACGGTACTTACGAGAGAGGCTTATCTGGATATGACAATGCCGGGTGTCACGAAGCTGCTGCTTGGATACATATACAAAGCAGTGATCGCAAGCCGGATCTATCTGGTTATGACCGCATGCCTCGATATGCTGGCAAATGGAGCTGGCATTTCCTATGAAGTCGGCTATGCTTATCTATATGGTTTTTACCTGTTTTTTGATTTTGCAGGATATTCCCTGATGGCAGTCGGTACCAGCTATATACTCGGCATCCGGACACCTGATAATTTCCGTCAGCCCTTCCTTGCCAAGGACATCAAGGACTTCTGGGATCGCTGGCATATCAGTCTTTCACACTGGTTTCGTGACTTTATCTTTACACGGCTGGTAATGCGGTTTAAAAAGCAGAAATGGTTTCGCACCCGGTTGACCAGAGCCAATATATGCTTTATTATCAACATGACCATCATGGGGATCTGGCACGGATTAGACTGGTCCTATATTATTTACGGTCTCTATCACGGTATACTGCTTGCGCTGACTGAAACCTGGCAGAAAAAATCCACCTTCTACAAGAAGCACCGTGAACAAGGATGGTATCAATTCCTGTCATGGATCATTACCATGCAGTTATATATATTTGGCTTCTACATTTTCTCAGGCCGTCTGCTGACCGTGCTGACAATGAAGCTTTAGAAGCCCACCAAATGAAACGAAAAAGGAGATATTACAAATGGAACAAAAGATTTTAGAAATACTTGCACAGGCATGTGAGGACGACAGCGTATTAGAGGATATGGATATGGAATTATTTGATTCTGACCTCTTAGATTCTCTTGGTTTTGCAGAATTGCTTGCCACATTGGATGATGAACTTGGTGTTGTGATCGCACCATCTGAGATCTCAAGAGAAGACATGAACACACCGGGAAAAATTGTCGAACAGGTTATGAAGAGAATTTAGAGGAGCGTTATCCATGAAACAGCTAAAAGCATTTTTTGTGGCACTCATATTGGCCGTCATTTCCATGATCGGGTTGCATTTCTACGCAAGGAGCCACTTACAACTGAATCAAAAGCAATTTGGTGTCTGGACTTCCGATGCCAAATTCACTGCAAGGCAACCGTTACTCGCCAATCAGGATGCACATACAATGCTGATCATGGGATCTTCGGAATTTAGAAATGCAACCGGTTCGCCTTACCATATCAAGCGGATGTTTGCGGATACAGATTTCACCCCGATTCTGATCGGACGCGACTCCTATCAGAGTATCCATCATGCACTCACACTGGCATCGATCGGCAATGAACTGTCCAACAAAAAGGTTGTTCTGATCGTATCGCCACAATGGTTTCAACGGCGGCATGTAGATCCGGCAGCTTTTACGCTTCGTTTTTCTGAGACACATTATCTGGGTATGTTAGAGAACACAAAACTATCAGAGGATACCAAAGACCGGTTGATCCAAAGAACCAAACAGCTTCTGTCAGATGAATCCATGCTTGCCCGGATCGAGCTGTACAATACAGTATATCAAGATCAGGATGCAGGAATGATCACTCGCATAGAGTCCGGATTTTTCCGGAGTTTTATCCGGGAAAAGGACTGCCTGCGCGCCATCGCATGTTTTAAAGCAGATTCTCTATCTCCTTCTCAAAAGGATTTTCTGCCGGTGGCGCAAGCGGCTTCCAATGAACTTATGGTTGATCGCGACTATGATTGGAATACACTCTATACCAAAGCGGAAACCGCTGCTAAGGCAGCATGCAACAACCCGCTCTATGAAAGTCAGGCTTTCTATAACAAGCACAAAAACAGTATCAAAAAGGCAAAAGGCTCTCAGAAAGACAAACATTATGTAGACGGTGCAGAAGAATACTCTGATATGGCATTATTTCTTGATGTATGCAAGGATCTGCAGATCACGCCACTGCTTGTGATCCTTCCCAACAACGGGTATTGGCTTGATTACACGCAGTATCCTAAGGATGAACGGCAAAAAACCTATCAGGCGATCAAAGATGTTGCATCCGGATACGATGTTCAGATAGCAGATTTTACAGACATGGAATATGAAAAATATCTATTCACAGACAATTTTCATTTTAGTGGGAAAGGATGGGTACGGCTCAATGAAGCGATTTATGAATTTTATAAGCAAAATGAATCAGCACCCTAAAATGCAGTTTGCATACCGCGTACTGTCATTCTATGTGCTGATCATGATCATCTATTTATTTCTGATGTGTGCAAATCTGTCTTCCGCACCGGAATTTATCTATTCACAGTTTTAGTTTTTCTTATGCTTCGCAAAGAAGTCATCGACTGCTTTGTGAAGCATTCCTGATTCCATACTCTTAAGCAGATAACCGTCCGGCTTCAATTCCATGATCTCCATCACAGAAGCTGTATCATTTTTTCCCGTCAGAAAAACGATCGGAATATCCTTAAATTCATCATCCTCACGAATCATCTGCATCACCTGCTTGCCATCCACAATTGGCATCTCATAATCCAGCAATATCAGGTCCGCACTGTTTAATGTCAGATATTTAATTGCCATCGCACCGGAATTGGCAATTACAACATCATAAGTATCCTCCAGCATCCCTTTAATATTACGCAGCACAACGCCGGAGTCATCTACAGCAAGGATCTTCTTCCGTTCGGATTTGTAAAAAGTATCAATCTGTTCGCAAATACTGTCTACCATCTCTCCTACATTGATCGGCCGGATGAACTCATCCTTCACCATCTGCCTCGGTATTGTATGCCATAACAGCTCCAATTCCTCAGTATTTCCCATTGCAAACACCGGCATCCGGTTTTTGATGGCCCAGTCCACCATGACCTTTACACTGACATTTTTCTTCAAGAGATCCGCACTGGTACAGATCAAAAATCCCAATGCTTTCTCACGGGACACAATACTGGTTGCCTGCGAAATATCTACAACCTGTGCATTGATACCTTTCTTGTCAAATGCTGTCTCAAAAGATGCACCCAGATAACTCTGTTTCTCCATTAAAATTACAAATGGCTCAAATTTAACTGCCATCAGCCTTCCCCCTTATTGCTGTAATCGTTTTATCATTGTATCTGTCAATTGTAATATTTCTTCCATTGCTACATCTGCGACAAACACTCTCAGACGCTCCATATCGCTCTCTATGCATTCCGGCACATAGTACCGGTTCATTCTGGCAAGCAATGCATCGACCGTATCCATATCAAATGCCTCCATACTCTCATGCATCTGCTCCAATAATGCGATCCATTCAGACGCCTGCACATTTGTCAACTCTGTCTTTTGTTCCTGAATATATGGTTTCAAGATCTCCTTATAACGCCGATACAATGTCAGCATAGATGGTGTTCTCTTCTCTAATTCCTGCTGATCCTCTGCGTTTCCATATGCTTCTAATTCCTTTGCCAGTGCAGACAGCTCCGGTAATCCGATCATCAATGCCGAGCTCTTGAGTGCATGTACCTCTATCGTATAATCATGCAACATTCCCTCTTTTAAGCACTGCTCTATCTTATTAGACTTCGTATCAATCGTCTGGCAGAAAATTCTGATCAGCTCCAGCAGCACCTCTTCCGTACCGCAATACTGCAATCCCACCTGTCGTTCAAAGCCCTCCAGTCTCTCCGGAAGTAAATGTATTTCTTCCTGACTTTCCGGCAGTTGCAACATTTCCCCCATCAATATCTGTCTTGCCTGATCCATAGAAACCTCCCTGATCTTCTCCGGGGCGATCCATCTTCGGATCTGTTCACAGGCAATATTAAAGTCAATCGGCTTTGCTATAAATCCATTCATTCCTGCCTTTACAAACTGCTCTCTTGCATCTACCATTGCATTTGCAGTCAACGCTATGATCGGAAGTCTCTGATAGTAATCACCTTCCAGAGAACGGATCGCCCGGGTTGTTTCGATACCATCCATAATTGGCATCATATGATCCATCAATACCAGATCATACTGCATATGTCTCACCATCTCAACCGCCTGGGCTCCGTTTTCTGCTGTATCTATCTGCATCTGCAGCGGTGCCAGTAATTCACAGGCCACCAGCAGATTCAGTGCATTGTCATCTACAACCAGAATATGTACATCCGGTGCAATAAAGACTGCCTCCGCTTCCTTCTCGACCACACTGCTGCCCTTTCTGTCATAATCCGTCTGTGATATCGGCGTTGCATCTACAATCTGCTGTTCTATCGTAAAGAAAAACTTACTTCCTTTTCCATATTCACTCTCCACATGGATGGTTCCCCCCATCATCTCAACCAGATTCTTAGAGATTGTAAGGCCAAGCCCGGTTCCCTCAATCCGGCGGTTCTTCTTGACATCCACCCGCTGAAATGAATCAAATAAAATCTCCTGATCTTCTTTACGAATTCCAATACCGGTATCTGTCACCTCAATACATAAGGTTGCCTGCTCCTGCGTCTGCCCTGTCATCTTCACCGAAAAATGTACTGAGCCTCTCTCCGTGTACTTGATCGCATTGCTCACCAGATTCATCACAATCTGCCGGATCCTTCCTGCGTCACCACATAGTCGGCATGGGATATTCTGATCAACATCGTAGATCAGCGTAAGCGTACTATCTGCAATCCGATTCTCAAATGTCATCTTCATATCATGAAATAAAGAAAGGGTATCATAAGCCTCTGTATAGAGCTGCATTTTGCCTGATTCCATCTTGGAATAGTCCAGTACATCATTGATAATCGTAAGTAATGCCTGCCCGGAACTTCTGATATTTGACAGATAATCCTGGTCTTTCTTATCGTGCTGCCTGCGTAACATGATCTCTGTCATACCGACAATCGCATTCATCGGCGTTCTGATCTCATGGGAAATATTGGAAACGAATGCACTCTTGGCATCACTGGCAGCCCTAGCCTGTTCCACCAGTTCCTTCATCACACGATTCTGCTCCATAATCTTTGTAACATCCATAAGCGTCAGCATATATGCCTGTGTGATCATACTTCGCTTCATTGCACTCTCTTCTACCTGATAATGATGTTCCTGCCACTTCAGGTAACCATCCTCGCCACACAGTGCCTGATAC
Organism: uncultured Lachnospiraceae bacterium; assembly: GCA_934293375.1. Lineage (GTDB taxonomy): Bacteria > Bacillota > Clostridia > Lachnospirales > Lachnospiraceae > RGIG6919. The sequence continues at coordinate 19,163 of CAKQYS010000016.1, read as the reverse complement.
AACTCTCTGTCTGTCCAATCCGGGTGAGAAGCTTTTATGGATTCCACTAATGTATTCGCCATCGGGTTCATAAATAGGAAATGTCTTTCTGCATCCACAACGATCAGACCTTCTCCTAAATTCTCAATGATCTGATTTTTTGCATTCTTGACCGGATCAAACAAACCATATTTAACAACTGCCGCACTCATAAATACACATGATAGCAAAATACCAAGTGGTGTCGGGTCATCTCCCTTTAGAACACCCGTAATTCGCAGTGACAGCAGAATCATCGGTGCCAATACAGAGGCCAGCAACATAAAATGCAGCTTCAGCTTATACTGCATCGGACTATTATTTCTCGCATAAAAAGAAGAGAGAATGATCAAAATACATGCCAGGATCTCTAACAGCAAAAATGCCATATACACATAGTACATTGGTGCCGCCTGAATTTCCAAAGAAGTACCGGATAAATTTACATTTGACGGAGCCAGCCAGTAGTGTTTGTAATACAGGTGATGCTTATCGACAGTTGCGATCAGCACATAAAAACCAATATTAATGAATAACAAAATATTCATCAACCAGCCCGGCACCTCGAGTTTGCGCCATCTGATCATAAACATCAATGCACAGTAATTTGCAAAGCTTTTCCCCAGATATTCCAGCTTTCCGATGGTAACCAAAGTATCCATACTTCCCCCCAGAATATAGATACACTTTGATACTAATGTCACAAGACAGCATGCGATTGTGAGCAATAGCGCACTCTTATATGCTGTCTCTTCCTTTCTGGCAACAATTATCAATAATATAAAGGCCACACAAACACCGAACAGATGCAGTGCCAGCCATTCCTGTGCCATTGTCATTCTCATTTCCCCTCATTTGTTTTTTCATCATCGGATCCCTTCACACCGCATTCCGGTCTGATCCTTCGATGCACATTCGTTATACAAATGCCTATGCATTCTGTCTATAAATACACTCCGTCTGCAGCATCGGATAACAAACGAGCTGTGTCTTGTCAAGATTCTCCTTATGCATATCCACTGCAGTGATCTGATGATTCGTATAGGTTGTATAATAATAAATACCCTGATCCGCATTCCAGCAGGATGTGTAGATCGTAATCTCATATTTACCCGGCTCAACCTCACAGCATCCCCGCTGCTGGTCCACCGATCCTAATATATGAAAGAACTGTCCCACACTATCTGCCTCACCGTCACCGGATACCGCATTCAGCTTTACGAATGCAACCCTCGCAAATCTTGATGCAGATGACAGATCCCCCGGCAGACCGATCGCTCCCATTCCACGGCTGTATGTCTTAAGTGCAAGTGTCTCGCTAAACAGATTCTCCGGCTGTCTGGGTGATACATGCATATACTGATTCAACAGGAACATCTGCTGTTCAAATGGAGGATTGTTGGTCAGCACACCTACCGGATTGTCATATACATGCAGTCCATCCTGCACCGACTCTACTGTGATCGCACCGGTTGCGTCCGCGATGATCCAGTGAAGCTGTGCAGCCGGAAACTGCTCACTAAACGGTGTCCCGACCAGATGCATCTTGGAAAGCAGCGTCTTTGCTTCCCCAAGCGTTGCACACCGGCTTAAGATCCACAATATGAATTCATACTGAGATACATTCACCGCATCCTCTTTCGGTTCTGCATAGCATGCATTTCCCACGAAATTCAATCCTGCCATCCCCAAGCCCTTTTCGTTCACCGCATCATAATAAAGAGGATACTCCTGTGCCACATGTGCCATACCTATAATCGCATAATGGGATGACAAATGTCCCTCATATCGAAAATCAATTGGATATTGTCTCGGTGTGATCACAATCTGTTCTCCATATGAAAATTCATAATCCAATGTTCTACCCATATAAAAATTCTTTGTGCGATAAGTTGCTGCTGTACACATCCGGCGAATGCCTCCATTCATTTCTTTGTTTTATACTACATATTAATATTATAATACGAATACTTGCTCTCCGCAAACATATTATCTTCTTTTTCACCTTCTCTCATAGTTTTTACCAATTTACATTTTTTTAATAAAATTTCAACAATACCTGATATTTTTAATACGAATTTTGGTTGATTTTATCGGTTAAGTATGTATAATATTAGATGGAGTAGCCAAAGACAGGCACTCTGCGACATCTGGTATATTATATAGCCTGCTTTCGCAGGTGATTATCATATAAATATCATGAAAGAAAGAGGTAATTTAAGATGGCAAACATCGATTTAAGCAAGTATGGTATCACAGGAACCACTGAGATTATTCACAATCCTTCATATGAAGATCTGTACAAGGCTGAGACAGACGCTTCCTTAGAGGGTTACGAAAAGGGTCAGGAGACAGAGCTTGGTGCTGTTAATGTAATGACAGGTATCTACACCGGACGTTCTCCTAAGGATAAGTACATCGTTGTTGATGAGAATTCTAAGGGCACTGTATGGTGGACATCAGATGAGTACAAGAACGATAATCATCCAATGAATGAGGATGTATGGGCTACCGTTAAGGATATCGCTAAGAAGGAGCTTTCTAATAAGAAGCTTTATGTAGTAGATGCATTCTGTGGAGCAAATAAGGACACAAGAATGGCAGTTCGTTTCATCGTTGAGGTTGCTTGGCAGGCTCACTTCGTTGAGAACATGTTCATTCTTCCTTCAGCTGAAGAATTAGCTGAGTTCGAGCCGGACTTCATCGTATACAACGCTTCTAAGGCTAAGGTTGAGAACTACAAGGAACTCGGTCTTAACTCTGAAACATGTGTTGCATTCAACACAACATCTAAGGAGCAGGTTATCATCAACACATGGTACGGTGGTGAGATGAAGAAGGGTATGTTCTCTATGATGAACTACTATCTCCCACTGAAGGGCATCGCATCAATGCACTGTTCAGCAAACACAGATATGAACGGTGAGAATACCGCAATCTTCTTCGGTCTGTCTGGTACAGGTAAGACTACACTGTCTACAGATCCTAAGAGACTTCTGATCGGTGATGATGAGCACGGTTGGGATGACAACGGTATCTTCAACTTCGAGGGTGGCTGCTACGCTAAGGTTATCAACCTTGACAAGGAGTCTGAGCCTGATATCTACAATGCGATCAAGCGTGATGCATTATTAGAGAATGTTACTGTTGATGCCAACGGAAAGATCGATTTTAACGATAAGAGTGTGACAGAGAACACTCGTGTATCTTACCCTATCGATCATATCCAGAACATTGTACGTCCGATTTCTTCAGCACCGGCTGCAAAGAATGTTATCTTCCTTTCAGCAGATGCATTTGGTGTACTTCCTCCAGTATCTATTCTGACACCAGAGCAGACACAATACTACTTCCTGTCAGGATTTACAGCTAAGCTGGCTGGTACAGAGCGTGGTATCACAGAGCCAACTCCTACATTCTCAGCATGTTTCGGACAGGCATTCTTAGAGTTACATCCTACGAAGTACGCTGAGGAGCTTGTTAAGAAGATGGAGAAGAGTGGTGCTAAGGCATACTTAGTAAACACCGGCTGGAATGGTTCAGGCAAGAGAATCTCTATCAAGGATACTCGTGGTATTATCGATGCAATCCTTTCAGGTGCAATCTTAAGCGCACCTACAAAGAAGATTCCTATGTTCGATTTCGAGGTTCCTACAGAGCTTCCTGGAGTTGATACAGGTATCTTAGATCCTAGAGATACTTATGCTGATGCTTCTGAGTGGGAGACAAAGGCTAAGGATCTTGCAGGTCGTTTCATTAAGAACTTTGCTAAGTACGAGGGTAACGAAGCTGGTAAGGCTTTAGTTGCTGCTGGTCCTCAGTTATAATATCAGTTCAATCAAAAGGCTGTGTCACAGATTTGTGACACAGCCTTTTTTACAATGCTTTATTTCTTTCGTTTAGATAACTTCAATTTATGACATCCCTTGAATGCAGTTTTATAAAATATATTCCATCTGCGTCTCTTTCACTCTCAGACCCATTTTCTCATAAAAATGTCTTGCGCTGTCATTACCCTCCCAAACATTTAAGGTCACATCGTAACAGCCCATACGCTTCGCTTCTTTCTTCACATGTTCAAATAACGCCTGCCCAATAGGCATTCCCCGTGTATTTGCATCCACGCACAGATCATCGATATACAATGTATCAAACTGCACATATCTCTCCTTAACGCACAATAGGCAGGATACCCTGCCTATTGTAAATCCTGATCCTAGTAGTTCTCTGCATGCACCTCAAAATATGACTGTGGATGTGCACAAACAGGACATACCTCAGGTGCCTTCTCACCAACTACAATATGTCCGCAGTTACGGCACTCCCATACCTTGACTTCGCTCTTTGCAAATACTTCCTGCATCTCTACATTATGCAGCAGCGCACGATACCGCTCCTCATGGTGCTTCTCAATCTCGCCAACCATTCTAAACTTTGCAGCCAGCTCCGGGAAGCCCTCCTCCTCAGCTGTCTTTGCAAAACCCTCATACATATCTGTCCATTCGAAGTTCTCACCCTCAGCAGCAGATGCAAGATTCTGCGCTGTATCTCCGATGCCGTTTAATTCCTTAAACCACATTTTGGCATGTTCCTTTTCGTTGTCAGCTGTCTTTAAAAACAAAGCTGCAATCTGCTCAAATCCATCCTTCTTTGCCTTAGATGCAAAATAGGTATACTTGTTTCTTGCCTGTGATTCTCCTGAAAATGCCTCTCTCAGATTCTTCTCTGTCTGTGTACCTGCATATTTATTTGCCATTGTCATAACCTCCATAAAATAAAATATTAAATATAAACCTGCATCTGACAATTCATCAGATGCAGATATATAGCATTACTATGCCTGTGATGTCTCTTCCACAGTTGACTCCCCGTCCGATGATTGGGCACCTTCATGCGCCATGTCTACTGTCTCCTGCTCTGTGCGTTTCTCATCCGGTGCTGCAGCCTTCAGCTTCTCACCTGTCAGCTGTTCATAAATCTCCATGAACTCCTTACCGGTAATGGTCTCCTTCTCGATCAGATGAGCCGCCAATGCATCCAGCAGATCCACATGGGATAACAGCAACGCATATGCCTTATCATAGGATTCTTTCATGATGCGTCTGATTTCTTTATCAACCATCTTCTCTGTGGCTGCAGAACATTCCATATAGGCTCTGCCATCCAGATAGCTGTTCTCTACCGAAGCCAGTGAAACCATACCGATCTCTTCTGACATACCAAACATCGTAACCATTCTCTTAGCAATCGCTGTCGCCTGCTCAATATCATTGACCGCTCCACCGGTCACACTCTGGAACTTGATCGCCTCTGCGGCCCGTCCTGCACAGAAAGTAACAAGATCCTCTTCCATCTCCTGCTGCGTCTCTAAATACTTCTCTTCCTCAGGCACCTGCCATACATAACCAAGGCTTCCCTTCGTACGCGGAATGATCGTAATCTTCTGCACCGGTTCTGTATGTTTCTGCAATGCGGAACAAAGTGCATGTCCTGTCTCGTGATATGCCACGATCTCTTTCTCCTTCTTGCTGAGAATCCGGTCTTTCTTCGCCTTACCTGCAAACTCCACTTCAACTGCCTCAAACAGATCCGCCTGGCTCACATACTCTCTGCCATTTCTGACTGCCATCAACGCCGCTTCGTTGATAATATTGGCAAGATCTGCGCCGACTGCACCGGAAGTTGCCAATGCCAGCTCCTGCAGATCCACAGTTTCATCCATCTTCACATTCTTAGAATGCACCTTCAATGTCTCCAAACGGCCCTTCAGATCCGGCTTCTCTACAATGACACGGCGATCAAATCTTCCCGGTCGCAGAAGCGCCTTATCCAGCACCTCCGGTCTGTTCGTAGCCGCTAAGATCACAATACCTCTTGAGGTATCAAAACCATCCATCTCCGAAAGCAGCTGGTTCAATGTCTGTTCACGTTCAGAGTCGCCACCGTGTCTGCCATCTCTGCTGCGTCCGATTGCATCGATCTCATCAATAAACACAATACATGGTGCCATGCTATTTGCCTGTTTAAAGAGATCTCGCACTCTCGACGCACCGACACCGACGTACATCTCTACAAAATCAGATCCTGATAACGAGAAAAACGGTACACCCGCCTCACCGGCTACGGCCTTTGCGAGCAATGTCTTACCGGTTCCCGGAGGGCCGACAAGCAATGCACCCTTTGGAAGCTTCGCGCCGATCTCCAAATATCTGCCCGGATTATGCAGGAAATCCACCATCTCAGTCAGCTGCTCCTTGGACTCATCCTGCCCGGCTACATCCGCAAATGTCACACCGGTCTTCTTCTCCATATACAGCTTCGCCGTACTCTTGCCGACACCCATGATGCCTCCACCTGCACCCTTGCTCATCGCTCGGAACAAAAGCATTAAGAGACCCCAGAATAAAAGCAGCGAGATCGCATAATACAAAATCTCAGTCAGCATACTGCCATCTGACGAAATACCTGTAAACTCTACATCAGCTTTCTCCAATCTGTCTACCAGCTCATAATCACTGACCCGGACGGTAATATAGGTCACATTGGTGACCGGATTGCTCTGCTCCTTCGGCTCAATGCTGATCTTGCTTCCGCTGATCTTCACACTCTTGACCTTGCCATCCTCTAACATATCAATAAACTGGCTGTATGGAATCTCCTCCTCCATACCCTTTGTGTATGAATCATACACATTCTTAAATAACAGTAATAACACCGCTGATACCAACATTACCATGATAAAATTGCGAGGAGAACCGGTTGGTCTGTTATTGTTGGAATTATTACGATTATTATTCTGATCTTCCATAGTATCCTCCATTCTGTATTCTCATATTCTTTTTCTTCCTATATATCATTATGTTTCAAAACCACAAAAACATTACATACATAAGCAAACGAGTAAAAACTCTACTTGCTATCATAGCAGTTTTATACTATAAAAGCAAATTAAAGATTTGTGAACTTTCTTACAAACTTTCGGTGTTACTGACTTGACTTTATAAACTCCTTCCCTTATAATATTACAGATGCAAGGGCAAAGGAGCTAACATCGTTAGGCTTTTTTGCCCTCTTTTTTAGTTTAATATATTATTCGAGGAGGTATATATATGTCTGTTAAATACGTGTTTGTCACAGGCGGTGTTGTATCCGGTCTTGGAAAGGGTATCACAGCTGCTTCTCTTGGACGACTCCTGAAGGCCAGGGGCTACAAGGTCACCTGCCAGAAATTTGACCCATATATTAACATGGATCCCGGTACTATGAATCCGATCCAGCACGGAGAAGTATTCGTCACAGATGATGGAGCCGAGACGGATCTCGACCTTGGGCATTATGAGAGATTCATTGATGAAAGCTTGAACAAAGGCTCCAATGTCACAACCGGAAAGATCTATTGGAGCATTCTGGAAAAGGAACGCCACGGCGACTTTGGTGGACATACCGTACAGGTCATTCCGCATGTTACCAATGAGATCAAGAGCCGATTCTACCGCAACGCAGAGGATTCTGCTGACGAGATCGCGATCATTGAGGTTGGTGGAACTGTCGGTGATATCGAGAGCCAGCCATTCTTAGAGGCGATCAGACAATTTCAGCATGATGTCGGTCATGAAAACTGCATCCTTGTGCATGTCACATTGATCCCATATCTGAAATCTTCCGGTGAGCTCAAGACCAAGCCAACACAGGCCAGTGTCAAAGATCTGCAGTCATTAGGTATCCGTCCTGATATCCTGGTCTGCCGTTCTGATCTTCCATTAGATGATGATATCAAAGGCAAGATTGCACTGTTTTGTAATGTTCCAACAGAAAATGTCATCCAGAATCTTGACTGTGATGTATTATACGAAGTTCCGCTTGCCATGGAAAAAGAGGGTCTTGCCAAGGCGGCATGCAAATGTCTGAATCTGAAGTGTCCGGATCCTGATCTTCGCGAATGGGAAGCAATGGTCAATGCATGGAAACATCCAACCCACAAGGTTCATGTTGCACTTGTCGGCAAGTACACGGCTCTGCATGATGCCTATATTTCTGTTGTTGAAGCTTTAAAGCACGCATCCGTTGCCAATGATGCAGAGGTTGAGATCAAATGGGTTGACTCTGAGACTGTTACAAAAGAAAATGTTGCTGATATTTTATCCGATGTCAACGGAATCCTCGTACCAGGCGGCTTCGGTGACCGCGGTATTGAAGGTATGATTGAAAGTATCCGCTATGCCCGTGAAAATAAGATTCCATATCTGGGATTATGCCTTGGCATGCAGCTTACGATCGTTGAATTTGCCAGAAATGTATTAGGTTATAAGGATGCACACAGCAGTGAATTTAATCCGAGTTCTCTGCATCAGGTCATTCATATCATGCCGGATCAGGATGGCATTACAGACCTTGGCGGCACCTTACGATTAGGGGCATATCCTTGTGTACTCAATAAGGAATCCAAAGCTTTCAAGCTCTATGGTTCCAGTCACATTGAAGAGCGTCATCGTCACAGATATGAAGTCAATAATGATTACCGCCAGGCATTAACCGACAATGGTATGATGCTGTCCGGTCTGTCACCTGATGGTCATATCGTAGAAATGATTGAGATTCCGGATCACCCTTGGTTTATTGGTACACAGGCGCATCCTGAATTCAAGTCCAGACCGAATAAAGCGCATCCATTGTTCAAGGGATTTATCAAGGCAGCCTTACAAAACCAGTAATGCATATCACTATAAAATGCCCCGCATATCACAATGCGGGGCATCTTTCATTATTGATTCAATTGTCAATTCTAGAGCAACACTCTGGCAGCCACCTCAACCATGATACACATAACCAGACAAAGTCCCATTGCAATTCCATATGGAATATCAAACACCCTAACCTTCGTAATCTGTGCACGATCTTCTTTATATTCCTTGGAAGTCCAGAAATGCAGCTGTTCTGCCGTACCATTCAGATACGCGATCGCCTTGATCAACAGCCAGCAGATTCCAAGTGCGATCAACGCAATCGGAAAGATCGTCAATGCAGTTCTCATATAATCAGCAGAAGTACCTGCGGTGGCAGCACTGATCTGACTTTGCAATTCCTGCTGTCCGGCTTCACCCAAAGATTCTCCGGCCTTCATCATAGCCCAGGTCAATATCGATGAAGTACCATTGATCGTAATATGGATCAAGATAGAAGAAAAAATACTACCTGTCAATTCTACTACTGTACCCATGATGACACCTAATACAAATGCATAGCACATCTGATTAAAATTCATATGCATCATGGCAAACGCCAAAGCAGAAAATAAAATTGCCTGCACCGGTCTCTTCCCCTTGTCATAGGTTCCCATCAGCACACCACGGAATGTAAACTCCTCTACAACACCCGGAAGCAATGCCATGATCAGCAGAGAAACGGTCAGACCATTTCCTGCAATCTCTGTCATGTTATCTGTCATAAGATTCGTAAAGAATACCATGCTCAGGGCATTACAAAACCCTACAACCGGAAACAGACAAAATCCCAACAGGATCACTAGAAATGCAGATCCCACATGGAACTTATGGATGCGAAGTAATTCCACCGGATTCTGGTGTGTCACCATGATATAGATGATCACCGGCCCAATGATCAATGCCTGTGCCAGCAGAATTCTTGCAATCGCATTGTCCACCAGCATACCAATCACCTGTCCGGCAAATAGATTCAAAAGCACCAGAATCAACCAGAATACATTAACCTGTTTATTTGATTTTCTTTCGTCCATATTCCACACCTACTTGATTGCAATCACTTCAAGCTCTAACAATACATCCTTCGGAAGTCTGGCTACCTCAACACAGGAACGTGCCGGGAAATCACCTGTAAAATATGTCGCATATACTTCATTTAATGCAGCAAAATCATTCATATCCTTGATAAATACAGTTGTCTTCACTGCCTTATCCATACCGGATCCTGCAGCCTCAAGCAGAGCCTTCATGCTCTCAAACACGCGGGTCGCCTGTACCTTAATATCGCCTGTCACAACCTCTCCTGTAGCCGGGTCGATCGGAACCACACCGGAAGTATAGATCATTCCATTGACCTCGATTGCCTGCGAATACGGTCCGATTGCCGCCGGTGCCTTGTCTGTCTTAATAACTGTCTTGTTCATAGTGAATTCCTCCTGATTGATTATATTTTCCTGATCTTACCATCTGTGATGGAGATCTTATGTGCCTTATACAAACCTCCGACTGCACGCTTAAAGGAAGCCTTACTCATGTTCAGCTCTCTCCTGATCACTTCAGGCGAAGCCTTTTCTGTAAATGGGAGCACACCGTCATATGCTTCTAACAGCCGCATAACCGCTTCACCATCTGCATCCATCTGTTGATAAGCAGGGCGTCTTACACTGAGTGAAAGCTTTCCATCCTCTAATACTTTCGTCACACGCGCCACAATGTGATCACCGGGCTTTAAAGGGCAATACAGTTCTTTTTTCGGAATCAGTGCTGAATACTGATTCTCAACTGCCACAAATGCACCCCACTCATCACTGAGTTCATACACAGTGCCTTCTACTTCATCTCCTGCTGCATAACCGGAATCCTGCAACAGATATTGGTATAGCTTCATACTCACACAGAGTCTGTCGCTCTTATCCATATACATTCGAACCAGATATTCCTTTCCCGTCTCTACCTTACAGGTCTGTTCCTTAAACGGAAGCAAAATATCCTTCTCCAGTCCCCAGTCCATAAATGCACCAATATCTGTTACACCAGCCACTCTGAGTGGTGCGATCTCACCCATTGTGATCAATGGCATATTGACCGTAGCGATCATACGATCCTCTGAATCCTTATATACAAATACATCGATGGAATCTCCGGCCTTCAGCCCTTCCGGAACCTGTTTTCTCGGCAACAGCACCGCATCCTCTGCATCCCCCACATATACACCAAAATCCTTACTACGGATGACCGAAAGATGCTGCCATTTTCCTAATTCTACCATACTAATCTCCATTCTGTCCTGTCAAAAACTCTATTACAACATATGGCTTATATGACTCATCGCAGAGCATCACACCATATCCCTGTTCAATCTCAGATACCACCGGATATATCCGGTCACCATATTTTGCTGCCCGCTTGTACTGTACACGGATATGCTCAGTCTTAAAGGCATCCGGTACATACTCTTCCGCATATGCTATATACCTTGCATTATTCACATGTCCATTTGTATCAATGTCATTCTTTCTGACTGCAAACGGCTCCATACGCTCACCGTCCGGATAGACCGGAAGCTTTCTGCTCACCGGAGTCATATCGATTGCCGGTCGCAATTCATACCCCTGTGTATCATCCGGAGTCAGCTTCAACGGCATTCCTGTATCCATGCTCATCATACACCACAGAGAATTCGCCTGTACCATCGTCTGTCCCTGTGCATCGCAGATCTGAAAATTACGATATCCATAAATACCATTAAAATCGTATGGCCAGGTCCTGACCGTAATATGCTGGCGATATTCCGGCATCTGCAATATCTCAATCTGCCATGCTGTCAGAATCCATCCTTTCCTATGTTGCTCCAGGTAAAGCACACCTTTACCCAGCATCTCCGAATCCATGATCGAACAATCCTGAAAATAATCAATAATCTGATGTAAAGGCACCTGCAGTCCTTTTGTCACCTCTGTGTACCTTACATCTGCTTCATATTCATACATACACTAACCTTCTTACCTGTCAAACTATACTCTAACAAGGATAACATGAACAAAAATGAATGACAAGAGGAAGTCTGATTTTCATCCATTTTTCAAACAAATAAATTTTTTTGATTTTTTCGAAAAAAATACTTGCATTTTTTATTCTTATCCCGTATAATACTGTCTTGTGAGTGAAGGGGTATCGCCAAATGGTAAGGCCCTGGATTCTGATTCCAGTATGTACAGGTTCGAATCCTGTTACCCCTGCTTCATAAGGACATCTGATAAAGATGTCCTTATTTTTTTTCATATAATGAAGCTATCTTTGTGATTTCTTTCTGGATCTCCTTTGCAAAATGTTCCGGTTCCATCACCTTAACATGACATCCAAATCCAAGCACATAACATTTGACCTCATCCGTAATCGCTGTTTTTTTGTAAAATAATACACTGCCATCCTCCTGCTTTTCGAGCCTGTCAGCCCGGTCATGATCATATTCTTCCACATATCTGCCCTTGATGGCATCAAACTGCAGCACGAGCTGTTCCGGTTCCCCTCCCTGCAGATGAATAAACGGCATTTGTCCCGACAACAACTCCGGATCCACATCAAATGTGTCCTCCTGTATTTCCAGTTTACGGATTCTCGACAATCGAAAATTGCGGATCTCGCCCCGAAGTTCACAGAATGCCTCCACACTCATATATCCATCAATCATCACAAACCGATAGGGTTGTATCACCCGGGTCTCCTCTTTGTCGCTATTCCAACTATAATACACGATCTTGAGCTTTTTGTGCTGGTCTATTGCATTTCTGACTGCATGTTCAATCTCCGGTTTTACATCAAGATTCTTGCTTCGGCTCACATCCAGATCCTTGATCATGTTTTTAAAATCCATAAACTGCATTTTCTTGGTAACACCAAGCTTCTTTGTAATACGATCCAAAAAAGCTATACCATGGTTAGCGACATCCAGCCCACGATACTGTCCTAAAAGCTCCTGTATAAATGCAATCGACATAAGATCTGACATTGTAATATCAATATTTTCAAGACTATATTTATCTGCTCTGTAATAGATATCTTTGCCGCGTTCCTCCTCCACGATAAAGAAATTCACAGATAACACATCAATATCCCGTTTGATCGTGCGGGGTTTTACCTCGATTCCCCACGAATCAAATTTGTCTACAATATCCTGCAGCCGAAATCCCTGCGGATTCACGGACAACAATTCCAGAATATACATCTGTCGTTCTGCTTGCGAAATATCCTTTAAATATGTTCCTTTCTCTGTCATCTCACACCTCTTCTGTTTCTTTCTATTCATTAATCAGATACTTGATCAGCCGGCGTCTGCTTCGGTGTCTGTAACAATCCCAGACTGTTTTTCCACGCCAGCACACGCTTGACACTCTCATCGATCGCATCCTGCGATAAGGTACCGTCTTGTACGGCATCCACCACTGCCTGCATATCATTTTCATAATCAGAACTGATGATCATATCATTTCCTGCTGCAAATGCAAGTACCGCAGGTTCCTGATCAAATTCAGCCTTTTGGATTGCCTTCATCACAAGATCATCCGTCATGATCACTCCATCAAAACCCATCTTCTCCCGTAGCAGACGATGTACCGCCGGAGACAATGACGCCGGATAGGTATCATCCATACATTCTACTATATTATGGCTCACCAGAACACCATTCACACCGGCTTCTATTGCAGCCTCAAACGGGATCAGATCTGATTTTTCAAATGTTTCATAGTCCCGCCTGTCTTTCACAAAATGTTTATGTGTATCGCGGTTATTCCCATATCCCGGAAAATGCTTGACAACACTTCCAATGCCGCATTTCTGCATCTCGGTCACCACATTGGACACATAATCTGCCGTTTCTTCGGCATTTTTGCCAAATGCACGATCATGTATATAATCAGAACCGGACACGGAGACATCTGCAACCGGAGCCAGATTGACATTGATACCATATCCCCGCAGCAGCTCCGATTTATCAATTGTATCTTCCCTGATCAGATCCATTCCACCCTCCCGGTAGAGTCTGCGTGGTGACTGGAATTTTTCTGTAGACAAAGCTCTGTGATTACTCACTCTGACAACGCTGCCACCTTCCTCATCAACTGCAACCAGCATTGGAATCTTCATCACACTCTGCATATCTTCAATACCCTGTATCACCTGATCTGCACTCTTATCCCGGAAAAATGCATCAAATAAAATAATGCCTCCAACCTGATATTTAAACAGTGTTTCTATACTCTCTCCCTGACCGTGCAAAAAAATAAGCTGACTGACCTTTTCACGAAGCGTCATCTGTTCCAGATATGTTGATACAGCCAATGCTTCTGTGGTATCCAATGCTTCCGTAGTATCCTCACTGGATATCTGACTCTCTGTCGTAACTGCTGCAGCTGTATGATCCTCAGCTTCTGTATAGGAAGTCGTATCCGGATCAGAATCCTGTACCTCTCTGCCGGCAAATGGATTCCATCTCCATATAAATATACCTGCCACCACCAGACACAACAAGCCTGCAATGACCGGTCCCTTTCTCCTCCTTCTATATCCTCTATGCCTTCTTCTCATATATTGATCCCTCACATTCTTATAAATAATCGGAACCTGTCTTTTACAGGATACTGTTTTCTACATTGTTTCCATATCTGTCGCAGCTTTTCCATCAGTGCATCGTCCACATCCGGCATCATGCCCACACTATAACTGATCCGCTCCATCTGCATAGCCAGCTGCTGCCGTTCCTTATCAGAAGCATCCGGCATCATATACCGAAGCTGCACTGCATGACTGTCTGCATATTGAAAATCTGCATTTAAAATGCGAAGACAATCGCATAGGTACCGATAATATGCTACGATATTTTCACGATCATCCCTACCATGATAACCGGCAAATCGAATCACTTTTCGGGCAGCGATCCGCGCTATCACCAATAAAACAAACACACCGAATATGCCTATGATAAACAAAAACACCCATTTCATTCTGTCCATAGAAAATCCCTGTCCGATATTCACTCCATTGACAGCATCCCGGTTATCGTCACCGCCAGAGAGCATGTTGCCAAATACCGACCAGAAGTCATCAATCTCCTCTTCATCCGATGATGGTGTCACCTCCACGGTCTCCCACTTATGATCCAGATAAACCTCCACCCATGCATGCGCATCCGCATCTCTTGCAGATACCTTAACGACCGCAGTCTTTCCAAGCGGAGCATCTCCCTCAAAAAAATCCTCGTATTTCTTATTCTCTACCAGATCCGCATCCATTACCTGTGAGTAATCAATGGCATATCCCTCCACATATCTCGCCGGAATACCATAATACCGGAATATCAGGGTCGCAGCTGATGCAAAATGTGCACAGAATCCTTTCTTGTTCTTTTCCAGAAAATAATTCACAAAATCTGCGCCTCTTGGCATGGAACCCGGTCTTAATGTATATGGAATATTGTCCTGAAAATACAGGATTAATTTGTTAATGATCTGTTCCTTAGAATCTTTGTCTGTCACTCCAAGATCCTTGCAAAAATTGCGAATCGTCTCATAATTAGATTCCGGGACCTCCAGATAACTGTCCTTTATGTCCTCTTCTCCCGCAAAACCAACATCTGATCGTCTATAAGAACCATCCTCCTGCTGAATAGATATTTCCGGATAATAGGTGTATACCTGTGTGTCCCATTGCTGTATACCATTCCCGCTGATATAGCGTTCTGCCATATGATCATCCAATTCTGTATAATACGGCATATATAAATATCCATCAGAGGCCCCTACATTCCGGATCTCGATCTGCCCCTTTGCACTGCCCGATACAGCAGAATGCATAAGACCATCATCATCCTTTGACCAGTGGTCAGTATCATAATGTTCCCCCACAAAGCCTCGCAAGTATAAGCGTTCATATGAGTATGGTGCAAATGTAACCTCAAGATCCGGCAGATAATCCGATCTGACCGAACTGACACCTCCAAGCTGTCCTCCACTCATTCCCCCTGTAGATCTGTAAAAATCAAACAAACTGCTGATACCCGTCAACATCACATTTTCCACAGTATCTTCCATTGAGGCTTTCAATGAACTATTCTTAAACCGGTAAAAGAATTCATCCTTCGGATATACTATATTTAAAGTTGAAATCACAAACCCGGACAAACATACAAATACAAGAATGATCTGCAGCACAGCCCACCCGGACTGTGAATAGGTAATTCCCAGTTCTCTCTTTTTTCGGTTCACCGCAAATTGTGTCTGTTCCTTATTTCGTTTATAATGACCATTTCCTTTCTGTGCGATAACACTGGACAGCCCGGCAAGCAACAATATTACATAAAAGGAATCCGGCTCTTTTCTGAAAAACAACGGAAACACAAACATTGGTATTGACACAATAACAGCTGTCAGAATGCTCATATAGGTTGACAGATAGATATTCAGGATTACAATCACTGCCACACCAATGAAAATAGCTGCGATCGTAATTGTCAGCCGCCTATCTGCGATCACCTCCTGGAAATCGCGTACTGCTTCCATATCAAAATATTTAGATGCTTCGTCATAATATAGGTTGATCAAAGCATAAAATCCACTGTTAATATACCATCGAAACGATATCACACCCAGACTATAGACTGCAAAAAAAGCAAGATAACCCAGATCTCTGACCCACAATTTGCCGGATTTGAACAAATAGCTGAAATAAGCCGCTGCCGCTAAATAAGCAAGTGCTACCGCTCCCACATAATAATTGACCTCCAGACATGACAAAAATCCCCCCATCGCGCCGAACATAATCAACGCTTCCGACAGACCCTTTACCAATGCGTCCTGCCCCGGTGTCATGTCGCCCATCTTCACATCTTCCACCAGATGTACTCCCGGACACAGCGTCACATCCTCTTTTATTTTTTTCTTTTTTCGGAACAATCCCTGCATCAACATCCGGCTCCTTCCGGTTTCTTCTAATCACTGTATATATAGCCTGCTACATCATCACCATATACAAAAGCAATATCCCCTGCATCCGCATTTGCACAACCCACCACCATATATCTGGTGATCTCCTGTGCTGTCCCCTGCATCACTGTCCTGGCATAATCCATCTGTACATAGGGCTCCTCATAATACATTTCCTCTATCCATGACCTGAGCATATTTTCATTCTCTATAACACAGCGCTTCATATCCTGCATACGCACACTCCACCAACGAATCTCATACGGAATCTGACTGTCAAGCAGTGTCTTCGCAACACCATATGCAGCCGTCACGATCCGGTTTAAGATCATCGTCTCATCCTGATAGAGTTCCACCAAAACCACAAGCCTGCTGGACGACATACCGACACGATCTTTCACCATCAAAATATCCTTCTTAGCTGACAGCTTCCAATGGATATTCTGGAGCTTGTCACCGGGCTGATATTCCCGCACATCCTGCACCTCAGAAAAATCATTTCCCTTCTGACGGCTCTCTTCTACCTCGGTCATTCCAACCGACACTGCCGTCATATCGGGTTCTACCTGCAGACAGTCTTCCGGCAGCAGTACGAGTTCCCGTTTCGCCGTGCATACCTTATGAAACATCACAAAACCCAACCAGTCCATAACCTGTATCTGCTGTGCTTCTACCTGCAGAATCCCAATATAGTCACTCTTCAGCATATACTGTGTCTCCTGCTTCTTTTTTGCATAGGCTGGTACATTTAACACATGAATATCCGACTGTTGCATGAACAAATTGCTGACCTGCAGCTTTATATTTACATTTAACAACGGAAACCATGCGGGATTGTCCACTACGATCCTGATCAAAAATGGATTCTCGATCCCTATATCTTCCTTTACACCGGAAAAAGACACCTCTAACCGCTCTGTCGCATACTTGGCTGCAATCATAGATACTGCCGGAAGAATCAGCATAAAAATCAAAATGATCAGATTAAAATACGCATGCAAAAAGAACAGCATAAGCAGATTTGCACCAAATATAATTAAATATTTCATGATATTCCATGTCCGCTTCATATGCTGTTCTCCTTTTTATGTTCTTGGCACTTTAATCCGGCTTCTGATTTCATTCAGAGCCGTAACCGTATCCATTCCGTTGGCACGTGCTTTCGTACCCAGCTTCACACGATGCGCAAGTACATCGGTATATATATATGCAATATCTTCCGGTGTTACATATTCTCTGCCGCGAAGCACTGCAACCGCCCGTGACATCCGAAGTAATGCAATGGAACCTCGTGGACTCGCTCCCAGACTGAAATATTCACCATCTCTGGTAGCCTCTGTCAAAGACACGATATAATCCACAATAGAGTCATGCACCGGCAATGTCTTGGTCTTCTGCTGCAATGCCACAAACTCCTCCAGTGTAATCACTGCCTGCATATTACGCACCGGCTCCCGTTCCTGTCCCTTGAGGATCTCAATCGCTGCCTCGTGAGATGGATATCCCATTGAAAGGCATATCATAAACCGATCCAACTGAGATTCCGGCAACATCTGCGTACCCGAAGATCCAAGTGGATTCTCTGTCGCAATCACGGCAAACGGCTCAGGAAGCTGTCGTGTCACAGTGTCTACTGTCACACGCTTCTCTTCCATGATCTCAAGCAAAGCCGATTGTGTCTTTGGTGATGTACGGTTAATCTCATCTGCCAACAGCAAATTACAAAATGCGGCACCTTCCCGATACTCGAATTCACCACTCTTTGCATTGTACATCGAAAATCCCATAATATCACTTGGCAATACATCCGGTGTAAACTGTACACGGTTATAATCCATCGAAAGTGTTCTGGCAATCGCCATTGCCAGCGTAGTCTTTCCAACACCCGGGATATCCTCAAGCAGTACATGTCCACCTGCCAGAATTGCAGCCATTACCTTTTCTATGATCTCATCCTTACCCTTCACCACACGGGCAATTTCTTGTATTGCAAATTCCAGCTTCTCCTTCATATACCCTCCTGTTTCTATTCAATTGGAAGATCATCCGAACCATCATCCAAAGTTGGAACAGAACATGCAAATTTATTTTTAGAACAATCTACACATCCCATAGACTCGACCGTCTTTCCATTTATCTTCTCATCCATATCCACATTGATATGTCCTGCGCCTCTTGCCATATCTGCATCCAATTGTGCTACAATATCATCAATCATAGATAACTCATCCATCATCCATACTCCTTTCTATCTTCTATATAATAGACATCTGCTCTTACTCCTAAGTTTCGCACATCTACCCATCTTCGTCAATATCTTTATCAGCAATTTGCACCCGATGATCCGTTCTTCTTTCCCAGTATTCTTCGTGCGTGAGAGGGTGCCGGATGTCCTGCGGACATCTGTTTGGCACCGACCGTAACGGAGTGAAGATCGAACCCGTTC
>CAKQYS010000015.1 GCA_934293375.1 uncultured Lachnospiraceae bacterium | reverse complement strand
TTTCTCATCTCGTTCATTTCTGAAATTCTAAAGAATTTTCAGGGTTGTCTTATTATTTGATTATCAAGGTTCTTGTTATTTGCTGTCTCAAGCGACAACTTCTATATCTTACCACACTGTTCTACCCTTGTCAACACCTTTTTTAAATTATTTTAAAAAGATGAAACGGAGATGGAGGGATTTGAACCCTCGCGCCGCGTTAACGACCTATACCCTTAGCAGGGGCACCTCTTCAGCCACTTGAGTACATCTCCCTGGCTGAACCGTGTTCCGATATTCAGTTGCGTTTTATGACGCCTAAATATAATATCAAAATGTAAAATCTTTGTCAACACTCAATTTAGTATTTTTTTATATTATTTTACTAGGTATTGGGGTTGGCTGCATTTTATTGTTCAAATCCTGTCATCTTATAAATCTTCTCTGTGCCTTCTTCATAATGAACAGTAATATTTTCACCTTCTTTTAGGAAGATCAGTGATTCATTTTCGGCAAAAGTCTGTTTATATACATTTCCTAATGTATCACTAATATAGACAATCGTGTCACCATCTACATCCACATAACGGATCGTATCAATTTGAATGTTTTTTATCTGATCCTCTACAACATCGCTACCTGTGCTATTAATTCCATTTTCTTTTAGTAATTTCTTATAAGAAGAGAGAGCTTCCCGTTGTGTAGCACCCGTCGCTACGATATTATACTTTTGGACATTCACCAGTGCATACATCTTTACAAGTCCTGCTTCGTCTTTCATTGCCATTATATAAGTAGGTTCTCCACCGATATTGATCAACGATGGGAAAGATGCTACATAGCCGAGATGCTGTACTTCACCTTGTGCAGAGCTCATAGCGGAATACTCTTCCGCTCCTGAAATCTGGTAATATCTCGCCTCTGATGTACGCTCATTCATCAGAACAAATCCGATATTTGATTCATCTGCATTGACTGAGGTAACACCTGTATAGATCCAGACATCACCATCCATTACCTTATATCCATAATCATCTGTGGTCTTCTTACATCCCTTGTTTCCAAACAGACTGTTCCAGTATCCACCTGAAAGGCTGCCATACCAGTCATATTTCCGGCAAAGCAGATCCCCATCATATACCCGGTCGATCCAGTTTGGAATATCTCCAACCTTACAATACTCACTGTCTCCGGTACACGGATCACAAATTACAATGCCGCATACATCCTTTGCCCCAAATAATCCTGCATTTGCCTTCAGAACAGAACAGATATAATATGGGTTGCCATCCGGATCCAGCTCAAATGAATAGCTGCTGAACAGATATCCTGGATACTGAAAACGCAAATGTCTGTACAAATCTTCATTGAAGTACGCAGATGGAACATATTTCATTGGCTTCTCCAATTTTACATATGTCGCCTCATTTGTTACCGGATCAACCATAACATAACCCGGAATACCTTTACTTCTATTATTAAAATACTTAATGAGGTCTGCATAATTCAGAGGTGCTACCTTCATCGGTTTTCCATTGTAATCAATCTGACTGTAATCTTCACTGACAACGAACTGGCTGACGATATCTGTCAGAGATCCGATTGCCCGGTTGCCGATCGTAACGGCTGTCTCGGTATCCATGATCGCAATATCCTGGATACTGTCAGTCTCTACAATGTCCGATGCAAAATCGCGTTCCTCTACCTGCAACAGATTTGCATACCGGGGAGACGAAAACAGCTTCATAGAAGAAATGCCTCCCAGCAGAAAACATATCGCAGCAACGATCAGTGCATACATACTGATACGGCTTACTGTGGTCTGGCGCACTGTGGTCATCGTCCAATGTAATGTGGATACAACAACAAGTCCCAGTGCGATCAGCAGGATGATCCAGAAACCTTCTGAATAAATGCTGAGTGCCGGAATCATAATATAAAATAACAGGATTGCAATGACTATCATAATAATCAGTGCAATCACATTTCCTTTTGCTATTTTTGCAGGTACCGCATCTGGTATACTGTTTTTCTTTTTCTTACTCATAGAATCTTCCCCTTTTTGATCTGATTTTCTATTATATAGTGAGTCTTTTGTCGATACTCCCTAAGATGCACAGATCATATCACATTATGATAGGGTTTTCCATTTGGTTCGGCTGTATAATTTTATGCCTTATTTTTTAGGTATTCTTCCACCGCAGTCTCGTACATATTATTTCCCTCATGATCGATCACAACGATCACCGGCAGATTTTCTACTTCAAGCCGGCGAATAGCTTCTGTACCCAGATCATCGTATGCGATCACTTCTGCTTTCTTGATACATTTGGACAATAATGCACCTGCACCACCTACGGCTGCAAAGTAAACTGCACCATACTCTTTCATTGCATCAATGACTGCCTGCGAACGCTTACCCTTTCCAATCATTCCCTTCAGACCGTTCTTTAGCATAAGCGGCGTATATTTGTCCATACGCGAGCTGGTTGTCGGACCTGCAGATCCGATCACCTGTCCCTCTCTTGCAGGCGTTGGTCCAAGGTAATAAATTACATTATTCTCCAACTCGACCGGTGGCTTACCACCTGCATTCATGGTATCGTACATCCTAAGATGTGCGGCATCTCTTGCGGTATAGATCGTACCGGTAATATATACATAATCACCTGCATGAAGCTTGTTGACGGTATCCGTTGTAAATGGTGCTGTAATATGCTGTTCCATCTGTCTTCCTCCTGTCTGCTATAATACTCTGTGTGCATGTCTGTTGACATGACAGCAAATGTTGACTGCAAGAGGCATACCGGCTATGTGTGTCGGATATGTCTCAATATTGACCTTCAATGCAGTGGTGTGTCCGCCAAGACCACCGGGACCGATACCTGTCTGATTGATCGTTTCTAACAACTCTTCCTCCAGCTGTCTGATATGCGGCTTGTCTGATGGTGTGTTGAAATCTCTGGTCAGTGCCTTCTTTGCAAGAATTGCAGATTTCTCAAAATCGCCTCCCAGTCCAACACCTATAACCATAGGTGGGCAGGCATTCGGACCTGCATCCTTCACGGCCTGAAGTACAGATGCCTTGACTCCCTCTACGCCATCGGCAGGCTTCAACATAAAAACACGACTCATATTCTCACTGCCGAATCCCTTCGGAGCAACCACAAGATCAATCTGATCTCCATCTACAATTTCATAGTGGATAATTGCAGGTGTATTGTCTTTTGTGTTCTCTCTGATCAAAGGATCCTTCACGACTGATTTTCTAAGATAACCCTCTGTATAACCCTGTCTGACTCCCTCGTTGATCGCATCAGTAAGAGACATTCCTTCTACATGTACATCCTGTCCCAGTCTGACAAATACGATTGCCATACCGGTATCCTGACAAATAGGGATCTGTGTTTCCTTTGCGATCTCCATATTCTCACATAGCTGCCCCAGAATCTGTCTGCACAGTGGGGAATCCTCATTTTCTTTTGCCTGATAGATCGTATCTGAGACATCCTTTGTCAATGTCAGATTCGCTTCGATACACATTTCCTTGATATTTCTGGTAATTTCATCCGTATGTATTGTTCGCATATACATTTTCCTTCCAAATTTATAATAATCCTGCTGTGAAACCACAACTGCATTTATTATATCATGTCTGTTCTTATTATGCTATTTTTCTTAACAAAATCTTAATAGGTCTCTCTTTGACATTATATCAGTTATCCTATAAAATAGAGTGTATATTAACAAATGATGAGGTTTTGAAAAATGACACTGAATATTGCAATCTGTGATGATGAACAAATATATATAAGAGACTTACAAACTTGCTTGAACCGCTACGATGTAGAACATAATATAGATCTCCAGATCTCTACATTCCATACCGGTAAAGACCTGCTCTCCTATTACACAAACCATACAATTGATGTTGTATTTCTAGACATTGAAATGCCGGATATGAATGGTATGGATGTCGCAAGGACATTCCGGGATCAGGGTGATCACAATATCAGCATTGTCTTTGTCAGCAATTACCCGGAATTTATGCAGGGCAGTTTTGAGGTTATGCCTACACAATATTTATGTAAACCTGTCAAATATGATGATATCGTTAAGGTTATGGATCGTCTTATCCGGTTTTATATAGATTCCCACAAAACCCTCATGGTTGTACAGAAAAATGACACCGATCGTATCGTTTATGTTCAGGACATTATCTATTTAAAAGTGGTAAAGGGGTCTTCCGGAGAAGTTATGTTTGTCACCAAGAACGAAACCTTTTTGGCAACCGGAACGATGGTTGAATATGAGGAACTCTTATCAGATTCCTTTTTTGCTTCTCCTTACCGGGGATATCTGGTAAATATGGCATATATTCATTATTTTAAAGATAATACAATTACTCTTACAACCGGGGAAGTTCTTCCTATCAGCAGACGCCGGATCAAGGATATTAAATCGTTATTCATGAAACGAATCATTACTTTTATGCAATAAAAATAAAAGCGTGTATCATACCCTGCTTTTTGGGAAATTAAACAAAGATTCTCCTGATTGCGCCTGCCACAAAGCCTGCAACACCGAGCAACAGATATACCCATGTCGTCTGTAACACCACTCCCATGTTATATGGTTCCATTCCGATATCTGTGACAGATAACAGGGTTGCCTGGGGCATCAGGGATATCAGATATATGGCAAATGCTGTGACAAACGCCGATATCATGCTATTCGTTGTGAACGCAATGCCATAGCACAATCCAAAATATCCAAAGGCAACCAGCATAAACTTTAGCATCTGGTAGCCGGGCTGATCAATATCCTGCCAGAACAGGCAGATCACAATTCCAATGCTTAAGATCTCTGTGATATATCCAATACAGATTTCCGGCAGATCATGCTTCTGATAAAAGGACAGTACCTCTTTTCCCTCACCGCTGATCCGCGCCCAATACAGCATACAGAATATCAGGATACATTCAATCGGAAGAAACATCCCGCAGCCTATCTGAAATACCGTACCGAAATTGTCCGCATGAATAATATGGCACCGATACCACAGATATCCAATCCATATTCCCACGATCATAAGCAGCACACCTATATATTTTCCGGTCTGCAGCCATATGTTGGTCATCGTCCGTATCCATTTGCTGTCCTGCAGTCTGCTCTTGTCTTTCCTGTGCAGCAGTTCGCTGTGTGTTTTCAATTCTCCAATACAATATAGCATATATTGCTGCTCGATCCCATGTCCAATTGTGCATAGCAGAGCTGTACCCACAACCATTAAGACACAGGAGAGGGGACAGGACGCATAACCATAGTCATACCGGAACAAATGACAGAGTTCTGTATTCGACAGCACATATACCATGATATAGATTGCTGTAAATGCACTGACAGCAAGGCTGTTAGACTTAAGCAGATACAACAGGGCATACAACAGGGATGTGAAGGTAAACACGAGCAGAATTGCTTTTGTACATACGATCCAGTTATAATCCCCGAAATACTTCCGGTATAACAGCAATTCGCTCATCAAAAACAGTATGCTATATAAAAAAGACATCCATAGCATCTGCAGATGTCTTTTTCCGGCATATAAATATAATACCTCTTTTCCTATGCCGTCAATATCATCCCGCAAATAGAGAAACACCATACCTGCAATCCCCACCGGCAGCAATGAAAGAATCCTTTGATTTATAAAATATTGAGAAAATTCATTGGGGTGTAACAGATCATATGCATTCACTGCCGGAAGGACCACAAGCACCCAGACTGCCGGAATCCATATATATGTATGCAGCTTAAAATAAAGGCTTTTTGTGAAATATAGAATTGCATTTATATATTCTTTAATACGCATAAATATCCATCCTCTATCCCCGGTTCCAACGCTTCATACGACACCGGATCGGCTGTCAGATACCGCATGTAACATGAGCCCTCCTGCTCGTATTCCTTCACCAGATAACCGGCCGGCAGCGCCGTTTCCCCTCTCGGAATCCGATATACCTTTCCTTCTGCCTGTCTGCACAGGGCATCACAGGTATCGGCAAACAGAATACTGCCCTCTCTCATAATCTCCACATAATCACAAAGAAACTCAATATCATCGACAATATGGGTGGAGATTACGATCAGTCTGTCCTGTTTGATCTCTCTGATCAGATTCTTAATCCGAAGTCTCTCTTCCGGATCCAGTCCGGCTGTCGGCTCATCCAGAATCACGATCGGCGGAGATCCGAGCAGTGCCTGTGCGATACCGACTCTTCTCACCATGCCGCCGGACAACTTCCGCATCCTTTCATCCTTCTTGTCCTCTAAATTGACAAGTGCAATACACCGCGAAATCTCTTCTTCTAATTGTGATGACGAAATCTGCTTTAGATTTCCAAAATAACGGAGAGATTCCCGTACTGTCATCTGTGGAAATAATCCGTACTGCTGTGGCAGATAGCCTACCTGTCCGGGATGCACCGGTGCTCCGTCAAAGGTGACATGCTTCTGATTGCCCGGATATAGCTGTAATACACCCCGCATCCATGTCGTCTTACCTGCCCCATTCGGACCCAGCAGTCCATGAATCCCATTCTGCAATGTGATATCCATCGGATGAACAATTTCTTTTCTATGTATTTTTACGGAAAAATCATGTAACTCCAGCATTATCTTACTCCCTTCTCCCATAATTCATGTCTTTTCTCCAATGCTTCTGTCTCATCCATATCGTATTCTCCGGTATCCACATAATGCTGATATTCTACCCGGATTTCATTTGCCTCTGACAAAATAACGGCATCGCTTCCGAACATATACATACTGCCCATGCCTTTGATCGGATTGTAAATAATCTGCTTTCCCTGTAAGGTGTAGTGATCCCCTGCCTTCATTTCAGATGCCACCGCTTCCTGAATCGCCCCGGAAAGATTGGTATCATCAAGCGTACTTTCCACAGCATATTTCGGATATAAATAAGAAATACCGTCTATCTCCTTCTCTGCCCAGTAGCCGGCGATCAATGTCAACTGATTGCTCGTTCCATGAAACGCATTTGCTGTTCCCTCCAGATTGCTAAATATAGGTTTCCTGTACCGTACCGTGACATCATATTGGCTTTCCTGCTGCGTAAGCGCACATACATACATTTGATTTTCGATACGATATCCCGCCATTGGGTAATATGCAAAATTGCCCGGCAGATAAATGCCCTGCTTTCCTGAGAAAAAGTCAGCATTGCCAACCCCCTCATATACAAGATGAATACTTTTGCAATCTGCGGATGGATTGTATATGATCACATGATTTTTGTCTCTGTCATAGGAAAGCGGATTCCCATCTCCGTCTGATACCGCTATGATCTCATAGGTTGAAAATAATGTAAAATCATACTGAGAAAGACTGCTGTCTGATAAGTCCATCACTACATCTGCCTTTAGGATGGAATCCACATCCAGCTGCATCTGATACCGTTCCACTGAGAATTCCGGTTGCACCTTGGCCGCTGTCTCTTCCTCATAGATTGCAAAGGATCTATCATATCCGTAATACGGTCCGCTCACCGGCCGATTCCATGCATCGACACATACACAGAATCCTGCCAGCATTGCCACCGTTACCAGGGTCATCCTGTATCGCCGTTCCCGGATCACCCATACAAACGATGCGATGGCAAGCAACAGACATAGGTTGGCAGCCTGCTTCCACAGAAAATGCGGCTCCACCGGAAGCAACACACCTAAATGCATCGTATAATCCTTTGACACCGGAAAAATCTGCAGGAAATCAGACAGTCCATTTATCTTCGCATATGCATCATTCAACTGGAGTCCCCTAAATGAAAAATATAACGCTGCAAGAACCAGCATAACATATTCTAAAAGCTGTATGTGAATGCAGGAAATGAGATAACCACACAACACGGCTATACAATTCAGCATCACAATATAGATCAGGTACAGCCTGAGTACATATTGAATAAATTCCATATCCATCTGACCGGTATGACATAGAACCAAAAAAGAAACAATGATTATGAAATGCAAGAGAAAATAGAGCATAACAAGCAAAAGCATCACGATTGCCTGACAGACCGTCTGCCTGCCCTTCGATATTTTCATACAATCTAATGTTTCCCGCAGCCCCATTCTACGAGGCTGCGAGAAGTATTCATATGCGACAAGTAAGAATACAAGAAAGGTGTATAACGCCCATCTGATTGCGAAGTTTGGAATACCGGCAATATCAAAACCGGCTGTAGAAAGTGCCCGGAATCTGATCAGTAAATACAGCTCATAACCATAGCACAGTATCGTATAGACTGCCATGATCAGATAACACGATTTAATTCTGCAAAACAGATTCCACTGCGCACGCAGACAATGCATAGTAACCCCCCTCATTGTGTAAGCTCCCGAATCTTTGCTTCGAGTGCCTGTTTTTCCTGCCGACATTGATATAATCTGACATTTACCAGTTCTTTATCGGCATGTCCCTTTTCTGTAACCCCTATTAAATTTTTCTTATATAATAGGATTCTTTTGATCCAATGCTTCATCCAGTACAACAGTCCTATTGCAACTCCGATATCTCCCAATACCCATACAATTGGATAAAACCATAAGCTCTGAAAGAAAACATAGATCACAAACAAAATAATAACTGGTGTACAGGCAAGCCAGAAAACTGCCTGCTTATACTCTGTCCGGATCTTGTCCATAGCATCCTCAAGTACAGAAATCTCTTCCGTCTTCTTCTCGACCTGTGCAGACAATCGTTGCATCTGGTCGTCGATAATATTTTTCTGACGCATCGACTCTGCATGATTTGTCTCTTTGTGGTCTTCTTCTGTCTGTTTTAACTGCATTGCATCCCCCTATGGATATATCATCCAATCCTTTTACATCACATTTGATATTTTTTTCTGTCATTTATGATCATGCAACCTTTCAGGAACAGCATGCTACACCCTGTATAATACAAGTATTGCTTGAATGATACCTGATCCCGTGTAATAAAAAATAGATATCTGATGATATCATTTGCTGTATAAACCGAGGTAATTCCAAAATAATGATATAACATCACAACGAAAAAAGAAAGAATAACATTTTCAAATAAGGAAACTAATATGCTATACAGACAATTATAAAACAATAGTACAACCGCTAAATGCCAAAAATGCATAAATATACTTGAAATATGAAAACTTAAATATCCATATATCATCATAACCTGCAGCATTTGCAATATATATAACATTATGACATCCGGTATGCAATTTTTCTTGTATATAAAAATCAATTCCCTGCAATCAGGATGATAGCAATCCATATATAATATCATTGGACATAGTAAAGCGATGATAGGAAGCAGAACCTCCAAACAATACTTAATATCTGCATATGCAATATTCCAATTATAACTCATTCGATACAACTGCAAAATAAAAAGCGGAATCATAACAAAATTACAGATTAACACAATCAAAAAAGGATATTTCTTTTTGACCAATAATAAAAAACCTGGCCTGCAATTCGTTCTTATTTCTTTAACAATTCGATACAGCATAAATACCCTTCTTCCAATGTCGGCATAACTGCCTGTTGCGGTAATGGCGCATATGTCAGAACTCTTTCCATTGTGATATCATTTTTTGTAAACTGCTTTACACAACAATAAACAGACGCCTGCTCTATACTTCCGGCCCGCACTTCATACACTTTGTTTTCTGCAAAACGCTTTAATTGTTCTACTGTAAAACTTCCCAGTAGTTCTCCTTTATGCATTACCAATATCTGACTACAGATCTGTTCTATTTCATCAATAACATGAGTAGAAATAAGAATGGTCTTGTCCTTCTTGATGTGAGATATAATATTCTTAAACCGGATTCTTTCCTCGGGATCCAAACCGACCGTTGCCTCATCAAATAAAAGCAGTTCCGTATCTCCTAAAATTGCCTGTGCAATGCCAAGACGCCGGATCATGCCACCCGATAATGTACTTGTTTTCCTGTGTGCATATTCCGCAAGCCCTACATCGGTAAGACACTGCATAATATATTCCTTCATCTGCTTTTTTTCTATTTTTTTGAGCGTCCCAAAAAATTCCATAAATTCAAAGACCGTCAAATCCGGCAGAACTCCAAATTTCTGCGGTAGATACCCGATTTTTGTCTGATAATTTTTATATTTATGGATTGGAATCCCGTCCCATAACACCTTTCCCCCACTAACATCCATAATATTGGCAATACACCGTAATAAAGTTGTCTTTCCTGCTCCATTTTCGCCCAGTAACCCATAAACCTCATTTTGAAAGGAAAATGATATGTGATTTAATATTTGATGTTTCTTTATTTTTTTTGATACATTTTCTATTTCCAGCATTTATTCTTCTCCTGCCATGTCATATGGTATAATATCTGAATGTAATTCAAGATATTTTTGATAATCCTCTTGTATGTTATAAATGGATGAAACATAAATTTGTTTGTCTCCTATATTCATACCCTTACATGTTGGATACGGCATGATCACAATCCATGTATGATCATGAAGTCCAAGCTTTCTTAAATTCTTTATATTTTTTCTGATTTCAGATTCTGATAATTCAAATGCATCTCTTGTTGCATATAATACAGTTATGCCATCGTATTCATGTTCACATATAAACCCTGCAAATAAACTAAAGCCATCTGCTTGTCCTTTATAATGACCTGTTTCATATTCCCTTAAATTTGAATAATATTGTAAATTGGGATTTGTGATGGAAACATCAAATGCTGTATTCTCATTCACAAAATTACTAATATATCCCTTATCGGTGTTCTCCTTTTTATTATAAACAGGTATAGATCCTGCTCTTGGATAAAAACAATAATATGCAGGAAGACATACCCCCTGACTATTTGCATAATACATCGGACTATACCCGGCATAAGTAAATATAATCGTATTCAATGCTTTTTCGGTAGATACCGTGATGTAATCTCCGTCCTGAATAAATTCTAATACCTGCCCCTCCCGGTTCATGACCTCTTTTAGCTTATAATTATGACTTAATGTAAAATGGTATTGCGTTTGTTTATTTTCACTAAGTGTCATTTCTACTACCATCTCAAGCTGTCTTTTGATTGTCATATTTATTTTGTAGGATAAAATGGTAAATTTCTCTGCCTCCTCTAACTGCTCTGCTGTATCATTCACATAATAATTTTTTGCCTCCTGCCATGAGCCCGACGGATCCATATTCGGTATAAAATCCGAAAATACGCCTGTTGTAGAAATTCCCAAGCTGACAACCAGTATCATTGCGATGATCCCGGCTATGTTTTTTATAAAAGCTGAAGCCCTTCTATATTGCAGTGAAAAAATAAATATGAAAATACCGGCTAACACGATCCAAAACAATAATCTGCTTACATGCGGATATAGAATAGATACATGATACCAGCTATTTTCTTCTGCTCTAAGACCATCCGGTAAAATATAAAAATTTTCAAATA
The DNA here is from genome assembly GCA_934293375.1 of uncultured Lachnospiraceae bacterium. Lineage (GTDB taxonomy): Bacteria > Bacillota > Clostridia > Lachnospirales > Lachnospiraceae > RGIG6919. The sequence continues at coordinate 36,282 of CAKQYS010000015.1, read as the reverse complement.
TTCTTCTTGTACTGTAAATTGCACCTTCCGTTTTGGTATGCCATTTTGTATTAGATAGCACATCCTCCATAAAAAACGAACTATTCAAAAATACAGGGAATAATAAACTGATGCACCCTAACCAATATTGTTTTAGATTTGCCATACATGCCGCATACAAAATGGCAAATACATGAACACCAAATCCATAGATTAACATACATTTTATACTATACCACAGAAAATCAACATCCTTGAAATTTAAGAAATAGGCATTCAGAAAAAATGTTCCTGTCTCCATTAAAAACATAAGGGCATTACAAAACATAAGACATTGAAATAGACCCTGATATGTTTTGTAATTACCCTTCTCTAAAGATGCTATCATTTCTTTTAGGTCACTATGTAATATACAGGAAAAAAAATCATAAGAAATAAAGAGCATACCTATAAATAACGGATATTGTGCATCCAGAATATGATACAATATTGTCTGCATGGATTTATATTGGAATATATTATGATAGGAACATTGTAATAAATATACAAATAAAAAGAGAATCATTATTATGTATAATAAAAATATTTTTTTATTTTTCAAAAAAATCTTTGCATATATCACAATAACGATCCCCCTATTTTAATTTACATCTCTTATAATTGCTTTTCCGGTTGCAAATTTGATTGCAATGATATTGCTCTTTTTTAATTTAATATACATAGGAATTGATTTATCTTGATTTGGAGTTTGTACAACATCTGATTCCCCAGGTTTTAGGGTGTCAAAAACTAATATCTGATCTCTTCCATTTTTAACACCATACATTTGATATTTCATTGATATCTCAGATGTATTAAAACATTCAACTGCTGCTTCACCTTGCTGTGCAATAATTGTCTTAGATTTTACACTTGTATCACCGGCCCATAGTATTATTGTTGCTTTTGAAGTATTAGAAGCTGCTATCACTTCAGGAACAAATGCAAAACCCAATATAGCCATAAAAAAAAATGTTCGTAATTTCATCTTCATTACTGTATTCTCTCCTTTATTATTATTTGCTTGATAATATAAACATTTACATGGTACATAATTTCACTATAATTTCATAGTGTGTGCGTAACACAACTTTATGTTTTTCACTTATATTTTGTGTCTTGCAAGACACAAAATATAAAAAGGACACCATAGTCCTTTATGGTATCCTTTCATGATAATTTGTTATTTATTCTTCTGTATCCTGTGGATCTGCAGCCTCCGTCTCACTCATTTCCGGATTCTCAATCTCATCATCTTCCAGCTTGATACCCTTTACCTTTGTGATACATGCTACATGAATATCCTTCTCACTGTCAAGGTTCATGAGCTTCACACCGGATGTATTCCGTCCAAGCGTAGATATCCCGGCACAGGACATACGAATGACAATGCCTTCATTCGTGATCAGCATGATCTGGTTGTCGCTTGTTACAGCCTTGAATCCCATGACATTACCGGTCTTCTCTGTAACCTTATAACACTTCAGACCCTTACCACCACGATGCTGTACTGTAAATTCATCCATCGGTGTTCTCTTACCCATACCATTCTCTGATACGAGAAGCAGATCCTCACCCTGTGTATCCATCTGCATACCTACCAGATAATCATCACCCTGCAGGTTCATACCAATCACACCCATAGAACCACGACCTGTTGATCTGACATCCTTCTCGTTGAAACGGATACACAGACCATGCTGGGATACAAGCATGACATCTCTCTCTCCATCTGTTGCCTTGACCTCAATCAGTTCATCGCCCTCCTTCAATGTGATCGCGATGAGTCCTGATCTTCTGATATTACTAAAGTCAAGCAATGGTGTCTTCTTGACCATGCCATATTTCGTAGTCATAAACAGATACTTGCCAACATCATAACCCCCAAGTGTAATGACGGCTGTTACCTTCTCATCTGCCTGTAACTCTAACAGATTCACGATCGCCACACCTCTTGCGGTTCTGGAAGCCTCCGGAATCTCATAACACTTCAATCTGTATGCACGACCTTTATTGGTAAAGAACATGATATAGTGATGTGTCGATGTCATAAACATCTCCTCAATATAATCATCCTCTATCGTCTGCATACCCTTGATGCCCTTGCCACCACGATTCTGCTCCTTGAAGTTATCCACTGTCATACGCTTGATATAACCGAGCTTCGTCATGGTGATCATTGTAGTTTCATTTGGAATCAGATCTTCATCTGAGAAATCGGCATAATCAATCCCAATCGATGTTCTTCTGTCATCCCCGTATTTCTCTGAAATAACTAAGATCTCCTTGCGGATAACACCCAGAAGTACCTTCTCATCTGCAAGAATCTCCTTTAATCTCTTAATTAACTCCATCAGGTCTGCATATTCTGCCTCGATCTTCTCGCGTTCCAAACCTGTCAGAGCACGCAGCCGCATATCGACAATCGCCTGTGCCTGTACATCTGTCAGACCAAAGCGTTCGATCAGGCTGCTCTTTGCTTCTGCTACATTTGCAGATCCCCTAATAATGCTGATAACCTCATCAATATTATCAAGTGCGATCAGTAAGCCCTCTAAAATATGGGCACGCTCTTCCGCCTTATTCAGTTCATACTTCGTTCTTCTGGTAATGACTTCCTTCTGATGATCCAGATAATAGGTCAATAATTCCAAAAGATTACATACCTTTGGCTCATTATTGACAAGTGCCAGCATGATAACACCAAATGTATCCTGCAGCTGGGTATGCTTAAAGAGCTTATTGAGCATAACATTTGGATTCACATCCTTACGAAGCTCAATCGCAATGCGCATTCCCTCTCTGGAGGACTCATCACGAAGCTCTGTAATGCCTTCTATCTTCTTCTGCTTCACCAGCTCTGCAATATTCTGGATCAGCTTTGCTTTATTGACCATATATGGAAGCTCTGTCACAACGATACGATTCTTGCCATTATGCATGGCTTCGATCTCTGTCGTAGCTCTTACTTTGATCTTACCACGACCTGTCCGATAAGCTTCCTCAATTCCACGCCTTCCGAGGATCATAGCACCTGTTGGGAAATCCGGTCCCTTTACGATTTCCATGATCTCATCAATACTGGTTGCTCTGTCCTCTTCCACATAATTATCAATAATCTTCACTACCGCACCAATCACCTCACGCAGATTGTGTGGTGGGATATTGGTAGCCATACCAACCGCAATACCAGATGTACCATTTACCAATAAATTTGGATAACGGCTCGGCATAACAACCGGCTCCTTCTCTGTATCATCGAAGTTCGGTATAAAATCAACTGTATCCTTATTGATGTCTGCTGTCATCTCCATAGAGATTTTTGACAGACGTGCCTCTGTATATCGCATGGCAGCAGCCTTATCACCATCGACAGATCCAAAATTACCATGACCATCTACCAACGGATATCTGGTATTCCATTCCTGCGCCAGTTTTACCAATGCTTCATAAATAGAACTATCACCATGCGGATGATATTTACCCATTGTATCACCGACAATACGTGCACACTTACGATGCGGTTTGTCAGGTCCGTTATTCAACTCTACCATTGAATGCAGGATTCTACGCTGTACCGGCTTCAAGCCATCTCTTACATCCGGAAGTGCTCTGGATACAATAACACTCATGGCATAATCTATGTAGGATTCTTCCATTTTTTTCTTAAGGTCCACCTCATGAACCTTATCAAAGATATCTTCTTCCATTGTTTACTCCTTTACATTGTCCTAAATATCCAGATTCTGAACAAATTTAGAATTCTCTATAATGAATTCTCTTCTCGGTTCAACCTCATCTCCCATTAATGTATTAAATGTGAGATCTAACTCTGATTCAGACTCACCATCGATCGCTACCTGTAATAAGATTCTCTTCTCCGGATCCATTGTGGTATCCCAAAGCTGGTCTGCATCCATCTCACCAAGTCCCTTATATCGCTGAATCTTATTGTTCTGGTCACGCCCTACTTCATCCAGAATACTTGAAAGCTCCTCATCACTATATGCATACCATGTCTTACGATTCTTCTCTAACTTATATAGAGGCGGCTTTGCAAGATATACATGACCCTGTCGGATCAGATCCGGCATAAATCGATAGAAAAATGTCAGAAGCAATGTCGCAATATGGGCACCATCCACATCGGCATCCGTCATAATAATGATCTTGTGATACCGGAGTTTTGAAATGTCAAAATTCTCATGAATACCTGTACCAAATGCAGTTATCATTGCCTGAATCTCTGCATTTCCAAGAATTCTGTCTACCCTTGCCTTCTCTACATTTAAAATCTTACCACGAAGTGGCAGAATCGCCTGTGTTGCTCTTGACCGTGCAGTCTTTGCAGAACCGCCGGCAGAATCACCCTCTACGATATAAATCTCGCAATTCTCCGGATTCTTGTCAGAGCAGTCAGCCAGCTTGCCCGGAAGTGCCATACCCTCTGTCAATGTATTCTTCCGTACAACATCTCTTGCCTTTCTTGCAGCCATTCTGGCTCTCTGTGCAAGGACTGCCTTATTGATGATCACCTTTGCAACCTTTGGATTCTGCTCTAAGAAATAAGTAAGCTGTTCTGATACAATACTCTCTACAGCAAATCTTGCCTCACTATTTCCAAGCTTCTGTTTTGTCTGACCTTCAAACTGCGGCTCCGCAATCTTGATACTTACAATCGCAGATAATCCCTCTCTTAAATCATCACCTGAAAGATTCTCATCGTTATCTTTAATCAATTTCTGCTCTCTTGCATAATCATTAAATACCTTTGTCAAAGCACTTCTAAAACCGGTCAGATGCGTACCACCCTCCGGTGTTGTGATATTATTTACAAATGTATAGATAGACTCATTGAAAGAATCGTTATGCTGCATTGCAACTTCGACATAGACATTATTTTTCTCTCCCTCACAATAAATAATGTCCTCATAAGAAGGAGTCTTATGTCTGTTAATATGCTGCACAAATTCCTTGATACCACCCTCATAGTGAAACTCTAAGGATTTTGGTTCTTCACCTCGCAGATCTGTCAGTACAATCTTCAATCCCTTTGTCAAAAATGCGGTCTCTCTTAACCTTGTACGCAGCGTATCAAAATCAAAAACTGTTGTCTCAAATATAGTGTCATCCGGCATAAAAGTTACCTTCGTGCCACGTCTGTCCGTATCGCCTACAATCTTCAACGGATACATAGAATGACCACGCTCATAACGCTGCTTATAAATCTTACCCTCATGTGCAATCTCAACTTCAAGCCAGGTAGACAAAGCATTCACAACAGAAGCACCTACACCATGAAGACCACCTGATACCTTGTAGCCTCCACCACCAAACTTTCCGCCTGCATGGAGAATCGTAAAGACTACTTCAACCGCAGGAATACCTGCCTTTTCGTGTATACCAACCGGAATACCACGTCCATTATCAATGACCGTGATAGAGTTATCACTGTTAATAAATACCTGAATCTCTGTACAATATCCGGCCAGCGCCTCATCGACTGAATTGTCCACAATCTCATATACAAGATGATGAAGACCTCTCTCTGATGTGCTGCCGATATACATACCAGGTCTTTTTCTTACAGCTTCCAGTCCTTCCAGAATCTGAATCTGGTCTGCTCCATATTCATTGTTCACTATATCTGCCATGTCAATCCTCCAATGTGCCTTCTTCTCAAAATAATTAAGAAGCCTGCTCCTTGTTAACAGTTCCGTTTATAACTTTATATATATTATTAATATGCATTCTGTTTCTGATAAAATCATCATAACCTGTACAGGTAATAATGGTCTGTATATCCTGAATAGAATCCATTAAATAATCTCTTCTCTTTGAATCTAACTCACTCATCACATCATCCAGTAAAAGTATAGGATTTGAACCCACCAGCTGCTTTACCAGTGAAATTTCAGAAAGCTTGAGTGCAAGTGCTGTCGTTCTCTGCTGTCCCTGTGATCCATAGCTTTTGACATCAATATCATTGATATAAAAACTCATATCATCTCTGTGAGGTCCAACACTTGTTGTCTGATACTTGAGATCCTTCTCTCTGCGTTCTGTAAGAATTCTGCCAAATGTATCTGCATCTACAGCTCTGTCATAAGAGATTCTGATATGTTCTCTGCCTCCCGACAGTTTCGCATGAATTTCTGTCATGATATCATTCACCTGTCTGATAAATGCCTCTCTTGCCCGGATCACACGACTGCCATAATCCACAAGCTGTTCATCCCACACCTCAAGCGTATCCTTAAGCCCCGGTTTGAAATATATCTGTTTCAATAATGCATTTCTCTGATTCAGGATCTTATTATACTTTATAAAATCATGACAATACACTCTGTCTAACTGGCACAATTCCATATCTATAAATCTTCTTCTCTCAGACGGAGAATTCTTGATCATACTCAGATCTTCCGGAGAGAAAAAAATGATATTAGAAATTCCTAACAGATCCGATGTCCGTTTGATCGGTACACCATCCACTGCCACACCTTTGCTGCGATTGCCTCTAAGATGCATATCCACCTGATGTGAAATGTCATTTTTATTTACACACATTCTGATATGCGCTTCATCACAGCCGATCCGGATCATTTCCTTATCCCGGCTGCCTCTATGAGACTTTGTTGTAGACGACATATAAAGTGCCTCTAGTATATTTGTCTTGCCTTGGGCATTATCGCCATATAGAATCGTAGTACCATTCTCAAACTGCATGGAAAGAGACTCATAATTTCTGTAGTTGTATAGCTCTAGTGATTCTATATACATAAATCAAATCCATTCTCTACTTCTTAATCTGAATCTCTTCTCCGTCAAAGCATACGATATCACCATCATAGAGCTTACGGCCTCTTCTAAGATCTACCTCTCCATTCACTGTTACCTCGCCTGCCTGGATCACTTCTTTGGCCATAACTCCTGACTCTACCAGATTCACTGCCTTCAATGCCTGCCCTAATTTAATAAATTCATCTCTTAATTGAATTGTCTCCATAAGACTATACCATCCTTCAAATTATCGATTCACTGCATGAATATTCACAGGAAGAATCAGATAAGTATACGCACCTTCATTGTCCCTGATAATGCATGGTGATGTATCATTGATCATATAAATACTGATATTTTCGTTGTCAATGACACGTAGTACATCCATAAGGAATTTCGGATTAAATCCGATCATCAGATCCTTTCCTTCCTTTGTGACTTCAATATTCTCATCCATCTGACCTATCATAGAATTGATCTTGATAGAAAGAATGCTGTTGTTGATATTCAAAATAATAGGTTTCTTCTCAGATTCACGGATCAGAATATTGGCTCTGTTAATAGAATCTAAAAATTCCTGACGATCTATAATGATCTTCGTAGCATAATCCGTTGTCAGCATCTGGTCAATCTTATAGTATTCTCCCTCTAACAGACGGGAAACAACCTTCGTATCATCAAACTCAAATAAAATGTGATTCTGCGAAAAATAAATATTCACATCATCTTCAATTCCACCTGTCAGAATCTTGCTGATCTCCATCAATGTCTTTCCCGGTACGATCACCTTCATAGAATCATAACTATCCTTTAACTCCAGATTCCGGATGGAAATACGATGTCCGTCTAAAGAAACAACCTTCAGATGGTTGCCTGTCACTTCAAACAATTCACCTGACATCAGTTTATTATTCTCATTATCTGAAATTGAGAATATTGTCTGTCTGATAATTTCCTTTAATGAAAACTGGGAGATCGTGATCATCTTTGTATTTTCCAACTCTGGAAGCATGACAAAATCTTCACCGGATTTGCCGGCAATATCAAACTTCGCTTCTTCACCGGATTTATCAAAACGGATATGCACCTGATTATTCTCATCTGTATCAATTGAGATCATTGTATTTGGAAGGTTACGGATGATATCGGAAAACAGCTTTGCGTCAATAGCAATTCTTCCCGGTGTCATAACACTGCCTTCAACATATGTCTCAATACCCAGTTCTGTATCATTGGTGATCAGTTTAATTTTTGTATCAATTGCCTCTAACATAATACATTCCAGAATGGGAAGTGTAGTCTTAGAGGAAACAGCTTTCATAACAATATTGATGCCTGCAAGTAAATCGTTCTTAGAACATGTAATCTTCATTGTGTATGTTCCCCTTTCAAAGTTCAATGTGAAAAATATAAATAAACGATATGCACAGCTGCCATATACTATCTATGTAATAATTTATTCAGTAGAAGTAGTAGTAGGGGCTGTGAATATGTGTAAAAGTCCAAAATAGTCAGTCTATACAAGAAAAACAGCTCTGAAAAACTATGTGGTAAATTACAAAAAAGCATGTGAAAAAGTATGATGTTATTCACAATGTAAAAATCACATTCAGAATGGATATTCATGTTATAAACCGGTTATCACACAATTCTCACATAAAATGTGGATAAATGTGTGGATATCATATTAAGAATCAATTTGGACTGATCTTCTTAATGATGATATCAATATCATTAGATAAGGCCGGATTTGATGCCAGCTTCTCTTTGATCTTTTTCTCACCATTAATAACAGTGGAATGATCCCGTCTGAAACAGTTGCCGACTGCCTGAAGTGAGAGATCTGTCAGCTTGCGGCATAAATACATAGCAATCTGTCTGGCTTCTGCAATCTCCTGATTTCTCTTGGAAGAAATAATATCTTCATATGAGACATGCTTATGTTCTGCAACAGTCCGTATGATCAGTTCTGCTGTAATGGTCTTGTTGTTGTCCTGTGAAACAAGATCTTTCAGTACATCTTTTGCAAGGTCAACTGTAATCTCTTCATTTCCGAGTTTTGAGTAGAAGGAAATCTTCTTTAATGCACCCTCCAGCTCACGGATATTGGATACGATATTCGTAGCAATATAGTCAAATACTTCTTGTGGAATGCCGGTCAGATGATCACGTTCAGCCTTACTGATCAGAATTGCCATACGGGTTTCGTACTCAGGTGCGTGTATGTCAATCGGACCGCCCCATTCAAATCTTGAAATATATCTTTCATCAAAACTTTTTAATTCCTTTGGAGGACGATCTGATGTGATAATGATCTGCTTCTTAGCCTCATATAAAATATTAAATGTATGGAAGAATTCCTGCTGCGTACTTTCCTTATTGTTGATGAACTGAATATCATCTATAAGGAGAACATCAATATTGTGGTATTTCTGACGAAATTCTTCTGTCTTCTGCTTTTTGATCGCATCAACGATTTCATTGGTAAAGGTCGCAGAAGAAACATATAAGACCTTCTTGGATGGATCATGCTTCAGAATATAATGTGCAATCGACTGAATCAGATGTGTCTTGCCAAGTCCCGGTCCACCATAAAGATAGAGTGGGTTGAAATCCTTGCCTGGATTCGCAGCAACAGCAGTACATACAGCATGTGCATGCTTATTATTATCGCCAATAACAAAGGTATCAAATGTATAATCCGGATTCAGATTGCTGGCCTCAATCAGCTGATCATAGTTTGGATCTGCCAAAGGTTCATTGATCGCCTGTCCCTCTAACAGAAATTGTACTGTGTAAATATCCTGTAATTGTAAGATGACCTGGATAGCGGTGAACAGAAATATATCGTACATTCTGCTCTTTAAGAATTCAATGCCTCTCTGATCAAAACCGCTGCCCATGTCAAAGTAAATATTCTTTCCTGATACTTCTCTGATCTTGAGTGGGCGGATCCAAGTTTCAATCAGAATATGTGATATTCCATTTTCAGTTTCGAGATAGGATAAGATATCGTCCCATCTTGCCTGAATCAGTTCTTTCATAATTGTGAAAAAGTCCTTTCTGTCTTAAAAATGGCGACAACTCGCACATACTAATAATATACTAAATTTTTATGTTTTTTTCAAGGCTTAGGGGCAGAATAATGCAATTATTATAGAAGAAAAAAATAATTGTGGAAATCTCATTCGGAATTACTATAAACATATAAAATTATGAAAAAATAAGACTTTTCTTCATGTTATTACCGAGAAATACACACAAAAATAGCAGGTTATCCACAGGTTATACACAAAATTGTGGATAACATAATCAAATCAAGATCACATTTTTCAAAGGATTGTGTATATCTTTTTCTGTATTTTTTTATATTTCTTCTTGACTTATAGTGCTTTTATCTATATAATAGCAATGATATTTTGCAAACCTTTATGATTGCAATGATGTCAGAATAGAGTGAAGGAGGTGTATGGAGATGAAGATGACATTCCAGCCAAAGAAGAGATCACGTTCAAAGGTTCATGGTTTCAGAAAGAGAATGAGCACTGCTAACGGCAGAAAGGTTTTAGCTTCAAGAAGAGCAAAGGGAAGAAAGAAGTTATCAGCATAGGTCGCAGTCATGTGACCTTTTCTTTTCTTATTTTTTGGGCGATTTGAAAAGAATGGATGTGTAGTTTTGAAGAATATTATATCTTTAAAAAACAGCAGAGAATTCGGTGCTGTATATAATAAGAGGGTTTCTTATGCAAACAAATATCTGATTATGTATATTGCTCCGAATCAGAAAGAAGAGATCAGACTTGGTATCTCAGTCAGCAAAAAGGTGGGAAATAGTGTAATAAGGCATCGGGTGACCCGGTTAATTCGTGAGAGTTACAGATTGAATCAGTCAAAAATACAATCGGGGTTTGATATTGTCGTCGTAGCCCGCCCAATGGCAAAGGATCAGTCATATTGGAATATTGAAAGTGCATTTTTACATTTATTGAAGCTCCATGATATTATGAAAGAGCAGATATAAGATGCAGATGGGGGATGCTTATGAATATATGTAAGCAATTTTTAATAGGAAGTATCAGATTTTATCAGAGAAATATATCTCCATTTCTGCCAGGCACATGTAAGTATTATCCAACCTGTTCCAAGTATGCCATTTTAGCGATTGAGAAATATGGCCCAATGAAGGGAAGTCTTTTAGCTATCTGGAGAATTCTTAGATGTAATCCATTTAGCAAGGGAGGCTATGACCCTGTCCCATAGAAGGAGGAACTTATGTTATTAACAATGCAAAGTGGTATATTATATCCGGTTTCCTGGTTATTTGGAAAAATTATGGATTTAATATACAACATTCTGGCAGTTGACGGAGTGGCGAGTGTTGGTATTTGTATTATCATATTTACAATTGTTGTGAAGCTGATTCTGCTTCCACTGAATATGAAGATGCAGAAGTCAACCAAGATCAACGCAGTGATTCAGCCGGAGATTCAACAGATTCAGAAGAAGTACAAGAACAAGACAGACCAGGAATCCATGATGAAGCAGAATCAGGAGATCAATGCTGTATACAAAAAATATGGTACCAGTATGACAGCAGGATGTCTGCCGACATTGATTCAGTTTCCTATCATCATGGGCCTTTATGATGTAGTTAGAAATGTACCTGCGTATGTTTCTTCTATCAAGAATTTTTATACGCCGATTGCCGATTCCATTGTGAATTCAGGTATCAATTATCAGGAGATATTGACCAAATTTGTAACAGATAATAAGATTTCACAGGCTACCAATGTGATCAATAATTTTGATAAGGGTATTCCAAGTAATGTAGTGATTGATGTGATCGATAAATTTTCCAGCTCACAGTGGAATGATTTTATTTCACAGATGAAGGATTATCCGAATATTGTGGATGCTATTAACAGCAATCTGCCAAGTATTCAGGCAACAAATGATTTCTTATTTGGAATCAGTATGTCAGATGTACCGGGATTCAAACTTTCTGTTGCTTTATTGATTCCTTTGATTTCAACAGCACTGCAGTTTATCAGTATGTTGGTTTCTATGAATCAGAACAAGAAGAATAATATGAATGCTGACAATCAGATGGCAAATTCTATGATGAAGACAATGATGTTTATGCCTATTATGTCATTTTTCATGTGTGTATTGCTGCCATGTGGTATTGGTATTTACTGGATCGTCAACTCATTGATTTCATTGATCATCCAGTTAGGTGTGAATTATTATTATGATCATGTTGCGGATATGGATAAGATCATGGACAAGCAGATTGAGAAGGCTGCGAAGAAAGCTGCAAAGCAGGGTGATAAGAAATCCTTTATGGAGCGTGCAATGGAAGCATCAGGCATGTCCGGTACAGATGAAAATCAGCCAATGAGCAGTCAGATTACGAATCGTAGTCTGAAGAACTATGATACAAGAAAGATGCAGAGTGTAGATAATACCGGTAAGAAGTATAAGAGTGGTAGTATGGCATCAAAGGCAAATATCATGTTAAACTATGATGATATGAAGGGAAGGAACGATAAATAATGGAATATATTGAATTTAAGGGGAAGACCGTAGAGGAGGCTGTGACAGCAGCTACGATCCAGTATGGTATTGCAAGTGAAGAATTAGATTATGAAGTAATAGATAAGGGAAATCCGGGATTTCTTGGAATTAATAAGAAGCCGGCTATTATTAAGGCAAGAAGAAAAGAAACTGTTGTGGATAAGACAGAGGTATATCTGGATGCTTTATTTAAGGCTATGAATATTGATGCTGTTGTAGATATTCAATATGATGAGGAAGAAAGAAATATGGATATCAACCTGACAGGTCAGGAGATGGGAATTCTTATCGGCAAGAGAGGACAGACATTGGATGCGCTTCAGTATCTGATCAGTTTATTTGTGAATAAGGAGAGCGAGAATTACATTCGTGTAAAGCTTGATACGGAAAATTATCGTGCAAGAAGAAAAGAGACATTAGAGCAGCTTGCAAGAAACATTGCGATCAAGGTAAAGAGATATAAGAAGCCAATGTCACTTGAACCGATGAATCCATATGAGAGACGGATCATCCATTCTGCATTACAGAATGACAGATATGTCACAACAAGGAGTGAAGGTGAAGAGCCTAACAGACATATTATCGTAGAACTGAAGAGATACGAGAAGAAGTCTTACTAATATTTGCTATAAAAGAAGGAAGCATGTATGTGCTTCCTTTTTCTATGTTATATGGACTTGTGAATATACAGGAAAATATATTATTTTATATATCATGGAATTATGATATAATGAGCATTGCGACGGCAGTGCTTGCACAGGCCGGCATAATGCGAAAACAAACATCGAGCCGCAGGCGAGATGATATAATGAGAAAAATATGAATTTTATGTAGAAAGGATACAGCCATGAGAACAGCAGATACAATTGCAGCGATTGCGACCGGTATGACGGATGCGGGTATTGGAATCATCAGAGTGAGCGGTAGTGAAGCAATTTTGGTGGTGGATAGGTTATTTCGGCCTGCGAAGAAGGGTAGTCTCAGATTGATGCAGACATATACAGCAGCATTTGGACATGTAATGGATGGAGAAGAAATGTTGGATGAGGCAATTGTGCTTGTGATGCGTGCTCCACATACTTACACAGGTGAAGATGTGGTGGAAATTCAATGTCATGGTGGTATTGTGATGATAAGACGCATCCTGGACGCTGTGATCAGAGCAGGTGCACGAGTGGCTGATCCGGGGGAATTTACAAAGAGGGCTTTCTTAAGTGGCAGGATTGATATGTCACAGGCAGAATCTGTGATGGATATGATTCATGCTAAAAATGAATACTCAGCGAAGGCATCGCTCATGCAACTTCGAGGTATGTTATCCGATGAGATTAAAAGTCTTCGGGAAAAAATATTATATCATGTTGCTTATATTGAATCTGCACTGGATGATCCTGAACATTATAGTCTGGATGGATATTCATGCAGATTGCAAAATGATGTGATGGAGATTTTAGGACAGGTCAGACATTTGATCGTATCTGCAGACAATGGAAAGATCATAAAAGAGGGTATTAAGACAGTCATTGTCGGCAAGCCAAATGCCGGAAAGTCTTCATTGTTAAATGCACTGCTAGGTGAAGATCGTGCAATAGTGACAGATATAGAGGGCACAACAAGAGATACATTAGAAGAATCTGTGAATATGGATGGTATTTCCCTCAATATTATGGATACTGCCGGTATCCGGAATACTGATAATATTGTAGAGAAAATGGGTGTGGATAAAGCAAAAAATAATATTGATGATGCAGATCTGATTCTGTATGTTGTCGATATGTCCAGACCACTTGACGAAAATGATTATGAAATAATGGACCGGATTCAGGATAAGAAAGTGATCATTATTTTAAATAAACAGGATCTGAGTCCGAAGGCAGATAAGACAGAAATAATAGCCAGACTGGATAAGAAGACAATTGGATTTTCTGCAAAATATGGTCAGGGAATTCCGGATTTATTTGCCATTATTAAGGATATGTTTTTCCATGGTGAGTTGAAATTTAATGATGAAGTGTATATTACAAATGCACGACATAAAGAAGCTTTGCTGCATGCCAAGGAATCTCTGCAAAATGTTCAGGATAGTATAGATCAGAATATGCCGGAGGATTTCTTCTCAATTGACCTGATGGCTGCATATGAGGAGCTGGGTTATATTATTGGTGAATCACTGGAAGATGATCTGGTAGATAAGATATTTAGTGAATTTTGTATGGGTAAGTAAATGCATGAATTTCCGGAGGAAAGAGAAATGAATTGTGTATTAGAAGAAACATATGATGTGGCTGTAGTAGGTGCCGGACATGCCGGATGTGAGGCAGCATTGGCATGTGCAAGAATGGGTATGAATACAATTTTGTTTACCGTGAGTATGGATAGTGTTGCCATGATGCCTTGCAATCCCAATGTAGGAGGAAGCTCAAAGGGACATCTTGTCAGGGAAATAGATGCACTTGGTGGTGAAATGGGCAAAAATATTGACAAGACTTATATACAGTCAAAGATGTTAAATAAGTCCAAGGGACCGGCTGTGCATTCTTTGCGGGCACAGGCAGATAAGAAAAATTACACAACCGAGATGAAAAAGGTGTTAGAGAATACAGATCGTCTGGTGTTAAGACAGGCAGAAGTGACTGAAGTTATGGCTTGTGATGGTGTTGTGAAAGGCGTGAAGACGAAATCCGGTGCAATCTATCATACAAGAGCTGTGATTTTGTGTACCGGAACATATCTGAAGGCAAGATGTATTTATGGAGATGTTAGTAATCCGACAGGACCGAATGGATTGCAGGCAGCAAATGAACTGACAGATTCCTTGAAGAAAATCGGTGTTCAGCTCAGAAGATTTAAAACCGGAACACCTGCCCGTATTGATAAGAGAAGTATTGATTTTTCTAAAATGGAAGAACAGTTTGGTGATGCACATATTGTGCCTTTTTCTTTCACCAATCTGGAAGAAGAGATCACAAGAGATCAGATTTCATGTTGGCTGACTTATACGAATCAGACAACACATGAGATTATCAGAAATAATATTGACAGATCTCCTTTATTTTCCGGTGCAATTGAAGGAACGGGACCGAGATATTGTCCTTCAATTGAAGATAAGGTGATGAAGTTTCCGGATAAAGACAGACATCAGGTATTTATTGAACCTGAAGGTGAGAACACAAATGAGATGTATATTGGTGGTATGTCAAGTTCTTTGCCTGAGGATGTACAGTATGCAATGTACCGAAGTGTTCCGGGACTCGAACATGCAAATATTGTGAGAAATGCGTATGCAATTGAATATGATTGTATCAATGCATTGCAGTTGAAGCCTTCATTGGAATTTAAGAAGATTGAGGGACTATTTAGTGGTGGACAGTTTAATGGCAGTTCCGGATATGAGGAGGCTGCGGCACAGGGAATTATGGCCGGCATCAATGCGGCAAGAAAGCTACAAGGAAAAGAGCCTGTTGTGCTTGACAGATCACAGGCATATATAGGTGTTCTGGTAGATGATCTGGTGACAAAAGAGACATTTGAACCATATCGTATGATGACATCAAGAGCAGAATACAGATTGTTGCTTCGCCAGGACAATGCTGATCTTCGTCTGACTGAGATTGGACATGAGATTGGATTGATCGATGATGAAAGATATGAGAATTTTTGTCAGAAACGGGATATGATAGCCTCTGAAATCAGCAGGTTGAATGAGACAATGGTAGGTGCAAACCGTGCGGTGCAGGCATTTTTGGAACTGCATGAAAGTACACCGTTAAAGACTGCAGTTTCAATTGCTGATTTGATCAGAAGACCGGAGTTTACATATGAAACGGTAGCTCCGTTAGATCTTGAAAGACCGGATTTTCAAGGACAGAGATACTACCATGATATTATGGATCAGATCAATATTGAGATCAAGTATGAAGGTTATATTAAGAGACAATATCAACAGGTGGAACATTTTAAGAAGTTAGAGAAAAAGAGAATACCGGTAGATATTGATTATAATGATGTACACAACCTGAGAAAAGAGGCAAGACAGAAGCTATCTAATGTACGCCCGGAAAACATCGGGCAGGCATCACGAATATCAGGTGTATCACCGGCGGACATTTCAGTTTTGCTGATTTATCTTGGACAATAAAATGAAAATGATCAGAATAGGGACAAATAAATGGAAAGATTAAGAGAGTATGTAAAACAATGGAATATTTCGTTATCGGATGAGCAGCTGATGCAGTTTCAGACATATTATGAAATGTTGGTAGAGACAAATAAGGTAATGAATCTGACAGCTATCACGGAATTAGAAGATGTAATTTTGAAGCATTTTATAGATTCAATCGCATTGGTTACAGCATTTCCACAGATTGCAAAAGAGAAAAAAATGACAATGATAGATGTGGGAACAGGAGCAGGATTTCCCGGTATTCCACTGAAGATAGCATTTCCGCAGCATCAGATCTTGTTATTGGATTCTCTCAATAAAAGAGTGAATTTTCTAAATACAGTGATTGATCGGTTAGAATTATGTGATATATCAGCTGTACATGCCAGAGCAGAGGAGGGTGCGAGGAATCAATTGTATCGTGAAAAATTTGATTTATGTGTATCCCGTGCAGTAGCCAATATGGCATCACTGAGTGAATATTGCATTCCTTTTTTAACAAAGGGAGGTTATTTTATTCCATATAAATCGGGAAATATCGAAGATGAGATTGAGAGTGCAAAGAAAGCAGTAGCAGTTCTCGGTGGTAAGATTGAACATATATCTAAACTTACTTTACCGGGTACGCTGGATGGGGATGCCAGTGTTCCAAACATTGAGAGAAGCTTTGTAATCGTGCATAAAACAAAGGAGACACCAAAGGCATATCCAAGAAAAGCCGGTACGGCAACAAAGAACCCAATTCAATAAAGACAAAATAAAAGCCTGTCGAAAGACAGGCTTTTATTGTATAGAATCAGAGTTCGGTTTACTTTTCTTATTCTTTTCTTTTCTCTTTTCCCGAATCAGGATCTGTCGATCCTTGATGTGTTCCATTTCAGATTTTGAAATCATTTGTGTCTTCTTGATCATGAAGACCTTGTCATCGAAAGTATGCTTAAATTTGATCTTACCTAGGACATATCCGTGATACCAGCATTTACCTACACATAAATAGTTTGATGAATTATTGGAAAACCATTTGATCTTTTTGGCTATCTTACGGTTGCATTTCGCACAGTATAATGTGAGAAGATTCTTATCCATCATTGCGTCATTTTTATTGTCAAATTCTCTGGAAATATGCTCGGAATAAGTTTTATGTCTGCTGATAACTTCTTCATCAATGGATTTTGGATTGTTGTAGTAATCTACACTATAGAGATCATTCAGATTTCGAAGTTTCATGGCAGCCATGACCAGTCCTGTGTAGCGTGCGTCATTGATCGCACTATGGAATGGTTGATCCGAAATAATGTCCAGGTGATCTACCGCTCTTTCCAGCCGGCATGCTCCCAGATCCGGAAAATACATTTCAAAAATATCTTGAAGATTGTAGAAGCGAAGAGGCTTCTCAAGAGGTGGCATCATGTAGAAATCCATATTTTGCTGTAGATAATATAGATCTAATGGACCCCATGTACAGAAAATATAATCTTCACCACACCATTCAAGAAATTCCTTACAGACGATATCAAAATGTCTGCCTGTTTTTAAAAGCGATTCATCATAGTTCAGCATTTCCCGGATACGGCTCTGCAATCGGGTATAGATCTGTGGTCTGATAATGCTTCCATATTCATCAATGATATTAAATTTGGAGTTTAATTTGACTGCACCAATCTCAATAATCTCAAAAGGCATGAGATCATTCTCCCCGCCAGGCTTGGAAGACTGATTCCATTCTAAGTCAAAAACAATGTAGTTCATTGGACTGTAGTCCTTTCCTTATTCTGCCCGTGGCGGCATTTTATGTACCTTGGCATTCAATTCTTCACGTGTTTTATCCGCATCCAGTGCAAAGGCAATATCATTCAGTACGGATATTGTTTCTTCTGAATGGCTGCTGCTGGAGCTGGTCAGCTGCACAAGCAGCTTGGCTACACGATCATTGCCGTTAATTATTTTATTCATGTTCTCTTGGGATTTCTTCATGTCCACCTTTGTAAACAGTTTTTGCTGTTCAATCAGTTCTTCATTCAGTCTGGCATTTTCTGCCTTGAGTTCGTCAATGACTGTAACAAGCTGATTTAGTCTGTCATTCATGGCTGACTCTTCACGCTTCGCAACAGAATAGATACCCTTCTCAACCTTGGCAATCTCAGCCTGCTTGTTCAGAGAATCTGCTGCAATATCATCCATGCGTTTGAGAATCCCATCTGCCAGAAAATAAGTATCGGCGAGAACAATAATACCGAATGTAACAATAAGATCCAGTCTGGTAGGCATCACCATAATCAGGTAAAAGATCACAAGTAATGCTCCCATCATCGCAATGGCACTTACAATTAAATTCATTCTTGATCTTTGATTCATTATTCATCCCCCAAATCAAATACTAAAATTCAGTTACTTATAATATGATAGAAAATGTACCTGGCGGGAGTCGAACCCACGGCCTTCCGCTTAGGAGGCGGACGCTCTATCCTACTGAGCTACAGATACAAAAGCACATCTATATAATTTTATCGAATATATCTAAAAATGTCAATATATGTTTAACAAAATGAGAGATATCCCTGAAGCCAGATAACACCTTTGAATCTTCGGGAAATAGAAGGCTCTCCATAAAGATCCTTCTTGTTGATACATACATCAACAAATATACCATTTGCATTCAATGTCAGAATCCAGGATTGTTCCTGTGTCAATGGATTTTCACATACATTAATATTGACAATACTACCGACTACATAGTATTCATCAGATTCTAAACCGTATGGCATAAAGGTTGTATCCACAATTGACAGGATATCATGGGAACGACGGAGTCTGTCAGCAATATTATTATAGATCATATTGTCAATGCGTTCGAGTTTATTTAATGCATCGGTATCTCCTCTTTTTGCAGTAGAAAGTGCCTCTCTCCGTAGACTCATTGTTTGTACCTGAAAAATATGTTCTTCTGCTGTTTTGTTAGATCCTAAAATAATTTGTCCATTCACTGATAAGCCTGTTAGATTGACATCTGCAGTACGGATCTCTTTATTGCTCCAGTATCGCATAACATATGCATCAATATTCTGTAAAAAGAAAATCAGAAGAAAATCTATATCATTATCACAAGAGACCAGATACGAATTAGCAGCTGCTGATTTGTGAAATGTAATTGGTACTTCAAAAGCATCCGTGAGCTTAGTTGTACAGATTGGATAGTAATGATCCAAATGAAAAATTTCATTTTCATCAGATTCTCCAATTAATACGATTCCGGTACGGTCATTGTACATTTTTGTAATCTGTACAAATTGTGTATGAATTCCTGTGGAAATCTGTTTCATACTGCTCGGAGTATTCTGGGTATCTTCTAATAGCGATTCAATTTGTTTTCTGGTCGTATATTGAGAAAAACCAATGGCACGTAGATATGTATGCATAATTACCCCTCGTTCGGAATTTATAAATCATCCTCTAAAATGTTTTCAGATGCAATTGCCTGTTGCAGTGCGTTCTTTTCTTCGTCTGAAAGAACTACATAAGATTCTCCACCAATAATTTCCTTGGCGTAGGTAAAGCAGCCTTCACGGGAGTGCATGCAGTTCAATATGATACCGTCATTTTTTTCATTTAGCAGTGCAAGTGAAAAACTTAATGTTCCACTCATTTGATTAAAAGCGTCATATTTGACAAGACCTGTTTTACGAAAACAATTCTTCATGTTTTTTCTAATTGTCTTGTATTCTTTGGCACGCCGTGCATCATTTTTCTTGATAGCATCCATTTCAGAAAAAGCAGATACAATGATCCCCTCCAAATCTTTTCCTGATTTGCCATGCATCAAAGATTCGTACCGTTTTGTTAGTCTGCTGATCTTGACCATACAAGAGCAGATCATAATGAATAATATGATAATAATGGCGAATTCCCCAATAATGATATAATCACTTGGAATTCCAAAATTCTCAAAAATTCCTGTCATACTGTGCCTCCATTAAATTTCGTGATGAATGCTATAGAGCATTTCTGTAATTCTTTCCAGTTCATCCTGTGAAAAATAGGAAATTTCAATTTTTCCTTTATTATTATCTTTTGTCTTAATTTCAATTTTTGAACCAATTACTTGTTTTAAGCGATCTTCAATATCTTTATAGATAAAAGTGTGTTCTACGGCTGCAGCTTCCTGCTTTGGCTTCACCTTTTGTGTTTGTAGCTTTTTGATCAGCTTTTCAGTTTCCCGTACACTCAGTTTCTCATCCAGAATTTTGCATGCAATTTCATATTGTAATGTAGTGTCTTCAATCGAGAGCAACAGTTTTGCATGACCGGAAGAGATCATTCCCTCGACAAGCATTTCCTGTACTTTTTCTGTCAGCTTTAAAAGCCGAAGAGAATTCGTGATCGTGGATCGACTCTTAGAAACTTTCTCTGCTACATCATCCTGTTTCAGGTGATAATCATCAATCAGCTTCTGATAAGCCTTTGCTTCTTCAATTGGATTCAGATCCTCACGCTGGAGATTCTCTATCAAAGCAATCTCTGCAATTTCGTTATCAGAATATTCCTTGATCACAACCGGAACCTCTTTGAGTCCGGCAATCCTTGCTGCACGGTAGCGACGTTCACCGGCTACAATCTGGTAGTAATCATCTCTCTTAGTAACAGTAATTGGTTGAATGATACCGTATTTTTTAATAGAGTCAGCCAGTTCCTGTAATGCATCCTCATCAAAAATCTCACGAGGTTGATCTTTGTTTGGTTCCAACTGAGAAATCTTAAGTATGGTATCAGCAGGAACTTCTTTGATCACTTCCTTAATTACTTTTTTTTCTTTTATAACAGGCTCGGCCTTGACTTTTTTATTGGTTGGTTCATCTGTTGGAATCAGAGTATTTAAGCCTCTGCCTAACCCTCTTTTTGCTGCCATAAGTATTTCCTCCTAATATTTGTAACACATTGACAATATTGATTATTGTATGATGTGGTTATTGATATTGTACGAGATATTCATTACATTATCAGATATGCAATGTTCCACGTGGAACATTATATAATATTAATATTTGTAATGACTTCGTCTGCCAACAGGCGATAACTCTCAGCTCCGGTGCTTCGTGTATCATATAGGTTGATAGGAAGTCCATGACTGGGAGCTTCTGCTAATCTTACATTTCTAGGAATAATTGTTTTATATATATTTTGTGTAAGATTTTCTTTGACATTTTCAACTACCTGAAGAGAGAGATTGGTACGACTATCATACATTGTAAAAACGACGCCCTCTAATTTTAGGTTTTTGTTTAATTTTTTCTGAATCAGATTGATCGTGTAGAGTAACTGGGATAAACCATCGAGTGCAAAAAATTCACATTGAATCGGTACCAGTACTGTATCTGCTGCTGTCATAGAATTGACGGTCAGCATACCGAGTGCCGGTGGACAGTCAATAATAATAAAATCAAATTTGTCTCGAATGTTTTTTAAAATTCCCTTGAGTATGTACTGCATATTAGGCTCTCCACTGAGTTCCACCTCTGCTCCTGCCAGTTCTCTGCCTGCCGGTATCAGATTCAATCCTGGAACTACATTAATCAGCATACATTCTCCAACATTACATTCATCACACATAACATCGTAAATCGTATATTCAAGTCCGTTTTTGTCTACACCAAAACCGCTTGTCATATTTCCCTGTGGATCCATATCAACAGCTAATACTTTCATCCCTTTTTCAGCAAGACAAGCTGCTAAATTAATCGAAGTGGTTGTTTTTCCTACACCACCCTTCTGATTCGCTACTGCAATGACTCTTCCCATTGCATTTCCTCCAATCTTATTTCTTAATATTTATTTTTCAGTATAGCACAAAACTGTGGCTAATAAAACAATTTTAGAAAATGTTATGATATTTTTTTAAAATTATGAATAGAATGTTCCACGTGGAACATTCTGTTTTATACTTGCCTTTCGGGGGTATTCTGCTATAATAAAAAGATATGAATGATGTTTCTGGTTACAGAAAATAAAGGATAATTTAACAGTTGTTTGCAAAGTAATCATATAAATATAAACATACAGGAGGGGACAAAGTGAATGTAATTATTGTAGGAGATGGCAAGGTGGGCATGACCTTGACTAAACGACTATTAGGTGATGGACATAGCGTTACGGTGATTGATACGAATCAGGATGTGTTGGACATCAGTACAGAGCGGTTTGATGTTATGACCATTCAAGGAAATGGAGCATCTATGGATATTCTGCAACAGGCAGATGTAAAGAGTGCAGATCTTTTGGTTGCTGTGAGTGGATTGGATGAGATTAATTTGCTGGCATGCATGACGGCACACGGAATTAATCCAAAGATTCATACGATAGCAAGAATTCGTAATCCGGAATATTCAAATCAGATTTATGAGCATAAGGATCTGTTTAATATTTCGATGACTGTGAATCCAGAGAGACAGGCTGCTATTGAAATTGACAGGTTATTAAAATATCCGGGATTTTTGAAGAGAGATTCTTTTGCAAAGGGCAGAGTAGAGCTTGTTGAATTAAAAGTAGAAGAGGGCAGTAAACTGTGTGACATTACACTGAATGATATGGAGAATGTTGTAAAGTGCAGGGTGCTGGTATGTACTGTTGGAAGAAATGGCGATGTGTTTATGCCGGGCGGTGATTTCAAAATCAAGGCAGGTGATAGATTATATGTAACGGCACCGATGAATGATCTGACATCACTGCTTCGAAATCTCGGAATGTTGAAACATAAGGCGAAGCATGTTCTTTTGTGTGGTGGTGGAAGAGTCAGCTTTTATCTGGCACAGTTGCTGGAGAAGAGTGGAGTGAATGTTCAGCTTGTGGAACAGAATCATGATAGATGTATTGAATTAGCGAATGCACTTCAAAATGTAAATGTCATTCATGGAGATGCGAGCAGTTTCTTCTTATTGGATCAGGAAGGTATTAATGATTGTGATGCACTGGTTACAATGACAGGACTTGATGAAATGAATATGATCATTTCTATTTATGGAAAAAAATGTGAGGTTCCACAGATTATCACGAAGGTGGATCACACAGAGAACAGCATGATTCAGGATAGTCTACCATTGGGTAGTGTTGTATGCCCAAAAGATATTTGTTGTAATAACATTGTGCGTTATGTACGTTCCATGCAGAATAAGCAAGGTGCAGCATTGACGATTTATACGATTGCTGATGGTAAGGCAGAGGCTTCAGAATTTCTGGTAGATGAGAATACATTACATTGCGGTGAGCCACTTAAAAATATTAAGATACGGAAGAATGTACTGATCGCATGTATTATGCATGGAAGCAGAATTGAGATTCCAAGCGGTGATTCCACATTTGAAGAGGATAATCACTTGATTGTGGTATCGAGTGAAGGTGAGCCAATTCGCAATATTAATGATATATTTGAGGAATAAGTCATCAGATAATTCCTATTATTTTAAGGATGCAGCCTGAGACGGATGAAAGGATTTTATGTATGAATTATAGAATGTTAGGGCGAATGATTTCGCAGATTCTATTTATGGAAGCAGCATTTATGGTGCCTGCACTTTATATTAGTCTGCATGACGGGAATCACGATGCGATTCGCGGATTTCTTTTTAGTATTGTTATTATCGTAGCTGTGGCAGCTGTTATGTATCTGATATGTCGCAAGGCCAAGAAGGAATTCTATGCAAGAGAGGGTTTGGTATGTGTTGGAGTCAGTTGGATGTTGATGAGTATTTTGGGATGTCTTCCTTTTTATATTTCAGGAGAAATTCCAAAGTTTATTGATGCTTTATTTGAGATAGTGTCAGGATTTACGACAACAGGTGCATCCATTCTTCCAGAGGTCGAGAAACTATCAAGAGGAATTCTTTATTGGAGAAGCTTCAGTCATTGGGTAGGCGGTATGGGTGTGCTGGTATTTTTACTGGCAGTATCGACAGTAGGAGAGAAAAATGCCGGCTTCACAATGCATTTGCTACGTGCAGAGAGTCCGGGACCAAATGTCAGTAAGCTGGTTCCCAGAATGGGACAGACAGCTAAAATATTATATATAATATATATAGTGTTGACTATTCTGAATTTTCTATTTCTGTTGGCAGGCGGAATGCCGGCATTTGATTCGGTATGTACAGCACTCGGTACTGCCGGCACTGGTGGTTTCGGTATCAAGAATGACAGTATGGCAAGTTATAGTCCATATCTGCAAAATGTTTGCACTGTATTTATGTTGCTGTTTGGTGTAAATTTCAGCTGTTATTATCTGCTTCTGATCAAGCAGTTCAAGGCTGTATTCAAGGATACAGAGCTTCGTATGTATATTGGGATGATTGTTGGAAGTATCGTGCTGATCGCAATCAATGTCAG
This sequence comes from uncultured Lachnospiraceae bacterium, assembly GCA_934293375.1. GTDB lineage: Bacteria > Bacillota > Clostridia > Lachnospirales > Lachnospiraceae > RGIG6919. The sequence continues at coordinate 11,378 of CAKQYS010000015.1, read as the reverse complement.
GGATATGTACGGAACACTGGAGGAGACAGTTCGACATGTGGCATTCCAGGTAGCCAGTGTAATTACAACAACCGGATTTGCAACGACGGATTTTGATCTGTGGCCAAGTTTTTCTAAATCGATTATGATCTTTTTGATGATCATAGGAGCCTGTGCAGGAAGTACCGGTGGAGGACTTAAATGTGGCCGGGCATTATTGTTATACAAGAGCCTGAAACGTAATATCAGACAGATGTTGAATCCACAGAAGGTTCAGGTTGTGAAGAATAATGGACAGAAGGTATCAGAGAAAGTGCTGGACAATACAAATGTATATCTGGTAGCATATGTGTTTATTGTAATTGTAAGTTTTATATTGATATCGGTTGATGGGCAAACAATTACAACGAACTTCACCGCAGTCATCGCGTGTTTTAATAATATAGGACCGGGATTTGATGCTGTTGGCCCAACGAGGAATTTTGCAATGTTTAGTGTAGGCTCCAAGATTGTTCTGATTGTTGATATGTTGGCTGGACGGCTTGAGATATTCCCTATGCTTGTATTATTATCCCGTAGTACATGGAAGAGAAGATAGAAAATGAAATACCAAAAAGGACTGCCATGGCAGTCCTTTTGTGTTATCGATAGCTATACCATTAAGAATTCAGATGCTCAATGGTGTTTGTAAGGTTATGTAATGTGGAAGTGATCTCTGCACTGGTTACAGACATACCATCTGCGAGTTTTTGCACTTCACCTGCAACAACGGAGAATCCGCGTCCGGCTTCACCGGCTCTGGCAGCTTCAATAGATGCATTTAAAGAGAGGATCTTTTGTCGTTTGCTGAAACTCTCTATTTTTCTGGTGCTAAGATTCGCTTCTTCAATATAGACTGCAGCTTCCTGTATTCCCTCTGTTAATTTCTGCAGGAGTATCTTATTCTGAGATGTTACATAACTATCCCGTACAAACATATTGATCACATCTCCAAGCAGATTGGCAGAGGCTTCAATTTCTTCACGCGTTTTTACGGTCACACGGTGTAAGGCATCTATATATTGATCTTCGTTAATACCAAGTTCTCGTGCAGTCGCACGAAATGCTTCATCGTCCGGATCCTCCGGTAATACCTGACCACCGATTATGCTGCCAAGGACTGTGCCGTCATCTAATGTGATCGGAATACCAAAATCAACAAGTCCGGCATGGCAGGAATAGACGCCACGACCTTCTCTGTCGCATTGCTCACAACGCTTGCAACCTTCGATACTGCCACGGGTCAGTTTAATGCAGAAATCTGTGAAATTGTAGCATTCACTGATATATTTTCCGTCTGCACCGACTGCAACTGTGGCCAGACCTGTGCTGGTTGCCCAATTGCTCATGATGTTTTCAAATTTCTCCATGTCACAAAATTCTTCAATCCTCATTCATGCATGTACCCCCATTAAATAGAATATTATACAAAAAAGTATACCACTTTTAGATGTTTTGTACAACAATAATACATAAAATATTATATAGACAATGAATAAAATAAGCCGGCAATGCAAAGGAAGCAGAGTCGGCTTATAGTATCTGATTATTTAATTTATATCCTGTAGTTTGCCAAGAAATTCATTCATTCTTGCATTGTTGGAATTGAATACAGCATCAGGTGTGCCTTCTTCTACGATTACACCTTTATCCATAAAAATAATATGGTCGGCTACATTCCTGGCAAAATTCATCTCATGGGTTACTATGACCATTGTCATATGCTCTTCTGCCAGATCCTTGATTACCTTGAGAATCTCACTTGTCAGTTCAGGATCAAGTGCAGATGTCGGTTCATCAAAAAATAGGATGCGTGGCTTTAGCGCCAGAGCTCTTGCGATTGAGACCCGCTGCTGCTGACCGCCGGAAAGCTGCTGGGGATATTCATCTGCTTTGTCAGCCAGACCCATACGTGAGAGAAGTTTCATGGCATCTTCTTGTGCCTGTTCTTTTGGCACTTTCTGTACCCGGACAGGTGCATCCATGATATTTTGCAGGACAGTTCTGTGTGGAAACAAATGAAAATTCTGAAATACCAGCCCAAAGTATTTATGAATTTCCTTTTTTTCAGCCTTGGTGGCGGTAACTGCATTTGACAGTCCGTCATATATGATCTCACCACCATCGGCCTGCTCTAGCATAGTAGCGATCCGGAGCAGTGTAGATTTGCCGGATCCGGAAGGCCCGATAATACCGAGCACTTCACCTTCATCGACCTTAAGGGATATGTCCTTGAGCACCTCAAGATCACCAAATTGTTTCTGAATATGGTTCATTTCAAGTAAATGCATGGGACACCTCCTATCGATAATAAGACAATTTCTTCTCAAGCTTTGCAAATGCGCCGGCTACCAGAAGATTGAATACATAATAAATAATACCGGCAAGTACAAATGCCGTCATACTCCGGGTACCGGCTGCGATCTGTTTTGCAATCGTAAACATTTCTGCAACCGCTAGTGTAAATGCCAGCGAGGTATCCTTGATCAGGGTAATCGTTTCATTGGTGACCGGTGGAATGATCCGTTTGATCACCTGTGGCATTATAATATAGAAGAAAGTGGATACCCTTCCATATCCGAGCATATTGGCTGCTTCGTACTGACCGATCGGAATACTCTCAATACCGGCACGATAGATCTCAGCAAAATATGCCGCATAGTTCAGTACAAACCCAATGAATACAGCAATCATTTTGTAGGAACTGCCGGTGCTGATCCCAAAGAGGTAGAATGGTCCGAAGTATACCACAAACAATTGCAGCATCAGTGGTGTTCCACGCATGACAGATATGTATACTTTTGCGAGTATTCGTAATACAGTCCATTTAGACATCCGGATCATGCAGATTCCCAGACCGAGAATCAGGGATCCCACGAGTGTGACCGTAAAGATCTCCAGTGAAATCAAGGCTCCTTTACCTAATAACTGCAGCATGGTTGTGATTTCCATACATTACCTCCTAAATAACATGTCAGCTGATTAGTCTGCTGTGAGGCAGATTACATCCTGCTGATCCCATTTCTTTGCAATCTCTTCAAACTTACCGTCTTTGACCATTTCCTTTAAGGTCTTCTGTACAGCATCGCGAAGTTCTTCGTTACCCTTCTTAAAGCCGATACCATACTGTTCTGTAGACAATGCCTCGTCAAGAATGGTAAATGTATCTGTCTTGTCCTTTACATAGTACTGTGCAACAACCTTGTCCAGTGCAACGGCATCTGCGCCGCCTGACTCCAGTGTCATCAGTGCAGAGTTGTAATCAGGTACCTGTGTCAGTTCAGAAAAGGTGTCCTTTAAATCCTTTCTGTCGCCCTCCAGTGCAGCCAATGCAGCGGAATCTGCCTGTACGAGAACCGCCTTTCCGGAAAGACCTGCAAGATCTGTAATACCGGAATCACTCTTCACAATGATTACCTGAGAGTTGTCAACATATGGTTCAGACCATGTATAATCATCTTCTCTGCCATTGATCGTGAAACCATTCCAGATACAGTCAATCGTACCCTGGTTTAATTCGTTGTCTTTCGCATCCCAGTCTACAGGTGTCTTTACAAGCTCCCAGCCGTTTCTGTCACATACTTCCTGTGCCAGATCCAGATCGAATCCTGTATACTCACCGTTATCATCCATAAATCCGTATGGTGGATATTCTGCATCAAAACCAACTACGAACTTTGTTCTTTCTCCGCCATTAGCGGAATCAGACTTACCACATGCAGTCAAAGCTGCACATGCTGTTACGATTGCAAGACATGCAATTGCTAACTTCTTGAACTTCTTCATGAATAATCTCCTCCTAATCATAGTTACCGTATCAATATACGCATAAACGCACTTTAGTATAGCACAGAGATAACGCATATGTAAAGGTAAAGCTTGAAATGTATACAAAAAAAAGCCCCAACCGCTGTATACAGCAATCAGAACTTCTTCGCAGTGCGCCTCCGGGGGCTCGAACCCCGCACACCCTGATTAAGAGTCAGGTGCTCTACCAAATGAGCTAGAAGCGCTTGTTTAATTCGTTGTTCCTCAACAACAAAACTGATTATATACTAACATTCTAAAGAATGCAACCCCTTTTTTTAAATTTTTTTAATTTTTGCTAAATTTCTAATAATTCATACGCTTTTTGTGCAAATCTACTAACAGGCATATCAGATCTCTTATTTATTTCCCTTTCCTTTGGTTATAATTCAGAGTTTTGTTTACAACGCGAAAGCTTTGTTCCATGGCCTGCAGTGTCTTATTCAGTTTCCGGTGTGGAAAAGTACATGCATTTAATCGCTGTTTTATTTGCTTTGTATTCATATAGCATTCCCCACTTTCTGTTTCTTAATACATATAATGAGCGTTTGACGATAGAAGCTCTTTATAGTATATGCAGAAAGTGGGGAAAGTTTATCGGTGGCAGATTAATTTACAGATTGGGTTGCCGAGGGCGACAAACTTACTCTCATATTCGGTCATGACATTACCCTTAAGGTATTCACTGTGATGAAGATCAAAGGTGTGCATGTCGAGAATCCAGCCGGCAGCTTCTACTTCCTCTAAGGAGAAGTCAAAGAGTGGTCGGTTATCGGTCTTGAAGATGACATGACCATCGGGAATCAGAATTTTGTCGTAGCGTGCAAGAAACTGTCTCGATGTGAGGCGGCGTTTTGCATGGCGGTCTTTTGGCCATGGGTCAGAAAAATTCAGATAGATCTGCGTAATTTCATTGTGGTCAAATACATCACAGATCGTTTCTGCGTCCATTCTGATAAAGAAAATATTGGGAAGTGGATCGGCTTCCTGCTTTTCAAGTGCACGCAGTAGTACACTTGAATACTTCTCAATGCCAATGTAATTAATATCAGGATTTTGCCGGGCAAGATCCATGATAAATCTGCCTTTCCCCATGCCGATCTCAATGTGGATCGGGTGATCGTTATGAAAGACTTCTGCGTTCCAGCGTCCTTTATATGTGATTGCTTCTTCATCCTGAAATGCGTAGGTATCCGCTGCAATGCGGTCTCTGGCACCGGGTACATTTCTTAATCTCATACTGTTATCCTCTCTTTGTGTTTCTTCTATATATAAGAATGTAACAAAGAATTGAGAAATAAGCAACATTTTTCGACTTCCTTCGTTGACACTGCATTCACAATATAATAAAATAAAATCTATATGGGCAGTTTTCTCTTATTAAGTATGTAAATGTAAATGTTTGCCTTTTGGAGAAAGAGACTAAGAGGATATAGTAAGGATAAGCAGGGGAAATACGATGAAGCGATTAATAGCCATCTTGATGGCATTTTTATATATGGTAGTATGTGTGCTTCCTGTCAATGCAACACAGCCGGATGCAAATGACGAAGAGGGATCATCAACAGAGGCACAGGCAGTTTTTACAACAGAATATCCGGATGAACCGGCGAGGGCGCCGGATCTGGTATCGGAGGCTGCGATTGTAATGGATGCAAAATCGGGTACAGTGTTATTTGATAAGAATGCATATATTCCGGAATATCCTGCAAGTATTACAAAGATCATTACCTGCCTTTTGGCACTGGAGAATCTGAGTATGGCTGATACGGTTACCCTATCGAATAATGCTGTGTACAGTATTGAGAAGGGAAGCAGCAGTGTTGGTTTAAAGGAAGGCGAGACGATCAGTGTGGAGGATTGCTTAAAGGCAATGATGATCGAGTCTGCCAATGAGGCTGCTTGTGCGATCGCAGAGAAGGTTGGAGGTTCGGTTGAGCAGTTTGCACAGATGATGAATGACCGGGCAGCTGCTATCGGATGTAGGAATTCTCATTTTGTGAATCCACATGGTCTGCACAATGCAGAGCATTATACATGTGCTTACGATATGGCGTTGTTTTTAAAGGAAGCATTGCAGTATCCGGCATTTAGATCGCTGTCCTCCATGACGAATGCAGAGATTCCACCTACAAGTATGACAGATGAGGTGCGGCCGTTATGGAATACCTTAAAGATGATCCGTCCGGGAAGCCAGTATTACTATGAATATCTTGAAGGTGGCAAGACCGGCTATACAACGGATGCCAATTGTACGCTGGCAACCTATGCAAAAAAAGGTGATATGGAACTGATCTGTGTCGTTATGAATTGTGCAGGACGTAAGGGCACTTACAGTGATACAAAGGCGTTGTTTGAATATTGTTTCCGTAATTTTGGTTATTATTATCCGCTTACGGATTATAGCTTTTCTACTTCCGGTGGATCTGATAATGTGATCTTAAAGAATTATTTTAGATCGGTCTCAGAGGATCTGCTGAATATTTCTGTCAATAAGGATTTTTGTCTGGTTCTCAATAACGCAGTAAATAAGGATGAGATTACCACAAATATGACATATTCGGATGGGTCTTCTTCAGGGGTATTAGGACAACTTGAGTTTTTATATCAGGGGCAGGTGATCGGCAGTACACCATTGACCTATAAGACCTCCGATCAGGCAGAAGATCAGAATACCAATATAGAGAACCGGGATGGTCAAGCCAGTACACAGGAACAACCGGGGACCAAAAAGGATGATCAAACCAGCAAACACAATTCCAAGAGTGGAATCCCTTTGTTTGTAAAGATATTGATGATCCTGATTGGACTTTTTGTAGTGTATTGGGTATACTTGAATTATAAGCGATACAGACGCAGACTGCGGCGAGGCAGAAGCCGCAAACGGAGAAAGCAGAGCCTGACATACAACAAAAGAGGGAGGTAGGTGCAAATGGAATTTGTGAATCAGGAAGATCTTGATGTGATCAGACAGTCAAATGAACAGATGCGTTCCTATTTCCAGTCGGTGTATATTACGAAGCTGGAGAGCCTGCAGAGTCTGAAGACAGAGAGCTTTGAGCTGGATGTGAAGATTGAGGAACTGGAAAAGACAAAACGACTCTATTCGTATAAGACCAATGACTCTAAGAACATTTTCTCTCCACTGTCGGCGAATCCTTCTGCAGAGCATGAAAAAGGGAAAGTGATCGACAGTCAGCTACATGATCTGTATGGTGCGAAAGCGGCATTGGCTGCCAGAATCGCGACCCTTGAGCAGGAGTTGAAATCAATTCAGGACAAGCTTGCGCTACTTAGTAAGGCTGCTGATGCGATCGGTACGATTCAGACGGGACAGGTGGAGGCATGTGCAGCCGACGAGGATGCTGATGAAGATTTTGTATTCTCTGATGAAGAGGAGGATAGTGCATCGCATGGATATAATATCCTGATGCTGGAGGAATTTCATAATACACAAATGGCACATATTCTATCACAGTTCATTCTTGATCCGCTCACGAACAATCAGAACAAACAGGATGTACTCGGCTGGCTGTTGAATTCTGATATAGAGAGATGTCGTGTGACGCTTCAGGAGATGCAGTCTAATACAGAATCAGTGATATCTTGTGTGCAGGATCTGATCTCAAAGCTGCAGCACACGGTAGATATGAATCAGCCGGTCTGGATGGTGCTTGACGATTTTGTTACACATTACAGGGAAGCACATCCGGAGTGTGTGATCGAGGCAGATATTGATTGTCCGGAGGCAGAGATCACGATTCCGCCGATCGTAATGATCACATTTATGCAGGGACTCACAGAGATCTTTGAAAATGCATTTCAGCATTCCAACTGCAATAAGCTGACTGCCAAGATCATTATCAGCAACAGGCTGGTAGATGTCTTTGTCAATGACAATGGGGTTGGTATTCAGGATAATTATTTAGAGACGAGCAAATGGTACAGTGGTCTTCACAGACTACATGAGGCCATCTATTTGTTAGATGGCAAGCTGAATATACAGGGCGATCTGATCGGAGGTACCAATGTACGGTTCTCATTTCCGGTGAAACAGGTTCGTCCGATGGGCAGCCGCCCGAAGGCGGATACAGCAGAATAGAGGAATATTAAGAAAGGAAGCAGGTAAGAACCTGTAATAGAGGTATGAAGAGTAAGATAGTAGATTTATTGGAAGCACAGGTAGAGGGACTGCGGCGTGATGATATAGAGTCTCTGATCGAGGTTCCGCCAAAGCCGGAGCTTGGAGATTTTGCATTTCCATGCTTTAGACTGGCAAAGACTATGCATAAGGCACCGCAGATGATTGCCGCAGATATCAAGGAGGCGATCGGAGATGTGGATTTCTTAGAGAAGATCGAGGTAGCAGGCGCATATCTGAATTTTTACATTGACAAGAGCATTTATGTCAAGACAATGGTACAGGCTGCAATGACGGAGAATTTCGGGGCATCCGATGAGGGCGCGGGTCAGACGATCTGTATTGATTATTCTTCGCCGAATGTGGCAAAGAATTTCCATGTCGGACATTTGCGGACGACTATCATCGGAAATTCCTTATATAAGATTTATTCCAAGCTGGGCTATCATGTTGAGAGGATCAATCATCTTGGAGACTGGGGCACCCAGTTTGGCAAGCTGATCGTTGCCTACAAGAGATGGGGCAGCAAGGAAGCGGTAGAGGAGAAGGGAATCGCTGAGTTGATGGCGCTCTATGTGAAGTTTCATGCTGAGGCAGAGAAGGATGATGCACTGAATGATGAGGCGCGCGCATGGTTTGCGAAGATGGAGCAGGGGGATGCGGAAGCCCTTGAGATCTGGCAGTGGTTTAAGGATATTTCTCTGGTTGAATATAAGCGTACTTATGCGCTTCTTGGCATGGAGTTTGATCACTATACGGGCGAGAGCTTTTACCGGGATAAGACACAGGCGATCGTTGATGCGTTGACACAGAAGCATCTTCTGAAGAAGTCGGAGGGTGCAAGCATCGTAGATTTAGAGGCGTATGACATGGCACCTTGCCTGATCATGAAGAAGGACGGAAGCTCGATTTATGCGACGCGTGATCTGGCGGCTATTTTCTATAGAAAGAACACCTACCATTTCAGCAAATGTCTGTATGTGACAGGTCAGGAGCAGAAGCTGCATTTTGCACAGGTATTTAAAGTCGTAGAGCTGATGGGAAATGACTGGGCGAAGGATCAGCTTGTGCACATTCCATATGGTCTGGTCAGCTTAGAGGGTGCGAAGCTGTCATCAAGAAATGGTAATATTATATATGCGGAGGAGATTTTGCGGGATGCGATCGCCAAGGTGAAGGAGATTATGGAGGAGAAGCATCCGGACTGGACAGGCGAGAATGCCCCGGACAAGGATGAGATCGCAAAGCGTGTCGGAATTGGTGCGATTCTGTTTAATGACCTGTATAATCAGCGGATCAAGGATGTTTCGTTCCATTGGGACAAGGTTCTGAATTTCGATGGAGAGACAGGACCATATGTGCAGTATACTTATGTCAGATGTGCCAGCATTCTTCGCTCACTGCCTGATTTTAAGTTTGGCGAGGATATCGACTACAGTCTGATCACGGATCCGGCATCCACTGCATTGTTGAAGGAGCTGGTTCGGTTCCCGGAGGTGATCCATATGGCAGCAGAGAAGTATGAGCCAAGCCTGATAGCGAGATATGCGGTTGCAGTTGCACAGGCGTTCAATAAGTTCTATAATGATAATCGTATCAATGTGGAGGATGCAGCAACCAGAAATGCGAGAGTTACTTTGGTAGCCATTACGAAGCAGAGGATTGCAGATGCGTTGGAGCTGTTAGGGATTCAGTGTCCGGAGCAGATGTAGGATAGTTTTTCAGTTATTATAGAGGATTAATAATAGGAGGAGACAAATGTTAGATATTAAGTTTGTAAGAGAGAATCCAGACATTGTAAAGGAGAATATTAAAAAGAAGTTTCAGGATAGCAAGCTTCCACTGGTCGACGAAGTGATCAAGCTGGATGCGGAGAGCCGTGCATGTAAGCAGGAGGCAGATGCTCTCCGTGCAGAGAAGAACACGCTTTCCAAGCAGATCGGCGCCCTGATGGCACAGGGTAAGAAGGAAGAGGCTGAGGAAGTGAAGGCAAAGGTTGCGGCAAATGCAGCCAGACTTGCAGAGCTGTCTAAGTTAGAGCCGGAGCTGAATGAAAAGGTGACGAAGATCATGATGACCATTCCGAATATCATTGATCCGCAGGTTCCGATCGGTAAGGATGATTCACAGAATGTTGAGGTAGAGAAGTTTGGCGAGCCATTTGTGCCGGATTTTGAAATCCCATATCATACAGAGATTATGGAGAAGTTCAATGGGATTGATCTGGATGCTGCCAGAGAGGTCGCAGGAAATGGATTCTATTATCTGATGGGTGATATTGCCAGACTGCATTCAGCAGTACTTGCATATGCCAGAGATTTTATGATTAATAGAGGTTTCACCTATTGTGTACCACCATTTATGATCCGAAGCAATGTTGTAACGGGCGTTATGAGTTTTGCGGAGATGGATGCTATGATGTACAAGATCGAGGGTGAGGATCTGTATCTGATCGGTACGAGTGAGCATTCCATGATCGGTAAGTTTATTGACAAGATCATAGATGAGTCAGAGCTTCCGAAGACACTGACGAGTTATTCACCATGCTTCCGTAAGGAGAAGGGTGCGCATGGTATTGAGGAGCGTGGCGTATACAGAATCCACCAGTTTGAGAAGCAGGAGATGATCGTTGTATGTAAGCCGGAGGAAAGCAGGATGTGGTTTGACAAGCTGTGGCAGAATACGGTGGATCTGTTCCGTTCAATGGATATTCCGGTGCGTACATTAGAGTGTTGTTCCGGAGATCTTGCAGATCTGAAGGTGCGTTCTATTGATGTAGAGGCATGGTCACCGCGTCAGAAGAAGTACTTTGAGGTCGGTTCCTGCTCGAACCTTGGGGATGCACAGGCTCGCCGCCTGAAGATCCGCGTGAAGGGGGAAGACGGCAACAAGTATTTTGCACATACACTGAATAATACAGTTGTGGCACCACCGCGTATGCTGATCGCATTCCTGGAGAATAACCTGAATGCGGACGGAACGATCAGGATTCCGGAGGTATTAAGACCATATATGGGTGGTATGGATAAGATCCAGTAGGATTGGCAGACAGATAAACAGTATTACATGGATGTTCAGGAATGAATAAAAAATGGATGGCACAAGCGGCGTTTGATTCGCGTGCCATCCATTTTGTGTGTCATGCAATAAAAGGTTATGAAATGGTCTGTATCACCTGTTCGGCAATTTCCGTAGAAATGCCGTGGTTAAGGAGGTCTTCTAAGGTAGTACATCCGTCGGAAATCAGTTGAAATGCCCGGATCGTTTCCTTGGCTCCTTCCTCACGCCCGACGGAGATGCCCTCCCTGCGTCCAGTGGCAACGCCACGAGCTTCGATCTTATCCAATACTTCACACATTGTTGTGTCCCTCCCTTCATTCTGGTTCTTTCCGGTGTTTTGTGCAGCCTGCTC
>CAKQYS010000014.1 GCA_934293375.1 uncultured Lachnospiraceae bacterium | reverse complement strand
CCCGAATATTGACCACTCGCAAGAAATTCGTCCATTTTCTAAAAAGTATGGTATGATAGACAGGAAGATGAATATAACAGGAAAATGGGAAACTTAATATGCTCGGGAGAAAAATGAGAAAAGGTGCTGTCAGACCGCCAGACATTTGCGGTGGACAGCACCTTTCTATTATAAACGCTGCTGTAATGCGGATACGAGCACAGGAACAACCTGCTTCTTGCGGGATACGACATCCGGCAGAATCAGACGGTGACCGTCGGCCTCTACTTCAAAGGCATTGGCGGCAAGCTCTGTGGCATCGTTGCCGAAGCATAACAGGGTCGTCTTTTCTTCTAAGATATTCGTCAGCATGAAGAATACCATCTTGTAGGACATGGATGGCAGATGGGTTTCAATATAGCTGTCCATCGTCGTGGCGAGCTTGTCTAACTCATGCTGGTTGATGGAACTGATCTGGCTGACTCCGATCGTAATATCGTCCACATTGAATTCCTTGAAATCCTGTCGGAACAGTGCTTCCGGCGTCTTACCGGCAAGGGAGCTTCCAGCCTCAAACATATCCATTGCAAATGCTTCCAGTTCGATCTCTGCAATCTTAGACAGCTTAGTGGCGGTGATCTTGTCAAGCGGTGTACAGGTCGGTGACCGGAACATCAGGGTATCTGACAGGATGGCGGCACATAAAAGCCCTGCAATGTTCTTCGGAATGTAAATGCCTTGTTCTTCAAACATCTGATTGATGATCGTGGCAGTACAGCCAACCGGCTGGTTGCGGAAATAGACCGGATTGATGGTCTCCATGCTGCCGATCCGATGGTGATCGATCACCTCAAGTAGTTCGGCATTCTCAATACCGGATACAGCCTGTGTGCGCTCATTGTGATCTACCATGATGATCTTCTTGCGTCTGAGTGCAAGGAGATTACGGCGGGAAACCATGCCATAGTAATTGCCGTAATCATCTACAACCGGGAAATCACGATGGCGCTTTTTCGACATGACCTCTTGAATCGATTCTACGGTATCATCTAACTGAAATGTGATCAGATTCTGGCTTCGCATGAAATGCTTCACCGGTACAGACTGGTTGATCAACCGGGCGACAGCATAGGTGTCGAGCGGTGTCGTAATAATGCTGCATTCGGCTTCCTTTGCCATATGGATGACAGCAGGATTCACCGGACAGTTCAGACAGACGATCAGGCAGCTTGCACCGCGTTCGATGGCTGAGAGCTGTGCTTCAATACGATCGCCTAAGATGATAATGTCATCTGTGTTGATATAGTCCTCCATCAATGTGGGATTGGCTGCACCGATCAGTACCTTGCCGTTGACAAAATGGTTGTGTGCATTACCGACGACCAGTGTGCCCTCTAAGATATCTAATAGGTTCTCGTAAGGGGTTTTGGCTTCGGATAGAAGATTCGGCTCGGTCACATCCATGTAAGACTTGGCAATATCATTGATCGTGATAAGCCCCTGCAGCTTGTTGTCGTTTGATACAATCGGCAGAGTGACAACATCATGCTCGCGCATCAGCATCCATGCTTTTTTGATGGATATGTGATCTGCAATGCCCTGTGTCTTTCGGTATTCAATATCTGATACCTGGGTATTGACATCTTCGATCAGCTTCGGTGCAGGCACATGAAAATAGTCTAAGACATATGCGGTTTCATTGTTAATCTGTCCTGCCCGCATAGGTATATAGTGAAGTGGAGTTACCTCTGCTGAGTTCTTCATATCGACAGGGGATGCTTTATGTTCTGCAATCGCCTGATTCTTTAGGTATGCATATGAAATGGCAGAACAGATGGAATCTGTATCCGGATTCTTATGTCCGATAATCATAACGGTGTTGTCCATAACTAACCTCCAAATATATAAGTAGAAAGAGGGACATCACATATGTGATATCCCCCGTATGTATGTCTGATTATAAGAAATCAAAGCCTGCATCTTCGTCATCATCGTTGCTGAGACGGAAAGCAGAAGATACCTTCTTCTTTGGTTCTTCAACTTCTCCGCTGAATACGGAATCGTCATCATCTTCATCAACCACCGGTTCCGGCATTGGCTTCGGCTTCGGAGCAGGTTGTGGCTTTGGTCTTGGAGCCGGTTGCGGCTGCGGCTTTGGAGCGGCCTTCGGAGCCTGTGGCTTCACAGTAGCCTGAGGCTTTGGCTTCGCTGCGGCTGTAGCAGCCTGTGCAGCTGCTTTTGCTGCGATCACGGCAGCCTGAGCCTTCGCAACCTCTGCTTCAGCGGCATCTGCACGCTCTTCTGCAGCCTTGACAGCAGCCTTTAACTCATCTACTTCCTTCTGCAGATTGAAAGCACGAAGTTGATTCTCCTGACTCGCCTTCGTAACATTCTCTAACTGATCTTCTAAGCTGTCATGCTCATCACGCAGCTTGCGGAAGTCAGTCTCTGCTTCACGGAGGAAAGTATATACCTCGTCCTTCTTCAAACCGAATAATCCCCTGCCAAACTGCTGGGCACTCATGTTGCTATAATCTCTCATGCTAATATCCCCTTCTAACTAAAATCTGGTCTGTGAAATATAGTCCATTCGGATTCCGTTCTATTTCACAAGGTGGGTGCTGAAATTCTGACACCCGGCACTAAATATAGTGTACTATAAAATGCCTGATTTATCAAATTAAATTTGTGTGAACAAATTATTTTAATGCAGCCGGAATCTTTGCATTGTATTGTTGTGTCCAGCTATGACATGTCTTCCAGAATTTTGTGCCCTTGTTGTACCAGATGTAGCGTACATTCTTGTTGGATGTTGCAACATCCACATCATACCAGCCGTATTTGTTGTTCGCACGGATAAAGCACCAGTAGTGATACATCTTGGAGCCATCGCGGTTGATGAAGGATCCATCGATCAGCGTGCACTCCATGCCGGCATGATTGACAAGTGCCTTGAACAACCGGGTGATGTAGCTGCAGCCACCCTTGTGCGTCTGGAATGCCATATAGGTTCTGTCAAACTGTCCTTTGCCATCCACAGAGCCTGACTGTGGATAGATCAGATCGTAATCATCGGAGTACCAGTCGTAAGAGTAGTTGTTGTAGTAATATCCATCGAAGTTGCAGTCTGCCTTACCGGTGTAGATCTGCTTCCAGATCTTGTTGTTGTAGGCCTTAGCCTTTTTCTTGTTCTTTGTGTAACTGTATACCGTCTTGTGGTTTGCATAATCTTTGTTATGTGTGCAGTTGTTGACAACCCAGTCATAGAGTGCCTTGACCTTCTGCTGCTGGCTCATGCCCTTCTTGATGACCTTCTTGCAGATCACCTCTGCAGCATAATCTACATCGCTATTGCCGGTATAGATCGGTGTTGTGGTCTTCTTGACAGATTTGGTCACCTTACAGTTTACTGTGGCAGCAGCACCATAATAGCGGCGTGAGCCGTCCTTGCTGGCAACAAAAGGACGGATCTGATACTTGTAAGTCTTGCTCTTCAGGGAAGAGTTGGTATCCTGGTATACCTGCCAGTTGCCATCCTTCATAATCGCAATCACTTTGTATTTCTTTGTTTTTGTGTTATAGCGGGATACTTCAAAACCCATGGCACCAGTACATTTTTTCCAGGTCAGCTTCGCCTGCAGGCATTTTGGACTTGAACCCTTGAGACCTGTCACCTTCTTCGGTACGATACCAAAATAGACTTTTGTTGATCCTGTGTAGAAGCCCATTCCGGTAACGGTGACCACAGCTTCGCCATAAGCGGTATTCTTAGCGTAACTGATGCTGTAATCACGCCCCTGTGTCAGTGTATTCGTGCCATCCGATGCGGTAAAACCGGCAAATGTCACAGGACTGCCGGTATAGACAACATCCTGATAGCCACTGAAGGTAAGCGTAGAGACATCGGCAAAAATATTGAACGGAATATCGCGGGTACCGGTGTAGTTCCCAACACCTGTGATCCGGATGATTCCCTGACCGGCATGGGTGTTGTTGATATACGCTATCGTATAATCATAAGTATCATTGTATACCGGGGTGTAGGTGGTATTGGTATCATCGTCATCGTACCAATTGGATGAGGAACGATAATATACATTCGGCTTCAGAGTATCATTTCCATAATAGCTCCCATAAGAAGTCTTGCGCGAATCCTGCACGGTCAGGGAAGGATAAACCGGAGTTCCATGATAGGTCTGATCCCCGATCTGGGAACACAGAATGTCAGCATCTGCAATGTTCTTTGGGTTAATCGTGTACGCAATATAGATCGGGTTCGGCTCCCCTGTCAGGCGATACTCCTGATAATGATAGGAACCGTAAATATAATAGGACTCTGTTGTCGCTGCATAGGGTGTCAGCACCATGCGGTAGCATCCCGGTGTGGTGGTGTCAACGGTTTGGGCATAATTGCCGGCAGCATCCTGCTTCTCATAGGTAATAGAAAACAGGCGGTCACATTCGAAGGTCGTTCCGTTCGGTGTGGTATAGCTGACACGAAAATCCGGTGCTACAACGGCATCCCCATATGAATAGGTATAGACAGTGTTCATAATATCCTGCAGGGTAACGGTCTGCCCGGCACTGTTCTGGAATGTCAGTTGATCATAGGTGATCGTAACAGGATCTTCGATGACCTCATAATGATCGGTCTCGATTGTCGTCTCTTCGGTCAGTTCCTCTGTGGTATCCTCTGCGTATACCGGCATCGTGCCGGACAGACTGAGGCTGCCAAGTACAGCGAGTCCGAATGCGAAGGAACGCATATAACAGGTAAATCTCAGGCGATGTTTCATTGGTATCTCCTCCTCATAGGCACCTGTGGGCGTATATTTTGCCCGGTGCAATTATACTGCATATAACTATATCACAAACATATGTTCTATGCAAGCGATAAGTTTATATATAAAAACCATACATTATCCTAGCATATGCGGGGTTAAAATGCAAAATTAAAATTGCGAAATAGAATACTTCGTAATATAATGTATAGCGTGTGTGTTTACATGATGAAAAAAATGATGGAGGATGAGAGATGTTATTTGTATCATATGAATTTGTAGGATTCATGATACTGAGCTTCGTGCTGTATTATCTGGTGCCGAAGCGGTTTCAGTGGATACTGCTGCTGGCAGCCAGCTACATATTCTATTTTATCGCGGGTATATACTATCCCATTTTTATTTTTACAACAACGCTGACGACATATCTGATCGGACGCAGACTGGATCTGCTCAATGATGTGCAGGCTTCTTATCTGATGGAACATAAAGAGATGAACAGAGATGAGAAGAAGCAGTATAAGACGGCTATGAGCCGGAGGCGGCGCAGATGCATGTTGTTCTGTCTGCTGTTCAATCTGGGCATTCTGGCAGTGATCAAGTATACGAACTTCGCGATTGATAATGTGAACCAAGTGCTGGCACTTGCGGGATCGGATGCCGAGGTTGATTTTGTGGACTGGATCTTGCCGATGGGAATTTCCTTCTATACATTCCAGTCAATGGGATATCTGCTGGATGTGTACTGGGGCAAGGCAAAGGCACAGAAGAATTTCTTCCGTTTTGCATTATTTGTTTCTTTTTTTCCACAATTAGTACAGGGCCCGATCAGCCGGTATCACGATCTGGCACCGACTTTGTTTGCAGAACATACATATGACTGGCAGAAGGTGAAACTCGGATTAGAGCGGATCGCATGGGGTTATTTCAAGAAAATGGTCATCGCAGACCGGATCCTGATCGCGGTCAATTATATTATGGATGACCCGGAATACTATTCCGGTGCATGGGTATTGGTTGGCATGCTGTTCTATGCTGTAGAGCTGTATGCGGATTTCACAGGCGGCATTGATATTACGATCGGGATTGCACAGGTATTTGGTGTCAAGGTGACAGAGAACTTCGAGCGTCCGTACTTCTCAAAGAATATCGCAGAGTACTGGAGAAGATGGCACATTACGATGGGAACCTGGTTTCGGGATTACATTTTCTATCCGATGAGTATCAGCAAATCCATGCGCAAGCTTACGACATTTACAAAGAAGCACCTCGGTAAGGGGGCAGCAAAGAGACTGCCGGTCTATATTGCAACATTGGTAACATGGTTTGCGACCGGTATCTGGCATGGTGCGAGCTGGAACTTCATTGTATGGGGTCTGATGAATGGCGTGGTCATTCTGATCTCTCAGGAATTCGATCCGCTATATGAGAAGTTCCATGAAAAGTTTCCGAAGCTGCAGGGAAATGTTTTCTATAATATATTCCAGATTGGCAGAACCTTTTTGCTGATGTGTTCACTCAGGTTGTTCGACTGCTATGAGGATGTGCCGACGGCATTTGCGGCATTCTTCAGTATGTTTACGGACTTCCACATTTCGGCACTGACCGGAGAGGAGTTTTTGTACTTTGAACTGACGGCTGCCGATTATGTAATTCTGGCGGTTGGCGTAGCGATCATGCTGCTTGTCAGCATTTTGCAGCGAAAGGGCAGTGTCAGGGCACGGCTGGAGAAGAAACCGGCGGCGGTACGCTATCCGGTGTATGCCTGTATGCTGCTGGCGATCATTATGCTGGGTGCATATGGCATCGGGTATGATGCAACTCAGTTTATCTATAATCAATTTTAGGAGGACAGCGCAATGAAGATATGGATAAGACGAATCGTGGCAGTTGTCCTGGTGATTGCGATGCTGTTTGGATTACAGCAGCTCGTAGTGCCGAAGTATATGGATGATGTGCTGGAAGGCTCTTTTATAGAAGAATATTATGATGAAACGACCGATCATGATGTATTGATGGTCGGCGATTGTGAGGTCTATGAGAATTTCAGCCCGGTGACGATGTGGGAGGAATACGGTATTACCTCTTATATCCGGGGCAGTGCACAGCAGTTGATCTGGCAGTCCTATTATCTGTTGGAGGAAATGCTACAGAAGGAGTCCCCAAAGGTGGTTGTGTTTAATGTGCTTTCGATGAAGTACAATACACCGCAGCAGGAAGGCTACAACCGGATGACATTGGACGGCATGAAATGGTCGAAGTCAAAATATGATGCGATCCGGGCTTCTATGATGGACGAAGAAAATATGCTGGATTATGTGTTCCCACTGCTTCGTTTCCACAGCCGTATCACAAAGCTTGAGAGCAGTGATTTTACATATTATCTTTCCAAGAGAAAGGTAACACACAACGGTTATTACATGCGGATCGACACATTGCCTGCCGAGGGTATGGAGTGGACCGAAGATGAGATCTCGGACTATACATTTGGTGAAAATGCATGGGATTATCTGGATAAAATGCGTACGCTGTGTGACGAGCATGGTGCGAAGCTGCTGCTGATCAAGGCACCGAGTATCTCTCCGGTCTGGTATGACGAGTGGGAGTCACAGATCACAGAATATGCAGATCAATATAATCTTACTTATATCAATTATCTGAAGCTGGTGGATGAACTGGGCATCGATTACAATACCGATACCTATGATGGTGGATTACATATGAATCTGTCCGGTGCCGAGAAATTATCAAAGCATCTTGGAAAGGTATTATCAGAAGATTTCGGTGTGGCAAATCATCAGGGAGAGGAACCATATGCTTCTGTCTGGAAGGATAAGGTTGCATTCTACCATGATATGATCTCGGCACAGCAGAAGGAACTCGATACCTATGGATTCCTGAAGAGCTTCGGAGGATATTCGGACGATGCGGATGATGAGGACTCTGATGCGGACGATGCAGATGGGGATGATCCGGATGGAGAGGAAGCGGATGACGAGGATTCTGACGCAGACGATGCAGATGGGGATGATCCGGATGGAGAGGAAGCGGATGACGAGGACTCTGATGCAGACGATGCAGATGGGGATGATCCGGATGACGAGGATTCCGGTGCAGAGGATACAGATGAGAGTGCGGATGCGGAATCGTGAGGTTGCAGTTGCGGTGGCAGATCCCCGATGCTTCTGAGGAATGAGAAAATATGGTTGTACAATACGGGGAAATCATATATAATATCCTCAAAATCTTATTTATGAAAGGAAGATAACAGTTATGAAGAAATGTATGAAGATGGTAATGAGTCTATTGTTGGTGTTTTCCCTTGTGGCAGGGCTGAGCTTTACGAGTGTAGATGCGGCTAGTGGTTATAAGTTCAAGAATAAGGGCGTGTCGATCACAATCGGCAGCAAGGCAAGCAAGTTTATCAAGAAGGCAGGAAAGTGCACAAGAACAGCAAAGAAGAGCTGCGCATATAATGGAGAGGATATTACATATAAGTATGATAACTTTACATTGACTACCTATTCTACCAAGAAGGGTGGGACAGAGTATGTGAACAGTATCACATTTACCAACAGTAAGGTATCTACAAAGGAAGGTATCAAGATTGGCAGTACAGAGAAGCAGGTAAAGAAGAAGTACAAGAAGGCAAAGGAAAACTTTGGCGTATATACTGCTACAAAGGGCAAGTCTAAGATCATCATTACAGTAGATGATGGTGTGGTTTCAGCCATTAAGTATGTGTCAAAATAATCAGAGAGGGAGAATGGGATGAGCTACATAAAGGCAAGCAGGCTTTTGTGCGGTATAACCCTGTTTTGCATACTGGTTTTGTGTGTTGTGAAGCTGCCTGTCAAGGCAGAGGATCAGGCAGTGTCTGCCACAATATCGGGTGATACGGTTTTGGTTGGGAAGACCATCTCGATCACATCAAAGACGCAGGATGTTGTCTATACAAGCAGTGATGCAACAATCGCATATGTGAATGATAATGGAACGGTATCAGGCAAGAAGCCTGGTACCGTTACTATTCAGGCGAAGAAAAAGGGATATCGCAGTAAAGCATTTCGGATTACTGTTAAGAGAAATAAAAAACTGCCGGATATGAGGGTTGCGTGTGATGAGATCATATATGATGCTGCACTTACAGATGCAGGCTTTACGGTTAAGGTGACCAATAAGGCATCAAAGAAGGCGGCGAAGATTGAGCTGCAGTATCAGCTGCATACGGCATCAGGGGATCAGAAGCTGGTGGCAGAGTTTACGAATGTGAAACCCGGAAAGACGAAGACATTTTGTACACCATCATATGTGTTGCAATCATCAGGGGATCAGTCAGAAACAGCCGTGGATCCGGTACATGTGGCAGGACAATTTGCAACAGGATATACGGTGCGGTCGATCACTGTCTATGCCGGAGATGGCAGGCAGACAAAGAATATAGTGAAGGAAACCTACAAGTATACCTACGGTACGAAAGATACAACTGCTCCGGAGTTCTCCGGATTTGTTGGGAAGAACAGTTATAAAAAAGATCAGGTGTTTATGACGGTTTATGATGGGGAATACTTTGACTATACAAAATATATTTCCGTCGAAGATGACCGGGACAGAAAGGTTTCATTTACAGTGGATGACAGTGCGTTGGATGGTGCGAAGCCGGGAGTGTATAAGGTATATCTGACAGCAAAGGATGCCGCCGGCAATGAGACGAAGACATATGCGAAGGTGAATCTGAGAAAAAAGACCAATTCCTTAGACAGTATGGCAGAGCAGATACTTGCTGGGATCATACAGGATTCATGGTCGGATGTGAAGAAGGCAGAGGCAATCTATCAGTATATCCGGAAGAACTACAGTTATGTGGATCATTCAGACAAGTCCAGCTGGACGGCTTCGGCAGCAGAGGGTCTTCGGTATCAGAATGGGGATTGCTTTACATATTATGCAGCGGCGAGGATTCTGCTGACGCGTGCAGGGATTCCCAACATCATGATCAAGAAGGTGGATGGATATGCGAGTGGACACTGGTGGAATTTGGTGTATGTGAAGGGCGGCTGGTATCACTTTGATACGACACCAAGAAAAAAACAGGCATATTTCTGTCTGCTTACGGATTCCCAGATTTTAGACTATTCTCATAAGAATCATAATTGTCATGATTTCAATGGAGATCTGTATCCGGTGCGAGCCAAAAAGACGATCAAGAAACTGATCTATGGAAAAAGATATTAAGGGGGGACTTCAATGAAGTGGCAATTTGACAGAAAATATATGAAGGCGTCGGGATATGTGATTTTGACGGCATTTATTATTATGTTTCTGAATAAAATAATGAATAATATACCGCAGATTGCAGGTACGATCTGGGATAAGATCATGTGGGTCCTGACAGTGCTCAGCCCTGTCGTGTGGGGTTTTGCCATTGCATATCTGTTTAATCCAATCGTGAATCTGTTTGAGAAATGGATGAAAGGACGCAGAGGTCTGGCGGTGGCTGCTACCATGCTGTTGGTGATCCTGGTATTGACCGCAATGGTTTCAGCGCTTGTGTTCAGTGTGACCGATCAGCTGAAGGTGGCAAATTTTAATGATATGTCTATGATCCTGCAGAGCTTTGTGGATAGTCTGAATGCTTTCTATCAGAAGCTGTTAGTGGAATTGGATAATCTGAATATACAATCGGATCAGATCACGGAATATGTGCAGAATGCATCCCAGCATGTGGTCACTGCGATCACCGGATTTTTAAATGGCATTCTTTCCAGTGTGAACAATGCATCAGGGATTATTACAAATGCGATATTCAGTTTGATCATAGGCATTTATTTTATGCTTGACGGCCGGGTGGTGGTCGGCATGTTAGATCGTGTTGCAACGGCTTGTTTCCGGGAGAAGACAAATCTTCGGATCAGAGAACTGTTAGGGGATCTGGATCATGCATTTTCAGGTTATCTCAAAGGTCAGGGCATGGATGTGATCGTAATGATGATATTGATCGGAACCTCCCTTTCGATAGTTGGTGTCAAATTTTCTATTCTGATCGGATTTTTTGCCGGCCTATTTAACCTGATTCCATACTGTGGACCGATCGTGGCATATGGCTTGACGGCAATTGTATGCCTTGTAAATGGCGAGATCAAGAAAATGGTGATTGCGATCATCGTGTTGTTAGTGATCCAGACGATTGATGGAAATATTATTGGACCGAAGCTTTTAAGTCAGAGCATAGATATCCATCCGCTTTTAGTCATTATCGCATTGATCGTGGCAGGTTCCATAGGTGGCTTTCTGGGTATGTTGCTGGCAGTGCCGGTAGCCGGATTTTTAAAGGTGGAGTTTGATAAGTGGATCGTGAAAAAAGAAAAGAAACGGGGGATCGTGCATACGCCACCGGCTGGCAATGCAGATACAGAGGAGCCTGCAAAATCAGAACCAAATTAAAAAAAATAGTGAAAACCTATACTTTAGTATAGTTGACTGCCGCAAAAGCCTCAAATATAATTTAGGATGATTATAGAAAATATGTATTCATAGCATAAAATTTCAATAGGGGGGGCATTATGAAGAGAGCAAAGCGGTTTATAGCACTATTTCTGGCAGCGGTCATGTTTTGTGCCGTCATGCCTTTTGACAGCGGTATATGGAATAATGGTTATCATGTACATGCGGAGGATCAGGGAGCGGAGTATGGTACAAAGAATAACCCATATCTGATCGGAAGCTATCAGGATCTGGAAAAGATCCGGCAGAATCCAGATGCATATTTTAAGCTTACCGCAGATATTACGATCACGGATATCTTTGAACCAATCCCATCCTTTGCGGGCATTCTGGATGGTGATGGACACAGCATAAGCGGTATTGCAGTGAAACCGGCGACGATCAACAACAATCGAAAGACAACCGGTAATATCTTTGACACGATTTCGGCAGATGGTATTGTGAAGAATCTTGTTTTCGAATCACCGAATGTGGGCATTTACATGCAGAACGAGAACAACAGACGCTTAAACGAGGGTGTCGCTGCGCTTGCACGTACCAATAAAGGAACCGTTGACAATGTCATGGTGAACAATCTTAGTATTACCGTGAGCTTTGTCTCTGGAAATTATACAAAATATGATGTCAACAATTTCCCGGACAGCTTTGGCGGTCTTGTGGGTACGAACGACGGAACCATAAGCAATATTACGCTTGATGGATTGAATTTCAGCATTCCGTTCAATGTTACCAAGTTTGGTGGCGTGTGTGGTATCAATAATGGCACGGTGAAGGGCGTTGTCGTTGACAATAGCTCGTTTACATCAGGGACCAGACATATGGATGGTTCCATGACATACAGCCAGTGCTCCCCATGTGTAGGATACAATAAGGGAACGATTGCACTGGCATGGGTTACCATGGATGCCTATGTATATGGGTTTTCCTCCTCCAGAGGAACCTGGTATGTATATGACATCGGTGCGGTTTGTGGTCTGAACGGTGGAACCGTATCTAATAGCTATGCCAAGATTTCCAACCGGAATACATATGACTATCAGGTGCATGGTATCGGTAACAAGGTGACAGATTCCGTGAAAGAGGATCTCGCTTACACGGATTTACTGTATAATGCCGCAGCGGCATCTGACAGCAGTATATACAACAGGACAGATGGAAAAACCAATCTGAAGGGCAGTACCGTTGAAAGTGAATACGGATATGTCACCATTCAGTTGAACGGAACCGCAGTGGGATATCAGCAGCTTCATTCAGGCAGTGTGGAGGTGACTGTACCGGGAAAGAATACGGATGACAAGTATATCCTTTATCAGTACAATGGCGTAAGCTATAAAGCGGGCGAGACGATTTCGATACAGGTTGATGACAGCAACAAGGCAGGCTTTACCCTGAAGGGTGCGTACTATGCAAAGGGAAAGCTGTCCGTAAAAGCAAATGAATCCATCCCATATGTGACAAAACCGGAGTGGAGTACTTCCAATACCGAGTATATTCTCCCTGCGGCCGGATTTGCAGCATCTGATGTCCAGAAAATGGAAAATGCATATCCATATTACTATTATCTGGATCAATTCAACAAGGCAGGCACATACAGCCCTACGCTTTATTGCAGCGGAAGCCAGTTCCTGAAAAACGGTAAGATCACATCGTATGGCGTAACAACACTAACAAAGGATGTGATGAAATATTATTATGATATGAGTCGTATCACGCCTGAGCAGACGCTGACACTTGAAAAGAGAAATCTCAAGGCTTATAACCTCAAAATCACAGGGATCACAAATAATGAGACCTATGCAGGGGATAAGATTACATATACCATTGATGTTAAGGACACGCTTGCAAGCGATCATCTGTTTGATGGCACCTTTGGATTGTATGATGGGGATGTCCTGCTTGCCTCCACAACGGTTTCCGGCAATACGGCGACTGTAACCTACGCATTTGAGGCGGGGACCTATGATAATCTGAAGCTGAAGCTTGTGGAGACGGTGGGATATGAAAGATACGATATTCCTGCCCTTCCTGCCCTTGCAACACTTACAGTGAAAAAACAGAACCCGTTAAA
Source organism: uncultured Lachnospiraceae bacterium (assembly GCA_934293375.1). GTDB lineage: Bacteria > Bacillota > Clostridia > Lachnospirales > Lachnospiraceae > RGIG6919. The sequence continues at coordinate 39,223 of CAKQYS010000014.1, read as the reverse complement.
TGCCACAACATGGTACTATACAAAATGGTACACCTACCAGACAAACCTGAACAGACTTCCGAAGGCATCGGATTTACCTTTGTCGAAGAATTCTTCCACAAGGGATGCCGTAGGCGATCTTGACTATGCAAAGCCTGTTATGTATATGAATAATGGGGTGCTGGCGGAGAAGCCTGCGTATGATGGTTCCACAGGCAAATTCCGATTCTATGTGTATGCAAATGAGGGCTCTGCCTATGCGGCAGGCTATGTGCCTGTGCAGGGAGAACGTGCGTATGTTGAGATTGTCAAATACGATGTCACCTTAAGCTATGATTATGATGCTGCTACCAAAAAGCTGCAGGTATACGCAGATGGCAGCGGTGTAAATACAAAACCAAACGGCACATATGCGATTTATGTCAATGATCAGGTGGCAGGAACCAAGTCTGTGAAAGGTCTTTCTGTACAGAATGTGAGCATGACATTTGACAATATAGAGATCCCAGAGGATGCGACATCTGCATATATACAATACACACCTGCAGAGGATCAGGATGCCAACTACAATCTGAATATCACGAAATTAGAGATCAGTGCGTCAGGTGCCAGCGGCAACTGTGGAGAATCCGGACATGAGTCGGAGCTTACCTGGAAATGTAAGGACGGCGTTCTTACGATTGAAGGTGCATCGGATGTCAAAATGATGAATTATGAGATAAAAGGCGGAAGGTCTACTGCACCATGGTCAAGCTGCATATACAATAAGGTTGTGATCAATGGCGGTGCCTCCATAGGAAGCTATGCCTTCTACAATCCAAATGCAAGAAAAACACTTGCGGTGGAATACGGTTCTGGTGCAAATCTGACTAGGATATATGATTATGCGTTCTCCGGCCTAAGTTTTGAGCGCTTTACGATACCGGATTCTGTTTTGTATATATATAGTGGATGGATTAATAATTCCTATATCGGAAGCATCAGCATAGGAAGTGGCGTGCAAGATTTAAATTTCGATTATGTTCAGTTTGGATGCGACCTGAATATTCCGGGAACGGTAAAACAATCAGGGGTAAAAAACTGTACGGTGACCAGAATCATATACGGTAGTGGATTTAACGGCGGTATCTATGTGAAAGGGAATACAGGGCTTAAGCGTGTAGAGATTCCGGAATCCCATACAGATTATGCGCTTAATTATATTGGATATCAAATAAGCGGTGATACACCGTTATCGGTCTTCTACCATACGCCGAAGCAGACAAAGTATCATGCCAGCGGAAACACCTATGCAATTCTGACCACGGATGTTGACCTCACGAAGGCAACGGAGGTAAGCGGCGATCAGTATTCCTCCAATATCATATATATAGGGGGTAGTGATCAATATGAGGCATACATCGCCAGAATTAAGAATAACGCAAGCCTTGGCTATATCCATCATATGGTATATGTAGACGGCGGTGGAAGCAGAACCTGTAACAAAAATTACGAAGCCCATTATGAATGTGCCCCGGATTGCCGGGTATGCTCGGAGTCGCTATATCTGGATGCGGATATGCAGCCGGTATCGAAGGATGCACTTACGGTGGATTCCGACAATGTGACAAAAGCACATACCTATAATCAGTATGGAAGATGTTCGGTCTGTGGAGAATATGCAGAGATTACGGTTTCCACACAGGACAAGGAATATGATGGCCAGCCTGTTGTGGTGAATTATACATGCGGCCTGCAGAATGTAACTGCGAGCTACCAGTATCAGTGTATAGAGGATTGGGTACAGGCATGGAATCGAGAGGGTCAGGATGAGGTTAAGGATGGACTGCCGAAGGATGCAGGAACCTATCGAATTGATGTAACACTTACCGATGGAACTGCTGTCATTAAAAAGTCAATTGATTCCGTTACCATTTCTCCGAGGGAGATCACGATTACAGGTATCACCATAGGCGACGAATACTATTATTGTGGTGACATGAAGAGAGTTGAGATATTAGCTCTGGAGGGAACCGGTGTGGTTCCGGGAGAGTCCATACCTTGTAAAAGCGATGATGAGTATGATATCAGAGCCTTTTATTCCTCAGAGAATGCAGGTTGTGATACAATCAGCTTGGTATTTACGAAACAGAATTATTATATGGGAAGATATAGGACCACTCCAAACTATTATACCGAACCGCATATACTAGAGCTTCCGGCCAGTAGTCCACTTAAGCCACTGCCGGTTACGCTTGCAGCATCGGTAACCGGGGTGGAAAGAGATTATCTTGGGGATGCGATCCCATTGAGTGAGCTTGGAATAAGCTGTACACCGGTTTCTCCGTCAAATACACTTAAGGATCAGTATAAGAGGTATGTATATTCCACAGGCAATGCGGATGTCATCAAGGTGAAGGGTGACAAATTAGAGATCGTTGGGGCCGGCACTACCTATTTGCAGGTAGATATGGCAGATCCGGATAATTTTGAGTATGAGACCTTGCGGATCCCGGTTACGGTCAATCGTATAGCAGGAAGCGGAACCGTCAGTATTGAGGACTGGGCTGTCGATGAGCCAATGGGGCAGATCTCTGTGGAATCGGAGACGAATGGAACCGCTGCGGTAGCATTTTATTATAAGAAGAAGGACGCGGATGACAGTACCTATACAGCGGAGGTGCCGAATGCAAAGGGCGAATATACAATAAAGGCTGTATTTGCGCAGACCCAGAATTATCTGGAATGCGAGGCATATGATGATTTTACGATTATACAGAAGGCATCGCAGGATGACTTCCAATTTGATGTTACCGAGGTCAATAAGGTGTATGGTGACGAGAAGTTTACCATTGCGGCAAAGGGCAATGTAGACGGAAGCAGCATTACATATAAGAGCTCGGATGACAGTATCGCGAAGGTGGATCCGCAAACGGGTGAGGTAAGCATTCTGTCCGTTGGGGACGGTACGGTAACGATCAGTGCGACCGCCTCATTAACAGATGACTTCAGCGAAAAGACAGTACAGTATACACTGCATGTTGAGAGAAAGACGCTTACCCCTGTTATAGCATGTACAGGAAAAGAGTATGATGGAAATGCGGATGCAGAAATTACATGCACACTCTCAGGCGTCAAGGAGGGTGATGATGTATCCTTGACAGCGGCCGGTGCAAGCTATGACAGTAGCAATGCGGGTACAAGGACGGTAACGGCCACCGGGCTGGTATTAGCAGGCAATGACAAGGACAATTATGTTCTGTCGGCGACCGAGGCACAGACGGAGGCGGCCATTGCAAGAAAGCGTATTGAGATTACGACACAACATGCATCGGATCACGATTATACCGGATCTGAGATCAAGCCGGATGTTACGGTGATGGCGTCTGTCACCTTGTCAAAGGGGACAGATTATGAACTGGATTACGAGAGCAATACGAATGCCGGGGACAATACAGGCAGAATCCTTGTGAAGTCTGTCGATACATCAAATTATATTTTTGATGACAAAACCTTGACATTTTCCATTCATAAAATACAGTTTTCCGGTGTCAGGGATGTCATATATGACCTTAAAATCGGAAATGAAAAAAGTTGTGACCTCAATACAATCGGTATCCCTGACGGAGCAAAAATCGAAGGATGTTCTGTCACAAAGGGGGCAGATATCATAAGTTCGTATCAGGCTAAGGATACCACCTTTGCATGTGAGCTTGTCAACGAAAAAAACAATATTGGCAGGGAAGCAGAGTTTGTATTGACAATAAGCAGTACCAATTATGAAAACTATGATGTTACAATTACAATTAAGGCGATTAAGAAAGATACACAGGATCAGTTAAGCTTTCAGCAGGCTTCTGTGATCAAGGAATATGGAGACGATCCATTTGTCTGCGAGGTCAGTGGAGCCGTCACCGGAAGTAGTGTAGTCTATTCTGTTGATAGCCGGAGTCCGCAGGATGTTGTTAAGGTTGATCCTGCCACAGGCAGAATTACAATATTAAAGGCAAGCGACACGCCTGTAGTTGTCATTGCAACAGCATCCGAAACCACTGCGTATGCGGAAACAAGTGTTTCATATGCAATTACAGTTAATAAGGCAGTAAAGCCACCGGTGGATGTGGATAATATTATAAATATTCTTCCTGAGGTATCCGTAAAATCTCTTAGTGAGATCAAGCTGCCTGAGGGATGGCATTTTGCAGCCGGAGACCTTACAAAGGCCCCGGTATTGGGAAGTATAATGGAGTTGGAAGCTTATTATGACGGGGATGAAAATCATCTTGCCGCAAAGAAAAAGATCAAGATTGTATGTACATGCAAGATGGTAGAGAGCGAGTCTCAGCTTACCTATGAAATCGGAACAGATACCGGACTGATTCTGAAATGTACAGGAGCACTCAGTGAGCTTAAGAGCATCAAGATGGATGATACTACAGTTGACAGCAGTGCGTATACACTTGTGGAGGGCTCAACAATTGCTACCATGAAAAAGGCATATATGGACAGTCTGACTGTAGGGGAGCATATTGTAACTATGAGTTATCCGTCAAATACGGTTACATTTAAGATAACGGTAACAAAAAAAGCAGATGCGGATAAATCAGACAATAATAATGCCGGTACACAAGAGAATACATCTCAAAACAATGAGAATGCCAATACACAAGACGATGCAGCCCAAAGCGATGAGAATGCCGATACACAAGACGATGCAGCCCAAAGTGATGAGAATGCCGATGCACGAGACGATGCATCTCAAAAGGATAAGAGTACCAAGACACAAGACAATAAGTCTCAAAATGAGGAGAGCGTCAACACAGGAGATGATGTGCCTGTAATGTATATAGTTGGATTGCTTACACTTTGCGCAGCGGGAATGATAATTTTGAGGATAAAGCGTAGATAATATATGAGTATGATGAATAAACCGTCAACTGAAAATGATATATACCCCAGAAGTGTTCAGAATATGGAGCAGATTCTGTTTCAGGCGAACGAGGAGGGCAGACTCGCAGAAGTTGTTGTGCGGGAGGTTTCAAAAAATGTTAGTATGCCGGCTTTATGGTCCTGTAAGAAGTACTTAACTGCGCTTCCGGAACAAATATATTACGGTGATACATCTGAAGCAATGACTCTTATTTCTGTAAGGGCATTGATAGAATCGCTGGATGATAATCTGGAAGGAGCAAAAAAATATGTAGCACTTATGGGTGAGACACCAAAGCACATCAACCCTGATACACTTACCCGGCGTGACTGGTTCAGAATGGTTACGGAGCTTGTTATGCCCTATATCAGTGATGATCAATTCTTCCGTATTGTGCATTGTCTGCAGATGATAAATATGACTCCTGTGAACAGTCTTACATTGTCGGCAGGAAGACCGAGTATTCTTAATGGATTTCGGGATTTTACACGATATGGAAGATATCTGGAGAGATATGCTGATAGGATACAGCAATCCATACATGTTCTTTATGGAGATAGAGCGAAGGGCGTTTACAAGATTGCGCTTGCAGAGTGGTATTACCAGAACAATGACAGTTTTCATGCATTGGTTCTGGTGGCGGGAACGATCCCATTTATGGAGGATAAGCAGGATGTGCAGTGTCTTTTTGTAGCCATGGCATTACAAATGCGGATATTACTGTTAAACGGACAGACACAGGTTGCAGAGCCGCTGGTCAATAAAATAAGAAAAAAGGTGATTCAGGAGCGGCAGGAAGAGCTGATGGGCAGTCTTGATGCATTGGGGGCATGGGGCGCCTGCTATGATGGTAAGCTGGAAATTGTAAAGGACTGGCTTGAAACAAAGGCTCCGGATGAAAATAAAGACATGTTTATGATGGATGTGTATGCATATCTTGTCAAAATCAAAGCATATCTATACACCGGAAAAAATATGAAGGCACTTGTGCTTGCAAAAAAACTAGGCGGTATCCTAAAAAAAGGTAAGAGGTATATGGATATCTGTGAATGCCATATGCTTGCAGCAATGGCGTGCTATAAGGCGGAATCATACATAGATATGTGTGATGAACTGGAAGTGGCTTTTGGGATGGCAAAGCGGTATGGGTATATCAGGCTTCTTGCCGATGAAGGGATATGCATGGTAAATATGATCCGGATATACAGAGAGCGTAGAGGTGCAGATGCATTTATAGATTCTATTCTGCCTCTTGCGCAGGAGGTAGCGGCGCGGCTCCCGGATTATCTGAAGACACCTGCTGAGGATTGTGAACCGTTGACAAAGACTGAAAAACAGGTATTATATCTTATGGTTCAGGGCATGTCATATGATGAAATCTGCAGGAGCCTTGAGAAAAAGCTTCCTACCGTTAAATTCCATGCGTCCGGTATTTACAGAAAGCTTAAGGTAAAGAACAGGCAGCAGGCAATCAAAAAGGCAAGAGAAATAGGATTGATATAAGAAACAGGCAGTTGCCGCAATGATCGTAGATCAGTATTGCGGCAGCTGCCTGTTTGGCTTTCAAATTCTCTATAGGAATTGTTTATTTGCAATATGATTTATTGACAAAAGATAAGAAGTTTAGTACAATTTTACTATATGTTTATATGTGAGAGATCTGGGTTCAATATAAGCGGAATATAACAAAGTTTTATGCGACAGAAAAAGGAGGTTGGCAAGATGACTGGTGGATATGCAAGCAAGATTGGAACGGTGTTTTCCAAGATCTTGTTATGGATCATAGTATGGTTTTCGGTTTTGATCCTTGTCTTTTCATTTGTGTTATCAAGACAGCGAAGCGTATATAAGCTTCAGTATCTTGTGACAGATTATGCGAAGGAAATTGATACAAAACTGGCAAGTCTTGATCAGGTAGTTGAGACAATGAGTTCAGAGGTTGGTCGGAAGGTTGTGACAGACCACGATGAAATCTTGGCATATGTAGATGCGATTGTTGCTGATAATGACAAGATGTCAGCCGCATATGTTACATATGCAGATAAGACCGTTATTATGAGTGGCGGCTGGCAGGCACCGGAGGATTTCGATCCTACAGTCAGAGACTGGTATATCGGTGCAATGGAGAAGGATGGCGTTTATACATCGGAACCATATGTAGATGAGCAGACGGGACAGATGTGTATTACGGTTTCAGCGAAGATCACTGATGAGAACGGCAATGTCATTGGCGCTGCAGGTGTGGATATGTATATGGATGACATCGTTAAGATCATGCATGCAGACAGCAAGAAGACATATGCATTTTTAGTATCTGAAGCTTCAGGCTCGATTCTGACACATCCATATGAGGATCTGGCGATGACGGCAGAAAAGACATCGAATGTCAAGGATGCGTATAAGGGCAAGTATAAAAAGGTTGCCGACAGCGAGCTGAAGGAGCTTCCATTGTTTGAGATGAAGAATGGTTGTGTGAAGGCGACAATGGCAACATCACTGACACAGGCTGACTGGAAGATTGTATATGTTGAGCCGATATTCTATACATATCGGGTATTTCTTCTGATTATGTTATTATGTGTAGTTGGTATGGTGCTGGCTACGGGATATGTCAAGAAGTTCAGCAAGAGAGAGCTGGAGAAGTGGTTTACACCGCTGCTTTCTATAGGCGAGAAGGCGGTGCAGATCTCAGAGGGTAATCTTGATGTTGTATTTGATGAGGAGCCGATTGCAGAAGAGATTGCGATGCTGACATACTCCATGAATGAGACAGTCGAGAAGCTGAAGGTGATCATTAATGATATTTCCCATGTGGTGAACCGCATTTCGGCAAATGACCTGTGTGTAGGGGTTGAGGCAGAGTATCAGGGTTCATTCATTGCGATCAAGAATTCATTAGAGACGATCTTAGATAAGTTAAATGGTGCATTTGGCATGGTCAATGAACAGTCAGAGATCGTTGTCAGCTACTCAGGACAGGTACAGGAGAGTACACTTCAGGTGGCTTCCGGTGCAACCGAGCAGAGTATGGCAGTATCCGGGTTGGCTGATAATGTTAAGGTATTGGCAGAGCAGAGTGATCTGATCACAAAGAATGCTGAGAAGGCAAGTGCAGTTTCAGAGCTGACGAATAATCAGCTGGCAGAGGGCAATCAGCAGATGGAAGAGCTCCTCTCCGCTATGGATATTATTTCACAGACATCTATGCAGATCGGTGCGATCATCACCACGATCAATGATATTTCAGAGCAGACCAATCTGTTGTCTTTGAATGCTTCGATCGAGGCTGCAAGAGCAGGTGAGGCAGGCCGAGGATTTGCGGTTGTTGCCGATGAGATCAGCAAGCTGGCTACTGCTTCTGCGACATCATCTGATACAATTGCACAGCTGATCGAGAATTCCAATAAGGCTGTGGAACATGGTAAGGAACTGGCGGATAGAACCTCGGCCACATTACAGACCGGTATTTCGAATTCCATGAAGTCTAAGGATGACATTATGGAGATTACAGAATTCGTGCATAAGCAGGCAGATGCGATTGCCAATATAGAGCATAGCCTGAATGATATTGTATCCATTATTGATTCTAATGCAGCTGCATCTCAGGAGAATGCAGCGATCAGTGATGAGTTGATCAATTGTGCACATGCATTGAAGGATACTGTAGATGAGTTCCAGCTGCGTGGTCAGGATAGCAGCGAGACACAGGATGTACCTGAGGATGATGACACAGAAGAAGCGGAAGATACCCAGTGGGGCGAACCTGATGCAGATGAGGAGAAAGATCTCTCACAGATTGCAGGCGGATTTGTACCACCAAGCTTTGATGATGAAGACTAGAATACAATATGGAACCGACAGGTGACAAGAAATACAAGGGCAGCCCTTCGGGGCTGCTTTTGTAGTTTTGACCAAAAAGTTTGTATATATTGACGAAAGCTTTTGTCATAGTCGTTCTTGACAATTAACGGTCAAAGCGTATATACTTTTAGTTATCAATGTAATTTCGATAATCACAAAAGCAGAGAAGAGAAGAGTAGATCAGGAAAGGCATGACAGAGAGTCTGTAACTGGTGGGAGCAGATATGGTGGAACTGATTGAAGATGGCCTTGGAGCTGCCTGGGTGAACACATTTGCAAGCTCAGGACGGGAGCACCCGTTATAGTGTGGCATGTTCATCGTGCATGAGTCCTGATTCCGAAAGGAACAGGAGAATTAAAGTGGTACCACGGCATCAGCTCGTCTTTAATATTAGGAAGACGGGTTTTTTTAGTATTAGGGAAGCATGGGAAACACCCTATGACTTTTCGGATCCTGGTATGTGATTATCTCATAATCGAAGGAGGGGTTTTAACTCATGGCAAAGAAACCGTATTACATTACAACTGCGATTGCGTATACCTCTGGTAAGCCGCATATCGGTAATACCTATGAGATTGTATTGGCAGATGCGATCGCCCGGTACAAGAGATTTGTTGGGTATGATGTCAGATTCCAGACAGGAACAGATGAGCATGGTCAGAAAATTGAGCTGAAGGCAGAAGAGGCTGGTATCACACCGAAGGAATTCGTAGATGGTACAGCCGGTGAGATCAAGAGGATCTGGGATCTCATGAACACATCGTATGATAAGTTTATCCGTACAACAGATGAGGATCATGAGAAGCAGGTGCAGAAGATTTTCAAGAAGCTCTATGATCAAGGCGATATCTACAAGGGTAAGTATGTCGGAATGTACTGTACACCTTGTGAGTCTTTCTTCACAGAATCACAGCTTGTTGACGGCAAATGTCCGGATTGCGGACGCCCTGTAGAACAGGCGGAGGAAGAGGCATATTTCTTCAAGCTTGGCAATTATTCAGATAAACTGATCGATTACATCAATACGCATCCTGATTTTATTCAGCCGGAGTCTCGTAAGAATGAGATGATGAATAATTTCCTGCTTCCGGGACTGCAGGATCTGTGTGTGTCAAGAACATCATTTAAGTGGGGGATTCCGGTCGATTTTGATCCGAAGCATGTAATCTATGTGTGGATTGATGCGTTGACTAATTACATTACAGGTCTTGGCTATGATCTGGATGGATATTCAGATAAGAAGTTTGATCGGTACTGGCCATGCGACCTGCACCTCATTGGAAAGGATATCTTAAGATTCCATACAATTTACTGGCCGATCATGCTGATGGCACTGGGACTTCCTCTTCCAAAGCAGATTTTTGGCCATCCGTGGCTTTTGCAGAATGATGGGAAAATGAGCAAGTCAAAGGGAAATGTGATCTATGCCGATGATCTGGTAGATATGTTCGGTGTGGATGCTGTGCGATTCTTTGTTCTGCATGAGATGCCATTTGATAACGATGGTGTGATTTCTTACGAGCTCATGGTAGAGCGTCTGAATTCTGAGCTTGCCAATACACTTGGTAACCTGGTCAACCGTACCATCTCAATGGCAAATAAGTATTTTGATGGTGTGATCACAAATACGGGTGTCAGTGAGCCGGTGGACGATGATCTTGTGCGTGTAGTAACCGGTACACGGAATAAGGTAAATGAATGTATGGATAAGCTTCGTGTGGCAGATGCGATCACAGAGATCTTTAATCTGTTTAAGCGATGCAATAAATACATTGATGAGACGATGCCATGGGCACTTGCTAAGGATCCGGAGAAGCAGGCGCGTCTGCAGACGGTATTGTATAACCTCGTGGAGAGCATCGTATTTGGTGCAAGCTTCTTAAAGAGCTTTATGCCGGATACAGCAGATAAGATTCTGACACAGTTAAATACAAAGGCAAGGCCGATTGAAGAACTGATCCACTTTGGCGGTTATGTATCCGGTACAAAGGTTACAGACACCCCGGAGATTCTGTTTGCAAGACTGGATCTTGATGAGGTGTTAGCACAGGTGGAAGCGAAGCGGGAAGCACAGGCAGAAGAAGAGCTGGCAGGAACGCCGGGTATTGATATTGAGGCGAAGCCACAGATCACGATTGACGAGTTTGATAAGGTTCAGCTTCGTGTCGGAGAGATCATAGCCTGTGAGGCTGTCAAGAAGTCTAAGAAGCTGTTGTGTTCACAGGTGCGTTTCGGAAGTGAGATCAAGCAGATTGTTTCCGGTATCAGAAGCCAGTATGCTCCGGAAGATATGGTTGGTAAGAAGGTAATTGCAGTAACGAACCTGGCTCCGGCAACTTTGGCAGGTGTGGAATCACAGGGTATGCTGCTGTGTGCTGAAGACGCAGAAGGTAAGCTTGCGCTTTTGACTCCGGAAGCTGATATGCCAAATGGAGCTGAGGTTAGATAAATAGATTGATTAAGGTATACGAATGAAGAGGGAATGGATCGTAATTCTGATTGCGGTACTGTGTATCACCGGCTGGCTGGTGTCGTGGTATGTATTTGGTGACCGGTGGGTACAAATGCTTAGCGATGCACAGTCGAAGCCGGATACAACGCAGCAGACAGAATACACAGCAGATACAAGAGAAACTGAACAACAGGCATCTGTGTCTACAGAAGATGCAGATACAACAAGGGAACCCTTGACGACTGAGGCAGATACAGAGGCTTCGACACAGGAGGAGACCGGATACAACGGTGATACATTTGAGAGTAATGGGATGCCATATATGATCAAGGTGAACCGGCAGATGAATGTTGTTACGGTGTATACATCGGATGCGGAGGGTTATTATACAGTGCCTTATAAGGCAATGGTCTGTTCGGTCGGACTGCGAAACGGAACGCCGAGAGGAACATTTAAGTTGCAGAGTGACCGTTACGAATGGCGGGAATTGTATGGCAATGTATACGGACAATATGCGGTCCGGATCCGCAAGGCAATCATGTTCCATTCTGTGCCGTATTATAAGCCACAGATCGACCAGCTTGAGAGTGAAGAATACAATAAGCTCGGAGAGGCGGCATCACTCGGCTGTATCAGACTGGCGATCGAGGACATCAAATGGATCTATGAGAATTGCGAGAAGGGTACGATCGTACAGATCTTTGACAGTGATTATGTCGGCCCGCTTGGTAAGCCTGAGCCGATCAGGCTGGATCTTGATGATTCGAGAAGCTGCTGCGATCCTACAGATGATGATCCGGAGAGTCTTTGGAATGTGGCAGAAGATCAGGAAGAACAAGAGGATTGATCAGCCGGCATGTGCAAGCACAGCCGTCGCAATGCTCATTATATCATGTAAAAGACCGCAGGATCAGGAACTGTTTTCTGACCCTGCGGTTTTATTGTGCCGAAAGCCCTATTTATTTAAGGTTTCTGAGATATAATTATCGACAGACTGCTTCACATATTCAAACTGGCATGGACCACAGTCTAAGAGTGCCTTGTTGAATGCCTTCATATCGAAGTCATTTGCCAGCTTCTGCTGTGCGTAGCTCTGTAGTTCGAAAAACTCCAGCGCACTGACGCAGTATTTCAGATAGTTCGAAGGCTCGCAGATGACATACTCGTAAATGTCATTGGCGATGCTTTCATTCATTCCGTTCTCTGTCAGATAACTCTTGACATTGTCGAGAGTCCAGCCTTCATAATTAACACCCACATCAATTCTGGAGGAAATGACGAGATTCAGTTTCGTCATGGCCTCTTCCATCAGTGTGTAGGCTTCGTTGTGTTCTGCAAACAGAAACAGCTCCGGACTCTGCATCTCTACATAGGATGCCCAGCCTTCTACATAACCGCCGAAGTTCAGGAGATTGCGGATCGGTTCCGGATTCGTTGCGTTGTAATAGTTGGTCTGGTACAAATGGCCCGGATAGCCTTCGTGTGCCAATGTGGTAAACAGACCGGAGGTATCGGTACTGCCGTTATTGATGTAAATGACATTTTCAATGCTGTCATCGATCGGAGGCACCATGTAGAAGGCAGGGGACAGACTGTCTTCCAATTCTTTCTGTACATATTTGATCGTGTAGGTTGTCTGCGGACCTTCCGGGTAGTCCTGCATCATAGATAGTTTCAGTGTATCAAGCAGGATAGAAGGGTCGTCAGAACCATAGTTTACGGCATTGTCTTCAAAATAGGCATTAAAGCCTTCGGAATCGATCATAGCTGCCCGCTGCATTTTTGTTAAGGCATCAGAGAGACCGTCATCCAGCATCGAGATGATTTCATCCATTGTTTTGGTTGTGCCGGTATTATGACGGACGAGCTTCTCATAGTATGTCTTGCCGTTTGGCAGATTGCATAATCCGCCATCAATCACAGCCTTTCCATAGAAGGTTTTGACCGTCTTGATCATAGATTCATATGCCGGGAAGATGTATTTTGTTACGGCTTCTTTGTTCTGTTCCTTATAGGATTTCTTCTTGGCATCATCAATCCCTTCGAATGCATCAATTCGTGAGTCAAATGTGGAGATCAGGTAATTGGTATCCTTGTTCTTAAGTACACTCTTACACTGATCGATAATCTGATCCAGATGGAAATCCTGCAGTCCGAGCCCCTCGTCAATACGCTTCTGCTCAAAATCCAGGACAGCCTGAAAATAATCCGGGATCTGTGAAAGCAGAGCCAGATAGTCTGTAATATCCTTTTCGGTATAGAATTGATACTCTGCGAGATTGATCGGCATGTTGCACTGGATACCACCGACAGTGCCAAGACCTGTGCCGTACATATTGTATTGCAACATATCAAGATTGTCGGTAATGTAGGTCTTAAGGATGTTATAGTCTGACTGCTGTGTTTTGGATAATGAGGTATAGTCAAAGGCATTCAGTTTATCGAGCGCCTCGTTTAGCTCTGTTTCAGACTTTTCGGTGCTGGCAAAATCCAGATCACCGAGCGTCGGTTCCAGATCGATTCCATATGCGGAAGGATCTTTTAGAGAATAATGCAGTGTCAGTGTATCTTCACTGACGGATTCAATAAATTCATCTGTCAGATACTGGTGAAAAGCCTCGTTATCCGTATCTGCCGCTTCGGCGGTTGTCGCTTGCGCATCTGCTTCGGCGGTTGTAGCAGGGGATTCCGGTATGACGGTAGTGTTAGATCTGCCACATCCCGTAAGGCCGGCTGCAAACAGGCAGGCACACAGACAGACCAGAATGTAATGTTTCGTTCGTTCCATGTTGTTCTCCTTTTTCATAATGGGGCAATGCCCTTTTTGCTAATACATAGAATTATACATGAAAAATATGAAAATTGCTTGAAATTTCCATTATTTTTTTATTCCGGAGAAATCATGATCGGGATGGGGAGTGGATAGAGTGTAAAATAGGCAAATGCAATAGCCATTAAAATGAGAAGAGCACCGCATGTGATGCCGAGCCATTTGGGGATCCGGCAATGGGTCTGGATATGGCAGGCAAGATACTGGCCTATAAGCATCCCGATCAAAAGACTGATGATATTTAAAATATCATTTTCAATGCCAAGGGCACCTTTTGTAATATAATAGATGGAAAGCACAATGTAAATGCAGGTATCGATGCTGATCAGAATGCATGTGAATAATTCATAACGGTTGATCCGCTCCGGCAGGTCGATCATCGGATAAAATAAAAACCATGCAATCGCAAGCGGATACAGTGTCAGCTTTAGATGCTCATATACGCTTTCATTGATGGGAAAAAACAGGCCGGCAAACAGATTATCACCGAGCCAGCCATAGGTGAAATGAAAGATGCTGGCCAGTCCGAATGCAAATGCTGTCGATAATATAATAAATACATGGGATGTTCTTGGCTTCATGACAGTTCCTTTCTATATAATTAAGATAGTCATTTTATTTATGATAGTGTATGCAGATAAAGGATCAATATGCGAAAAGAAACATGGAACCGGATGCGAGAAGAATCTATGCATTTATAGATAAAAATGTCTGCACAAATTATGCATTTTGTGGTAAAATTTCAATTAAGTATCGATAAGTAGTTCAGGGAGGTTTCAAAGATGCAGATATATGAATTAAAGAATGATTTTTTGACGGTGAAAGCGAAGACATTGGGCGGAGAACTGGTCAGCATGATAAAGAATGATACAGGCGTGGAATATTTATGGAATGGAGATCCACAGTATTGGAAGCGGAATGCGCCGATCCTGTTTCCTTTCGTAGGGAGCCTTCGGGATGGAAGATATCAGTATGGAGGTCAGGAGTATCCGATGGGGCAGCATGGATTTGCCCGGGATATGGAGTTTGCCTTGAAGGAACAGACGAAGGACAGCCTGTGGTTTTCGCTGTCTTCGGATGCAGAGACAAGACAGCGATATCCTTTTGATTTTACACTGGAGCTTGGATATATACTGACCGGTTCGACCGTGAAGGTATGTTGGCGGGTTGTGAATACGGATGATAAGACGATGTATTTCTCGATCGGCGGACATCCGGCGTTTATGTGCCCTCTTGACGGGCAGGGAAGCCAGACAGATTATTATCTGTTGTTTGATACGCCGAGAGATATTGAATACGGAAGACTCAATGACAAGGGGCTGCTGTGTGAACGGGGACTCGTTCTGCATACGCAGGGAGGTGTGATGCCGATTGATGCACATTTGTTTGACCGGGATGCCCTGATCGTGGAAGATGACCAGACAAAGACGATTTCTCTGGCGGGTCCGGATCGGAAGGCATATCTGACGGTCAAGTTCGATACACCATTGGTAGGTTTGTGGTCGCCGGCCGGCAAGCAGGCACCGTTTGTCTGTATTGAACCTTGGTGCGGCAGATGTGATGCTGCGGATTTTCACGGCTCTCTGGTAGACAGGCAGTATGGAAATGTGCTGGCAGAGGGTGAAGTCTTTGAACGGGAATATGAAATCATTATCCGTTAGGATTTCAGTTTTTGTGTATGTGGAAGGAGGACATTTATGAAGAAACATAGTATACAGTACAGACTGTTTATGATAGTGGGCGTCTGTGCGATGGCATTTTCTCTCATCGGTGTGCTGCCGGCATCAGCAGTACAAGATACATCAGCTCTGGCATCCGATGAGACAGAGACCCCGATCATAGCAGATGGGATCTATATGTTTGGCGGACTGGCAGATGTGGCGGAACAGACAGAGACACTGCAAGATGATGGACAGATCGGACTGCATACATATGAATCAGCGACTGCTGCCAGTGCACAGGAAGCCATGGCAGACGGACTATCCCGCTATGAGACGATCGTAGAGTTTCCGACAGAGGCTGGTGCGGCGTATACGGTCAGTAAGGATGAAATCGTTTCCTTGGTGAATACATTTCTGAATAGTCATCCGGAATTCTTCTATGTGGATAAGATCAGCTATGTCAGTCTGTCAAACGGACTTGTAAGACGCCTGATATTTACATATCGATATGATGAGACAACGATGGATACGATGCGTGCTGCTTATGCTGCTGCGATCAGACAGGCTTGTGCACAGGTAGATCCTGACAGGATGAATGCTTCCCAGATAAGTGTTGTGATACATGATTATCTGGCATCGGTCTGCGATTATCAGAGAGAGGCAGTCACGGACAGCACAACCGATATGCGTTATACAGCATACGGGGCGTTGGTGGAAGGCAAAGCCGTGTGTCAGGGATATGCATTGGCATATCAGGATATTATGAATACGCTGGGTGTACCATGTACGATGGTAGCAAGTGATGCGATGAATCATGCATGGAATCTGGTGAAAGCTGGAGATACCTATTTTCATGTGGATGTTACATGGGATGATACAGATACGCAGGAAGGACAGGCTGTGCATCGGAATGTATTGCTCAGCAGGCAGGGTATTTTGGCGACCGGACATAACGGATATACGGTGGGTGCATCCGTGACAGAGAGTACAACAAATACATATGACCAGGCCTATTGGAAGAATGTTTATACCAGAATTTTCTATGTAGATGGAGGACTGTATTATTTGTATCCTTCTAATACATCAGATGTACCAACTGCGACTGCAAATCAGTCGGTGGATGAAGATGTTTTATTTGTGAGAAAGCCGGTGACAGAGGGAGAGCAGAATGCGACTCTGATGAGGCTGCATTATGCAAAGATCCATGTGGAGGGCAGTGATACAGAATCAGGTGATGAC
The DNA here is from genome assembly GCA_934293375.1 of uncultured Lachnospiraceae bacterium. GTDB lineage: Bacteria > Bacillota > Clostridia > Lachnospirales > Lachnospiraceae > RGIG6919. The sequence continues at coordinate 22,291 of CAKQYS010000014.1, read as the reverse complement.
AGCGGTTCGGGCAGTGGTTCAGGAGGTGGTGAATCCGGTAGTTCAGGATCCGGAGGATCTTCATCCGGGGGTACAGGCGGCAGTTCATCAGGTGAAGAAGCAGAGACTCCGCTTACGCGTTCAGAAAAAGAATCAGCAGCAACGGTAAATGCAAGGCTGACTGCGCTGTTTAAGCAGATGAAGTCCTATGTCAGGCTGGTGCATGATGCCGATTACTGGTATATGACGACAGCATATGGCATTTACAGAGTATCAATGGCAGATGCGATGGCAGCTTCGGCAGACCCGGCTAGTGGCGTGGTCAGCGACAAGGATAAAGTCACAAAAGAGCAGGTATACCGGATACCGGATATGAGCGATACAGATGATGTTCTATATACGATGCAGGGTGGAGCAGAGGATCCGGTGATCGATGCACTTATGATTGATGGAGATACCCTGTACTATCATGTTGAGGGCGGCAGTCTGACGGCTGTTGAGAGTATTGCCATGACGCAGCCGGCATATAATGAACTATATGTGTATGAGAAGCAGGAAGCGCCGCTTGTACTGAATCTTAATGATAAGTATCAGCTGCATCCATATACGATTCCGATTGATCAGAATGCTGTATTTGCATATGCAGTGGATGAGACTTCGGGACAATATATCGCTGTCAGCGAGGACGGTGTGATCCAGGCAAAAGCATATACACATGGCACACCTGCAAAGGTGACGGTAAAGATTCCGGGTACAAGTTATGAGACAACGCTTTTTGTCGAGGTGAATTATATTCCGGTTTATGAGGAAAATGGATTGTTAATGAGCAATACCAATGTGACATTGGAGCCGGGGCAGGAAAAACAATTGTCAGTATGTGTGCGTCCGGGAAATGCGACCGTGCAGTCTGTGAAGTACTCCATTCATACATCAAGTCCACAAGGTGTGGAAGTGTTGAAGGTTAATAAGGATACAGGTCTTGTTACAGCCTGTAATCCCGGTAATGCCTCTGTGCGGGCAGAACTGGTGGAATATATTCCACAGGCAGACGGCACCACGCAGAAGAAAACATATCGTGTGAGCTGTACATTTACGGTTGTGATCAGACCGACTGCAATCACACTTTCGGCTTCAAGTCTTGCATTAGAAACAGGACAGCAGCATATACTCACGGCATCTGTGGCACCGGCAAATGTTACAGATCCACAGGTAGCATATGCATCTTCTGATCCGAATGTGGCAACTGTATCAGCAGCAGGCGAGGTTGTGGCTGTGGCACCGGGTACAGCGCAGATCACGGCAGTCACCAATGCCAAGGCAGCATCCGGCAGACAGTTGACAGCTGTCTGTCAGGTTACGGTAACGGCACCGGTACAGCCTTCTGCTCCGGAGACGCCAACAACACAGGCACCTGTAGATCTGTCAGTGAAAGGGCTAACCTTTTCTTATGGAGCCTTGAAGATGGCGTTGAAGGATGAGGAGACATTGCAGGCGTTTATTGCACCGTCAAATGCACAGAATCAACAGCTCGTGTGGACCAGTAGCGATAAAAATGTTGTGAAACTTACGGAGGTTGCCGGAAAAACCGAAGCGAAGCTTACGGCGGTCGGTCTGGGAACGGCGGTGATCCGTGCGACGACAAAAGAAGGGGCCTATGTAGCAGAGTGTATCGTTACAGTAACGAAGCGCAAGATCAGCAATGTACAGGTGGGACATATTGGAAAGCTTGTCTATACAGGGAAGAGCCAGAAGCCGGCACTGAAACTCAAGTACCGGGGGCAGACGCTGAAGAAGAATCGTGATTATAAGATCAGCTATCAGAACAATAAGGCGATCGGAACGGCAACGATTGTGGTAAAAGGAAAGGGTATTTATACCGGAACCAGGAAGATCACATTTGAAATAACACCGGAAATGCCTTCTATGACGGCGACCCGGTCCGGACGCAATGTGGCGGTACAATGGAAGCAGATACCGCAGGCTGATGGTTATCAGATCGTATATGCATTGAATCAGAAGTATACAAAGTCAAAAAAGGTGATCACTGTTAAGGGCAGTGCAGGAATCAGCAAGACGATTTCTAAGCTTCCAAAGAAGAAAGTATATGTGAAGATCAGAAGTTACAAGCTGGTAAAGGGCAAACGGATATACAGCAGTTATGGCAAAACACTGATGTTGAAGTATAAGAAATAGGTTGATTCGTAATCAGAGAGTTTATGAGAGAATTTATGGGGGGTATGAATATGGACGCAAGCTGTTTAGATAAGACAGATCTGCTGGATTATGATAAAGAGGTGATCCAGCGGCTTGTCAAGGAAGAGGAATGGATGCGGCTTGAATTGTTTGACCGGATTGGCATGATCTATGATTTTGTCCGCAATGACATACTGTTTGGGTATAATGAGAATGATCTGCTGCCGGCTTCCAAGATCCTGACAGATGGGTACGGACAGTGCAACACAAAAGCAATCCTTTTGATGGCACTGTTTCGGGCAGTGGATATTCCGTGCAGATTGCATGGATTTACCGTGGATAAGAAAGTGCAAAAGGGATTGATACCGGGTATCATGTACAATCAGGCACCGGACAGTATAGTACATAGCTGGGTAGAGGTTGCGTACGAGGACAAGTGGATCGCACTGGAGGGTGTGATACTTGATCAGAGGTATCTTACAAATCTGCAGAAGAAGAATGCACAGATTCAGGGTTTGTTTTGTGGTTATGGTGTGGCAGATCAGAATTTCCAACATCCGAAGGTAGAGTGGAATGGCAAGGACACTTATATCCAAAGGGAATGTATTAATCATGATTTTGGAGTGTTCAAATCACCGGATGCATTTTTCAAGAAACATCCACAGCCATTTTCTGCAATCCAGCAATACGCATATGAGAAGTTTGGGCGCAAGATGATGAATCAGACGGTGGCAAAGATCCGTGCATTGAAGTATGCGGATATGCCAGAGGAAGAAATTAAGAATTAGTAATGAATGAAGAGCCTTCTTCATACAATAGCTTATCGGAAGATTTGCCTGTTGTGTGAAAGGAGGCTTTTTTTTGACAGATAAAATGACAGAAGTATTGGAACAGTATGGGATTATGGCTGCCTCCATAAAGCGAAGCAGAGGTGCATTTATATGCAGGACATCGGATCAGCTCTATCTGCTGGAACCGTTTGAAGGCTCAGAGGGACGCCTGCTTCGGGAGTATGATATAAAAGAACGATTATATGAAGCAGGATTTGAGAAAACAGACCGTTATGTATTGTTAAATTTCGACGAAGAGGAAGAAATGACAGACATGGCAGACCGATTGATTGCGGCAGACAGGTATCGTAATTCATATGTGTTAAAGCAGTATTACGACGGACATGAGTGTGATCTTCATAATATGGATGAAGTAAAAGCGGCTATGTATAATCTCGCGAAGCTGCATCTGTTTGGCAGACAGATTGCAAAAGAACAAATGGTTTCGCTAGTGTCTAAGTCTGCGGATTTATTTGCACGTCATAACAGAGAGCTTGTGCGTGTCAGGAGCTTTATCCTGAAGCAGACACATAAAAACGAATTTGAGCGTTATTATCTGACAATTGCTGAGCAGTTTTCCCATTCAGCAAAAGCTGCTTTTGATGCTATGTGCAGGTTGAAACCGGATGATTCTCCAAGGCTCGGATTGTGTCATGGAGCCTATCATCATCACAATATTCTGATTACACCACAGGGAGTGGCGACGATGCATTTTGAACAGTGGCATTATGATAATCAGTTGACGGATCTATACCATTTTACGAGAAAACTGTTGGAAAAAAATGATTTTTCTTATGCATGTTTTCATGAGGCGTTGTGTGCATATGGGGATTCAGAGCCACTGTGTGAGCCGGATTATGTATATCTTTATCTGTTGTTTATGTATCCGGAAAAATTCTGGAAATTATCCAATCATTACATGAATTCCAACAAAGCCTGGATTCCACCGAAGACGATGGAGAAGTTGTCTGCGTTGGCAGAGCTGGAAAAGAAAAAACAGGAATTTTTAAAGATATTTGCCCAAGAACATAGGATTATGATAGAATAAATAAAATAATGCAAAAACATCAGGCCGTGGGCAAGATGATAAAATAAGGTGATTAAAATGAAATACATAAGATGTTTTATGGGACTTGTGCTTGTATTGTCAGTGATTCTGATCACGGGATGTACGAAGAGAAATACGGACAGAACGACACAGCAGACGACGACCGAACAGGCGCAGGTGCAGCAGGCAGAGTTTACAGCTTTGATCAGGACAATGGACCGGCTTCAGAATCAGATAGAGCTTCAGGATATCAGTACAGGCAGGTCACACACATTCCGCTATCATGGGGGCGTGGACATTTCAAATAAATACGGCGATATCATGGCTGTGTCCCAGTTGGATGTGGGTATGATCGTAGATGTGAAATGTGATGAGAAATGGGAGTCGCTGATATCCATTCAGGTAAGCCCGGATGCGGTATGCTATGAGGATGTAACCAATATGCAGCTGGATCTGACGGATAAGCTTGTGCAGGTTGCGGATATTACCCTTAATTTTGCGGAGTCTCTGCTGGTTTATGATGGAACAGAACTGGTCAGTGCGGATTCATTGGACGATCAGGATCAGGTTGATTTGTGGGAATATGAAGGCCGGCTATATTCAGTGATCGTGAAGCTGGGACATGGATATCTGACATTTACGCATTATGATACCTACGAGGGTGGCATGATTGAGGTAGGAGATGTGATCGTGCCGGTTACAAAGGACATGAAGCTGACAGTGCGTGAAGGTGAGTACCAGATGCGGTTGACAAAAGGGACGCATGTGGGAACCCGGTATGTGACAGTAACCAGAAATGAAGAGCAGAATATAGATCTGATAGGGATGCAGATCGCACCGGATCCTACGGGTGCGGTTAAGATCGAGGTGACACCAAAGGATTGCAATCCGCAGATCACGATTGATGGTGTGCTTTATCAGGCGGGAGAGGAGATCGAACTTGTATATGGGCGGCATGTGCTTCGCATCAAGGCAGAAGGATATGAAGATTATGCAGTTTATCTTGATGTTGAACAGTCTTATAAGCGGTATCAGATTGAAATGCAGTCAGAGGGTGGATCCGGTACAACCCAGTCTGATACGCAGAGTACGACGCAGTCACAGAATCAGGATATGCAGGGTACGACAACGAGTGATATTACAAGTCACAAGATTACTATTCAGGCGCCATCCGGTGCAAAGCTGTATGTAGATGGAGAATATGTCGGTGAAACACCTTGCAGCTTTACAAAAACAGCCGGAAGTCATATAATAACACTGACAAGAACCGGTTGCGTCGCCGCTTCCTATACGATCACAGCGGTGGATAATGGTCAGGATGACACTTACAGCTATGACGAACTGGCAACCTTTGGAAGTGCATTGGATGAATGATCTGATGTACACAAATAAAATGATCATAATTAAGGAGGAACATCAATGGATTATAAGGACATGTATCAGGAATGGTTGAGCAGCCCTGTATTTGATGAGGCAACGAAGGAAGAGTTAAAGGCGATCGCTGGGGATGATCAGGAGATTAAGGAGCGGTTTTATGCAGATCTTGAGTTTGGTACAGCCGGACTTCGAGGAATTATTGGAGCAGGCATTAACCGTATGAATATTTATGTTGTCAGAAAGGCAACGCAGGGTCTTGCGAACTATATTATCAAGCAGGGCAAGCAGGATCAGGGGGTTGCAATTGCATATGATTCCAGAAGAATGTCACCGGAATTTTCAGAAGCAGCAGCACTTTGTCTGGCGGCAAATGGTATTAAGGCATATAGATTTGAGTCACTGAGACCGACACCGGAGCTGTCATTTGCAGTACGGCATCTCGGCTGTGTGGCAGGTATCAATGTAACAGCGAGCCACAACCCACCTGAATATAATGGATATAAGGTATACTGGGAGGATGGTGCACAGATCACACCGCCACATGATACCGGGATTATGGCAGAGGTCAAGGCAATCACAGATTATGCGGATACCAAGACAATGGATAAAGCAGAGGCCCAGGCAAAGGGTCTGTATGTGACGATCGGTGCAGAGGTAGATGATGCCTATATTGCAGAGCTTAAGAAGCTCGTGATCCATCAGGACTGCATAGATCAGTACGGCAAGGATATTAAGGTTGTATATACACCATTACATGGTACAGGAAATATTCCGGCAAGAAGAGTATTGAAGGAAATTGGCTTTGAGCAGGTGTATGTGGTACCGGAGCAGGAGCTTCCGGATGGAGAATTTCCAACGGTCAGCTATCCGAACCCGGAGGCTGCAGAGGCGTTTACATTGGCATTGGCACTGGCGAAGGAGAAGGATGCCGATCTGGTGCTGGCGACAGATCCGGATGCCGATCGTCTGGGCGTATATGTGAAGGATACAAAGTCCGGCGAATATAAGTGTCTGACAGGAAACATGTCAGGTTGTCTGCTGGCAGAGTATGAGATCAGCCAGATGCAGGAAAGAGACGGCTCTCTCCCGGCAGATGGTGCATTGATCAAGACAATCGTAACCTCCAATCTGGCAGATGAGATCGCGAAGCATTACAATATCCGTCTGATCGAGGTGCTGACAGGATTTAAGTATATCGGTCAGCAGATCTTAGGCTTTGAACAGAGTGGAAAGGGTACCTATTTATTTGGTTTTGAAGAGAGCTACGGCTGTCTGATCGGAACCCATGCAAGAGACAAGGATGCGATCGTCGCTACGATGGCACTTTGTGAGGCGGCTGCATACTACAAGTCAAAGAATATGACACTTTGGGATGCAATGGTAGAGATGTATGAGCGGTATGGTTACTGTGTTGATGCAATCCAGTCCATGGCATTTAAGGGTATTGCAGGACAGGAGCAGATGCAGAATATCATGAACCATCTTCGTGAGAATATTCCGGCACAGATCGGAGATTATAAGGTGCTGTCAGCAAGAGATTATAAGAAGGACACAGTTAAGAATATGGAGACCGGCGAGGTGACAGCCACAGGACTTCCGACATCGAATGTACTGTATTATGATTTAAGTGACAGTGCATGGCTGTGTGTAAGACCTTCCGGTACAGAGCCGAAGGTGAAGTTCTATTATGGCGTGAAGGGTACCTCCTTAGAGAATGCAAAGGCGTTGTCAGATGCACTTGGCAAGCAGGTGCTGGATATGATGAACGGACTTCTGTAAAGAACAAAAAGGCGCAACAATCTTGTGGTTGTTGCGTTTTTTATTTTGTGGGGCGTCGGACTTGACACCCTACAAAATAGGGTATATTATAATCATAAATAATGAGAAAGGTAGCATACTAATGACGAGAACATTTATTGAAGTACCTTTGTTTACTAAGCGTTGGAAGGAAATAGGACTCGGGGATGATGAATTACACGCTTTACAGATTATGTTATTAAAAGATCCTGAGTCCGGACCAGTCATGGAGGGGACAGGTGGCATTCGGAAGGTTCGATTTCCGTTTGAACATAGAGGAAAAAGTGGCAGCGTCAGAGTGTGTTATACAGATTTTGCAGAATTTGAGGTAACATACCTGATAACTGCATTTGCAAAGAAAGATCAGGAAGATCTTACGCAGGATGAGAAAAATGTATTGAAAAAACTAGTAAAGGCATTAAAAGAAGAGGCGGCAAAGAATAGGAGGTGATTGGAATGAGTTCATTATTTGATGACTTAAAACAGGGATTGCAAGAGGCTGTAGATTTTGAAAAAGGTACAGGTAAGGCACGCGTAAAATCATATATGATCATGCCAATTAAGGAATATTCCAATAAGGAAATTCGTGAGATTCGGATGAAGGCCGGTATGACACAAAATGTATTTGCCTCCTATATGGGTGTATCGAAGAAAACAGTGGAGGCGTGGGAATGCGGCAGAACTCATCCTACGGGACCTGCATTCAGGTTATTAGATATTTTAGCAACAGAAGATATTGATGAGATAGAATTTGTTGTAAAAAAATAAGCCGGCAGGCATCTACCGGCTGTGCTGCTTTGGCAGCTGGATCTGGAAGGTTGTAACATTGTCCTTGCTTGTGGCGGTCAGGAATCCACCATGCAGTTTTACGATTTCTCTGGCCACAGCCAGTCCGAGTCCGGAACCACCGGTACTGGTAGACCGAGAGGAATCGACACGGTAGAATTTCTCAAAGATCAAGGAGAGCTTGTCCGGTGGAATGGTATCGCCCTCGTTGGCAATGCTGATCAGGATTGCGTGTCGCTTTTCTTCCGCGGTGATATGCAGGGTGGTGTTATCGTAGCAGTAATTCACTGCATTTTTCAAAAGATTATCAAATACACGGGCAAGCTTATCGCCATCACCGTTGTACATCAGATTGGAGGCGATGTTGTCTTCAATCGTAAGTCCGTGCTCCATAAAGAGTGGATAGAATTCGTCTGTGATCTGCCGCAGCATCATAGACAGATTCAGATCCGTACGGTTCAGTGTAATGTCGTGGAGATTGAATTTGGTGATGTCGAATAATTCTGTGATGAGTTCCTCTAAGCGGAGTGCCCGGTCAAGCGTAATGCCAATATATTGGGCTCTTGTTTCTGCCGACAGCTCCGGTGCCTCCTGCAGCAGGTTTAAGTAGCCGACAATGGATGCAAGCGGTGTCTTCAGGTCGTGTGCCAGATATACGATCAGATCGTTTTTTCGGTTCTCACTTTCTTTAGCGGCGAGTTCCCTGCGCTCCATCTTCTGTTGCACCTGTGTAAGCTGCACCTCTAATTCCTTTAGTTCGGATGGCAGGTGTACCGGTGTGTGTGTATCTTCGAAGATCTGCTCGACTGCCTGTTCAATCGCATGCAGATGTCTGGCAAATCGGATAATGATGCTTCCAAAGGAAAGCAACGCCAAAGAACAGAGAACAAGACAGATAATGATCGTTTTATTCTCTACCCATGCCGTGTACAGATTGTATTTTCTGAGCATGACCATGATATCCCATGCAAAGAAGCGGGAATGCAGATAAACCAAAAGGCATACAGTACCTACGGCTGCCAGCATACCGATGAACATACGGATAAAAGTTCTGAATAAGAAATATAAATAACCGTTATTTTTCAATTTTGTATCCCACTCCCCATATTGTTTTAATGAACTTTGGACTCTTCGGCTGATCGTGAAGCTTCTCCCGGATCCTACGGATATGCACCATTACGGTATTATTGGAATCCAGAAACTTCTCACCCCAAACCTTCTCAAATAATTCTTCGGATGAAATCACGCGGCCTCTGTTGCTGGCGAGCAGCCACAGGATATCGAATTCTGTCGGGGTCAGAGATACGGGCTGATCATAGAGGGTACATTCATGTGTGATCTTGTCAATGATAAGTCCGTTAAAGTCCAGATGATTTTCCTCATCCACCTGCTTGTCCGGGGACTGGTTGTAGCGGTTGTATCTTCTAAGCTGTGCTTTGACGCGTGCCACGAGCTCCATCGGATTAAATGGCTTTGTGATGTAGTCATCGGCACCGATCATCAGACCGGTGATCTTGTCCTGATCTGCGGTTTTTGCCGTCAGCATAATGATAGGATAGTTATGCTTCAGCCGTAATTGCCGGCACAGTTCAAAGCCATCCATATCCGGCAGCATGACATCCAGCAGAGCAAGGTCAATTGTTTCGATCTGTGCAGCCTCTAAAGCATCGGTAGCAGTATAAAATTTATGGACCTGAAAGCCTTCGTTCTTTAAATATACTTCAACCAGATCGGCGAGGGGTGCTTCGTCATCGACTACTAATATATGTTTCTTCTCCATGTGTAATCCTCCTGATATCGTTTCGTATGTGATCCGGACCTCCGGTTATGGTAAACTGCAGCACACATTTTCAATATGCATTTAGTATATCATTTTGAAAGGGGAGATGGAATTAAGAAATTATGAAGATTTGGAAAGCATGTGAATTGATAAAAAATAAGTGATATAAAGGTTTCTTTTATGTGTGGGATATAGTAAAATGAAAATAGATGTTTGGACGAAAATACATTTATAAGGAGAAATGGTATGCAGGAGAAGATTGGTGGCGTTACACTAAATTATAAATATTATTGTGGGGAGGATCTGTACAGTGATGGTCCGGTGGAGGATCGTATGCTGGAGATTTGTATGGCGGGAAAGCAGCAGGAAGCATTGGAAGTGAATGATGCGTGGCCGATATTGTATCATTTTTCGCCAATACGGAAGGATATATTAGACTGGTATCCGATGAAAGAAGATGCGACGGTTCTTGAGATAGGTGCAGGGTGCGGGGCGATTACAGGTGTACTCAGCAAAAAGGCAAAGCGGGTTGTTTGTATAGAGTTGTCCCAAAAACGCTCAATGATCAATGCATATCAGAATCAGGACTGTGATAATGTTGAAATATTTGTAGGCAAATACGAAGATATTAAATTAGACGAGAAGTTTGATTACATTACATTGATAGGCGTCTTTGAATATGCGGCATATTATACGAGTGCAGAAAATCCATATACAACAATGCTCGAGCAGATCAAAGATATGTTAAAGCCGGACGGAAAGCTTTTGATTGCGATTGAGAACCGGATGGGTCTTAAATACCTGAATGGGGCAAATGAGGATCATACAGGCAGATTGTTTGATGGTGTATACAATTATGCAAATAAAACCGGCGCCAGAACTTTTACAAAGAACGAACTGTCACAATTATTATCACAGTCCGGTCTTACCAAATACAAGTTCTTTTACCCAATGCCTGATTATAAGCTGCCGACATCTATATTGTCGGATGAGTTTGAACCAAATGTAGGAGCTTTTCGTGCACATGATATTGCATATGATGCAAATAGATATGAATTTTTTGATGAAGCAGTAGTATGGGATACACTATTTCAGGATCAGATGGCGTCTTACTTTGCCAACTCTTTATTTGTGGAAGCCGGATGTGTAGAAGATTATGCAAATGTGCAATATGCAAGATATAGCTGGCACAGAGATAAGGAATACAGAATCAAAACAGTGATCGTGAATGAGGCAGGCCGGAAATATGTTGTAAAATCCAATCTGAATCCGGAAGGTGCTCCGTATATAGACAAATTTCTTGAAAAATATGAGCTGCTTAAGGATTGTTATGATCAGATAACGGTTGTAAAACCGGAGCGGGTAAAGGAGGGCGTTCGTTTTCCGGTGATCGAGGGAAGAACCATACATAATGCATTATTGGATTATCAATATGAGAAAAATACACTGACTCAGAAGCTGAACTATTATGTGGAAAAGGTTTTATCATTCAAGGAGGATTGTCTCGTTCCGTTTAAAAAGACAGAAGCGTTCATCAATATGTTTGGAGACATAATGTGTGAAGGGGTACCTGCGGTTAAGATTGCAAATATTGATTGCCTGTTTGAAAATATGATAGAAAAGGACGGAGAGATTCACTGCTTCGATTATGAGTGGACATTTGCATTTCCGGTACCGGTTTTTTATCTGAAGTTCCGTTTGCTGGCATATTGGTATGCCGCAGTTGAACATTATTTGGATTTCCCGGATCTTGGCTCGTTTTTACTGCAATTTGGACTGACAGAAAAGCAGATTTATGACAGTCAGGACATGGAGAAACAATTTACTGCAAAGGTGTTAAAAAAAGATTCCGCGTATATGGGACGATATGCCAAGGCACCTACATGGTTTAAGGATTATGCACTGGCATTTGATATCACTTTAAAGGAAAAAGAAATCGTCGAAAAAGAGAAAGAATTGTTACAGACAGAAAATGAAGAATTACAAAAGAAAATCACACGTCATCTTGCAAATGAAGACCGGCTGCGTAAGGCGGTTAAAAGAGCCAGAGGAGAATAAGAGAGGGATCAGATATGGGGAAGGTATATACATGTTTTTGTACGGATACGATTCATGAAGGTCATTTGAATATTATTCGGGAGGCCAGAAAATACGGAGAGGTAGTAGCAGGTGTGTTATGTGATTCGGAAATGATCCGTTATAATCGGTTTCCTTTGATAGATTTTGATAAACGCATGGAGATGATCCGCTCGCTGGAGGGGGTCAGCGAGGTTGTCGTCCAAAATGAAATTATGTATGATCAGATCATTAAGCAGGTGAGGCCGGACTATGTGATCCATGGAGATAACTGGCGAGAGGGAACAGAAAATGCAATTCGCAAAAATGTAATTGAGAATCTCCAAAAATATGGCGGACAGCTTATTGAGGTGCCTTATACACATAATGAAAATGTAATCAAAGCGGATAGAAGGATGCGCGAAAGGCTGGCGATGCCGGAGTATCGGCGTAAAAGATTAAAACAGCTTCTGAGGTTGTGTCCGATTGTAAAAACAATAGAAGTGCATAGCGGACTGACCGGTATTATTGCAGAGAAAACAGTAGTGCATCGGGATGGCGGATTAGATCAGTTTGATGCGATGTGGATCTCGTCCTTATGCGATTCTACTGCAAAGGGGAAGCCGGATATTGAGTTGATTGATATGTCTTCCAGACTTAGAACTATTGAGGATGTGATGGAGGTAACAACAAAGCCGATTATTCTGGATGGAGATACAGGTGGACAGATCGAACATTTTGTTTATAATATCAGAACGCTTGAGCGGTTAGGTGTATCAGCAGTTATTATTGAGGATAAGACAGGAGCAAAGAAAAACTCACTGTTTGGAACGGAAGTGAAACAGACACAGGATAGTATTGAAAATTTCTGTGAAAAGATACGGGCAGGGAAAAGAGTCCAGTTGACAGATGATTTTATGCTGATCGCCAGAATTGAGAGCTTAATATTAGAAAAGGGGCAGGAAGATGCACTTGTGAGGGCATTTGCTTATGTGCAAGCTGGTGCAGATGGCATTATGATTCATTCCAGAAAAAAAATACCGGATGAGGTGTTTGCATTTTGTGATGCGTTCAGACAGAGTGATAGGAAGACGCCGATCATTGTCGTGCCAACGGCATATTCACAGGTGACAGAGCAGGAGCTGATTGCACATGGAGTAAATATTGTAATATATGCGAATCAGTTGACGAGAAGTGCGTTTCCGGCAATGGAACACACAGCGGAGACGATTCTAAAAAATCACCGGGCATATGAAACGGAACAGGATCTTCTGCCATTTAAGGAAATTATATCATTGATTGATGAACTATGAGAAATGAAAAAGAGAGGTTGTGATCAGGATGGTTATGAATCCATCAGCAGAGATGGTAATAAATATGAACAAAATAAAAGACAATCTCAATTGCCTGATACAGTGGGGAGAGTATGATGCTTTAAATGATCTTATGGAGCAGCAGACAGATATAGCAGGGTTTTCGTGGAAGATGAAAGTGTTGTCTAATATGCTGCCGCTGTATCGGTTACAAAGAGAAATGGGTGGTAACACTGTGTTGCATCACAGGGATTCTCTGGATGCATGTGTTTTGTTTTATATCACATATACATATCATTTATTAGGTACAGCAAAGCAGTGCGATCATCCGGAAAGTGAAACATGGAAGAGACTTCTCAATTTTGTTGAGGAAAATCAGATATCAGCATTTGAGATCATTACAACCTGTGCATATATTAAGATGCAACAGATGCAGAAATATATTGATACATTAGGATGTGTTTTATATGAAGAGGGCAAACGGAGAATGGCTATTGATCTTTTGGATCTGTATTTGCAGATTTATGAGCCTGCAGATGAGGTTGCACTGGATCTGACCGCAATTCTTTTATATGAGGAAGATTATGAAGGAGCTGGAAACTATCTGAATAAAGTAAGGGTACATAATGATGCGTATCTGGAAATGAGCAGGAAGCTGGATGTAAGTAAGAGGGAGTAACATATATGGAAAAGGATACATTGATTGATGCCATCCGTTTGTTTCGGGAAGCTGATATGAACAGTGAGGCAATGTATTGCTGGGATCTGTATAAGGAGCAATACGGAGAGGATGAGGAATACCATCGATTAAGAAACAATGACAAAGTTTTAGTCGTAGCAATTGATTGTGAAGAGGAAATTGCTGCATTTGAAGAGAGACAGACATATAAAAACATAGAGATCGTATCATTAAAGCTGGATAGTGAGTTTTTCAGCAGCTTATTAGAAATCATGAATCATTCAGACTGCAAATATGTTACTTTTCTAGAGAAGAACCAAATTGCAAATCCTCGAAAAGTGGAATGTCTCTGGCAGGTTTTGAGTATGCATAGAGAAATATCCGTTGCAATCTGTACAAGTAATTATATAGATGGGAACAAGCCTGTGATCGCACATCCGGATTTCACGGTTACAGGTATTAGCCGGAATCGTTGTATCGGATTGAGTAATCAATGTTTTTCGGGAAAAAATGTATTGCAATATTGCTTGACGGAAGGGGTTAATATACTGGGTACGCTTTCTAACATTATGATACGAAAAGAAGCGGTGCAGAACTGCATTACCCTGCAATCACAATATGAACCGATCTGGTTAACCCAGATTTTGTACGGTTTGGTCATGAACGGCAATATTATGATTTCGCCGGAGGCGATGATTGATGTGCAGGTGAGCCCATACAATAAAGAGATTGTAGAAAAAAAACAAGCAGCATTTTCTGAATGGGTATCAGAAGAATTGTCAGATTTGTTGTGTATTAAAATAGACCGAAAAGCTGATCTGGGACTGCCTGCGTGTTACAGAGATGACCATGGACGATGTAGCGAACAGATGAACATAAAAAAGAAGATAACTTTCTTCTATACGGACAAGGGTGAATATTATAATTTTCAGCCGTTAGCCATGGAGGCGGAAAAAAGAGGCTACGAGGTTATTATGACAGGGGATACAGCGGCTCCGGCAGAAATAGGATTTTATTGCCAGCATTGTTCGAATCCCAGAAATTCCAAGTTCTCGGTTATTATGCTACATGATATGGAACAGGGACATACCATGCATCCCAATTTATGGTGGTGGGAGCGATGGGAGTCGTTTGATATCGGTATTCTTCCAGGCCCGGCATGGAAAGAACGGTGGGAGCAGTGTGCAGGATTTTATTATGCAAACACAAAAAAAGGTGTATTTGAATTAGGATATCCAAAGAGTGATTATGTCAAATCAGAAATGATTCGGGCAAGAGCAGATCAACTGAAACAGGACATGCATATGCAATATGATAAAACTGTGCTATATGCACCATCGTGGGAGAATGATGGCAAGGAAGATGATTTTATCTGTGCCTTGCAGAAGATGAAAGTAAATTTGTTGATTAAGCAGGCTTCCTGGCCTGCACAGTATGGTCATATTATCAATAATATAGAAGAACAGAGAGCAATGCATGAGGGAAAGTATGACAATGTTCATTATCTGGAGCCGGAGGAGAACATTTTGGTTGCACTTGCGATGAGCGATATGGTTGTGTCAGATGAATCCAGTGTCATGACAGAAGCGTTGATGTTTGGAATCCCGAGTCTTGCGATTACTGACTGGCTGATTCCGGATACAACACCAAGTCGATATGCAAGCGTTCCTATGGGCTATGTGTTTAAATGTGAAAAGAAAGAAATGTCAGAATGGGTGGATAAAATTCTCTATGAGAGTAGATATCAGAAAACGGTGCAGGAGAATTGCGATCATATTTTTGGGAATATAGGAAATTGTAGCCGCGAGATTTTAGATTGTGTGGAATACTATACAATGGGTACAGGAGAAGATGCATTTCAAAGATGCCGGTTGCACCCGATGTATATGCCAAGTGCTATGTGGTATTAGAATGGGATTTGTCAATTATTTAGTGCAAAACGAAATAATATGTGGTATACTACATAAGAATATCGGATTTTATAGAATGTACGAATAAATACAAATCGTGTAAAGCATATTTAGGAGAGGAATGGGATTATGGCTAAGGATACAGAAAATCAGGAATTATTTAAGAAAGTATCATTCGGTGGATATGATAAGGAACAGGTAGATATGTATATTGCACAGCTTAAGCAGGAGCATATGTCAGATATAGCAGGTCTGAAGGAGACGATCGCAAAGCTGTCAGATACAGTTCGAAATCTGCAGCAGATGAGAGAGTCCAATACTTCAGAGTCGAAGCAGACAGTAGATACATTGAAGAAATATACAGAGTCATTAAAGCAGGAGATTGCAGAGGTTCGTGCAGAGGCAGACCAGTATAAAGCAAAGGCTGAGAATCTGGAGGCACAGTCAGCGTCTATTTCTACGATTTTGATCGATTCAAGAAAACGAGCAGATGAGATGATCGCACAGGCACAGATGGAAAATGATGCATTGTCAGTCCGTACACATGAGGAATGTGATACATTAAGGACACAGACAGAAGCAGAGTGTTCCGCATTGAAGAAGCGTACGCAGGATGAATGCGATCTGAAGCATGCACAGGCAGAGCAGGACAGAAAGGACACCAAGGAATTTACAGAGAATGAGTGCAGACGTATGTTTGAAAAGGCAAAGGAAGAACGTGAGGCAATGCTTTCCAAGGCTAAGACAGATGCGGAGACGATTCGTGATAATATGCTGAAGGAATGCAGTATGATCAATATGCATATGACAAACATGCTGAATGCGATGAATAGCATTACAGAGACCTGTAATGATGCCAGGGAGATTGCGGATGCAGCATTTCGCGGACTGACGACAGAGGCAGTTGAGATTAAGCTTCCGGAAGACGATCTTGAGGAATCACAGGTAGTCCCTCCTGCACAGGAGGCGGCAGCAACAGAGGAGTCCGCTGAGGGGGCAGATTACGAGGAAGATACAGACATTTAACAGACAGGATTTGCCAGACAGTAAATAGAGGCTCTCGAAGAGGGCCTCTATTTTTCCACGGTGCACTATGTGGGAGATGCATCAGAAAGGAGTACATATGGACACAAAAGCATCTGGTAAGAGAATACAGAGTTATTTAGATTTCATGAATTATATGGAGTATCCGATGGTTCTGTTTGAAAAGGACAGCGGCAGGGTGCTGAAGGTGAATTATGAGGCACAGATGATCATTGGCAAAGATGTCAGCAAGATCACGGTAACCCAGGATTCTTCTCACATCGAGGAAATTGTAGCAGAGAAGCTGGAGGTTTCCAAATCTATTTTGTGGTATCGTATCATTCTGCAGGCAGATGACAGATCCTACTATGTCAGTGGTATTGTAAATACATTTGAAGAAAATGGAACAGAGTATTATGCGGTGATGTTTGAATCAAGAGGGGATCTGCAGAGGGGCAGTGTCACACTTGAGCGTATCATCAACAGATCAGGATTTGTAGCGATCTATATGTTCTGTGATACATCAAAAAATGATCAATGGAAAGTACGGTATATTTCTCAGAATATCAAGAAATATGGATATACGAGTGAACAATTTTACCGGGGGCTGATCTATATCCAGGATATGATGACACCGGAGGACTATAAGAAGGTATATGCACAGCTTGTAGATAAGGCGAAACACGGTGAGACAAAATTTTCGATCTATACATATTGGGTGAGTGAAGACAGGCAGTCCCATTATGTCAGAATGGACATGCATTATGATCGGGATCAGTATGGGAAGATTATAGGAGTTGATGGCCTTGTATATGACTTGAGCCGGGAACAGAAGGAGTCTGAGGAGAATCAGTATCTAAAGCAGGCGATTCAGAAAAGTAAAAGCATTGTGCTTGTGAAGCGTTATTGTGGCGGCAAGCGAAGTCTGCGGTTTATTTCATCGAATGCGGTGATGCTTGGATGTAATGTCAATGCATTGATGCGTGGGGATCGTCTGACGGAGGATTATATTCATCCAAAGGATCGTGAAGAAGTGTTGGATTGTGTTTACAAAACGATTGCCAGTCAGGATACAGATGTTGTTTTAAAGTACCGGATGGTAGGAGATGATGGAGCGTGTCGTTATGTGCGCAATGAGATTACCATTACACATTTGTCTGATAATGAGGCGGATGTACAGTTCTTCATTACTGATATTACAGAAGAGAGGGAATACGAAGAGACGCTGTTAAAGCAGCAGCGCAATTATGAAGAAGAGATTGATTTCATTATGAAGGGATATGAGAAATCAGATGAATCCTTTGATGTGGTTGAGGTGCTTAAGGATGATTTTATGGAGGATTTCATTGAAGCGTTTGTGACAGTGACAGGTTTGTACTCTGTATTGATAGATCTGAATGGGAAGTTTATCACGAAGCCGGCTGGTGGGATGGAACATATAGGAGAATTTTATGATCTGTTTGAGAGACCATTCTATAAAGAACTCTATATGAAATTAAATGCACAGCTGCTAGAGACACATGAACCGGTTGTAATGGAAATGAATGACGGAAATCCGAACAGCAGGATTGCGGGTGCGCCGATCGTGCTGGATGACAGACATATAGCAACATGGATTATTTGCGGATTCAGCCGAGAAGAGCGGGATAAGCTGCTGAATATATACCGCGCACATTATTATCTTACAGAGCATATTTCAGCTTATTTGTATAATGAAGCTGTTGTGGACCGGGAGATCAGACGGAGCAGACTGAATGAGCACAGACTGGAGAAACAGTTAGAAAGGCAGAACATTATCAGTGATCTGCTGGGAGGTTTCAAAGAGGCAAATGCCGGCACATTGGATATGGTTATGGAAAGTGCAGGTAAATATCTGGATGTTGACCGGATCTGTTGTTACAGGCTTAGTGTGAAGGATAAGACATTTAAGTGTGTGCTGGAGTGGGATGGCAAGAATATGGAGAAAAATGCAAATTTGAATCTCCAATGGCCACAGTCCGGAAATATTGAACACGAAGAACGGATTCAGGAGAATGATTATCTTGTGATCAGTGACCAGCAGTGCAGTATGCAGGTGCAGCAGTTTATGGTGAAGGGCGGTCTGAAGTCGTCTCTGGTTGTACCAATCTTCAGAAATGGACAACTGCAGGGATTTATCACTTGTGGCGAATACAAGCGGCATCGTGTCTGGAAACAAAGTGAGATTCAGTTTATGCAGAATATCCGGGATATTGTGTATGCTATTGATTCTATCGTATCAAATCGGGGAGGCTTGCGGATGATGACCAAGGGAATGGTATCGGCAATCGATTATTGTCCGGTGATCATGTATGTCTGGGATTCAGATTCCGATGAGATCCTATATGCCAATAAGAGTGCGATGGATGCATTTGGTACATCTCTTGTGGGATACAAGAGCAGCAATATCGTAAAGAGCATGATGGTGCAGTATGAGCATAATCCGGCGATGCGGAAACATTTTGTATATAATAAAAACATTTCAAAATGGGAATGCTATATAAAACAGCTTGACAAGACTATGCAGGTACAGGAGATACGAACTGAGTGGTACGAACATAAAAATGCCAAGCTTGTAATGATTTCAGACATTTAACTATTAATGAACAGCAGCGAGATGTCGATATACAGAATAGATGGGTTTTATTTTTCTTCCAACTTAAGGAAATTTTAATTGCAAAATGCGATGTTCTGTATTAGCATAGATATGTCATAAATGGACTTTTAGAAAGGGGAATATCCATGGCAAGCTCAGATATCGGAATTGATTTAGGAACAGCAAGTATACTTGTATATGTAAGAGGTAAGGGTGTCGTGTTAAAGGAGCCTTCTGTTGTGGCGTTTGACAGAGACACAAATAAAATTATGGCGATTGGTGAAGAGGCCAGATTGATGCTTGGTAGAACACCGGGTAATATTGTGGCGGTCAGACCACTTCGTCAGGGTGTGATCTCAGATTATACCATCACAGAAAAGATGCTGAAGTATTTTATTCAGAAGGCGGTAGGGAGAAGCTTCTTTGGCAGACGACCGCGTATTAGTGTGTGTGTGCCGAGTGGTGTAACAGAAGTAGAGAAGAAAGCAGTAGAAGATGCTACTTATAATGCAGGTGCCAGAGATGTTTCGATTATAGAAGAGCCGGTTGCGGCTGCGATTGGTGCGGGTATTGATATTGCCAGACCATGTGGCAACATGATCGTAGATATCGGTGGTGGTACGGCAGATATCGCAGTTATTTCGTTAGGCGGTACAGTTGTAAGCACATCGATCAAGACCGCAGGTGATGATTTTGATGAGGCAATTGTACGATACATGCGTAAGCGTCATAATCTGTTGATTGGAGAGCGTACAGCAGAGGAGATCAAGATCAAGATCGGAACCTGCTATAAGCGTCCGGAGGAGATCACTCTGGACATCAGAGGCCGAAATCTTGTAACAGGACTTCCAAAGACCGTTACAGTATCATCCTCTGAGACAGAAGAGGCACTTCGTGAGACAACGGCACAGATCGTGGAAGCAGTACACAGTGTATTAGAGAGAACGCCGCCTGAATTGGCAGCGGATATCGCAGACAGGGGCATTGTATTGACCGGTGGAGGTGCACTGCTGCATGGTTTAGAAGAGCTGATCAGTGAAAAGACCGGCATTACGACGATGACCGCAGATGATCCTTTGACAGCGGTTGCGATAGGAACAGGTAAATACATCGAATTCCTGAGCGGCAAGAGAGACGAGTAGGGATTTGACGATAGTTAAGGAGAGATGTTATGGTAAGAGCCCTTTATTCAGCCTGGACAGGTATGTATAATGAGCAGAAGCGCATGGATGTGGTCAGCAATAACATGGCGAATGCAGATACAACAGGCTATAAGAAAATGGGAACGACATCCCAGTCATTTGATGAAGCCCTTGCGGTTAGAATTCATGACAGGGATTCGCGCTATACCACACGCAGTATTGGTACATTAAACGGTGGTGTGAAGATTGGCGAAACCTATACCGATTATACGCAGGGCAGCTTAAAAGCTACGGATGCTACCTATGATGTTGCATTGGGCGGATCCGGATTCTTTACCATTAACACGACAGACAAGAGTGGAGTGACACATACCCGCTATACCCGGGATGGATCCTTTACTGTAACTAAGGACGGTTATCTTGTCACCAAGGACGGAGACAGTGTAATGGGGACGGATGGAAAGCCGATTCAGATTCCGGGGGCACAGACTGCAAAGGTATCGATTGATGAGGCAGGAAATATCTATGCGAATGATACATATGTAAATCAGCTGGCGATTGTAGATTTTGCAGACTATGATACTGTTGTTATGTATGGTGAAAGCATGTGGGAGACCACAAACAGCACACAGCTGACAGCCTCTGATGCAACGGTGCATCAGGGATATCTGGAAGCCTCCAATGTGAATGTGGTAGATGAGATGGTAGACATGATAACAGTGTCCAGAGCCTATGAGACGAACCAGAAGATGATCCAGACGATAGATCAGGTGCTTGATAAGGCAGCCAACGAGGTCGGACGTGTATAGGTAATGTTACGGAAGGGAGTATAATATGGTTAGATCATTGTGGTCTGCCGCGACCGGCATGAAGGCACAGCAGACGAATGTAGATAATATATCAAACAATCTTGCGAATGTGAATACATTAGGATACAAAACAAAGAAGGCAGAGTTTAAGTCTCTGTTGTATCAGAATCTTCAGACAAGATCAACAAACAATGCCGGCGAGAACAAACCGGTACCGGCACAGGTCGGTCTTGGTTCGAGGGTGTCAGATATCAGCACATCCTTTACACAGGGAAGTCTTACAGCATCAGAGAGTCCATATAGCGTAGCAATCGAGGGAGATGGATTTTTCAAGGTGATGCAGCAGGATGGCACAATTGCATATACAAGGGATGGCAGTTTTACGATATCGCCGGAGGGCGATGTGAATGTGTTGTGTACATCAGATGGGCGTCCGGTATTAGATCAGAACAATAACAGGATAGAGATTCCGAAGCAGTACAAGGCATCAGATATCACGATTGCGGACGATGGTGCGATTTATGTGACACAGGACGGAAAGGACACGCGCTTTGTCAAAGCCGATAATGCGGGAAAGACACAGTACGAGATCAATATCGGACTGGTACAGTTCAATAACCCGGATGGGTTGGATTCTCTGGGAAACAACCTGTATGGAGAGACTCCTGCATCCGGAGCACCGATGGAAGAGCTTACATCCACAAACCTGACGAGGAGTAAGACACATCAGTATTATTTGGAAGGATCTAATGTTCAGGTGGTAGATGAGATGGTGAATCTGATCGTGGCACAGCGGGCCTACGAGATGAATTCCAAGATGATCACAACATCTGACGAAATGATGCAGCAAGCCAATAACATGCGATAATATTTCCGCCAAGCAAGCAGGCCCGAGCCTGCTTGCAGGCAGAGGGCACTGCTTATTTGGCGGATAAGGACACATGAGTCCGTAGGAT
>CAKQYS010000013.1 GCA_934293375.1 uncultured Lachnospiraceae bacterium | reverse complement strand
TTTGCAGAGTACCCGGAATTCTTTGCCGAATATCGTATGCAGAATGTGAAAAATCATCACGATTATACTGGAAAATTCAGATTGTGTGTGTTAGACTTATCTAAAGTTGATTTAGCAACCGATGCGGATAAGGCGAATCATCTGGATGTCTGGACCCGCATCTTTCAAGCGAAGACATGGGGTGATTTGATGGCAGTTGCAGCACAGTATCAGAGTTTTGAACCGACAATCGAAGAAATCGAACGCCTGCAGGCAGACGAGCGTGTCAGACTGCAGTGTGAAGCACGCGAGCGTTCCATGATCCATGAGCGGGTGACGAAGGAGCTGTTAGCAAAGCAGGCGGCTCAACTGAAGGAGAAGGATGCACAGTTGGAAGAACAGGCTGTGCAACTGGAGACAAAGGATGCACAGTTGGAAGAAAAGACTGCGCAGATAGAACAATTAAAGGCACAGTTGGCACGGCTAAACAGTACGAAATAAATATCATTTTAGAAAAGTGTATGACCACTACCCTGCAATTTATTTGCAGGGTAGTTTTTTATCTGTAACCTACCTGTAACCTACGCTGTAGTATTCTCTACATGTAGGGTAGAAAATTCTGTAGTGGCAATGCAGACTACAGGACATATAGCGTAAATGAAAAGGAGACGAACATGGAAATATTAAAGGTGGAACATTTATCAAAGATATACGGGGAAGGACAAAATGAGGTCAGGGCATTGGATGATGTATCACTTACCGTGGAGAAGGGAGAGTTCGTGGCAATTGTCGGTGCCAGTGGTTCCGGAAAATCCACGCTGCTGCATCTGCTGGGCGGTGTGGACAGACCAACGAGTGGCAAGGTGATCGTCAATGATACAGACATTTTTGCCATGAATGATGATGAGCTGGCAATCTTCAGAAGAAGACAGGTTGGGATTATCTATCAATTTTACAATCTGATTCCGATCCTGAATGTGCAGGAGAATATCGCAATCCCACTGGAGCTTGATGGACGGACGGTAGATGCAGAGCAGATGGAGGAAATGCTGCAGCTTTTGGGGCTTTCCGAGAGGAGAATGCATCTGCCAAATGAGTTGTCCGGTGGACAGCAGCAACGAACCTCGATTGGCAGGGCGTTGATCACCCATCCGTCAATCGTGCTCGCAGATGAGCCGACAGGCAATCTGGATACGAAGTCGAGCAATGAGATCATGAGTCTGTTAAAGAGATCCAATCAGGAGTTAAACCAGACAATCATCATGATCACACATAACATGGAGCTGGCAAGAGAAGCCGACAGAATCATTATGATAGAGGATGGTAAGATCAAATGAATTTAATGAAAAAATTAGTGGCACAGAATCTAAAATTAAATAAAAAGAGAACGATTGTGATGATCATCGGTATCATGCTTTCGGTTGCCCTGCTGTCTGCACTTACGACGCTTGTGGCAAGCTACCGGATGAGTATGATTGTGTATGAGAAGCAGAAGAATGGAGATTTTCACTATGCATTTTCCGGCGTGACGAAAGAGGAGTTAAAGGATTTTGAACAGAACCGGAGCATTGAGAGTATGTATGAAATATCGGGACTTGGATATGCGAAGCTGGAGGGCTGTAAGAATGCGGATAAACCGTATGCATATCTGGTGGCAACGGATGAGAAGGGCTTTTTGCAGGCGTGTTTCCATCTGCTTGAGGGGCGCATGCCACAAAATGATGAGGAAGTTGTGATCCCGAGACATTTGAAGACGAATGGAAGACTGGAATATCAGGTAGGAGATACGATCACATTACAGGTTGGAAAGCGTGTGACAAATGATTCGGATGTGGATGAGTTGTCGCAGGGAAATCCATATTGTGATGAGGACGAGAAGCTGGTTGATACCAAAGAGAAGACATATAAGATTGTAGGCATCATAGAGCGTCCTGGTTATGCACAGGAGGATTATTCCGCACCGGGATACACCTTTGTAACCTATACCGATGCACAGACAGACAATATGACGGTGTATGTCAGATACACAAAGGATGGCCTGCGGAATCAATATGCGGTGACAGCCGGGATTCTGGGACTGGATCAGAAACAGGCGGCATTATATGAAAAGGCCAATAGAGAAGATTCGGAAATGACAGAAGAGGAGATGAATCAGTATTATGATCTGATATCCCAAATGCCATATCAGGTGTACAGGAATATCAGCCTGCTCCGGTTTGAACAGATCTTTCCACTGGAGAGCAGTCTGAAGGCACTGTTGGTGGTTGCTGTGTTTGTGGCACTCATTATCATTGTGACATCGGTGTACTGCATCAAGAACAGCTTTGATATTTCGATCACAGAGAAGATCAGACAGTATGGCATGCTCGCCAGTGTCGGTGCTACCAGAAAGCAGATCCGAAAGAGTGTGCGTATGGAGGCGGCAATGCTGGGTGCTGTCGGTCTGCCTCTGGGTATGGGCTGTGGACTTTTGGCTTCCTATATTTTGGTCTTTGTGGTAAATGCATTGCTGCATGAGTCCCTGAATTTCCGGATTGGATTTCATGTATCCGTAATCGCACTGCTCGCAGCACTGCTGCTCGGCATCGTGACCATTTATTTTTCTGCCATTGGCAGTGCGAGAAAGGCGGCTCGTGTCACACCATTGGAGGCGATCCGCAATACCAATGAGATCAAGATGAAGTCAAAGAAACTGAAAACACCGGGTTATGTGCAGAGGTTGTTTGGCATTGGCGGTGTAGTTTCTTATAAAAACATGAAGAGAAATCGAAAGAAGTATCGAACAACTGTGATCTCTATCGTGATCTGTACCGTTACCTTTATCGTGATTTCATACTTTATGTCAATGGCGTTCCGTCTGGTGGAGTTGTCCTACGGAAATGATAAGAACAATATTACAATTCATGATGACGGGGAAAACTATGAGGATGCAGATGAAATTGCAAAAAATCTGTCCCTGTTTGATAATGTGGATGCGTATGCAGTTTCATTATCCGGATATCTGAGCCTTGACAAGCCGGTCAGAACATCAAAATACCAGGAGTATTACGAGAACATGGGCGGCTCGGAAGAAAATGATACGGAATCTTTATTGGTTATGTGTCTGAATCGGGAGGCATTTGCAGAGTACGCACAGGCAGCAGGTATTTCAGATACAGACGGCAAGGCGATTCTTACGAATTCTACTGTGCTTGAACACTATGATGAGGAAAAACAGAAATTAGTCTCAGAAGAGGCAGAGATGTTTGATTATAAATCGGGAGATGTGCTGCATCTTTGTAATGATGATCAGGTTGCCGTTGCTGACATCACATTGGCGGGAACTACGGATGTCAGACCGACCGGGTACACACAGGTCTACGGTATGGCGATTGTTGTGATGAATACAGATACATGGAAGTCGCTGCAGATCAGCCGGAGTCTTGCCTCACGCCAGATGTATGCGTTCTTTGTCTCATCTGATCCGGATACATTGCAGGATGATTTAGAGAAGGCATATCCAAATGCGTATATTACAAACAGAGACAAGGATATGCGTTCAGAGAAATCTCTCTTTGTATTGCTGGCAATCTTTGCGTATGGTCTGATCATTGTGATCGCTTTGATCGGAATTACGAATATTATCAATACGCTGGGAACCAGCATGGAACTTCGGAGCCGTGAATTTGCCACCCTGAAAAGTGTGGGTATGACGAGTCCGCAGTTTGACCGGATGATCTGTCTGGAGAGTATCTTTTTGTCAGGAAAATCCCTAGCGATCGGATTGCCGCTCGGTGCATGCCTGTCGTATGTGGTGTGTCTGCTGGAAAACCGATATGATGTACAGATCCGGTTCGTGCTGCCGGTTATGCCGATGATTGTGAGTGCGGTGGTTGTCATTGTATTGATTTATCTGATCATGAAATTGTCGCTGACAAAGATCAGTAAAAATAATATAATAGAGACGATTAAGAACGAAAATGTATAGATGAGAGGATTGCAGGATATGAAGAAGCTATTGCTGGTAGAGGATAATGCAGGTATCAGGGAGGCACTTTCTGATACATTTACCGAACCGGAATATCAACTCAATACTGCGGATTGTATCAGCCGGGCCAGGGCGGTCGTAAATGACGATCGTCCCGGCCTTGTGCTGCTTGATGTGACATTGCCGGATGGATCAGGGTTTTCATTTTATGAAAAAGTGCTGGCACCGATGGAGATACCAACCATCTTTTTGACAGCCAAGGACGAAGAAAGCGATATTGTATCAGGGTTAGAGCTGGGTGCAGAAGACTACATTACGAAGCCATTTTCTGTCCGGGAGCTTGTGGCGAGGGTCAACAGGGTGTTTCTGAGGCAGGCAAAGCCGGCAGAGATTTCAGTACAGGGGATCCATTTTGACCTTGCCAGAAAAGAGGTCAGGCGTGGGGAAACTATAATCGGATTTTCCAAGCTGGAGCTGCGGATTCTGATGCTGCTGGCAGAACAGCATGATAAGGCGGTTTCCAGAGATGCGGTGATTGACTGTATCTGGGAGGCAACCGGAAATGATGTGTATGATCATACGGTTACCGTATATATGAAGCGGATCCGGGAGAAGCTGGGTGTGGATATCATTAAGACCGTCAAAGGGATTGGATACCGGATTGACACGCAGTAGGAGAGGCAGGTGTGGATATGTTATTTTATGAGGATAGAAGACGACAGATAGGGTTTACCGTGGGTTATATGCTGGTCAGTATGATCATAATAGGATTTTTGATATATGGACAGTATAGGGCTTATACCGTGAATTACAATAGGTCACTGGAACGGTTATGTGTGAGGATCCGGGAGCAGTATCCGGATGTAGCAGGTGCCGATATTATGAAGATATTGTCAGGTGAGGATGACGGACAGGAAGCGGAAAGTTTTTTTGCTCAGTACGGTGTACAGCTTACAAAGAACTCCGTGCTTTTGGAAAATGACAGAGCCATGCATCGGTTTGTACTCTTGGATGTCACAGTGATCGCGGTGTTACTGTTGGGGCTTGTATGTTATCTGCGGCTGCAGAGCCGGTATTTTTCCGGTCAGACAAAACAGATGGCACAGTATTTGCAGAATATCAATGCCGGTAATTATGAGTTAAACATGAGTGACAGTACAGAAGGGCAGATGGCAATTTTGAAAAGTGAGATCTATAAGACGGCGATCATGATGCGGGAGCAGGCAGAAAACGCCATGAAGGATAAGCTGTTAGTGAAAGATTCATTGTCTAATATTTCACATCAGTTAAAGACGCCTTTGACTTCTTTGTCTATCAATATGGAAAATCTTGCAAGAGATCCGCAAATGGATCGGAATAAGCAGCAGGATATCATCAGGCGTTCCAGAAGGGACATTAACAATGTCAATTATATGGTGCAGGCGATCCTGAAACTTTCCAGATTGGAAGCAGATGTCGTGGAATTTACAAAGGAGACTGTGAAACTGTCAGAGATTGTGGATTGTGCCACAGAGGATGTCATGGCATTATGTGATCTGAAGGGAATAGAAATCATAATAGATCCGGCATCGGATCAGGATGTACAGATTGTCTGTGATCGTTACTGGCAGACACAGGCAATTACGAATATCGTGAAAAATGCTGTGGAACATGCGAAGACCAGAGTGGGAATTCGTTATGTATCGTGTGAACTATATCAGGAATTGGTAATTGATAATGATGGAGAAGCTATCCGGGAGGCAGATCGAGTCCATTTGTTTAAACGGTTTTACCGTGGGACAAATGCGACAGCGGATAGTGTGGGAATCGGTCTTGCATTAGCACAGACGATCATAGAGCATGATGGAGGATATATTACGGCGGATCACATGGAGTATGACTCTGTGACGGAACAGGCCGTGGGGACCCGGTTTGTAGTGAGATATTTCCAGCATCGGAATGTATAAATTGATCATGCCGGGATAATTTATACGAGAGTATTCGACAAATTTTGGCACATGTGATACGATATTCCTATATAGGTCAAAGTATGGAAGAAAATTGTATGGAACAATAAAGATAAGACAGGCGGAATAACGCATTACGATCATAGCAATGACAGTGAAGGTATTTGGGGAGATGGGCATGAGACATATCACAGTAGGCATTTTGGCACATGTAGATGCCGGTAAGACAACTTTATCAGAGGCAATGTTATATGCTGCCGGTGAGATCAGACAACTGGGAAGAGTCGACCATAAGGATACATTTCTGGACCATAACGCAATAGAGAAGGAACGCGGTATCACGATCTTTTCCAAGCAGGCGAGGCTGCATCATGGGGATACGGAATTTGTGCTGTTAGATACGCCGGGACATGTAGATTTTTCTGCGGAGACAGAGCGGACACTTTCGGTATTGGATTATGCACTGCTGGTGATCAGCGGATCAGAGGGAATCCAGAGCCATACGAAGACATTGTGGCAGTTGTTAAAGAGCTATCATGTGCCGGTATTTATTTTTATTAACAAGATGGATATGCCGGGAAGTGACAGAGATGCCCTCATGGAAGAGCTGACATCGGAACTGGATGGTATGTGCGTCGATTTTACGCAGCAGGATCGAAGCCTTATGTGTGAACAGGCTGCGATGGGATCGGAACAGATGTTGGAATATTATCTGGAACATGGAGAACTGACAGATGTTCAGATGACGCAAATGATCGCAGGACAGATGTTATTTCCATGTTACTTCGGATCTGCACTGAAGCAGAATGGTGTAGATGAGTTGCTGGCCGGTATGGAACGGTTTATGTGTCCGAGAGGGTATGGAGAGACATTTGGTGCATTGGTATACAAGGTGACTCGGGATGATAAGGGCGTAAGGCTTGCCCATATGAAGATCACCGGTGGGTCTCTTCATGTCAAGGAGATGATTACATCAGGAGAGCATTCTTCTAAGATCGATCAGATCAGATTATATTCCGGTGAGAAATATGAGATGACGGAGCAGGCAGAGGCGGGTATGATCTGTACAGTTAAGGGACTTGATTGGGCGATGCCGGGGAATGGTCTTGGTATAGAGGCAAATGTGCATACAGGCATATTGATGCCGGTACTCGGTTATCGGGTGCTGCCGCCGGAAGGTGTGGATAGTGTGGTGCTATATAGCAAAATACAGGAGCTGGCACAGGAAGATCCAACCTTGCAGATCCGTTTTCAGGAGAACACGGGGGAAATCCGCATCAGCCTGATGGGGGTGGTGCAGCGTGAAATCTTAGAACGACTGATCGCACAGCGGTTTGGTATGCAGGTGACATTTGATGAGGGCAGTATTCTTTATAAGGAGACGATTCAGTCTCCGGTTGAAGGTGTCGGACATTATGAGCCGTTGCGACACTATGCAGAGGTTCATTTATTGTTGGAACCGCTTCCACAGGGTAGTGGACTGGTATTTGCAGCAGACTGTCGGGAAGATGTGCTGGATAAGAACTGGCAGAGATTGATCCTCACGCATCTTAAGGAACGGACACATCTTGGCGTGCTGACGGGATCACCGGTCACGGATATGAAGATCACCGTGATTACAGGGCGTGCACACACGAAGCATACAGAGGGTGGTGATTTCAGACAGGCTACCTATCGTGCGGTCCGGCAGGGATTGATGAAGGCAGAGAGTGTATTGCTGGAGCCGGTCTATAGGTTTGCGCTGGATCTGCCACTTGAAAGTCTGGGGCGTGCCATGTCGGATATGGAGCAGATGCAGGCAACAGTAGATGCACCTGTGATTCATGGTGAACATGCAAGGCTGACGGGGCGGGCACCGGTAGCCTGTGTGCAGAATTATCAGAATGAGGTGGCAGCCTATACAAGAGGACTTGGAAAATGTCTTCTCATGCCGGATGGTTATGCACCGTGCCACAATACCCCGGAAGTGGTGGATGCAATTGGTTACGATAGCGAGCAGGATACAGAGAATCCGTCCTGTTCCGTATTTTGTTCGCATGGAGCCGGATATGTGGTTGCCTGGGACAAGGTGGAGACACAGATGCATGTGGAGAGAGGTTACATCAGAGCACTTGACGGAGAACGCACAGTGCAGACCGTCAGAGTACAACAGACGGGTCCTTCCTATACAGCAGGTTCGATTGAAGAGGATAGGGAGTTAGAGGCGATCTTTAACCGTACATTCAGAAAGAATATAAATGATGATAGAGGCAGATATGCCGGTACTTCACGGGCATTTGGTGAGGAGAAATCTGTGACATGGACACCGGCACCGAAGAAGCCAAAATGTCTGCTGGTAGATGGCTATAATGTGATCTTTGGATGGGAGGAGCTTGCCGGTCTGGCAAAGCAGGATCTTGGTGCAGCCAGAGGGGAGCTGATGGATATTCTCAGCAATTATCAGGGTTTTGCAGGATGTCTTTTGATTCTTGTATTCGATGCCTATAAGGTGAAAGGAAACGCAGGCAGTGTAGAACAGTATCACAATATATATGTAGTATATACGAAAGAAGCTGAGACTGCCGATATGTATATTGAGAAGACGGCACATGCAATGAGTGCGCACGGTGATAAAGCAGTATTTCCGCAGCCGGGTGTGCCGAAGGAACTGACAGCGGATGCGAAAGGATATGATGTGACGGTGGCAACTTCGGATGGTTTGGAACAGCTGATCGTCATGGGACAGGGTGCACATAGAATCTCTTCAAGGGATCTGGCAGAGGAGATCGAGCGGGTCACGCAGCATAGTATAGAACAATACAGGCAGACACTCGAACACGATAAAAATGGGATATGGTGGTGAGAAATAAAATAAGGAGATATTGCACATGCAATATCTCCTTATCAATCATCGGGGTGACGCGATTCGAACGCGCGACCTCTTAGTCCCGAACCAAGCGCTCTACCAAGCTGAGCCACACCCCGATGTATGTGATCACAACAGATAATAGCATAGCATACTTGATTTTTTTTTTCAAGCCTATTTTTTCGGTTAAAACAGATTTTTTGAACTTAGTATTTAAAATGTGCACAAATACAGTGTTAAAAATTAAAAAAATCTATAAATATGCATAAATCTGTATATTTATACTTGACAGATGCGTTGGAAATAATTATATTAAGTAAATGTGAGATGGCAAAGCAGTCAGTGAACATGATAGCTTTGCTTTTTTATTTATTTGCACTAGGCTCATAGGAGGATGAGATTATGAAGAAGATGAAGAAGATTTTTGCAGTACTTGCTGTCTGTGCGATGGCATGTGGTATGTTGGCAGGCTGTGGCAGCTCAAAGGGCAGTGGTATGACAGTAAAAGATGGAACCCTTATGGTTGCTGCTGAGATTGGCTATCCACCAATGGAGTATTTCGATGAAGACGGTACAACACCGATTGGATTTGATATGGAGTTTTCTCAGGCACTTGCAGATGAGATGGGTCTGAAGCTTGAGATTGTGGATACAGCATGGGATGGCATTTTTGCAGGTGTGGATACAAACAAGTATGATTGTGTTATCTCTGCAGTTTCTTATCTGGATGAGAGAAATGAGAAGTACCTTTTAACCGCTCCTTATATTGCAAATGCACCGGTTATCGTTGTCCCAAATGATTCTGATATTGCAGATGTGAAGGATCTTGCCGGTAAGGCAGTTGCAGTACAGATGGAGACAACAGCAGACTATCTGATTCAGGATAAGATCAAGGAAGGAATTGATACTGACTTAAGACAGTATGAGAAAGTGATCAATGCATTTGATGAGTTAAAGGCAGGTCGTGTAGATGCTGTATGTACTGACTCAGTTGTTGCTGCTTTCTATTTAGGTGATGATGCTGGCAATTACAAGACAGTATGGAAGTCAGAGACGAAGGAGCCGATCGTGATTGCTATGAAGAAGGGTAATACAGAATTGGGAGATGCAGTCAACAAGGCGGTTGCAGCACTGTTTGAGAGCGGCAAGATGAAGGAACTGTCAGAGAAGTATTTTGGTGAGGATCTGACAGAGGGCCTGGCAGAAGGATTTTCTGCAAAGTAAATACAGACGCGATAACACATAGTAGATGAGGCTGTCCTGCATGATGCAGGATGGCTTCTCGTGCTATCTATAGGAAAGGAAACGATATGGACAAAGTAATGAGCTGGCTGCCACAATTGCTGGATGGAGCCAAATTAACAATTATCATGACAATCTTATCCGTGGCGATCGGATTGATCTTAAGTGTGTTTCTTGCATTGGGCAAGATGTCAAAGAAAAAAATAATCAATAAGCCATGTAGCGCTTATATCTTCTTCTTCCGTGGAACACCACTTCTGATGCAGATTTATTTTATATATTTTGGACTGCCGCAGATCAATGCAGCCCTCACGATCCAGAGTGCATTTGTTGCAGCCCTCATCGCATATACATTGAACAGTGCTGCTTACCTCGCAGAAAATATCCGTGCAGGTATTGAGTCGATCGACAAGGGTCAGTTTGAGGCCGCAAAGGCACTGGGTATGACCTATGGACAGACAATGCGGCAGATCATTATTCCGCAGACAGTCAGAAGACTGATTCCGCCGGTTGGTAATGAATTTATCATGGTTTTAAAGGATGTTTCACTGGTTGCGATTATTGGTTTATCAGATCTAACGAAGGTAACGCGTGCGATTTCATCTTCATCGGCAACGGCAATGGTATATATTCCGGCCATGATTATTTACCTGATTATTACAGCTTTCTTCACTTTTATTTTCAATAAGCTTGAGAAGAAGTATTCTGTATACGAGTAAGGGAGGTGCAGATTATGTCAATGATTCGTACAGAGAATTTATGTAAGGACTTCGGAGAATTAAAAGTTTTAAAAAATGTAAACCTGACGATTGAACCGGGGGAGGTAGTCGTGATTATCGGACCGTCGGGTGCAGGAAAGTCAACATTTCTGCGTTCCCTGAATACTTTAGAGAAGATTACGAGCGGTAAGATCTTCATTGAGGATCAGCTGTTTTATCACAGAGAGAATGACAAGACTGTCAACAAGATGGAGCATGAAGCATTTACAAATATGCTTTTGGAGATGGGTATGGTTTTCCAGCGTTTTAATCTGTTTCCTCACAAGACAGTGGTTGAAAATGTCATGCTTGCACCGGTGATCGTGCGCAAGAAGGATAAAGAACAGGCCAGACAAAAGGCATTGGAACTTCTCGCAAAGGTAGGCTTATCAGATAAGGCAGATGTATATCCTTCCAAGCTTTCCGGTGGACAGCAGCAGCGAGTGGCGATTGCCCGTGCACTGGCTATGGAACCGAAGATCATGTTGTTTGATGAGCCGACTTCAGCATTGGATCCGGAATTGGTCGGAGAGGTACTAAATGTTATGAAGGAGCTGGCACAGCAGGGTATGACGATGCTGTGTGTTACACATGAGATGGGTTTTGCCAAAGAGGTCGCTGACAAGGTGGTATTTATGGCAGATGGAGAGATCTTGGAAGAGGCACCGCCACAGGAGTTGTTTGCCAATCCAAAGACCGAGAAGGCAAAGCAGTTTTTGCAGAGCGTGTTGTCGTAAGGTGTACGAATGAAGATCAAAAATGCAATTTATTTATTGATGGCTGCAACGATATGGGGCGTTGCGTTTGTCGCGCAGAGTGTTGGGATGGATTATGTCGGTCCGTTTACATTTAATGGAATCCGGTGTCTGATCGGCTGTCTGTTTTTAGTAGGATGGATCCGGATGAACCATTTGACCGGAAAAGATAAGAAGGAAGAGAAAGCTGACGAGCGTCAGATAGAACAAAGCAGGCTGCTTTTTACAGGCGGCATTCTCTGTGGCGTGGTGATGACGGTTGCGAGCATGCTGCAGCAGATAGGACTTCAATACACAACGGCAGGCAAGGCAGGGTTTATTACCGCATTGTATATCGTGTTTGTGCCGATTGCCAGCGTGTTTCTGGGAAGAAGGGCACACATCAATGTGTGGATCAGTGTACTGATCGCGGCAGTGGGACTGTATCTGTTATGTATGAAAGAAAGCCTGCAGTTTAGTAAAGGTGATTTCTATGTGTTGCTGTGCGCATTGGCATTTACTGCACATATTCTGGTTGTGGATTACTATGCACCGAAGGTGGATGGCGTGAAGCTGTCATGTATACAGTTTCTGGTATGTGGCATGATATGTACCATCTGCATGCTGATATTTGAGCATGTCAGCGTGGAGGCGGTTCTGGGTGCTGCAGTACCGATTTTATATGCGGGTATCTGTTCCTGTGGAATCGCATATACATTGCAGATCTTAGGACAGCGGGATATGAATCCGACGATTGCATCCCTGCTTCTCAGTATGGAATCCGTGATTTCTGTGTTGGCAGGTATGATCATTTTACATCAGACCATGACCGGACGCGAAGCAGCCGGCTGCGTGTTGATGTTTGCTGCGATTCTGATCGCGCAGATCGATTTTGCAAATATCCGGAAAAAGAAAGTATAGAGGTTGTGTTCTCGTGGAAAATGTTATATACTTAAGCCTATGTAGACATTTCGTTGTGATTGAGAGATAAACGGAAATTGGGAGGAAAATGGGAATGGAAGCACAGGAGAATACATTTGCAAAGGAGCAGGAGGTTACCTGTCCGGAATGTGGTAAGGCACATAAGGTCATCATGTATGACCGCGTGATCGCACCGCAGCAGAATGATCTGAAGAGCAAGATCTTAAAGGGTGAGATGTTTAAGTTTACCTGTGAGGATTGTGGCGCGACAATGCCTTTGATCTATCCGTGTTTATATCAGGATACAGAGAAGGGATATATGGTATGGTTTGCACCGGCATCTGAGGGTACGATCCAGAACAAGTTAGCTGTATTTAATGAGAAGGCAAAGGACGACGAAGAATACGCAAAGATGATGAAGCAGTATAAGCTTCGTATGGTGACGAATCTGAATTCCTTTGTGGAGAAGCTGTTGATCTTTGATCAGGATATGGATGACAGAAGTATTGAAGTCCAGAAGGCAATGCTTGCAACACAGCTTCATAATACTACGAAATATAAGAATGACGATATCATGGGTATATTTTTTGGCGTAACAAAGGACAAGGATTATACATTTACTGTTATATTTGAGAAGGCAGGTGCGGTGACTGTGAATTGTGATATGGATCAGTACTATAAGATCTATATCCAGCAAAAGAAGAAGTTCCAGGAGTGTACACCGGAAGGTTTTGTGCTGATCCAGTCTAAGTGGGGCTCAGAGCAGTTTGCCCGGATCATCCATGAGACGAAACCTGCAAGAGGACGGAAGTACCGCAAGTTCTAAGTCAGGATCTAAGCCATCACATATGTGTGATGGCTTTGTTTTTTTCATGGATTTCGTAATAATTTCTTAAGTTTTCATTGAAGGTCTTCGACAGAATCATTTGCTAGGATAGCTATGTAAGATCGAAGAGGATGAGGAGGAAAATGGGATGAACATATTAGTGTGTGATGATGATAAGGAGATCGTGGAGGCGATATCTATTTATCTGGGTCAGGAGGGATATACGATCTATCCGGCATATAACGGCAGAGAGGCATTAGATGTTATGGCAAAGGAGGAAATCCAGCTTATTGTTATGGATATTATGATGCCGATAATGGACGGAACCCATGCGGTCATGCAGATCAGAAAGACAAGTAATGTGCCGGTCATCATGCTGTCAGCAAAATCTGAGGATATGGATAAGATCTTAGGCCTTAATATCGGTGCTGACGACTACATTACCAAACCTTTTAATCCACTGGAGCTGATTGCCAGAGTGAAATCACAGCTTAGACGGTATACCAGACTGGGAAGTATGACGGTTGAACCTGAGTCTCATGTCCTTCAGAATGGAGATCTCATCATGGATGATGAGAAGAAATTGGTTACGCTTGCCGGTGAACCATTGAAACTGACACCGACAGAGTACAAGATCGTACATCTGTTGATGTCTAATCTGGGTGTTGTTTTTTCATCTTCGACGATCTACGAGAGAATCTGGGGTGAGGATGCATATTCAACAGAGAATATCGTGTCTGTACACATCCGCAGAATCAGGGAGAAAATGGAGATAGATCCTAAGAATCCAAGATATATCAAGGTAATGTGGGGCGTTGGATACCGGATGGACCGGTTGGATTAGGATCGTGCAGAAAGGAAGATGAACATGGAAAAGGTATGGTATTCTGCTTGGCTGAAATGGCTGGCGGGACTCGTGATGATGGTGTCATTTTGCGCGGCACTGGTATGTGGCATACGAGCAATGGTAGCAGTAGATTCCGGTGGGGTGCAGGTGTTAAAGACAGGTACGGCACCGGATTATGAACAGAGTACAGGGTGTATAGATTCTCTTGTCTCAGAGTCAATATACGCTGTGCGGTCGCAGATACAGAAGGATCTATATGATCAGGCGAAAATGACGCCGGATGAGAAGGCTATGACGATCATCCCGGTGGATGTATGGATGCAGTCGCAGACAGAAAATGCACAGGAAGATCTGGAGATTTCAACGGATGTCTATCAGGATGCAAGCTTATATACAGAAGTGCAGCCGGATACACAGACAGGTACCCGGTCATACACATACAGGGCACTGGCAGATTGGAGAACAGATGGTGATGTATCAGAAAGTGAATCCACCCGGTATGATTTCTTCTCATCTGAGAATAGAAAAAAAGCAGGGAACCTGGCAGATCATTATGTGGAAGTGGATGCTTCCGTGATCATTGATTATATCAAAAGACATGTGGACATTTCCTCTGATGATGGCGAGGATCATACACAGTATTATGAGCTTCAGGTGGGAAATAATACATGGAGCTATAACGAAGAAACAGATGAATTATATTGTTCACGGTTTGACGAAATGGTGGATCCGGATGTCAAGGTGTATTACAGACAGAGAACACTAGAGACAGCAAAGAAAAAGCTGCCGGCGGGTGCGGATGTGACGCAGATTTTTCTGACACAGTCACTGTGTTATTTTAATGGACTTGTGATCTACTATGCGGATATATGCAGTGCATATCAGAGTATTACGGATTCTATTGCCGCGACATCGACTGACAGGGTCAATTACAGATATCAGGCAGTTATGAAGCCGACACAGGACGATGCCGAGAGTGTGGTGTATACGAATGCGGACGGCGATATTGCGGCAGATACAAGTGTTTGTTTTACCTATGACTACGAGACGGGGGAGACGACAGGTAATCTATCCGAAAATGTGAATTTCAGCTCCCCGGCCGGGTATAGTGATGTAGAAATGACCCTGCCGTCCGGCGAAACGGAATCTATGGAAACCTATATGGGAGAATATGCAAAATCAATTACATTTGCTCTGTCAAGTAAGCTCACACATAAGGATATTTTCCAGACGAATCAGGCAGATTATGAGCGATATTCATATCTATATGCAGGAGCGGGGCAGAGTCTTACATTGACGATTCTCTTTTGTGTGATCGGTCTGCTTTGTTTGGTATATCTGGTGTTGGTATCCGGATATGTGGACGCAAAGGGGACATTGACACGGGGACTGCTTGCAACGCGTATTCCGACGGAAGTGGTGATTCTGATCGCAGCACTGATGATAAGTGCAGCGGTTGCTCTGTATGAGATGTTCAGTTCGACTGCAGAAATGAACAGATTATTTGATGACATACAGATGATCACTATATTTGTGATAGCATTGTGCTGGTCGATTGTACCATTTTGTTTTGAATTGCTTGTCAGGATCCGGCATAAGAAATTTTTCAACAACAGTATATGTTACAGAGTGGCAAGCTTTGTGCTTGGCAGACCATATAAATGGTGCAAGGCACATTTAACAGAAATGGCTGCAGCAATGCATGTGGATCACAGACTGTGTCTGATGTTTATGACAGGCCAGCTGGCATTGATCTTTATGATCGTGATCGCTATGGTATGTGCAGCTGACAATCAGTCTGGTCTGCTGGTGTTTTTCTTCTTCCTGGTGGCATTGGCAATTGAGTTCCTCACCTGTGTTGTGATTTTTCGGGATATCCGGTATACGGCCGAGATCATGCACGGTGTTGAACAGTTAAAGGCAGGAGATCTGGACTATCAGATTCCGACAGAACATATGCAGGGACATAAGAGGGAACTGGCGGAGTCGATCAATCATCTGCAGAGCGGACTCAAATTGGCAGTAGAGCAGAGTTTAAAGGATGAAAGATTGAAGACGGAATTGATCACAAATGTGTCACATGATATTAAGACGCCTTTGACTTCCATTATCAATTATGTCGACCTGTTAAAGAAAGAACCATATGCATCTGAGGATGCACAACATTATCTGGAAGTGCTTGATCAGAAGTCACAGAGATTGAAACAACTGATGGAGGATCTGGTAGAGGTATCCAAATCAGCAACCGGAAATGTAGAATTTCAGCCGATGCAGCTTGATCTGATTGAACTGCTCAGGCAGACGATGGGAGAATTCGAGGATAAGTTTGCACAGAGAAACCTTGAGATTGTAGAGAATTTCAAGGTGGAACATGCAGTTGTGAATCTGGACAGCAGACATACATTTCGAATTTTTGAAAATCTGTGCCAGAATATCTTTAAATATGCCATGGAACATTCCAGAGTCTATGTGGATGTCTGGGAGCAGGATGGCAGGGTACAGGTTGTGATGAAGAATATCTCACAATATGCTTTGAATATTTCGGCAGATGAATTGATGGAACGGTTTGTCAGAGGAGATGAATCGCGGAATACGAGTGGATCAGGACTTGGGCTTTCTATTGCACGGAATCTTGCGAATCTGCAGCAGGGAACTTTTGAGATTGTATTGGATGGAGATTTATTTAAGGCAATCGTGACATTTCCACTGTTAGATTCACAGTAGATAGAACTGACATTGCCAATCGGTTGTTTTTTCTTGTGGTATGCAGATGTATGAAGTATAATGGAAAAAATATGGGCAATAGTGGGGTGAAATAATGAGCAGGATTATGTTGGTAGAAGATGATACGCCGCTTGCGATGGCGACGGAATATGCTTTGAAGTCTGAGGGGTATGAGACAGTGCGGGCAGATTGTATCAGTGCAGCGAGAAGCCTGCTTGCAGAACCGATCGATCTGATACTGCTTGATGTCAATCTGCCGGATGGAGATGGATACAGCTTTTGTAAGGAGATCCGGGCAGAGGGTATTTCTCTTCCGATTATTTTTCTGACAGCACTTGGAGAGGAAGTAAATGTGGTACAAGGACTGGATGTTGGGGCAGATGACTATGTTGCGAAACCGTTCCGGGTACGGGAACTGATTTCGCGTATCCGGGCGGCACTTAGAAGAAGTAATGCCATGCGTGTACAGACAGAAATGACCACGGTCGGTGCATTTACGATCAGTCCGATGCGGCATGAGGTCAGATGCCGGGATGCCTTGTTGAATCTGACACCGAGTGAATACAGATTGTTTGTGAATCTGGTAGAGCACAGAGGCCAGGTGTTGACGAGAACACAGCTGTTGGAGCAGTTGTGGGATATTGATGGAGATTTTGTGGATGACAATACATTGTCGGTGTATATAAAGCGATTGCGCGAGAAACTTGCAGGGGAGAAGGATTGTATTGTGACGATCAGAGGTGTCGGTTATACATTCCGTAGTTAAGATATGAGTAAGAACAGAGCGGTCAGACAATTTACAATTTATTATATCATCACAGTGGTATTGGTAGCTGTCTGTCTGTTTTTTGCGGTGCGGTATGCTTCGGATCGGTTGAATCAGGCATATATGCAGACGATTTCCGATACATTTCTGAACAGGGATGCGCTGGCCGCCCGTGGATATCTTGATTTTAGAATGACGGATTATGACGCATTGGTCAGGGAAAGAACACTGCAGCTATATGGCATCGTGTTTGGTGTATATGCGGTGTTGGCGGTGGCCTGTTATGTGCTGGGGCGGATATTATACCGGTCGGGACTTGATGTGATACGGCAGGCGAAGCAGGTATCCGATATGGTGCTGGCGGAACAATCGGACAATGATCTGTCACAGCTTGTACTGCAGTCGGATCATGCACAGGCCGAGGGTGATATCGGTGCTTTCTGGGATGCTTATGACAAGATGGTGACTGCTATAGCACAGGCGAGAGAGGATGAGAAGAAGGAGAAGACATTTCTACAGGAACTCATTGCGGATATTTCCCATCAGTTGAAGACCCCGCTTGCCACACTTACGATCTATCAGGACCTTTTGGCAGATGAGACGCTGTCAGATGCAGCGAGACAGGATATGCTCGCCAAAATGGGAGATCAGCTGACGCGTATGGAATGGCTGGTGTTGAACCTGTTGAAGCTGGCGAGGCTGGAGGCTGGCAGTATTCGATTTGTACCGGAACTACAGCCATTGTATCCTACATTACAGCTGGCATATGAAAATGTCAGACTTTTGGAAGCGGCAAAACATCAGACGATTTCGATTTGTTGTCCGGAATCCATTAAGGTCATGCATGATCGTGAGTGGAGTGTAGAAGCGTTTACCAATATATTAAAAAATGCCACAGAATATGCACCGGAGAACAGTACGATAGAGGTGACGGTTGAGCAGTCATCCGTTTTGACAGAGATCCATATTAAAGATTACGGGATCGGTATTTTGCCGGAAGATATCCATAAGGTATTCAAGCGATTCTACCGGGCGAAGTCCAAGGTAAATGAAAATAGTATTGGGATCGGACTGTCGCTTGCCAGAAGTATTATGAACGGGCAGGGCGGTGAAATTACAGTAGACAGTGAACCGGGTGAATGGACATGTTTTACTGTGGTATTTTCGTAGCAGGACAGTGGTGTGATCAAAGAAAGGGCAGATTCTACGGAGTCTGCCTTTTGCTTACATTTTTGTAAGATAAGGATTCACCGGAATGTAAGATGAAAGAGATATGATGTATTTATAGGATAGAAAGCTATGGGAAGTGTGCATTACATAAAATAAGGGAACAGGGGAGGATCCGATATGGAGATCATCAGAACAGAGCATTTATGCAAATATTACGGGGAAGGCGAAAATCGGGTGCGTGCGGTGGACGATGTCAGCTTTTCTGTGGAGAAGGGAGAGTTCGTGGCAATCGTCGGAAGTTCAGGCTCCGGTAAGTCAACATTGCTGCATTTATTAGGGGGACTGGATAAAGCGACCAGTGGTAAGGTGTTTATTGGAGGTAAGGATATCTCAGGATATCATGACGAGACGCTGGCGATCATGAGGAGAAGAAAGATCGGATTCGTATTCCAGAGCTTTAATCTGATCCCGGTTCTGACAGTAAGAGAGAATATCAAGATGCCGGTTCTGTTAGATCATGCAACGGTAGACAGTGAATATATACAGGATCTGATCACCATGTTGGGATTGGAGGATCGACAGGATCATCTTCCGAATCAGCTTTCCGGAGGTCAGCAGCAGCGTGTTGCGATCGCAAGAGCACTGGCCAATAATCCATCGATCATCCTGGCAGATGAGCCGACCGGAAATCTCGATAAGCAGAACAGCAAAGAGGTAATCCAGCTCTTAAAAAGCTCTGCCAGAAAATATGAGCAGACATTGATCCTGATCACGCATGAAATGTCCATTGCCGGACTGGCTGACCGGGTGATCACAATCTCTGACGGAAAGATCGTCAGTGATACAAAGACAGCAGAGCAGTAGGGTAGGAGGGGATAGATATGAAGAAGTATCAGGAACTGGCCTATCGTTATGTGACGAGGAGAAAAAGCCGCAGTGCCATGGTCATTTGCAGCATGGTATTGGCAACCATACTGATCTATGTTGTGATCACGATGGCGGTTGGGGGTATATTAAACGAATATCAGACCACCTTGACCAATGGGAATTATTATCTGGAATATGTGAAATTGTCAGATGAACAGACACAGATGCTTCGGGATCATGTCAATGTCGAGAGTGTTGTCAGAGGCGGCAGATTATGGGATGAACTTCCGGAAGTGAGAAGAGATGCCGCAGTCATTGATTATAGGATCAGGATCAAAGAGGCATATGATATATATATGGATTATAATATCCAGTGCCTTGATTCTTTTGACCAGGATATTTTTACAATTCCGTTGCGGGATGGGCGTTATCCGGAAAATGACAAAGAAATCATCCTGAGTGATGTGACCACGAAATGTTTTCCGTATGATGTGAAAGTAGGAGACAAGATCCATGTCGATTTTGAGGCAGATTATTCCGGCAGTGAGGATACGCAGAAATTTACAAGAGAATACACTGTCGTTGGCATTTGTGAAATTCAGGGGGATACGGTGGATTATCCAACACTGTATACGCTGTCAGTGCATCCGGAACAGCAGACGACCTATGTAAGACTGGTCAGAAAGTTCCATATGGATCAGGATGGACGGGAGCTGGCAGAACTGGTCAATGCACCGTTTAATGACTTTGGACGCCGTTATAGTAAGGGCGCGATGAGTGTATTCTACCTGCAGGATGAATTTACGGTCGTTATGGGCGTGGCAGTGCTGATGATGGCATTATTGTTTATCTATTTCTGCAGCTTGATCATCCGGAGTCTGATGAGCACCAATCTGATCAATAAGATCAAGGATTATGTCGTCTTAAAGAGTATGGGTGCCACCAATAAGCAGCTGCGACAGATCATGATGCGGGAAAATCTGGTGGATGGCTGTGTTGCTTATGTAGTGGGAATTGCACTTGGACAGTTGATCTATATGGGATTCGGACAGCTGGCAGAGACCGCCGGGCAGTCCCCGGTCACGGTTTTGATCGCATTAGGATTATCGGCCCTGTTTTTGTGGGGGACGATCGAGTGGGCAGCAGCGGAGCCGTATTTTAAGATGAAGAAGCTTTCCATTGTGGAGACCCTCGGAAACAACGGTGACATCAAACCGCCAAAGAAAAGAAAACGGGAGAGCTTCCTTTACCGGAACATGCATATTGAAGGCCAGTATGCGGTGAAGAGTATGAAACGAAACCGCAAGGGCTTCTGGAATGTAGTGGCAGCTTTCTCTGCCAGCGTCATGGTGATCACCATACTGGCGACGGTGATATACAACCTCAATATATCGTTATCTGATATCACAGAATTGGATGGCATGTCATCAGGACGCAAGCTCAATTATGATATTGTATGTAATGTTTCTGCGGAGCCTTATGAGGATATTGCAGATGTCCTTCAGGCAATCCGTGACCGGGAATATGTGAAAAAAGCGGAGCCGCATTGCAGTATCGTATTGATGCAGGATCAGACAAATGGGTTGAGAATTACCAAAGAAGTCAGTGAAAGATTAGAAATCGATGAAGGTGCCAATCCTTGCCTGACAGTTCTGTTTATGACAAAGGAACAGTTAAATGCCCTGAATCCATATATGGAAAATGGTACAGATGCGTATGAGGCAACAAAGAATGGTGGCGTGATTGCCCTCGGTACAACGACAATCGGCAGGAAAGAGGTTCCGTTGTTTGATGTGAAGCCGGGAGATCAGTTCCTGATGACACCGCTTGCGGAATATAAGAAAGCTATGCAGGCAGTGGAAAAATCAGAGGAAGAGACAGGTTATTTGATGGAGCTGAACAAAAATATGGTATATGAACCATATACCATAACCGGTATCTGCAAAGACAATCCGGAG
Organism: uncultured Lachnospiraceae bacterium; assembly: GCA_934293375.1. Lineage (GTDB taxonomy): Bacteria > Bacillota > Clostridia > Lachnospirales > Lachnospiraceae > RGIG6919. The sequence goes on along the minus strand of CAKQYS010000013.1, from coordinate 32,775 downwards.
CTGGACACATATTCCATATACACTGTTATCATGGCATATGATTATGCGAAGGAGATCTGCGGTGAGGAGTATCTGGATCATGAGACAGATAATATTTATGTGCAGGTGGATTCAAAAAAATTTGATGTGCTGGATTTTGATGAACTTGTTACGGTGCATCCATTATTGATCAGCTGGCGTTATACAGATACAAAAAAGATCATAGCGGATTACACCTCAGGCTTCCGGTATGCGGCAATCTTTATCATTGTATTTGTCACCCTGCTGGGAATTGTCAATGTCTTAAATACGATGGTCAATGACCAGATCCAGCGCCAGAAAGAAAATGCGATCCTACGGGCGATTGGTATGAGTCGGAATGCACTCAACCGGATGCTTGTCACAGAGAAAATGATCGTGGGTCTGATCTCATGGCTGACAGGAACGGTGCTTGCAATTCCCCTGTCATGGATCTTTACGGCGGCGATCGTGGATATTTTGGATGAGAAATTCAAAATTCCTTGGTATATATGTATCGTGACGGCTGTGTTTATGATTGTGATTATGGGGGCGTTATCCTTCGTCATGATTCAGCTGTCCGGTAAGATGCAGGTATCAGACGGAATCCGGAACGAAGAGTAAGTCTGATATCAGTCCTGATCTTTAGCAGGTTCCTGATTGTTGCGCAGAAACATGATCAGGGAAGCTGCAAATATGATCATATAGCCGAGGACACTCGCACGATCCGGAATCTGATCCAGAAAGACATAGCCGAGTATTGCAGCAAAAAGGATCTGGGAATAGTCATAAATGGAAATCTCCTTCGCCGGGGCATGGGTGTACGCCGCAGTGATGGAGAACTGTCCACCGGTAGCTGCCAGTCCGGCACACAAAAGCATCAACAGCTGATGTGTATTGATTGGCTGATAGTCAATATAGAAAGATGGCAGGGCTGCCAGACAGGAAAATGTGGAGAAGAAGAATACAATATAGGCTCCGGGAACATTGCGTTTGCCAAGCACCCGGACCATTGTGTAGGCGGTGCCGGCACCCAGCCCGCCTAATGCACCGATCAGGGCAGGTATCATCTGGATGGAATTGCCGCCGGGACGGACGATCAGTACCGTTCCTGCAAATGCCAGCAGAAGACAACCTGCCTGATATGGTTTTATCCGTTCTTTTAAGATGATATAAGAAAAGATGACCGCAAAGAACGGTGACAGCTTATTCAGCATGGATGCATCTGAGATCGCAAGGTGGTCGACTGCATAGAAATTGCAGAAGATCCCCAGTGTGCCAAATGCAGCCCGCATAAACAAAGGCAGCAGATTTCCCTTCCCGGCAGACATCGGAATGTGTGACCGGTAGAGGATGACTGCAGAGAATAATAGAGCAACCAGATTCCGGAAGAAGCTCTTTTCAATCGAAGGGACATCGCCTGCCAGCCGCACAAACAGATTCATCAATGCAAAGCAGAATGCTGCAGACAGGATGTACATGACGCCTTTATATTTATTGTTGTTCATCTTCAAGTCCTCCTCGGTGTGTTTTCAAATCCCGTATCTCAATCTCGGAACCAGCGTCCGGATGCACCGCATGGAAGCACCAGTCCTGTATTTCTGACAGGCAGTCCAATCTCCTCGGCTTCGACATGACCGCCAAACTGCCCGATCATGGCGGTGGAGATCATATAGGTGAGGACAGCCGGCTGCAGCCCTGTGGTGTAAGAATTTACCAGGAAAAACAACGGCGTGTCTGACAGAATCTGGGTACAGAGCTGGATCAGGTCATATACGCGTTCCTCAATCTTCCAGATCTCTCCCTTTGGTCCTCGGCCATAGGATGGCGGATCCATGATGATGCCGTCGTAGTAGTTGCCACGGCGGATCTCCCGCTCTACAAACTTGACACAGTCATCGACCAGCCAGCGGATCGGCGCCTCGGACAGACCGGATGCCTGTGCATTTTCCTTTGCCCAGCTCACCATGCCCTTTGAGGCATCCACATGGGTCACCGCAGCACCGGCTGCAGCGGCAGCCAGCGTGGCACCGCCTGTATAGGCAAATAAGTTCAAAACCTTCACCGGGCGTCCGGCATTCCGGATCTTCTCAGAGAACCAGTCCCAGTTGACTGCCTGCTCCGGAAACAGTCCGGTGTGCTTGAAGCTGAAGGGTTTCAGATGAAATGTCAGCTTCGGCTCCTTCGCATAGGCGTGATATGGCAGCTCATAGGAGATCGTCCATTGCTCCGGCAGATGAAAGAATTCCCATTCACCGCCACCCTTCTGGCTTCTATGATAGTGGCCGTTCGGCTTCTTCCAGTCAGGCCCCTTATGTGTATTCCAGATGACCTGCGGATCCGGACGGATCAGCTTGTAATCACCCCAATATTCTAATTTCTCACCTTGTGAGCAGTCTATCACCTGATAATCTTTCCAATGATTTGCAATCCACATGATATGTTCCTTTCGTGTCAGAATAATAATACATAGTGTATCACGATTCATGTATTTCAACAATCCTATATCAAAAAATGTATAAAAAAGCGCCACTTGAGTTGCCATTTGTGCCATTATATATAAATATAAATATATTTGTTGCACAACAATAAGATATATGTAATAATAAAGGTAAATGATATGAGGCGAGTAATCTGTAGATATGAAAGAAGGGGTGGAAATGAAAAAAATGATTGTTGTCGTAATTGGCATTATTCTATTCTCTGTATCTATTTTGGCAGCGGTATATTTGCGTAAGGATTCCTATAAAATAGATAAAATACAGACATATGCTGAATTTAGCAAATATGCAGATAATTTGCAAGTGCGATTAGATGATACAGATCCTGAAAGACTGCCGGAAATAAAAGAGAATGTATTTGAACAACTAGAATCATCACATTTCTCAAATGATTGTGTGCTTGAGATTACAGCACAGGATACATACATGCAAAAAGGTAATATGAATATACAGGATGCGGTTGTAAATAATGTGCTGGAAGGTGAGACAGCCTTAGAGGGTCAAAAGATATATATATCTAAGAGTGGCGGAATCGTGGTGAAGGGAAAGGCGAATACTGTATGTATTGATACGCAGACATGCGTCAATGTGATGTTGCCAGGGGAAAGATATCTTGTTTTTTGTGCGAAGTCTCAGGTGTCAGATATTTTGGATGATGATGTCCCGATATATGAATTGTCGCCAATTAAGTTTGGACTATTGCGGATTGCTGAAGATGATACAAAACCGGTCGTGAGTGGGGATCAGTTGGATGGGAAGTACTATGTAAATTATAATGACTATGAGAAACAGGAGTTTTTTGTGATATCGGATGCAACGCTTCAAGGATATCTTGAAATTAAGCATGAGATATTTAAGAAATACGGTGTTGAATAACAGAATTGTCGATAGTAGCGGAATAAAGGTGAAAATATGAAGAAATATATATACATGGTACTGACAATATGCATTCTGGTATTGTTTGCCGGATGCAAGAAGACGGAAAGCAATGCAGATGATCAGACGACAGTGTTGCGTGCAGATGTAACATATGAGCCCGTCAAGGAGTTAGAGATTCCTCAGGCTACCTTATATTGGTATCGATCAAAAGGAAACTATATTTATGTGTCTGCCGTTTCGGTGTCTCGTAAAAGTGCACCGGAATCGGAAAGTAATATAGCGGATTCTATAGATGAAGAAGGTTTGCAGCAGTCTAAAGGGACGAAAGAGGAAAGGGTCAGTGGTATTTATCGTTATCATCTGGATGGAAGTAATATGGTAGAATTGGGAATCCCACAGGATTTACCTGATGTTATGGATATTGTAAGTGTATTTGATTACGATGCGGCAGAGAATATTTATTATATGTATGAGGATGCCTCTGCACATATGGTTATTGTGAAATGTAGCAGGGACGGTGTAGAAATAGCAAGATCTGGTTCTGATGGTGCATTTGATTTTTCGGATAAGGATATTAGACCCGGGTTTTGCGTGCAATCAGATGGGACAGTGATATTACATAGTGAAAATGCAATCTACTTGTTGGATGAAAAACTTGCACTGAAAGATACAATCCCGGTAAAGAAGGGAAATATTTATGATGTGGTTTTATCACAGGCAGAAGAAATTGTGTGCGTACTGCATAATGTTAAGGCGGATGAGGTTACATGTCAAATCAGTATTTACAATTCAAAGAAAAAAGCATTTGGAGAATATCATAGTACTTCGATTAGAACAGAGGATACGATTGTTTCAGGCGGTATAGGTGGATATACCCTGTATTATAGTGATGGATATAGTATATTCGGTTATGATGTGGACATGGATATGGCAAAGAAAGTGTTTGATTATGTGCTTTCGGAAAGTACGAGTGATGTGATTCCCTTGCAGAATGGTTGTTTTTTTGGAGCGATGAATACCGGAGAAGCAAATGAATCGTTGGCAGTCTATCAAAAGAAAGCAATGGATGGGACAGCACAAAAGGATACGCTGGTTTTGGCTACCTTTGAAAAGGACACGGAACTCACGGATGCAGTGTATCAATTTAATAAAACACATTCTGATATTGAGATTGTAATAAATGATTATGCAGGATCTGTTGACAAAATGGCTACTGAAATTACAATCGGGAATATTCCGGATATATATGATTTGCAGGATATCTCGGTGACAGAATATGTGAAAAATGGCTTTTTGGAGAATCTTACAGCATATTATGAAGAAGATGAGATGCTTAACATGGAGGAGCTTCTTCCGTCTGTAGTACAGGCAATGCGCGTGCAAGACGGTATTTATTATGTTTCGGATGGATTCGATATTGCGACCATTGCTGCGAAAGTGGAAGATGTTGGGACCGGTTCCGGATGGGATTATGCAGAATTGGAATCTGTATTGCAGCATAAGCATGCCGATGCGAAATTCTTTTTTGTTGCAGATAAAACACTTCTGCTTCGCATGATGCTGTGGTGTAATCTCTCCGATTTTGTGAATAAAGAAACTGGTACATGTGATTTTAATAGTGATGATTTTAAAACCCTGCTAAAAATATGTAATATGTGGGGAGGAGATGATGATGCATACCCTTCGACTGTCAGTGAGACGGAGTTATTGCAGGAAGGCAAGGTATTGTTTCGTGATGCATCTTCGGATATAGACCTATTTAAGGAGACATTGGCAATGTTTTCAGATGATGTTAATTTTATTGGGTACCCGTGCAGGGATAAAAAAGGAAATTATATTCGCTTTCATCTGAAATTGGGTATTTCCTCAAAGTCCGATCATAAGAAGGAAGCGTGGGAGTTCTTAAGGTATTTTATGACAAAGGAATATCAGGGAACGGTCATGAGTATGTCATATTTGCCAACAAGAAAGGATTGCTTCGATTTATGGATGGAAGCGCAAACGGCAGAGGAAGATTATACAAATGAGATGGGAAGGCAGATTTCTGTAAGGCGGGGGAAAATGGACATAGACGGAATCTATTATGATATAACGCCACTTACGGAGAAACAAGCTGCACAATACAGAAATATGGTGGAACATGCAGTGAAATCAATTGAACCGGATAATAGTATTACCGAAATTGTGTTAGAGGAAGCACAGGCATATTTTGCAGGAGATAAGAGCATAGAGGTTGTTACGGATGCAATACAAAAAAGAGTCATGATATATGTGAATGAGTGAGATATAAACAGGAGATAAGGGATGAGCTGATGTGCCTGACGGAAAGCCCAGTGAAATAGTTCGTTGACAAAACATCATGAATATTAAGGAGAGGTATTATGCGAAAGAGGATTTTATTTACAGTGATTGCAATGCTGTTGTTGGCACTGACAGGCTGTGCCGGCAGCACAACAGAGAAGAATCTGCGGGTGAATACGATGGATCTGACAGGATTGCCGGAGGTAGAGATTGCGTATGTAAATGATCCGGATTTCCAAAAGCAGACGCCGGAGCAGGAGCTGGTTACGAAGACCAAGGGTCATATTGCGGATTACATTGTCCAGGATGGTTGTGCATATTACATTGTGGTATACGATTTCATGTATCGGGATTACTGTGAACAGTATGCAGTATATAAACAGGCATTTTCGGATCAAAAGCTGGAGCAGTGTGCAGAGGAAACATTTGCACAGGGATATGATGATGTACAAGCTGGATATGATCAGCATGTGTATTGGACTGCATTGGGCGAAGACGGTGTAATGCATCGATTCGATGTCGTGGATGGTGCTGTTACGGAGACGACTGTATCGGATGAGACAGTTGCAGCTGATGACAGCTGGAAGCAGGAGATCGGGGACAGTGAACTATTGGCAAACACAAATCTGGTGGCAGCAAATGATCAGTATATTGTGTGGGAACAGTGGCAGGACGATGCGGTTGTTTCAGAGGATGCCCAGATCTGTGTGTATCAGAAGAAGAACAAGGTATGCAAAGTAATCCATAAAAAGGAATACGGAAGTGTATATACGCCGAAGGTGATCGGCGATTGCATGGTTTTTCTGACAAGTGACGACATACAGTCGTATACGGCGGATGGAGATTCCTATGATAATGTGTATATGGTACAGTTAGATACCATGGATATCAAACGGATCACAGAGAATTCCGGAAAGGAAGATGCAGTGAAAACCATATCGTATGATAATGTTCATGCATCCGATGGAGCAGTTTATTTTACTTCTCAGGTACATGCAGGTGAGAATACTGAATATGATAAGCTACATTACATGCGTGTTCGGGAATGAAAGGTAAAAATGGATGGCACAAGCGTTGTTTGATTCGCGTGTCATCCATTTTGTGTGTCATGCAATAAAAGGTTATGAGATCGTTTGTATCACCTGTTCGGCAACCTCCTCACATCCAGTGGCAATGCCGCGGGCTACGATCTTATCCAATACTTCACACATTGTTGTGTCCCTCCTTTCATTTCGGTTCTTTCCGGTGTTTTGTGCAGCCTGCTCAAACCGATCGTCCTCTGTCAGAACAGACATGAGCTTCAATACGGCATCCACATGCCGGATTACGATGTTGGATGGCTTATATTATAATCCCACATCATGATGTAATACAATAGAAATATCGCGATATGCATATATTGTATGGGATATGGGCTGGAAAGAAAATGGATCGGGGATAATCAGCTTCAAAAAGGGATATGCAAAAAATATTTGCATTCAATTATGCTCATTTTTTGAAAAGTGTGGTACAATGATTCCATCCGGTTCACATTTTCAGGAGGACAGTTTTATGGAGTCAATGGCATTTATTATAGAAGAAATCGTTTCAACACAGCCGGTTAAGATTGTGATCAGCAATCCAAGACACAAGTATGAGGCACAGCTGGCTACAGATAACCAGCAGATTGTAAAAATTCAGATCAAACGCATCCGGCTCAAGCAGGGTGAGGCATACCAGATCGAGAAATTTACGAAGACGCAGGCATTTCATGTCAATATAGCGGTGGGGGATCTGCAGAATGTGGTGCTTACTTATATGAAGGAATTCCGCCAGATGAATGCATGGTGTGAGACGATGGAATACGATGTGAAGCTGTCGAAGAAAGAGAAACTCCTTATTAATAGAAGAAAGGCAGCGCATCCGGTGCAGGTGGATGCGCATAATAAGAGGAAACACTACTTATTAGAAGAAGGGAAAGTTGTGCCGGCATTGGTGGATCTAGGCATCTTTACGAAGGATGGCAGGGTTGTGCATGCCATGTATGACAAATACAAGCAGATCAACCGGTTTTTGGAAATGGTTGACGATGTATTGAAAGATTATAAGAAAGAAGAACTTCATATCATCGATTTTGGCTGTGGTAAATCCTATCTGACCTTTATCCTTTATTATTACTTAACAGAGGTCAGACACAGAAAAGTGTATATGACCGGTCTGGATCTGAAACAGACTGTCATCGACAAATGTAATGAGACTGCCGCAAAGTATCATTATGACGATCTGCATTTCGAGCTGGGGGACATCAATGGCTATCAGACAGAGGAACCGGTAGATATGGTTGTGACATTGCATGCGTGTGATACAGCAACTGATTATGCACTGTTTAATGCGATAGGATGGAATGCTAATATCATTCTTTCTGTACCATGCTGCCAGCACGAATTGAATCAGCAAATGGAGTCGGAAGCACTGCATGGTCTGCTTCGGTATGGCATTATAAAGGAAAGAACTGCAGCACTGATGACAGATGCGATCCGCGGCGAATTATTGGAATGCTGTGGCTACAGGACGCAGCTGCTGGAGTTTATTGATATTGCACATTCGCCTAAGAATATTCTGATCCGGGCGGTCAAGACAGATGTATCGGAAAAGAAGAGACAACAGGCATATTGTGAGGTAAAGAATTTGATGGATACCTTTGGATTACAGCCGACATTGGAACGCCGGCTTAGACAGGCTGGTTATCTCGATGCATATTTCAATATGTCAAATGTACAAAAACAAGCAGAATCAGAGTGAGATATTTATTGAAAAAAATATAAAATAGTTCTTGCTTTCTGTATGCAGATGGTATATAATAGCCATTGCTGTGACATTGATAGCGTAGAAGCGTGAGGTTGCTATCCGTTTGTGATAGGTTTTCCGTGGAGCGAATGTCAAGTTAAGAAACTGGCGACAAGTCACTGTACGAATACCATCTGCTAGAGAGCAGAGATGATGTGTGGTTCGATGATAATAATAGGACACACACGGGAGAGTGTACAGTCACCGCTTGTCGTACTGAAATTAAGTGCGAAAAGGAGGCGGCTTTTTTTATGGCAAGTCAAGTAATGAGAATTACACTCAAGGCGTATGATCACAAGTTAATCGATCAGGCTGCAAAGAACATCATCGAAACTGTTAAGAAGACAGGAGCAAAGGTTTCTGGCCCTGTACCAATGCCAACTAAGGTTGAGAAGGTTACAATCTTACGTGCGGTTCACAAGTATAAGGACAGTAGAGAGCAGTTCGAGCAGAGAACTCATAAGAGATTAATTGATATCATTGCACCTACTCAGAAGACTATCGATGCATTACACAACTTAGATATGTCTGCTGGCGTTTACATCGACGTAAAGATGAAGCAGAAGTAATTATACTTCACATTTAACGAACCGGAATTACAGTAGCCGGTACATTGAAGTAACACCGCATAAGGCGGCGATAACAACTCTCAATGAATTTAGTATGATTGGCAACAATCCGCTGTAGATTAATTAGGAGGATATTTTAAAATGAAGAAGGCAATTTTAGCAACAAAAGTCGGAATGACTCAAATCTTCAACGAAGACGGTGTGTTAACACCAGTTACAGTTTTACAGGCTGGTCCATGTGTCGTAACTCAGGTTAAGACAGTAGAGAAAGATGGATACAGTGCCGTACAGGTTGGTTATGGCGAGAAGAAGGAAAGAGTAACAACAAAGGATGTTTCAGGTAAGAAAGTTATCAGAAATCCACATGGCGCTGGCAAGGCAGAGCAGGGTCACTTCAAGAAGGCTAACACCACTCCAAAGCAGTTTGTTCGTGAGTTCAGATTAGAGAATGCTGAAGAGTATGTTGCAGGTGAGAGCGTGATCAAGGCAGATATCTTTGCTGAGGGTGACAAGATTGATGTTACTGCTAAGTCAAAGGGTAAGGGATATGAGTCAGGTATCAAGAGATTCGGTATGAGAACCGGCCCTAAGACTCATGGTTCTAAGTATCATCGTCATGCAGGTTCTAATGGTTCTGCTACTACACCAGGTAGAGTATTTAAGGGTAAGAAGATGCCTGGACATATGGGTGCAGTCAGAGTTACAGTTCAGAACTTGGAGATTGTTAAGATAGATGTTGAGAACAATGTAATCTTAGTTAAGGGTGCAGTACCTGGACCTAAGAAGTCATTGGTTATGATCAAGGAAACAGTAAAGACAGATAAGTAGTCTTGGGAAAGGAGGAACTGAGTAATGAGTACAGTTAAGGTTTACAACATTGACGGAAAAGAAGTTGGACAGTTAGAGTTGAACGATTCCGTATTCGGTGTAGAAATAAATGAGCACTTAGTGCATATGGCAGTTGTCAGCCAGCTTGCAAACAAGCGTCAGGGTACACAGAGCGCAAAGACACGTTCTGAAGTATCAGGCGGCGGAAGAAAGCCATGGAGACAGAAGGGAACTGGTCATGCAAGACAGGGTTCTACACGCGCTCCACAGTGGACTGGTGGTGGAGTTGTATTTGCTCCAAAGCCAAGAGATTATGTAGTCAAGCTTAACAAGAAGGAGAAGCAGGCAGCTCTTAAGTCTGCATTAACATCAAAGGTTCAGGATGAGAAGTTCATCGTATTAGATGCACTGACATTAGAGGAGGCTAAGACAAGCAAGTTTGCTGGCATCCTTAAGAACTTAGAGGTTCACAAGGCATTAGTTGTAACAAAGGATGTTGATAAGAATGTTGTTCTTTCAGCTAGAAATATTCCGGATGTTAAGACAACAGAGGCCGCTTCAGTTAACGTATATGACATCCTGAAGTATGATACAGTAGTCATCACAAAGGATGCTGTAGCAGCAATCGAGGAGGTGTACGCATAATGGCAGATATTAAGTATTATGATGTCATTCTTAAGCCAGTAGTTACAGAGAAGAGTATGAACGCAATGGCTGAGAAGAAGTATACATTTTTAGTTCACACAGACGCTAACAAGTCTCAGATCAAGGAAGCTGTTGAGAAGATGTTTGATGGCGTCAAGGTTGCCAAGGTAAACACCATGAACAACGACGGTAAGACAAAGAGACGTGGCATGGTATACGGCAAGACAGCTAAGACCAAGAAGGCAATCGTTCAGCTTACAGCTGACAGCAAGGATATTGAGATCTTTGAGGGACTGTAAGAGCTGGATAGTTAGCAGATTTTATACGCAAAAAAGCGTGATAACAAATTAGGTATTTGAAAGGAGAAAGACAATGGGAATTAAGACATATAACCCATATACACCTTCCAGAAGAAACATGACCGGTTTGGATTTCGCTGAGATCACAACAGACTCACCTGAGAAGTCACTGGTTGTTTCATTAAAGAAGAATGCTGGTCGTAATAACCAGGGTAAGATCACTGTCAGACATCAGGGCGGTGGCAATAGAAAGAAGTACAGAGTAATCGACTTCAAGAGAAAGAAGGATGGCGTACCTGCAAAGGTTGCTACCATCGAGTATGATCCAAATAGAACAGCTAATATCGCATTACTTCATTATGCAGATGGTGAGAAGACATATATCCTTGCACCGGTTGGCTTAAAGGTTGGCGATACAGTTATGAACGGTGCTGAGGCTGAGATCAAGGTTGGTAACTGCTTACCACTTGAGAATATCCCGGTAGGTACTGAATTACACAACATCGAGTTATATCCTGGCAAGGGTGGACAGATGGTACGTGCAGCCGGTAATTCTGCACAGCTTATGGCTAAGGAAGGAAAGTATGCTACACTTCGTCTTCCTTCTGGCGAGATGAGAATGGTACCGATTATCTGCCGTGCAACAGTAGGTCAGGTTGGCAACATCGAGCATGGTCTGGTTAACATCGGTAAGGCAGGACGTAAGCGTCACATGGGTATCCGCCCAACAGTCCGTGGTTCTGTTATGAACCCGAATGACCATCCACACGGTGGTGGTGAAGGTAGAGCACCAATCGGACGTTCTGGCCCATCTACTCCATGGGGTAAGCCTGCACTTGGTTTAAAGACCAGAAAGAAGAACAAGCAGTCTAACAAGATGATCGTAAGAAGAAGAGACGGTAAGAGTATCAAATAGTATAAGGAGGTAACCAAATGGCTCGTTCACTTAAAAAAGGACCATTCGCAGATGAGAGTCTGCTTAAGAAGGTAGAAGCGATGAATGCAGCAAATGATAAGGCTGTTATCAAGACATGGTCACGTCGTTCTACTATTTTCCCATCATTCGTGGGACACACAATCGCTGTTTATGACGGAAGAAGACATGTACCTGTATATGTTGTAGAAGATATGGTTGGACATAAGTTAGGTGAGTTCGTTGCAACAAGAACCTACAGAGGTCATGACAAGCAGGAAAAGAAGTCTAAGAATAGATAAGATTTGATTTGAAAGGAGGTTCATCCAAATGGCAAAAGGACATAGATCCCAGATTAAGAGAGAAAGAAATGCGAATAAGGATACCAGACCATCAGCAAAGGTTTCCTATGCCAGAGTTTCTGTAACAAAGGCTTGCTTCGTATTAGATGCCATCAGAGGTAAGGATGTACAGACAGCACTTGCTATCCTGGCTTACAACCCAAGATATGCTTCAAGTGTAATTGAGAAGTTATTAAAGTCTGCAATCGCAAATGCAGAGAACAATAATGGTATGAAGGCAGAGGACCTTTACATTGCAGAGTGTTATGCAAATAAGGGACCAACAATGAAGAGAGTACATCCAAGAGCACAGGGTAGAGCTTACAGAATTGAGAAGAGAACCAGTCATATCACAATCGTTCTTGATGAAAGATAAGGAGGGCAATAATGGGACAGAAGGTTAATCCTCATGGTTTAAGAGTTGGTGTTATCAAGGATTGGGATTCAAGATGGTACGCTGACACAAAGGACTCCGAGTTTAGTAACAATCTGGTTGAAGATTATAAGCTTCGTGAGTATCTGAATAAGAGATTAAAGAACGCTATGGTATCTAAGATTGAGATCGAGAGACCAGCTGGAAGAGTTAGAATTATGGTATATACTGCTAAGCCGGGTTTAGTGATCGGTAAGGGCGGTGCTGAGATCGAGAAGTTAAAGGCAGAGCTTGCTAAGCTTACAGATAAGAAGCTTATGCTCGATGTTAAGGAAGTAAAGAGACCTAATGTTGAGGCTCAGCTTGTAGCAGAGAATATTGCAGCACAGTTAGAGAACCGTGTGGCATTCAGAAGAGCAGTAAAGAGCACAATGCAGAGAACAATGCAGTCTGGTGCAGAGGGTATTAAGGTTGCTGTTTCTGGCCGTTTAAATGGTGCAGATATGGCTCGTTCAGAGTTCTACAGCGAGGGTACAATTCCTCTTCAGACACTTCGTGCAGATATTGATTATGGTTTTGCTGAGGCTGACACAACCTACGGTAAGGTTGGTGTAAAGGCTTGGGTTTACCATGGTGAAGTACTTCCTGTTAAGGGAACTAAGGAAGGGAGCGATAAATAATGTTAATGCCTAAGAGAGTAAAGCGCCGTAAGCAGTTCAGAGGAACAATGGCAGGTAAGGCGTTAAGAGGTAATACAATTTCGAATGGTGAATATGGTATCGTTGCCTTAGAGCCAGCTTGGATCAAGTCCAATCAGATTGAGGCAGCCCGTATCGCTATGACACGTTACATCAAGCGTGGTGGTAAGGTTTGGATCAAGATTTTCCCTGATAAGCCAGTAACAGCTAAGCCAGCTGAAACTCGTATGGGTTCTGGTAAGGGTTCATTAGAGTACTGGGTAGCAGTAGTTAAGCCGGGTCGTGTGTTATTTGAGATCGCAGGCGTTCCTGAGGAAGTTGCAAGAGAGGCACTTCGTCTGGCTACACACAAGTTACCAGTTAAGTGTAAGATCGTATCTCGTGCAGAATTAGAGGGAGGTGCCGGCAGTGAAAACTAAGGAATTTGTTAAGGAATTACAGACAAAGTCAGTTGATGAGTTGAATAATGAGTTAGTAGCTGCTAAGAAGGAATTATTCAACTTGAGATTCCAGAATGCTACTAACCAGCTTGAGAATACAAGCAGAATCAAGGAAGTAAGAAGAAATATTGCCAGAATTCAGTCAATTATGGCTGAGAAGGCTAATGCATAGTTATCTTGGAAGGAGGAATTATTGTGGAGAGAAATCTGAGAAAGACACGTGTGGGTAAGGTCACAAGTGATAAGATGGACAAAACTATAGTAGTTGCAATCGAAGATAACGTAAAGCATCCGCTGTACGGAAAGATCGTTAAGAAGACTTACAAGTTAAAGGCTCATGACGAGAATAACGAGTGCAACATCGGTGATAGAGTAAAAGTTATGGAGACAAGACCATTATCTAAGGATAAGAGATGGAGACTTGTTGAGATTATTGAGAAGGCTAAGTAAGGAGGCAAAGAATCATGGTTCAACAGGAAACAAGACTTAAGGTCGCTGACAATACCGGCGCAAAAGAGCTGCTTTGCATCCGTGTATTAGGCGGTTCAACAAGAAGATATGCGAACATTGGTGATGTGATCGTTGCTTCTGTTAAAGATGCAACACCAGGCGGAGTTGTAAAGAAGGGTGACGTCGTTAAGGCCGTTGTTGTTCGTTCAGTAAAGGGTGCTCGTCGTAAGGATGGTTCCTACATCAAGTTCGATGAGAACGCTGCAGTTATTATTAAGGATGACATGAATCCTAGAGGAACTCGTATTTTTGGACCTGTAGCTAGAGAGCTTAGAGATAAGAAGTTCATGAAGATCGTTTCATTAGCTCCAGAAGTATTATAAGGAGGTGTCGGCTGTGTCAACAATGAAGATTAAGAAGGATGACTTAGTAGTAGTCATCGCTGGTAAGGATAAGGGCAAGGAAGGCAAGGTATTGTCTGTAGATGTTAAGAACCACAAGGTATTAGTTGAGGGTGTCAACATGGTATCAAGACATACAAAGCCAAACATGCAGAATCAGCAGGGCGGAATTATTGAGAAGGAAGCTCCAATCGACATTTCTAACGTTATGTACCTTTACAAGGGCAAGCCAGTAAGAATCGGCTTTACAGGTGAGAAGAAGGATAAGGTTCGTGTTGCCAAGGTAGATGGCAAGTTAGAAAAGATTGATTAATAAGAAAGGAGGACGCCAAGTTGAGTAGATTAAAGGAACAGTACAACAACGAGATCGTTGATGCTATGACTAAGAAGTTTGGATATAAGAATGTTATGCAGGTTCCAAAGCTTGCAAAGATCGTAATTAATATGGGCGTTGGTGAGGCTAAGGACAATGCGAAGGTTTTAGATGCTGCAGTAAAGGATCTTGAGACAATCGCAGGTCAGAAGGCAGTGCTTACACGTGCTAAGAATTCAGTGGCTAACTTCAAGATTAGAGAGGGAATGCCAATCGGATGTAAGGTTACATTAAGAGGAGAGAAGATGTATGAGTTTGCTGATCGTCTGATCAACCTTTCTCTTCCACGTGTACGTGACTTCAGAGGTGTAAATCCTAACGCTTTTGATGGCAGAGGTAACTATGCATTAGGTATCAAGGAACAGATCATCTTCCCTGAGATCGAGTATGATAAGATCGATAAGGTAAGAGGTATGGATATTATTTTTGTAACTACAGCAGAGACAGACGAGGAAGCACGTGAGTTATTAACTCAGTTCGGTATGCCATTTAAGAAATAATTATAGGAGGGTTTTCCATGGCTAAGAAGGCAATGGTTGTAAAGCAGCAGCGTAAGCAGAAGTTTTCAACAAGAGAATATAGTCGTTGTAAGATTTGTGGACGTCCACATGCGTATTTAAGAAAGTACGGAATTTGCAGAATCTGCTTCCGTGAGTTAGCATATAAGGGACAGATTCCAGGCGTTAAGAAGTCAAGCTGGTAAGATATAAGGAAGGAGGTACTATCAAATGACAATGAGCGATCCAATTGCAGATATGCTTACAAGAATTCGTAATGCAAATACAGCAAAGCATGATACAGTAGATGTTCCTGCTTCAAAGATGAAGCTGGCTATCGCCAACATCCTGTTAGAGGAAGGATATATTAAGGCAGTAGAAGTAGTAGAGGAAGGAACAGTTAAGACAATCCATATTACACTGAAGTACGGTAAGGATAAGAATGAGAAGATCATCACTGGTATTAAGAGAATCTCTAAGCCAGGTCTTCGTATCTACGCTGATGTTGAGAACTTACCTAAGGTATTAAACGGTTTAGGTGTAGCGATCATCTCAACAAATAAGGGTGTATTAACAGACAAGCAGGCAAGAAATGAGAATGTAGGTGGCGAGGTACTCGCATTCGTTTGGTAACTTGCTATGAAACACATTTATATATAAAAATTAGGAGGTAACGGCATATGTCACGTATCGGAAGAATGCCTATCGCGGTACCAGCAGGCGTAACTGTTGATATTGCAGAAAATAACAAGGTGACGGTTAAGGGTCCTAAGGGAACCCTCGAGAGAGTCCTTCCAGCAGAGATGGACATCAAGTTAGAGAATGATGAGATCGTTGTTACAAGACCGAATGACTTAAAGAAGATGAAGTCATTACATGGTTTAACAAGAACATTGATCCATAACATGGTTGTTGGTGTAACAGAGGGTTATACCAAGTCATTAGAAGTAAACGGTGTTGGTTATAAGGCTCAGAAGCAGGGCAAGAAGTTAGTTCTTTCATTAGGCTACTCTCATCCTGTAGAGATGGAAGATCCGGAAGGATTAGAGTCAGTTGTTGACGGTAATAACATCACTGTTAAGGGTATAGATAAGGAAAAAGTTGGCCAGTACGCAGCTGAAATCAGAGAAAAGAGAAAGCCTGAGCCATATAAGGGCAAGGGTATCAAGTATGCTGATGAAGTAATTAGACGTAAGGTTGGTAAGACTGGTAAGAAATAATAAAGGAGTGTGAGAAAGATGATTAGTAAGGAATCTAGAAGTGAAGTACGTGCTAAGAAGCATATGAGAATTCGTAACCGTTTCAGTGGCACAGCTGAGAGACCTCGTTTAGCAGTATTCAGAAGTAATAATCATATGTACGCTCAGATTATTGATGATACAGTTGGTAATACTTTAGTGTCTGCTTCAACAGTTCAGAAGGATGTTAAGGCTGAGCTTGATAAGACAAATAATGTGGATGCTGCAAGCCATTTAGGAACAGTAATTGCAAAGAAGGCTTTAGAGAAGGGTATTACTACTGTTGTTTTCGATAGAGGCGGATTTGTCTATCAGGGAAAGATCAAGGCATTAGCAGATGCAGCAAGAGAAGCTGGTCTGGAATTCTAATAAGGAGGAAAAACAACATATGAAGCATACAATTATTGATCCAAGTCAGTTAGAGTTAGAAGAGACTATTGTAACAATCAAGCGTGTAACAAAGGTTGTTAAGGGTGGTCGTAACATGAGATTTGCTGCACTTGTAGTAGTTGGTGATAAGAATGGTCATGTTGGTGTTGGTCTTGGTAAGGCTGCCGAGGTTCCAGAGGCTATTCGTAAGGCAAAGGAAGATGCTACAAAGAAGTTGGTTGCAGTGCCGATCAACGAGAACGGTAGTATCCCTCATGACTATATTGGTAAGTTCGGTAGTGCATCTGTATTGCTGAAGTCTTCACCAGAAGGTACTGGTATTATCGCAGGTGGTCCTGCCCGTGCTGTACTGGATCTTGCAGGATATAAGAACATCCGTACAAAGTCATTAGGTTCTAACAACAAGCAGAATGTAGTATTAGCTACAATCGATGGTCTTTCAAGCATTAAGACACCGGAAGAAGTAGCTAAGCTTCGTGGTAAGTCTGTTGCAGAGATCCTGGGCTAAGGAGGTAAGAAAAATGGCAGATAAGGTTAAGGTAACATTAGTAAAGTCTACAATCGGTGCAATTCCAAAGCATAAGGCAACAGTTGCAGCATTAGGTCTGAAGAAGGTAAACAAGTCAGTTGAGCTTCCTAACAATGCAGCAACCATGGGAATGGTACAGCAGGTTAGACATTTGGTTAAGGTTGAAGAGATTTAGTAGATAAGGAGGTGTTAGGTCATGAATTTATCAACATTACAGCCTGCAGAAGGTTCTAAGCAGAGTGATAATTTCAGAAGAGGCCGTGGACACGGTTCAGGAAATGGTAAGACCGCTGGTAAGGGTCACAAGGGTCAGAAGGCTCGTTCAGGTGCACCAAGACCAGGTTTCGAAGGTGGTCAGATGCCATTATACAGAAGAATTCCTAAGAGAGGATTCACATGTAGAAACTCAAAGGACATCGTTGCAATCAATTTATCAGCATTAGAGAGATTTGAGGATGGTGCTGAAGTAACAGTTGAGATGTTAAAGGAGTCCGGCGTAATCAGCAACGCAAAGGACGGAGTTAAGATTCTCGGAAATGGGGAGTTAACTAAGAAGCTTACAGTCAAGGTAAATGCTTTCAGTGCATCTGCTAAGGAAAAGATTGAAGCTCTTGGTGGAAAAGCTGAGGTGATCTAGCATGTTTAAGACATTTCTAAATGCGCTTAAGGTTAAGGACATTAGAAAGAAGCTCATATTTACATTCTGGATTATGATTATAGTACGAATTGGATGTCAGATTCCTGTGCCGGGCATAAATGCTGCCCAGGTGCAGGCATATCTGCAGAGTGCACTCGGTGACTCATTCAGTTTTCTGAACTCTTTTACAGGTGGTTCATTCTCTAACATGTCAATCTTCGCATTGAATGTTACACCATACATTACATCTTCTATTATCATGCAGCTGCTGACGATTGCGATTCCTGCATTAGAGGAAATGCAGCGTGATGGCGATGATGGTAGAAAGAAGATGATTGCGATCACAAGATATGTGACAGTTGGTCTTTCAATCTTAGAAGGTGCCGGACTGGTGCTTGGATTCAGCAGACAGGGTCTGTTGATCAATAACAACTTCTTTAGTGCACTGGTAATTATCGTAGTGCTGACAGCAGGAAGCTGTGCGGTTATGTGGTTAGGTGAGAGAGTGACAGAGCGAGGTGTGGGAAATGGTATTTCTATCATTCTGTTGATCAATATCGTTTCCAGAATGCCTAGCGATTTTTCAAATCTGTATATGCAGTTTGTACAGGGTAAGGATACTGTGAAGGCAGTTGCTGCAGCAATCGTAATCATTGCAGTTATTGTGGTTACAACTATGCTGGTTGTGCTTTTACAGGGTGCAGAGCGTAGAATTCCGGTTCAGTACGCGAAAAAGACACAAGGACGTAGAATGGTAGGCGGACAGTCATCGTACATACCGCTTAAGGTGAATACAGCAAATGTAATTCCGATTATTTTTGCAAGTTCTCTGTTATCAGTACCGTCCATTATTGTGAGCTTATTTAATATCAAAACAAATGAATTTTGGACAAAGGTTATGACTGGTATGAACCAGAATTATTGGTTTAATCCATCATATCCATATGCATACATTGGCTTGGCAATTTACATTTTGCTGGTTATCATATTTGCGTATTTCTACACATCAATTACATTTAACCCGATGGAGGTTGCCAATAATATGAAGAAGAGTGGCGGATTTATTCCTGGTATCAGACCGGGTAAGCCAACACAGGATTACTTAAACAGAATTCTGAACTATATCGTATTTATTGGTGTTGTAGGATTGATTATTGTAGCATTGATTCCGGTATTCTTTAACGGAAGATTTGGTGCGGATGTATCATTTGGTGGTACATCATTGATCATTATCGTAGGTGTTATCATCGAGACAGTAAAGCAGATTGAGTCTATGATGCTGGTTAGACATTATTCAGGTTTCTTGAATGATTAATTCTGATTTAAGCTGTAGAAGATTTCTACAGCTTAAATTATATTAGGAGGTATACGAATATGAAGATTATTATGTTAGGTGCACCGGGGGCTGGTAAGGGAACACAGGCGAAGATGCTGGCAAGCAAGTATAATATCCCACATATTTCAACCGGTGACATTTTCAGGGCAAATATCAAGAATGGTACAGAGCTTGGTGCGAAGGCAAAAGAATATATGGATAAGGGACTTCTTGTTCCGGATGAACTGGTAGTAGATCTTGTTATTGACAGATTCAAGGCAGATGACTGCAAGAATGGATATATTCTGGATGGATTCCCAAGAACAATTCCGCAGGCAGAAGCATTGGATAAGGCATTGTCTGCGATTGGAGACAGCGTCGATTATGCAATCAATGTAGAAGTACCGGATGAGAATATTATTAACCGTATGGGTGGACGCCGTGCATGTGTTGGCTGTGGTGCAACATATCATATCGTATACAACCCAACTAAGGTAGAGGGCAAGTGTGATGCATGTGGTGCAGATCTGATCCTGCGTGATGATGACAAGCCGGAGACAGTAAAGAATCGTCTGCAGGTATATCATGATCAGACACAGCCTCTGATTGATTATTATGCCGGTAAGGGTATCATGAAGGAAGTAGATGGTACACAGGATATGAATGATGTATTTAAGGCGATTGTTGATATATTAGGAGCTTAGATATGTCAGTGCATGCGAAGACACCAGAAGAGATAGAATATATGAAGGAAGCCGGCAGAATCCTTGCGATTGTTCATGATGAACTTCGCAAGGCATTAAAGCCGGGTATGTCGACATTGGATATAGACAGACTCGGAGAACAGATTATCCGGGACTACCAATGCATACCATCCTTCCTGCATTATGAAGGGTATCCTGCTTCGATATGTGTATCTGTTAATGATGAGGTTGTACATGGAATTCCAAAGGCAGACCGTATCATCAAAGATGGCGATTTAGTAAGTCTGGATGCCGGTGTAATCTACAAGGGTTATCATTCTGATTCTGCAAGAAGCTATGTGGTAGGTGAGAATCCACAGGCGCAGAGACTGGTAGATATTACCAGACAGAGTTTTTTTGAGGGACTGCAATATGCGATGGCAGGAAATCATTTGCGTGATATTGCCTGGGGTATACAGTCTTATGCGGAAGCCCAGGGGTGTTCGGTTGTACGAGATCTGATGGGACATGGAATTGGAACGAACCTGCATGAAGAACCTAACATACCCAACTTTGTGACATGGCGGAGAGGAATTAAACTGAAGCCGGGTATGACATTGGCAATCGAGCCGATGATCAATTTGGGAGATTATGATGTAGATTGGTTGGATGATGACTGGACGGTGGTAACCTATGATGGATCACTGTCAGCGCATTATGAAAATACCATTCTGATTACAGAAGGAGATCCGGTAATACTATCAAGGGCAGAGAATATCGAGTTATAGGAGGAGAATAATATGGCAAAGGCAGATGTAATCGAGATCGAGGGAAAGGTAATTGAGAAATTACCAAACGCAATGTTCCAGGTTGAGCTGGAGAACGGGCATGTGGTATTGGCACACATCAGTGGAAAACTGAGAATGAATTACATCAAGATTCTACCGGGAGACACCGTAACAATTGAGATGTCACCGTATGATTTAACCAAGGGAAGAATCATTTGGAGAGATAAGTAATTAAAGTAATAATTAAAGTCAAAAAAATGCTTGCATTGTATCAATCGTGATGATATAATGTTTTTTCGTAGTGGACTTTATTGAAAGGAGAGAATTTTAATGAAGGTTAGAGCATCAGTTAAACCAATTTGCGATAAGTGCAAAGTCATTAAAAGAAAGGGTGCAGTCAGAATTATCTGTGAGAACCCAAAGCACAAGCAGCGTCAGGGATAATTATATATTCTCTCGTATTCAAGGTGTTTGACCGTGATCGGTCTAGGATGATAGCCCATCTGAACAAAATGCCTTGTATTTGTGCGTCTGGCGTTCTGTATTCCCAGAATGTCAATTAAGAAAGAAAGCGGCTGTGGCATTTTTATGTCATTACATTATATAAGTAAGAGAGCACAGTGGGGATTTGCCGTATGCATTTCACCCGCATAGCAATATGCGGATACGGAGGATTCAGACTGGAGCAAAGAACAAAGAATTTTAGTGGAGGTGCAAGAATGGCACGTATTTCAGGTGTTGATTTACCAAGAGAAAAGCGTATTGAGATTGGTCTTACCTATGTGTATGGTATCGGACTTCCATCATCTCAGCGTATTCTGAAGGAAGCAAATGTTAACCCAGATACCCGTGTTAGAGATTTAACTGACGACGAGGTTCGTAAGATTCAGGATGTGGTGAACGCATCACAGACTGTTGAGGGTGATTTAAGAAGAGAAATCGCATTAAATATTAAGCGTTTACAGGAAATTGGATGTTATCGTGGAATCCGTCATAGAAAGGGTCTGCCTGTTCGTGGACAGAAGACTAAGACCAATGCAAGAACACGCAAGGGTCCAAAGAGAACTGTAGCTAACAAGAAGAAGTAATTAGATAAGAATTTTTGAAATAAAACCAAGGAGGTTTAATAATGGCTAAGGTTACTAAGAAAGTGGCTAAGAAGCGTGTTAAGAAGAATGTAGAACACGGTCAGGCACATATTCAGTCATCTTTTAATAATACAATCGTTACTTTAACTGATGCAGAAGGTAATGCGTTATCTTGGGCAAGTGCAGGTGGATTAGGATTTAGAGGTTCTAAGAAGTCTACACCTTATGCAGCTCAGATGGCAGCAGAGACCGCTACAAAGGCAGCATTAATTCATGGGTTAAAGAAGGTAGACGTAATGGTTAAGGGACCAGGTTCTGGTCGTGAAGCAGCAATCCGTGCACTTCAGGCATGTGGTCTTGAAGTATTGAGCATTCAGGATGTTACACCAGTTCCACATAATGGATGTCGTCCACCAAAGCGTAGAAGAGTATAATTAGGAGGTGCAACGAGATGGCAGTAGATAGAACCCCAGTTCTTAAGAGATGCAGATCTTTAGGTATGGAGCCTCAAGTTCTTGGAATCGATAAGAAGTCAAATAGAAAGTTAAATAGAGCAAACAGAAAAGTCAGCGAGTACGGTTTACAGCTTCGTGAGAAGCAGAAGGCTAAGTTCATCTATGGTGTATTAGAGAAGCCTTTCCGTAACTTATATGAAGTAGCACAGAAGCAGAACGGCTTAACAGGTCCTAACTTAATGGTATTACTTGAGTTAAGACTGGACAATGTTATCTTCAGATTAGGTCTTGCCAGAACTCGTAAGGAGGCTAGACAGATCGTAGATCACAAGCATGTACTGGTAAACGGCAAGTGTGTGAACATTCCTTCATACAGAGTAAAGCCGGGTGATAAGATTGAGATCCGTGAGAAGAGTAAGGATTTACAGAGATACAAGGATGTATTAGATGCAACAGCCGGCAGATTAGTTCCTGCATGGTTGGAGGCTGATCAGGAGAACCTTTGTGGTACTGTTGTAGAGAAGCCATTAAGAGAGCAGATTGATGTACCTGTAAACGAAACCCTTATCGTCGAGTTATATTCTAAGTAAGATATTTACTGTGTTTATAGTATCGTCCTAGGAGTCAGTCTCGTAGTGTCGATCACGCGGGCTGGCGGTGTACTGTCTGGCCGGAAACATCCGGATCAGACAGTGCAGTATGGGTTATAATCAAAAAGGAGGATTTCTACCATGTTTGATTTTAAAGTACCTAAAATTGAGATTAGCGAAATGTCAGATGACAATAAGTATGGACGATTTGTTGTAGAACCTTTAGAGAGAGGTTATGGTACAACACTCGGCAATTCACTTAGAAGAATCATGCTTTCTTCTTTACCTGGTTCAGCTGTAAGCTCTATTCAGATTAAGGGTGTGTTACATGAGTTTAGTTCAATCCCTGGTGTAAAGGAAGATGTAACTGAGATTGTCATGAACATCAAGGAATTGGCAATCAAGAATCACAGCACCACAAATGAGCCTAAGCAGGCATATATCGATTTTCAGGGTGAAGGTGTTGTAACAGCGGCTGATATTCATGTAGACAGCGAGATCGAGATCATCAATCCAGACTTAGTAATTGCAAACTTAAGCGGTGCAGATGCGAAGTTAGAGATGGAACTTACGATCACCAAGGGAAGAGGTTATGTTGGTTCAGACAAGAATAAGTCAGAAGACCAGCCGATTGATGTTATTGCAATCGATTCTATTTACACCCCAATTGAGCGTGTAAATATGGCAGTAGAGAATACAAGAGTAGGTCAGGTTACAGATTACGATAAGCTGACTTTAGATGTATATACAAATGGTACACTTGCTCCGGACGAGGCAGTCAGCTTGGCTGCTAAGGTATTAAGCGAGCATTTGAATCTTTTCATTGATCTTTCTGCAACAGCCCAGCAGGTGGATGTAATGGTTGAGAAGGAAGAGGATGAGAAGGTTAAGGCATTAGAGATGAGCATTGATGAGCTTGAGTTGTCAGTGCGTTCATTTAACTGCCTGAAGAGAGCCGGCATCAATACTGTAGAGGAGTTGATCAGTAAGACTCCGGAAGATATGATGAAGGTTCGGAATCTGGGACGCAAGTCACTGGAAGAAGTATTAGAGAAGTTAAAGGAATTAGGTCTATCACTCAATAAAAATGATGACTAGACGAAGCCATACACATAAGCTGAATAATAGTAAGCAATGTGAACATAATCCAAGGAGGAACAAATCATGGCAATGTATAGAAAGTTAGGTAAGAAGCAGAATCAGAGAAAGGCTTTATTACGTAACCAGGTTACACAGTTAATCTACAAGGGTAAGATTAAGACTACAGAGGCTCGTGCAAAGGAAGTTAGAAAGATTGCTGAGCAGCTGATCGCAATGGGTATTGCACAGAAGGATAACTACGACGAGGTTACTGTATCTGCAAAGGTTCCTGAGAAGGACAAGGACGGTAAGAGAGTTAAGGAAGTTGTAGATGGTAAGAAGGTTACCAAGTACACAACTGTTGAGAAGACAGTTAAGAAGGATCAGCCTTCAAAGTTAGCTGCCAGAAGACAGATGCTTAAGGTTCTCTATCCTGTAACAGAGGTTCCGGAAGCTGCTGCAGGTAAGAAGGCAGGTACAAAGAAGGTTGACTTAACAGAGAAGATCTTCAATGAGTATGGTACTAAGTATGCAGGCCGCAACGGTGGTTACACAAGAATCGTTAAGATTGGACCACGTAAGGGTGACGCTGCAATGGAAGTTATTCTTGAGTTAGTATAAGAAACTCCATACAAGGGGGTTGTCGTAGGACAGCCCCTTTTGTTGTATCATAAAGCAGATTCCAGTGAGGTTTATATGAAAACACCGATCATCCAGACAAAGAATGCTACATATGAATATTTCCGGCGTGACACCGAGGGCAATGTAGAGGCAATCTCGGCTGCAATTTCCAATCTGAATATTGAGGTTGCAGAGGGGAGTTTTCTGTCTATTGTTGGAGCAAATGGATCCGGCAAATCTACGCTTGCAAGATTGCTGAATGCACTGAATATGCCAACAGAAGGCACAGTTTATGTGAATGGCCACGATACAAAGGATATGGCATATAATCAGGAAATACATCAGACTGTAGGGGTAGTATTTCAGAATCCGGACAATCAAATTGTTGGTACAACTCTGGAATCAGATACAGCATTTGGCCTTGAAAACCTGAAGATTGAGAGCAAAAAGATCAGGGAGAGAGTGGATGATACCCTGAAGATCATAGGTCTGGATGGATACCAGACATACCCGGTATCTAAACTGTCAGGGGGGCAGAAACAGAAAGCGGCACTCGCCGGCGTACTGGCAATGAAGCCACGCTGCATTATTTTAGATGAGGCCACTGCCATGTTAGATCCGGTTTCAAGGCACCAGATCATGGAACTCGTACAACAGCTGCATAGGAAGTATCATATTACAATCATTCAGATTACACATTTTATGGAGGAAGTACAGGAGTCAGAGTATGTTTTTGCTTTAGCAGATGGACAACTTGTATTTTCCGGTACACCGGACGCATTATTTGCAAATGCAGAAGTGGTATCCCGATGTGCATTAAGACTTCCGCTATCTGTGGAATTAAAACAGGCATTTGCACAACATGGCATATTGGATACGCAGACGCTTTCACAGCAGATTCTAGTGCAATCAATTCGGATACCGGATGACGATGTTCATGAATGTGATCCGAGAAATGCATTGATATTTGATCATGTCAGTTTCCACTATCGTGATCAGGAACCTGACGCAGTCGCAGATGTATCCTTGACGGCAGGCAGAGGAGAGTGCCTGGCAATATGCGGGCATACAGGATCAGGTAAATCCACATTGCTTCAGATGGCAAATGGGCTCCAAAAACCGACTGCCGGCAGCATATACTATCAGGGCAAAGATATCTGGGAAAAGGGCTATTCACATAAACTTCTCAGGCAAAAAGTCGGATTGGTATTTCAGTATCCGGAACATCAATTGTTTGGAGAGAATGTTTATAAGGATGTTGTGTTCGGTCCATATCATATGGATATATCTAAGGTTGAGGCTGAGAAACGGGCATTTGAGGCAATTCGGCAGATGGGATTGCCGGATGATATCTATGATGTATCGCCGTTTGCTCTGTCAGGAGGACAGCAGCGCCGTGTTGCCATAGCGGGTGTGATTGCCATGCAGCCGGAAATTCTGATTCTTGATGAGCCGACTGCGGGATTGGATCCGGCAGGTCAAGAGGAATTATGGGACTGCCTGGAAGCTCTGAAGCGGATGCAGAATATGGGAATTGTTGTGGTGTCCCACAATATGGATGAGGTTGCCCGGCATGCGGATAGAATGCTTGTGATGAACCACGGAAAATCTTGGATGCAGGGAAGTGTGCGACAATGTTTTGACGAGATAGAACAGATCAAACAAGCGGGACTGATGCCACCTGCAGTGTCAATAGAAGCCGAAAGACTGAGACAGGCAGGATTGCCGATTCCACGGGGAATTATTAAAAAAGAGGAATTGTTTGCAGCATTGGGATGGAAATGATAAGATTATGCTGTGGATGCAGGAGTGTGTATGATTCGAGATATCACATTAGGACAATATTATAATGCAGATTCAGTGATCCACAGATTAGATCCCAGAACAAAGCTGTTTATCAGTGTGATCTTTCTGGTTGATCTGTTTCTGACAAAGAATCCGCTGTATTTTACTTTGTTGGGAGTATTGCTTGCTTTATATATAGGATTATCCCGTGTACCAATCAGCTTTATATTGCGGGGATTGAAGCCGGTCTGGATCCTGCTTGCGTTCTCTTTTTTGATGAATCTGTTCGAGAGAACAGGGACGCCTGTTGTGACAGTTGGACCGATAGCAGTTACGGATACAGGCATTCGAAATGGATGTTTTGTGGTGCTTAGAATGATCATGATGATACTCGGCACATCCATCATGACCTATACAACGCAGCCTACCGATCTGACAGATGGAATGGAACAGGGCCTTGGGTGGATGCGGCATCTTGGTGTGCCGGTTCATGATATTGCAATGATGCTGTCAATTGCATTACGCTTTATTCCTGTGCTGATCGAGGAACTGAACCGTGTCATGCAGGCGCAGACCAGCAGAGGTGCAAGTCTTGATGAAGGAAGTATCATGGAACGAATCAAAGCACTTGTTCCGATCTGTATTCCGTTATTTGTGTCGGCAACAAGACGTGCAGACGCACTTGCTGTTGCGATGGAATCACGGTGCTATCAGGGCGGCGGCCGCACGAAGCTGCACCCGTTGAAAAGAAGTATACCCGATTACATAGCTTATGCTATAATGTGGATTGTTTTTTTTACAGGTGTGTTTGTCATGTTTCATGCATTTAGTGCCTGATATGGAAAATAAAGGTATATAAGAATGGAATTGTAAAAATGAAGAGAATCAAACTGGTTATCAGCTATGATGGTACGAATTATTGTGGCTGGCAGATACAAAACAACGGAATAACAGTGGAACAGGTCATCAATGAAAAACTGACAGAGCTACTTAGAGAACCGGTTACGGTCATCGGTGCAAGCAGGACGGATTCCGGAGTGCATGCTCTTGGAAATGTGGCAGTGTTTGATACGAATACGAAGATTCCGCCGGAAAAAATATCGTTTGCACTGAATCAGAGGCTTCCGGATGACATCCGGATCCAGGATTCGTGTGAGGTAGCATTAGATTTTCACCCGAGATATTGTGACACAAGAAAGACATATGAATACCGAATCCTAAATCGTACATTTGAGGATCCGACGACCAGGCTGTATACACATTTTTGTTATTTTAAGCTGGATGTAGAGAAAATGAAACAGGCTGCCACATATCTGGTGGGAGAACACGATTTTGCAAGCTTCTGTTCAGCAAGAGGACAGGCATTGACAACGGTCCGGACAATTTATTATCTGGATGTCGACAAACAGGGCGATGTGATCACGATCCGGATCAACGGAAATGGGTTCTTATACAATATGGTCCGTATCATTGTAGGAACCCTGTTGAAGGTCGGCATGGGTGTCTATCCGCCGGAGCATGTACAGGAGATCCTCGAAGCAAAGGATCGAAGCAAGGCAGGACCAAAGGTAGAAGCGAAGGGATTGACATTGGTGGAGATTGCGTATCTGTGAGAAAATGAACATGGCACACAGTAACAATATAATTTCAAAGAATCTGTCAGAGGATTCAAGGTTAATTCAAGAATACAGATTTATATTTTATATAATGGGCTTGCAATGAAGCAAGAAAAGAAATTGCAAAGGGAAAAAACAAGAAAGGGAGAATGGACAAATGAAAGAGCAAAGAAACACAGGGAAACGGTACGGCATGAAAGTGATCGCAGTGCTTATGAGTATGTTGCTGGTGTTTACATCAATTGCACCTGTCAGCGTATCAGCGGAGGGCGAACAGCCATCAGAGCCGGCTGCCAAGATTGTAGAATGTATCACTGCAGAGCCGGTAAATATCCGTATAGAGGAGGGGCAGACTGCCTCGCTGCCGACAGTCTATGTGCATTATGAGGGAAACTCCAATGGAGAGACTGCCAAGCTGGCAGATCTGACCTATACAGTTTCAGATGAGGATGCATCCTATATTGAGCTGGAGAAAGATTCTGATGAAGTGATTACGGCGATCAAGGGTCTAAAAAAAGGGACGGCTAAGTTGAAGGTCAGCTACACACCGGATGGCAAGCCTTATCAAAAGGATGGAAAGGATCTGGATCCTGCAGAGATTACGGTATCGGTTGTATCTAAGACACTCAAGCTGGCATCGGACAGTCTGACAATGGAGCTTGGAGCACAGCCGACACAGATTAACGCATTTTGGGAATATTCAGACGGTAAGACTGAGCAGATCACAGAGGGTCTGCAGTATACGGTTGTAGAAGGCAAGGATGTAGTAGAGGTACAGGATGGCAAGCTGGCTGCCAAGCAGACAGGTACAGCAAAGGTTAAGGTCAGCATCGGCAGCGTAAGTGCGGACTGTACGGTCACCGTTACAAGAACACCAAATGCCCTGATCCTTGAGAAGAATATGGTGGATGTTAAGGTCGGTGATACCGCTGTGATCAAAGCATTTTATCAGTATGCGGATGAGAGCCGGGAAGAGGCAAGGGATCTGACCTATACGGTTACATCAAACGCGAGCTGCGTAGAGCTTGGCAAGGCGGACGGAGAATATAAGGCAGTGAAGGCCGGAACGGTTACGATCACGGTGAAATCTACAAAGATCATGAATAAGAATGGTCAGCCATTTGAGGCAAGATTTGAAATGATGATCACAGATATCCTTGCAGAAACGATTTCTTTAAATGCTTCCAATATTACGAATCTCACAATTGGAGATACCTATCAGCTCACAGCTGCGCTGCAGCCGTCAAATGTTACGAAACCAACTGTAACCTATTCGGTTGTCAACAGCAAACCGCTTGATAAGAACATTATTTCCAGTGTCGTAAAGGTAGACGCAGGCACAGGTCTTGTGACAGTGACAGGTCTGGGTGAGGCGGATGTAAAGGTAACATGGAAGTCATCAGACGGCGATACCAGTAAGAATAAGACTGCAATGTGCCATTTCTATGTATATCAGGAATCCTTTGATGTTACAAAGCTGGGTGCTGATGGAACGGATATGGCAAATGATACAACATACATAAAGAGAGCATTGCGGTACGCAACGGCGATCAACAATCCTGTAACAGTCTATATACCGGCAGGTACATACTATCTGGGCAGTGCGTTATACATTTATTCAGATACCAGACTGGTGCTCGATCCGGGCGCAAAGATTGTCAGAAAGACAACTGTCGATGCACCGATGCTGATGAGCAAATATTCCGGCAATGCAAAGTCTACGACACCCGGCTATGCACAGTGTCAGAATATCGAGATCACAGGTGGCGTCTGGGATGGCAATGTAACCGGTAAGTATTATGTAAATAATTTCTATATCGGTCATGCAAATAATGTATATATTCATGACACAACGGTGATCAATAACAGCGGATCTCACCTGATCGAGCTGGCAGGAGTGAATAATGCAACGATTGAGCGTGTCACATTAGACGGGTTCAAGATTTCAACGAATCGCAAATGTCCGGTGTCAGGGCAGTCCTTAAAGGAAGCGATCCAGTTAGATTACTGTTCTAAGGTATCTGCAGAGAAGTTTACACCACATGATAACACTGCATGCCAGAACATTACGATCCGGAATTGCAGCATTTCTAACTATATGTGTGGTATTGGTGCACATGGATTTAAATCGGGCGTCTACTTGAAGAATATTTTAATAGAAGGAAATACATTTACGAATATTACGAACTGTTGTATCGATATGCGGAATTTCCAGAATGTCACAATCCGGAATAATACAGCAGTCGGATTTCAGGCATTTGTATATGGATATCGATCTACCGGATTTATCCAGAATAACACGGTGATCAACCAGACATATACACCAATCACAACAAAGTATCGGATGTATGCAAATGGTATTTATATGTCTACAAACAGCGTATTCGATATTACTGACAATGTGATCTCCGGATGCAATAACCATGGTATTTCGATCGCTTCAAGCAGTACTGTCAATATTTTGAGAAATAAGGTAACGGGCTGCAAGAAGTATGGCATTAAGGTGGAAAATGCAACTGCAAGGATCAGAAAGAATACGGCAAAGAATAATGCACAGGCAAGACAGTATTATGCAGATGCAAATGCCAAGATCATATCAGACCGGATCGAGGCATATTACATTCCTTTGAATGGAACATATACCTATACCGGAAAGGCAATCAAACCGAAGATCAAGATTGCCAAGTTGTCAAAGAAGAAGTACAAGGTGATCTACAAAAAGAATAAGAAGGTCGGTACGGCACAGGTGATTATCAAGGGTAAAGGTTCCATTAAGGGTAAGGTAACCCTGACATTCCAGATCACAAAGAAGACTGCCGGTAAAAAGAAAAAATAGGAATATTGGCAGAATTTCCGGTTGACATGACTTGGCGAATGTAATATAATTTACGAATGTGACAGTGAATGTGTATACTTTCACCAATGCCCCGGAGGAAGTATATGATTATAAATTAACATTGATATTTTAGGAGGAACAACCATGAAGAGTTATATGGCAAGCCCATCAACGATTAACAGAGAATGGTATGTAGTGGACGCTACAGGACATACATTAGGACGTTTAGCTTCAGAAGTAGCTAGTATTTTAAGAGGAAAGAATAAGCCAACTTACACACCTCATATTGATACAGGCGATTATGTAATTATCGTGAACGCTGACAAGATCAAGGTTACAGGTAAGAAGATGGATCAGAAGATCTATTACAACCACTCAGATTATGTAGGTGGTATGAAGGAGACAACACTCCGTGAGAAGATGGAGAAGAAGCCTGAGGATGTTATCTACTTAGCAGTTAAGGGTATGCTTCCAAAGGGACCTTTAGGAAGATCTATGATCAAGAAGCTTCATGTTTACGCTGGTCCGGAGCACAAGCAGCAGGCACAGCAGCCAAAGACTTTAGAGATCAAGTATTAATTTAGGAGGAGGACAGTAACATGGCTAAGACGAATAAGTATTACGGAACTGGTAGAAGAAAGAGCAGCATTGCCAGAGTATATTTAGTAGCAGGTACAGGTAAGGTTACGATCAATAAGAAGGATATGGACGAGTACTTCGGTTTAGATACACTGAAGCTCATCGTTAACCAGCCATTTGTAGCAACTGGTACAGAGGGAAAGTACGATGTATTAGTAAATGTAAAGGGTGGTGGATTCACTGGTCAGGCCGGTGCAATCAGACATGGTATCTCAAGAGCATTACTTCAGGCAGATGCAGAGAACAGACCTGCACTCAAGAAGGCTGGATATTTAACAAGAGATCCTCGTATGAAGGAGAGAAAGAAGTACGGTTTAAAGGCAGCTCGTCGTGCTCCACAGTTCTCAAAGAGATAATTTTGCAATGCAAAGCGTCATATGGCGTTTCAGAAGAATTTATTGCACCCCAGAACTTCGGTTCTGGGGTGTTTTTTTATGCAAATTATGATAGAATGAATATTAGCAATGTAATGACAACTGTGAGCATAAAATAGGGGGTACAAATGAAATTATTGATCAAACAGAAGGTGTTCTCGTGGTCGGATTCCTATAATGTTTATGATGAAGACGGAGAGATTAAATACACAGTGAAGGCAGAAGTATTTTCTCTAACGCACAAATGCCATGTATATGACAGATATGGAAATGAAGTAGGTTTGGTACATCAGCATCTGATCGCCCTGATGCCAACTTTCGACATCGAAATTGGCGGACGCCCTTGTGGTACAATCCATAAGAAACTCTCATTTTTAAAACCAAAGTATGAGATTTCCTATCATGGCTGGACTGTTCAGGGAGATTTTCTGGCATGGAAATATGATGTGTTCGATCACGGTCGTGTCATCATGCACATTGACAAGCAGTTTTTCCACTGGAACGATACCTATGTTATTGACATTGAGAATCCGGAAAATGAACTGCTGGGACTTATGCTGGTCATTGCGATTGATGCGGCGAATTGTGAAAGCAATAACAATTAGATATGAATTCGATACGGTGAGATCATTAAAACTCCGGAGCATATCCGGAGTTTTTTTGTTGTTTTAAAATGAAACATTTGTCGAAATTTGTCGAAAAGTTTGGGGTGAAATGTCGGAAAAAGTGTGTTATAATCAAAAAAATAGAAAAAATTGGGAAATATGTCATGAATTGGCA
>CAKQYS010000012.1 GCA_934293375.1 uncultured Lachnospiraceae bacterium | reverse complement strand
GAGACTGTGGATGCAGAGGCAGAAGATGCTTTGGATGAGACTGTGGATGCAGAGGCAGAAGATGCTTTGGATGAGACTGCGGATGCAGAGGCAGAAGATGCTTTGGATGAGACTGCGGATGCAGAGGCAGAAGATGCTTTGGATGAGACTGTGGATGCAGAGGCAGAAGATGCTTTGGATGAGACTGTGGATGCAGAGGCAGAAGATGCTTTGGATGAGACCGCGGATGCAGAGGCAGAAGATGCTTTGGATGAGACTGTGGATGCAGAAGACATAGAGGATGCAGTGTCCGTAGTAGATGACATGACAGAAGAGCCACAGGCAGAGGATGACGAAGATGTGGAACCGGAAACTGCAGCAGATACATCTGATTCTGAAGATATAATAGAGGAAGAACCGGTACAGCCATCCGGACCAAGACAGAGTACAGAAGGCAGAAGGACACCGGGAAAGGCTGCTACAAGAGATTCCATCATATGGGATGATGAGACGAAAAAGAAACAGCAGGAAGCACTCAGAAAGATTGCAGAGGCTGAGAAGTTAGCGCAATACGGCAAGAAGAGCCTGAATCTGGATATTGATGAACCTGAAGAGGCAGAAGAGGAAGAGTATGGAAATACACAGGCACTGCCACCGAAGGAGAAACCACATAAGTTAGAGCTTGCGAGGGAAACAATTGTAAGACCGGTATTTGATTCAGTATTTGAACCGATCATTGAGTCAATTGATGGTCCGATTGACGATGATACAGTAGCCCATGCTGCAGAGGTACAGGCTGCACCGGCAAAACCAGCCAAGAAGAGCAAGGTGAAGCTGGCACCGCCGAAGATGGAATTTGATGATGAGGAAGAGATTGGTAATTCCTCTATTTTGAGCAAGACCGTGACACCGGCGAGTGAACCGAGTCTGTTGTCACAGTTAGACAGTCGTGCAGATAATCTTCCAAAGGTGAACCCATATCTGATCCGTGTAAACAATGAGGAACGCATTATGATCACAAAGGCAAACTTCAAGATCGGCAAGGCGAGCTTTGGTATGGATTATCAGGTGACAGATAACGGGGCAATCAGCAGAAATCATTGTACGATCATTGCAAAGGATGGCGTGTATTATATCCGGGATAACAAGTCTACGAATCATACTTATGTCAACGGACAGATGGTCAAGAGCGGGCAGGAGGTATTGCTGACCCACGAGTCTACGATTCGGATTGCAGATGAAGACTTCTTGTTTAAACTCAGATAAAGAACATATCATAAATATAAATTAAATGAAACTCCTATGATGGTAATACGGTGATGTATGCATAATAGGAGTTTCGTTGTGTTATAAGGAGAATGATCATGAAGAAGGCAGTTGTATTTGATATGGATGGTGTATTGCTCGATACAGAGAGAATATACCGGATGCATTGGAAGAAGGCGGGCAAAGAGTTTGGAAAGACAGAAAGTCAGATGGATCATGTGTGCCGTTTGATTGCAGGTGGGACAACAGATCACACAAAACAGGTCTTTGCCGAGGAATTTGGAGAGGATTTTCCATATATGGAATGCCGGAAGTTGACATATGCCATGATGGAGAAGTATATTAATGAACATGGGATTGATTTGAAACCCGGTGTGATCAAGACATTAGAACACTTGAAGGAGAACCGGCTTAAGATTGCTGTGGCAACCTCTACAAGAGAAGAACTTGCAGAGCAGAGGTTGAAGATGACAGGAATTTACGATTATTTCGATGAGCTGGTCTATTCCAATATGGTTGAGCATGGCAAACCCAATCCGGATATTTATCTGAAGGCGTGTGAAATGCTTGGAGTGGCTCCCGGTGATGCGATCGGGGTTGAGGATTCTATCAATGGTGTAAAGGCCTGTCATGCAGCAGGGCTGTATACAGTGATGGTGATCGATCTGATTAAACCGGATCGGGATATATTCCCATATTGTAACCAGATATACGCCAGCATGGATGAAATGCTGGATCTAGTGTAAGGAGGATGCGGATATGTATATGTTGATTTTGGTGCTGAAGCACATTGAACTTGTGGACGAGCTGGTGAAGGATCTGGTAGAGGTGGGCTTGCATGGAGGTACCATTCTTGAGAGTACCGGTATGGCGAGTGTGATTGAGAATATGGATGATCTGCCAATGTTTGGTATGCTCAGACATATCTTTGCAGAAGAGGATGAGAAGGAATCCAGCCGTACGATGTTTTTTGTTGTCAATGAAGAAGAACTGGCAGCTGCAAAAAAGGTGATCAAAGAGGTAACAGGCGGACTGAATAAGCCGAATACCGGAATTATGTTTGCGGTACCGGTTAGTTTTGTGGAAGGTCTGGGTGCATAAAGATGGAATTGAATCTGTTGACATATATTTCACTGCTGTTGATCTGCGCATTGATCGCAAGTAAGGCTGCCAAGAAGCTGAAGCTTCCGAATGTGACCGGGTATCTTGTAATCGGTCTGATTGTGGGACCCTATGGATTGGGGATCCTGAGCCGGGAGGTTGTTTCGGATTTTAGTATCGTATCGGATATGGCGTTGGGATTTATTGCGTTTTCCATTGGTGCGGAATTCAAACTGGAGTATCTGAAGAAGGTTGGAAAGGCGCCGGTTGTGATTGCGATCTTTGAGGCGGTTACAGCAGTGCTGCTTGTTGATGCGGTATTGTTGCTGCTGGGTTATGATCTGACGCTGTCACTGTGTATTGGTGCAATTGCATCGGCAACGGCTGCTGCATCGACACTCATGGTTGTGAAGCAGTATAAGGCAAAAGGACCTGTGACACAGACGCTGCTTCCGGTCGTGGCACTCGATGATGCAGTGGCATTGATGGCATTTGGTATTTCCGTGGCTGTGGCGAAGGCAGTCAGTTCAGATGGTGGTGGATCCATGGTGGAGACGCTGTTAGACCCGGTGGTAGAGATTATAGGAGGTCTGCTGTTTGGTACATTGCTCGGTGTGATCCATGCACAGCTGGTTAAATGGTATACCGGTCGTGGAAATCGTCTTGCCGTGACTTGTGCGATGATCTTTTTCTGTATCGGTGCATCCAATATGTGGGGATTTTCTTCCTTGCTTGCCTGTATGATGATGAGTACAGTGTTTGTGAACCTGTCATCTGTGGCAGATAAGATCTATGAACCGATTGAGCGGACGACGCCGCCGATTTATATGATGTTTTTCGTAATATCCGGTGCGTCATTGGACATTACGATTATTCCAAAGGTTGGCATTATTGGCATTGTATATATTGTGTTCCGTGTACTCGGGAAGATGCTCGGAAGTTTTATTGGTGCAACGATCTCTCATGCAGAACCGGTTGTCAGAAAGTATTTAGGACTGACACTTGTACCACAGGAAGGGGTGGCGATCGGTCTGGTGACGGTTGCGATGAAAGCAGCACCACAATATGGCAATACAATTCAGACTGTAGTGCTATGCGGTATTGTCATATATGAACTTGTGGGTCCGTTGATCACAAAGCTGACACTCAAGGCGGCACATGAGATCTGATAATAGAGGGTTCTAAGTGGTCATGCCTGTGCATATATTTATCCTAGGAAAGGTGGGATAAGATGTCAGGTGGAATGAAATTGATCGCTGTGTTGAAATCGCTGGTAGCATCCTATGTGATGACGGCATTGGTATTGTTGTTGCTATCGTTTGGTGTATACAAGCTGGAGCTTTCTGAAGCTGCTGTAAATATCATGGTGATCGCCATATACCTTGTCGTAACATTGTTAGGAGGGATACTGACAGGTAAACAAGTAAAAGAAAAGAAGTTTCTCTGGGGTGCACTATTTGGCTTTATGTATATAATACTAATATTCCTTGCCTCTATGATCATGAGCCGGGAATTCGATATTTTGTCGACTCGGTCTGTGACGGCAGTGCTGCTTTGCGTTGCCGGGGGGATCTTTGGCGGGATGGTTAGTTAAAAAATGCTTTTCATATGAAGCTGATTGTGTTATACTCTGTTTGATTGATGGTTTCTTTCAGGCTGGAATGGTCATGAGAGGATTAAGTTAGGAGGATGACGAAGATGAAGCATATTAAGACATTAACAAGCAAGACATTAAAGAGCACGATGGCTAAGGGCGGATGCGGTGAGTGCCAGACATCATGCCAGTCAGCATGCAAGACATCTTGTACAGTTGGTAATCAGACTTGCGAGAACAATAAGTAAGATTTGATAAGCGTTGTGCATGGTTAGAATTAGGGGAGTACCTTATGGTAGTCCTCTTTATTCTGTCTTATCTGGGATTTATTATAGAAGGAGTATGTTGTGATTCACCAATATAAAAGTAATGGCTACAACATTGTGCTGGATGTGTGCAGTGGGGCAGTCCATGTAGTAGATGATATCGTGTATGATGTGATCCCGTTATATGAGGGACATAGCGTAGATGAAGTGATCCATCAGCTGCCACAATACGAAACAGAAGATATTCAAGAAGCGTGGGAAGAGATTACCGAACTGAAGGAAGCAGGCGAACTGTTTGCCGAGGATGAGTATCGCGATTTCGTGATGGATTTTAAGAAGAGAAAGACGATCGTGAAGGCATTGTGCCTGCATATAGCTCATGATTGTAACCTGGCATGCAAATATTGCTTTGCGGGCGAGGGAGAATATCATGGCGACAGATCGCTGATGAGCCTTGAGGTAGGAAAGGCTGCAATTGATTTCCTGATCGAGAATTCCGGAAATAGAAGGAATCTTGAAGTCGATTTCTTTGGCGGTGAGCCGTTGATGAATTTTGATGTTGTGAAGGAAATTGTGGCATACGGACGCAGTAAGGAACAGGAATATGATAAGAATTTCCGTTTTACACTGACGACGAATGGTATGCTGTTGAATCAGGATATAATGGAGTTTGCTAACCGGGAGATGAGCAATGTTGTATTGAGTATCGATGGAAGACCTGAGATTCATGACAGCATGCGTCCAACACCGAACGGGAAGGGCTCTTATGAATATATTATGCCGAAGTTCAAGGAGTTTGCGAAGCTCCGGGGAGACAAGAGTTACTATGTAAGAGGCACCTTTACCAGAAACAATCTTGATTTTTCCAAGGATGTTCTGCATCTGGCAGATGAGGGATTTACGCAGATCTCGGTAGAACCGGTTGTCTCGCTTCCTGAGGAACCGTATGCAATTCGTGAAGAAGATATCCCACAGCTGTGTGAGGAGTATGATAAGCTTGCGGTAGAGATGCTGAAGAGAGAGGAAGAAGGAAGAGGATTTAATTTCTTCCATTTTATGATAGACCTGAATCAGGGTCCATGCGTTGCCAAGCGGTTATCAGGTTGTGGTTCCGGAACAGAGTATCTGGCGGTAACACCATGGGGAGATCTGTATCCTTGCCATCAGTTTGTGGGAGATGAAGATTTTCTGCTCGGCAATGTAAAGGATGGCATTGTAAACACTGAGGTCAGAGATGAATTTAAACTTTGCAATGTATATGCCAAGGACAAGTGTAAGGAGTGTTTTGCCAGATTTTATTGCAGCGGTGGCTGCGCGGCGAATGCATATAAGTTCCATGGTAATATAAATGATGCATATGACATCGGATGCGAATTGATGCAAAAGCGTGTGGAATGTGCTATTATGCTGAAGGCGGCGAGAGCAGCCAGAGAAGATGCAACACATAAATAAGAAAAAAGGAGTAGGGTATGAAGAAGCAAAAAGCAAATAGTGTAATTACAATACTTGTATTTTTTGTATTGCTTGCTTTGGGTATTTACACTGTAATTTACGGTTTAGGAAAAGAAAAGACAGGCCGGGTAAATGATATTAAGCTTGGTCTGGATCTGGCAGGTGGTGTCAGTATTACATATCAGGTCGAGGGAGAAAAACCTAGCCAGGAAGATATGGATGATACGAAATATCGTCTGCAGAAGCGTGTGGAAGCCATCAGTAGTGAGGGCGAGGTTTATCAGGTAGGCGATGATCGGTTTACGATTGAGATTCCGGATGTTGACGATCCGGAGGCTGTATTGACAGAACTTGGTAAGCCGGGCGCACTGGAGTTTGTGGATCAGGATAATTATGAGAAATGGCTTTCCGGTAAGGACTATGAGACGCTCTTGACCGGTAATGATGTCAAGAATGCACAGGCAGGTATTGATGACAGTAACGGAACGAAGGATTATATCTGTGCATTGGAGTTTACAGATGATGGAACAAAGAAATTTGCAGATGCTACGACAGCCAATGTAGGCAAGGTACTGTATATTATTTATGAGAACGGTGATGATGTAAGAGACCAGAATGATATTGCAAGTGCAGCTACAGTCAATTCTGCGATCACAGGTGGACATGCCCAGATTCAGGGCCTTGACTCTTATGAAGAGGCAGATCAGCTGGCTACCACAGTACGAATTGGTGCACTTCCGTTATCTTTATCTCAGCTTTCTTCTACAATCGTAGGAGCCAAGCTTGGTGCTGATGCAATTGAGTCATCCCTTAAGGCCGGTGCAGTCGGTCTTGCGATGATCTTTTTGATCATGATCGTAATCTTCAGGATCCCTGGATTGATTGCGTCCATAGCATTATGTGCATATATTGTATTGACGCTGCTGGCACTCAATATAGCCGGTTCGTTTGGTATCACACTTACGCTGCCGGGCCTTGCAGGTATCATCCTGACAGTAGGTATGGCGGTAGATGCAAATGTTATTATATTTACACGTATCAAAGAAGAGATTGCGACAGGTACATCTGTCAAGCGGTCGATCGAGGCAGGCTTTGATAAAGCACTTTCAGCTATTCTGGATGGTAACATCACAACATTGATCGCTGCAGCGGTTCTGTGGGTTATGGGTATTGGTACGATCAAGGGCTTCGCTGCTACATTAGCAATCGGTGTCCTGTTATCAATGTTCTCTGCTTTGTATATCACAAAGCATTTGCTGAACGCGGTATTTACACTGGGATGTGATAAGGTTGGTATGTACGGCAAGGCGAAGGAACCAAAGGTTCACAATATGGTCAAAGTCAGCAAGTACTGTATGATCGGTTCTTTGGTTGTCATTCTTGCGGGTTTTGCATTCCTGTTTGTCAACAAATCCTCTACAGGTTATGCATTGAATTATAGTACGGAATTTTTAGGTGGTACATCTATTCAGGCTGCATTTGATAAGGAATATACCGTTGCAGAAGCTGAGAAATCCATTTCTCCTGTAGTAGCGGAAGCGACCGGTGTAGCAGAGGGTGATATCCAGTATCAGATCGTGGATAATACCAATGAGATCGTCATTAAGATTCCGGAGATATCTGCAGAAGCGCAGACTAAGGTACAGGAAGCGTTGACGGATCAGTTTGAAGCAAATAATTTTACGATCAGCAATATCAGTTCTACAGTCAGCGGTGAGATGAGAAGAGATTCTATTTTATCTGTTTTGATCGCGGTTATCTGTATGCTGATCTATATCGCTTTCCGTTTTGATGATATCAAGTTTGGTGCATCGGCGGTATTGGCGTTGCTGCATGATGTATTGGTAGTGTTTACGGTATATTCCGTATTTAAGCTTTCGGTTGGTACTACATTTATTGCATGTATGCTGACGATTGTAGGTTATTCAATCAACGCAACGATTATCATATTTGACCGTATTCGTGAGAATAAAGCGGTGATGAATGCCTCAAAGGATGGTCTGGATGCGATCGTAAATGAAAGTATTGCACAGACCTTTACAAGAAATGTATATACATCATTAACAACCTTTGTGATGGTGTTCGCTTTATATGTGATGGGTGTTGCTTCCCTGAA
The DNA here is from genome assembly GCA_934293375.1 of uncultured Lachnospiraceae bacterium. Taxonomy (GTDB): domain Bacteria; phylum Bacillota; class Clostridia; order Lachnospirales; family Lachnospiraceae; genus RGIG6919. Next base: position 55,685 of record CAKQYS010000012.1, on the reverse strand, counting down.
GGAGTTCACATTGGCATTGATGGCAGGTATTCTGTTCGGAGCCTATTCATCTGTATGTATCACCGGTCCGTTGTGGTGGTTGTTGAAGACGAAGATCGGCAAGCAAAGCACATCAAAGAAAGATAGTAAGCCTAAGAAGAAAGCGTAATAAATGGGGGGCATATATATGATTATGCCCCCTTTTATCATTAGAAGCAGGTAAAAATATGAATCATCAATGGTTGGAATATCGTAAAGGTGCCGATTTTTATAAGATTGGCGAACAATTTCATATAGACCCTGTGATTGCAAGGATCATCCGTAACAGAGATGTTGTTGGGGATCAGGCGATTACAGAGTATCTTGCTCCAAATGTGGCATACTTATATAGTCCGTGGCTGTTAGCGGGGATAGAAGATGCAGTGAATATTCTGCTGGACAAGATTTTGGTGCAGCATAAGATCCGGATCATCGGGGACTATGATGTGGATGGCGTGATGGCAACTTATATATTATATAAGGGACTGCTTCGGGCCGGTGCGGATGTGGATTATTACATCCCGGACCGCGTGGTAGACGGATATGGTATCAACGAAGCCATGATCGATGCAGCACATGAAGCGGGTATTAACACAATTGTGACCTGTGATAATGGGATCGCAGCGAGAGGTGCGATCGCACATGCAAAAGAGCTGGATATGACGGTGGTGGTCACAGATCATCATGAAGTGCCGTTTGAAGAAATTAATGGTGTAAGGCAATATCAGCTCCCGGATGCAGATTGCATTGTAGATCCTAAACGTATGGATTGCACATATCCATTAGAAGAAATCTGTGGAGCAGCAGTGGTATACAAGTTGATTGAAGCTATATTTGAACGCAAGGGAATTGATAAGCAGGAGATGTATCCGTTTCTGGAATATGTCGGATTTGCTACTGTATGCGATGTGATGCCGTTACTGGATGAGAATCGGTGCTTTGTAAGAGCTGCCCTGGATTTCTTAAATCACACAGAGAATGAGGGCATGAAAGCACTGATCAATGTCAATGAATTGCAGGATAAAACGATCACAGCGTATCATATAGGATTTGTGCTTGGACCGTGTATCAATGCAACGGGCAGACTGGATACGGCACTTTTAAGTATGGAGCTGCTGCTGGCAGAGGACAAGAGCCGGGCAATGGAGGTGGCACAACATCTCTATACTCTGAATATGGAGCGCCGTGAGATGACAGAGAAATACACACAGCTTGCGATCGAACAGGTTGAGGGATCTGAGATCCGTTTTGATAAGGTGCTGGTTGTTTATATGCCGGACTGTCATGAGAGCATTGCGGGGATTGTGGCAGGGCGTATCCGGGAACGCTTTTACAGACCAACCTATGTATTGACAATGACATCAGATGGATTGGTAAAAGGTTCCGGAAGGTCGGTTGAAGAGTATAATATGTATGATGGATTATCCGCATGTAAAGATTGTGTTCTGAAGTTCGGCGGACATCCGATGGCGGCAGGTCTGACAATGGAATTATCGCAGTTGGAGGTGTTCCGAAAACAGTTGAATATGGAATGTCCACTTGATGACAGTGATATGGTTCCGAAGCTGCATATTGATGTGGCAATGCCAATTCATTATCCGACGATAGATTTTGTGAATCAACTGGAATTATTAGAGCCTTATGGTAAGGCGAATGAGAAGCCGGTATTTGCGGAAGCCAAAGTCCATGTGACATCCGCACGTGTGCTTGGAAAGAATGGCAATGTGTTAAAGCTTGTTTTGCAGAATGAGCAGGGCGGTATCTGTGATGCGATTTATTTTGAAGTGGAGGAGTTCCTTGAGAATATCCGAAACTGGTTTGGCGCAGATGAATGTGATCAGATGTTACATGGTTGGCTGAATCAGGTGATACTGGATATTGCGTATTTCCCAACAATCAATGAATATAATGGTGCGCAGTCGATCCAGCTCAGAATAAAAGAATACAGAAAACACGAAGAACTTTGAGTAGTGCGAAGGAGGAGATAACATGGCAAAGCAGTTAGAAGAGTATGTGAAGACAATACCGGATTTTCCGGAACCGGGCATTTTGTTCCGGGATGTGACCAGTGTGGTTGAAGATCCTGAAGGATTCCATCTGGCAATTGATGCGTTAGATGCGCTGCTTCAAGGTGTTGACTATGATATGATCGTGGGAACAGAGTCCAGAGGATTTATTTTTGGCGCCCCATTGGCATATAAGGAAGGTAAGGGACTTGCACTTGTCAGAAAGAAGGGCAAGCTGCCTCGCGAGACGATAGAGAAGAGTTATGCATTAGAATACGGAACTGCTACAGTGGAATTGCACAAAGATACGATCAAGCCAGGTCAAAAGGTAGTGCTTGTGGATGATCTGATCGCTACGGGTGGTACGATCGAAGCAGCTGCACAGCTTGTGGAAATGTTGGGCGGAGAGGTCGTAAAGATCATTTTCCTGATGGAGCTTGAAGGTCTGGAAGGAAGAAAGAGACTGGCTAAATATAATGTTGATTCTGTGATTAAATATCCAGGCAAATAACCCGAAATGACACAATCTTAGGAAAGTGGTGAGGACATGGAAGATAACACAAAAGAAGCAAGTTTGAGTACACCGGCTGATTTTACGCCGCCGGAGGTATTATACGAGCAGTTGATCAATCACATATTGACATATCATCCATCAACAGATATCAGTATGATTGAAAAGGCCTATCATATTGCGGATCAGGCACATGCAGGACAGAAGCGTAAGTCAGGCGAACCATATATCATACATCCGTTGTGTGTTGCGATCATTCTGGCAGAATTAGAGCTTGATAAAGAAACGATCGTCGCCGGTATTTTGCATGATGTTGTGGAAGATACAGTGATGACATCAGAGGAGATATCAAAGGAGTTCTCACCGGAGATCGCATTGTTAGTAGATGGTGTTACGAAGCTGACACAGCTTAATTTTTCACAGGATAAGATTGAGCTGCAGGCAGAGAACCTTCGAAAGATGTTCCTTGCCATGGCAAAGGATATCCGTGTTATTTTGATCAAACTGGCTGACCGCCTGCACAATTTGCGGACAATGCAGTATCAGTCACCGGAAAAGCAGATTGAAAAGTGCAGAGAGACAATGGATATTTATGCACCGATTGCCGGAAGACTCGGTATTTCCAAAATCAAGGTAGAATTAGATGATCTGTCCATGAAGTATCTGAAACCGGATGTGTTTGAAGAACTTACGAAGCAGATTGACGAGAGAATGTCTGAGCGGGAAGCGTTCATCAGTGCGATCGTGGCAGAGGTAAAACAGCATATGATCAATGCCAATATTGTGGCTGAGGTGGATGGCAGAGTGAAGCACTTATTCAGCATTTATAAGAAAATGGTGAACCAGCATAAGTCCTTAGATCAGATTTACGATATATTTGCTGTCCGTATTAAGGTAGATACCGTCAGAGACTGTTATGCTGCACTGGGTATCATTCATGAGATGTATAAGCCGATTCCGGGAAGATTCAAGGATTATATTGCAATGCCGAAGTCTAATATGTACCAGTCACTGCATACCACTCTGATCGGTCCTTCCGGGCAGCCGTTTGAGATACAGATCCGGACTTATGAGATGCACAGGATCGCTGAGTATGGTATTGCTGCACATTGGAAGTATAAAGAGAGTGGTGAAGGTACTACAGTTGCAGGGGAAGAAGCGAAGTTAAGCTGGCTGAGACAGATCCTGGAATGGCAGCGGGAGACAGATGATAATAAGGAATTTGTCAGTGATGTGAAGACTGACCTGAATCTGTTTACCGAGCAGGTATATTGTTTTACGCCGGACGGGGATGTAAAGAGTCTGCCAAGTGGGTCTACACCAATCGATTTTGCATACAGCATTCATTCTGCGGTTGGAAATAAAATGGTGGGCGCAAGAGTAAATGGCAGACAGGTTCCGATTGAGTATGAACTTCAAAATGGTGACCGGGTAGAGATTGTGACATCCCAGAATTCCAAGGGACCGAGCCGTGATTGGATCGGAATTGTCAAGAGTACGCAGGCCAAAAACAAGATCAATCAATGGTTTAAACGAGAGTTTAAGGAAGATAATATTCAGCGTGGTAAAGAACTTTTAGCTGCATATTGTAAGGCAAAGAGTTATAATTTTAGTGAATATGCGAAGCCGGAATATCTGCAGAAGGTGATCAACAGATACCGATTTATGGATTGGGAATCTGTGCTTGCGGCGATTGGGCATGGCGGACTGAAGGAGAGTCAGGTCATGAACCGCCTGATTGATGAATACAATAAGGATCATCCACAGCAGGTGACAGATGAAGATGTACTGGCAATGCATAATACAAATGCAGAGAAACTGAAGCGGAAGAAGTCTTTGTCAGGCGGCGTTCGTGTCAAAGGTATGGAAGATATGGCGGTCAGATTTTCTAAGTGCTGTTCACCGGTACGTGGGGATGAGATAGTCGGCTTTATTACGAGAGGCCGAGGCATTTCTATTCACCGTACAGACTGCCCGAATCTGCTTTCTCTGCCGGAACATGAGCGTGCAAGAATGATCGAAGCGGAGTGGGAGTGTGAACCGGGAGATGATCTGGAGACATTTTCAGCTGAGATAACCATTTATGCGAATGACCGGAAGGGTATTCTGCTTGATCTGTCAAAGATCTTTACAGAGGCAGGTATCAATGTGTCCAGCATGAATACCAGAACAAGCAAACAAGGTCTGGCTACGATTTCTGTCACGATTGATATTAAGGGAATTGACCAGCTGAATACATTGATCGGCAAGATCAGAAATGTTGAAAGTATTGTAGATATAGAAAGAAATGCCGGTTAGGCAGGATTGGAGTGTCGATGGGAGATTTAATTGTTATCACAAATGTGCTGGGAAGCTTTAGTACGAATTCTTATATTGTGTATGATACAGAGAGCAGGGATGCGGTGTTGATCGACCCACCGTCCAATGCGGATTTTATTCTGAATATGATTTCGCAGCAGCGCTTCCGGTTACAGGCGATCTTGCTGACACATGGACACATTGATCATATCGGTGCTGTGCCGGCCATAAAAGACGCATTCCCGGATGTGCCGGTTTACGCATCCAGAGAAGAGGAAGCAGTGCTTCAGGATACGACCGCAAACCTGTCTTCCATGTTTGGCAGTGCCATGACTTTGCAGGCGGATGAATACTTAAGAGATGAGGAGACAGTGACGCTGTTAGGAAGAGAAGTGGTATGTAAACTGGTGCCGGGACACACACAGGGTGGCATGTGTTATTATTTTGCGGCAGATCAGGTTCTGTTTTCGGGAGATACCTTGTTTGCGGGCAGTGTTGGAAGATCGGATTTTCCAACCGGCAGTGCATCTGCATTGATCCGGGCAATCGAAGACAAGCTGTTTGTTCTGCCTGATGATACGAAGGTATATCCGGGACATGGCCCTGTGACAAGAATTGGCATGGAGAAGCAGGAAAATCCATTTTTCTAGAGAGATAAACAGATGATTTATATAGATCAGAACAAAGATGAATATAATAATGACTTAAGATCCATGCTGCAGGCATATTTTCATAATGAGAAGATCGTGGCAGCAAAGATATTGGATGACGGACAGGGCATGGTAGAGACAAAAGGCGAGCGTGCTGCGAAACGGGCTGCGGTGAGTCCGGAGAAAGCCAGATTTGCATTGGCAGTCAGATTCTTTCCGGATCATGTATATTTTGCAATCCTGGAACCGGATGACACGATGAACGGTGGGAATACCTATGTATTGAAGACTGACAAAAGCCTTGATTGTGATTATCAGGATAAAAAGACCTGGCAGAATGCCGTTCATGGAGCAGTTTATGAGCTGATGGTGGAGTATACAGGAAGAACGCTTCCATGGGGATTTTTGACGGGAGTGCGTCCAACAAAGATTGCATTGGAGATGTTAGAGGCCGGAAAGCCGGAGTCCGTGGTCAGACATCATTTTGAGGATATCTGTCATACAACATCCCAGAAGGCGGATATCTGTATAGAGGTTGCAAAAAAAGAACAGTCACTGCTTGGCGGGATAGATTTTGAAAAAGAATATTGTCTGTATATCGGGATTCCGTTCTGTCCTACGAGATGTCTGTATTGCTCTTTTACATCGTATCCGATCGGTGCCTATGCGGATCGGGTAGATGATTATCTGGATGCCATGGAAAAGGAAATGCAGTTCGGTGCAGACAGTTACCGTGACAGGATTCTGACATCGGTATATGTCGGTGGCGGTACACCGACATCCATTTCAGCGGCACAGCTTGACAGACTGCTTACCATGTTAGCACAATATTTTGATCTGTCTCATGTGAGGGAGATCACAGTGGAGGCTGGCAGACCTGACAGTATCACAGAGGAGAAGCTGGTGGTACTCTTAAAGCATGGAATAGGCAGGATCAGTATCAATCCGCAGACGATGCACGATGATACATTGCGTATGATCGGGCGGGCACATACGGTGGAACAGACCGTGGAGACATTTTTGCTCGCGCGAAAGCTGGGATTTACCAATATCAATATGGATATGATCGTGGGTCTGCCTGGAGAGTCGGTAGAAGAAGTGAGAGGGACATTAAGTGCGTTGTCCAATCTGCGTCCGGACAGTCTGACTGTACATTCACTCGCCATTAAACGGGCGGCACATTTGAATGAACGGCTTCATGAATACAGAGATATGCTGCAGGGCAGCACGAATGCAATGCTGCTTGCTGTAGACCGGAGTGCCAGACAGATGAGGATGGAGCCATATTATCTGTATCGTCAGAAGAATATTCCGGGCAATATGGAGAATATCGGATATTGTGAACCGGGAAAGGAATGTCTGTATAATATCCTGATCATGGAGGAGAAAATGGATATTCTGGCATTGGGCGCAGGTGCATCTACGAAGAAAGTATTTCATCGGGAGAACCGGATTGAACGGGCCGAGAATGTGAAATATGTAGATGATTATATGTCTCGTATTGATGAGATGATTGACAGAAAGAGAAAGCTATTCGGGGTGTGAGCTATGGAAGAGAGTAAGTTAGAGCAAATGACATATGAGGATGCCCTGTCAAATGAAGTAAACAGCTATATAGAGAATGATATGGCAAATGAGATCCGGCATGGTATGTGTGTATCTGTGCTTGCGGGTATGGTCGCACGGGAGATGAAGCTTGATCATAATTTTTGCCATGATATTGAGATTGCTGGTATGCTTCATGATATTGGCAAGCTTCGGATCAGTAATTATATTTACGGGCGGAATGAGGGTGCGATGAAGATCGAGGAAATGGGGTATCTTAGGATGCATCCTTCGTTGGGATATGATATACTAAAGGAACAGGACTACAGTGAGGAGATCTGTCGGATGGTGCTGTTCCATCATGAGAATTATGATGGCTCCGGCTATCCGCATAATCTGGTGCGGGATGATATTCCGCTTGGTGCGAGAATTTTAAGAGTCTGCGATGTCTTTGCCGCATTATCCTCAAAGCGTCCATATCGGGATGCTTTCAGTTTTGACAAGGCAACGGAGATGATGATTGACGAAGTGAAAGAATTTGATATGAAAATATTTTTAGCCTTCCAAAATGTAATCCATAGTGATAATATCAAGGAGATATTGGATGATATCAAAGAGGGCGATATGATACCGGAAGGAGTAAGATAAAGAATGGCAATGAAGAAAAAGCCGGTTACTGGCATGAAGGACATTTTACCAAATGAGATGGCGATCCGGGATTATGTGATCGGTCTGATCAAGGAGACCTACAAGCAGTTTGGGTTTACATCCGTGGAGACACCATGCGTGGAACATATTGAGAATCTGTCAAGCAATCAGGGCGGCGAGAATGAGAAACTGATTTTTAAGATCTTAAAGCGTGGTGAGAAGCTGAATGCAGCAGTAGAAAAGGGCGATATGACAGCACTTGCGGATGGAGGCTTGAGATATGATCTGACACTTCCGTTGTCCCGTTATTATGCGAACAATGCGAATGAGCTGCCGAGTCCGTTTAAGGCACTGCAGATGGGAAATGTATGGCGCGCAGACAGACCGCAGAGAGGTCGATACCGTCAGTTTATGCAGTGTGATATTGATATTTTAGGAGAACCGTCGATCCTGGCAGAGATTGAGTTGATCACGGCAACAACAACGCTGCTTGGGAAGGTGGGATTCTCTAATTTTACAATCCGTCTGAACAACAGAAAGATGTTAAAGGCTATGGCCGCATACAGTGGATTTGCAGAAACTGATTATGATAATGTGTTTATCACATTGGATAAGATGGACAAGATCGGTATAGATGGTGTGGCAGAGGAACTGGTTGGTCAGGGTTATCCAAAGGATCATGTCGACAAGTATCTGGATCTGTTCGACAAGACAACAGCCGATGTTGCAGGTGTCCGTTATCTGAAGGATACACTTGGGGATTTCTTGGATGCAAATGTAGCAGAAGATTTAGAAACCATCATCAGCAGTGTGGAAGCAACGAAGTCGGCCGACTTTAAAATTGCATTTGATCCGACACTGGTGCGGGGTATGTCCTACTATACGGGACCGATCTTTGAGATCTCCATGGATGAATTCGGTGGATCCGTTGGCGGTGGCGGCCGTTATGATGAGATGATCGGCAAGTTTACAGGGCAGGCGACTCCGGCATGTGGATTTTCAATCGGATTCGAACGGATCGTCATGCTGCTCTTAGAGAAGAATTATCAGATACCGGGTACTGCCGATAAGAAGGCATATCTGGTAGATAAGAAGATGCCGGCAGAGAAGCTGGTATCCATTATGCAGCATGCAAAGGCAGAGAGAGAAGCCGGGACACAGGTGAATGTCGTTGTGATGAAGAAGAATAAGAAGTTCCAAAAGGAGCAGATGGAAGCAGAGGGCTATCAGACATTTGAGGAGTTCTATGCGGATTCCTATGAGGGATAGCAAACACACAGGATATCAAAGGATCACAGACCATGTATTGTGTATATGTGTCTGTCATACAAATTATGAAGCAGGAGGCATACATCATGGCAGAGTCTATGAAGGGGTTAAAGAGAACCCACAGATGTACAGAGGTAAGTAACAAAAATGTAGATGAGACCGTCACCGTTATGGGATGGGTGCAGAAGAGCCGTAACAAGGGCGGTATTATTTTTATAGATTTAAGAGACCGCAGTGGACTTTTACAGATCATTTTTGAAGAGGATAAGTGTGGAAGTGAGAGCTTTGCAAAGGCAGATAAGGTAAAGAGTGAATATGTAATTGCTGTCACGGGTACGGTTGCAATGCGTGCAGGCGGTATCAATCAGAATCTGGCAACAGGTGATATTGAGGTGATCGCAAAGGATATCCGGATCCTTTCTGAGGCAGAGACACCGCCATTTCCGATTGAGGAGAATTCCAAGACGAAGGAAGAACTGAGACTGAAGTATCGTCCGTTGGATCTTCGTCGTCCGGATATCCAGCGGAATCTGATATTGAGAAGTAAAGTGGTCAGTATTATCCGCAACTTCTTAGCAGATGAAGGTTTCCTAGAGATCGAGACACCGATCTTAAATAAATCAACACCGGAAGGTGCCAGAGATTATCTGGTTCCAAGCCGTGTGCATCCGGGCAGCTTCTATGCACTGCCGCAGTCGCCGCAGATCTTTAAGCAGCTTCTGATGTGTTCAGGTTATGACAGATATTATCAGGTAGCAAAGTGCTTCCGAGATGAGGATTTAAGAGCAGACAGACAGCCGGAGTTTACCCAGATTGATATGGAGCTTTCTTTTGTCGATGTGGATGATGTGTTAGATGTGAATGAGAGATTGCTGGCGTGCGTCTTCAAGGAGGCAATCGGGGTAGAGGTGCCACTTCCAATCCAGCGTATGACATGGCATGAGGCAATGGAGCGTTTCGGTTCTGACAAGCCGGATATCCGGTTTGGCATGGAACTTCAGAATGTAACTGAGGTTGTGAAGGATTGTGAATTTGTTGTATTTAAGGGCGCGATCGAAAATGGAGGATCAGTCAGAGGTATCAATGTCAAGGGACAGGGTGCAATGCCGAGAAAGAAGATCGATGCACTGGTTGAGTTTGCAAAGGGCTATGGAGCTAAGGGTCTGGCATATATTGCACTGCATGAAGACGGCACAGTAAAATCCTCCTTTGCGAAATTTATGAAGGAAGAGGAGATGGCAGCACTCATTCATGCAATGGATGGTCAGCCGGGTGATCTGCTGTTATTTGCTGCAGATCGTGATAAGATTGTATTCAGTGTACTGGGCGCACTCCGCTGTGAACTGGCATCCCAGCTTGGATTATACGATAAGAATGACTTTAGATTCCTCTGGGTAACAGAGTTTCCGGTATTTGAGTGGTCTGATGAAGAGCAGAGATATCAGGCAATGCATCACCCATTTACCATGCCGATGGATGAGGATTTAGGGCTGTTAGATACCGATATGGGCAAGGCGAGAGCCAAGGCATATGATATCGTATTAAATGGCGTGGAATTGGGTGGCGGTTCTGTGAGAATCCACCAGAATGATATTCAGGAGAAGATGTTTGGACTGTTAGGACTGTCCGAGGAACAGGCACATGACCGTTTCGGTTTCCTGTTAAATGCATTTAAGTATGGAGTACCGCCTCACGCAGGACTGGCATTTGGTCTGGATCGTATGATCATGCTGATGACCGGTGCAGATTCTATCCGTGATGTGATTGCATTCCCGAAGGTGAAGGATGCTTCCTGCCTGATGAGTAATGCACCGGATACGGTAGATCCGAAGCAGTTAGAGGAGCTGTGCTTAGAAGTGCACATACCATCATAGGATAATTGTACAATATGACAATTCTTACAAAAGGCAGGCGAATAGCTTGCCTTTTTTGTACAAATAGCTTAAAATTGTTTCATAAATATGAAGTAAGAGGGGGACATGTCATGAGACATCGAATCAGGCAATTCACTGCGATCATGTTGACATTGATTATGATCTGTAGTGTGATGACAGGGGTGGGTGCACCCAGCGTAAAGGCAGAGGCGTATGAGTGTATTGCGGAAGCAGTCAATCTCATTCCGGCACTGGAAAATGGTAGCAGTTGGGTGAATTATAATGCAAATACAGATAATGCGGGAAATACCTACATCAATATTCCGTTGACAGTTCCGTCCGGAAAACGATATGCCGTGCGGGATGGCATTACATGGGCAAGCGATGTGTCTCCGTCTCGGGAAAATACTTATCAGTTTAAGGGAATCAGCTGGTCCGTAGATGATGCATCCATTGTAGATCTGGAGGCATCTCCAAAGAGCGGCACGGCAGATTATGAGGACTATGGTGTGGGAAGTACTGCAACGGCTCCGACTTCTTGCGTATATCTGACGCCTAAGGCGGTCGGCAGCACTACTTTGCACTGGAAGTCGCTAGACAGCAAGGGACTGACAGGCACGGTTACAGTCAATGTGGTACAGGCATTGCCAACGGCAGTGACACCGGAGAAAGCATTTGCATTCCGGTTGGCAAAAGCCGGCGACACGACAACGATATCCGGTTTTGCGGTGACACCGGCAACGGCACCACAGGGATTTGTATATAGTACAAGCAGCAAGACCATTTCTGTGAATCAGGATGGCTCTATCAAGGCATTGAGCAATGGACTGGCAACCGTAAAGGTATATGCGAGATATGCCAATCGCAGTACAAGTTCATCTGTAAAATCATATGCATACGGCTATGTCGGACCAATTCCGATCAATATAGCTCCATCAGGATTGAAGAAGCCTTATGCATATACCAGTACCATGCAGTCCGGGGATACTGCCATCATGCAATATAGTGAATTTGGATACTCGTATAATGGGTGTAATACATACGCATTGGCATCGGATTTCACCTATGCATCCTCAAATCCGGCGGTCGCTACCGTCGATGATGCGGGTGTGATCCGGGCAGTCGGTGCGGGCTCTGCAGTGATCACGGCAACGGCAGTGAATCAGGGCGGTGATATCAAGTCTTTCTCCAATACCGTAACGGTATCAGGTGGGAGTGTGACCCCGTCTGATACAAAGGTGACAGGAATTGCACTCAGTCCGACTTCTCTGAATCTGCCTGTCAATGGAACATCCAGGATTACCGCAACGGTATCTCCGTCGAATGCCACGAATCCGGCACTGACATGGTCATCCGGCAATGATACGGTGGCAACGGTAGCCGCTGATGGTACGGTGACGGCACATGCGGCAGGCAGTGCTGTGATCACGGCAGCCGCAACAGACGGCAGCGGGATTACCGCAACCTGTCAGGTGACAGTGACGAATGCGGCAACGGGCATTGCCTTGAGCAGCAATGCAGTGACATTAGATTTATCAAAATCTGACCGGAAGCAGGCGACGCTGACTGCAATTCCACAGCCTGCGGGAGCAGATGCATTTTCTGCTAAGGTAAGATGGACATCCAACAATGACAATGTTGCGACAGTGGCAGATGGCGTGATCACGGCTGTAGGCAATGGTACTGCGAAAGTGACGGCATCAGTGTTCTTGAATGGTGTCACAAAAAGCGCAGCCTGTACCGTGACCGTGAAGACCTCGGTAACAGGTATTACCTTAAGCAGCAGCCGGAAGACGCTGGATCTGTCGAAGGAGGATCAGAAGTCTGCGAAGCTTTCGGCAACGGTCAGCCCGCAGACGGCAAGCAACCAGAGCGTGACCTGGTCATCCACGAATCCGGCAGTGGCAGAGGTTTCTGCAGATGGAACGGTGACGGCAAAGACATCCGGTAATACGCAGATCATCGCAACAGCGGCGGATGGCAGTGGTGTGACGGCAGCATGTAATGTGACAGTCACGACCTCGGCGAATGCGGTCACATTGAGTGAGACAAATATCACATTGGCAAAGAAGGGAACACAGGTCATTACGGCGACGGTATTACCGGCAGATGCGGCAGACAAGACTCTGACAGTGCAATCCAACAATACGGGGATCGCGACAGTTACAAAGACTGCGCAGGGATATCAGATTACAGGTGTTGCAGCCGGCAGCACGGAGATTGTGTTCACGGCCAATGGAAACAGCAGCGTGACAGCCCGCTGTGCAGTTACGGTAACATCGACAAAGACGACCGGAATTACGCTCAATATCACAGGCACAAAGGCTATGACGGTTGGCGACACAGTGCAGCTGACCGCTAGTGTGACGCCGGCAGATGCCGATGATCAGACCGTGAGCTGGCAGAGTGAGAATCCGGATGTAGCAGCGGTTGACCAAAACGGCAAGCTGACCGCCAAGGCGGCAGGAGAGGCAACGATCTATGCCAAGACGCGGGATGGCGGGGCATCGACAAGTCTGAAGGTGACGGTTGCAGCAAAGAAAGTAAACAAGATTACGGTCAGTGCGGCAAGTAATACGACAAGTCTGAAGACAAATGAGCAGGTGCAGCTGACTGCCACCGTAACCCCGGCAGGTGCGGCGAATCGGAATGTGACATGGAGGTCCTCTGATCCCTCGCTGGTATCGGTGTCAACAACAGGACTTGCAAAAGCGGTTGGTAATGTGACGACATCGACAGATATCACCATAACCGCATCTGCACAGGATGGTTCAAATGTACAGGGCTCTATTACAATCCATGTGATTCCAACGCCGTTAGAAAGCTTTCAGATCACAGGTGGCCAGGTGGCGAAGGGAGGAACGCTGCAGCTTCAGGCTGGTAACTTTACACCTGCTACGGCATCCAATACGACCGTATCAAAGTGGGAGTCCTCCAATCCGACAGTGGCAGAGGTTTCTGCTACCGGACAGGTGTCGGCACGGAATACTGGTACTACAACCATTACGGCATATTGTGGAGATAAGAGTGCACAGTGTCAGGTTACAGTCGTAGATACCGCGGTGCCGGTAACCGGATTGAAGGTACAGCCGGAGACGGTGACGGTCACGATCGGAGAATCATTTGCCATTGCGGCAACCGTAACGCCGTCCAATGCTACGAATCAGACATTGAACTGGACCCCGGTTGCAGGCACAGGGGCCGTATCCATTCAGGATCAGACGGACAATCATAATGTTACATTCCGTGCAGATCAGGTGGGTGAGGCACAGATTCAGGTGGTGTCTGCTGCCAACAGCAGCATAACGAAGACAATCCGGGTAACGGTGACACCGAAGTATGTAACAAATGTAACACTGACAGCGTCGGTGACCGGAAAGCTCAAGAAGGGTGCCCAGTGCCAGTTGACCGCTGCCGTGACACCGGCAGATGCGACGAACAGCCAGCTTACCTGGCAGTCCTCGGATACGACATTGGCAACCGTAGATCAGAATGGAACGGTATCGGTTGTAGGAGACAAAACAACCGATACCAGCGTGACGATCACGGCATCCACGAAAGACGGATCCGGCAAGTCAGCAACCTATACGATTCAGATCGCAGCCCGTACTACGATTACCGTGCCGGTAAACACAGTAAAGATCGTAGGCGATAACAATAAGACGGTGACGGAAGGGGATGCCGCATTTACGGTTTTGGCACAGGTGACACCTGCGGATGCGACAGACCAGTCACTGACATGGAAGATTACAAGTGGTGCGGATATCGTATCCATTGTGGCAAATGGTACACAGTGTACGATTACGCCAAAGAAAGAAGGCACTGCGGTGATCCGGGTCAGTGCGAATGCAAATCTTTCTGTTTTTGCAACATATGTGGTGACAGTCAAGGCAAAGGGATCGGTGCATGTGCATACTTATGGTAAGCCGACGGTGATACAGCAGGCAGACTGTACATCCCCGGAGATTACGAGAAGCATCTGTACCTGTGGTGCATTTGTGGATCAGGTGACAGCACAGCCACTGGGGCATGCCTATGTGGACACGGTGGTGGCACCGACATTGGAAACAGAAGGCTATACAAGACATACCTGTAGCCGCTGTCATGTGACATATGACGATCAGGTAGTGCCGAAGCTGCAGCCGGTAACACCGGTACAGCCGTCTACACCGGATCCGGTACAGCCGGGGACAGAGCAGCCGGGGACAGAACAGCCGTCGGCAGGACAGACAGATACACAGAATCCGACACCACAGAAGGTGAAAGTCAAGAAGGTGACAGCCGGTAAGGTTTCCGTGAAGAAACAACAGGCAAAGATCACATGGAAGACAGATAAAACCGTAAGTGGATATGAGATCACGATTGCGACCGATAAGAAGTTTAAGAAAAATGTCAAGAAAAAGACGGTCAGCAGTGCAAAGAAAAAGTCTGTGCAGTTTAAGAAATTAAAGAAAAAGACAAAGTACTATGTCAGAATCAGAAGCTATAAGAAGGTAAAGGGGAAAAAGATCTATGGCAAGTACAGCAGCACGAAGACCTTTAAGACAAAATAATAGGAATGCCACATAAAAGGCATTAGAAAATCCCGGCGAATGCATCGCCGGGATTTTTATGTGTGTGGATCAGACAATTTCAAGCAGCCGGTTGACAACCTTGTCATCATCACTTGGATTCATGAAACAGAAACGGATATATTTTTCACCCAGTCCTTCATAGTCGGTGCAGTCACGGATCATCAGACCGGTCTCCATGCAATACTTGAATACCTGACCTGCTGTCTGCCCTTCTTTTAAAAGTTTTACAAGAATGAAATTCGCTTCGGGCTTAAAGACCTTGATCGTTTTTCTGGAGGATAATGCTGAGTACACAAGGCTTTGTTCAATATGGATCAATTCCTTTGTTTCGTTGATGTACTTCTCGTCTGCAAACATCACCTTGCCGGCTTCTACTGCAAAGGCGTTGACAGTCCATGGTGTCTCAATGCTGTTAAGTGTTGCGTAGAATGTCTCGTTGCTGCAGATGGAATATCCGAGTCTGAGACCCGGTGCTGCAAAGAACTTGGAGACACCGCGCACAACACACAGATTGTCATATTCCGGGACAAGTGGTATCGCCGTGACATGTTCCATATTCGGGTGGAATTCCACATAGGTCTCGTCAACCATGACAAAAATATCTAATACCTTGCAGGTCTCAAGAATCGTTTCGATATCTACAGCCTTGATAGCAGTAGATGTTGGGTTGTTCGGATTGCAGATGATCAGCATATCGATGGAAGCATCCAGATGCGTCAGAAACTCTGAGACATCCAGCTTAAATGCGTTCTCTTCCGTCAGCATGTAAGAAATCACCTCACCACCGTACATTCTGACAAGCCGTGCATATTCGCTGTAGGCCGGTGATAGGATCATGGCCTTTTTAGGTGCATGATATTCAATGCAAAGGCGGAGCAGATCAGAGGATCCGTTTCCGATATAGAGTGCGGATGGATCGGCTCCACAGTATGCTGCGATCGATTCCTTCAGTGGCTTGTAATCCCGCTCCGGATAAGAGCAGATGCAGTCGATGTGATTCGTGAGAGCCTTTTTGACCATTGGGGACAGCCCCAGTGGATTGACATTGGCTGCAAATGGAATGATTTTTGTTTTTTCTATTGCAAATGCGGAAGAAACAGTCTCTAAATCACTTCCATGAAACTGTTTTGGATGATTTGTCATAAAAAATCCCTCTTTTCCTTTTCTAATTCGATATTATTTGCTATAATATAGTAGTATATGTCCGTGCTGGTATTCTGATTTCTATTATAATCAGAAATGTGCAGGATAGCAATACTTTTTAGATTGGATTTACTAAGGCAGGTGATAGGCGATGAAGGCAACCGTAGAACAGTATGCAAAAGGAGATTTTCAGTTCAACAGACCACAGATCATGATATCACAGCAGCGGCTTGATCTTCGGATCGAGGCGGGTACTGTGTACCATGGGGTACTGACTTTGACCAATGTACAGGATATCAAGATGAAGGTTATGGTGTTTGATGATCGCTATCTGTTTGCCTTTGACCAGCATATATTTGTAGATCGCAGATGTGAATTGCATTATCATTTCGATGGTTCCCGGTATGAACAGGGCAAGACGATCCGTGGCAATCTGAATGTTATCACGGATGGCGGGGAATTTGTTGTGCCGTATACCGTTGAGGTGATTGCACCATATGTGGATACCTCCATGGGACAATTAAATGATCTGTTCCAGTTTACTGCATTAGCAGAACAATCATGGAGTGAGGCACTTCGTATATTTGAATCTGAAGATTTCGAACGCGCATTTTTAAAGGGACAGCCTCAGTTAGAGAAGGTGTATGACAGTCTGCGTGTCAGTCTGTCTGCAAATCAGGCGTTAGAGGAATTTCTGGTTTATATGCACAAGAAAAAGGTGCAGACCTTGTCAGTGTATCCTGAGGTGGTATCGATTGAGATCCCGGATACTATGATGACCGGTCAGGTACGCATTATGCGTAATACCTGGGGGTATACCTGTGCGTCTATCTATACGGATGTGCCATTTTTGATCGTACGCAAGAGCTTGCTTACAAGTGAGGATTTTTACGGGGATGAGTATCAACTGGAATTTTTAGTGGATCCGGAACAGATTGAAGAGGATTCACGGGTTGGTCATATATACATAGAGAACATATATCAGAAGTTGAAGATTGAAGTAGTGCTGGCAAGAGCGTATGGTGCACGCCGGGAGCGTACAGAGAGTATGGCACCGAGACGCATTGTGAAGGCGAGTACCGTAAGACTGGTAGAGAGCTACATTGATTTCAGAATTGGACGTATGGATGCCAGCCAGTATGTGGAGCGTACATTATTTACGCTGCAGAATCTGGTAGAGTACCAGCCGGAGAACAGCATATATCGGCTTGGGGTACTGCATATGCAGCTTCTGACAGGAGAACGCGAATATGTAGAGCAGGAATGTATGCGTATGGAAGCTGATGATGTCGGTATGATTCGTGGAGAGAAGGAATCCTGCTACTACCAGTATATCAAGTCAATGCTGACAAAGGATCCGGTCATGGTCCGCAAAGTTGCAGATATGATCCGGTCCCATCTGGATGAGGAGACACCGGATCTGTTTTATTACTGGTTGTATATGCATGTGGCATCTGAATTCCGGGAAGACCGGATGGCACTTTACAAGCAGTTAGAGAGACTGTATGATGCCGGTATGCGAAGTCCGATCATGTATCTGGAACTGTGTGACAGCTTCAATCATGAACCATTAATGTTCCGGAAGCTTGGAGACCTGGAGATCGCAGCGATCCGGTGGGGCATCAGACAGGATTGCCTGTCGACAGAGATCAAGCAGTCTTATGTGCTGCTGGCAGCGAAAGAGAAGAATTTTTCCAAGAGGATCTTTAGATCATTGGTATCTATTTATGAAGAGAATCAGAGTGTTGAATGTCTGAAGGTGATCGTGACCATGCTAATCATGGGAAACCGCCTCGAACGGAAGTATCATATGTACTATGCATTGGCAGTGGATGCCTCCCTGAAGCTGATCGGACTCAATGAATGCTTTTTACGGAGTATGGATTTTAAGGAGTATGATAAAATTCCATTCCCGGTGTTGAAATATCTGAATTACAAGAACACCCTGACAGAGGCAGAGACAGCATATCTGTATGCCAATGTGATTGCGAATAAGGATAGTTATGTCAATGTTTATCACGAGTACATAGGCAATATTGAGGCATTTATGGGAGAACAGATCCTAAAGGGCAGGATCGATGATGATCTGGCGGTGATCTATTCAGAATTTCTGGATCCGGCACAGGTCAGTGAAAAATATGCATTCCAGCTGATCAATATTATATTTAAGCGGAAACTGATCTGCAACAATAAGAAGATACGTGCAGTGGCTGTGAAACATAGAGAACTGGACAAGGAAGTGATCGTGCCAATGCAGGGTGGTGTAGCTTATGTAGAGCTGATCACAGATTCTGCTGCGATTGCCCTTCTTGATGAGAATGGCAACCGGTATCTTAGCACAATTCCATACAGGCTTGAGAAGCTGGTTGAAGAAAAGTATTACATTGATATATGCAGCCGGTACAGTGCGAGGGACTACAGATTGCTTTTGTATCTGTATGCGAATGCGAAGAAGCTGATGGGGCAGAATATTCAGGAGATCAACCTTGCCAGAGAGCTGATCCATAAAAAGGAATTATCAGTTGTAAAGCGGCAGGAAGCACTGGTCACTATGATCACATATTACGATGCCCATTATGACAGCGCGATCCTGCAGAAATATCTGGAGATGGTGGACGAGGTATCGATACTGTCGGAGAGCAGTACATATCTGATCGAATTGATGATCCAGGAAGGACTTTACAAAAAGGCATATAGCCTGATGCAGATATATGGATTTGCCAATGTACAGGATGAGAAGCTGCTTCGACTGGTCAGCTTTTTGGTAAATGAGCCGGAGAATATGCATGATGAGATGCTTACGGCTATGTGTGCGAGACTGTTTACACATGATAAGTATGGAGAAGCCGTGTTAAAGCATCTGACGAATCATTACCGGGGGACGATCGATGAGCTGTGTACATTATGGAAGCGTTCCCGGGGTGTGATCTCGGATACAAGAGAATTAGAGGAAAATGCACTTGCACAGATGATGTTTACGGATCAGACCTGCGATGAGATATATGATCTGTTCCAGTCCTATTATTATGGACGAAACCGTGGTATGGTAGTGAAGGGATTTCTCAAACAGACCGCATTCCGGTATGTAGTGGGTGGTGCAGTGGTACCGACATTTATTTTTGATACCATGTATAACGAGATTGAGAAGGGCAATCTGTCTGATGATCTGACAGCGATGGCATTGTTGATGTATTACAGTACAGTGACTGTACATCCGACGAAGATCCCGTGGGTAAAGAGCCGTGTGGCAGATTTTGTGAAGCGGGGCAAGATCCTGCCATTCTTCAAACAGTTTGCAGATATGGTGGAGCTCCCGATGGATATCTATTGTAAGACTTATCTGATCTATCGTTCCAGTGTGCATGAGAATGTCCGGGTGCTTTACAGCTTTGACAGTGTGGACAGACAACAGGCGTATATGACGGATCCGTTAGAAGAGATCCTGCCGGGACTCTATGTGAAGTCGTTCGTTGTATTCCGTGGAGAACGTCTCCTCTATAAGGTGGAAGGAGAAACAGAAGGCAGTGCGGTATTGGTAGAGAGCGATGGATCTACGACAGAGCAGATGATCGGGGAGCCGGAGAACCGGTTTGCATGGATCAATGAAATGTTAAAGTATCAGGAGCTGAGAGATGATGACCTGCTGACAGAGGATATCAGCAGATATCTTCACATTTTGCATTTGTTTGATAATAACTTGAAGTTACTATAAAGAAAGAGGGTGTCGGTTGATGAGACAGTTTTGTCTGGGGTTTGACCTGTGTGAGGCATACAGCCAGTTGAGCTATTACGATGAAGAAGCGGACAGCCCGGAATCTGTCAGTCAGACGGGCAATCCGGATACCTATCTGCTTCCGAATATTGTATTTTATGGAGAAGAGACAGGAGAATTTTATATCGGGTATGAGGCGCAGACGAGAAGATTTGAACAATCCGGACAGGTGATCGAACACATTGTTTCCCAGGTGGAGAGTATCAGTGGACATGTGCTGGGAGATAAGACATATTCAAATCAGGATCTGTTTTTTATGCTGATGGATGGTTATATGAATGATTTTCTGGATCGTTTTGAACAGGCCTCTATTGCCAAACTGGTGGTGGCGGTTTATGAATATCGGAAGGGTTTGTTTAAGGCGCTGCATGCATGGGCAGAACATTATGGATTGACAGAAGACAGATTTGAGATCTGCAGCCACAGCAACAGTTATCTGCACTATGTGTTTAATCAGAGCGAGGATATCAGGAAAAACAGTGTTGCATTATTTGATTACAGTTCAGTGGGACTCGATTATTACAGAATCGATATTTCGCGTAAATCGGCATCTAAGATGCTGCAGATCGTACATGAGGACTATAGTGGCGTGCTGCCGTACAGTCTTGCAGAGGAAGGGAGCGACCGGATTGACAGTACATTTGCACAGATTGCCAGAGAAGAGATGGAGAAAACATATATTTCGGCAGTTTATCTGACAGGCATCGGATTTGCAGATGAATGGATGCATGAATCCTTGAAGGCGATCTATGGTGGCAGGCGTGTATTCATGGGGCAGAACATATATACCAAGGGTGCCTGCTATGCGGCACATAGCGGAACGGCCTCAATTGAGTCTGAATATACAATCAAATCAGAAGAAATGATACCATTTGACATAGGTGTATATCTGGATGATGCAGGTAAGCAGTTTGTTCCAATTGCACTTGGCGGGACGGAATGGTATAACATGAAGGGCAGTATTGAGGTGTATTTAGATGATACAAAGAAGCTGGAACTGGTTTATAGGGATCGCGTTTTAAATCAGCTTGCCAGAGAGATCATAGAAATCAACGGATTACCGAAACGCCCACCGAAGACAACGAAGCTCCAGCTTTCGGTGGAATGTTATAATGAACATCAGGGTGCAGTTGTGATCCGTGATATGGGATTTGGAAAAATGTATCCGACGACAAATAAAGTGTATCGGAAGGAATTCCTGATACAGCATGATGATTAGAGAGATGGGAAGCGGATCTATGTCAAGATTAATTTTATGTGAGACAGCAACAGCACAAGAGCCATATGTGTTTGGCAATACCTGTGTAGAGGTGTTTTCCTACGAGGAGCTGTGTTTTTATCTCTACAACAATTTAATACTGATCACGATGGATATGATAGCAGCACCATTATTCAACTGGATTCGGGATTCGCTGGGAATGGGTGAACTTTCTGACGGCCTGTTTGAGTTGTCTGAGAAGAATCCGGATATGCTGGATTATATTGTCAAGATCATGATGTACAAGAATTATTACAGCGTTGACGAGATTAAAGAACTTGTGAGCCGTTATGAGTCGCTAAAGGGGCTCCGGCAGGATGAAAAGGAGAAGCAGATAGGAGACGGTTATCTGCGGTATAAGCGCTACACAAAGGCTGTGATGATATACCGTCAGCTGCTTGATCGTGAAGATGCGATTTCGGATCAGGCGTTTCTTGGAAATGTATATCATAATATGGCGGTGGCGCTGTCTAATAATCTGCAGCTCGAGGATGCGAAATATGCATTCTTAAAGGCATTTACCCTCAACGAAAATGAGGTGTCCCTGCGGTCATATTTTCTGGTAATGGCATCGACAGAATCAGAGAATGTTGTCCGGATGGAGATGAAGAAATATCATTTGCCGGATAGTTATTTCAGAACGGTGATGGATGAGGTGCAGGCAGCAAAACAGGATATGCAGAGTATGCAGCTATATCATAGGATGCAGAAGGCGATATACAATAAGGATCATGGGGATCACAAGAGCTACAGTAAGCGCATGGACAGCGTGCTGCAGGAGATTAAGGAAGTATTCCGGGAGCAGACGATATAAGAATGTTTAATAAGATAAAGGCATTTTTTCAACGACATAAGAAAACTGCTGATGCAATGGAACTGTTAGAACTTGAGACAGAGTCGCAGGAATCCGCACAGGAGGGACGCCGGTATATCAGATATGCAGAGGGGATCAGTGAAGAGATCGCAGATGTCTGCGAGAATCTGATCGATGCGACATATCAGTTAGAAGACCAGCGCATTGAGTATGAAACGCTGGGAAATTATTTTGATGACATTACCAGAATAGAACAGATGCCGGAGGGTATGCGCCGGGAACTGAATGATATTGCAGCAAAGCTGGAGTTGTTGTCAAAGAATCAGACGGAATTCAGACATCTTAAAGGCAAGCTTTCCGAAGACAGATTCAGATCCATCACCAGATATGAGCAGGATATTCCTCGTGTTATGAAGGAGTTATCGCAAATGGAGACCAGACATGAAGCGATCCGCCGTGATATGAAGCATTTAGAGGATGAGAAAGAAATGCAGGATTATGTGACAGAGGAGGCTATGGACAGACAGCATGCGCTGCGGCTGGCAGGTATTTCCGTCGCAGTGATGAGTGCAATTACATTTGGGGTTATTTTCTGGATGTATAGTCTGTATATCTTTCAGATTGAGCTGGTGTGCATGATAACATTATTTGTCATAACAGTCATATATGTGGTATTATATCTGAAGTATCGAAATGAATCCTATGAGATCAAACTGGCACAGGCTAAGAAACAACGGGCGATCACGCTCTTGAACAAGGTGAAGATCAAATGGGTCAACAGCACATCGACACTGGATTATATATATGAGAAATATGGGATTGAGAATCTTCGTGAATTGGAGTATTTATGGGAACAGTATAACATACTGCTAAGGGAGACCAGAAAGTTCCAAAACAGTCTGGGGGATATGCGCTATTATTACGAAGAAATGGAACGAGTCCTAAGGGACGCACATGTGAAGAATCCGACGGTATGGCTTCAGCAGACAAGTGCCCTGTTAGATGAGCGTGAGATGGTGGAAGTCAAACACAGCCTGAATGTGGGACGCCAGAATATACGCAACCGCATGGAGGAGAATGAAGCACGCAGGCGCAACAGCCTTGTACAGATGAAAAATATGGTTGTACAGGAACCGGCACTGATGGAAGAAATCCGGGACATTCTTTCAACCTATCATATAAATTTTTAGAACTTGGAGGAAGCAATTATGGCAAAGGAATTAGAAAAGACCTACAATCCGCAGGAGATTGAGGGACGACTTTATGACAAATGGTTACAGCGGAAGTATTTCCATGCAGAGGTGGATAGGAGCAAGAAGCCGTTTACTATTGTAATGCCACCACCAAATGTAACAGGTCAGCTGCATATGGGGCATGCCCTCGACAACACGATGCAGGATATTTTGATCAGATATAAGAGAATGCAGGGATATAGTGCACTCTGGCAGCCGGGAACTGACCATGCGGCGATCGCAACAGAGGTTAAGGTCATCGAAAAATTAAAGAGCGAAGGCATTGACAAGAATGATATCGGACGAGAGGAGTTCTTAAAGCATGCATGGGCATGGAAGGAAGAGTACGGCTCCCGCATTATTAACCAGTTAAAGAAGCTGGGATCTTCTGCCGACTGGGACAGAGAGCGTTTTACGATGGACGAGGGATGTTCAGAGGCGGTACAGGAAGTCTTCATTAAGCTTTATAATAAGGGCTACATTTATAAGGGATCCAGAATCATCAACTGGTGTCCGGTATGTAAGACTTCTATTTCGGATGCAGAGGTTGTCCATGAGGAACAGGCAGGACATTTCTGGCATATCAATTATCCGGTAGTCGGGGAAGAGGGAAGATTTGTAGAGATCGCAACGACCAGACCGGAGACATTACTTGGTGATACGGCAGTGGCGGTCAATCCAAATGATGAGAGATACAAGGATATCGTTGGCAAAATGCTGAAGCTTCCTCTGACAGACAGAGAGATTCCGGTCATTGCCGATGAGTATGTAGATCAGGAATTTGGAACAGGTTGTGTGAAGATTACACCTGCACATGATCCAAACGACTTTGAGGTCGGTAAGAGACATAACCTTGCGGAAATCAATATTTTAAATGATGATGCTACGATCAATGAATTGGGCGGCAAGTATGCCGGTATGGATCGTTACGAGGCGCGAAAGGCAATGCTTCATGATCTGGAGGAGCAGGGACTGCTGGTCAAGACCGTAGATCATACGCATATGGTTGGAACACATGATAGATGTAAGACGACAGTAGAGCCGATGATCAAGCCACAGTGGTTTGTCCGTATGAAGGAAATGGGTGAGGCTGCACTGAAAGTTGTAGACACGGATGATCTGAATTTCGTGCCGGAACGGTTTGATAAGATTTACAAGCACTGGCTTGAGAATATTCGTGACTGGTGCATTTCCAGACAGCTTTGGTGGGGACATCGAATCCCGGCATATTATTGTGATGAATGTGGCGAGATCGTGGTATCTGCAAAGACCCCGGAGGTTTGTCCAAAGTGTGGCTGCAAGCATCTCACACAGGATGAGGATACACTGGATACATGGTTTTCATCTGCATTATGGCCGTTCTCTACATTGGGCTGGCCGAAGAAGACGGAGGAACTGGAATATTTCTATCCGACAGATGTGCTGGTAACAGGCTATGATATCATTTTCTTCTGGGTAGTGCGTATGGTATTCTCCGCATTAGAGCAGACAGGCAAGTCTCCGTTCAAGCATGTATTGATTCACGGTCTTGTCAGAGATTCCCAGGGACGCAAGATGAGCAAGTCTCTCGGAAATGGTATTGATCCGTTGGAGGTTATTGACAAGTATGGTGCAGATGCTCTGCGTCTGACATTGATTACAGGCAATGCACCGGGAAATGATATGCGTTTCTACTGGGAGCGTGTGGAGTCTTCCAGAAATTTTGCCAACAAGGTATGGAATGCATCCCGGTTTATCATGATGAATCTGGAGAAGGCAGAGGTGCCGGCACAGATGAATCTGGATGATTTGACGAATGCTGATAAGTGGATCCTTTCTAAGGTGAATACATTGACAAAGGATGTCACCGACAATATGGACAAGTTTGAACTGGGTATTGCTGTAGACAAGGTTTACAACTTTATCTGGGAGGAATTCTGTGACTGGTATATCGAGATGGTAAAGCCACGTCTCTGGAATGATGCGGACACGACAAAGGCCGCTGCCCTGTGGACATTGAAGACTGTGCTGATCCAGGCATTAAAACTGTTACATCCGTATATGCCGTTTATCACGGAGGAAATCTTCTGTAATCTGCAGGACGAAGAGGAATCCATTATGATTTCCAAGTGGCCGGAGTATCAGGATGCATGGAATTTCCGGGCTGATGAGCAGGCAGTGGATACGATCAAGGAAGCCGTAAGGGGTATCCGGAATGTGCGTGCTGAGATGAATGTTGCACCGAGCAAGAAGGCGACTGTTTATGTGGTTTCTGAGAAGGAAAATGTCAGAAAGATCTTTGAGGATAGCAGAGCATTCTTCGGAACATTAGCTTATGCGAGCGAGGTAAATGTACAGGCAGACAAGACAGGGATTGCGGAAGATGCAGTCTCTACGATGATTCATGATGCTACAGTCTATATGCCGTTTGCTGAGTTAGTTGATGTGGCAAAGGAAAAGGAGCGTCTTTCTAAGGAACAGAAGAAACTCGAGGGTGAGATCAAGCGATGCGAGGGTATGTTAAACAATCCGAATTTCGTAGGAAAGGCACCGGCTGCCAAGATTGAAGAAGAAAAGGCAAAACTTGAGAAGTATACAAATATGCTTGCACAGGTGACAGAGAGACTTGGACAGTTATAAAACAGAAAGCCGCATCAGCTTGATGCGGCTTTTACCGTTTAATAGGAATGTTACACAGATACCGGGAGTGATAAGATGCAGAATATGAGACTAAAATTAGCATATACATTAAGACATTATGACAGACAGAATCTGGGAAAGGATATCCTTGCCGGCATCATAATTATGGCGGTATCAATTCCCATTTCCATGGGATATGCCCAGATTGCCGGGCTGCCGGCGGTATATGGATTGTATGGTTCGGTTTTTCCGATCATTCTGTTTGCACTGTTTTCTACCTCACCACAGTTTATATTTGGCGTGGATGCTGCTCCGGCAGCACTGATCGGCGCAGCACTTATAGATATGCAGATTGAAAGTGGGTCGGAGCTGGCGATACGGGTGGTTCCGGTTCTCACATTATTTGTAGCATTGTGGTTGTTTGCTTTCTATCTGATGCGGGCCGGGAAACTCGTAAATTACATATCGACACCGGTCATGGGTGGGTTTATCACAGGCATTTGTACCACGATCATTCTGATGCAGACCCCGAAGCTGTTCGGTGGAAATGCCGGGACAGGCGAGCTGCCGGAGCTCATAAAGCATATTATAGAGGAAGGACCATTGATGAATCCATTGTCTCTCGGTCTCGGTGTGGGAGCGCTTGCCGTGTTACTGCTGGCAAAGAAATGGATTCCGAAATTCCCAATGGCGGCACTGATGATGGCGGTAGGAGCAGGCATGACAGCAGTATTTCCGCTTGAGCAAATGGGAGTAAAGACATTGGACGCGGTGTCTTCCGGCCTTCCCTCGTGGAGATTTCCGGATATCACCTGTATGCCTCTCCGGGATGCTGTGACAGTCAGTTTATCGGTAGCTGTGGTGATCATGGCAGAAACCTTGCTTGCGGAGAATAATTTTGCACAGAAAAACGGATATCGTATTCAGGATAATCAGGAAATTCTTGCGTTTTCTATGGGAAATATAGTGGCTGCATTTACAGGATGCTGTCCGATCAACGGCTCTGTATCCCGTACAGCCATGAGTGAGCAATATCAGGGAAAGACACAGCTTACCGGTATTGTGGCCGGTATGGGAATGATGGTGTTGTTAATCTTTGGCACAGGGTTTATTGGATATCTTCCTGTACCGGTGTTGACGGCAATCGTAATTTCGGCATTGATCGGTGCAACAGAGTTTGATCTTGCGGCAAGGCTCTATCAGGTCAGTCGTACGGAATGTATGATCTTTTTTGGTGCCTTTTTTGGTGTGTTGATGCTGGGGACGATCAACGGCGTTGTGATCGGGGTGATGTTGTCATTTGCGGAGATGATCATCCGTAGTGCAAAGCCTGCAAGGTGTTTCCTGGGTATTCAGCCGGGACACAGTCATTTCCGGGATGTAAGAGAGAGCAGCCAGATTCATGAAATAAAAAATGTTCTCATTTATAGATTTAGCAATAATCTGTTTTTTGCAAATATTGGTGTGCTGCAGCAGGATATTGAATCCCATCTGAAGGATGACACGAAAGCTGTGATCCTTGACGCAGGCGCTATCAGCAGTATAGACATCACAGCAGCTGACAGGCTCGATATCCTGTATCATACATTGAAAGAAAAGGGAATCCGGTTCTATATGACGGAACATATTGCGGATGTGAATGACCAGCTTAGAAAGCTGGGACTGGGATATCTGATCGAGGAAGGATGTATCAGAAGGACGATTCATATTGCATTAAAGGATATGGATATACATAGACCATACCCATTGGAGGGCGATGTCAGCAATGAGGCAAGAAGTGCCGCAAGAAAAAGAGCTGACAACCGTGCACAGGAGTTTGCATGGGCATTTGGACAGGATGCTGAGCGGCAGATTGAGAAAGAGATCGGACGTCAGATGGAGCAGTTAAGAAAGTCTGGAGATGTAGATGAATTATTCCATAACAGATGGACCCATATGGAAGCGTTAGACGAGGATGAGTGGCTTGAACATATGGAAGAACATCTCAAGGAGATTGTAAACATATCCGGCGAGGATGAAACAACGATTGTGAGTCATTTTGAAGCACATCGAAGGGAGGTACATGACAGGCTGATGAAGGAACATCCGGAGTTGATCGAACGGTTTCGTGAGCGAAGGCATCTGCTTGATCAGAATCTGGAAAAGCGTCATCCGGAGGTGTATGCCCTGATCCAAAATCTCAGGGAACAGGATGATTGTTAACCTTATATGATATTAGGTTGACAACTGGGAGAATAAATTTTATAATTTGAAAATAGATGTCTGTTTGCGGTGGTGGACGGGCAATCGTTTTGATGAATGTGAGGTTAAGACGGGATGTCGGATGTGTTAGTGGAAGAGTTATTAAAAAACTGGGATGAGCAACATGTGTTAACGAGAGAGGAAGCAATTGCAATTCTAAATCTCCCGGATGATAAGATGGATATTCTGCTTGCGGATGCATATGCACTCCGTACGAAGTATAAGGGCAAGAAGGTAAGTATTCAGCTGCTTACAAATGTGAGAAGCGGAAACTGTTCCCAGAACTGTGCATACTGTGCGCAGTCATGCAATTCAACGGCGGATATTGAGAAGTATCGTATGGTATCGGATGAGAAATTATATGGTGACAATGATCTGGTAGATGAAAAGAATCTGGCGAGACATTGTATTGGATTGAGCGGGATCCGGTTTACAGATGCGGATATTGAGGATCTTGCAGGCAGAGTGCGTAAGATGAAGAAGAATGATACGCAGATCTGTTGTTCGATTGGATTTCTGACAGAGAAGCAGGCACAGATGTTGAAAGATGCCGGTGTGAACCGTATCAATCACAATCTGAATACAAGCCGTGCATTTTATCCGAATATTTGCACAACACACACTTATGATGAGCGGATCGCCAATATCAAGATGCTTAGAAAGCTCGGATTTGAAATGTGTTGCGGTGGAATTATTGGCATGGGCGAAAGCAGGGAAGATGTGGTGGATATGCTTCTGGATGTCAGAGAGATTCATCCGGAATCTGTACCGATTAACTTCCTGCTTCCGATTCCGGGTACCGGTCTGGCGGATAGAGATGTATCAGGTCTGACACCGGAGTATTGTCTGAAGGTGTTGTGTCTTGCCCGGCTGATGGTGCCACAGTCGGATATCCGTTGTGCTGCAGGCCGTGAGGTTTATTTTAAGGGGATTGAACAAACCTTGTTTAAGGTTGTGGATTCTATATTTGCTTCTGGCTATCTGACGACCGGCGGACAGGGTGTTGACGATACGATCAGATTGATCGAAGAGGCCGGATTTATCAGTGAGATCGAAAGTACTGATGAGGAAGCATAGGTGGTCATAATGCAAAGTAATTGCAAAATCATGCAGAAGATAATATAATATCCTTAATTGGTGTAAATGGGAGGGAACCGAATGGATGAATATGTGAAGCTTCAGATGAAGGGGCTTAGGGAACTGATAGATTATAGTCAGAAACTGATCCCGGCTGTGCGTGATATCATAGATGAATTAAGGGAAGGCCGGCATAAGGATACCGGGCAGATCCTGAATCTGATCATCTTAGGAATTAACTGGGAGATTGAAATGTACAATTACTGTGAGAAGCTGATCAATGCAGACCGTAGAGTTATTGATAAGAAGCAGATGACAGTTGCGGTGACAGATCTTGGAGAAGTTCTGAAATCGGGAGATGATGCACGCATTGCAGAGTGTCTGGAAGTACATTTTATTCCGTTTCTATCGGTGCTGGAGAGTGCAGCGAAGGAGTGTCTGCTGCGTGATATTGCATAATGAAAGTACAAAAGGTGCTATCGTATTATAACGATGGCACCTTTTATGCATATCCGTTAAATAATAATCCGCTGTACATGGATGGTACATATGGATTGGGCTGTGGTCTGGAGGTGTCCGGATAGGTGACAACCACCTTGTCAATGTAAGCTAATGGATCCAGATTTAATTTATCAGTTGTCTGGATGATATCTGTCTTGAATCCTGAAATGTCATTAAACAGATCCTGAAACTGACCGTTTTTGGTGCTCTGGATCAACAGCGAATCCTCTGTTGTGATCGATCCGTCTGTATTGAGAATCAGTCCCGATGCTTCAAGCACATTGGTATGTTTCCTGGTAATATTGGAAATGTCATTTAATAACTTTCTTGCACTGTGCTGCTCGTGAATATTGGAATTGGCAAGGTCAATCAGATGGTTGTAGGATCCTACAAAATCATACACCTTCTGCATAATCTCTCCGGTATCCGGTAACAGCTGTAAGGACACATCCTCATCAGAAGACTTTAACAGGTCAATTTCAATCGTATTATTGATTGAGATGTTATTGCCGGAGGAGCTGTGCGGCTCACCGTTAATTGCAAATGCAGAATCGGATGGCTGTCTTGTGATGTGGTTCAGCCCCAGATAATTGATAAGTGGCTGATTGGGATTGGACTCTGAAAAGTGGAATTGCAGGCCGCCTTCCACAGTACCGGCTCCGGTTGCCTGTGATTCGATCACCAATGCACTGTTGTTGCCGGCAATATCCACATATGCCCGAATACCGGTAGGATTCTGGTTGATCGCACTTGCAAGACTGTTTTGAGCATCAATATTACGAGTGGATGATGTTACGGTAAGGGACAGCAGATAATCATTCTGGGCTGTCGACAACCGTAGGTCATAAGTTCCGCTCGACAGATTTTTGTTTTTGGAATTGACATAGCTGCCGGTGTTGATCTGTGAGCAGGCAAGGTGATCTACCCGCATAGTCAGCTGGTTAGGAACTGCTGTATAATCATCTGTATTCAATTGGACATTTAATACATCTTCATTGGAAACACTATAAGTCTTCTTATTAAACACAGTATCTGTACTGTCACTTAAGAAACTGGAAATGTTTTTCAGATCAATGGCAGCATCTTTGATGCTGAGTGCATAATTCTGTGTCTTCTCTGAAAGACTGAACTTGAACAGAGGGGACTGTTTATTGTGGCGCACCATGCTCTGATATACATTTTTTAATTCTTTTGATTTGTGTGTATCGTACTTGGTGTTTGTCTTTGGCATATATGTCATGCCATAGTAGTTGTACACATTATTATAATTCATCATGGCTTCCCCTCCTTCCTTGGCTGGTGATCCAGACTTATGGTATTGACAAGTTTTACATCCATTTAAAAACTAGTTTGTCATAATTATTATATAATAGTTTTTAGTCAATGTCTATACCCGAAATATAGGAATGTTTAGAATTTATACATAAATCTTTATGTTGGGACAGCATATGTCAATCTGTAGTGAAATTGCAGTAAAACACATGTAATATTTAGTCAGATAAAATGGACAGTATATATTTTATATGCTATCATACTATCTAATCAGTCTGACTTGAAGCAGACAGTTGTTGGTGGATTTATATGGGGGGAATCAAATATGGGGGCGTTAGTTTCAGTTGTTGTACCGGTCTATAATGTGGAAGTATATTTAGATCAGTGCATTTCCAGTGTTATGAGGCAAACTTATGCTATGCTTGAAATTATTCTGGTCAATGATGGGTCGACAGATCAATCCGGTTCAATATGTGAGCAGTATGCAAAACAGGATTCCAGGATTACAGTGATACATCAGGAGAATGCAGGTCTGTCCGCTGCCCGGAATGCTGGTATTGGTGCTGCACATGGTAAATATCTGTACTTTCTGGATAGTGATGATCTCATAGCGGAGAATACGATTGCACGACTGGTGTCATTATGCGAGCAGCAACAGGCAGAGGTTGCATTAACGGGTCTTTATCAGTTTAAACACAAAATTCCTAATATACAAGAGAATGGCATACAATGGGAAGCATTTTCCGGACAGGAGGCTGTCAGGCGTATGTTACAGCATAAAGATTTTTGTCATGAAGCACAGGGAAAACTGTACCTGCGGGAGTTTTGGGGAGATTTCCGGTTCCCTGTCGGGATCCAATACGAGGATTATGCAACGATTTATGATGTCATGATCAGGGCGAAGAAAGTAGTCTATGATCGGCAGCCGGGATATTATTATCGTATCAGGGAGAATTCCATTACCCGAAAACCGGTTACGCACGCAGATCTTGTTTTGCTGGATATTTCAGATGCTGTCACAGATCGCATTATTTCGTGGATCCCACAGTTGGAAAGGGATGCCCGGACAATGCAGATGGCGACCTATCTGAAGCTGTTGCAGCGGATTCTTTCTACCGGATTTGACAGATATGAGGAAGCACAGCAACGCATTTTGGTGTATGTAAGGCATTGGGGGAGCCGCATGTTGCACTGGAAGGAAATGCGGAAAACGGATAAAATAAAGATTATCACATTATGTATTGGAAAACATTTTTTCTACATTGCGTATCAGTGTGGCATGTTGAAAAATGCTATGCGTTTGCGGTGAGGGGGCAGATATGGAGATATCGATTATTATACCGGTCTATAATGCGGCACAATATCTGGCGGACACATTAGAGAATCTGACGACATTGACTTTGCAGAGTGTAGAGTTTATTTGTGTGGATGACGGAAGCACGGACGATTCGGTGTATATGTTAGAGCGCTATGCGAAGTATGATCCAAGATTCGTGATCGTGAAGGCAGCACATGGTGGTGTTTCTGCTGCCAGAAATCTTGGACTTTCGATCGCTGCGGGAACCTATATTATGTTTATGGATGCGGATGATGCCTTTGTAACAGATACGATGAACGGGATTTTGCAATATCTGGATACAGAGACGGAATTGTTTCTGTTTCCGCATATTGTGCGGGATGCCGGAATGGACAGTATCTGTGCCCTGCATGCCGTGTCTGCGTGTCAGGATATACAGGCACTGCGAAAAGCGGCAGTTGTGTCCAAGGAGATCAATAGTGTATGGGCCATGGTATATCAAAGGCGAGTGATTGAGGCACAGCAGCTGCGGTTTGTACCGGGTGTCAGAATGGGAGAGGATCTGATCTTTAACCTGCAGTATCTGCAGCGTATTACTCGTTTCCGGTATTGCGAAGCACTGTTATACATATATAAGCTGCATGAGGGCAGTGTTACAGCGACCTTTGATGATACGAGATATCAGGATCTGCTGGCGGTATACCCGGAAATGCAGAAAGCTGCCGGCAGCCGTACTGCAGCCTCGGTTGTGATTGACGATTTTCTTTACTATGTGAAGATCGGGATCAAATACACCGATAGAAGAAATATCAGGGCGATCTTGGGGGATCCGGATATGATAGATGTTATTTCACGGATTGCACAGACTGCCTTTCCGCAGGTCTGGTACAGGGCAGTGTTTGTTGCACTGCTTAGACACCGCCATATGCAGCCGCTGATTGATTGCTATGCGCTTCGGGGTATGTTTGTACGGTGGTGTAAGACCTTGAAGCGAAGTCTTCGTGATCGACGGCAAGAGGTGGAGTTTTTACACACGGATGCCTTTCGGCTTTTGCAGCATACAAAGGGCAGAAGGCGGGTGATTCTGTTGGATACACCGGAACATGGCAATCTGGGAGATCATGCGATCATCGTTGCACAGAAACGGTTTCTGCGGGAAATGACCGGACAGGATATTTGTATCGAATTTACCCATGCACAGTGGAAATGGCTGCGTTCCCGTCTGCCTGCCATGCTGACACAGCAGGATCTGGTGGTGCTGCCGGGCGGCGGTTTTATTGGAACCCTGTGGGAGCAGGAGGAGGCGGTGGTGCTGGATATTTTGGAATGTCTGGCGGCACAACGGCTTGTGATATTTCCACAGACCATATATTTTGCGGCGGATCCGTGTGGGGAAAAGGCACTTGCAAGGTTTTTACAGACTGTGGAAAAGTGCCGGGATCTGACCTTGTTTGTGCGGGATGATGCAAGCTATCAATTTGGAAAACGGCATTTGCCGCGTACATGTACCTGCATACCGGTGCCGGATATTGTGACCTACCTGACCCCGGCACAGACAGGCTCCAGAGAGAAGATAATCCTAAAGGTGCTGCGTAAGGATCGGGAACGCATTCTGGTGGAACCAGAGCTGGATGCCCTGTTAAAGGTGTCTGCCGGATCATACCGGATTCTGGACACGGATACGGTTTTGGACAGAGGTGTGTTACCGGCGGATCGTGATACTGCATTACAGGAGAAGCTTCGGGAGTTCACTGCGGCTTCGCTAGTCATTACGGACCGGCTGCATGGGATGCTTTTTGCGGCTGTGACAGGCACGCCATGTATTGCTTTCGACAATGTCAATGGGAAGGTGCGTGGACAATACCAGTGGATCCGGTATCTTCCGTATATACGATTTGTGAAAAGGGGACAGTTGACGGATGCACTGGTAAAGACGCTGCTTGCATCTGGTCCGCATACATACACCAATGCTGCATTGCAGCCGTATTATGTACAGATGGCAGAGGTGATTGCGGAAAGGGAAAAGGGAGTTATGTGATATGAATCATAGCAAATCAAAAAATGTAATGAGAAGCACATTTTTTGGATGCCTGTATCATCTTGTAAAATTCATAATGGGCTTGATCGCAAGGAAGCTCTTTTTAATCTATATCGGCGTGGAGTATCTGAGTGTAGCACAGGTGATCAGCAGCCTGCTTACGGTGCTTTCCTTTTCGGAAATGGGGATTCAGAATGCGGTGCTGTTCATGTTGTATAAGCCTGTCGCACAAGGGGATACCGACAAAACCAGACAGCTTATGGTTTTGTACCGGAGATGGAACCGGTATGTCGGGTGTGCGGTTTTCGTGATCGGACTGTGTATGATGCCGTTTTTAGGATTGTTTATAGAGACCCGGTTGTCGATGATGACGGTGTGGATCATTTATATGATCAATCTGGTATTTGCGGCCAGCACCTATTTTTTATCATATCGATCCGTTCTACTGTCTGCCATGCAGAAGGATTATGTCATCTCAGCGATCGTGACACTCGTATCAATCGGCAGTGTGCTGCTACAGTGTGTGGTTATTTATGTTACAAAGGATTATATAGGGTATCTGCTGACGGGTATTGTGTGCAGTGTGGGATGCAATCTTGCTGTCTATGATAAGGTAGGACGCGAGGTGCCGTATATCCGGGATCTTGCCTCGGTGCAGGTAAATACGGATACGAGGGATACCTTGGTAAAGAATGTCCGGGCAACATTCGCGATACGGGTATGTGGGATTGTCATCGATAATACGGATAATATTCTGATATCCTGGCTGAATACATTGATGGTGGGATTTTGTGCGAATTATACCTGTGTGACGACGCAGATCAAGGCACTGATCAGTACCTTTCAGAATGCATTGCTACATTCGCTTGGTGTGGCAAATGCAGATAAAAACGGTCGGCAGCAATATGCACTTTTTCAGCAGGTGGTGCTGGTCAATACCTTTCTGGCAGGTGTGATCACAGTGCCGCTTGGGGTTTTGTGGGATGATTTTATTGTGCTGTGGATCGGGGCAGAGTATGTGATCGATCCGTGGATCGTATGGATGCTGTTGTTGAATTTCTGCTGTCAGATCATGGATGCCTCTGTATGGCAGTTCCGTGATACGACGGGGATGTTTGTATATGTGAAGCATGTACTGGTGTTGAATGCGGCTCTGAACATTGTGCTGTCACTGCTTCTGGGGCATTTTATGGGAATTGCCGGGGTGTATCTAGCGACGGTGCTCTCAAATTTCCTGACAGATTATTGGTATGATGCGAAGGTTGTATACACCCGCGTATTTCAGGAGAACGGTTATTATCGGTATGTGGTTTATTTGGCTGGGAATCTTTTCCTGATCATGGGATTGTCCTATGGTTTGAAGATGGCTATGACCGGCTGGGGTTGCAATGTCGCGATCTGGCTGGTGAAGGGTGTGGTCAGCGTTTTGATTTATGGGATCGTATTTTATATCCTGTATCACAAACGGGCAGCGTACAGACAGCTACAGCAAATGTACAGGCACTATTTTGTGCGAAAGAACACAGGGACAGGGGATAGATAGTATGTGTGGAATTGCAGGATTTTTTGACAGACATCGGCAGTTTACAGATGTTGCAATGATATCGAGAATGAACGATGTGCAGAAATACCGTGGACCGGATGATACCGGCATTTATGCGGTGCATACAAAAGAAAACAGGCTGGGGGAGGTTCTGCAGGAAACAATGCCGATGTCTTGTGCAGATGGATTTCTGGCATTTCAAAGACTGAGTATCCTAGATCCCTCTTACCGTGGACATCAGCCGATGGCGGATGCGTCCGGACAGGTTGCTCTGACATGCAATGGTGAGATCTATAATGCGATGGCATACAGGCAGGAGCTGGAGGCGGATGGATACTGCTTTCACAGCCGTACGGATACTGAGGTGCTGCTGGCAATGTATCTGAAGTATGGTGTGCGGAAGATGGCAGAGAAGCTGGATGGCATGTATGCAATCGCCGTTGTGGATATGCGGGAAGGATGCCTGTATCTGATCCGGGATCGCTATGGAATTAAGCCGCTCTATTATTGTGCAATGCCGGAGAGCTTTGTCTATGCCAGTGAGATCAAGACCTTTCTGGAATTTGACACCTTTTGTGCAAAGATGGACCGGGCAGCGTATCAGGAATGTGCCGTGTTTGGCTATTCGCATGGACGAACCATGTTAGAGGGTGTATTTGCATTGGAGCCGGGCAGTATTCTGCGGTATGACTGGTCAGGTGAAATGACGCAAATGCAGTATTTTGATCTGGACCGGTACTACCATCCCAAAAGTGCGAAGCAATCTCACAGACAGATACAGAAGAAGCTGGCGCACTTGCTTGATCAGGCAGTATACAGACAACTGCAGAGCGATGTCAGACTTGGCTGCCAGTTGTCGGGCGGTGTCGATTCCTCTATGACCTGTTATTTTGCAACAAAACATCAGAAGGCACAGATGGATGGTATCTCTGTGATTTATGGGGAACAGTACCGGGAGTATTCGGAAGAGACTTATATGGATCATGTGGCAGAGCTATTACAGATGGATGTGCATAAGGTGGAGTTGACGGAAGCTTTTTTTGTACAGAAGCTTCCCAAGGTGATATGGCAGTTGGACACGATCCCGAAGTTTTATAACGAGGCTGGTATCCTGGCATTGGCACAGGAGGCGCGCAGGCATGTTACGGTGCTGTTGTCCGGAGAAGGAGCGGATGAACTGTTTTGCGGGTATGACTGGATGCTGCACTTTGACCGGGTTGCAGCAGGCGAAAAATATGGTGCATTTGTGCGTAAATTGCTGGAACGGATAGGTGGATATGCACATTATTTTAAGGGACGAACACATTCCTTTCAAAATTATATGTTATATGCTGCGGACGCTCTGCCGGTCTCTATTTGCCGGAGACTGCTTTGTGGTTATGATGAGGAAGTAGTGACGGAGAAGCGCAGGCATACCTTGGATCGTCTGACAGGGTCTGCCTTTGACAGACAGACGAAATATGAAATGCAGGTGCGGCTGCCGGCATTGTTCAACCGGCAGGATAAGATGACGATGGCGGCGTCTGTGGAGAACCGGGTGCCCTTTTTGGATCGGGATCTCGTGCAGTTTGCATTTTCCCTGCCACATCGGGAAATGGTACGCAGACGGCAGGGGAAGCGGGTTGGCAAGGCATGTCTGAAGCGGCTTTGTGCAGATACTTTTGGTGCGGATTTTGCGTATCGTGCCAAGAGCGGCTTTCCGGTTCCTGTGATGGCATTTCTGCATGCGGCACATTGCCGGACGGCGATCCTTACGACATTGCTTCCCAATATGAAGAAACGGGGCATTTTATGTGCAGAATATGTGGAAATGTTGTATCATAAGGGAGAGCAGTGCAGTTATTGGGAGACATATGCCATGTTTATGGCAATCTGCCTTGAAATATGGGCGGAGATATTTATAGATCGTATACCATATGATCAGATATGGGGGAAAGATGGAGCATAAGAACCAGTTATATATAACCAATGTAAAGGTGGCAGCACACCGGATTGCGATTCATTATGAGGTGTCCGGTGCATGGCAGAAATATTTTGCAGATCGGGATTTCTTTGCGGTATATTCTGAGGATCTGTCAGGATTGCCGGAATCGGTTGCAGTGATTCCCTTTCTGGCAAATGTGATTCCAATCGCCTGGTATCATCATGGCGAGATTTTTGTGGATACGCTGGATCGGGCATTTTATGCCTGCCTGCCGGATGTGCTGCGAGGGTATCAGAATATGTATCCTGCGATTGCATTATCAGGAACGCTGACGGTTCAGACTCTGGAGAACAACAGCGTACAGGGTGATGCAGCGGGCGTATTTTTTTCAGGTGGTGTGGATTCGTATTATTCACTGCTGCAGCATATGGAGGAGCAGCCACATTTGCTTACGATATGGGGTGCAGATATCCGGCTCGATGATACGGAGGGCTGGCATCGTGTGAAGGAGCACAGCAGACTGGTGGCAGAGCAGTATGCACTACCGTATCACACAATTCAATCCAATTTCCGGACCATTCTTGATGAGGGTGCATTATCAGCGGCCTTGCCGGAACAGGGCTTTAGCTGGTGGCATGAATTCCAGCATGGCATCGGGATTCTTTCCATGGCAGCACCGATTACCTATGTATATGGAATCCGCAAGGTGTATATGGCTTCTACCTGTACCGTAGACAGGGGCAGCTTTACCTGTGCATCGGATCCCACAATCGACAATTATGTGCGGTATCATAGCTGCCGGATGGTGCATGATGGATATGAAGCCGGCAGGCAGGACAAGATCCGGTTTCTGGTGACATATGCCGGACAACGGCATACCGGGCTGCCACTCCGGGTCTGCTGGGAGTCTGCCGGTGGCGGCAACTGTGGCGTGTGCGAGAAGTGCTGTAGAACCATGACGGCGATTTATTTAGAGGATGGGGATCCTGCAGACTTTGGCTTTGCTGACTGTCGTGCAAACAGCTTTTCGGCGATCGGCAGCCGATTGAAACGCCGGATTCGGATGGAGTATGCAGCGGCCTGCTATTGGGAGCATATCCATGCGAGATTATTGGAGAAATACACCATCCATACATGCCCACGGGCGTGGCGATGGTTTTACCGTGGCGGCGTTGTGAGTGTGAACCGGAATCTGGAATTCCGGCTGCACTGCATTTGTACGCGGATTGGCAGAAAGCTGAGAAAGATTATGAACAGTGTCAGGAGAAGAATATGGAGATCATAAGTGTCATTATTCCGGTATATAATGTGCAGCCGTATCTGCATACATGCGTGGACAGCGTGCTGGCACAGACCTATCCCAATCTGCAGATTATTTTGGTGGATGACGGATCTGTTGATGGCAGTGGTGCCATCTGTGACCAATATGCAGACAGGGATGCCCGTATACAGGTGATCCATAAGGCAAATGGCGGCTTGTCGGATGCCAGAAATGCCGGACTGGAGGTTGCCGGTGGAAAATACATTTCATTTGTGGATGCGGATGATTATCTTGCACCGGACATGATTGGGAAGCTGTGGCAAAAGGCGGAGGCGGAACAGGCAGATATGGTACTGTGTGGATATGCGCTGGTGGATGATGCAGGCAGTTGTCAGCCGGAGGAAATTGACTCCGGCAGCTATCCGGTATGGCCGGAGACTGCGTTTTGGAATTATTATTATCAGGTGGATTCTGCATTGTGTGTGGTCGCATGGAATAAAATATACAGACGGGAGTTGTTTGACGGACTGGCATATGAAAAAGGAAGATATCATGAAGATGAGTTCATGCTGGATCAACTTCTTAGCAGATGCCGGCAGGTTTCCTGTGTCCCGGAACCTTTGTACTATTATCGACAGAGAACCGGCAGTATTATGCACAATAGAACTGTGACAGCCCATCTGGATTTGATAGATGCCCTGTTGATCCGGAGTGCAAATGCATTGCAGGCGCAAAGATATGGGCATGTTGTATACGCATTACAGATGGTGTTTGAGGAGATGCTTGCCGTGCATGCAAAACAGGGAGAGTTGACCGTGGAAATGAGAGAGCAGTACCGTCGGGATAAAAGACAGTTCGCTGCTATGTATGGTAGGGCTGCCATGCGTTCCCTGAAGGGCTTGGCTGCACTGCATATATGGTTGTATATTATATGCGAGAGGCTGTATTTCCGATGTAAGGCAATCTATCATCGGGTGAGCCGCAAGCAACATAATACGGAAAACACATAGCGAAAGTACAAATTTTAGGCTTGTTGTATTTTGTGCTTGACAATGAAAAAAAATCATGATAAAGTATTAGCCGATGAACTGCCGAAGACAGTAGGTGCCGTCAGGCATAAGCATAGCGCCTACCGAGGAAGATATATGATTCTGATTGTATTCTCCGTGTCTTTGACATGGAGTTTTCTTTTTATAGTTCTTAGTGCAGTCATTAATAATATAAGGAGGTGCACTATCGTGGCTAAGGTAGAGATTAAGCAGCCGGTTGTAGACGAGATCAAGGAGTTGATCGACGGCGCACAGTCAATGGTATTAGTAGATTATCGTGGCCTTACTGTTGCACAGGATACAGCAATTCGTAAGAATTTAAGAGAAGCTGGTGTAACTTACAAGGTATACAAGAATACATTGATCAAGCGTGCTGTTGAGGGTACAGAGTTTGAATCAGTATCAGGTGACTTAGAGGGTCCTACAGCTATCGCAGTATCTAAGACTGACGCAACAGCTCCGGCAAGAATTCTTGCAAAGGCAGCAAAGGATGCAGAGGCATTAGAGATTAAGTCAGGTGTTGTTGAGGGAACATACTATGACAATAAGGCAATTATGACGATCGCCAACATCCCTTCAAGAGAAGAACTTCTTTCCAAGTTACTTGGAAGTATGCAGTCACCTATTACCAACTTTGCTCGTGTTATTAAGCAGATCGCAGAGCAGAAGGAAGCATAATAGCAGACTGATTTTTTGAAACAAGTCCATGCAGTGGACACCATTAAATATTATTAGGAGGATTTAAAGATGACAACACAAGAGATCATTGAGGTTATTAAGGGTTTATCAGTATTAGAGCTTAACGATTTAGTTAAGGCATGTGAGGAAGAGTTCGGCGTATCTGCAGCAGCAGGCGTAGTCGTTGCAGCAGCTGGTGCAGCAGGCGCAGATGCAGCTGAGGAGAAGGACGAGTTCAATGTAGAGCTGACAGAGGTTGGTCCTAACAAGGTTAAGGTTATCAAGGTAGTTCGTGAGGTAACTGGTTTAGGTCTTAAGGAAGCTAAGGAAGCTGTTGATGGCGCTCCTAAGGTTCTTAAGGAAGGTGCTTCTAAGGCTGAGGCTGAGGATATCAAGACAAAGCTTGAGGCTGAGGGTGCTAAGGTTACACTTAAGTAATTTAAGCTTATATAGCGGTTCAGGGGCAATCAAATGGATTGCCCCTTTTCCACTTTCTAATTGGATGCAGGATTCGGCTGATTCAGACTGCGTGTCACGCAGCAGCCCGGACATGATCATCATAAAAGAATTATAAATAATAAAACATCTCAAATATATTTCCAAAAAGTGGTTGACGAACTTTACAAATCGTGATAGTATTATAAAATGTCACTATTATGGCTAGGACTGCCTTAATGTGGCGTTGAAATGTATGACTTTGGTTGTATATATATTAATATTTCAAGGGGTGAAATCGTCAATGGAAAAAAACAGAATCCGTCCTATGAGTACCGGCAAGGGAATGCGAATGAGCTATTCCAGACAAAAAGAAGTACTCGAGATGCCGAACTTAATCGAAGTACAGAAGGATTCCTACAAATGGTTCCTCGAAGAAGGTCTTCGTGAGGCATTTAACGACATTTCTCCGATTACAGATTTTAATGGTCAGTTGAGCTTAGAGCTTGTT
The DNA here is from genome assembly GCA_934293375.1 of uncultured Lachnospiraceae bacterium. Taxonomy (GTDB): domain Bacteria; phylum Bacillota; class Clostridia; order Lachnospirales; family Lachnospiraceae; genus RGIG6919. The sequence goes on along the minus strand of CAKQYS010000012.1, from coordinate 13,627 downwards.
GACTATCAGCTGTGTGAGGATGATGTTAAGTACTCTATTGAAGAGTGCAAGGAGCGTGACGCCACATATGCGGCACCACTTAAGGTGAAGGTTCGTCTGCGTAATACAGAAACAGGCGATGGTATCAAGGAGCATGATATCTTTATGGGAGATCTGCCTTTGATGACAGAAACCGGAACATTCGTGATCAACGGTGCAGAGCGTGTTATTGTCAGTCAGTTAGTTCGTTCACCGGGTATTTATTACGCCATCGGACATGACAAGATTGGTAAGACGCTTTATTCTTGTACCGTAATTCCGAACCGTGGTGCATGGCTGGAGTATGAAACTGATTCCAATGATGTATTTTACGTACGTGTAGATAGAACAAGAAAGGTACCAATCACAGTATTACTTCGTTCATTAGGACTGGGCACTAATGCTGAGATCATAGATCTGTTTGGTGAAGAACCGAAGATCATGGCGAGTATCGAGAAGGACCCTTCTGATAATTATCAGGATGGTTTATTAGAGTTATATAAGAAGATCCGTCCGGGTGAGCCGTTGGCAGTTGAGAGCGCCGAGACATTGATCAACGGTATGTTTTTTGATGCAAGAAGATACGATCTTGCAAAGGTTGGACGATATAAGTTTAATAAGAAGCTTGCATGGAAGAATCGTATTGCAGGCCATGTGTTGGCTGAGGATGTAGTGGATCCGGCTACAGGAGAGATTCTTGCAACAGCCGGCGATACCCTGACCAGAGAAAGTGCAAAGGCACTGCAGGATGCAGCTGTTCCATATGTTATGATCCAGACAGAGGAACGCAATGTCAAGGTATTGTCTAATATGATGGTAGACATGTCTGCATATGTTGGATTTGATCCGGCAGAGGCAGGTGTGACAGAGGATGTATTTTACCCGGTACTTGAAAAATTATTACAGGAATATAGTGATGAGGAAGAACTGAAGAAGGCTGTTCATAAGCATTTGTCAGATCTGATTCCTAAGCATATCACGAAAGAAGATATTTTTGCATCTATTAATTATAACATGCATTTGGAGTATGGTATTGGCAGCGATGATGATATTGACCACTTGGGCAATCGTCGTATCCGTGCAGTCGGTGAACTGTTACAGAATCAGTACCGTATAGGTTTATCAAGACTTGAGCGTGTGGTTCGTGAACGTATGACAACTCAGGATATAGAGACGATTTCCCCACAGTCACTGATCAACATCAAGCCTGTTACTGCAGCAGTGAAGGAGTTCTTTGGAAGTTCACAGCTGTCACAGTTTATGGATCAGAACAATCCATTGTCAGAACTGACACATAAGAGACGTTTATCTGCGTTGGGTCCTGGTGGTCTTTCAAGAGATCGTGCCGGATTTGAGGTTCGAGATGTACACTATACACATTATGGTAGAATGTGTCCGATTGAGACCCCTGAAGGCCCGAATATCGGTTTGATCAACTCTCTGGCATGTTATGCGAGAATCAACCAGTACGGATTCGTGGAGGCTCCATATCGTAAGGTGGATAAGTCTGATCCGGAGAATCCGGTTGTTACAGATGAGGTTGTATATCTGACTGCTGATGAAGAGGATAATTATGTGGTTGCACAGGCAAATGAGCAGTTAGATGCAGAAGGACATTTTGTCCGGAATAATGTATCAGGTCGTTTCCGTGAGGATACATCAGAGTTTGCAAAGAAGAAGATAGATCTGATGGATGTATCGCCTAAGATGGTATTCTCAGTTGCAACATCCATGATTCCGTTCCTGGAGAATGATGATGCGAACCGTGCGTTGATGGGTTCTAACATGCAGCGTCAGGCTGTACCGCTTTTGAAGACAGAGGCACCTGTTGTTGGTACAGGTATGGAGGCAAAGGCGGCTGTGGATTCAGGTGTCTGCATCGTTGCGAAGCATGCAGGTGTGGTTGAGAAGTCATGTAGTAACGAGATCGTTGTAAAATGTGATGATGGAACGCGCGATACTTACCATGTTTTGAAGTTCTCAAGAAGTAATCAGGCAAACTGTATGAACCAGCGCCCGATCGTCTTTAAGGGCGACCGTGTAGAGGTTGGAGATGTCATTGCAGACGGTCCATCTACTTCGAATGGTGAGATTGCCCTTGGTAAGAACCCGTTGATCGGTTTCATGACATGGGAAGGTTATAATTACGAGGATGCTGTTCTGCTGAGCGAGCGACTTGTACAGGAAGATGTATATACATCTGTTCATATAGAAGAGTATGAGGCTGAGGCTCGTGATACGAAGCTGGGTGCCGAGGAGATCACAAGAGATTTGGCAGGCAAGGGCCCGGATGCATTGAAGGATCTGGATGAGAATGGTATTATCCGTATTGGTGCTGAGGTGCGTGCCGGAGATATTTTGGTCGGCAAGGTGACTCCAAAGGGAGAGACAGAGCTGACAGCAGAAGAGAGACTGTTAAGAGCGATCTTTGGTGAGAAGGCAAGAGAAGTCAGAGATACATCACTTTGTGTGCCACATGGTGCATTTGGTGTTGTCATGGATACAAAGGTATTCTCAAGAGAGAATGGAGATGAGCTTCCACCGGGCGTAAATAAGTCAGTTCGTGTATATATTGCACAGAAGAGAAAGATTTCAGTTGGTGATAAGATGGCTGGTCGTCATGGTAATAAGGGTGTAATTTCCCGTATTCTGCCGGTAGAAGATATGCCGTTTTTACCAAATGGCCGTCCGCTGGATATCGTCTTGAATCCGCTGGGTGTGCCTTCCCGTATGAACATTGGACAGGTATTGGAGATCCATTTGTCACTCGCTGCCAAGGTATTAGGATTTAATGTGTCTACACCGGTCTTTGATGGTGCAAATGAGACAGATATTATGGAAACACTGGAGATGGCGAATGATTACGCCAACGAGGATTGGGAGACCTTCAAGGAGCGCTGGGGAGACCAGACAGCCGATGAGGTTATGGATTATCTGTATGAACATCGTGACCATAGAGAAGAGTGGAAGGGTGTTCCGATCAATCGTACCGGTAAGGTAACATTACGTGATGGTAGAACAGGTGAGGAATTTGACAGTCCGGTTACGATCGGTTTCATGCACTACCTGAAGCTGCATCATTTGGTTGATGATAAGATTCATGCCCGTTCAACCGGACCATATTCACTGGTAACACAGCAGCCGCTTGGTGGTAAGGCACAGTTTGGTGGTCAGAGATTTGGTGAGATGGAGGTATGGGCTCTTGAGGCATATGGTGCATCATACACATTGCAGGAGATCCTGACCGTGAAGTCAGATGATGTTGTAGGACGTGTTAAGACATACGAGGCCATTATCAAGGGTGCTAATATTCCTGAACCTGGTATTCCTGAGTCATTCAAGGTATTGTTGAAGGAGTTCCAGTCACTGGGTCTGGATGTTCGTCTGTTAGATGAGAATGGTGAAGAGTGTAAGATGGGTGAGTCCAGCGAAACACCAAATCCGGATCTGAGAGATGTAATCGAAGGTGATGGCTCTACATTTGATGACGAAGAAGATACTGAGGGCTTCGGGGAAGTTGAGAACGACGAGTATGTAGATATAGATGATAGTGATTCATATTTCGATGATGATAATATGTAATCAGGAAGGAGAGCCAAAATGTCAAATTTAAGAGATCAGGAAACTGAGCAGCCGATTAATTTTGAGTCAATTAAGATTGGTCTTGCATCTCCAGAGAAGATTAGAGAGTGGTCTCACGGTGAAGTAAAGAAGCCGGAGACGATTAATTACAGAACCTTAAAGCCTGAGCGCGATGGATTATTCTGTGAGAGGATTTTTGGACCAAGCAAGGACTGGGAATGTCATTGTGGTAAGTACAAGAAGATCCGTTATAAGGGTGTTATTTGTGATCGATGTGGTGTTGAGGTTACCAAGTCCAGCGTGCGTCGTGAAAGAATGGGTCACATTGAACTGGCTGCACCGGTGTCGCATATCTGGTATTTCAAGGGTATTCCGAGCCGTATGGGTCTGATTTTGGATATTTCTCCAAGAGTATTGGAGAAGGTATTGTATTTTGCATCTTATATCGTATTGGACGCAGGTGACACCAATCTGCTTTACAAGCAGGTGTTATCTGAGAAGGAATATGCCGATGCAAAAGAGCAGTATGGTGCCGGCAGCTTCCGTGTTGGTATGGGCGCTGAGGCAGTAAAGGAGTTATTACAGGCAATCGATCTGGAGGCAGAGTCAGCAGAATTGAAGGCAGAGCTGAAGAATTCTACCGGTCAGAAGAGAGCCAGAGTGATCAAGAGATTAGAGGTAATTGAGGCGTTCCGCAATTCAGATAATAAGCCTGAATGGATGATCATGGATGTAATTCCTGTTATCCCGCCGGATATCCGTCCTATGGTACAGTTGGATGGCGGTAGATTTGCGACATCTGATCTGAATGATCTGTATCGTCGTATCATCAATAGAAATAACAGACTGCAGAGACTGTTAGAGCTTGGAGCCCCGGATATTATCGTTCGGAATGAAAAAAGAATGCTTCAGGAGGCAGTGGACGCCCTGATTGATAACGGCAGACGTGGACGTCCTGTTACAGGTCCTGGTAACAGAGCACTGAAGTCCTTGTCAGATATGTTAAAGGGTAAGCAGGGTCGTTTCCGTCAGAATCTTCTTGGTAAACGTGTGGATTATTCTGGTCGTTCTGTTATCGTTGTTGGACCGGAACTTAAGATTTATCAGTGTGGTCTTCCGAAGGAAATGGCGATTGAGCTGTTTAAGCCATTCGTTATGAAGGAGATCTGGGCTAAGAGAATTGCACACAATATCAAGTCTGCAAAGAAGAAGGTTGAGAAGCTTGATCCTGTAGTATGGGATGTATTAGAGGAAGTAATCAAGGAGCATCCGGTTATGTTAAACCGTGCCCCGACATTGCATAGATTAGGTATCCAGGCATTTGAGCCAATCCTTGTAGAAGGTAAGGCGATTAAGCTGCATCCATTGGTTTGTACAGCGTTTAATGCCGATTTCGATGGAGACCAGATGGCCGTGCATCTTCCGCTTTCGGTTGAGGCACAGGCAGAGTGTAGATTCCTGCTTCTGTCACCGAACAACTTACTGAAGCCATCAGATGGAGCACCGGTAGCTGTCCCTTCTCAGGATATGGTACTTGGTATATATTATCTGACATTGGATAAGGACGGCGATAAGGGAGAAGGCAAGTTCTTCAAGTCTGAAAATGAAGCGATTCTTGCTTATGAGAATAAGGAGATTACCCTGCATTCCAAGATTAAGGTTCGTTATAAAGGTAAAGATGCACAGGGCAATGAGATCTCAGAGATCATTGAGTCTACATTAGGAAAGCTGATCTTTAATGAGATCATTCCACAGGATCTGGGTTTTGTAGACCGTACAATTCCTGGTAATGAGTTAAAGCCGGAGATTGACTTCCTGGTTGGCAAGAAGCAGTTAAAGACGATTCTGGATAAGTGTATTAATATTCATGGTGCAACCAAGACCGCTGAGGTATTGGATAACATTAAGAGTATGGGATATAAGTATTCGACACGTGGTGCGCTTACCGTATCTATTTCAGATATGACAGTACCACCGACTAAGCCACAGATTCTGCAGGATGCACAGGATGTAGTTGATCAGATCACTAAGAAGTTCAGACGTGGTATGATGACGGAAGAGGAGAGATACCTTGCAGTTGTCAGAACATGGGAAGCAGCTGATAAGAAGCTGACAAAGGCACTGTTAGATGGTTTGGATCGTTATAACAACATCTTTATGATGGCGGATTCCGGTGCCCGTGGTTCTAACCAGCAGATTAAGCAGCTGGCAGGTATGCGTGGTTTGATGGCGGATACAACAGGTCGTACGATCGAGTTGCCGATCAAGTCGAACTTCCGTGAGGGTCTGGATGTATTGGAGTACTTCATTTCTGCACATGGTGCCCGTAAGGGTCTGTCCGATACCGCTCTTCGTACAGCCGATTCCGGATATCTGACACGTCGTCTGGTTGATGTTTCACAGGATCTGATCATTCGTGATGTTGACTGTTGTGCTGGAACAGGTGAGATTCCGGGCATGGTAATTACAGCCTTCAAGGAAGGTAACGAAGTGATCGAGAGCCTGCAGGAGAGAATTACCGGAAGATATGCAGCAGAGTCTGTATATGATAAGGATGGTAATATGCTTGTGAAGGCAAACCACATGATCACACCAAAGCGTGCGGCAAACATCATGGAGAATGGTGTAGATGCAGATGGCAATCCGATCACCAAGCTTAAGATCCGTACGATCTTAACATGTCGTTCGCACATCGGTATTTGTGCAAAGTGTTATGGCGCGAATATGGCAACAGGTCAGGCAGTTCAGGTAGGTGAGGCAGTAGGTATTATCGCAGCACAGTCTATCGGTGAGCCTGGTACACAGCTGACCATGAGAACATTCCATACCGGTGGTGTTGCCGGTGGCGATATCACACAGGGTCTTCCTCGTGTGGAGGAGTTGTTTGAGGCACGTAAGCCTAAGGGACTTGCAATCATCACAGAGTTTGGCGGTGATGTCCAGGTAAACGATACCAAGAAGAAGCGTGAGGTCATTGTTACCAATAAGGAGACAGGAGAGGCAAAGGCTTATCTGATTCCTTACGGATCCCGTATTAAGGTATTAGACGGACAGACACTTGAGGCTGGTGATGAACTGACAGAGGGTTCTGTAAATCCACATGATATCCTGAAGATCAAGGGTGTTCGTGCGGTTCAGGATTACATGATCCGAGAGGTTCAGCGTGTATATCGTCTGCAGGGTGTTGATATCAATGATAAGCATATCGAAGTAATCGTTCGTCAGATGCTGAAGAAGATCAGAATTGAGGATGGCGGAGACTCTGAGTATCTGCCGGGATCACTGATCAATGTATTGGACTTCGAAGAGGCAAATGCACAGTTAGAGGCTCAGGGATTGGCTCCAATTCAGGGAACACAGGTAATGCTTGGTATTACAAAGGCTTCTCTGGCAACCAGCTCATTCCTGTCAGCTGCATCCTTCCAGGAGACTACAAAGGTTCTGACAGAAGCAGCAATCAAGGGTAAGACAGATCCATTGATCGGTTTGAAGGAGAATGTACTGATAGGTAAGCTGATTCCGGCCGGTACAGGTATGAAGCGTTATCGTTCAGTTAAGCTGAATACAGATGATGAAATGCTTGAGATGGATGAAGTGATCGAGGATATCTCTGATGAACCTGATACAGATGTGGAGGCTGCGGATGTGGAGGATACAGAAGCAGCAGATACAGATGCTGCAGAAGCAAAGGAAGCAGTTACAGAGTCTGTAACAGAATAGATCATGATATAGCATTATACAAAGAAGGACTGAGTATGCAACATGACTCAGTCTTTCTTAATATCTATGAAAGGTAGGATAAAAATGGAATTTCAATATTATTTTGATCATACAATTCTCAATCCGGAAGCAACGGAGGCAGATGTATTAAAGGTATGCGAGGAAGCAAAACAATATGAATTTGCTTCTGTGTGTGTGAATTCATGTTATACAGCACTGGTGGCAGATGCATTAGAGGATACCGATATCGATGTGTGTACTGTAGTCGGATTTCCACTAGGATCCATGTCTACAAAAGCTAAGGTCGCAGAAACAGAGACCGCGATCGAAGATGGAGCGAATGAGATTGATATGGTGATGAATATTGGTGCATTAAAGGAAGGCCAGGATGATTTTGTGCTATATGATATTCAGCAGATCAAGAAGGCGTGCGGAGAAGAGGTTATGCTTAAGGTGATTATCGAAACCTGTCTGCTCAATGAGGATGAGAAAAAGAGAGCGTGCCAGATTGCGGTAGAAGCCGGTGCTAATTATGTGAAGACTTCAACCGGATTTTCCAAGGGCGGTGCAACGGTTGAAGATGTCAGATTGATGAAGAAAACGGTTGGAGATGACGCTCTGGTCAAGGCATCAGGTGGTATCCGGGATTATGCGACGGCAAAGGCTATGATCGAGGCCGGTGCGGACAGACTGGGTACAAGTGCTACAGTCGCCATCATGAAGGAGTACCGGAAGAAGCAGAAATAAAAGATAAGGAGGTATGGATATGTTATTAGGATCCCATGTGGGGATGAGCGGTAAAGAAATGATGCTGGGTTCTGTAAAAGAGGCGATCAGCTATGGTGCGAATACATTTATGCTGTATACAGGTGCCCCGCAGAACACGAGAAGAAAACCGGTTGAAGAACTGCGGTCAGAGGAGGCACATGCTTTGATGCAGGAGGCTGGGATCAGTCAATTTGTTGTACATGCTCCATATATCATTAATCTGGCCAATACGCAGAAGCCGGAAACATTTGAAATTGCAGTAGAAACGCTGGCGAGTGAGCTCGTCAGGACAGAAAAGATCGGTTCAGATATTCTCGTGCTACATCCCGGATCTCATGTAGGTGCCGGAGAAGATGCAGGAATCGCGAAGATTATAGAGGGTTTAAATGAGGTGCTGTCAGAAAAAGGAAGTGTATATGTGGCACTTGAGACGATGGCAGGCAAGGGTAGTGAGCTTGGCAGATCATTTGAGCAACTGGCAAGAATATATGATGGGGTGAAGTATCCTGAGAGATTGCGGGTATGTTTTGATACCTGCCATGTCAATGATGCGGGCTATGATCTGGTGGGGGCATATCCGGATGTTATGCAGGAATTTGACCGGATTCTTGGTACAGATCAGATTGCGGTTTTCCATATTAATGATAGCAAGAATCCAAGAGGAGCAGCCAAAGACAGACATGAGAACTTTGGATTTGGATCATTGGGATTTGATGCGTTGATGCAGGTGGTAAAGGATGAAACATTTACATCAGTTCCAAAGATTCTGGAGACACCATACATTCCGCATCCGGAGGACAAGAAAAAGGCATTTGCGCCGTATCGCTATGAGATAGAGATGATCAAAGCAGGTGTGTTTGATCCTGAAATGAAACATCGGATTTTGGCAGACCGGAATCTGGTATAAACATTACCGGAATATTGTAAAATATATTCTTGACATCACAAATATAGATGGTTATAATGATAAAGCATGCGTTATAAGATAGTGCATGCTTTATTCTATTTAATATTTTTACAGGAGGTGAAAAACATGCCAACATTTAACCAGTTAGTTAGAAAGGGAAGACAGACTGTAGAGAAGAAGTCTACTGCACCAGCTTTGCAGAAGGGTTATAACTCTCTTCATAAGAAGCCGACAGATACAAGCTCTCCTCAGAAGAGAGGCGTTTGTACCGCAGTTAAGACAGCTACTCCTAAGAAGCCTAACTCAGCTCTTAGAAAGATTGCCAGAGTTCGTTTATCTAACGGTATTGAGGTTACCAGCTACATCCCAGGTGAGGGTCACAACCTTCAGGAGCATAGCGTTGTTATGATCCGTGGTGGTAGAGTAAAGGACTTACCAGGTTGTAGATACCACATCATCCGTGGTACTTTGGATACAGCAGGTGTTGCTAACAGACGCCAGGCTCGTTCTAAGTATGGTGCTAAGAGACCAAAGGATGCGAAATAGGCATTGAACACTTATTGAAAACGAACGCAGTGAGTTTCAAATTAATGTGAAAGTTTGAAATTAGTGTGAAAGTCGGTCAAACAAATTAAAGTGCTGGAATGGCTATGTTTTTTCATAATAGATTACATTAACCAAAACCTGCACGAACAAGTTCCCCAAGCAGGTGGCATATGCCATCACCAAGCGGAACGTGAGTACCTTTAGGCTGGTCGTATATCAGCCTAGTCAATAATTTTTAAGGAGGGAAGTAACGTGCCACGTAAAGGACATATTCAGAAGAGAGACGTTTTAGCGGATCCAATTTATAAGAATAAGATTGTTACCAAGCTTATCAATAACATCATGTTAGACGGTAAGAAGGGAACAGCCCAGAAGATCGTATACGGTGCATTTGATCGTATTGCAGTAGAGACTGGCAAGGAGGCTTTAGAGGTTTTCGATGAAGCTATGAATAATATCATGCCAGTATTAGAGGTTAAGGCAAGACGTATCGGTGGTGCTACCTATCAGGTACCTATCGATGTAAGACCAGACAGACGTCAGGCATTAGCTCTTCGTTGGTTGACAACATATTCTCGTGGAAGAAGTGAGAAGACTATGGAAGAGAGACTTGCAAAGGAAATCCTTGATGCTGCCAATAACACAGGCGCTTCTGTAAAGAAGAAGGAAGATATGCACAAGATGGCAGAGGCAAACAAGGCATTTGCACATTACAGATTCTAGGCATAATACCATTTCGATTCCAGATACGATGCACGCAGTGATAATCGGATCTGGTAGAATGGGAGATATTGTCTATGAGACATTATTGATTAAATTAAGGAGGAGAAAATCTTGGCTGGAAGAGAATATCCATTAGATAGAACCAGAAATATCGGTATCATGGCACATATTGATGCAGGTAAGACAACGCTGACAGAGCGTATCTTATACTATACCGGTGTTAACTATAAGATTGGTGAGACTCATGACGGTGCTTCAACCATGGACTGGATGGAGCAGGAGCAGGAGCGTGGTATTACAATCACATCAGCTGCTACAACATGTCACTGGACACTTGAGGATCATCATAAGCCAAAGAAGGGTGCTTTAGAGCATCGTATCAACATCATCGATACTCCGGGACATGTAGACTTTACTGTTGAGGTAGAGCGTTCACTTCGTGTATTGGACGGCGCTGTTGGTGTGTTTGATGCAAAGGCTGGTGTGGAGCCTCAGTCAGAGAATGTATGGCGTCAGGCAGACACATACAATGTTCCACGTATGGCTTTCATCAATAAGATGGACAAGATGGGTGCAGACTTCTTCATGTCTGTACAGACAATTATTGATCGTCTTGGTAAGAATGCAGTTCCGGTACAGATTCCGATCGGTGCAGAGGAAAACTTCATTGGTCTGATCGATCTGTTTGAGATGGATGCATACTATTACAAGGATGATAAGGGCGAGGACATCGAGATCACTGAGATCCCTGATGACTTAAAGGAGTTAGCTGACAAGTGGCATGAGAACCTTGTGGAGAAGTGCTGTGAGTTAGATGATGACCTTATGATGCAGTATCTTGAAGGTGAGGAGCCATCTGTTGAAGATATGAAGAAGGCACTCCGTAAGGGCACAATCGCAAATGAAGCAGTTCCTGTATTCTGTGGATCAGCATACAAGAACAAGGGTGTACAGAAGATGTTAGATGGTGTTATTGAGTATATGCCAGCTCCTACAGATGTACCGGATATCACCGGTGTTGATGAGGATGGTAATGAAGTTACACGTAAGTCATCTGATGAAGAGCCATTTGCAGCTTTGGCATTCAAGATCATGGCAGACCCATTCGTAGGAAAGTTAGCATTCTTCCGTGTATATTCAGGTACATGTAACTCTGGATCATACATTTTAAATGCTACTAAGAATAAGAAGGAGCGTGTAGGTCGTATCGTACAGATGCACGCTAACAACCGTACAGAGATCAGCAAGGTATATTCTGGAGATATTGCTGCAGCAGTTGGTTTCAAGTTTACAACAACTGGTGATACTATCTGTGATGAGCAGCATCCGGTTATTCTTGAGTCTATGGAGTTCCCTGAGCCGGTTATCGAGCTTGCAATCGAGCCTAAGACAAAGAATGATCAGGGTAAGATGGGTGAGGCTTTAGCAAAGTTAGCTGAGGAAGATCCTACATTCCGTGCTCATACAAATCAGGAGACAGGTCAGACGATCATCGCTGGTATGGGTGAGCTTCATCTGGAGGTTATCGTAGACCGTCTGCTTCGTGAGTTCAAGGTTGAGGCCAATGTTGGTGCACCTCAGGTTGCTTACAAGGAGACAATCACAAAGGCTGTTGATATCGATAGCAAGTATGCAAAGCAGTCAGGTGGTCGTGGTCAGTATGGACATTGTAAGGTTAAGTTCGAGCCAATGGATGCGAACGGTGAAGAGTTATTCAAGTTCGAGTCATCCGTTGTCGGTGGTGCGATTCCGAAGGAATACATTCCGGCAGTTGGAGAAGGTATCGAGGAAGCTACAAAGGCTGGTATCTTAGCAGGATTCCCTGTAGTAGGTATTTATGCTAATGTATACGATGGTTCTTACCATGAAGTCGATTCTAATGAAATGGCATTCCACATCGCTGGTTCTATGGCTTTCAAGGAAGCTATGGCAAAGGCTGATCCTGTCCTTCTTGAGCCAATCATGAAGGTAGAGGTTACAATGCCTGAGGAATACATGGGCGATGTAATCGGAAGCTTAAATGCGAAGCGTGGTCAGATCCAGAGTATGGATGACCTCGGTGGCGGTAAGATCGTACGTGCATTAGTACCACTTGCAGAGATGTTCGGATACTCTACAGAGCTTCGTTCTTCTACACAGGGTCGTGGTAACTACTCTATGTTCTTTGAGAAGTATGAGCAGGCTCCAAAGTCTGTACAGGATAAGGTTATCGCAGCTAAGAAGGGTAACTAATCATTCAAAACAGGAAAGAAATAAATGCTTGAAATTATTGGTGTTATCTAATATAATAAGCATTAGCTGAAAATTAAGCCCATGAGGCAATTATAAGGAGGATTATTTTAAAATGGCTAAGGAAAAGTTTAATCGTAACAAAGCGCATTGTAACATTGGTACCATCGGTCACGTAGATCATGGTAAGACAACTTTAACAGCTGCTATCACAAAGGTATTATCTGAGAGAGTAGCTGGTAACGCAGCTGTAGATTTCGCAAACATTGATAAGGCTCCGGAAGAGCGTGAAAGAGGTATCACAATCTCTACAGCTCACGTTGAGTATGAGACAGAGAAGAGACATTACGCACACGTTGACTGTCCAGGACATGCTGACTATGTTAAGAACATGATCACTGGTGCAGCACAGATGGATGGTGCTATCTTAGTAGTTGCTGCTACTGATGGTGTTATGGCTCAGACAAAGGAGCACATCCTTCTTTCTCGTCAGGTAGGTGTACCTTACATCGTAGTATTCCTGAACAAGTGTGATATGGTAGATGACGAGGAGTTATTAGAGTTAGTAGAGATGGAAGTAACAGAGCAGTTAGAGGAGTATGACTTTAAGGATTGTCCAATCATCAAGGGTTCTGCTCTGAAGGCTCTTGAGGATCCAATGGGACCTTGGGGCGACAAGATCATGGAGTTAATGAACACAATCGACGAGTATATTCCAGATCCACAGCGTGCTACAGATCAGCCATTCTTGATGCCAGTAGAGGATGTATTCACAATCACAGGTCGTGGTACTGTTGCTACAGGTAGAGTAGAGCGTGGTACACTTCACCTCAACGAGGAAGTTGAGATTGTTGGTGTTAAGGAAGAGGTTCAGAAGACAGTTGTTACCGGTATCGAGATGTTCCGTAAGCTGTTAGACGAGGCTCAGGCTGGTGATAACATCGGTGCTCTTCTTCGTGGTATCCAGAGAACAGATATCGTTCGTGGTCAGGTATTAGCTAAGCCAGGTACAGTAACTTGCCATAAGAAGTTTACTGCTCAGGTTTACGTTCTGACAAAGGACGAGGGTGGTCGTCATACACCATTCTTCAACAACTATCGTCCACAGTTCTACTTCAGAACAACTGATGTAAC
>CAKQYS010000011.1 GCA_934293375.1 uncultured Lachnospiraceae bacterium | reverse complement strand
TATTATTTGATTATCAAGGTTCTTGTTGCTTTGTCGCCAGCCGTTTCTCGCGGCGACTTGTATATACTAGCATTTATATTTTGGTTTGTCAACACCTTTTTTCACTTTTTTTATCTTTTTTTGACAAAAACATGCAATTCCCCGAAAACCCTTGATTTACAAGGGTTTTTGAGAAATACAATTTGTAATTATTCTCAATTCAATTCGATATTGTTCGAATTGTGTAATCAATTTATCAGATTTTCAAATATATTCTGTGAACCCATAAAATCATCTGTCCAAAATTGCTGTCCGGATCAATCACGCCTGCAAAAACCGGATCATTTCATCTATATTAGACACACCGGCAAGTGTGATCTCCGGCATCTCTTTCATCTTATCTGCATTACTTTTGGGCAATATACAGTGTCGAAAGCCTAATTTTGCCGCTTCTCTGACCCGCTGTTCTGCCATAGATACACCTCTGACCTCTCCTGCCAGACCTACTTCACCGAATATGACCGTATCATTTGGTATCACGGTATTCCGAAAGCTCGATACAAGCGCAGCTATAATCGCCAGATCGATCGCAGGTTCCGAAAGCCGCATACCTCCTGTCAGATTCACATAGGCGTCACAGCCACCCATCTGCATACCTGCACGCTTCTCCAAAACTGCAATCAACAGATTCACCCTGTTAAAATCAATTCCTACCGCAGTACGCCTCGGGACATTAAAGCTGGTATACGATACCAGTGCCTGAATTTCTGCCAATAATGGTCTTGTACCCTCCATTGAGCAAACAACAACCGTTCCTGACGCATCCTCTGGTCTGCCGTTTAACATGACTTCCGAAGGATTTGTTACCTCTGCCAGTCCGCTTCCTTTCATTTCGAACACACCAATTTCATTGGTGGATCCAAATCGGTTCTTCACACCTCTTAAGATCCGATAAGGTGAACTTCGCTCGCCCTCGAAATACAACACAGTATCCACCATATGCTCAAGCGTTCTTGGGCCCGCTACCGTACCGTCCTTCGTCACATGTCCAACCACAAAGATTGCAATATTATTTGTTTTTGCCAACTGCATGAGTCTCCCTGTCACTTCCCGCACCTGGGATACACTGCCTGCAGCAGACGATACCGCTGCAATCGACATCGTTTGGATAGAATCAATGATCACAACTGCAGGCGCAGTCTTAAGTATCGCATTTTCAACATTCTCCAGATCGGTATCGCAGATCAGCTGCATATCTTTCTCAAATCCACCCAGGCGTTCCGCACGCATCTTGATCTGCTGCAGGGACTCTTCCCCTGATGCATATAACACCTTATGCGACGCATTTACCAGTGTTCTACACACCTGCAGCAAAAGCGTGGATTTGCCGATTCCGGGATCTCCGCCTACCAACACCAAAGAACCCGGCACGATACCGCCGCCCAGTACACGATCCAGTTCTTCATAGCCTGTGCCAATGCGTGGGGCATCTTCGGATGTAACCGAAAAAAGAGAAGTAGGCGCCTGCATCGAGCTTGAACCCGTATGCTTAGAGGCGCCTGCTATCTTGATCTCTTCTACAAAGGTATTCCATGTCTTACAGGAAGGACATTGTCCCATCCACTTTGCAGATTCGAACCCACACTCCTGGCAGAAAAAAACAGTTTTATTCTTTGCCATTCATGTCTCCTATTCTGATTATGGTCAGTCTTTAACCCATTTTGTCAACTTTTACAAAGACCTTCTCGCCTTCATTCAACTCAACGCTCAGGTTTAATTTGCCGCCCAGATTTGTTGTCATCTTGCCAACATAAACATCATCAATATATGTCTTATATTCCTTAGACGCTTCAAGCTCTAATGTAATCTGGGAATCCGTTGCGCCCTCTACATAAAACGATATATGCTTGTCCGTCTCAACGAAATCAAATACTGCAGTACCCGGCACAGACTCATAAACAAACGAACCGTTCTTTTCCAGTTTCGTAATCTCATTAAATGTCTTTACCTTATACTTATCTCCATTATATTCGAAGCCATCCTTCTTCGTCTTCGTAGGGAGTGAATAGTCACCAAAGCTTAAATTGCCATTTGCTTCTTTCCGAATTAACTCTGATACAACTGCCATACTTATCCTCCTAAAATTTCATATGTTACTTGTTGATTATACCTTATCTTCCGACTTTTTTCCACATATTTTTGTAACATGTGACAATTGGTATGAATTACATATTTTTGATCTGAAAATTAACCTGATCCGATTTCACTGTAATCAGAACCGTATCTCCAGCCTTCACATTCCCAAGCAGCAATTCCTGCGCCAGTGCATCCTCCACATAGGTCTGGATCGCCCGTCGAAGTGGTCTTGCTCCATATTTCTTGTCAAACCCTTTTTTGAAAATGTAAGTTCTAAGCGGCTCACCATAGCGAATTGTAAGATCTAACTGCTGCTTTGCCCGGCTTGTAAACTGTCTAAGCATCAGATCCGTAATCTTCTTTACATCATCCTCTGTTAAAGCCCTGAACACGATTGTTTCGTCAATTCGATTCAGAAATTCCGGTCTGAATATTCTTTTCACTTCTTCCATCACATTATCTTTCATATGCTGATGATCTTTCTCTGCATCTTCCACAGAGTTAAATCCCAGCCGTTTCGGTTCAATGATTCTCTGTGCTCCTGCATTTGAAGTCATAATGATGATAGTGTTCTTAAAATCAACTTTACGCCCCTGGGCATCTGTAATCTGCCCGTCATCCAGTACCTGCAGCAGCATATTAAACACATCCGGATGTGCCTTCTCGATCTCATCAAACAGAATGACAGAATACGGGTGTTTTCTTACTTTTTCACTTAACTGTCCACCCTCTTCATAGCCCACATAACCCGGTGGCGAACCGATCATTTTGGATACGCTGTGTTTCTCCATATACTCCGACATATCCACTCTGATCATGGACTTCTCATCCCCAAACACAGCCTCTGCCAATGCCTTTGACAATTCTGTCTTTCCTACGCCCGTTGGACCAAGGAATAAAAAGGATCCGGTCGGTCGTCTTGGATCCTTTAACCCTACACGACCTCTTTTTACCGCTTTGGCAACCGCCAGCACTGCTTCATCCTGTCCAATCACACGCTTGTGCAGTGTATCTTCCAGATTCAGCAGCTTTTTGGATTCCTTCTGTGTCAGTTTATTTACCGGAATCTTTGTCCACATAGATACAACATCTGCCACATCCTCTTCCTGTACCATGATGCCTTTCTGTTTGGATCGCTTGTCCATGCGCTGTTTCCACTCTGCACATTTGTGATTATTCTCTTCCAGTGCCTTTTTCATTTCAGATGCAAGCTTCATATCTGATGCTGCCAATGCATCTTCCAACGCATCATTTAAACGCTTGCTTTCTCTCTTCATTTCTATATATTGATCTGTATGAGAAAACAACTGCATCCGCTTTTTAGATGCAGCCTCATCCATAATGTCAATCGCCTTATCCGGCAGGAAACGGTCATTGATATATCTCGCAGACAAATCCACGGCAGCATGTACCGCTTCATCTGTAATCGTCACATCATGATGCTGTTCATAACAATATTTTAATCCCTGTAAGATCGCATAAGCCTCTTCTTTGGATGGTTCCTCCACTGTAACAGGCTGAAATCTGCGTTCTAACGCTGTATCCTTCGATACATACTTGCGGTATTCCTCAGCAGTTGTCGCACCGATCATCTGCAGTTCACCTCGTGCCAATGCAGGCTTTAATATATTAGATGCATCAATAGCACCTTCTGCATTCCCTGCCCCTATAATTGTATGAAGCTCATCTACAAATAAAATGATATTGCCATCCGCACGGACTTCCGCCATCATACGCTTAATGCGTTCCTCGAATTCCCCACGATACTTCGAACCGGCAATCATTCCCGCCAGATCTAATACCATGATCCGCTTTCCCTGAATCGTATCCGGCACTTCATCCTCTACGATCAGTTGTGCCAGTCCTTCGACAACCGCAGTCTTACCTACACCAGGTTCACCGATCAGGCACGGATTATTTTTCATTCGCCTAGATAAAATCTGCATCACACGCTGCATCTCCACTGTACGCCCAATCACCGGATCCAGCTTGCCCGTTCTCGCCTGTGCCGTCAGATCTCTGCAGAACTGATCCAGAATCGGCGTCCCGGATTTCTTTTTTTTCTTATTCTTCTGCTTTCCCGTCTGCTCATGTGGCTGATCAGAAGATACCACTTCATTCAGATCTGCCAATATGCGTTCAGGATTCGCTCCCAGACTCACCATTACATGAATCGCAACACTGTCTGCCTTTCTGAGCATTGCCAGCAGAATATGTTCTGTACCAATTTCAAATGCGCCAAGCTTCTTCGCTTCCCACTTGCTCTGCTCCAAAATTGCCATACAGGATTTTGAATATATATTTTCACTGACAACTGCAATCCCGGTATCCTGCAGCAGCTGCTCTATCGTGCGTTCCACTGTAGCAGCATCCAGACCATTTGTTTCCAGAACACGACCGGCTACGCCTATTTTTTCCTTTATAAGCCCATAAAGCAAATGTTCACTTCCAACATATTCATGTCCCAGACGAACAGCAGCTTTTTTTGCTTCTTTGATCGCATTCTTAGCACTTTTTGTATAATCCATTTTGCTTCCTTTCCTGTCGTTCGGCTTTATTTTTTAAAATGCAGATATACATTCACAGCCTCTGCTTCATGCTTATCATACCTCTTACCTAATACCTTTTTGGCAGCCTTTCTAAAATCCATCACCGCATTTTCTTTCACAACCAATGCAGCAATATGATCTGCATACTTCACCTCAATCTGTGTTGTCTGACGAATATAGCTGCTCACCTGTTTCTGCATCTGTTTGCGCTGGGCATTGGTCAGCTTTCCGGTAAGATCCACAGCCGGCTGCACCGGCTTCGACTTAGTATTCCCTTTCGCCTGCTCCTTATTCTTGGCAGTGCCGGGTATTTTCTCCTTGATGATCTTGAGAGCCTTCGCTGTTTTATCGGCGGTATTTTTCACAGTCCGTGTCTGCTGCCACTCCATATGCAGATCAGCATCCGTCTGTGCCGCCTCCTTACACGGCTTGATAAAATCCTCTATCGGAAGCTGTGTCATATCGTGATTTACTTTGAACAGTGCATCACGGATCGACACTCCACATACAATCAATACATCAGAATTCAAAGCTGATGCTTCTGATATTGCATGTAAATAACCTTTATCTTTGGAGACCACATAAATCTGTTCCACATCACCCTGCGCAATAAAAAAACCAAGATCACAAGAGATCCGGAAATCCAATGCGTTAGGTCCACGCTGTGTCATATACTCTACCTCTACACTGATATCTCTATCTCTGTAAACAGAAAGAATATGCAACAATGTGTTACCAATGCTCTCATTAGAACAGATAATGCGGACACAATCTCCCGCCTCAAGATTCTCTAATCCATCCAGCCCGGCCAATGCCGTATTTTCATAGTCTATCAAACATACTTTTTTTCCCATATTTCACCTCTCTTTCATAGCAGACGGAAGGATGCCCAAGACACCCTTCCGCATTTATCCTGATTCGATCATACGCTATGCCTGATCAATGGCCTTTCCAATATCATGCCGCATATACTTATTCTCGAACTGTACCCATTCTGTTGCCTTGTATGCATTTGCACGCGCCTCTAACAAAGTATCGCCCTTCGCTGTAATTCCAAGAACACGACCTCCATTTGTCACGATCTTGCCATCAGCAAATTTGGTACCTGCATGAAAGGCATAATAGCCATCCTTATCATCAAATGCATCAAGCCCGGTAATCTCAAATCCCTTCTCATAGCTGACAGGGTATCCATCTGATGCAAGCACAACACATACTGCAGCATTCTCTTCAAACTGAAGATCGATCTGATCCAAAGTGCCATCAATACATGCTTCAAACACATCAATAATATCATTCTTCATTCTCGGAAGAACCACCTGTGCCTCCGGATCACCGAATCTGGCATTAAACTCTAATACTTTTGTTCCATTCTCTGTCATCATCAGTCCTGTAAACAAAACGCCGACAAAAGGCCTGCCCTCTGCAGCCATTGCATCTATTGTCTTCTGATATACTTCCTTCTGGCAAAATGCTGCAATCTCATCTGTGTAAAACGGACTTGGAGAAAATGTTCCCATACCACCGGTATTCAAGCCCTGATCTCCATCCTGTGCACGCTTATGATCCTGTGCTGATGTCATTGTCTTGATCGTCTTGCCATCGGAAAATGCTAACACGGATACTTCACGACCTGTCATGAATTCTTCAATTACCATCTTATTGCCGGCATTACCAAAATGCTTATCCAGCATGATCTCCTTCACACCAGCCTTGGCATCTTCAAGTGTATTACAGATCAGTACTCCCTTGCCAAGAGCCAATCCATCAGCCTTAAGAACAATTGGGAATTTTGCAGTTTCAAGATAAGCCAGCGCCGCATCTGCATCGTCAAATGTCTCATATGCAGCAGTAGGGATGTTATACTTCTTCATAAGGTCTTTAGAGAATGCCTTCGACCCCTCAATGATCGCCGCATTGGCCCGAGGTCCAAATGCCCGAAGTCCTGCGGCTTCAAATGCATCCACCGCACCTGCTACCAATGGATCATCCGGTGCTACCACCGTTAGATCTATTTCTTTTTCTTTTGCAAAAGCAACCAGCTTATCGAATTCCATGACCCCGATATCCACACATTCTGCCAGCTTCGCAATGCCGGCATTTCCCGGAGCACAATAAATCTTAGACGCTCTCTTGCTCTTTGCAATACTTGTTACGATCGCATGCTCTCTGCCACCACTACCTACTACTAAAACTTTCATTATGTAATATCCTCCTTATTTCAAGCTGCTTCTTAGTTATCTTTTACGATAGCATGTCCGTCCACTACTGACACTCTGCCCGCAGCAATCGCATCGATCACCTGCGGAAGCAGAATCCATTCTGCCTGCTCCATAATTCTCTGCTGCAAAATCTTTGGTGTATCATCAGGCTGAACCGCTACTGCTTTCTGCATGATAATAGGTCCTGTGTCCGTCCCCTTATCCACAAAATGTACGGTTGCACCCGATACCTTCACACCTCTGTTTAGTGCCGCCTCGTGCACCTTCAGACCATAATACCCGACTCCACAAAATGACGGGATTAAAGATGGATGAATATTGATGATCCGGTTCTCATACCGCTCGATCACCTTCTCCGGCACGGTAACCAAAAAACCGGCCAGAACGATCAGATCCGGAGTATATGCATCAATATGTGCAAGCAGAGCATCATTAAATGCGGCTCTGTCCGCAAAATCCTTTGGTGACAATGCCTCTGCCGCAATACCTGCATTTGCAGCACGCTCCAGTGCATATGCATTTTTGTTATTGCTGATGACTCCAACCAGCTCTGTATTCCGAATCTTTCCGGCATGCACTCCATCAATGATCGCCTGTAGATTTGTACCACCGCCGGAAACCAGGATCACTACTCTTAACATAATGTAACTCCCTTTTCTCCTGCTTCTACCTGTCCAAGAACAAATGCCTTGTCCCCGGCTGCCTCTATTGCTGCAATCGTCTTATCTGCGTCCGCAGGATCTACAGCAAGCACCATGCCTACACCCATATTGAATGTGTTATACATCATTTCTTCTGCAATGTCGCCCTTCGCTACCATTAACTTAAAGATTGCAGGCACCTCATATGCATCCTTCTTCACAACGGCCCGGATACCATCCGGAAGCATTCTCGGAATATTCTCATAGAAGCCACCACCTGTAATATGGCTGCAGCCCTTGATCGTAATGCCTGATTCCTTCACACTGCGAAGTGCCTTTACATAGATTCTGGTCGGTGCAAGCAATACCTCACCAAGTGTTTTGCCGAGTTCGTCATAATATGTATCCAGCGACTCTTTTGTCATATCGAACACCTTTCTGACCAGAGAAAAGCCATTGCTGTGTACCCCGGATGACGCAATGCCGATCAATGTATCTCCAGGCTTGATCGTCTCTCCCGTAATCAGATCCTTCTTATCCACAACACCGACCGCAAATCCAGCCAGATCATATTCATCCTCAGGCATTAAACCCGGATGTTCAGCTGTCTCTCCACCAATAAGTGCTGCATCAGACTGTACGCATCCTTCTGCCACGCCACTGACGATCGTTGCAATCTTTTCAGGATAATTCTTGCCACATGCGATATAATCCAGGAAGAACAACGGTTCTCCGCCTGCACAGGCAATATCGTTTACACACATTGCTACCGCATCTATTCCAATCGTATCATGCTTGTCCATGATCATAGCAAGCTTTACCTTGGTGCCACAGCCATCTGTACCCGATAACAGCACCGGTTCATCCATTTCCTTTATCTTTGCCAGAGAGAATGCCCCCGAAAAGCCTCCGAGACCACCGAGTACCTCCTCGCGCATCGTTTTCTTTACATACTTCTTCATCAGCTCTACTGACTGATAACCCGCTTCGATATCTACGCCTGCCTTCTTGTAATCCATGTCTTCTTATCCTCCGTTCACATGTGTGATAGCTTCTTGGTTCCGGGTCTTCCACCCGTTTCAATCTGTTTTATTATAAGAGATTTTAACCTCGTTGTAAAGCAATGAAACGAACAAATTGCATTTGTCAGTCTACCATGATAGTGTTATAATATATAAATAATGTATTGTACGGCATTTGCCAGTTGAAGAATGTTTTTGGGAAGGGGAACCTGAATGACAAACGGAAGACTTAATATCGGACTATTTATTTGCCATCTTGACAATGACTACGCATATGACATATGTAAAGGTGTAGATTATGCTGTAAAAGAGCTTGATGCTAACCTGTATATTTTTCCGGGTATGTACATCAACGCCGCCTATAATGATCCACTCAAGGCGCATTATGACTATCAATATAATTCCGTCTTTTACTATGCTTCACCTGAGAATCTCGATGTACTGATCGTCTCAATCGGCACGATCGGCAGCTTTCTGTCAGAATCTGACATCAATTCCTTTTTAAACAATTTCAAAGGCATACCAATTCTGACATTAGAGATTGAAATACCGGGCTATAATTGTCTCTATGTAGACAGCCGTAACGGACTATGCGACGCAATCGAGCATTTGATCACGGTACACAACAAAAAGAGGATCGGTTTCGTCAGCGGAAGGGAATTTAACGCCGATGCGATCGATCGTCTGAACATCTATAAAGAAACCCTGCAGGCACACGATATGCCGGTAGATGATAACCTGATCGTCCACGGCAATTTCTCTGAATACTGCGAGGATATTGTCGGAGATCTGTTGGATCGCAATCCGGATCTGGATGCCATTGTATTTGCAAATGACCAGATGGCCATGGGCGGCTACAACGAATTGAAGCGGAGAGGTATTGAGATTGGTAAAGATATCGCAGTCACCGGATATGACGATTCTCCTATCGCGCTCGCACTGGTTCCAAATCTGTCCACAGTCAATGCATCAGTGCCGGACCTTGGTTACCATGCTGTATATGAGGCTATCGAAGTATTAAAAAATGGTCATCCAAAACAAAGTATACTGAACTCCTCATTTATCACCAGACAGTCCTGCGGCTGCACAAGCACTTCTCTTCACGCATTGAAGTCGCTACAGTTAGAGCCGTCCCATATTGACCCGGATGCCATTACCACAGAGCTGGAGGATCTGCTTTTATCTGATTATCGTCATAATTACATGGAAGCAGAACTGCGGCAGTCTATCCACCCACTGATATCAGCATACATAACAGCCACGCTGGATCCTTGTATCACAGAATATCCTATTGAAGATATCATCACACAGATCCGCTCACTGTTATCATCAGATATTATGTTGCATGTATCCTTTGATAAGCTGAGCTATCTGTTAAACACCATGATGAATACTATTTTATCCATGATTACTTCAGATAACAAAAAATGCGCGTTTCTTTCAGCAGCAAACACGATGTATCGGACAATGAACCAGCACAATTCCAATCTGCGTTATCTTGACCGCAAGGATTATCAGGTTCAGGTATGGAATGCCAGCTACATTGCAAGAGACACCCTTGACTACGGCAAAGACAACGATGCCTGCTTTGCTAATTTGTTAGAAAAGCTCGAATGCTTATCATTTGACAGTTCCTACATATATCTATATGATGATCCTGTATTGCAGCTTGCCGATGGCAGTTGGAAGATTCCTGATGAATTGATCCTTCAGGCATATGATAATGACACACGCTCTGTTGTACTGCAAAACCAGAGGGTCAGATCTGTAGACATCTTTGACAATCCTTACACACCAAAGAACCGCCGCTGTACATTTATTGTGAATCCAATTTTTACAAATGAACAACAACATGGTCTGTTTGTATGTGAAATCCCTATCAACAAGTTCCACCACATTTATTCTGCTGATTTACAGCTTGGAACGGCACTTAAATTTCTGAATCTTATCAAAGATCAGATGTCCACACACAAACAGCTTATGCTCAGTCTGCAGGAGATCCATAACAAAAACAATCAGCTAAACCACTTATCCGTATCCGATGAACTGACCGGTCTTTATAACCGGCGTGGATTTATGGAGCTTGCAACCCAGCTGATCACTGCTGCCACCAACACCGGCAAAAAAGCGATCATCTGCTATGCAGATATGGATAATCTAAAACTGGTCAATGACAAATTCGGACATAAAAACGGAGACTATGCATTAAAATCCATCGCCAATACACTGCGCGCAAGTTTTCAGCCTGACGATATCCTTGGCCGGATCGGTGGTGATGAATTTATTGCTTTCGCATTTGTAACCTCCGATACCTATATTGAACAACTACATAACAATTTGGCCGTCAACTCTGATCAGCTCAATCAGACTTCAGGCAAACCGTATTATATCGATATCAGCATTGGCATATCTGAATTTATCTGCAGTCCTGATATCTCCATTGAAGATGTCATGTCAGAAGCTGACACCGCACTATATGTCAACAAAAAATATAAGCGGATATCTGTTCTTAAGAATTAGATTACTTTTCATCACAGATATACCGAATATACCGAATATACTATTTATACCATTTCATATCATAGTATTGTTTTTTCAATTCATGCATGATATACTATCATCATAATATCTCCTTTGTATTGGAAGAGATGTGGACCGGTCTGCCGCATTGATATGCGGCACACATCTCCTGTGCAGATCACAAAGCGAGATATTCATCTATTTATCGATAAATATTCTGCCGTAATCCGGCATGTGATTATTTACATCACATTTCCCAAACAATGCATATACTATGCACCTATACTAATAAGAACGGAGGAATTCTATGATTCATCTTCAAAAAAAAATATGGTTAGTACTACTGATTGGCTGTTTTCTGACATTGTTTTCTCCCATGATATGTCATGCCCAAAAGATAACGAAAACCGTTCCGCCGGCATTATCAGCCAATACAGATGAATACGGCATCATTCATGTAGATACACAAGCACCACAATATATGATCGAATGGGATACCACCCGAAGCTTCCAGCACAAAAAGGTCTACCCTCTATATCGCGGCACGGATTACTATGCAGATATTTATACAGGTACCGTAACAAAAGTCAATCTGTACTTTCCCGATCCTGCAAAAACTTACTATGTCCGTGCTTACAACATTTATCCCCGTCAGACAGGATTTCCTCGCGTAAGCAAAGTCTCCGAGATCTTAAAGATTGCTCCACGATCAACACCAGCCGCAAAAGCACCTGTTATTAAAAAGCTTGCCCGCCCAAAGGTCAAAACTTCCCTAAATCGATCGGATGCCTGTATTGATTTAGAACTTACACTTCCTGCAAATGCAACCGGATATATGGTAGAATGTTCCAGGCTAAAGAGTTTTCCTTATACCAGACTGCATCCACTATACTGGGATAGCGAAAATTATTACATCCGATATAATAACACGGTAAAGGACCGCAAACAGTTCCTACAGATTGCATTCTCTGAACTATCCGGCAACTATACCTATATCCGTGTCTATGCAGTAAGTGACCAACCGGCAGATAATCGGTCCTATATCAGCATGCCTACAGGCGTGAAAAAAGTCTCCTGGAAATGATTTGTGGGAATTGATAAAAAAATTTGAAAAATTTTGAAAAAAGGTGTTGACAGCTAAATAAAGGTATGATAATATATGTCTTGTCGTTAAGGAAACGGCAAGATAAGCGCGAGTGGCTCAGTGGTGGAGCATCTCCTTGCCAAGGAGAGGGTCGCGGGTTCGAGTCCCGTCTCGCGCTCTCTTTATTGCATAAAAAAGCATCCGTATGGATGCTTTTTTTATGCAATAGAGGCACATCCGTGCCTCGAAGGTTCGAGGTCTCCGCCCACATAAAGTGGGCTCCGGTCCGCGCAGTTCCGAGGTCCACCGGACCTCGTGCGCCGTCTCGCGCTCTCTGTCCATATCATAACTGCAAATTACCTATCTTATTTTCTTGCACAGATACTCACATCCGTGCCTCGAAGGTTCGAGGTCTCCGCCCACATAAAGTGGGCTCCGGTCCGCGCAGTTCCGAGGTCCACCGGACCTCGTGCGCCGTCTCGCGTTCTCTGTCCATATCATAACTGCAAATTACCTATCTTATTTTCTTGCACAGATACTCACATCCGTGCCTCGAAGATTCGAGGTCTCCGCATTCTTTATTACATAAATTTCTCTACTGCAACTGCTACGCCATCCTCATCATTGGATAAGGTCACATAATCTGCTGCATCCTGCACCTCCTGCTGTGCATTTGCCATCGCCACACCAATGCCTGCATACCGGATCATAGATACATCATTGAACCCATCACCGCACGCAATGATATTTTCAAGTGGCAGCTCTAATCTCTGCCTCAGCTGCTCTAAAGAGGCGGCCTTGTCGATTCCTTTTGCCATTACTTCGATAAAAAACGGTTCTGATCTGTAAATACTTGCTGCATCCTTGTACCGTTCCTGCAATATTTCCATATGATATTTTGCCTGATCATCCTCTTTTGTCAATAAACATTTATTGACCGGAAAATCTACATAATCCACAAAATTCTTGACCTGATGAATCGGAATTCCATTGATTCTAGCCTCGAGTTCCATATATCGATCCACCCGGGTACCTGTAATCACAGATGTCTCATCGTATGTCATCATACCAAGATCATGTTCCAGACTATATTCGTACATTTCTTTTAGGAGAAATGGTTCAAGCGTCTTTTGATAAACCACTTCTTTGGTCTGATAATTAATAATCTTCGCTCCATTAAAACTCAGAACATAACCTCCATATCTGGCAAGTTTTAATGCCTGTGCTATCTTTTCAATCCCCGGCGTCGGTCTTCCGGATGCCACAACCACCACATGACCTCTTTCCTGACAGGAAATAATTGCCTCCAATGTCTTGTTTGTAATTTCTTTCTTTGAATTCGTCAATGTGCCATCAATATCCAGCACTAACATTTTCTGATCCATAGTGATTTCCTCAGCTCTGCTTCCAAAAGAGCAATCTCTTTCATCTTTATTTTTCAATATCACACTTTATTTTGATCATACAGTGCTTTTGCATCTTCTGATCAAAACAGTCATTTCTCAAATTCCGGATGGTCAATGACCTCCATGATCAGATCTGCCACACGCCTTGCAGCCTGTCCATCTTCCATACAGCCTTTCGATGCAAGAAAACGCTCAACCTCTGCAGCATATACATGCTGATCAAATGTTTCTATTCTTTCCTCCAGTATATCCATGTTCTTGGCAATCGCAAACGGTGTCTCTTCTAAAGGATAGTAGAAGCCTCTTTCTGTATTATATTGTTCCAGATCCGGTGCATAAATAAATGCAGGTCTTCCAGACAACATATAATCAAAAATACAACTGGAATAATCAGTAATTACCACATCTGCATATACAAGCAGTTCCTGAATGTCAGGATAGGCTGTTGCATCCACAATCCGATTTTGCATATTTACACCCTGCATAGACTCTCCGGCCGGATCACCGACACCTCCATGCAGCACAACATCTTCCACTCCATTTTGCATGCGTGGATGACACCGCACAAGCATATCCCACACGCCTCCAAAGCGTCTTGCAAGTGCATTCATCAGTCTTTCCGCAACCAGCTTCCCAGCAGGAAATGCACCGGATTCCCGATATGTCGGTACATAAAGAACTGCATGATGTTCCTTCTCTAACTGCAGAGCATCCCTGACAGCTTTGCGTATTCCGCTGTCATCTGCAAGGAAAAACACATCATTTCTCGGATGCCCCAGTGGCTTTATATTCCGCACACCCCAGAATGCACTCTGATACACCTCTGTTTCAAATGTACTGTTGGATACCCAGATATCTGTATTTACAGAATTCTTCCGGGCAAGGTAGCCCCAAGCAGGCATATCCCGAAACAGATCACAATCTCTCTCTAACCGTTTGATCCCCAGTGAACCATGCCACATCTGTATATAAGTCTGCCCCGGACGCTTCTCCAGTCCCATATTCCAATATGCATTCAGATGGTAATTACACACCCATACAGCCGCATCAAAATATGCCTGCAAAGCCTCTTTGGTACCGTACTCCACCAGTCTGATACCACTTGGGAAATTCTCTTTCTGTTCTTGTACATTTCTGACAATCCAGACCAGATCCACATCAGCATGCCGTCTTAACAATTCCTCTGTAACATATTTGCAGTTACATCCATAACCACTTCCCATATAATTGTGAAGCACCACCATACGGGGATTTACATTTTTTTGTCCATATTTGCGAACTGCCGACCGGGTCAGGGATACCCTGATCCGCACCGGCAGTCTTTTCAACCTGAACACACGGTATTCATCTTCAATTGTGTAATCAAAACATCTTTTGATCAAGGTTTTAATCTTTGCATTCATAATCTAATTCTTCTTTAAAATATCCGGCGCCTGTCCGATTCCAAATGCCTGTTCATTTTCACGGTACTGAATCAGTGCACGATACATATACACATCTTCAGGCGTTGTCACCTTAATATTGCCCCGGTTACCCTCTACCATATAAGCATCCCGTCCGATACTCCGGATCAGTGTACAGGAGTCTACTATGTCATCATAGCACTTCTCCGTCTTGCGCACAATCTCATGTGCTTCTAATATATCATCTAAGCGGAAGCTTTGTGGTGCCTGCGCCGCAAATGTATTTTTTCTGAGCGGAACCTGCTCAACCTTCTCTCCGGTTGTACTCATCATAATCGTTTCGTAGCAGGAAGTACATGTAATCGCATTTCCATGCTCCTTCACACAGGCGATATTTTTAGAAATGGTATCAAATGAGATCCATGGTCTGACACCATCATGGATCAGCACAATACTGTCGCCCGGATTGTCCTCTCTGGCTGCTGCCAGAGCATTATAAATAGAGTCCTGACCACTGTCTCCACCTGCGACCACCTTCCTTACTTTCTCAATACCGTATTTACGAATCAGCTTATTCATATAAGGAATGTAATCCGCAAGTACAGCCATATAGATCGCATCAATCTCCGGATGAGATTCAAATAAATCCAAAGTATGCACAATAATCGGTTTTCCATTGATCTCTAAAAACTGCTTAGGTATACCGGCTCCCATACGGACGCCGGAACCTCCTGCAAATATAATTGCTATATTCATATTCTACCTCCACGCATATATGTTATTTCACAATAACCATTTTCGGTTTGCTAAATCCGTAATATACCTTTTTATTTTTAACAATGGTATAACCACTGATTCTCACATAATAGGTCTTTCCTTTTTTCAGTCCCTTAATCGAAGCACTTACCTTCTTTGCTCTATCTGCACATGTCAAATTTATTTTTCTGACACCGCCGGCAAATGTCGGATCCGTCGAATACTGCACCTCATATGTATTGACCTGTGCAATCACTGTACTGTTGAGCTTCACCTGTCCCTTTGCAGCGTTCAGACTTTTCACCGTAATCTTCTTCGCGGTATTCTTCGCAAAGGTACCCGCGATCTGAAGCTGTTTTTTTACTTTCTTGCCATATACATTCGGCAGGACCTCTGCTTTCGCAGCTTTGTTGATCAAAATGCCGATCTTAACCTTTGCAATTTTATTGCCACCCAGAAGTGCCTTTCCTTTTACAACACGAATGGCATTCGCCTTATTGTTTCCGGTAATGGTATTATCCTGCACAGTCACCAGTCCATCTGTATTCCGAACATTAATGATAATTCCCTCTGCACTGCCGGTTGTAATTTTATTATCCGTAACTCCAAGAGGTTTCTTTGTACTGGAAATATCAATTCCCTGTTTCTTTACACCCGAGATCACATTTTTAACAATTCCGCCGCCTACATAACTCTTACGAGACTTATCATATACAAAAATGCCCTTCCCGGAGACCTTCTTTAATGTATTACCTGTGACACCACCGAGTACATTTGCCTTGTCATTGATCATGACACCGTTCAAGCTTACACCCGATAGCTTATTATCCGCAATATCCTTCTTCACACTGCTGTTCTTGTATATGAATATACCATTTTTCTGAATCTGATCCAATGTGTTTTTCGCAATACTACCATTCACCGTTGACCCTGTCGTCACTGTGATACCCGCACCGTTTGCCTTTGAGATTATGTTGTTTCTGATATCACCGCTGACAACGGAATTCATATAAATACAGATACCATCGCTCTTATTGTTCTTCCGGATCATATCACCCATGCTATTATCCGAGATCTCATCAATCGAGCACTTGGTACTGGCAAGAATACCGCCACCCAGACAGCCTGTCATCTGATTATTTGTGATCCCTCCCGTTACACCGGCAGAATCAAACAAATGAATTCCCTGTCCGTCACATCCATTTATGGTATTGTTGACCACACCTGCAACAGTGCTTTTATTCTGGATAAAAATACCATCTCTCGGCACATTGGATATTGTATTGCCTGATACCAAAACATTTGCTGCATTTGCCTCAATAAATATGCCATCATACTTTGTTCTGTTGGCATCTTTACTATAGTACTCCGCACCGGTAATCTTATTGTCCTGCACCTGACAGTCCTCCGTACCGATCATATGAATACCACTACCTGCCGTCACGATCGTATTGTTCTTCACCGTCACACCGGCAATACGATAATCTCCCGCCGGCACTTTCGTTTTGTCTGCAACGGTAAGATCTGTATCCAGAACACGGCCTTCCACCCTGATAGCCTGTTTTTCACATGTACTGGAAGTATACTTGATAGAAATTGTGTTGCCACTGATCTCTGTTTTTGCAT
Source organism: uncultured Lachnospiraceae bacterium (assembly GCA_934293375.1). Taxonomy (GTDB): domain Bacteria; phylum Bacillota; class Clostridia; order Lachnospirales; family Lachnospiraceae; genus RGIG6919. Next base: position 46,512 of record CAKQYS010000011.1, on the reverse strand, counting down.
TCTTAATCACCGTTCTCACATTTGACTGCTTGCCATCCATAATAGTTGTGTAGATGGAGGACTTATCATCTGTACTCTTAAACATCTGACAAAGAATACCGGCTCCACATCTCTCAATCTTATTATTCTTGATCTCACAACCCACATAACCCAATGCAACAATCGCTTCTTCGTTGATATCTGAAAATGTATTATTGGATATTTTAATATTTTCATGGTAAGCACCTGTCAGAAGGGTATGTGTACCCACACCCCTTGGCACATTCTGAAAGGTACAGCCGGTAATCTCAACATTACGCATCGGCGTACCGTCTTCGTACGCATACGGGTATACCGAAGTTGCACATGGTATATCCAGCTGTAAAGCCTCATACTTTGCTTTCTCTCCATCTACCTTATCAACCTTCATGTCCGAAAATGTACAATTCGTAACATAAAATCCATCTATTGCCGCTATCTCTGCCTGGTGCTTACAAGCCCCACCAGTCACTGTCAACCCATAAAGCTTCACATTTGTTGCATGCTGAAGCTTCACCATTGAAGATGTACATGAAGCCGATCCCACAAAGGTACCATTCTGAATCACAATATTCTTTACACCTGTATACCCTTTATTGGCATCGCTGGTATTGAATTCATTTGTTGCAGTCATGATCATATTACTGTTGGTTCCGGTAAATGTAATCACACTGCCATTGAGATCCAATACGGTATTGCTGTAAATATGCAATGCTGCCGAGATATTATACTTGCCTGCCGGCAGCGTGATCGTAACAGGCGCCGCATCCGTAGCAGTATCTCTCGCATCCTGCAATGCCTTATTGAGTGTCTTGGTGATATCCGCACCTTCTGTAACAGATATATTGGATTCTGCCGCCATAACCGGAACAGTCACCCCGCCACATAACACTAACATCAGCACAATTATGATCCTTCCGAAAAAATGATTCACTCTCATCACTTACTCCCCCTTACCTTTGAATTGTCTTGGAATCCATGTCAGCATACATCCAAGCCTATATGACCGGCTATGCTGCAATGCATCTTTTTGCTGCCTCAGCTGTTCTATTTCTTTCTTCAACTGTGCATTTTCATGTTTAAGCTGATCTCTTGTCCGACGAAGTTTTTCGCGCTGAGCGCGCAGCTTTTCACGATCCTGTCTCAAACTGCGGTTACGTGCTCCACTTTCCGTCAGCTGGATATAAGTCTGATATGCCAGAAATGACTTGAACTCATCCGGTGTATCCTGAAGCAGATGTTCGGCCGTTTCCTGATAGCTCTTGTTGTAATAATAATCCACAGGCCGTTCTATCAAGCACAGCTGCTCGGCATTATCTTGCAACATCTGTACCGCTTCTACAAACGGTTCATGCCGTTTGATATTTCTGAGCATGTAGATCATGCTATTTAACATCTTATTCACATAGCTCTGCTCCGGGAATGCATCCTGTTCCTGCAACGACGCTGCCACACACATCCATGTCTCAATCGGGGTCCTGACCGAACGATCCAGAGAGTTCACCAATCCCTGCGACTGATTCCGACGGTAATTGACCAACGGTTCATTCACGATCACAATCTTCTCTGCCAATGCCAATGCCATCTCTACAAAATAGACATCATTACCATTTCTGATCGCCTGAAACTGCAGATTATGTGTCAGCACAAATTCCCGCCTGAACATCTTGTTCCAAGGAGCTGCATTTGTAAAGCTCAGAATATATTTTGGATTCGTCGTCTGATTAAACGCTATACCCGGCACCTGATCCATATGAATATATTCAAACGGATATACTTTATTCTTATTTTCAAAATACTGATTGGCACCACAGACACAGACATCTGCATTGTGCATTTTCACAGTCTCATACATCCGTTCTAATGCCTGCAATTCAAAAAAGTCATCACAATCCCAGAACACCAGATACTCCCCTGACGCATGCGAAATACCAACATTTCTTGCCACACCGGCATACTGATTCTGCTGCGTATAGATCTGAAATCTATCATCCCGCTGTGCATATTGTTGCAAAATCGAATATGAGCTATCCGTAGATCCATCATCTACACATATAATTTCAATATCGCTTAATGTCTGATTGCAGATACTATCAAGACATTGCCGCAAATATCGTTCCCCGTTATACACAGGTACGATTACCGAAACTTGTTTCATTACTTCATTACCCCATGTTTTTTTGCATATGCTTTGATTTTCTCTTTCAGCTTCTGCATAAAAGTTTTCTGTTCTTCCAACTGTTTTTTTAATTTTTTTACCTCGGCACGCAGTTTTTTCACTTCCTGTCCACGCTTTTTTGACTGTTCGAAGATATCATTGTATTTGCCATAGGTACGTCTGTATTTTCTCTTGAGCTTTAACGCTCTTTCTGCCTCAGAATCGCCCTGCCATGCCGGGATATGCGTCAGCAGCTCTTCATAGGTGTACATCTGTGAATCCTCCGGTGCCAATCCAAGTGCCTTCTGAATACCGCTATACAATGACTGATATACTGTCATCATATACTCCGGAGATTTCTTTACGCCTTGTGAAATTGCCATTTCCAATGCATCCGCAACCTTCTCAGCTGTAATATCCTCCATCTCTAAAGCCCTGTCCCCGTAACCGATGCTGTCATAGAAGAATTTAACCTTTGAATTCCACACCAGACCGACAGCCGGCACATCCAGCGAAAATGAAATAATGCTCGGATGCAGTCTGCAGGATACCACGCCCTCATAAGATGAAATACGGCGAATCAGCTCGTCCGGTGCATTCATATTGAATACACATTTGCTTTCCGGCAGGTTGTATTTTTTGATCAACAGATCCAAAAATGCCTCGTCCCCAAAATGTCCGCTGGTAATGAATTCATAATCATAACCTCTTGCCTCTAAGACATCCGCCAAATCCTTCCATAGCTTTGCGGATGCATCACGGTCAAAATCCACCTTATTATCCTTAAATCCATTTGCACGCAGCACAAAAACACCAATCTTTTTCTGTTTTTCCTGTGAAACGAAGTTTCTGAAAACCGGTGCCGTAAACACCGCCGGATCCGACACTTTTCCGATCAGCATATCTTCTTTTTCTTTAAATTGTGTAAGGGATTCATAATCATCCCTTGTCGTAATCTGCTTAACACAATCAAAATTCAATGTTTTCTTCAGTCTCTGACACTTTTCGTTATCTTCATCATAACCTTCTACTCCAATTGCGGAAAAAATCACAGGCTTATGATATTCCTCACACATCTCCAGTGTCACTGCGGTTCGTTCATAAAAGGTCTGATACTTGTAATTAAACAACGGCGCACCGCCAAACACGATCAGATCCTGCTTGGCAATCGTCTTTTTAGCACCCTCAAGCAATTCCGGATCCTTTGTCTTTAAATACTTCTGTGTCACGATACCGGCAGCACGGCTTGTTATATGATAATTACTGATCCCAAGATTTTGCATTACTGTAGAAATCAACTGAATGTCTGTAACCTCTATCACCTGATCTCCCAGATTATCTGAGTCTCTGTTTGTCAGCAGCAGAAGCCGGTATTTCTTTTTTTTCTCCATATCACTCATATTTCCCTACACTTTCTCATTTCATAATGTATTATTATTTTCCCATTTTCTCTTTTTGGTATTCCCGCATAACCTGATAGATTCTCTCACAGTTATGATCATCACTATAGTAAAAGAAATCATCCGCTCTTCTCCTATACTCATCCTTCATAACACAATCATGCTTCATATAATCAATCAGCACATCAATCAGTTCATCGTTATCATGGCAGATTTCGCCAAATGCCATCGTGTCATAATAAAAAGAACCCTCTTCATAGTGCTGCGGAATATCTTTATGATGCAGATACACCAACGGCTTTCGCATATAAGCAAAGTCAAACTGAATGCCTGAGAAATCCGTCACCATTAAACTGGATTCACAGAACATATCCTCATAACTCATATCTCCCACGGCCGGAACAATATCCACATAGTCATTCTTATCGAAATCCTTCACCTGCGAACTCACGATCGGATGCAATACATATTTAATCCGGTAACCATACTCTTTCGCAGCCCTGATCAGCCGTTCATCATTGATCAATGCATTAAATACCTTGTAATAGGTTGACTTTTTAAACAACGGATTATAATCTCTCTGTTCGCCCTCATTCGTACGCACCGGCACTGCCGCCTGCATTCTCCAGGTTGGACTGATCATGATCTGCTTTTCTGCACGATCATGTAATCCATCGTATCTTGGCACCCCTGTAAGCTTCAAAGCATCATATCCGACATAATCATACACCGGCCTTGACAGATTCTCAATCTCATACTCAGAAGCGCAAAAATATAATCTGGTGTTATCACGCAGTCTGTTTTGTGCAATCGCAATCTTCTGCACAGACATACCATGCTGCACACAACAAACATGAAAATGCGGAAGTCCCCTGATCAGAGAGGATGCTACCAGTCCATATCCATTAAAAGCATATACCGTTGAATTCGAAATGATCATCATATCTGCATACAGAAAAATCAGCTTATGCTTGATCGAATTACGTACTAACGGTTCATATCCAGCCTTTCTAAGCCGCTCATAATCCGTTGCATTCTTATCCACCAGATAATAATGTCTGATGCCATCATTCTGTGCACACGCATAGCGATACAGATATTCAGACGAATCTCCGCCCTTATAGATCTTATCAATATACATCCAGATCGGCTGCTTCGTCATAAATGGTTTTACAATAAAATACAAAATTCTAAAAATTGCATACTTCTCAATCCAGCGGCTGCATCTGCACAGCATGTTAAACTGCAGACGGCATTCTTTCAGAAATCTTCCCGCAAAACAGGTATTTCTGACCGTAATCACATCATTTCGTACCGTTGCCATCCTATTATCCCGAGGACCAAAGCACCAGTAGCTATTACGGAAGGCATCCGTCAACCGGCTAAAATGGGAATCGAACCGTAATTCGACACGGATACGATCCTCGCCAATCCGGGCTTCACAATAAAAATCCGTACGGCCTTTTGTCTCCAACGGAACGGAAATATGAAATGCTTTCAGGCGGAACAAAGATGCTCCGAATGCCTTAGTAATGGTATATCTCTCATTATATGTAACCGGAACCGTCGTCCCATTCACACAAAACGAAACTTCATCTGCAATCGAATGCAGAATCGGATCTATATTTCCATCTATTTCTAATTTGCCATTCTCGTATTCCATAAACATAATATTGGTTGAGAGTTTTGATAAAGGTCTCTCAACCACACCCGGAATACCGTAGCAGATCTCTCCAAGTTCTTCACTGTAAAAAGTCTGATATTTGTAATCCGTACCATGTTTCAACAACTCAAACACCCATTTAAACCTTGGGCTTAAATTGCTCTCTGCTACGAGTTCTGCATTCAACAGCACCCTGTCATCCACATATCGGAATGATTCCGCGAGAAACCGAATATATTCCTCGCCTTTTCCCTCTTCAATGATATGCTTATTTTTATTGTTCAGATTCGCATTCAGACGAGCTATGATCGAATACATCAAATGATACTGAATAAACACAGGAACCGTTCCATATGTCTTCTCAAGCTCCTCCAGAAACGGGAACCAGAACTCCTCAAATGTCCCATAATACCATGATAATTCATATACGCCCGGATAAAATGTAGTATTCTTCTCTTCATACTCCCAGCTATGATACATACATTTATGATTGATGGCTGCCACATGCATTACCTTCAAATACAGCCGCAGGAAAAAATCCCGTTCTGCATCCCATATAAGATCCTCTCTGAAAGAATCTTTCTTCAGAAGGGAAGCACGGATAATCGTACCACCAAATAAAATCGGACAGCAGTGGAACTGGGTATCCAACGAAAATCGTACGATTCTAGGCAGGATCTTATGTTTATGTCCATTCACCGCATAGAATTTCCGGAAACTGCGGAACGCACCGGGCTTCTCATCCTCTAACTGCTTCTGGATCACATAGACATCCTCTGTCATATCTGCAGCGATATCCCGACATATATGTTTCAGTGTCTTCTGATCGTAACAATCTCCTCCATGCAGCACGGTCACATAATCGCCCCGCACATATTCGGCAGACATATTATAAGCCTGCGTATATTTTTTCCAGGAACCGTCTACAATTGCTGTCTCTGCTACTTCTGAAAGCCTGTTCTTCCAGTCTTCCAGCTGTTTTTTATCATTCTTATAATGTGTCAGAACCAGCTGCACATCACATGGATATCTTTTCAGCTCTTCCGCAAGAAATGTAACTGTTTTGTTATTGTCCGTTTTTCGGTCTTTTAAACAGCAGATGATTGATAACTTCATTTTATAAACTCCATTTCATCGTGTTTGTTATTATGCCTCCGGCATCGTTGCAAGCATGCTCTTCATCATACGCCTGTACGACTCCTCCAGACCAATCTCCGGTTTCCAGCCAAGAGCCATCAGCTTATCTGCATTCAGGCGAAGATTCACATCCGGAGCATAACCATATGTCATAGCACTCTCCGGGATATCAAAGATCAACTTAATCTTTCCATCTGCGATTCTGTCTGCAACCATCTGTGCCATACCTGCAATCGTAATATTAGATTCAGGATTCGATACCGTATAGGCCTGTCCGGCTTCTCCGCGAACAAGCAGAAGCAGAATTCCCATCACGGAATCCCTGGTATAACAGTAATTGCCAACAGACTTACCCTCGGTATGCAGCACGATATCCTGACCATGCATTGCACTCTTTGCAAATTGCGCAAACACACGCCCTTCTTCATACGGAACACCTGCACCAAAGGTCTGCGACAATCTTGCAATCCTGACCGGCACATCATACTCACTCGCATACGAAGAGCAAAGACATTCGCACATTCTCTTTCCCTCTGAGTAACAGCTTCTTGGATTATGAATATCAATATATCCAAGATCTTCCTCCTTCACATACGGTAACGATGGATCCGGAGCACCAAACGCTTCCATCGATGACAAGTACACAACACCCTTTGCATGCTTCTCTTTTGCAAGATCCAATATATGCTTTGTTCCGTCTATCGCTGCCATGATCGTCTCTACCGGGCAGCTGACAAAATATTTTGAAGCTGTCGGACTCGCACCATGTATGATGTAATCCACTTTTATGTCATCAACACTGCTGCCATCTGACAGAGTATAATTTACTGCCGTAACCGGCTGCATCAGATCTCCGATCAGATATGTGAGCTGTGAGGTATCAAAATCCTCATACATCACCTCAGCCTTCTTCTGATTCCTGACTAGTGCAAGCACCCGAATATCAGCATGTTTCGCCCGGTTCATCATCAATAATGCTTTTACTGCCATAGATCCTACAAGACCTGTAGCTCCTGTCACCAATACAGTACTGTTATATAATTGTTCATATGGCAGTGTACTGTTTGCTATGTAGAGCAGATCCTCTTCCAATACATGATCCTTCATGTCTTCAACTCCTTTGTCCGTATCTTTCTTAAAATAATATCTATCGTCAGTCATTTCGCTTATGACAATTTTGTGCCTGCTGCCAGATTCTCTCCGTAGACCGTCCATCACAGCTGGCCATATGAAACGCATATGCCTTCTCTATATCCTCTGCCGTTCTGTGGCTGAGCTCATAGGCAATTGCAGCCTCGAGATCCTCCTCCTTAGACACAATCGTAGTAGGAAACGATTCATAATCAATATAAAATCCCCGCTGCTGCTCGTATTGTATTCTATCCAGCGCAAATAAAACAAATGGTCTCTTATATGCCATATAATCAAATAGTATGGATGAATAATCGGTAATCATCAGATCCGTCACAGCAAGCAGCCGTTCTGATGGTATATCACAGTTAGATGATATCCCCCGTCCCTCCAGATGTGGATGAAGCTTGATCAGCCAGAAGTAACGGTCCGATGTTTTATTCATGATATTACATATGGCATCCATTCCGTATAACGCAGGATCACCTGCATTTCCCCGAAATGTCGGAGCCCACATAATCACCTTTTTTCCCTGTGCCTGCGGATACCTCTTATAAAACAATTCCTGATTCATCCGGTTCCATTCCTCATCATAATACCAGTCTGACCGGCTTGTACCCGTCGCCTTTACAATACCATCCGAAAGCCTCATAAATCCTGTAAAGATCGGCACCAGTGCCGGAGCACTGACCGTAACCATGTCATAATTCTGATATACTGATCCGTGATAATACTTTGGAATATCATCCGGCGTGTCATAACCACTCTTTTTCAATATTCCTCCCGAATGCCACAACTGTATGACTGTCGTCTCCGGTCTCTTCGCACAGGATGAAACCGGCAGGAAATTGTTACAGATGAAAATATACTCACACGCAGCATAGCGTTTCATAAATTTTCTGATCCAACGAAGCGTACCCACATACCCAAGAGAACCAAAGTCCGTAACAAAACATTCTGTATGGTAATCTGGCATCGACGCTACATACGCATGCATTTTCTGCATACTAAATGGCAGCAGACCCTCTGCTGTATGACCATCTGCAAACAAAACAAGACCTTTTTCTACCTGTTTTGTCTGCTTCAAAGCACTTCGATACAATGCCGGCATATATACCTGCTGCATCATCATTTTTGCAATTTGCTTAAGATAAAATGTGATTTGCATACAGCCTCTCCATTTTTACTCAATATTAGTTATTATTCTATCATGTATTACTATTTTTCTCAATCACTTTATTTTACAAGAGAACGCAAAAAAGAAGTGCCATGTTCTGACACTTCTCTCTTCTCTATGTATATTTGAAACTAGAATAAATCAATTACACCATGCTCATTATCAGCAGTGAAGTAAACCTTATTTGTCTCAGGCTGAATGTAAAGGTTCAATTCCTTAATGGTCTTCTTTCCTGCTGCAGCCTTTACCTTAGCAACAACATCTGCTGTAGAAAGCTTGTTGCCATACCACTCTAAGAATACTTCTTCCTTCGTAGCGGTCTTCTTTGCCGGAGCCTTCTTTGCTGTTGTTGCAGCGGTCTTCTTTGCCGACTCTGCCTTCTTTGCTGTTGTTGCGGCTGTCTTCTTTGCCGGCTCTGCCTTCTTTGCTGTTGTTGTGGCTGTCTTCTTTGCCGGCTCTGCCTTCTTTGCTGTTGTTGTGGCTGTCTTCTTTGCCGGCTCTGCCTTCTTTGCTGTTGCTGTGGCTGTCTTCTTTGCCGGCTCTGCCTTCTTTGCTGTTGTTGCGGCTGTCTTCTTTGCCGGCTCTGCCTTCTTTGCTGTTGTTGCGGCTGTCTTCTTTGCCGGCTCTGCCTTCTTTGCCGGCTCAGCAGTCTTCTTTGCTTCTTCAGCCTTCTTTGCAACTGCTTCCTTAGCTGCATCTACCTTCTTCATTGCCTCTTCGATCTGTGCATTTCCTGCTTTCTTGGTTGTTGCCATGATTCAATCTCCTTTATAAAACATTTCTTTGTACGATATCTGATCTAGTCTGCTTCCCTTTGAGTTACCTAGATATTATAACATTTTCCTTTTATTTGCAATCTTTCGTCGAATTTTCTCTCAAATAGCTAATTGCAATATCTTTTTTCAAAATTTTCACTACATTTTGCACAAACAACAAGAAAGGCACAACAGGAGAAATTCCCTATTGTGCCTAACTCAACCCTTCAATTCTATTCTTTTAGATTCTAATTATCCAAAATAGCGCTCTAACAGACCCTTCAAAGCCTTGCCATGTCTTGCCTCATCTCTGGCCATCTCATGCACAGTATCATGGATCGCATCAAGATTGTTCTTCTTTGCACATTTCGCCAGATCTACCTTGCCTGCCGTCGCACCAAACTCACAATCCACTCTCCACGCAAGATTCTTCTTCGTAGAAGCTGTCATGCTGCCCTCAAGATCTGATCCTAAAAGCTCCGCAAACTTAGCAGCATGCTCTGCCTCTTCATACGCAGCCTTCTCCCAATACTGTCCGATCTCAGGATATCCCTCACGATATGCAACGCGTGCCATACACAGATACATACCAACCTCAGAACATTCTCCCTCGAAATTAGCCTTTAACTGATCAAAAATAAACTTCTTGTCCTCGTCACTAATATTCGCATTGTTCTTAACTGTACTAGCATATACACCAAATTCATGCTCTGCTGCCAGTGTCAGCTCTCCTTCTACTTCCTTGAACTGATCTGCACCTGCATGGCATACCGGGCACTCTGCCGGAGCCTCATCACCTTCATAAACATATCCACAAACACTACATACATACTTTGCCATAATATAATCTCCTTTTCTTTTTTATTTAAAACAAATAATGATAATCATTACTGATATTGAGATCATACTATAAATCTCTCGGCTTGTCAATCACTTTTTAAGAATAATTCCTATTTTATTAAAACTATGCTGACAAAAGTATATTTACAATATCTCCAAGATTCATTCCGTTTGAAGCCTTGATCATCACTATGTCCTCAGGCTTCAATAATGATATCAAATAGATCGCAGCCTCTTCTTTATCCAAAAAACTATATGCCTTTACCCGGGTATCTGCGTCATCGACACCCTGCTTGATCTGCTTAGCCAGTTCCCCAATGCAGATCACTTCGTCAATATCTGCATTAGCCGCATAACTGCCTACCTCATAGTGATACTGATTCGTATGATCACCCAGTTCAAACATATCACCTAATACCGCATAGCGCTTACCCTCACATGGCATGTCTGCCAGCACATCAATACTGGCTTTCATAGATGTCGGACTCGCATTATAAGTATCATCTATGATCGTATACTGTCCTTCCCGTTCGATCACCCGCTGTCTTTGTCCTGTGAAATGTGCAAATGCCGGTGCTGCCAGCGACATAGAAACCCCTGCCACATCTGCCACACCCAATGCACAGATGCAGTTACATACATTGTGCCGCCCCAGGGTATTTAACTCTACATGCACGCGTTCTTTCCCATGTACACAGTCAAAACTGCTCGTACCATCGTGGAACTGAATATTCTCTGCACGATAATCACACCATTCCTGCGTTCCGTAAAACAATGTTCTGCAAGGCATTTTCCCCCGCATTTCATGAAGCATCGGATCATCGCCATTCAAAAACAATGTACCATCGTCCGGCATACCGGAAATCACAGATAATTTTTCTTTTCGGATATTTTCCTGAGACTTAAGCTGGGCAATATGTGCAACTCCGATCGTTGTCACTACACAGATATCAGGTCTGACCATATCTGACAGCACCGCAATCTGTCCCTCTTCACTCATACCCATCTCTAATACTGCCATCTGGTCAGACGAAGAAATGTGTGAAATACAGATTGGCACGCCAACCTGTGAATTATAATTTCGTTCTGTCTGATAGGTCTTGCGTCCTGCTGATAAAGCACATGCGATCATCTCCCGTGTCGTCGTCTTACCAACACTTCCGGTCACACCTACCATCTTTTCTAAATGTATCCTGCCTCTTTGCCATTTTGCGATGGCCTGCATCGCTGTCAATGTGTTATTCACTCTTATATAGGGCTTCTCCGCCAGGATCACGCTGTCATGCTCTGATGTCAATGTCGCAGCTCCCGTCTCTAATGCACTTTCAATAAATCGGTGTGCATCCACCTTCTCTCCGAGCAATGGCACAAACAAGGCTCCCTGTTTTATCTCTCTAGAGTTCGTACACAGCTCAGACACAGGTGTATTTTCATCTCCGCATAACAGCACACCTTTCGTGGCTTCCACGATGTCTTTCACAGTTACATCTTCCATAATGACTCCTTCCGGTCAATCTCTATCATGACCTGACAAAAACAATAGATATCTGTATTATAACACACCGGCACATAAATATCTACACATTATCCGACAGTGTCGTCTGCGACCAGAATCCGGATGTAATCTGTGCCGCATCCATCCTGTCGATCACCTCATAATCTGCCCATTCTGTCGGAAACAAGCGTATCGTATCTCTCGTATAGAACCTGTCATCCAAAAGAAAAATCAGACCTTTGTCCTCTTCTGTCCGGATCACTCTTCCCGCCGCCTGTTCTACCTTATTCATCCCCGGATAGCGATATGCGTAATCAAACCCATTTCTACCTTTCGCATCAAAATACCGCTGCATGATCTCCCTTTCATTACATAGCATCGGAAGTCCCGTTCCAATCACAAACACACCGATCAGACTATCATTTACGAGATCTATACCCTCTGAAAAGATCCCCCCCAGAATACAGAATGCCACAACATTTGTATTCTCTGTAAATCGTTTCAAAAATGCCTGTCTTTCCTCCTCCTTCATATTAGAAGATTGACAAATAATCTCCACCCGGTCTGCAAGTCCCAGCTCCGCAGCTATTTCATAAACATCTCCAAGCATCTGATAGGAGGGGAAAAAGACCATATAATTCCCTGGTTTCTCAGTGCATACCGCAGTGATATACTCGCAATATCTGATATATTCCCGTCGTCCCCTTCGCTTATATCTGCTACTGACATCGGTTCCGATCAAGATACGCCGGTTTTCTCTGGCAAATGGTGATTCTATATAAATCGCCTTATCTTCCTGCCGATTTCCCAACAACTCCTTATAATAATGAATGGGCAGCATAGTCGCAGAGAAAAATATCGTTGCTCGGGCACGATCCAGGCATGTGCTTAAATGGACTGCAGGATCAATGCAATATAACTTAACAAAGAAGCTTTTATTGGTCTGCTGTTCACAGTAAATCACGGTTCCATCATCCAATGACCGATACATGTTGTTAAAATGCAGCAAATCAAAATACAGCATCAACACCTCATCCTGCCCCGGTAGCTGCTTTGCTGCTTCCAGATAATTTTCAAATGCCATTTCCAGCACCGTTAATCTAAGTGCAAACGGTTCAATATTCTCTAACACCTGATAAGTTTCACAGACACGGCGGTATTCCAGCATCATCTGATTGCATTTACCAAGTGCTGATATTAGTTTTTTCTGTTTTTCCAAAACCTCATCCTGTCGATCGCGTCCGTTCAATGCCAACGGTTCTGTCTGATCCGGTTCTCCGGATCCATCATCTCCCGTAAACATACTCAGCTGTTTTGGGAATGTTTTCTCCTTCTTGCTGCGTCGTCCACATTTTGTCATAGAAAGCTTATAATCCTCAGACAAAATATGTCTGACATGTACGATATCCTCTTTGAATAATGTTGCACTGTACATATTACTGGCTCTATCGACCAGATTATGAGCCTCATCAACCAGAAAAATATAATCTCCCCTGACACCTTCAGCAAAATAACGCTTCAGATTCACTCGTGGATCAAACACATAATTATAATCACAGATAATGCCATCCACAAACAGACTGACATCCAGTGAATATTCAAACGGACATACCTGATGTTTTTCTGCATACTGTATGATCAATTCCCGATCAATCCGATTCTCATGTCTGATCATATCATAAATTGCCTGATTCACTCTGTCATAATGCCCCTTTGCATATGGGCATACATCCGGATTACAATCCGTCTCTTCCATAAAACAAAGCTTTTCTTTTGCTGTAATGCAAATAGTCTGAAACTGTAAGCCCTGCTCTCTTAACACATCAAACGCCTGCATTGCCACTCCGGCAAGACTGGTCTTTGCCGTGAGATAAAATATTTTCTCTCCATGGCCCTCTCCTATCGCCTTCACCGATGGAAAGATCGTGGCCATTGTCTTTCCGATTCCTGTTGGGGCTTGCACAAACAGGTTCTCCTTCCTAGTAATGGCCGCATATGCCGACACCACCATATCCCGCTGCCCCTTGCGATACGCATACGGAAACTCCATTGGTCTGATTGTCTCAAGGCATTGTTTTTTATGCTGATGCTGCCATCTTGCCCATACCAGATACTGCTCCATGAGATCTAAAAACCACTGTTTAAGTGATTCCATCTCATATGTCTGATAAAAATATCTGATCTTCTCTGTCTCCAGATTACAGTAAGTCATCCTGACCGTGATCTGTGTTAGTCCCTCCGAAACTGCATACATATAAGCATAACATTTTGCTTGTGCTTCATGTATGGGATAGGGGTTCTCTAATTTCATTACATTCTGATACATTCCCTTGATCTCGTCAATTGTAATGCCATCTTCCTCTTCCATCACCCCATCCGCTCGACCTTCTACATGCAGCACAAAATCTGCATCTTTTATATCGATTGCCAGTGGAACCTCTGCACGATAAGAAGCACCCGCTCCTTTTTGAAGCTTACGGTGCAGACGGCTTCCCGCCTGCATCGCCTCTTCCTTCGAGCCGGTGCCCCTGCGATTATCAATATCTCCCTCCCGGAGAATAAATTCAACCAGTCTTCTGACCGAAATCTTCATGCAGTCCATTTCTTATTTTCCTTATTTCAGGTATACAATGGCCTTTCCAATCTTGTCAGCCATCTCCTGACCCGCTAATACCCGCAGCATTTCAAGGCCAAATGCAATACAGGTTCCCATACCACGGCTCGTGATCACCTTTCCATCCGTCACCACTGCATCCGTCTTCTTTTCTTTACAGATCAATTCGTCCATCTTCCCCGGAAAACAGGTTGCCTGCTTCTCGTCTAACAACCCGAGATGTCCAAGCACAGTCGGTGCCGCACATACAGCGGCAACCCATCTGTCTGCCGCCGCCTGCCGTTTCAACATATCGCACAACCCTTGATGCTCTCCGAGATGTATCGTTCCCGGCATTCCCCCTGGCAGTACAAGCATATCGGCATCATCCTGTATCTGGTCAAACATGACATCTGCAGTCACTGTGACATGATGCGAACTCGTCACCTGCAATGTATCAGTGACGGAAACCGTCTGGCACTCTATGCCTCCCCGTCTCAGTATATCTACAACCGTCAATGCCTCTATCTCCTCAAATCCTTCAGCTAAAAACACATATACCTTATTCATTACACTACCTCCATGTCACAGCTTGCACATCTGCATCCGCTTGTATTATAATACATTTAATATTATCACATTTCAACAGAAAGGAACAGTAAATATGGAAATAGAAAGGAAATTTCTTATACAAAAACTACCTGATGATCTAAACACCTACCCACATCACAAGATCGAACAGGCCTATTTATCTACAGATCCCGTTTTAAGAATCCGTCAAAAAGATAATGACTATATTTTAACCTATAAAGGTCCTGGTATGCTTGCCCGAGAGGAGCATGAATTTTCTTTGAACAAAGCTTCTTATCAGCATCTTCTCAAAAAAGCCGACGGAAATGTCATTTCCAAGACACGATATCTGATCCCGGATGCATCCGGACTGACGATTGAACTGGATGTTTTTTCAGGATGTTTTACCGGCCTGATCATGGCCGAAGTAGAATTTCCGGATATGGAATCTGCCGGCAGCTACCAGATGCCCGGATGGTTCTCAAAAGAGGTCACAACCGACACACATTTCCACAATTCCAGAATGAGTGAAATGACAGAAGACGAATGTCTAGCCTTCCTTAAAAGTCTTACTTTATAGTCTGTTCTGTACATCTGCAAAGGTCAGAATCGCGACATTCAACGCCCGTACCGACAAGGAAGCACCCACGAGTCCGGCTGCAAAAACAACCCAGCCGGATGAAATATAATATGACAATCTCGTCATCAGCAAAAATGCACTAACCGCATAGATTGCGATTGTATACATTTTTCCAAAAGAAAGATTGGCACCGGAAAACCGGTTAATACTCAATCCAAACAAGACAAAGAACAATGCAGTCACAAGATAGGTAACTATCTGTGAGAGCCAAGACACAAGCCCTGCAAACACCACAGAGCCGTAAAACTGTCCTGCCATCCCTGCCATATATGCGTTATCGATCTTCTGATCTCCCAGGCTCGCATACTGAAACATAACCGGCACCACCGAAAGATTAGTCACAGCATTCGTCCGGCTGAAATACACGATCGTCTCTTCGGCATTCTGGACATCAGCCTGGGAATAAGACTCTACACTATCATCAATCACAACATGTATATCATTGATCTTGAAATCAAGTGGGCGTTCAATGTGCAGTTCACCTGCTGCAACCGTGAAAGACGGCATTCTCTCTGTAAAAAATTTCTCATAGCCCCCGAGACTGGCCACAAAGCTGGCCATTGGTATCACAAATGCGATCAGTGTCAGCAGAAAAGTCACACCTACCGCATATACAACATGTCGTCTCTTTGACAATCCAACTAAATTCTTATATGCACGCGGCTTCAATAGTGCAACATAAAACTGTTCAAAAAATCCAATCCTATTCTCCATTTTTCTGTCCTTATCATGATTCTGTATATTCTGTCTGTTTCTGCTTTGGAAATTTCACTGTAACCACAGTACCTTTTCCCTCGCGGCTCCGAATATCCACGAAAGCCCCGGCAGTGTCTGACAAACGCTTTGTTACACTTGCAATGCCGTATTCTCCATCCGAAACTATATGCTCCACATCAAAACCGACACCGGTATCCGCAATCTGTACTGCGTACTCTTTAGCTGTCTCATAGCTCTTGACTGAAATCATCGCAGGATGTTCCCTTGTACCCACACCATATTTTACAGCATTTTCCACAAATGCTTCTAATGTAAATGCCGGTACATAAAAATCCTGCACCTTAAACTCAGTCTGATAGGAAAAGTTTTGTGTTCTGTGCATCGCAATCTCTAAACATCCGAGCATATGGCTGCATTCCTCTTCAAACGGAATCATCCTGGATTCCTCATAGCGAAGCATATTCAGTCTTCCCCGAAGATAATCTGAAATTCTCACAAGAAATGGCATTGCATCCGGCTCACGCCGTTTCATCATATCCAGCAGCACATGCAATCCTCCAAACAAACTGTCCGGCATAAGTGTATGCAAAGTACGCTCCTTATACTCTGCCAATGCCCTGCGCTCAAGATTCAACTCTCCCTGCATCGTATCTGCCAGTCTACCCTCTGCATGAAACATCATCAACAGACACCAGATCAGAATGCCCATCCCAAAAGCCACATCTTGGTATGGCCGAAGGATAGCTATATATCGGATTGCCGCTCCAAATATCAAAAAGATAAAAAACACTATATTACAGGTTCCATGATATGTCAATTCCGATTGTTTATATTTCACTGCAGCTGCTAGAAGAATAAATGTGATTGCGGCGAGCATAAAAAGCTCCAATCCGACAAGCAGCAAACCATAGATCACCGCATCCACAATTCCTAACCCAACAAACACACACGCTGCCACATAGCTTACGATCTGCACGATCAACGCCCAGTTTACAAATCTTCTGACAGCCCGTCTATCCACGATCGTATATAGATACATATCATAATAAAACGGAATGAGCAGCAACAATAAAATGGCAGATATATATAACCCCTGTGTCTGCTTACAGACAAGCCGGAGCAGACCGTTTTGCACTACCAGAAATCCCCCTGATAACAACAACAGCATAGCAACATATGTCAATTCATATTTCCTTTTTGTAATACTCGCCATGCTGCCCTTTAAAAGGAAAAGGATCAAAGAAAGCACGATCATTAAAATACCGGCACAGAATCCCGGCAGATATCTGCCAGCCAGTTTCCACAGAACATCTCCCCTGCTTCCAAACAGCAATGTACCAACATAACCGGAATAAGCTGCATAATCAGAAGCAGTCGATAAAGTAATCTGCTGTCCCTGATAGCCTGCCGGAATCGAGATCATATAAAAACCCGGAAACGGTTCTCGTCCAACAGTGTGGTTTGCGTTTTGATCACATTGATATACAACCATATCCCCAATCTGCAATTCAAAATGGGTAAAACGACTCTCCACAAGCAACACACAATTATCCGGAAGCTGATTTGGGAGCCGGTTACTGATAATCACATTTTCTCCGGGTTTTTGCTTTATTTTATGTGATGTATCTAGCATTACATCTCCATTTTGTGTTTCAACCACCCACGAATCATCGAACGGTATTGACACAGGATCAACCATTCTGCGTTCTCCTGTGCCTCCTATAAACGATATCACAATACCCAAGATCGTCAAAACTGTGATCACACACACTAATATATGCAGTTGTTTTTGCTTTCTTTTCAACATATTCTCAATTCCTATCTTCAGATATCAACCCATAATGGGCGATCGCCTGATAGAGTCCATCCTGTTCTACAGACCCGGTCACATATTCGGCCGCCGCCTTTACACGTGAATCTCCACCGTTCATTACCACACTATGTTTTACAAACTCTAACATTGGCAAATCATTCGTGCTGTCGCCAAACGCATATGTCCGTTCCCATGGCACATGAAAATAGTCCATCAGGAACTGGATTCCGGTTGCCTTGGAATATCCTTTCGGAACAATTTCACAGAAATCACTGCCCCTGTCTATATAATCAAATTCGCCTGCTATTTCCTGCCGAAATCTCTTCATATCAGCATGATGGTCAAACCAGGCAGAAAATTTATCAAAGTGGAATGCATCACTTTCTATGTCTGTTTCAAAATGTTTTCCCAGAGATTCAAAATATGCAATCAGCTCACAAATGCCCGGTATCGCTGCATATCTTTCGTACACCCTGCAATCATATGCATTTGCATCAGCAGCCTCATATAAGCCGAATATGCCGCACTCTCTTAGCAGATATGCTGTTTTCACACACTGCTTTGCCGTCAGCTGATGATGCAGCAGAACATTTCCCTGATAATTGATATATGTGCCGCATCCACAGATGTATCCATCAAAACCAACATCTCTGATAAAATCATCCACATTCACCATTACGCGTCCGGTATTGATAAATGTCAGATGCCCCGCTTGTTTCGCACGCCTTACAGCAACCTTAGCACTATCCGGCAGATGCCTTGATGGATCATCTGTGATCAGAGTTCCATCAATGTCAAAGCACAAGATTGATCTTTCCATTACATCTGCTCCAAAAGATTCATCATCTCAATCGCACCTAACGCACAATCGTATCCCTTATTACCGGCCTTAGTACCTGCACGCTCAATCGCCTGCTCAATGTTATCCGTTGTGATCACGCCAAACATAACCGGTATCTCTGTTTCCAATGAAACTGCCGCAATACCTTTTGATACTTCTGCACATACATAATCATAATGACTTGTGGCACCACGGATCACAGCACCCAGACAGATGACAGCATCATATTTGCCTGACTTTGCAAGTTTCTTCGCTGCAACCGGGATTTCAAACGCACCCGGAACCCATGCCAATGTGATGTTATCTTCAGGAATATCATGTCTCGTAAGACCATCTACAGCACCACCGATCAGCTTTGATACGATAAACTCATTGAATCTGGCTGCCACAATCGCAACCTTGACATCCTTTGCTACTAACTTTCCTTCTAAAACCTTCATAATTCTGCTCTCCTTATCTATTTAATATTTAATAAATGTCCCATTTTATCCTGCTTTGTTTTCAGATAAAATGCATCATATTTACCAGGTTCCATTTCAATCGGCACGCGCTCTACTATCTTTAAATTATAGCCCTGCAGTCCATATACCTTGAGTGGATTATTGGTCATTAACCGTAGCTCTCTGATTCCAAGATCTACCAGAATCTGTGTTCCGATCGTATAATCTCTTGCATCCTCCGGGAATCCAAGTTTTAAGTTTGCTTCCACGGTATCAAGTCCCTGATCCTGCAATTCGTATGCCCGGATCTTATTGATCAATCCAATGCCCCGGCCTTCCTGACGCATATAAAGCAATACGCCCCTTCCTTCCTTTGCAATCATCTTCATTGCCGCATCATATTGCTGTCCACAGTCACATCTGGCAGACCCAAGTGCATCACCGGTCAGACACTCGGAATGCACCCTGCAAAGAACCGGCTTGCCATCATGGATATCTCCCTTTACGAGTGCAACATGATGTTCACCATTGAGTTTGTTAATATAACCATAAATCGTAAACTCCCCATATCTTGTAGGCATTTTGGCCTTTGCCACACACTCAACCAAGATCTCATGGCGTTTTCTGTACTCCACCAGCATTGCAATCGTTGCTATTTTCAGCCCATGTTTTTTGGCAAATGCAAGCAGATCATCCCTTCTCGCCATCATGCCATCTTCCCGCATGATTTCACAACACAAACCGACTGGCTTTAATCCTGCCAGCCGTACCAGATCTACCGTAGCTTCTGTATGACCGTTCCGTTCCAGTACACCACCATCTTTCGCCTGCAGTGGGAACATATGCCCCGGTCTTCTGAAATCTGCCGGCACAACGCCCTCTTCTACCGTCTTTCTCGCCGTCATGGAACGCTCATAGGCAGAAATACCGGTCGTTGTTTCCTTGTAATCTATGGATACAGTAAATGCCGTACAGTGGTTATCTGTGTTCACCTCCACCATCTGTGGCAGGCCGAGCTTCTCAATATATTCTCTCGCCATAGGCATACAGATCAGTCCTCTTGCATTTGCCGCCATAAAGTTGACATTTTCCAAAGTTGCATATTCTGCTGCACAGATCACATCGCCCTCGTTCTCACGGTCTTCATCATCCATGATCACAACATTTTTTCCGGCACGAAGATCCTCTAATATCTCTTCGATCGTATTAAATTCCATAATGTCTCAACCTCCATATTCTATAAAAATCCATTTGCAGCCAACATATCGACCGTCACACCGGATGTTCCGGCAGATACATCAGCCGGTTTCATCAGTTTTTCAATATACTTGCCAACTACATCGCATTCCAGATTCACAATATCACCAGGTTTCTTATGCAAAAGATTCGTCTCCTGCGCTGTATGCGGTATGATAGACACCTTGAAACACTCTGCATCCACATATGCTACCGTCAGGCTGATGCCATCGATTGCAATCGATCCTTTCTCGACAATATATCGCAGCAATGCCGGTGATGCCGTCACCGTCACCCACACTGCATTATCCTCGCGCACATACTGTGTAATCGTACCCGTGCCATCTATATGTCCCGATACAATATGACCGCCAAATCTTCCATCAGCCGCCATTGCGCGTTCCAGATTCACCTCACTGCCTTTTGTCAGCGTTCCAAGACTGCTTCTCCGCATTGTCTCGGCCATCACATCAGCAGTAAATGTATCCGCCGTCATATGGGTGACTGTCAGACATACACCATTAACAGCAATGCTGTCTCCCAATCTGGTTCCGGCCAATACTCTGTCTGCCTTGATTGTCAGCTTTTCGGACTTTGCGCCTTTCATGATCGAGGTCACCTGCCCCAGTTCCTCTATAATCCCGGTAAACATCTACACACCTTCCTTCTTGCGCTCATACTCAAGCAAAATATCAGATCCAAGTGTTGTTACCGTCGGTGTCTGATAACAGTATGCCTGTGACGGATCTTCTACTCCCAGTCCCTTGACCGGAGTAAATCTTCCATCACCACCTAATATTTTCGGTGCAATATACACCTGCACCCGATTGACCAGCCCGGCTTCAAGCATGCTATAATTGAGTGTACCCCCGCCTTCAAGTAATATACTGTCAATCCCCGCATCTCCAAGCTGTCGTACAACATCAGCAATATCCACATGTCCATTTTTCTCCGGAGCTATCATCAATCTCACTCCAAGGTTCTCCAATGCATCCATTTTCTCACCGGATGTCTGCATGGTCGCAATATAAAGAGGAACTTCTCTCGCCGTCTGCACCAGATAACTGTCTATCGGAATAGACAAATGACTGTCACAAACAATGCGTACCGGATTCCTGCCGCCAGGTAGTCTGCATGTCAGCTTAGGATTATCTGCCAGAACAGTGCCAATCCCGACCATAATCCCCATACACATGTTTCTTGTATGCTGCACATGTTCTCTTGCATGCTCCCCTGTGATCCACTGACTCTTGCCTGTATAGGCTGCAATCTTGCCATCCATCGTCATTGCATATTTCATAATCACATATGGCGTATGCGTTGAAATATAGTGAAAGAAAATCGGATTCAACGCATCACATTCATCCTTCAACACATCAGACACCACCTCAATGCCTGCCATCTCCAGCATCTTCAATCCTTTTCCGGCGATCAGCGGATTTGGATCTGAAGAACCCACATAAACCTTGCTGATACCTGCCTGAATGATTGCTTCTGTACAAGGTGGTTGTTTGCCATAATGGCAGCATGGTTCCAGCGTCACATACATCTCTGCTCCGGTTGCATCCCGGTCAAGCTTCGAGAGCGCATCCCGTTCTGCATGCAGATCACCATATTGATGATGATAACCTTCAGCAATCACCTCGTCATCCATCACGATCACAGCCCCTACCAATGGATTCGGATTGACATGTCCTTCACCTAGCTTTGCCAGATCAATTGCACGACGCATATATTTTTCGTTCATTCCAACACTCCTTTAACCGCTATACAGACATATCTGTACACATAGAAAATGCCCCGTCACCGGGGCATTCTTCACAGAAGCACAGCCTGCTGCGCTTCTACTCTACTTCTTCCATCCAGACTATACTGTCGGCTCCGGAATCTCACCGGATCATGCCATATGGCTCGCGGGCTGTACCGCCGGTAGGGAATCTCGCCCTGCCCCGAAGTTGCTATATACTGCAGATCCATATACGATCTGCGAATTTGTACTTTTATCCTCGTAAGAATAACACATATTTTTTTATTTTTCAAGACCTGCTACATAACAATCCTGATACTGTCTCAAAAAAGTCCTTAAAATCAATCGGTTTCATAATGAAAGCATCCATTCCAGCCTCTTTTGCTTTCTCCTGATAATCCTGAATCGTGTTCGCCGTCAATGCAATGACAGGAATCCGTTCTGCATCATCTTTACCGGACATTCTGATACATTTCGTAGCCTCATATCCATCCATGACAGGCATCTGAATATCCATCAGAATCAGATCATAGTAACCCGCCGGATGCGAAACATAATAGATCACACCCTCCTTACCATCATCCGCCAGATCCACTTCATATCCGGCCCGTGTCAAAAGAGATTTCATCATCGTAGCATTGATATCATTGTCTTCTACCACCAATGCACGCCTGCCCTCTACCTGATAGTTTCTGATATCAAACGGGGTATCTTCCGTCTTGCGTTTCCACGAGTCATCCACCTCCATCGGGATTGTAAAATAGAACTCAGAACCTTCTCCTTCCTTACTCTCTACCTTCAATTCACCATGCATCATTTCCACGATATTGCTACAGATTGCCAGACCCATTCCTGTTCCACGATGAGATTGTGCTGCCTGGTCATGCAGATCAAAGATACGCTCCTTATTTCTTGCACTGATTCCAATTCCATTATCCCGGACAGAGAAAAACATAATCGCATTCTTCTCATCTCTGGTCAACTGCTTGACCGCAAGCGTTATCTCTCCACCCTTCGCAGTATATTTCATCGCATTTGACAGAAGATTTGACAGCACCTGCTGCAAACGATATTTATCCGCAATGAAATGATTTTCCTGAAACTGTTTATCCAGCACAAACCGCATGCATTTACTGTCTATTTCCTGACGATTCATAATGTCGATATTATCCAGCATATCCTCAAGTTCAAAACTCTCCCGCTTGAGTTCCATCTGCCCATCTTCCAATTGTGTCACATCTAAAATGTCATTGATCACACTCATCAGATGCTTTGAAGAAACATCAATATTATGCAGACAGTCCAACACCCGTCCTTCATCCCCTGCCATTTCCCGGGCCAGAGATGTCATACCCATGATACCATTCATTGGCGTGCGGATCTCATGAGAGATATTCGCCAGAAAATTACTCTGTGCCTCTGAAGCTGTCTTCGCTGTCACAAGTGCCGTATTCAGTTCTTTCTCCTTCACCAGTTCCTGCTTCTTTTGTTCATCAACATCCCGATAACAGAAGAAACATATAAAATCCCGATCCGGCAATGTATCCATAAACAAAATCGTAACACGATACCACTTATAATTGTAATCACCGGTATGTGCACGAAACTCAATACTAACATCCTTGTCGCCTCGCAGGAACATTCTCTTGATATTTTCTTCTTCAAAAAAATGCACAAACATTTCGCGATCTTCCTTCATCACCATCTCCGGATGTCTGACTGAAAAATCCATGATATAATTGCGATCGCGCATGCCAAAGCGTTCACCCTTCGTAATGTCCACATATGTCTTTCTGGTCAGATTGACCTCTAAGACACAATGATAAGTATACTGTAACGCTGTTGCCAGGCGATAAATGGTTCTCGCATTCTCATCATCCCCCTGATCACCCAAATAATCATGACAGCTCACAATATAGGCAGGTTCATCAAAAAACTCTGTCTTTGTCATATACATGTGCAACTGCTTATCATCTACCGGGTTGTAAATAATGCGCCCCTGTGCCTCACCTGCATCCAAATGCGTCATGATGCAATCCTTGCACGGCTCATGCGACATCATCATGCACTCATAGCACACCTTACCCAGCTTTGCACCGGGACAATGTCTTTTCAGTGCCTCATTCATATAGATCAATCGATACTCATCATTCACTACATAAACAGCTGTTCCTGCCATACGGTTTAAGATCGCATCCCCAATGGAATCTGCATCATCCATCTGTTCCTCAAGGAACTCACGAAACGCTGCTTCTCCAAGCATCTGTGCCACCAGATGAATCTGTTCATCGTCAGACGGATCCGGCATGATGCCATCTTCATCCCAGTACATGACAAGATATCCAATGGTATCACCCTGTGTCTTCAATTCGAACTCAGCCGCACCACAAATATTATAAGATGCATAAAACGCCCGTTCCTCCATTGAAAGTGAACTAAAGTCCCGTTCAACAAAAGCATCTGCACCTTCAAAATGATACTGTTCCTTCCAAAATGTCAGGAACCGTTTTACGGAAAATGATTCCAATCGGCTTTTTCTGCTAAACCACTGGTATTCGAGATCATAATCGGCAATCTCCTCTACATACCGCATTAATCCTATATAATCAGGCTGATAGGTCTTCCCCAACAGATCTATCGTCTTTTCTATACCCTTTTCAATACTCACACTCTGAAACAGGGCATCCATTACCTGTGTTAACATTTGTATCCTCCACCATGTCACTACATTGATAACTTATTAACTCCAAGGAGACAACCCTATGGATCTTGACGAACCGTTTTCTTTGTATCTATCAACATCATCTCTCTCCTCAAGATGCTTACTCTCCATATGCTTGATCGCCTCTAACACCTGTACCTTCATAGACTCTGTGATATTAGATTCATCTCCATAATTTAGGAAATTTAAGATTGTGAGCATCTCTGATTCACTCTCCAGGAAAAAGCCTGTCCCTTTCTGCTCCATATTTCCTACATTCTTGACCAGTTCTAATAACTTATTGGGAAGCATACGAAATTCCCAATCACCTGTATCTTGTCCTAACATCTTCTATACTCCTTACCTAGTTGCATCCATTCACATAATCCACAATCACACGGACTGTATTGGCAACTCCCAGCCGGCTGCTGTTCACGCACAGATCATATCCTCTTGAATCGCCCCACTTATTGTCCGAATAGCGGTTATGATATGCCTTTCTCTTCGTATCATGACGATTCATCTTCACCTCTGCCTCACTCTCAGAAAGGCCAAACTTCTCCATGACATGCGATATCTTACTCTGTCTGTCACCCATAACAAATATGCGGACCAAATCACTATACTCCTTCAATGCCGTTTCGCCACAACGCCCAACAACAACAAAGGATTCTCCTTCCTTCGCCTTCTTCTGAAGATACTCAAACTGCATCTGTGCAACAACATCCTCCATTGCATTAGAATGTCCATTCACACTTCTTGATATTAAAAGATTTCTCGGTTTCTCATCAAACTTACGCAGACTATCAGCTGGTACATTCTTTTCCTGTGCCACAGCATCTAACAGGTTTCTATCATATAATGCAATCCCCAACTCCTTCGCTACCTGTTCTGCCACCTCATGTCCACAACTTCCATATTCACGACTGATTGATATCATAATCTGTTCCATCATAACATGCCCTCCAATCAATTGATTTTATATAATATATTATAGCATATTTCCGTGCATACAAAAAGGACTTTTGCAAATCTTACATTCACAAAAGCCTTTTTCTTATCCTCTTTAACCTTGTATTAACAATACCGAACAAATATGATCAGCATAGAGATCGCTACCACTATGATCGTAGCAGGTGCGGCCGTCTTACAATACTTACCCCAGCCGATTGGATAGCCGTTCTTAGCAGCCACTGATGTTCCCACAACATTTGCAGAAGCACCGATCGGTGTCGCACTGCCTCCAATATCTGTTCCCATAGATAACGCCCATGCCAGCACTGACAGATCCACACCTGTCGTAGCTGCAAGACTCTTTACAACAGGGATCATCGTAGCTGCAAACGGAATGTTATCTACAAAGGCACTGGCAACCGCTGATACCCAGATGATAATAGCAACCATAGCATAGATATTTCCACCACTGACATCACCGATAAATCCGGCAATCAGCTCTAAAATACCTGTCTGCTCCAGACCACCAACTACCATAAACAAGCCTACAAAAAAGAGCAATGTCTTATAATCTACTTTCTTAAGAAGTTCAAGTGCACTTTTTCCTGCTGTCAGCAATGTAATCACTGCGATTACAGCACCGATAAACGCAACCGTCAGATGTGTCTGTGCATGTGTGATCAATAATACTACTGCACATCCAAAAATAATACAACTAATCGCAAAATCTCTTTTGTTGGTAATTGCCTCCTTAGGATCCGGAATTGTAGAAGCATCTACTTTCTGCCCCTCTTCCTGAATCAATTCTTTCCGATATACCATAAAGAAATAGAAGATAACCACAATCAGTGAAACACCGGCGATCAATCCCGTATTGGTAAGAAAATCTCCAAAGGAATAGCCAAGAGAAGTACCAATAATAATATTGGGTGGATCTCCACACATCGTTGCAGAGCCGCCTAAATTCGCACAAAAAATCTCGGACAGGATCATTGGAATCGGATCAATGTGCAAAAGCTTCGCTAACTCTACCGTAACTGCTGCAAGGAATAAAATAACCGTAATACTGTCAATAAACATGGACAGCACTGAAGCCATTATCATAAATACAACAAACAACGGAATCGGCTTATAATTAACCAGCTTCGCCAGTCTCATACACAACCACTGGAAAAATCCAGCCTTTGCCATACCCTCTACCATCACCATCATGCCTGCAATGAATATAATTGTCGCCCAGTTAATGCCGGATGATGACTCCTCTGCTCCAGCAGCATACCAAAAGCCCGGCGTAAAAATGCTATGTAGATTTAGTGTCTCAAGAACTGCACTCATACTATGCATACCCAGACCAAATACCAGCACCAGTGTCAACACTCCGCATACCAGTGTAATGATCTGACGTTCAATCTTGTCCATTACAATCAACACGAACATCGCAACAAAAATAACCACTGCCAAAATTTGTGCCAATGTCATTTCTGAATCCTCCTTCAATCTGTATCTCACAGCGAGTGTATTTCTTCTTATTTATTATATTCACCCGCACAATGAACCGTTACCTATCATAACACCAAGGGGAAAATAAATATATAGACAGTACTTCTAATTTTTCATACTTTTTTTGTTCATTTTACCCAATTTTACTACTAACATACTTTCACTTCTTGAAAAATCGATATCCACAAAAAAATAACAAGACGCAAAATGCACCTTGTTATTTTAGTGCGGATGACAGGAATCGAACCTGCACGGTTGCCCGCTAGATCCTAAGTCTAGTGCGTCTGCCAGTTCCGCCACATCCGCTTATAAAAAAATAAATAGAGATATTGCTATCTCTATATATCTCGTGAGCCATCGGGGACTCGAACCCCGGACAACTTGATTAAAAGTCAAGTGCTCTACCACCTGAGCTAATAGCCCATATCTTCACTTGATTCCATGCCCATCACCGGATCGAACTCCCAAGCTGGGCTAGTTGGATTCGAACCAACGAGTGCAGGAGTCAAAGTCCTGTGCCTTACCGCTTGGCGATAGCCCAAGATTCTTTAAAACAGGGTGGGTAAAGGGATTCGAACCCTTGGCCTCCAGAGCCACAATCTGGCGCGCTAGCCAACTGCGCCATACCCACCACATATTGCCTCCACTCGGTGGCAAATACCATCAGCATATCACTGACAGCAAATGTGCTCGAAGGGATTCGAACCCCCGACCCACGGCTTAGAAGGCCGTTGCTCTATCCAGCTGAGCTACGAACACACAGCTATGATTAAATCATAGAAAAAGCGGGTGATGGGAATCGAACCCACGTATCTAGCTTGGAAGGCTAGTGTTCTACCATTGAACTACACCCGCACATATCTGATAAAGTCGGGGTGACAGGATTCGAACCTGCGACCTCTTGATCCCAAATCAAGCGCTCTAGCCAAGCTGAGCCACACCCCGGTCTCATATGTATCTGCGTCTCTCAATCAACGCAAGACATATTCTATTATATTATCAGATTTTTGTCAACAATTTTTTTAAAAAAAATTAGTTTTTTTGAAAATTTCTTTTATAAACTTGTGCTTCAACCACATATTCTTCTGCATTTACAAGGATGTTTGCCTTCTCAGCATCTGTCAGATTCCGTACAATCCGTGCCGGGCTTCCCAAAACCATGACTCCATCCGGAACTACCATATTCTGCGTTACCAGTGCTCCGGCACCCACAATACAGTGATTTCCAATCTTCGCACCATTTAAAATAATGGCTCCCATTCCAATCAATGTCTCATCTCCGACAGTACAACCATGCACAATTGCACTATGTCCAATCGTTACCCTGTCTCCGATCGTCACCGGATAACCCTCATGTACATGCAGAACGCAATTATCCTGAATGTTCGATTGTCTTCCAATCGTAATTGGTACCCCTTCCGAACGCATAGTCGCATGATACCATACACTGCTGTCTTCTCCAATTGTCACATTTCCAATCACATCTGCCGTTGGAGCTATCCATGCACTCTTAGCAATATTCGGTTCCATCTTGCTGCTCCTTTCCTGTACATCCCACAATCATCAAAGTACGAACCAAATCAAAAACATAGAAAAAGAGGTCTGCACATTCGCACACCTCTTCTACACTACGCATTACTGCTCTGATGATGTATCCTCGGTCTTCGCCTCTGCTGGCTCTGCTTCATCCTCATCTACAAAGAAATCATCATCGAAATCATCATCAAAATCATCAAAATCATCGTAAAAATCAGGTGTCAGATACGTATATACAGCATACGCGATCGCTACCACTGCAGCAACTGCACCGATGATCGCCAGCACCCATAATACTTTTGTACTCGCTTTCTCCTTCTCTTCTTCCTTCTTTAGCAACTCGTTGACCTTTGAAATATTCAGTAACTCCTCAAGATTTTTCATATCATCAATCTCCTTTCCCAAATTCGATAGCAATAGTATAACACATTATGACATATTTTACTATTATAAATCTTCATTTTCTCAGATTAAGATCACACTCTTATCAGCTTCGCAAATGAAGCAAACATCTTTTTTGTGCCAACCCTGTCAAAATCCACTGTCACCTCATAATCTTTACCGCCTGCAACCAGTCCCGTCACAACGCCTTCACCGAATTTGATATGTCGAACACGATCTCCGATCTGATAATTTACCTTCACAGCCTGCGGTGTGCCAAATGACCTGCCATATGCCGGTGCCGCAGTAAATACCTTTGATACATTTGTCTGTTCCGGTCTGTTGGCCCGCTGATCGCGTTTCACTGCATTCCCAGCCACATCCATTATCTCATCCGGGATCTCACCAACAAACCGTGATATCGCATTTACCTGAATATTGCCTCGCATCATACGCTGCTTGGCAGCTGATAAAAACAGTCGTTTCTTTGCTCTGGTGATTCCCACATAACATAACCGGCGTTCTTCCTCTATTTCTTCATCCATATTCTCGCTATATATCACCATTGCACTTGGGAAAATGCCTTCCTCCATACCTACAAGAAATACGCACGGAAATTCAAGACCTTTTGCACTGTGAAGCGTCATCAGCACAACCTTATCATCATCCTCGTCTACACTATCAATGTCTGCAACCAGTGCAATCTCTTCTAACAGCCCTGATAACGAAGGCTCTTCTGACTCCTCTTCGTATTGCACGATCTTATTTTTCAACTCCTCAATATTCTCAATTCTCGCTTCTGACTCCGGCGTACCCTCTAACTCCAGCTCTTCCAAATATCCGGTCGCATCCAGAATATTTTGAAACAACATAGATAGCGATTCGCCGGTCATAAGTTCATCACGAAAATCCTGTATCAGACGCGTAAATCCCTGTATTTTCGAGGCTGCTCTGGATAGGGACGGTATCTGCTCAACCTCAAACAGGGCATCCAGCAGAGACATTCCATGCTGATATGCATATGCTGATGCCTTTTCCATGCTTGTCGCACCGATACCACGCTTTGGCACATTCACAATACGCTGCACGCACAGATCATCGGCACCATTCTCAACCGCCTTCAGATAACAGATCAGATCCTTGATCTCCTTTCTGGCATAGAAATTCACACCTCCCACCAGCTTGTATGGTACATTGGACAGGATCAGTTTCTCCTCAAACATACGAGACTGTGCATTGGTGCGATACAGAATCGCCATGTCTCCATATGCATTTCCATTTTCATGCAATGCACGAATAGTCGATACTGTCTGCTCAGCTTCCACATAATCAGAATCATACTGATGGAACACCAGTTTCTCTCCATCCGGCTGCTGTGTCCACAAAGACTTGTCCTTTCTGCCCTTATTATTATGAATCACCGCATTCGCGGCCTTCAAAATATTTCCGGTCGAACGGTAATTCTGCTCCAACCGGACAACCATTGTCTCTGGATATTCCTGCTCAAAATTCAGAATATTATAAATATTTGCCCCACGGAACTTGTAAATAGACTGGTCGTCATCACCCACCACGCAAAGGTTCTGATATTTTCTTGCCAGCTGACTGATCAGCAGAAACTGCACATGATTCGTATCCTGATACTCATCCACCATGATATAACGAAATCGATCCTGATATCTTTCCAATACATCCGGATAAAACTGAAACAGCTCTACTGTCTTAAATATCAGATCATCAAAATCCAATGCCTGATTGTTCTTCAAAGTCTCCTCATAAATCCCATAGACCTCTGCGATCTTCTCCTTATGAAAATCTCCTCTGGCTTCTTTTGTATATTGTTTTACTGAGATAAATTGTTCCTTTGCCTTAGAAATGTGTGAAATCAGCTGTTTTTCCGGAAACATCTTATTGTCCAGATTCATACGCTTAACAATCTGTTTCATTACACTTTTCTGATCATCAGCATCATAAATTGTAAAGTGTGAATCGTAATCCAGTAATTCAATCTCCCGTCTCAGAATCCGCACACACAGTGAGTGAAATGTACTAACCCACACAGACTCCGAACCGTAACCCACAATATCATCCACACGTTCCCGCATCTCTGCAGCCGCCTTGTTCGTAAAGGTAATCGCAAGAATATGATATGGATTCACTCCATTTTCTATCAGATATGCAACCCGGTTCGTAATCACCCTGGTCTTTCCACTTCCTGCACCTGCCAGAATCAGCAAAGGCCCATCCGTAGCCTGTACTGCATCCCTTTGCATATTATTCAATGTGTCTATCTGCTGCATATATCCTCCATCTATTATGACAAGACAAGGGATGCCTATAAGACATCCCTTCGTCCATTATAATCAATCTATTATCATCGTACCGCTTATGATAACTGGGTTCCGCAATTAGAACAGAACTTTGCACCATTCGTTGGCGTACCACAATTCGGGCAGAACTTCGCACCCGCAGCTGGAGCTGCCTGTGCCGGCTGCTGATTGTTCATCTGCTGATTCATCCCATTCATCATCTGCTGTCCCATCATCATGCCCATCTGCATACCCATCATGGAACTTGCCATATTGGCACCTGCTGCTCCACCATTATTGTTCGCCATGGCATCCACCATACTCACCTGTTGGAACCGGTTCATGTCGCCAACCATTGCATGTTCTGCAGCCTGATCAGCACGTTGTGTGATATTCTCCGGATATGTAAACTCATTGATGCGGAAATCCTTCACAGTCAGACCAATCTTCAACAGATCCATATCCAGATCTTCTCTGATACCATTCTGTATCTCAGGAGCATTCTCCATCAGATTAAAGATATCCTTTCCAACCTTACCGATCCACTTCATCAGAAGTCCATCCAGCATGGATGTTACACGTTCCCTGACTTCTGTAATGGAATATTGCTTCTTCACACCTGCAATATTGGCGATGAAGGAATTATAATCATCAATTCTAACGGTAAAGGTACCATTTGAACGAACCGGCAAGCCACCCGGCAGTCCTTCGGCACGCAGTCTGATCGGGCTCTTTGTGCCCCACTTCAATGTAAAATCTTTTGTGTTGATGAAAATAACCTCAGCACGCATACCACTGTTCAAGCCAAACTTAAAGCCCTTTAATGTAGATAAAAACGGGATGATCTGTGATTCAATATCATAACTTCCCTCATCCTTAAATACACCTTCTACCTGACCATTGAACATAAAAATTGCATCCTGACCAGGACGAATGATCAATTTCGATCCCTTCTTGATCTCTTTATTTGACCATTTCCAGAAAAGTATATCATCCCTATACTCCTCCCATTCTACTACATTTGAAAATTGTCCAGAAAAAAGTCCCATAATTCTAATCCTCCTTATTTCTTATCATTATATCTCAAAACTGTATGTATATCCATCTATTTCATATGCATGTACCGTATCGGATGCTGCAGTCGTCTGCCCATTGCACACATCTGTCTGCTCTGTCATATTTCCGGCATCTGCATAAGCAATACCGTATGTATGTGGATCCGGCAGCATACCATATGCATCGTCCTTCTCACTAGCAAAGTATATAGCAGCGGCAATCGCAATGGCAATCATCACGAGAATTGCAATCTTAACCGGGCTCTTTGGATACTCGCCGTAGAACTTGCCTGTCTGCCCGTTCACCAGCACTGTATATTTCTTGTCCTTGTAGGAATATGTCGTTGCATAGATCGGAAGCATCACATACTTGTATGTCTCATCGCTGAAATGCGGACGAATACGGACATCCTTCACTGTATCGTATCGTTTTCTGACATCACTTCCGGCCATCTGGGTCAGCTCTGTTTCCATCTCTCTGACCGCATCACGGTGTCCGGTATCCAGACCTATTGAATAATTCTCAGACATATATCCTGAAAAATAATCCGGCGAATATGGCACCAGCTGCTCGAACTGAAATGGCTCAATCCCCTTAAACAATCCCTTTTTAAACCGTTCCGATGCAGCAATCTTCACATCACGGAAATCATGCCTGATCCGTCCTGATGTATGATACCAATCTGTCTCTGTCCGGGTCTTCGTCTCTCCATTGCTATCCTTGTATGTTACAGTACGATATCGTCCACCCATAGCTGTATATGTACAATCTGCATCTGCGTCAAATGACCAATACGGAATATAAAGTCCCTGAAACTGATCTCTTTGATACAGATTCTTAAGTTCCCCCGGTGCCAGCCACTTCTTCTTCATCCATTCACCAAAACGCTGCCCCAGATCTTTCTTGTCCACCTTGAACGGCAACAATCCATCTGGCACCAGCACAGATGCCTGTTCATCTGCCATCACATAAGTAGAATCACAGTACGGACATCGAGCAGCAGTTTCATTCCCTGCCATCTCTATCTTCGCGCCACATCCCGTACACTGCATCGTCTTCGTAGCCTTCTCTTCCGGTCTGTGCATCCGTTTCGCATCCAATGTCAGATCGTGGATCTCCACTTTATCTTTATCACTAAAAATAGGTATCTGATTGTCACAATTCGGGCACTTCAACATCTGCGATGCCGCATCAAACTCCATAATACCATTACACGCCTCACAGCGATATTCATTCTCTGCCATCTTACTCCCCCGTGTCTCATAATATTTGTATTCCTGTTATATCCGCAAAAGGGTGTAGCTATCAAACTACACCCTCTGCTATCATTGTACTATCCGATTCTACAATCCCATCTGTGCCTTCAATGCTGCTAACTCATCATCTACAGCCGCTGCAGGTGCTGAATCATACTTTGATGCCAGATCAGCGAATTCATCTACCGGTGCACTGTTCAGCTCTGCCATTGCATTTGCCTGATCAAGCATCTTATTTGCCTTTGCTTCCATTCTGTCAAATGCAGCAAGACTTGAGGTGGAATCCCCAACTGAAGAAGTCATCTTGTTCATTCTCTCCTGTGTCTTCGCTACCTGAACCTTTGCCTTGATTGCATCTCTTCTGGAATTCAGCTCGTTGATATCCTTCACAAGCTTGTCATGCATCTGACGCATCTTCATCGCATTCGCATTTGCAAGATCATAAGCCTGCTGCAATGCTGTCTGCTTCTCAACAGCCTGCTGCTTCTTTGCAAGGAATGTACGGGCATCTGCCTCATTCCCTGCCATCAATGCCTTCTCTGCATATGACTGAAGCTTCGCAATCTCTGCGTTGCACTCGTCAAGTTCTCTCTTTGCTCTCTGTTCGTCAGCCATCACTGCGGCTGTCTCTGCCTTCACCTTGTTCAGATCATTGTTCAGATTTCGTAAGCACTGATCAATCATCTTCTCAGGATCCTCTGCCTTGTCTAATAATGCGTTAATGTTTGCTGACATAATGTCTCCAAATCTCTTGATAATACCCATAATTCGTATCCTCCTTTAATGTGCGGGGACAACCCCCAAATGATAGGTTTATTATACATGATTTATATGCTGTGTGCAAGGAATAATATGTTAAAAATGCTGTAATATGTCCCTATATTTTGTTGAAAAATATCCAGTCCGATCCAACTTCCACTTGTAATCTAGTTTTGAATACTATATAATCTAGTTATGTGTTTCTAGAAATGGGGAATAATGCTATGGATAAGACTTTTTCAACAATTACACAACAGATACGCAAATGGATCCAGCTCGACTACATCGTACCGGAAGACATTCCGGATATTGAATTGTATATGGATCAGATCACGACTTTCATGGATCAGCAGCTGGGAGGCAACAAGCGTTCTGAAGAAGACAAGGTGCTGACCAAGACCATGATCAACAACTACACGAAGAATGATATTCTGCCACCACCTGTGAAGAAAAAATATTCAAAGAATCACATTATTCTGCTTATTTATATCTATTATCTGAAGAATTTTCTTCCGATCAACGAGATCAAGACCTTATTTGCGCCGATGATCCAGGATTCATTTAATCTAAAGGACAGCGATGCCAAGAGTCTGATCTCTATCTATTCTGATATCTACGAATTAGAAACGATGGAGCATGGACTGGTCGAGAAAAGTCTTTATGCCGCACACCGGCTTGCAGATACCAAATACGATGCCGAACAGGAACCATATCTGCACACCCTTGCCTATATTTCGATCCTAAGCTACGATATCTATGCACGAAAACAACTGATCGAAACGCTGATTGCAAATCTGAAACCGGATATTTCTTCGAAGGGATCAAAAGCAGACGAAAAAGCCAAGAAGGAAAAGAAAAACAAATAATACTACAAAACGCAGACTCTTGTATGTAGAGCCTGCGTTTTTATGTATTCTGTATTATTGATTATCCGTATCTGCATCCTCTCTATGCATTCTGGCCAACACCATATCGTAGCCATCATTTCCATAGTTCAAGGAACGGTTCACCCTCGAAATCGTCGCAGTCGAAGCACCTGTCTTCTCTGCCACCTCCAGATAAGTATGCTTATCCTTCAGCATACATGCAACTTCAAACCGCTGTGCAAAGGACAATATCTCATTCACCGTACAGACATCTTCGAAAAAATCAAAACACTCGTCCTCTGTCTCTAATGTCAAAATCGCACGAAATAAATCTCTTACCGCATCTGTTCTTACGCTTTTTCCCATAATGCCCTCCGATATCTGTCACTGTAAAAATTCACTGTGTTAAAGTGTTTATATCATAATACATTTCAAGAAATTTTGCAAGTATTCGCAGTTACTTCGCGGTATTTTTCTTAATCCAGACTGCCACATCTCCCCGATTTACATAGAAATCTCCACAGCCATCATCATCGATCCGTATATTATACTTGGCATTTCCCATAACATCCGAAAAGAACTCACCAGCATGCTGCCGGCCTACATACATCCGCTTCGTTCCACCGGTTCCATCTGACAGCACAACCGCCAGTCCTGAACCCTTGTGATCCGCATCTCCCTCTCTGGTCCATCCTATCACATTCGGATCATCCAAATAATCGTGCTGCGGACCATATGCCCTTAACTTTCTCTGTTTTAGTAAAATGCCTAATACCTTCTTCTTTGATGGCACGCCGTCATGTGAAATACCATGATAATCTCCATAAAACAGACATGGATAGCCCGACTGCCGAAGCAGGATCATCGCATATGCCATCGGTTTAAACCAATCTTCTACAAATGATTCCAATGCCTGTCCCGGCTGGGTATCATGATTATCTACAAAGGTAACCGCATGCATCGGATCCACAGCTACCAGCGTATCATTAAAAATGTTTCGCAGATCATAATTCCCATGTGCCTTAGAGGCCTGATAAAACTTATAATGCAGTGGTACATCAAATAATGACATATTATGATCGACAACATCCAGATAATGGTTGAGCTTATTGACATCTCCAGACCAATATTCACCAACCGTAAATAATTCTCTGCCTGCCACATCCCGCATCACCGGCAGCCAGTCACGATAAAACCGGCTGTTGATATGCTTGAGCGCATCCAGACGGAATCCATCCACCTTTGTCATATTCAGATACCAGGATCCCCATCGGTACAGCTCATCCAATACCTCCTGATTGTCAAAATCAAGATCCGCACCCATCAGATAATCATAGTTTTTATTCTCATCATCCACAAACTCATCCCATGTCTTGCCAACAAATCGGTATATTGCATTTTTGGTTGTCTCCTGATCCCAGTCGATACCATCGAAATGGGTCCAGTTCCATTTGAACTTGGAATATCGGTTCTTGCGTCCCGGGAAGGTAAACTTCGTCCAGCCCTTGATCACACGCTTGCTTCCTACCATCTGATTGCGGCTGTTTGCATTAAACTCCTCTGCCTCGATCAGCTCTGTCTTATCTGCACCGATCCTGTGATTGAGCACAATGTCTGCATAAACCTGAATCCCTTTTGCCTGCAAGGCTTCGATCGCAGCCAGATATTCAGCCTTTGTTCCATATTTCGTAGGAATCGAACCTTTCTGATCAAACTCACCCAGATCATAGGTATCATACACACCATAACCGACATCTTCCTTGCCGGCAGCACCCTTATATGCCGGCGGCAGCCATACACCTGTAACACCCATTGTCTTAAGCTTTCCTGCATCCTTCACCAATTGCTTCCATAACGAGCAATCTGCCGGCATATACCACTCAAAACACTGCATCATCAGTCCATTATTTGTCATCTTCGTACCTCCCATTCATATGCATTCCACGAACCATATCCGATCTGTCTTATGCATCATAATCCCATATGCAGATAGTATAGCAAATTTCCATATATTTCGCAATAAATGTACACAAAAAGAAAACTCCTGGCGGTTTCCCACCAGGAGCTCGTCAATGCTGACCTCAAAGAGGCAAGCCATTGCATACATGTTGTCAAAGGTCGGTAAACACTCCCCTCGCTGCCACTTATAGATGGCAACCGGCTCGTTAAACCCAAGAAACATCTGCAACTGTCTGACTGTGATTCCTCGCTGTTCTCTGACCTGCTTGATCCTTTTGCCTGTCGCCTCCAGATCAATCACCGGAAAAATAGTATGTTCCATAATTGAAAACCTCCTAAATGTTATATTGTGTGGATACCACCTAAAACACTAATAAATAATTAAAAAACATATACTTGATACACTCATACCTTAAATTCCACACATCACTGTTATAACATCTGCTGCAACAGAACAATTAAAAGCACATCGAACAGAATCCATAAACAGATTATATCACAGGTTTTCACAAATGTATAGAAACCTGTGGTTTATTTTATGCATGCATAAGCTGCGCATCCATAATATCTGCCCATGCATACACATCATCCGCATGTGTCACCAGTCCGCCGCCCAAACCGAAATCTACAAAAAAGCAGGCATCATCCTCATGGTAGCTGCCTATCATCCAGTCCTCACCGTCCGACTCGGTTGTAAAAAAACAGATCGTATAGTCCTCCGGAAGTCCCTCTTCTTCCACACGATGCCACTGCGTAACTTCAAGCTTCATCTTATCCTTCTCCTTTTCCATTATTCTGCATACCGACGGCATACAACTGATCTCCGTTATCAATCCTGTATAGGATA
Source organism: uncultured Lachnospiraceae bacterium (assembly GCA_934293375.1). Taxonomy (GTDB): domain Bacteria; phylum Bacillota; class Clostridia; order Lachnospirales; family Lachnospiraceae; genus RGIG6919. The sequence goes on along the minus strand of CAKQYS010000011.1, from coordinate 8,017 downwards.
CCATACAATTCTCCATTTGTCATGAAACCTGTGGTTTATTTTCTATATATTCTCCAGCCGTACACCGATACATACTTCGGTGCTTCGCCGTGTTTTCCATTATGCTGTCCGCTTACGTTTTGCCGACACAAATACCAGTGTAGCTGCAAATATCACAAGTGTGTACGCCAGAATGACACCTGTCTGTGCCAGCATGGTCTGCCTGAATGCATCGTCCGCGTGTGTCATTTGTGCAATCAGCTCATTGTTGGACACATACCAGTAGGTCGGAAACAACTGCGCCACCGCTCTTACGCCATCACTGAAAAATGTTTTTGGCACAAACACACCGCCAAAGAAGCACAGGGTAAGGCTGGTCACATTGACAATCCCATTCACCGCATCGTCATTTCTTGCGATCATGCCCGTAGCAAAGCCCAGACTCATACCAAATAACAGCATAGCAAAGATATTGAGTAAAAACCACTGCAGTCTGTGATCGTGCAGAATGGCACCGCCTGAAAGAATGATATCCTCCAGCCAGACAATCCCGTATAATACCATTCCATAGGTGAGAACGGCAGCAACAATCTGTACAATACGCTGTGCCATCGGCATAGAGCTGCATTCCGTCCGTTCCCTGACCTCCCGTGCATTCATCCGAAGCAGCACAAGTGCAATGCCGGACACCCCAACGGTGATAAACAGATACGGCACATACAGGAAAAATACGCTGTTGATATCGTTCTGCTTCTCATTGATAAACGAGGCAATCTTCACCTCCGTTTCCTCGTTCTGCAATGCCTTCAGCGTTGCAGAGGCCTCCGGTAGCGTACTGCCTGCACAGGTGAGAGCCCGGATCTTCTGCAGATACATGGTAAGCTCTGACTCGAAGTATACCGCATCGAAATCCCCCGGTACCTTCATCGCCGACAGCTCCATAAACTCCCCTTTTGCCAGTGCATCGGAAAAGCCCTTTGGAATCACCAGTACATAATCCAGCTCTCTCCAGTAAAGACTGTCTGTAATGGCGGCTTCGTCGTAATCCATGGTCTGCACCTGATTGTTTTTTCCAAAATATTCCTGCAGCAGCTTTGCAGCCATCCCTTCATCCTCATCCACGATTGCAATATCCAGCTTCTCCTGTGTAAATACTTCCTCCTGTTGTCCGCCAGCACTGCTGTTGATCTTCGTCATGACAAGCGATAAGCTCATAAATACAGCGAAAAAGATCAGCACCGTTGCTTTATATTGGCGTAGAATCAGAAAATATGCTTTATAAACTCTCATATTTTGTCCTCCTTAATTTCACCACACAGACGGCAACGCAGATCACACCGATTGCAAACAGGGTCAACAAATTGATCGCATATTGTCTGTAATCGCCAAACACCGCAAGGCTTTTGAAGCTGTTGACGATCAGGGTTCCCGGATTGATCCTGTTGATAACCGGGCATTTCTGTTCAATCAGATATATCATGTTGCCGACCTGCAGTCCCGCTAAAAATGAGCTTCCCATAAAGACCGCAACACAGATTCCCTCCTTCTTCTGCACAGATCCCCTGACAAAAACAGTAATCACGGTGCCGATGGCTAGTGCCGTAAAGCTGCCAACATAGCCTCCGAGCAGCACATACCCCGCATCCGATCCAAAATCCTGTCCATATACGAATACACACACAGCAATGACACATGTCACCACCAGACAGTACAGAATCAATGTAGCAATGAAATCGTACAATACCTGCAAAAGCTTTGGCAGCGGTGCCACATTTCTTCTGGCCGCAACATCCGACAAATCTGCCTGGATATCATTTCCATTGGATACCCCTACCATGGTACCGATCAGACATGTCATGGCAATCAACGCATAAAAATACTGTGCATAAGGATCCTTATCACTGCCCTTCAATAAAATTTCCCGCATTGGCACCTCCTGCTCTGACGCAAGATTCTCTACCAATGCAGAGACCTTCTCCGGATGCTTTTGTGCCGTCTCCGTAATCAGAGACACATTTTCCCGATACTGGTCAAGAAAGGTCTTGATCAGACTTGTATAGATATCGGATTTCCGGATCGTGAGTGTCATATCGTTGCACAGATCAATGTATCCGTAAATGGTCTTGTCCTGCAATGCCTGTTGTGCCGCATGGACATCCCCGTATTTTTGCAGGGCAAACATCGGCACATTTTCTGCGGTTTCTATCGATTGCATCAGCTCCACAAACACGGTCTGCTCCCCGGTCATATCCTCCGCACTGCACAGAATCCCCACAGACACCTGATCGAACTGCTCCAGCTCATGAATCCCACCAAACATGAAATAGAACAAGCCGCCAAGCAGGATCGGGAAGACAAGCGACCAGAAGATCAGGGATTTCTGCCTGAGCATATCCTTCATACGATATATGATAAACTGCATTTTGCTCCCCCCCTTAATCTCTGAGTGCCTTGCCTGTGATCTCTAAGAAGACATCATTCAATGTCGGCAGCTCGGAATGAATATTGCCGAATCCGACCGCCTTCGCCTGTAGCAGATCCAGAAGCCGCAGTAGATTCTGCTGTCCTTTTGAAAATTTTACCTTCAAAAAAGGCTTCTCATATCGGACATCTATCACATGCGGCAGCCTGCGGATGGCATCCGTCACATCCTCGGGCAATGCCATCACCTCCATGCTGATCGTCTCCCCCAGATCAATCATCGCCTTTAATTCATCCTTGGTACCCAATGCCACATTCCGCCCTTTATCCATGATGGCAATCCGGGTACAGATCTGCTCCACCTCTTCCATATAATGTGTCGTATATATGATGGTTGCCCCCTGTCGGTTCAGCTCCTGAATTCCCTCCAGGATCTTATTGCGGCTCTGCGGATCTACCGCCACGGTCGGCTCATCGAGAATAATCAGCTTCGGCTTATGCGCAATGCCGCATGCGATATTTAACCGTCGAAGCAGACCTCCGGAAAGCTTCTTTGGATAAAATTTCTTGAAATCCTGCAAATCCACAAAGTCGATTGCCTCCTCCACCATCTGCCGTCTCTTTGCCTTGTCCCGGATATATAAGCCGCAGAAATAATCCACATTTTCATATACGGTCAGGGCATCAAACACCGCCACATTCTGCATGATCACACCAATCTCACGCTTTAAGGCATAGCTGGTCGGTGTCATTTTCTGACCGAACACCTCTATGCTCCCTTTGTCATAGGAAAGCAGCGATAACAGACAATGAATTGTTGTGGATTTGCCGCTTCCATTCGGTCCAAGCAATCCAAATATTTCGCCCTCCGCAATCTCCAGATTGAAATGATCCAGTGCCACCAGATCGCCATATCTTTTTACCAGATTTTCTATTTTTACTACCATACTGTTGCTCCTTTCATGGTAATGTAATGCTCGCAATGCGATATTATTCGTATGTTATATCATCTCGCCTGCGGCTCGATGTTTGTTTTCGCATTATGCCGGCTTGTGCAAGCACAGCCGTCGCAATGCTCATTATTATCATACACGCACAGTGCACTATTTTACAGTGAAGAATGTCAGCTTTCCATATGACAAATGTCATCTTCCTGCGATTGGGTGTAGATATCATAGACGAGTTATTCTATAATGGTCTTGAAAATATTTCATTTGTTCCACGCCCACGGAGGAATGCTATGTCGACCTATATTGATTCGATCATTTTATGCATACTGTGCTTTGCATGCAATCAGAAGCAGCCCATGGATGCCACATTATTTGCCGGTCTGCTGGTTATGATTGCGCTCTATTGCTTTGCACTCGTATGCCCGCAGGACCGACAACGGGCAAGACTGGGGATCGTCACATTGATTCTATGCTTTTTTGAGCCACCGCTGTCAATCTGCCTGCCATGGCACTGCTATCTATTCTTTCTGCACCGGCAATATGTATCGGCAGGACTGTATCTGTTGCCGATCCTGCAGTATATGTTGATACAATCGAATACAAGCGTTCTTGTCTGTCTGCCAATCGGCATACTCGCCTGGTATCTGGCATGGAGCAACCGCTCCCGCCAGAAGCTGTCGGATACCATACACGCATTACGGGATACCAGCGTAGAGCGGGAAATGCTGCTGCAAAAGACGAACCAGCAGCTATTAGACAGTCAGAATGACCAGATCTATATCGCCACCCTGAGGGAGCGAAACCGCATCGCCAGAGAGATTCACGATCATGTAGGGCATATGCTGTCGCGCTCCATCCTGCAGGTCGGGGCTCTGCTTGCAATCTGTAAGGACGATACGCTGAAGCCTCATCTGTCCAGTCTGAAGGAAAGTCTGGATCAGGCCATGAATAACATCCGTTCCAGTGTACATGATCTGCATGATGAATCGATCGACCTGCAGGATGCACTGAACAGCCTTGTGAACACATTTACCTTCTGCCCGATACGCTTCCGGTATGATATCGGCAAGCAGGTACCGAAGGAGGTCAAATATTGTTTTCTGGCTGTCACTAAGGAAGCCATGCATAATATTACGCGGCACAGCAATGCCTCACAGGTAACGCTTACTGCAAAGGAGCATCCGGCATTCTATCAGCTATTGATTGAAGACAACGGACAGCCTGCTGCGACTGATCATAACAGCATTTCCGGCACAGCAGCCGTCGCAGATGAGCTTCCCGTCACAGAGACTGCATCCGATGGCATGGGGCTGACAAACATGAGAGATCGTGTAGAAGCCTTGCACGGGATTTTGCATATCCAGAACACACATGGTTTCCGGATATTCGTATCGGTGCCAAAATAACTTTTCACTTACCATAACTGGGGGATTTATTATGAATATTATACTGATTGATGATGACCAGCTGGTCTGCATGTCTTTGGAAATGATTCTGGAAGCACAGGATAGCATCCATGTTGTTGCGACCGGCTATGATGGCAGCGATGTCCTGCCCTTGTACCAAAAGCATCACCCGGATGTCGTGCTGATGGACATTCAGATGCAACAGCAAAATGGCACAGATGCCTTGTCTGATCTGCTCAAGGTGTTTCCGGATGCCAAGGTATTGTTCCTCACGACCTTTGTTGATGATGCATACATTGTGAAAGCATTAGAGCTGGGTGCCAAAGGCTATATTGTGAAGCAGAATTATGAAAACATTGCACCTGCCCTGACAGCCGTCTATTCCGGACAGAATGTCTACGGCAATGAGGTGATGGAAAAGCTCCCGGAGCTCATGAAAACGCCGGACACCTTTGATTATTCCGCCTATGATATTTCCGACAAAGAATACGAAATCATCTGTCTGATCGCAGAAGGGCGCAGTAATAAAGAAATTGCGGCCCAGCTCTTCCTAAGTGAAGGCACTGTCCGCAATTATCTCAGTACAATTCTAGACAAGCTGAAGCTCCGTGACCGGACACAGCTTGCGGTATTCTATTATCAGCATCGCTAACAGATCTATTATCTTATCTGCTGTTATAACTTCTTGGTTTGCTCGCCTTGCCGGTTGTAGAAATCTTGTGCTTATTTCTGACAGCAACTACCTTAACCGAATAGGTATAACCTCTGCCTGCCTGCAGCACCATCGAAGTCCCCTTAACAGTTCCTAACAACCGGTAGCTGCCACCCGGCTGCTTTCCATATACCTCATAGCTGCTTGCATTCTTTACCTTCTTCCACCGAACTGTAATATAATCCAGTGTCGATGTTCTCCTATTACGCTTGATACTTGTGATCTTAGAGGTTCCAGGCTTCTTCGGTGCCGTATACAGAGTCTTGGCAGACGACATTTCGCCGAATATTTTCTTGCCATCCACATTCACATATGCCTGTACCTTAAACTTGTATCCGGTCTCTGCCTTCAGCTTCGTTACCTTACAGCTTTTTCCCTTTGTATCCTTATATTTTACATATTGCTTCTTCTTGGTATCATATTTGTATACCCGGTATCCGTCTGCTTTCTCATCACTGGCCCAGCCCAGCTTAATGGAATGCATCGTCTGGGAGTCATTGGTAATACCGTAAGCCTTGCCAGGCTTCACAACTACCGTACAGGTGGCTGACAGATTCGTACCATCTGTTGTAGACACGGTAATAACTGCTACGCCTGCATCAAAAAACGAACGAACCCGGCCATCATCGTACATCATAACAACACTCTTGTTAGAAGATTCCCATTTCAGTCCTGACACAACGGCACCTGCCGGCAACACGGTTGCCTCCAACTTAACAATGTCATTTGGCTCCATTTCCAGATAGGTCTGACTCAGTTGCAGTCCTGTCGCCGCTACACCATTAAAGCGGATCGTATAGGTGCCGGCATCCGTCTTGGATTGTGGACTCACCAACACATAGTATGTACCGGCCTGCATCGAAATCTCAATCGTCTTCTGTGCCGGATCGGTGCTGGAATAGCAATTCACGCTTGCATTCTTGACCTCTTTGCCGGTTGCATCGTACACCTTGATATTCAGCATGTGCAGCAGACTTGTGACATCTAATGCATAGGTACCATTTGCCGGTGCTGTCACCTTATAATAATCCTTCTGGTCATTGCCGCCTAAAAAACCTGTTACCTGCTGTAAAGCTGCCAACGGCATTGCAGTCTCCATTGTATTGTTTGGCTCTGTATCATTACTTGCAATCGGAACGAAGTCCGCCTTCACCCGAAATGTTCCTTCGCTGCCTGTTGTCTGCCATACCTTCAGTGTATAGGTGCCGGCACTCACTGTTTCCTTCAATGATGCGGTCTGCGGTGCATTCAGGCTGCCGCCTGTAATGGATGCATTAAAAACCGCGTAATCATCCTGATCACACAGACTCCACTTCACATTCGACAGTTCTGTCTGGCATGTCATTGTCAGATACCCGGCAGACGGTAATACCACGCTATAGACAGCCGGATTCTTCTCATCTGTAACCGTCCCTGACACATAGTTTCCATCCAGTGCCAATGTCGTCTCCTGCGCATACGCTGTCACTGAAATCCACGGCACCAGACAGCATGCAAGCACAAGCAGCATGCATAATTTTCTTGTAACCTCTCTCATAAAATCTCTCCTCTCAATATCTCAAATATATATAGGCAATTGCAAAACTCTCAATTACGATTGCGACTATGTGCATATTGCATGATGTATAAGCAGGTACTTGAAGAACGCCGGTTCTTAACGAAGTCAAGCTACCGCATTGACTGAGTTTAGCACCGCTGCGTGATGAAGTAGCGAGAGCGTGCCTGCGATACATTGTGCAATAAGCACATAACATCAACATCTTCAAGGAGTTTCGCAATTGTCTATCTCAAATGTATATGATATTTTCACTATATCATTTTCGTTCTTGTTTTACAACTCTGAATCCGCGTTTCATTAGGATGCTGTTCCGTCATAATAAAAACTCCGTGGGTTTTCCCCACGGAGCCATTTTATGATTCGCCCGTTAGCAATGCCAGTTGTTTCTTTAATTGTTCGATCTGGACATCCTTCTCTCCCAGTTGCACCGCCTGCTCTTCCAACTGAACATCCTTCTCCCCCAGTTGCGTAGCTTGCTCTTCCAATCGGGCTTCTTTTGTTTCCAACTGCGCAGTCAGCCCTTCCAACCGAGTATTCTGCTCTTCCAACTGAGCATCCTTCTCCTTCAGTTGCGCCGCCTGCTTCGCTAACAGCTCCTTCGTCACCCGTTCATGGATCATGGAACGCTCGCGCGCTTCACACTGCAGCCTGACACGCTCGTCTGCCTGCAAGCGTTCGATCTCTTCGATTGTTGGTTCAAAACTCTGATACTGTGCTGCAACTGCCATCAAATCACCCCATGTCTTTGCTTGCATTACGCCACTCGGGCAGTCGTCTGTTTCCGCTCTGTCATCGTGCTTCGCACTCGCCAATCGCGGACATCCTTTGCCTGGTCAGCGCTAATTGCTTCTCGTCGTCGCTTATGCTCCTCGACAAGCAAAGCTCCTGACTCAAAGTCTAGCACATAAAGCTTAAATTTTCCAGTATAATCGTGATGATTTTTCACATTCTGCATACGATATTCGGCAAAGAATTCCGGGTACTCTGCAAA
>CAKQYS010000010.1 GCA_934293375.1 uncultured Lachnospiraceae bacterium | reverse complement strand
CAGGCAGAGGGCACTGCTTATTTGGCGGATAAGGACACATGAGTCCGTAGGATGATAATCCGGAGGACGAATGCTGTTCGTGCAGAGGCGAGAGCACGAAGTGCGAAGCATCTGCAATATTATCGCAGAGAATGAAAGCAGAAAAACATGCAGAGGCGAGAGCACGAAGTGCGGAGCATCTGCAATATTATCGTAGAGAGTGATGGAACAGCAAGCAGGCCCGAGCCTGCTTGCAGGCAGAGGGCACTGCTTATTTGGCGGATAAGGACACATGAGTCCGTAGGATGATAATCCGGAGGACGAATGCTGTCCGTGCAGAGGCGAGAGCACGAAGTGCGGAGCATCTGCAATATTATCGTAGAGCCTGCTTGCAGAGAGTGAAGGAAGAAAGGGGCGTGCAAATGGACACAAGTACAATTTATAATCAATATACAAATGTGTCGGCAGACACCCTGAAGACCAATCTACAGAATAAGAATCTGACAAATGCTACTGATGATGAACTCATGGATGCCTGCAAACAATTTGAACAGTATTTGGTTGAACAGATGTATAAGGCAATGGAGAAGACGGTTATGAAGGATGAGGACGATGAGAGTTCGGATTCCTATATTTCCGGCATGACAGATTATTTTGGAGATGTAAAAGTACAGAAATATGCACAGATGGTGACAGAATCAGGAGACTTGGGGATTGCACAGAAGCTGTATGATCAGTTGAAAATGAATGTGGCAGAAACCATTCCGGCTGCTGCATCAAATCAGACGGATGAGGATACGACACAGGTAGAACAGGCTAAATAAAATAAAATGAGATACAGGCATGGGATCAAGCTGTCTTGTGCCTGTTTTTTACTTTGCAATAATGTGTGCAGGATGGAGGAACACGCTTGAAATTAGAAGGATATGTAGAGAAGATCGTATATCAGAATGAAGGTAATGGCTATGCAGTTATCAGCGTGGAGACAGACCGGGATGAGGTTATCATGTGCGGGTATATGCATGGAGTAGCGGAAGGAAGTTATATTGAGGCAGAGGGAGAGATGTTTCATCATCCTAAATATGAAGAACAGTTCAAGGTATCGGAATTTACCTTAAAGATGCCGGATGATCTGCTTGGCATAGAGAAGTATTTAGGGTCGGGCATTATCAAAGGTGTCGGCGAAGTAATGGCAAAGAAGATTGTCAAGAAATTCAAAATGGACACATTTCGTGTGATTGAAGAGGAGCCGGAAAGACTGGCGCAGATTAAGGGTATTTCTTTGAAAAAGGCACAGGATATTGCAATCCAGTTTCAGGAGAAAACAGAACTTCGTGATGCCATGGTGTATCTAGCAAAATTCGACTTGTCACCACAGTTAGCTGTAAAGATATATGAGGAATATGGCAATGATTTTTATGAGGTGATCAGGACGAATCCTTATCGGATTGCTGAAGATGTAGCCGGTGTTGGATTTAAGATTGCTGACAGTATTGCGATTAAATCCGGTATTGGTATGGATTCGGAATTTCGATGTAGAGCAGCGATTTTATACACACTATCACAGGCCGGGGCACTGGGACACATATATCTTCCGAGAATTGCATTATATTATAAGGTAACAGATCTGTTAATGCCGGAGGGAAGTCAGGCCGGTTGGTATTACGATGAACAGACGGAGTACCTGCCGGAAGAGGTGTTTTCTAATCAGCTTACAGATCTGGCACTGGAGCGAAAGATTGTCATGAAAATGATCGAGGATGAAGAAGTTGTGTATGATGGGCGGCTTTATCATTTGGAATTAGATATCGCAAGAATGCTTCTGGATCTTGATGTGAAAGAAGATATGTCTATGGAGCGGCTGGATGCGGATGTAAGGCAGGTTGAAAAAGATGAATCGGTAGAATTGGATTCCATGCAGCGGGAGGCCCTTCGGATTGCTGCGACAAGCGGCTTTACGATTATTACGGGTGGTCCGGGTACCGGTAAAACTACAGTGATACATAGCATTATTCGTTACTTTGAACAGAAAGGATCTAAGCTGTTACTGGCGGCTCCGACCGGCCGTGCGGCAAAACGAATTACAGAAACATCCGGCTATCCTGCACAGACGATCCATCGGATGTTGGAGATCAGCGGTGGTACAGAAGAGGAAGCGGGATTTCGTTTTGACCGAAACGAGACAAATCCTCTTGAGACAGATGTTGTGATCGTAGATGAGGCCTCTATGGTGGATACCTATCTGATGCATTCCCTGTTGAAGGCAATCGTTCCGGGGACGCATTTGATCCTGGTGGGAGATGAGAATCAGTTGCCATCGGTTGGCCCGGGAAATGTGCTTCGGGATATGATTGCTTCGGGATGCTTTTCAATCTCGCGTCTGACCAAAATATTCAGACAGGACGAGAATAGCGATATTGTGGTAAATGCGCATAAAATTAACCGGGGAGAACCGCTTACGGTTGATAATAGGAGCCGCGATTTCTTTATGTTACAGAGAAATACAGAAAAGGCAGTTCTTGATGAGGTGTGTGAGCTGGTAAAGAAAAATCTACCGGGCTATGTACATGCCCCGTCAACAGATATTCAGGTGCTGACCCCAATGCGAAAAGGAGAGCTCGGAGTAGAGAATCTGAACCCGATCCTCCAGAATCTGCTGAATCCACCCAACCCGAAAAAACACGAAAAGGTGTCACATGGTGTTTTGTTCCGCGAAGGGGATAAGGTCATGCAGATAAAAAATGACTATAATCTGACCTGGAATATCTATAGTGACAGAGGCGGATTTTCAAAGGATGATGGCACCGGTGTATTTAACGGGGATATGGGTATCATCCAGCAGATCAGTGAATATGCCCAGTCGGTGAAGGTGTTGTTTGACGATAATAAGACAGTGGAATATTCCTTTGATACATTAAATGAGCTGGAGTTGGCATATGCGATCACAGTGCATAAGTCACAGGGAAGTGAATATCCTGCAGTTGTGATCCCTGTTTTGAATGGACCGAAAGTACTGTTTAACAGAAATCTGCTTTATACGGCGGTTACACGTGCGAAACAATGTGTAGTTTTGGTGGGATCTGCCGCCAGAGTCGGACAGATGATTGCCAATAGCGATAGTCAGAAGCGGTATTCCAGTCTGGATCTGCGGCTTACAGAGCTGCAACCTGAAGTCTAAACAGGGGGTGTATATGTGCGTATTGTGGATATTGTGCTCGATCTGGTGTATCCAAGGCGGTGCCCGGTTTGCGGAAGTATTTTGAGGCATGCGAAGCGTTCCGGATATATCTGTCCGTTGTGCAGGCGGAAGCTGCATTATGTAGAAGCTCCACAATGTCTTCGTTGTGGGAAGCATATAGAAAGCAGTGAACAGGAGTATTGTGAGGACTGTATGCGTATTCCCAAGCATTTTACAAAAGGATTTCCGGTGTTTGTATATGAGGGTGCATTGAAGAATAGTCTGTTGGCATTTAAATATAAGAATAAACGAGAATATGCTGCTTTTTATGCAGAAGAAATAGTAAGGCGATATGGAACACAGCTTGCAAAGATACATGCGGATGCATGGGTTCCGGTGCCGGTACACCGAAAGCGGTACCGAAAGCGTGGTTATAACCAGGCAGCCCTGATCGCAAAAGAGTTATCAAAGCGGACGCAGATTCCCTGTTATGAGCATGTGCTGGTACGGACAGTGCAGACGCATGTGCAGAAGACTTTGAATGATAAGCAGAGATATCAGAACTTAAAAAATGCTTTCAAAAGCCCGCAAAATAGTGTAAAATTAAGGAAAGTAATACTTGTTGACGATATATATACTACGGGGGCAACGATCGAAGCCTGTACATGTGAGCTTCTTCGGACAGGTGTAGAGCAGGTATATTATGTAAGTGTCAGTATTGGCGAAGGCCGGTCATAGATAGAATGGAGGTAAGGGTGTATGGATGTAAGAAATTGCAGACAGTGCGGAAGAATGTTTAATTATATCGGGCAGCCACTGTGTCCACAGTGCATGTCCGCATTAGAGGATAAGTTTCAGGAGGTTAAGTGCTATATTGAGGAGCATCCCGGGGCAAGTATTACGCAGGTAGCCGAGGAGACAGAGGTTTCAGCCAAGCAGCTTAGACGCTGGGTTCGGGAAGAGCGGTTATCGTTCTCGGATGCATCTTTGGTAGGTTTGAATTGTGAAGGGTGTGGGGCGATGATCCGGACAGGCAGATTCTGTGAGAATTGCAAAGCTTCTTTGTCAAATTCCCTTGCGAATTCGATCCGGCCACAGGCACAGACGAATCCTTTTGCAAACCGCAAGCGTGAGAGTGCGAGGATGCACTATCTGGATGGACAGGGTTAAGAGAAAATGGTTTTGGAGCTATCTATATAAGATAGCTCCTTTTTGCATTTTACTGTTAATTTAATGGAGGAAGGTGCCGATAACATAGTTGTAGGATAAGAATTTATAGACAATTGCGAAACTCCTTGAAGATGTTGATGTTATGTGCATATTGCACAATGTATCGCAGGCACGCTCTCGCTACTTCATCACGCAGCGGTGCTAAACTCAGTCAATGCGGTAGCTTGACTTCGTTAAGAACCGGCGTTCTTCAAGTACCTGCTTATACATCATGCAATATGCACATAGTCGCAATCGTAATTGAGAGTTTTGCAATTGCCTAATAAGAATTTATGATGAAAGAAGGTGTAATTATGAGAATAGATGCTTATAATCAGATCAGTAATTATTACAATACTACTGTGAAGAAATCGACGCAGAAGGCTTCTGTGAAGGGATCGACAACGGATCAGGTAACTTTTTCCTCTATTGGAAAGGATATGCAGACTGCGAAAGCTGCATTGGCAAAGACACCGGATATCAGAGAAGATGTGGTTGCAGAATACAAGGCAAAGATAGCATCGGGGAATTATCATGTGTCAGGTGAAAGTTTCGCAGATAAGCTGTTAGCAGCGTATGGTGCGAAGTAAGGATTGGACAGAATAGGAAGGTAACAGTATGGCAAGTCTGATGGAAGAACTTATTAATGTATTACAGCAGGAGCAGGAGCAGTATAGCGAGCTGCTTACAGTATCGCTTGAAAAGACGGCGGTGATCGTATCGAATAACTTAACAAGGCTTCAGGAAATTGCCGTACAGGAACAGGACATTCTTGATATTCTGGTGAATCTTGACCGGAAGCGTGACACCTGTATGCAGAGCATTGCTTCTGTTATGAACCGGAAACCGAAGCATCTGACGGTGACACAGATCATCGACATGATGGAAGGACAGCCGGAGTATCAGAATGCATTGGCAAAGCTGCATGGGCAGCTGAAGAGTACAGTCGAGCAGTTAAGGCAGGTTTCAACACACAATCAGGATCTGCTTTCTGAAGCGATCGAGATGACAGAATTTGAAATTAACCTGGTTCAGAGTCTGAATCAGGCGCCTGAGACGGCGAATTATGGAAAGGGAACCTACAGCGGAGCGACATTGGGGACATCCGTTTCCTCATTTGATGCAAAACAGTAGAGGATTAGAGGTGATAACATGGCGGGCACAATGGGCAGGATGTATATTGGAACATCCGGATTACAGGCAAATCAATATGCTCTGAATACCACTGCACACAATCTGGCGAATATCAATACAAGCGGGTATTCAAGACAGCAGGTGCTGTTGTCGGATGCACACTATCAGAAGGTGAATATCAGTCAGGTTGGCAATAACCAGATCGGTACAGGTACCAGATATGCCGCATCCAGACAGACGCGGGATGATCTGCTGGATCGTCAGTACCGTAAGGAGACAGGCAGACTGAGTTATTATCAGACCATGTTTAATAATATATATGAGGTGCAGGATTATTTCGGTGAGTTAGAAGGCAGCACCTTTCAGGATTGTATGAAAGATATCTGGACTGCATTTGAGGAGTTGTCCAAGGATACGAATAATGTCGTCAACCGAAGCACACTCGTAGCTTATGCGGGCAACTTCATCTCCAAGGCTGAGGATATCTATGCCTCTTTGGTTACCTATCAGGAGAATCTGAATACAGAGATTGATGAACAGGTAACAAAGATCAATAAACTGGCCCAGACGATCTATGATCTTAACAAGGAGATTGTTAAGGTTGAGGGCGCAGATATAGAAAAAGCGAACGATTATAAGGATAGAAGGAATGCAGCACTGGATGAGCTGAGTGCTTTGATCGATGTATCGATTCATGAGAACAGTGATCATTCCATTGATGTGTTTGTAGAGAATAGAACATTGCTGACGAGTTCGAGCATATTCCGTATGGAGACAGTTCCGGTTTCGTCAGGAAGCAGATTTTTAAAACCGGTCTGGGCGGATGATCAGAGCGATGTCATTGACCGGACCAAGATTCCGTCGGGTGTCACAAAGACGGATATTGGTTCCTTGAAGGGTTTGTTGATGTCGAGAGGGTATGATGTGCCGAACTATACAGATATCCCGGATGCTTCAGATGCGAAGAAGGTGGAAGTATATAACTCTGATGTGGAGCCATATTCGATCACGAATATCATTGCACAGTTTGACCGGCTGATCCATGGTATGGTCACAGCAATCAATGATGTACTTTGTCCGAATGTAACGATTACGGATGATGCAGGCAATACCTATCAGGTATTGGATACCCTGTATACAGGGTTGACAGAGGAAGAAGCAAAGAATCTGGGATTCAACTTAAAGGCAGGCGTCGGTATGGGTCAGGGCAACCAATATGCCGGTACAGAATTGTTTGTACGGGGCAGTGAGGACCGGTACCGAGAGGAGACGATCACCGTTAATGGTGTGGCGGTCAAGATGAAAGTATACAATGCAGAAGATGCTGCAGATGATAATACATTGTATGCGCTCGGTAATCTGAAGATCAATGATGAACTTGTTCAGAATCCGAGTCTGCTGCCGGTTTCTACCATGGATGGTGGAGAATATCAGGAAGTGATATTTGATCTGATCGATCTGTGGAATCAGAAATTTACGAAGCTGAGTCCGAACACTCTGGTGGACGAGACATTTAGCAGTTATTACACAGCAATGATCAATGATTTCAGCGGAAAGGCATATACATACAATTCTATCTCTGAGAGTTCCGAGCAGGCTGTAAAACAGTATGAACAGTCCAGACAGCAGCAGTTAGGCGTATCGTCTGAGGAGGAGCTTACGAATTTGATCAAGTTCCAGCAGGCATACAATGCATCTTCCAGATATATTACAGTGGTTTCAGATATGATAGAGCATATTATTGAGCGGCTCGGATCATAGGATAAGTGAGGTGAGAACATGCCGTCAACATTTTTAGGATTAAATACATCGTATTCAGGACTCTGCTATTTTCAGGCAGGTTCCAATACAACAGCACATAATATTTCCAATTCCAACACAAAGGGATATACGAGACAGCAGGTGACCGCAAATGCCACAAATGCACTCCGGCTCAATCAGAGTTACGGTATGATGGGTACGGGTGTCACGGTGACAGCGATCAAACAGATCAGGAATGTATATTATGATAATAAGTATCGCTTCAATGTCGCAAAGCAGTTGACAGCGATGACACAGAATGATTATTTGCTGCAGCTGCAGTCATATATTGATGAGTTTACATCGGAGAGTGGATATTCCACAATGCTGTCAGAGATCAGAAATGCGATCGAGGATCTGACTGTCAATCCATCCGGGGAGACAGAGCGTACCCAGTATACGAATGTATTAGGAAGTTTTACCTCGCTGGTCAAGGAGATTGGAACGAATCTGCAAAAGTCACAGACAGATGCGAACGATGAGTTGTCCATCACAGTGGATCGGATCAATTCCATTTCCCAGCAGCTTTATCAGCTTTGCAAGGAGATCACAGTAACAGAGGCAGCAGGAGGTACGGCAAATGATCTTAGGGATCAGAGGAATCTTTTGCTGGATGAGCTTTCTTCTCTGGTGAATACCGAGGTGGTTGAAACACCAATTACTTATGGATCAGGAGAAGACAAGAAGACATCAAATGCGACGACCCTGACTGTCCGGATCAATGGGGAATTGCTTGTAGATTCCATGTCATACAGACAGTTAGAGGTTGTGCCGAGGAATCGTAAGGTGAATCAGAACGATATTGATGGCTTGTACGATGTATATTGGTCAGACAATGATGGCGGAGGTCTGTTTGACCTGAGTAACGGTAATCTGACAGGTAAGCTGAAAGGTCTGTATCAGATCCGGGATGGTAACAATGCAGAAAATCTGGGGGGCAGGATTACCGGTGTGACGAGCGACAGCGTCACAGTGAAGCTGGATTCGCCGATGCGGCTCGAGGATCTGAATATCAATGCTGAGGGCTCTTTGCTTTTGAATTATAAGGAATATTTCTACGATGGCTGGGAAGCCCAGTATGAGACAAATGCAAAAGGTGAAACCGTTGTGACAGCCATTCAGTTTACAGGGATGAAATACCGTGTGACAGCAGATGATGCACGAGCAGACGATAGTCTTGTGGTTGGCACATTGCAGACGAAGGATCTGACACAGATCACACCTGCGCTGACCGGAATGTCTGCACTGCAGGGACGCCAGGTGGATTACAAGGGTATTCCATATTATATGCAGCAGTTAAATGAATTTGTGCGTACCTTTGCTAAATATATGAATGATATCCATACACAGGGTGCAGATAAGAATGGAAATGCAGGTCTTGACCTGTTCAGCACAACCGATACCAAGGGAAAAGATCTTGTGCTGACCGGTTCTGTAGGTGCGACAGGCTCCTTGAAGGATTCTGATGCCTCATATTGGAGGCTGACGGCTCTTAACTGGGATGTCAACAGTGAAATAAAAAAGGATAATGACAAGGTTGTGGTTTCCACACTGCAGGATATCCAGCAGAACAATCAGGAGGCACATGGGATTTTAGATAAGATTCTATACGGCTTTTCTGATGTGAAGATGTTTAAGCAGGGGTCTCCGTCGCAGTTCATGGATTCTGTAGAATCATCGATTGCGGTTGATGCACTTCGTTCTGCGATGTTTGCGGATAATTTAGAGATGGTAGTGAATTCAATCGATACACAGAGACAGTCAGAGTCCAATGTCGATACCAATGAAGAAGCATCCAATCTGGTGATCTATCGGAATGGATACAACCTCAATTCCAAGGTCATATCTGTGTTGAATGAAATGTATGATAAACTGATCAATCAGACGGGAATTTAAGGAGAATCAGGCATTTGCGAAACGCCTGCTATTTATAATTTGATATGCATATTGCACAATGTATCGCAGGCACGCTCTCGCTACTTCATCACGCAGCGGTACTTGCAATGAGCACTTTGCGAAGTTTTTTTGAGCTTAGTGCGAATGTACACCTGTGCACTTGGCAAGGTATTCTCGAGCCTAGTGCACATGGTGATACCTTGTAAGTACCTGCTTATACATCATGCAATATGCATATAATTACAAATGTGAGTTTCGCAATTGGCTATTAAGAATATTTAAGAAAGGGAGATTGCCATGAGAGTTACGAATCAGATGGTGAACAATACAGCGTTGAAGAATATGCAACGGTCACAGACGAAGGTGAGCGATACTTTAACACAGTTGACGACCGGTAAGCGGATCCAGAAGTCTTCAGATGATCCGGTCATTGCAATGCGGGCATTGAAGCTTCGCTCTACGGTATCACAGCTGGATCAGTATAAGAGTAAGAATATTAAGGATGCTGATTCATGGATGAGCGTGACAGAGACATCTCTGAATACCATTGTAGGAAGATTATCTGATGTCTATAATTATTGCGTACAGGGTGCGAATGATACCTTTGATTCTGCTGCAAAAAGCAGTGTTGCGGATGCTTTACTATCCCTTCGTGATATGATCTATGGAGAGGGTAATGCGACATATGCAGGACGGTATCTGTTCTCTGGATTTCGTACAGGAACCAATCTGACATTTGCGACGGAGGATTCTGTGACAGGTGTTTCGTACGATATCACACAGAGCCTCACCAGTACGGATTTCAGGAAGAAGGATACTGTCACAAATCCAATGGACTATGATAAAATAGATGCCTATATCAATGGAACAGAAGCCTATGAGGCACCCCGCGATCATATTGCAAATGTTATTAAGCTTGCATATGATGATCTGGAGGTAGACCCTTCCATCTCATTTGATGGTAAGTCTGCTGCGGATCTGGGCTTTGTGTTTGCCACAAAAGGGCCTTCTGACAAGGGTTCTTATTATGAGGTTGGAGATAATGAGATTGTCTTTATTCAGGAGACAGGGGAGCTGGTATTTGGAGACAAAGCATATGAAGCATTGAAATCCACGAAAGACATTAAGGTCAATTACACCAAAAAGACATTTGAAGTTGGGGATCTCAGACCGGATCATTATTTCGATTGTATCAAGCATGAACCACAGCCGGATGGCACGATCAAGGACATTGAATTTACCCAGCCGAAGGATGGTCAGAATATTCAGTATGAGGTAAATTTTAACCAGTACATTACAGTGAACACACAGGGTAAGGATGTGATCACGCATGCGATGGGTAATGATATTGAGGAACTGGCAAATGCCCTGCGTGACTGGTCAGAGATTGAAGACACGATCTCGAGAATGAAGAGTCTGCTTTCAGATCCTAATTATTCTGAAGATAAGGATAAGATCGCAAAGATCAATCAGTATCTGAAGGATGCAGATGTGGAGCTTGCATTAAAACGTGAGCGGGTGACAAAGCTGTTTGAGGCCGGAGAGACGACATTTACCAACTATCAGAATCAGGTATCAGCGGCACAGGCAGATATCGGAACCAGAATGAACAAGCTTGATATGATTGCGACGCGTGTAAAAGAGCAGTACAATAATTTTGATGAGCTGAAGTCTTCCAACGAGGATGTGGAATCTGAGGAGGCGATCATACAGTTCAACCAAGCAAATGTGGTATACAGTGCTTCCTTGGCAGCGACCAGTAATATTTTACAGACAACGCTGTTGGATTACTTGTAAATCCGGCATTTTGGGTTGACCATATATGTCCGGGAGGGTATGATAGAAACTAGGAGAAGAGATTGGAAAGGGGCGATATATAATGAAGGCAATGACCAAGTATTTTGGAGAAGTTGATATTGAAGAGGATAAGGTGCTGGAATTTCCGAATGGCATTATTGGGTTTGAGAATCTTCATAAGTTTGCTATTATTTATGATATAGAGAGAGGTAAGGATGTAAATGTCAGTTACCTGCAGTCATTAGAGGAGCCATTGCTGGTGTTACCGGTACTGAATCCGCTGGTCGTTTTGGATTCCTATAACCCGATGATTGAGGATGAACTGCTTGTGCCACTCGATATGCCGAAGGAGGATGAGATCATGGTATTGCTTGCCATGACCGTTCCAGCCGATCTTACGAAGATGACAGTCAATATGAAGGCACCGTTTGTGATCAATACAAGAACGAAAAAGGGCGGACAGATTATTGTGGAGAATACGGACTATCAGATCCGTTATCCAATCTATGATATCCTGCAGGCCAACAAAGAAAAGGCGGGTGAATGATTATGTTAGCTTTAACAAGAAAAGCAGGCGAATCCATTATGATCGGCAATGATATAGAGATTACGATCCTGGAGATCCGGGGAGAACAGATTAAGATTGGTATTAATGCGCCGAAGAGTGTGCCTGTGTACCGCAAGGAAGTATATGTACAGATTCAGGATGCCAACAAGGAAGCTGCGGATCAGAGCAATCCGGTAGAAGCATTAAAGGGATTGTTCTAGAATTCAGTTTCGTTGCGGACTAAAGTTTAGATGGCTTTAGCCGATAAATATATTATAAGATGTTTTAAGATTCACACGGAGGTGGATGTATTATGACGATCGAAGGAATTGATAACAAGATGATAACCGGGATTGCCCAGACTGCCGGCGCCGGTCGGGTTGCAGAGTCGGGACAGGGAACAGTGACGACTGTGACATTGGAACCAAAGGGTTCAGATGCAGGCCGCAGACAGGAGACGATGAAGAAGCCTTTCGAGGATCAGCAGGATCTCTATCAGATTCAGGATGTGTCCCCGGAGAAGGTAAAGAATGCGGTAGATGATATTAACAAGAAGATCAAAATGACACATACATATTGTCAGTTTGCATATCACGAGGATACGAAGAGGATCTCAATTACAGTTAAGGATTCTGCAACTGGTGATGTGATCCGGGAGATCCCGCCGGAGAAGACGCTTGATGCGATTGCTAAGGCATGGGAGCTTGCCGGTCTCATGGTAGATGAGAAGCGATAGGAGGTATTATTATGGCAATTCGATTAACCGGTCTGTCGTCAGGAATGGATACAGATTCCATGGTACAGGAGATGACCAAGGTATATCAGTCCAAAGTAGACGATGCAAAGGGAGAGAAGACGAAGCTTGAGTGGAAAAAGGAAGCTTGGTCTGCACTCAATACAAAATTATATGATTTTTACACAGGAGCATTGTCTGATCTGAAATCTACAGGTACTTATAAAACAAAGAAGATTTCGAGTTCAGCAGATTCCAAGATCTCATTTGGTACCAGTGCCAATGCAGTCAATGGTACGCATAAATTATCTGTCAGTTCACTGGCAAGTGCAGCCTATCTGACAGGTGCCAGGATCGGTACGAAGACATCGAATCAGACAACATCTTATGTGGGAACCGCTGGTTCTACATTGGCGAAGAATGTTTTGGATGCTAAGGGGAATGCTCTGGATATATCAGGTTCTACACTTTCTGTGACAGGAGCGGATGGTACAGCTGCGACTTTGAAGGTGGGGATTTTAGATGTGGATACATCACTGGATGATGTTGCGGGCAGTCTGACACAGCAGCTTAGGGATCAGGGGATCAATAACCTGACCGTGTCGATCAAGGATGGCGCATTGCATTTTGAGAATACTTCTGCAACAGAGAAGACAGAGGACGGGAAGACGACCTATGAAGGTGGTACGACCTATACGATCAAGGCAGAAGATGATGACAGTACGAAGCTGGGCATTTCAAAAGATGGTATCAAAGTGGGTTCCAAGTCAATGGATCAAGGGGTTGGAGAAGCGTCTGCAAGTACATTTGCCTATGAGACAAAGATTTCAGCCGGAGAGGCATATTCCGGCACCACAAAGCTGTCTGATATGGGAATTGATCCGAATGCCGTATTCAGCGTGACGGTCGGCGGTGAGACGAAGAACTTTACGATTGACAAGAATACAACTCTGTCAGGTCTGGCAACAGAGCTCAGTAAGTTGGGTGTGCGGGCGAATTACGATGCAAATCAGGGCAGATTCTACCTGAGTGCAACCGATTCCGGTACAGACAGAGACTTTACGATCACGAGCAGTGATCCGGCTGCCTTAGAGACATTGGGACTGGGAGCTGGTTCAAAGAAGATAGATGCGACTGACGCAATTGTCACCTATAATGGTGTAGAGTACAGACAGGGTTCGAATACCTACAGTATCAACGGTTTGAATTTTACGATTAAAGATGTGACAACTACAACAGATGATGATGGCAATATCATCAAGGATGATCCAATGACGCTCTCTGTAGAATCCGATACACAGGCTGTTTATGACAAGATCAAGAATTTTGTTAAGGAATACAATTCTTTGATGGACGAAATGTATAAGCTTTACGATGCAGACAGTGCGAAGGATTACGACATGCTGACAGATGATGACAAGGCAGATATGTCAGATAAAGAAGTCGAGCAGTGGGAGTCAAAGATCAAGGACTCTCTGCTCAGACGGGATGAGAGCCTGAGTTCTATGTTGACGCTTATGCGTAGAATTTCCAGCTCAAGACTTGAGGTAACAATGTCAGACGGTACTGTCAGAAAGATGGGATTATCCAGTCTGGGAATTAATACGGGAAGTTATACGGATAATGGTAAGCTGCATATTTATGGAGACAGTGAGGATTCTGAATATTCATCCAAGGACAACAAACTGATGGAAATGTTAGAGTCTGATCCCGATGCGGTATTGAAGACTCTGACGGGTGTGGGAACAGATATGTATAAGAAGTTCCAGTCAGCAATGAGGTCAACGAACTTAAGTAGTGCATTGACCTTCTACAATGATAAGGATTATGATAATCAGATTGATGATTATAAGGATAAGATCACATCCCTGCAGGAGAAGATGAATGATGCACAGGATAAGTATTACAGCCAGTTTGCTGCAATGGAGTCGAAGCTGGCACAGATGAACTCCCAGATGAGTTATCTGTCATCTATGCTTGGATAATATGATAGACAATTGCGAAACTCCTTGAAGATGTTGATGTAATGTGCATATTGCACAATGTATCGCAGGCACGCTCTCGCTACTTCATCACGCAGCGGTGCTAAACTCAGTCAATGCGGTAGCTTGACTTCGTTAAGAACCGGCGTTCTTCAAGTACCTGCTTATACATCATGCAATATGCACATAGTCGCAATCGTAATTGAGAGTTTCACAATTGCCTAGGATAATATGAGAATGTAAGGAGAAGGTAGTATGGCAATGAATCCGGCAGCCGCTTATGGCATGAATAAAGTAAATACAGCAACTCCGGCGGAGCTGACATTGATGCTGTATGATGGAGCGATCAAATTCTGGAATATCGCAACTGCAGCCGCAGAGAAGAAAGACTATGAGAAGTGTAATGATAATATCAAGAAAGCCAGACGTATTATTGTGGAGCTGAAGACAACTCTGGATCACAAGTATGCGATTGCAAAGGACTTCGACACAATTTATGACTATATTTTTGATCTTATGATCGCGGCCAATATGAGTAAGGAACAAGAAGATATGGAAAAGGTATCCCATGAGCTGCATCAGATCCGGGATTCCTGGAAGCAGGTGATGAAGCTGGCAAAGGATCCGAGACTGTAGGAGGTGCAGATGGACGATTTACAGAATTATCTTCGGATATTGGCAGATACCCTGTCCCAGAAGGAACAGGTGTTAGGGCAGATTTTGATATTAACGAGGACGCAGAGTGAACTGGCGGAACACGACGAACTTGATGAGATGGCATTTTCAAATTCTGTGAATGAGAAGGAAGTGTTGATCGCTAGGATCAATCAGCTTGATGACGGTTTTACCTCTATCTATGAGAGGATCAGACAGGATGTGATCGATCAGGGTGGCCTTTATGATACAGAGATCCGGAAGATGCAGGAACAGATCAAAAGCTGTGTCGGTATCGGCAATGAGATCAGGGTATTGGAAGAGCGCAATCATGCAAAGCTCACCGGACATTTCGCATCCAAGAAAGAGGCATATAAGGTGAAAGCGAATGCGAATTCCGCAGCTAGGAGCTACCATCAGGCGATGACAGGCGGACAATATCATGCATCTGCATTTATGGATCAAAAAAAATAAAAATCTTTACTAAAATATGCTAAAGTAATCCATAGGCATACCGATATATAAAGTGTAAGGGTTAAGAAATGATAATAACTTTCCGCGGAAAGTCATTATAAACTAAAAACGGTAGCGAAGCTACTAGTACATGTAGCAAGGATGCTACATTATATTCAAGGAGGAATTATTATGGTAGTACAACACAACATGCAGGCAGCAAACACAAACAGAATGCTGAGCAAGGCAGCTCTTTCAGTATCTTCAAGTGCTGAGAAGTTATCTTCAGGATACAAGGTAAACCGTGCAGCAGATGATGCAGCAGGATTATCTATTTCTGAGAAGATGAGAGCACAGATCCGTGGTCTTAACCAGGCTGTTGAGAATGCACAGGATGGTATCTCTCTGATCCAGACAGCTGAAGGAAACATGAATGAGATGCACTCTATCTTACAGCGTATGGAGACTCTGGCTGATAAGGCTGCCAATGATGTAAACGCAACTGAGGATCGTACAACAATCAAGGATGAGATGACACAGCTTAATACAGAGTTAGCATCTATTAAGACTCGTGCTAAGTATAATGGTAAGGAGTTATCAAGCTTCACAGGATACTTACAGATCGGTGCTAATAAGGGCGATAACATGAAGATTTCTGTTCAGGTTAGTGTGTCTGTAGCTTCTACAGCGGTAGATTCTCATTCAAATGCAGCAGGAACATTGTCAGCAGTACAGAAGGCTATCAAGGATGTATCTGCTCAGAGATCATTACTTGGTGCTGTTCAGAACCGTCTTGGTTATACTGTAAACAGTGTATCTAACTACTCAGAGAATCTGCAGTCAGCTGAGTCACGTATCCGTGATACAGATATGGCTACTGAGATGACAGCATACTCAAATGCAAACATCATCCAGCAGGCTGCTCAGTCTATGCTTGCACAGGCTAACCAGTCTACCCAGGGAGTATTATCATTACTTCAGTAATTCAGAGATGGATTATTGCATGGAAGCCGGCAGTATTGTCGGCTTCTTTTGCGTTAGAGGTGTTACAATGGAAATCGGGATCTTTATTTAATTAGACAATTGCGAAACTCCTTGAAGATATTGATGTTATGTGCATATTGCACAATGTATCGCAGGCACGCTCTCGCTACTTCATCACGCAGCGGTGCTAAACTCAGTCAATGCGTAGCTTGACTTCGTTAAGAACCGGCGTTCTTCAAGTACCTGCTTATACATTATGCAATATGCACATAGTCGCAATCGTAATTGAGAGTTTCGCAATTGCCTATCTTTATTTAATGAATACAAGGAGAATCGTTATGGATAAAAAGGATGTGCAGGCAGTAATTGAAGAGATCACAACTGTGACAGAGCTTTTGTATCAGGAGAATGTGACGGAAGGATATGGCAAATTAGCAGCGTTATTAAGACGTATTATGTCGATTACTGCAGAAATCACAGATGAAGCAGAGCAGACATCCTTTGTTGAGATTTTGAATCCGGCATTGGAGGCAATGGAAGCACAGGATGCAACATTATTGGCAGATATCTTACAATATGATCTGATTGCCAAATTGGAGGAATATTTATAATGCAGATATGGGAAGCCAATATGACGGTATTACAGCAGTATATTCCGGAGTTGTGGACAGCACTTGCAGATCAAACCGTACATTTACAGCACAATATTACGGTGCAATGTGAAGCTTCACGGGACGGAAATCAGATTGACTGTATGATTACGGAAAGCGGTCCGGTATATTTACAGAGTCAGTATAGACCTCTTGAGGAGGCAAAGCGGTTTGTAAAGCAGTATGAGGATGTTAAAAAAGGTTCAGTTTTTTTGTTCCTTGGCATGGGAAATGGTTATATTCTGCGGGAATTGGTTCGTAATGAAAATGCGTTTTATGTAATTTATGAACCGTCGGTTTCCTATTTTTTGTATGTAATGGAGCATTATGATATCAGGGATCTGATATCGAATCAACGGGTTCGGATGTATGTAGATGGATGCAATGCCAATGCGTTGAAACATGATATGTATGCTTATGTAAATGAGTCCAACTGGCATTTGTTTTATTTGGATGCAATGCCAAAATATCAGCAAATATACCCGGATCATATGCGCAGGCTCGTGCAGCTGTATGAAGACAGCAAATTACATGGCAGACAGAATTATATTGCAGTTGTTCGAAATACGGATATCGAATTTGAAAATATGCTGCAGAATCTGCGTTATTTATACAGGGGGAGCGTATTATCCTGCTATGAAAATGTGTTATCGAAAGAAGTACCTGTGATCATTGTATCTGCAGGACCTTCTCTTGAGAAAAATGTTTTGCAATTATCGAAGTACCGGCATCATGCATTTATCATATGTGTGGATACAGCTGTACCGGTGTTGTTACAAAATCAAATTATTCCGCATGCAGTTGTGACAGCAGATGCTGCAAAAGATCCAAAGCTGTTTGAGAATGCAGGGGAATTCCATGTTCCGTGGTTTGTATATACGACATCACAGTATAGGGCTCTGCAGCAAATAGATCCGGATCAGCTGGTTTTTGTATCGTCTATTTGTGGGTATGGTGGATATTTGTACCGAAAACTCGGGAGCGATCTGAGGGAGTTGGTAAATGGAGGAAGTGTTGCTACAGTTGCAGTTTCTGTTGCGCAAAAGCTGGGAAGCAGAACCATAATCCTAATTGGACAGGATCTGGCTTTGACGGATGATAAGGTTCACGCCGGAGAAGAGGTTGAATCAGAGCATACAGGAAATCTGGTATATGTAAAGGGATATTATGGTGGGACCGTATTATCAAGAGAGGATTTTAAGGCATATCTGGATTGGTATGAAGCATATGCGGACAGAAGAAAAGACATCACATTTGTCAATGCAACCGAAGGAGGGGCATATATTGACGGAATGCAGCATATGAGTTTGTCGGAGGCAATGGAGCGATATGGATTGTCAGAATTTGATGGCGATGCAGTGTTGGAGCGTGTGGCTGCGTTTATGACAGACGGGAGACGAAGAATCCTATTAAAGGAATATCATGTGTTGGCAGATTATTTTACACAGGTTGATCAGGCGGTAGATTCTGCAGTCACATGGATGCAAAAGGGCATTGCGATTCTGGATAGAGGGGAACTTTCCAATGTACAGCTTGGCCAGGTAGAAAAACACATGAATCATTTTCTGACATTATATAACAGCTATGAAGGACATGCTGTGATCGAACTTTTGCTGGGGCGGGAAATACAGGAAGCATTGATCGATCTTGATTTTGCGAATGAAGATCCCGTGGCGGAATTAAAACGGCTATATACGAAAATGCATACTTTCTTTTGTGGTGTAAAGCGTGCTGTAACGATGGCAATTCCGATATTAAACCAAGTGGTTTTAGAGTTGGAGTCATAGGGGAGATCAATATGAGAATTCTGTTTTGTAAATGGAATGGATGTGCCGAAGCAGGCATAGAAGCAGCCTTTAGACGTATGGGATATGAGGTGGACAGCCTGGTCTATCCGTTTGAAGGTTCGGATTATTCGCAGGAATGTCTTTTATTGCTACAGCAGCATCTGGATGCACATGCATATCGTTTTGTTTTTTCCCAGAATTTCATTCCGCTGGTTTCAAAGGTGTGCCAGATATATAAATGTAAATATATAAGCTGGATTATGGACAGTCCGGCATATCACTTGTATTCCAATGCAATCCGGAATACATACAATTACATTTTTATTTTTGACAAATGCTTATATGAGCAGTTTAAGAATGAGAATGCCGGACATATTTTTTATTATCCGTTGGCCACTTGCTTTTATGAATGGGAGGAGATTATACAGCATGCAAAACCGGAAAAACGGTATGTCTCTGATGTCTCTTTTCTGGGCTCCATGTATGTGACGGAGGCGTTTTATGATGAGGTAGAGGGGCTTCCGGAGTACATAAAGGGCTATATGGATGGTTTGATCGAAGCACAGCTCAATGTTTATGGGTATAATTTTCTGGAGGATGTTCTTTCAGATGAGATGGCAGAAGAGTATGCGCGCTATGCAGACTGGATGCAGGCGGAGGATTATAGCAGAAATGTTAAGGATGTGGTTGCATCTGTCTATTTAGGCAAGAAATGCTCCCAGCTGGAGAGATTTCGAATTGCCAAGGTGCTTGCAGATTCAGAATGGAACTTTAAGCTCTATACCAATAGTCCCGTCACAGGAAAATTGACAGCTGTGAATCAAGGTGTTGTGGGATATTATGATGAAATGCCATTGGTATTTCGTAACAGCAGGATCAATTTGAACATAACCTCCAAGTCTATTCGGAGTGGATTGCCGCTTCGTATGTTTGATATTATGGGATGTGGAGGATTTTTGCTTACGAATTATCAGTCGGAAATCCCGGAATATTTTGAGATTGGAAAAGATTTGGCAGTATATGAAAGTATTCCACATATGATGGAACAGGTTGCATATTATTTGTCGCATGAGGATGAGAGAAGGCAGATTGCAAGAAATGGATATAACAAAATCAAATCATATTTTACATATGATATTGCACTTGCCACCATGCTTAAGCAGACATTGCATAAGTAAAAGGAGCCGGATTCTATGGATGGAATCCGGCTTCTTCTAAGTTTCGCAGCATTTCTTTTGCACGATGAATATATGTATGGGAAGATGCGACCTTTTCAAATCCGTTTCGTGCAATGGCGAGCCGCTCATCATCATGGTGCAGATAGTAGTCGGCTTTTTGTTCCAGTTCGTCAATATTTGTATACATGACAAAATCTCTGTCCGGTTCAAACAGCTTCAGCATGTCTGCACGGTAATTTGCCATTAGAAATCCTCCGGATGCCATGACATCAAAGCATCTTAAGGATACACCGGAGGCAATACGCGGGATCGTCAAGTGCAGATTGATCTTGCTTAAAAATGCAACCTTCGCAAATTCTTTTTCGTATTCAACAGGTCCTTTTTGTGTAATAGGAAAAGGAAGATCATGTTTTGGACCAAACAGGGTAACATTAAACTTTTTAGAAAGATGTTCCAGCATCAACATACGGTCACGGTTTGCAATGCGCCGGCTCAACAATATCATTGGGTAGTAATAATGATCTGCTATCTGATATTTGTTTTTGTAACCATCCGGCATAAATTGATTTAGTATTTCACATGCTTTGTCATCCATACAATCGTAAATCGATTCAGAGTTCCACCGACCTGTATAATAACCAAACAGGTAGTCCAGATAGTCTTTGATCCCTTGCGGCAACACATCGACCTCTTCGAGCTTCTGATATTCATCCGTGTCATATAAGTTGCCTACAAAAGAAACATCGGAGGAGAAGCGTGCGATGTCATCATCATCAATAACGGTGGCCCCAAGCCGGGAAAGATTGGCTGCTAAAGGCATATAATAAACATGTTTTGGGTGAAAATGCTCCTTTACGAGCAAATATTCATCATGATCAAATATATATGTAAAATTATACGGGTTTGTCACACATGGTGTGTGTAACGGAAGCGTCAAAGAGTCATATGTGAGAGATACATATGGAAGCTTTTTCTGATTACATACATTGGAAATGATCGGTACAAAATTATATGAAAGTACAAACCAAAAGTCATCCTGTTCCAGAAAATCAGCAAGTTCCTGCTCTGCTTCTTCAATATCGGAGGATGCATAGGTATAAAGAATCTTATCATAGAAAAGCATATCATAGTTTAATTCTAAAAATGCCCATGCAATATCATAAATCGGAAAACCATCGGTATATATAAATAAAATCTTCTTCATTGCATAGTCTCCTTTGTCAACAAATAGTATGTAGAATATGTAGTATGGCCTGGACGCGATGCCGGTATGTATGTGCCTGTGTGATGGCTTGAAAGCCTGCCTGCGCGATCCTGTCCCGGATGGCATCGTGTCGTAAATAGTAATCCACCAGATCCTCCAATTCGTCAAGATCATGATATACAACGCAGTCGGTTCCAATCTCAAAGTATTCAGTCAGTTCGCTTTGATAATTGCTCAATAAAAATCCACCTGCAGCCATAATATCAAAACAGCGGAGCGGAATTCCGGACATCATTCCGTGCAGTGTCGTGTTTAAATTGATTTTGCTGTATCGAAATGCAAAACTCATGGCATCGTAATAATTCACCCCTGGATGACAGTCAACATTTTTCAATACAGAAATATCGGTTGTGGCTTTGTGATAAAGTCGTACGGAATGGTTTCGTGCCAGTCTGTTTAACATATCCATCCGCTCTCTGGATGCAATTGGTTTGCTTAATAATATATCGGCGAAAAAACGCTGATTCGACATGAGTTCGTCATTCCTGAGATATTCAGGAAGCCAGGTTTGTAAATAATCGGCATCTGCTCTGCTAAACCAGTCATAAATACTGTCCCTTCCCCATTTGCCGTGAAAATAGCGAAAAGCCTGTTCAAAATATGTTATTTCATCCGGAGAGAGCAAAGGTTCTAAATCCACATAAGTATTTTTCTGATACAGATCCCCTACAAAGCTGACATCACAAGTATATTGTTTGATATCTTCTGCTGTAGGAACCAAGCTGCAAACACGCTTAACATTTGCGGCCAAAGGCAGGTGATACAAATGCGGAATGTGAAAATGCTCCCTGAGATAGATGTATTCACTATGATCGTAGACAAACAAAACATTACAGGGATTTTCAACCGATTTGTGATATAGAGAATGCAGAATGGAGTCATATGTCCATGACACATAGGGGAGCTGCAATGTATTACATAGATCAGATAAATATGGAACATATCCATAATTTATGACAGCATCGTAATGGGTATGTCCGATTTGATGCGCAAGGACCTCAAGCTGTTTCTCATCAGGGGCATATGTCATAAAAGGGGTGTCAACGATATCCATATCCAACTGCTCCTGCAGTGCCATTAAAAAATCATAATTTTGAAAATAATCTGTGTATAAATATAATAATTTCATATGTGTTCCATTCGTTATATGTTGTTCGGGATATTATAAGTATTCTACACCATAATTCTTTAAAATGATAGCATTAGGATAGAAAAATAATAATCGGCATGATACAATACTAATAGGAATGAGCAGGTGATGATATGAAGATTTTGTTTTTTGATTGGGCAAGTTTTGGAGATCGGGATATCGTAGATACATTTTCAATATTAGGACATACGGTTGTCCTGTCTTCCTTGCGATATACAAATGAACAATGTGATGATGTGTTTGTGGATGCGTGTTGCCGGTTACTTGATCAGCAGGCTATTGAAGTAGTATTTACATCCAATTACTATCCGGTGGTAGCAAAGGCATGTTATCGTAAAGATGTGAAATATGCAGCCTGGGTGTATGACAGTCCACAGCTGCTTTTATATCATAAAAGTATTCACTATCCAACCAATTATGTATTTCTGTTTGATTCTGTTGAGTATGATCGTCTGTCAAAGCTGGGGATGGAAACCGTATATTATATGCCGTTGGCAGTGAATACACAGCGGCTGGATCAGATGCATGCCGATACGGATCAGCAAAGGTACTATGATTGTGATATTGCATTTGTGGGTTCTCTGTACAATGAGGAACACAAGCTGTATGACCGGATGCTCATGCGGATGGCAGATTATGATAGAGGTTATCTGGATGCGATGCTGCAGGCACAGAGAAATGTTTATGGATATTATTTTTTGGAAGAACGGCTAAGAGACAGTGATATTTTGCAGCGTATGTCGGATGCGATGCCATATGATGAGGATCTGGATAGTTTTGTCACAAAAGAATATATATATGCGAATTATTTTATGGGGCGTAAGCTGGCAGAGATTGAACGCACAGAGGTGTTACAGACATTGGGACCGGTTTGCAAGGTACATGCATATACAGAGGGTGATGTATCTGCGATGTCTGGGGTACATAAAATGAATTGTGTGAATTATTATGACGAAATGCCATTTGCATTTCGATATGCAAAGATCAATCTGAATATATCACTCCGTACGATCCAGAGTGGAATTCCGCTTCGGTGTTTTGATATTATGGGTGCAGGGGGGTTCCTTCTTACAAACTACCAAAAAGATTTCACCCCGCTTTTTGAGCCAGGTGTTGATTATGTATATTACGATAGCAGGGAGGATATGTATCATAAGATTGCATACTATTTAGAGAATGAGGATGAGAGAATACAGATTGCCAGAAATGGACATGATAAGGTATTGAAATATCATGGTTATGGGAACAGACTATCAAAGATAATGAAGATCGTCATGGGCTAGGCTTCTGCGTATGGAAGGAGACGGAGCATATGTCATATTTTGAAAAGAATATTCAAGCGATAAAAGATCGGGATATTGTGTTATATGATCAGCTGCAGCTTAAGCAGGAGCAAATGATCGACAGGGTCATGAGTGAGCCTGCCAAGGATGGGAATACCTATCTGAAAGTCTATATTAACGGAACATGGATCGCACTGAATAGTACATACAGACCGATTGTGGAGGCAGAAAAATATGCGTCAAAATATCAGGATCTGCCATTGTTTGGAAGAGTATTGTTTCTCGGATTTGGAAATGGATATGTAGCCAGAGCATTGTCTTTGATGCATGACAAGCAGCTGGAGACAGGAACAGATGTGGTAAATGCCAGCCGGAAATATGCTTTTTATGAGCCGGATGCTGCAATCTTCATATATGTGATGCAGGTGTATGATATCAGTGATATCTTAAAAAATGAAGACATCTCCATTTTTGTGGAGGGATTAAATGCAAATCTGCTTGCCGGCTGGTGCTCAGATTATGTAGGGACGCACAATGAAAATAGTTTTTATCTGGGTGCGCTGCCTAAGTATAAAGAGAATTATGCGGATGCGTACGAGCGTATGACGCGAGTATATAATGATACTATAAAGGGAATTGCGGCATATCGCAATACCCAAAATCTGTTTGCCAAGACAATCGCAAATAATAACATATTTAATATCAAATATTTTGAGAAAGCGATGAATATGAAGTGGTTTGCTGCGAATTATCCAAAGGATCTGCCGTATGTTATTGTGGCAGCGGGACCTTCGTTGAAACAGAGAGTGGATATGTTAAAGGTGCTTCAGGGAAAAGCATTTATTATGGTTGTAGATACTGCTGCTGAATATCTTTTAGATCAGGGAATACAGCCGGATGGTGTGATGGGTATTGACTGCGAGAAAGAGTTATACTTGTTCTCAAGGGAAATGCAGAATATTCCATTTTTTTTGCACACAGATGTGAATCGTCTGGTGTTAGATAAGGTGGAACCGCAGTATCCATATTTTATGGTGAGCAATATGAAATACTATCAGATGCTGGCAGAAGAAAGAGACGACGGACTATTGGATCTTTCGATAGGAGGATCTGTAGCGAATGCAGCATTCTCGTTGGCAACGGCGTTGGGCGTGACAGATATTATATTGGTAGGGCAGGATTTAGCAATTCAACCGGATGCGACGCATATCGTTTCGCGTAATGGGTTAAAGATGGATATGGAGCATACACTTGATGTTCCGGGAAATGAAGAAGATATGGTTACAACGCTGCCGGATTTCTATATTTATTTACAGTGGTTTCAGAAGGAAATTGCCAAACATTCGAGGATACATGTGTGGAATGTAACTGCGGGGGGGGCCAAGATTGAGGGTGCACGGTATGTGAAACCGGACGAAGTATTAGAACGATTTGCAAAGCAGGATATCGTGTATGCGGATTTTCAAGAGAAGTGGGAGCAGAAAAAGAAAGCCCATGATCGAATAAAAGATACAACAGAAACGGAACAGCTGGATCAGAGCATCTATTGGAGAATTGTGGATCGGGTGTCAGAGCTGTATTCAGATCTGGAACAAGGCAGAGAAGTGGCATTACAGTTAAGCAGACTGTGTGAGAAGCAGGAAATGGATCATGTCCGGTTTGCAAAACTTAATCATGCATTGGATCAGATATCACAAAGACTTTGCAGCATTCCGGAATTTGAATTTGTGGAACTGTATTGTGCAGACTTGGAGGATGACATGTTACATAATCTGTATGAAGAACAGGATGACAAACAAAAGGAACTAAAACAGATTTATGAAAAGCTTCATAGATACTATGAGGTTATGGCTGCCTCCGAACAGGAAGTGATCCATATACTGAAGGAGGCAATGCAATAGTTAAGTATGGCTGCCAAGAAAATGTGCGGCTGCTTCCAAATCTTCCATGCTATCAATGTCAATCGCATATTGGGGATCCATAATGTAAGGTATGACATTATCATTCAGGCTGGTACCTTGATGAAAGGTGGCATCTATCCGATTCAGGTAGATGCTGCCGTTTACTTTATAGACGGCAGGAAAATCCTGACGGCGTACAGTGCTGGAAACAGAAAGCAATGAATGCAGCATTCCGTTGTCATCAATCGTGCGCATGAGGATAGGGTGTTCCTTCACAATGGATACACTGACCAAAGAAGATTGTCCGCTGTTGATCAGCGTTTCAATGGATTCGGTTAAATGAAATGCTTCGCGGATGGGCTGCGTTGGCTGGAGGAGCAACAGATAATCATATGAGCGTCCCGCTTTTTTTAATGCTTCCACGGTATATATCAGGCAATCGATCGTCGGGGATGTATCAGAGGCCAGATGTGCAGGGCGCATAAATGGTACCTGAGCACCATAGGCGAGAGCAACTTCGCGAATTCGCTCGGAATCCGTGGATACAACAACATCATCAATATATGGACAGGCAAGCGCCTGTTCAATAGAGTAAGCCATAAGAGGCTTGCCACACAGATTGATAATATTTTTTCCGGGAATGCCCTTGCTGCCGCCTCTGGCGGGAATAATAGCAAGGATTTTTTGTTCTTGATACATAGGCTGTCCTTTCCTTTGCAATATGGATCATGAAAAGATTACAGGTATAGAGCTATAAGATCAAGCAGTGTATCTATTTGATAATCTTTTAATGAAAATAAATTTCGGGCGTCTACGGTGTTGCGATACCAATTCATTGTCTTTGTGATATTTGGCAGATCCAAGTGTGCAATTCTTGCAATATCTTCAATAATCGCCAATCCATATGGAAAGTCTGCCTGAAAATATCTTGATCCAAAATCGGGTATCCATCCTTTGGAACATAGCTTCATAGGAGAATGCAGATTGTGCAGGCTAGGGATACTGCGTAGTTTTTGTGTCATTTTTTCAATTGTATCACTTTTGTTGTAGTGATCAACCAGTGATTTTACCGGACTTAACTCCAAACCTTTTATAGATTTTAGTAACATCTGATGTTCGCGGTCACACGCTAAGAGTCTTGCTGATGATTGATCGGACCATTCTCCATAAAAAAGGGGATTGTCAGGGTAGTAGACGCCGTCTTTGTACTGATCAAACATAGTGGCTAATCTGCTGGTGTGCAGAATAGGGTTTGAAGGTGTCATCGTCACACATAAATAGTTGGGCAGGCAAAAGCAGTCTATCTCAAATACCGTACATAAGAGCTGCCGGATTTCTTCAAGTGAAGTGTTCCCGAGCGTGCCAAGATACAGGTGTTTGCGTTGACCACATACACATACTCGTTTACCGTATTCGTAGAGGCGTGCAACAGCGGGAACCCTCTGCAGCCCATAAATAAGCGCCCCCTTTTTCCTGCAGTTTTGAAATATAAATTCAACTCCGCCTGTCCCGGGAACAAATACAAGTTTTACGCCTTCATGTATATAAGGCAAAATCAAGGAGTTCAGATGCTCAAACAAGAAAGCAGGATATGTGATAAAAATGATATCTGCCTTCATAGCCTCTTCAATGTGGTTGGTGATCGTGGCAATCTTTCCCCGGTATTGTATATCAGACATATCATTGCAAATTTCCAGTTCATATGAGAAAAGTCTGGCATTTGTTGTATATAGGGTTACCTGATAGCCGTGGTGTGCAAACATGCATGCAAATTGTGTTCCAATATTTCCACCGCCAATTACAGTAATGGTTTCTTTCATATTCACCTCATGTATTATATGCATAGGATTGTGTTAAAACTTTACATCGATGAAATGCTTTTGTATGTCAGACTGCCATATATCTTCTCTCTGTAGTGTTTCCAAGAAGATCGTATCACTATTACCATCACCATAGTGGGAC
Source organism: uncultured Lachnospiraceae bacterium (assembly GCA_934293375.1). Classification (GTDB taxonomy): domain Bacteria; phylum Bacillota; class Clostridia; order Lachnospirales; family Lachnospiraceae; genus RGIG6919. The sequence goes on along the minus strand of CAKQYS010000010.1, from coordinate 66,078 downwards.
ATAGGAGTCGGTTTGAGCTTTTTTGCTTTTGCGATTGCATCTACAAGAGCATCCTTCTCTTCTGTAATGTGAATGAGGTGAGGATAATTTTTTATATTGTAACGTCCGGCTTGTCTTGAACCCATATCAATAGCAGGCTTACCGTAAATGCCTGCCTCGCGGATGCCAGAGCTGGAATTGCCGATGAGCATATCTGCATTTTTTAATAAAGTTAAAAAGGCTTCAAACCGCATGGAAGGGAATATGCGAAAATGGGGATTGTTTTGTATGCGTGAATAGGCATCAATAATCCTGCTGCTGCCGGCATCATTGTTGGGATAAATGACAACATAGTTATCTCCTGACTGTAGAAGACCGTCTATGGCATTTTCGATATGTTCCTGTAAAGTATCAAGCTCGGTTGTTACCGGGTGATACATAAATATATTGTAATGGTCAAAGTTGATCTCGTAATGTTTACAAATGTCAGAAAGACCTGGCAGCGTATTGGAATACATGATATCAATGTCAGGAGAGCCAAAAATAATAATGTTGTTTTCAGGTTCCCCAAGCTGCATGATCCGTTTCTTTGCCTGTTCATTTGATACAAAGTGGTAGTGAGAGAATTTTGTGATCGCATGACGAATGGATTCGTCGATGGTTCCTGACACCTCACCACCTTCTATGTGAAATACGCGTATATTGTTAAAAGCACCTACGATGGCTCCCGCTAAAGCTTCTAAACGGTCGCCGTGTACTACGATCGCGCGTGGTGCAACCTCAGCAATATAATTACTGAATCCTGTAATGGTATTGCTTAATGTGAGATCCATGGGGTTGGTATTGTTTTGGTTGACAAAGGTGTAGATGTTTGGAAATCCGTCTTTGACAATCTCTTTGTAGGTGGCACCATATTTGGAAAGCATATGCATACCTGTGGCAAAAATATGGGCTTCAAATATGCCGCTGTCATTGACAGCCTTGATAAGCGATTTCATTTTGCCATAGTCTGCTCTGGTTCCGGTAAGGAAAACTATTCTATTGTTGTGATTAGAATCGTTATTATACATAGACTTCCCTTTCTGCATCAAAAATGTGTATTATGCGTCAATGTCGGATTTTAACAGATGTTCCCCTGAAGCAATCGGTCTTTTGGCAATCTGCCCAAGACATGCGTTGTATTGCTCTGCTGGAATCTCGCCTGTTCCCGGACGCTTGACCCATAGGTTGTCCTTTGTAAAAGGTTCTCCGACTGCAATATCTTTGATAGCAACAACTGTCGCAAATGCAAAATCAATTGTTACCTGTTCCTCTTTTAGCGCCTGCTTCTTTCCACCACGCATTTTATAGATTTCTTTGGAACCCTGAATCAGTGCAGCGAGTGCAGCGGGATCCATAGAGCAGCTGATATCGGGTCCGGGCCGGTACATACTGTCAGTAAAATGTCTTTCCAGAATACAGGCACCAAGAGCCGTAGCGGCCAGGCAGGCATTGTTATTCAGACTGTGATCGGATAATCCGACAGGAACACCGGGAAAGGCGTGCATTAACTCTGTCATGGCACCTAACCGGATATATTCAGGTTTGGTAGGATATATATTTGTGCAGTGCAGCAGTGCATACTCTACATGGTATGATTCGACAATGGAAACGGTTTTCTGAATGCTTGCAATGTCATTCATGCCGGTAGAGATGATCATGGGCTTGCCGAATGCCGCAATATGTTCAATCAGGGGGTAGTTATTGCATTCTCCGGAGCCAATCTTGTATGCTTTTACATGCATACGCTCCAGTCTGTCTGCAGCTGCCCTTGAGAATGGAGTGCTGATAAATATCATGCCCTTTGATTCAACATAATTCTTTAGCTCTAATTCTTCGGATTCATTTAATGCACAGCGTGACATGATATCATAGATGGATACATCTGCATTTCCAGGAATCACTTTTTTTGCTTCTGGTGACATTTCATCCTCTACAACATGTGTCTGGTGTTTGATGACTTCTGCTCCGGATTTCCATGCTGCATCCACCATCATCTTTGCTGTCTCTAAAGATCCTTCGTGGTTGATCCCGATTTCAGCAATGACTAATGGGGGTTCGTTAGGCCCGATGATTCTTGATCCGATCTGCATCTGCGATACCTCCTTTTTGTAAACAAAATACTGCTATTATTATACAATGGCAGATAAGCAAAAGCAAATGGATTTCTCCCTATAGGTATGGTACAATACATATAGAATTCAGAATGAAAAGGGGTGTACAATGCTTGATAGATTTTGATGAATCATTTTTCCGGAAAGAAGTAAGATGCGATTTCGAAATCCCGGAGCTGATGAAACATGTGTGGGCGGCGCAGATGGAAGTATTAGAATTGGTTGTGGCTCTATGCAAAAAGCATAATTTACAGTATTTTGCCGATTCTGGAACACTGCTTGGTGCAGTCAGACATCGGGGATTTATTCCGTGGGATGATGATATCGATATCTGTCTGAAACGTGCAGATTATAACAGATTCGCAGCAATACTGAAAAAGGAATTGCCTGTCGGGTATGTGATCTCAGGTGTATTTTCTGAAGACAAGCGATTACAAAGGGCGGAGTATGCCCAGCAGATGCGGGTGATCGCTGAGGCGGATCATTGGGATTATGCTTTGTTTTTACAGACTTTTCATGGTTATCCGTTTAAGGAGATAGGGATTGATATCTTCCCTTTTGATTACATTCCCCGGGATCCGGAATTAGCATCTGTGCAGAAGTCTTTGGTTTCTGCAGGAATCGGTGTTTTGAGGAATTGGAATCAGCTGGTGGTATCAGGTGAATTGGAGGATTATCTGCAACAGTTGGAGATGTTGTGGGGGGTATCCATTCCAAGGGATGATACGGCGAATCATTTTTGCCTGCAAATGGTTGATAATCTCTGTTCAATGTTTCATGAGGATGAAGCGGATGAGCTAACCAACATTATTTTTTATAATACAGTTCGATACCGGTACAAAAAAGAATGGATGGCAGGCAGCATTTCTGTGCCGTTTGAAAATATCTCTGTTGAGATTCCGGTAGAATATGATAAATGTCTGACGAGCTGTTACGGAAACTATAAACAATATGTTAAATTCACTTCTTCACATACATATCCATATTTCAAATATCAGGATGTTGCATTGCTTACAAAGCTGAAGGATCTTGGCTTTTCCGGTACTCTGGAAGAGTTTTGTAGACAGGGGGCAGCCGGAGATATAGATATGGATCTAACGGACTTCTGGAAGCGGTAGATCAGTATAATTTTTGACATAAATTTCTCTGGCTTTGTAATAATTTGTCAGATCCATGATTCCGTCATCGTGAATTACCCAAGGAGGATCCATGTATGGGACAACGACATCATAACCATGCAGACGGAATTGTGTGCTTTGAGATACATCATAAAAATCCCATCCTTGAAACAGATCGTCCCGCCATGGAAGATCGTATTGCGTTGCGATCAGAAGACCATCAATTGCTTCTACTTTCTGATAAGGGCAGCTTGGGGGATCAAACTTCAAGGTATAAGTATGATACAGATCATTTGCGTAGATTTGTCCGATACGGTTGCTATACCACATGATCTTATTTTCTGCAAGTTTAGGTGCACCAATCATCCCAATCATGCCAATTTTGGAATTGTCCGTAAAGATGTGCAGTATATACAGCAGAAAATCCGGATCTATGATCATGACATCCTGATGGATATATATTTTATATTTGGCATCTGAGGATCGCATGGCTTCGTTATAACCTGCGGTCATACTGGGTGCATCGGTAACGGTTATCACATCAATGCTGTAACCATCGGGAATATGCAATTGCCGGATATAAGAAACTGATTCCCGGCAGTATGTTTGGTTGTTTGTACACATAATAAAGCATATTTTTTTGTCGTTCATCACAGTCCCTCCGATTCAAACATTTTCCGGATGGAATTCCAGGTTACAGATATCAGGGAATCCGTCGGATATATGCTGTGTGCAAGATCAAGTAAATCAATCGCATAGTTGATCTGTTTCATATCAAGCATGTAGTCGACCAGTGAAAGCATTGTTTTTGGCGGGTCTATAGCAGAGACTACAGTGAGCAGCCCAAGGACACAGGGTGTCATGGAAACAGATTGGATATAATTATATAAACTTGTGTGATCAGATATTATATGCAGTTCGAATCTCCAGAGTTGAAAACGGAATTCACGCATATACACTGTAATATCCTGCATGCTGTTGATGTGAGATAAAACGGTGGCCTTTTTTGTATGTGCCAGCTCTTGCTGTACGATTTCCATCATGATAAAGAAGGATACAAACATAGGTCTGCTTTGAAAAGTTGTCCGTAGGGATTCGTTTTCGCTGTAGGCAGTAAGCTTTTCAAGAAAACCATTGTTTTTGATGTGCAGTAATGCATCAATGTCTTTTATGTACTGCTGTTCTAATGCATCGTAGTGATCGTGCCACATTTCTTCTTCTTTTTCTTTTTGGTATGCATATGCTTCCGTTTGTTTTTTCTCCCATTCTTCGATCGTGATCATAGAGTACTCCTTAATATGAGTTTTTATTGAGTTTAGCACATAAGAGGCAGAAAAACAATTGAGCAATGATACGATATATTGTAAAATAAAGGAAGTTGCAGAGGTTATTGATTTAAGTGGGAGAGGAATATGATAGAGGAGATTAAGACGGCGGTAAATGTCGGCGAATGGCAGCGTGCAAGACAGCTGCTGGCACAACAGAATGATGAGATCAAAAAACAGCCGGAGTACTGGATCTTAAATGCAGAAGTATATACGGCAGAGGGATTGTACGATCATGCATATATGTGTATTGCGATCGGGATATCGATGGATCCGTCGAATTATGAATTGTATTATATGCTGGGTAATTATTATTCAGGCACCAATGTAAACCAGGCATATCTTTGCTACCAGCAGGCTATGCATTATTGCGATAACAGAGAAGATGGTGCCTATATTCAAAATGAGATGGAACAGCTCGTGGCAGACGGTCATATAACGGTCAAACCGGTTTCGTTTATTGTTGTCTCACATGATCAAAAGGACATCCTGCAGTCTTGTATAGAAAGTATTCGGAACAACAGTCCGCAGGACTCTTATGAAATTATTGTGCAGGAAAATGCAAAAAGCTTTGTATGTGCGGTGAATCAGGGTATCAAATCCTCGCGAGAGGATCATGATATATTCTTATTGCATGATGCAGTGATTGTTCCTGCGAATGCATTATTCTGGATGAGAATGGCATTATATGAACGCGAATCCGTAGGTGCAGCAGGACCGATGATGAATTTGAGCGGGAATTTTCAGGCTTTGGTTCTCAATACAGACAGCCGCACAGATTATCTGGAATATGCAAAACAGCTGCATATCCCTTCCCCAAACCCATATGAAAATAAATTCTGGTTGATGAGTTCTGCTCTTTTGATCAAGAGGGAAGCAATTGACGAAACCGGTCTTTTAGATGAATGTTATCTGGAGGGAGCGTATTCCGATACGGATTATGGAGTCTGTATGACACGGAAGGGCTATGAGCAGTTGTTATGTCACAATGCATTTGTATATTGCCATAATATTATAAATGAACAATTTGCATCTTTTGCATATCAGCAGAATTCTGCCATAAACCGTGAGTATTTTATGAAAAAATGGAACTTTAATCCAGATTATTATTCGAATGTCAGAAATGAATTGATTCCATACATAGATGCAGATGAACATACAGAGATACATGTTTTGGAGGTTGGATGCGGTTGTGGAGCAACCTTATCCAGAATCAGGTATCAGTATCCGAATGCAAAAATATATGGAATTGAGCTGGTGAAAGAGGTTGCTATGTGTGGAACATATATGGCAGATATTATGGTAGGGGATATCGAAAGTATGCCTCTTCCATATGAGAATGGGTATTTTGATTATATTATATTTGGAGATGTGTTAGAACATCTTCGGGATCCGGAGCAGACATTGAAGAAATTAAAAAAGTATATGAAACAAGGTGCAAAGGTGATTGCCAGCATTCCTAATCTGATGCATACTTCCGTAATTCTGCCATTGTTAAAAGGTGACTTCACTTATCGGGATGAAGGACTTCTGGATCGTACACACATACATTTCTTCACGAAAAATGAAATTGTGGGTATGTTTAGACGGACCGGACTGGATATTTTGCGGATGGATGCCCGTATGAATATGGTCATCGATGATAGAGACGAACAGGAAATGTTTGAAGCAGTGCTGGGAATTCCGGGAGTGGCCGGAAGAGAGCAGTTTCAGGCATATCAGTATCTGGTATTGGCAGAGAATGGTGAGAAAGGCATATTATGAGATCAGCTTTAAAAGAACAATTTAAAAATCTGTTTGCACAGGGGGATTTCGATGCGATCAAAGCAGCAATCGCAGATTATAAGCAGCAGTATCCGCAGGATCGGGATCTTTGGTTTTATGAGTGTGCATATGATTTCACGATACAAGATTATGACGGGGCAAAGAAAATAGCACAGATGTGTGTGCGTAAATTCCCTACGAGTTATGAGGCGTATTATTATCAGGGTTGTGTGTTTCAGGCTGAAGATAAGGTGTCAGAGGCACTGAAAAGTTATAAGATATCTGAATTTTTAGCAGAGTATTTTCATGTGGGCGACGCAGAGTTGCTCCGAGATATGAAAAATCAGATCCGGGCATTACAGGATGTGTATCAGATACAGATACAGGATGCGATTGAAAAGGGAGACATGGAACAATTACAAAAAATATCCTCCTTTTTGCAACGGTCTCAGGTGCATTTTGGGAAAAAAGTAGAGGCTCCCCGGGATGTCAGATCTCTGCTGGTGGGAACAGAATGCTGGGTGACGGATGAGGATCTGAGATATGCGGGTATTTACCGATCGCCGGTTCAGGGTTTTATTGGTGACGAGAATCTGAGTATGGTCAGAACACAGGCAGAATTTTTGAAGTTTAAAGAGAAGGGTCAAGATTTCTATGTCGATGGTGATGCACAGAATTACCTTGTTCCGATTGCCAGTACGGAACAGGATAATGTGTATGCTTTTATTTATGATGGTCAGGAACATGACATCAAACAGTGGAGTTCCAGACATTTTAACTATTTTAAGGTCAGACGGGACACCCAGATCATGACATATAAGGATGCATATTTTGGATATCCGATACCTTTAGGACATAGCAGAAAACGGCGGAAATTAGTGCTGAATCTTTTTGTGGATGGATTAGCACAGACAGTGCTTGACGGTTCAGGATTTCAGGAAAGAATGCCTAACACATATGCATTCTTTCGTAAGGGGACGATCTGTACGCGGACATATAGTTGTTCGGAATGGACATTTCCAAGTATTGCAACATATGAAAGTGGTCTTAACACGCTGCATCATATGATGTTTCATAGTACCGTGGATGGAGAACTTCCGAAAGAGGTGCCAACAATATCCGAGTATTTTAAGCGACAGGGTTATTATACAAGTAAGATGGATGGCGAGTGGAGATCTACCTGTTTTTATGGATATGCCAGGGGGTTAGATCAATATGTGTATCAGGTCCAGCCAATGGGTGCAAGGGCTGAGCAGGAGATTATCAGTGTGATCGAACACATAGAAGCCTTTCAGGAGACAGATCAATATCTCTGGATGTATATAGGGGATCTGCATGATATTGCAGATGGTCTGGATTTATCGGTGGCAGTACAGAATCAGCTTGCGATTGAGGACCGGGAAGTAGAGGATCGCGGGATTACTTCGGTGAAACAGGATTATAGCGCAGGTAAAATAAAAATGTATCAGACAACATTACAGTATTTGGATATGTTGTTTGGACTTCTCTACTCGTATATAGAAAGGAACTATACGGATGATGAAATATTGATCAGTCTGTTTGCGGATCATGGACAAGGATATTTTATTCCATCAGGGGAGCCGATGCTATCGGATCCAAGAACAAGAGTTGCATTCATGTTCCGGGGGGCAAATGTTACACAGCAGATAACCGATGAGTTAATGTCAACGGCGGATTATATGCCTATTATGTGCAGACTTGCAGGTATAAAGCTGGATGCGGTATCTATTGATGGCAGTCTCCCGGCAGCATTTGGCGGAGAGGAAAAAGCGTATGTCATTACAGAATCCCTGCATCCTGGCGATGTATATTGTGCTGTTGCAAATGCAAAGGATTATGAAATCTTTTTCAAGAATACGGAGCCGACGGATAATGAAGGAAGATTCCATCTTGGAGAATATCAAGTATATGGACGATATAAAGACGGGACAGAGATGAGGGATGCAAACCTATTATCATCATTTGAAAGGATCTTTTTGAATAGAATTGCGTCTCATATTATATATGAGTAGTGCTATGAAATAAAGTTATCAAGTGAAATGAGAAAGAGAGAACGATATGAAAAGAAATATTTTATTGAATCCGGGACCATCTACCACAACGGACAGCGTAAAGATGGCACAGGTTGTTCCGGATATTTGTCCAAGAGAAAAGGAATTTGCAGGTATGATGCGGACCCTGCGAGAGGATCTTGTAAAGATTGTACATGGAAATACTGCATGCTATACAGCTGTTTTGTTTTGTGGATCCGGAACGATCAACATTGATGTGTGTCTGAATTCTCTGCTGCCGGAGGGAAAAAAGGTGTTGATTCTTAATAACGGTGCATATAGCCAGAGGGCGGTTGAAATATGCGAATATTATGGACTTCCACATATTGATCTGAAACTGCCGGTGACAGAACCTGTTTCATTAGCAGCGGTTGAGGATGTATTGAAAAGAAATCCGGATGTGGCACTGGTGCATACGACGCACAATGAGACCGGAACAGGGTTGTTAAATCCAATCCGGGAAATTGGGGAACTGGTACACAGGTATGATGCTGTATTTTCCGTGGACACGACATCTACCTATGCAATGCGTCCGATTGATATAGAAAAAGATCATGTCGATTTTTGTATGGCATCTGCACAAAAGGGTTTGATGGCTATGACAGGCTTATCCTTTATTATCGGCAAAAAAGAATTGATCAAACGGTCAAAGGATTATCCGAAGCGGTCATATTATTGCAATCTCTACCTTCAGTATGAGTACTTTGAGAGAACAGGAGAGATGCATTTTACACCTCCGGTTCAGACAATCTATGCGGCCATACAGGCACTGAAAGAATATTTTGCAGAAGGCGAACTGAATAAATGGGCAAGACATACCAGAGTGATGGATGCATTGCATGCAGGCATTAAACGACTCGGGTTTAAAGAATTGATCAGATCTGAGTGGCAGGCCGGTCTTGTGGCATCTGTGATATATCCGGATGATCCACACTGGGATTTTGAAAAAATTCATGATTATTGTTACGAACGGGGCTTTACCATCTATCCGGGCAAGGTTGCTAGTGCAAATACATTTCGCTTATGTGCGTTAGGTGCAATCGATGATGTTGATATTGAGGCATTCTTTGAGGTGTTTGAACAGGGACTTCGATCTATGCATGTCAGTATTCCGGTAAAATATCAGGATTAAGGAGAGTATTGTGAAAAAACAGTATTATGATAATATATCTATCATAAATATGATTCAACGCATGACCGGGGCGGTGGACAGACAGAATTATATATATGTTGTGAATCAGATACCGGTATTGTCTGCAAAATTATCGGCGGCATTTACCAATATACTGGCTCAGGGAGCATATATGGAGTCCGTGGGATTACCGGTAACGGAAGATGACATTGTGAATATGATGTCAGGTCTGTTAAATGCACAGGAGCAGGAAGACTATGTGTTATATGGTGATCTGTTGATGTTGCAGGTTTACCCGTTTTTCATTGAAGTGCAGAATGCGATCCGGGCATATGAAGGCTTCTTTTATGATGAGACTTTGTGGGATGTCAATATGCAGAAGCTTGTAAAGAGAGACCAGGTACTGTTTGCATATCTGAAAAAGGCAAAACAGCTCCATAAAAAAAGCAGTTATTGTGATTGTATATATGAGGTAGAACCGACTACTGTAGGGGCATTTACATTAAAAATATGTGAAGCAGATAAATGTTATTATATTCACAGCAATGATAATCCGTACCGTGAAGCATACAGATTTGTAGAGGAATATTATGATGTACATTGTGATCATTATGTAGGGTTTGGACTTGGACTGGGCTATCATTGGCAGGCGTTGATCGATAGGGATCCGGATATGATATTGGAGATTATTGAGCCGGATATCCGGATATTACAGTTGGTGTTTCAATATATGGACATGAACTGGTATTTTCAAAATGAGAATGTAAAGATATATTATGATCCGGAATATGAGATCCTTGAAGATAGGAGTGGCAGGAGTGACCAGTATCATTTTGTACCACTTAGGGCGTATATCAGACATATATATGAGCCGGGAACCCGCAATATTTTAAGGGATTGGCTGCTGCGGGACAATACAATCCGGCAGTACAGACAGGATTTTATACGAAACAGCCGGAGTAATTTTCAGAATTGTGATGCTTATATAGATGAACTGGAAACATCGTTTCATGGTAAAAGAGTTGTGTTGATTGCAGGAGGACCATCATTAGACAAAAATGTAAAGGAATTATATAATAAGCCTGAGAATACGATTTATGTTGCTGTTGGAACGGTATTGCGTAAGTTGTTAAAGTTGGGAATCCTTCCGGATTATGTTGTGATATCAGATCCGAAAAGAGATGTGTATGTTCAGATAGAGGGACTGGAACAGGAGAAAATCCCAATGATTTTGTTGTCTACAGCATATAGAAAGATAGCGCAGTCCTATAAAGGAAGGAAATATCTTGTGTGTCAGACGGAGTATGAGGAGGCTGAACAATATGCCGGTCAGCATGGATACCGTCTATATCAGGTTGGCGGTTCGGTTATCACATTGGCATTAGATATCGCAATTCGAATGAGGGCGGCTCAGATTATCTGTATGGGATTGGATCTGGCATTTACCGGGGAGAGGGATCATGCCAGTGATACGCGGCAGACTCACAGCATCGATACAGATGGAACCATTACCGTGTGTTCAATAGATGGAGATATGGTGCACACAAACAGGTCATTCGATCGGTATAGAAGGTGGATAGAGCAGCGATTGCGGGATACAGATGTCAATATGCCTGTATATGATGCTACAGAGGGCGGGGCATTGATTCAGGGGATGCAGATTGCCAGAACATGCGAGTTGTTAAAGACAGAGGAGGCAGACAATGAGTGAAGTTGCGATTTTAATGGCGGCGGGATTAGGAAGCAGAATGCGCCCGATTACCGAAAGTATTCCAAAACCATTAGTCCGTGTACATGGTAAGCCGATGATAGAAACTATGATAGAAGGCTTACAGCGGCGAGGGATCAGGGAATATTATATTGTAGTCGGATATCTGAGGGAACAATTTGAATACCTGACAACAAAGTATGCGGGAATTCACTTAGTTGAGAACAAAGAATACATGAAAAAAAATAACATATCGTCGATACATGCAGTGTGTGATATCATGCGTATTCATGATGTATTTATTTGTGAGTCGGATGTGTATGTGGCAGATCCCACTATATTTGATCATGTGCCGGAGCATTCCTGTTATTATGGGAAAATGGTGCAAGGATTTTCAGACGATTGGGTTTTTGACATATCGAATGACAGAATAACAAGAGTTGGCAAAGGTGGAACAGACTGCTATAACATGGTAGGTGTTGCATATATGAAACAACAGGATGCAAAGGTGATTGCCGACGCAGTGACTGAGGCATATCAGTATCCCGGTCATGAACAATTATATTGGGATGAAATTGTAGATGGCAGGCTGGAGACGATTTGTTTAGGTATTAAACCGGTGAAGGGGTCTCAACTGGTTGAGATTGATACAGTAGAAGAATTAAAGGCGATGGATGCCAGTTATAAGGATATGAAAACAGGTGAAGGGAAATGGATGCTGAAAGATTAATTGAGATTATTGATTCAGATTTTTACACAGGAGTTCCGGATTCGCAGTTAAAGGCACTATGTGATTGCCTGATGCAAAAGTATGGGATTGATGCAAAGCACCATATGATTGCGGCGAATGAAGGAAATTGTGTAGCGGTGGCTGCCGGGTATCATCTCGCAACAGGAAAAGTTCCGGTGGTATATATGCAAAACAGTGGTGAGGGAAATATTATCAATCCTGTTGCATCACTGTTAAATGAAAAGGTGTATGCAATCCCCATGGTTTTTATTATAGGCTGGCGAGGCGAGCCGGGAATCCATGATGAGCCACAGCATATTTATCAGGGGGAGGTTACGATCAAACTTCTGGATGATATGGGTATTCCGTCATTTGTGATTGGCACGGATACAACGGATGAGCAGCTACAGTCGGCTATGGAGACATTCAGACCGCTTCTGACAGAGGGTAGAAATGTTGCGTTTGTAGTCCGCAAGGGGGCTCTAACATTTGAGGGTAAGATAATGTATAAAAATGAATGCACTATGATGCGTGAAGAAATTATTCAGCATATAGTGCAGGTTACCGGAGAAGATCCTGTGATCAGTACCACCGGTAAGACCAGTCGCGAGCTGTTTGAAATACGTGAGGCAAACAGACAAAGTCACAAGTATGATTTTCTGACAGTTGGGTCGATGGGGCACAGTTCATCCATTGCATTGGGTGTGGCACTTCATAAACCGGACAGAAAAATATGGTGTATTGATGGAGATGGTGCGGCATTGATGCATATGGGGGCAATGGCTGTTATAGGCGCGAATCGACCATCCAATCTGGTACATGTCGTGATCAATAATGAAGCGCATGAGACAGTAGGTGGGATGCCAACAGTTGCAAATAACATGGATTTTGTGGGGGTTGCAAAGGCCTGCGGATATCCATGTGCAGTGAGTGTGGAGGATTTTGGGAGTTTGGACCGGGCGCTTTCAGAAGCGAGGGATAGGCAGATGCTTAGCCTGATAGAAGTGAAATGTGCAATAGGATCACGAGGAGATCTTGGCAGACCAACAACGACAGCTTTTGAGAATAAGAAGGGATTTATGGATTATCTTACAATGTAGCAGGAGATTCAAAACAAAGGAGCAGCATGATGCAACAAAGATGGAAAACAGTATGGTCAGGGAAAAGTGCAGACATGGACATTTTACATTCGTCAAACCTGAAAGAGATATACATGGAATTAAAACGAAGCAGCGGTTTCGATGTAGTAGTCAACGGATTATCCTACGATGCGTTTTTATGCCAATATCGCCAGATTGTAGATCGAATCATGCAGTATTCAGAAATATCGAGTGTCTACGAGGTGGGATGTGGCAGTGGAGCTAATTTGTTTTTGTTGGAACATGATGGTCTATGTGTCGGTGGAATTGACTATTCAGAAAGTCTGCTCAAGGTAGCTAAATACATCTTAAAAAGCAGGGATTTAGTGTGCGCAGAGGCTTTGAAGCTGTTAGATCGACCACAATATGATGCGGTAATATCCAATAGTGTTTTTTCTTATTTTTCGGATAAAGAATATGCATGGAATGTGCTAGAGCGGATGTATTGTAAGGCGAAATATGCGATAGGTTTACTGGATATCCATGACAGGGAAAAAGAAACGGATTTTCTAACTGCAAGAAAGAAAATGATTGCAGATTATGAGGTGCGGTATGCCGGCTTATCAAAACTTTTTTATGATAAAGCATTTTTTGAGGAATTTGCAAAATCCCATAATATGTGTATTCGGTTTTATGAATCAGATATGCCGGGATATTGGAATAATCCATATATATTTCATTGTTATATGTACAAGAAGGGAATCGTCAGATGAATATTGTGTTTTGCAAATGGAAAAGCATATGTGAAGCGGGTGTAGACCGTGCATTGGTAAGTCTGGGATATAATGTGATCCGTATAGAGAAATTGATCGATAATGTTGATTATGATATGGATTATGCTAATTTTTTATCGGATACGCTGAGTTCACATCGGACAGATATCGTGTTTTCTATCAATTTCATACCAATCATTGCGCGGGTGTGCAGGATACACAAGATACCGTATTTTTGCTGGATCGTAGATAGTCCGTGTTTTCAGCTTTACTCAAAGACAATATCATATGAGACAAATCATATTTTCGTCTTTGACAGAGATTTATATCATAAGTTCTATCCGATGAATCCTCATGGAATATATCATCATTCGCTGGCTGCCGATATGCCTGCGTGGGATAGTGTATATGTGACTTTACAGGAACATCGTGCATATGATTGTGATATCTCATTTGTTGGATCATTATATTCTGATAAAGCACTGGCATTATATAATAAAATTGAAGACAGACTGCCAGCATATATCAGGGGTTATGTAGATGGTATTATTGATGCACAGCTTAATATATATGGATATAATCTGATCCGCGACAGTCTGACGCCGGCATTTATCAAAGAATTCAAAAAACAAGCAAGGTGGGTTCCGTTAGGGGAGGATTACGAAGAGGACGATCTGGGAATTATTGCAGATACATACATTGGATACAAATGTACAGAACAGGACCGGATTCGGACGCTGAATACATTAGCCCAGCATTTTAATGTGGATTTATATACGACAAGTGATACAGTCTGTCTGCAGGGTGTGCATGTGAAAGGTCCCGCAGACTCTAACAATATGATGCCACAGATTATGAAATGCAGTAAAATTAACCTGAATCTGACGAATAAACCGATTAGTTCGGGGCTTCCGCTTCGATGTTTTGACATTATGGGAAGCGGGGGATTTATGTTGTCAAATTACCAGCCGGAAATCCCGGAATTGTTTGAGCCGGATTATGAGGTTGTGATGTATGAAAGTATGCCGGATCTGATAGAGAAGGCCGGATACTATTTATCACATGATGAAGAACGTCAGGCGATCGCGAGACGGGGTTATGAAAAAGTAAAACAATATCATAGCTATGAAGTGAAATTAAGACAGATGTTTGAAATGGCCGGTTATCCGGCTGACTTCAAGGATACACAGAATAGTAGATAGGAGTGACCCTCATGACGGAAAAAGAAATACTGGTAATGAAGTCTTCCATGCCAAGAAGCCAGACATGTGGATCTGCAGAGGGACGATCCGTTGCTGCTGCCGAGGTTGGATACGAATGATTTCCCACCGAAAAGTGAGCGGTGGAGATTGGATAGTTGACTTTAAGTATAAAGGAGTATAAAATAAAATCAAAAGTATAAAAGAGTATAAAACAAAAATGAAAGTATAAAGGAGTATAAAATGAAAAATCCATATACCATTTCATTTGGTAAGGAACCGACGCAATTGGTTTCCAGAATTGCACAAATTAATAAATTGATAGAAGATTTTTCAGAAGATATTCCGAGCTATCAGGCCTGTATTATCTCCGGTGTCAGGGGCATTGGCAAGACAGTTACATTATCGGAAATTTGCAATCGTCTGAAGGAGGATGACAGATGGATCGTTGTGAATCTCAATTCGGGAATGGATCTGTTACATGCATTGGCTGCCAAGTTATATAATAGCCAGCCTTTGATGGGTGTATTTGATGCAGCGGATATCAATCTGTCTTTTTTTAATATTGGAATTTCGTTAAAGACAGCGCCCCCGATCACGGATATTGAGACAGCGCTGGAAAGAATGCTTCATGTGGTGAAAAAACGAAATCAGAAGGTGCTGATCGCCATAGATGAGGTTGTCAGCAATGATAATATGAAGATCTTTTCCAATACATTTCAACTGCTGTTACGGGAAGAGCTGCCGGTATATTTATTGATGACCGGG
The DNA here is from genome assembly GCA_934293375.1 of uncultured Lachnospiraceae bacterium. Taxonomy (GTDB): domain Bacteria; phylum Bacillota; class Clostridia; order Lachnospirales; family Lachnospiraceae; genus RGIG6919. The sequence goes on along the minus strand of CAKQYS010000010.1, from coordinate 50,278 downwards.
TTATATGAAAACATTAGTGATCTGCAGAATGCGGATAATGTAACATTTTTACTGCGGACACCGAGACTGGAGCTGGAACCCTTAAATAAAATCATGATGGCTGAGAGTTATCGGGAGAATCTGCATGTCAGCAAAGAGGAAGCACTGTTAATGGCGGATGTTACCTGTGGTTATCCGTTTGCGTTTCAGGTATTGGGGTACTTGTGTTATGAAAGCAAGAAGCACTACCAGGATGAGATGATTCGATTTGATTATTACCTGAGTGAGTATGTGTATCATAAGATCTGGTCTGAGCTGTCGGATAAAGATAAGGCTGTTGTGATAGCGATTGCGAAATCGAATTGCACCACAGAATCTGTCCTTAAGGAGGCCGGCATGAAGAAGAATGAGTTATCGGTGTATCGGGATCGTCTCATGAAAAAGGGGATTGTCAACGGGAAAATCAGAGGGCGATTATCATTTATATTGCCAAGATTTAAGGAGTATGTAGAAGCATACACATAATTATGAAATAGTAGATAGGAGTGACCCTCATGACGGAAAAAGAAATACTGGTAATGAAGTCTTCGATGCCGGCATTGGACGAATATGTAGATGAGATCCGGGACATATGGGATTCACATTGGCTGACCAATATGGGACCGAAGCATAAGACCTTTCAGAAGCAGCTGGAGGAATATCTGGAGATTCCGCATGTGACACTGTATGCAAATGGACATCTGGCACTGGAAAATATTATTTCAGCGATGAATTTTCCAAAAGGAAGTGAAGTGATCACGACGCCATTTACATTTGCTTCCACGACGCATGCGATTGTCAGGAACGGATTGATCCCGGTGTTTTGTGATATCGATCCGGAGGATTATACAATTGATGTAAACAAGATTGAGTCGCTGATCACAGAGCGTACAGTGGCGGTTGTGCCGGTGCATGTATATGGAAATATCTGCAATGTAGAGGCATTGGATCACATTGCCAGACAATATGGACTGAAATTGATTTATGACGCTGCACATGCATTTGGTGTCCGATATCAGGGAAAGTCAGCCGCACAGTTTGGGGACGCAGCCATGTTCAGCTTTCATGCCACGAAGGTGTTTCATACGATTGAGGGTGGTGCAGTATGCTATCACAACGATGCGTGGGTACAGCTCTTAAATGACGAGAAAAACTTTGGGATCCACAATGAAGAAGAGGTTGCCTATATCGGAGGAAATGCCAAAATGAATGAGTTTCAGGCGGCCATGGGGATCTGCAATCTACGGCATGTGGCAGATGAGATTGCAAAGAGAAAGCGTCTGGCACTGCATTACCGGGAGAGACTTGGCGGCATAGAAGGATTGAGGATTGCAAAAGAGCAGCCGGGTGTGGAATCGAATTATGCATATTTTCCTGTGGAATTTGTGGACTATCGGCATACGAGAAATGAGATGTTTGAGATCCTGGCGGAGCATAATATTAAAGCAAGAAAATATTTCTATCCGCTGACCAATGGGTTTGCTTGTTATCGGAATTACCCAACCGCAGGTGTGGAGCGTACTCCGATTGCACAGAGTATTGCCATGCGGATCATGACACTGCCGCTGTATGCGGATCTTGCGATCGAGGATGTGGACAGGATCTGCGATATTATTATACGGGAATAGGCGGGGTGCAGCTTGCGTTATCATGGTGGGTTCTGTATAATGATTGCATATAGGTATTAGGAAGGCAGGTGAGAAACAGATGCAGCAGGTAAGCATTGGAAAACAAGATTTTGCAGCATTGCGAGGGATACAGGCATTCTATATTGATAAAACAGATTTTATCAGGCAGTGGTGGGAGTCCGGCGATGATGTAACGCTGATTGCCAGACCAAGAAGGTTTGGTAAGACACTGAATATGAGTATGCTGAACTGTTTCTTTTCTAATCGGTATGCGGATGCTGCAAATTTGTTTTTGGGATTGTCCATCTGGGAACACGATAAGTATAGAAAGCTGCAGGGCACATATCCGGTTATTTTTATCAGCTTTGCAGATGTGAAGCAGTCTAATTACCATGATGCGGTCAGCAAGATTAAGAAAAATATATCAGATGTGTATTCCCTGTATCGGGAGCTTGCGACATGGGAAGGATTGACAGAGGTCGAGCACAGACAGTTTGCAAGTGTATGCCCGCAGATGGAGGATGCAGTCGCACAGGATGCACTGCAAGATTTGTCCAAGTATCTGTGCAGATACTATGGAAAGAAGGCAGTCATACTTCTGGATGAGTATGACACGCCATTACAGGAAGCCTATATCGGTGGATATTGGAACGAATTGACTGCTTTTATCAGGAGCCTATTTAATTCTACATTTAAGACAAATGCATATCTTGAGCGGGCAATTATGACGGGTATTACAAGAGTTTCCAAGGAATCTATTTTTTCAGATCTGAACAATCTGAAGGTGGTGACAACGACATCAAATGAATATGCGGATTGCTTCGGGTTTACGGAAGCGGAAGTACAGCATGCACTGGCACAGTTTGGGTTGGCGGATCGAATGCCGGATGTGAAACGATGGTATGATGGATTTACATTTGGAGCCTGTCGGGATATTTATAATCCATGGTCCATTACGAATTATCTGGATGAAGGACAGATCAAGCCGTATTGGGCGATGACCAGTTCCAATGGATTGGTCAACCGGATGCTCAGAACAGCCTCTCCTACGGTAAAGCAGTTGATGGAACAGTTGCTCAACAGACAGGAAATTGAGGTTACATTTGATGAACAGATCGTGTATGACCAGTTGGATGAACGGCAGGATGCGATATGGGGATTGATGCTGGCAGGTGGATATCTGAAGGTGCAGGCGCTTGAATATAAGGGAGAGCTGATGGAGCCATGGTATCACCTTCTGATCACGAATCTTGAGACCTATAGTATGTTTGTCAATATGTTCAGGGGATGGTTTCAGGGTTCCAAGACCAATTATAATGCGTTTGTGGATGCAATGCTCGTGGGGGATCTGAAGGCGATGAATCGTTATATGAATGATATTGCAATAGAGACCTTTAGCAGCTTTGATGTTGGACATGGAAGCACGGATTATACACATCCGGAAAGATTTTATCATGGATTTGTTCTGGGGTTGCTGGCGCAGCTACGGGATCGGTATACAATCCGGTCTAACAGAGAGAGCGGTTATGGACGGTATGATGTCATGTTGATTCCGAAGCAGGCGCAGGATGATGCCATAATCCTTGAATTTAAGGTACAGGACACTGCGGAAGAGACGGATTTGTCGGATACGGTCAAAACGGCATTGCATCAGATTGCACAGAAGCATTACGATGCGGAGTTGATCGCTCAGGGTATCCCGCAGGAGCGAATCCGATGTTATGGCTTTGCCTTTGCAGGGAAGCGTATATTGATTGGGGGATCCTGCATACATTAGTATCAAATGCTTTTCAGGAGACAGTATGATCTATGTAGTAGCACCCGGCAATACGCTTTATAGTATTGCTGCCCTTTATGATACGACACCGGAGAGGCTGGCATTTGACAACCAGATGTCGCCGGAGCAGCCGTTGGTTGTCGGGCAGGCACTTTATGTGCCGGAGAATGCGGATGAAGGTCAAAAGGCAGACAAGCGTTTTTTTGGTTATGCATATCCTTATATCAGAGATGAAGTGTTGAGAGAGTGTCTGCTCTATATGCAGGCACTCTATATTTTTTCGTATGGGTTTACACCGGAGGGGGATCTGATTCCGATTGCGGATACGAGACTTATCCGGACGGCACAGGAATTTGGGGTGGAGCCGGTGCTGGTGCTGACGCCGTTTTCGGAGAGTGGCAGCTTCAGCAATCAACTGGTCAATGTCCTGCTGGAGGATGTGGCTGTGCAGGAGCGGCTGATCGGACAGCTCCTGCAGGTGATGGAGACACGGCAGTATGTGGGGGTGGATGTCGATTTTGAGTATGTGCTGGCAACGGACAGGGATGCGTATGTCGCATTTGTCGATCGGCTGACGACACAGATGAATGCAAATGGGTATTATGTGACGGTGGCATTGCCACCCAAGACATCGGATGACCAGCCGGGACTGCTCTATGAGGGCGTGGATTATGCCGGACTCGGTGCGGTGGCGAATCAAGTGCTGCTCATGACCTATGAATGGGGCTATACCTACAGTACGCCGCAGGCGGTTGCACCGATTCCGAGCGTGCGTCGGGTGCTGGATTACGGAGTGTCGCGAATCCCGGCAAATAAGATTTATATGGGGATGCCGAATTATGGTTATGACTGGCCGCTTCCGCATGAGCCGGGTGTGACACGGGCGACCAGTATCGGAAACATACAGGCGGTGGAGATCGCTGCGGCAAATGGGGCCGTGATCGAATATGACGAGGTGGCGCAGTCACCACATTTTCACTATCAGGCGGAGGGTGTGGCGCATGAGGTCTGGTTTGAGGATGTGCGCAGTATGCAGGTACGGTTTGATACGATCGTGGAGTATGGCTTTGTCGGGGGCGGGTATTGGAATCTGATGCGGCCGTTTCGCCCGAACTGGCTGCTGCAAAAGAACTATCAGCAATCTACTTGATTGTTGAAATCCCCGGTGTGTCGTGCTACTATGATTAAATAATAAAGACGAAAGAATGGTGAATTTATGTATCAGGAAGTATCGAAACTGGTTTTATTTCATGATCTGGGCGAGGACAGTATTTTGATCCGTCTCGCACATATATTTGAGGAGTACGATAATCAGTCTACCCCAAAGGCGGAGCTTGTGACACGCATTTATGGGGAGATGAAGCGTCTGCTGGATCTTGCCACACAGTATGGATTTGACGAGAATCTGTGGCACAATTATCTGGCGTATATTCTCATCACGAATGAGAATTCATTCAGTCTGACATGTGAGAAGGTTGGTGCCAGTGATGGTACGGTGAATGTGTTTGCGAAGAAGGATTTTGCTATCTTTAAGCAGTTGTTTGATTATGATTTCTCTGAGATCGAGAAGGGATTGGATATTGACTGCTTTACGACGATCTCGAATTATCATGCGATCGCCAAGAAGGAGCGTATGTACAATAAGAATGTCAGCGAAAAGGTACAGAATATCAGCAGACAGATTGAACAGGCAAAGGATGAAAATGAGATCTTTGATATTGTAACTGCATTTTATAAGGCGTATGGTGTCGGTATGTTCGGACTGAACAAGGCATTCCGCATCGGCGGCACACCGGAAAATATTATATTTACGCCGATCAATAACACGGAAGAGGTCACATTGGATGATCTGGTTGGCTATGAGATCCAGAAGAAAAAACTGGTCGATAATACGGAGGCATTTGTCAAGGGCAGGAAGGCGAACAATGCCCTGCTGTTTGGTGACAGCGGAACCGGTAAATCTACGAGTATCAAGGCGATCATCAACCAGTATTATGATCAGGGACTTCGTATGATCGAGATCTATAAGCATCAGTTCCAGAGTCTGTCCTCTGTGATCTCACAGATCAAGAACCGGAATTACCGATTTATTATATATATGGATGATCTGTCTTTTGAGGAATTTGAGATCGAATATAAATATCTGAAGGCGGTTATTGAGGGCGGCTTAGAGGTGCGGCCGGATAATGTACTGATCTATGCGACATCGAACAGAAGACATCTCATTAAGGAGACCTGGAATGACAGAAATGATGTTGTACAGGATAATGGTATGCATCGTTCAGATACCATGCAGGAGAAGCTGTCACTTGTGAACCGGTTCGGTGTTACGATCAGTTTCTCAAAGCCTTCGCAAAAAGAGTTTTTTGCGATTGTCACGGAGCTGGCTGCCAAGTATCCGGAGATCAGGCTGACCAACGAAGAGTTGCTTGCAGAAGCCAACAAATGGGAGTTGTCCCATGGAGGTTTATCCGGACGGACAGCACAGCAGTTTATTGATTATCTGGCAGGACAGGCATAGTGTTATGATATAAATCCGCAGGACAATGTTTCGGGTTTCAATGTAGATTTGGTAAGAGAGATGGCATCAGGACGAAAAAAGAAAAAAGGAATATTGCATACAGCGGGAACCTCGGTGAAGATCCTGATTGCACTCACGGTACTTTTACTGCTGGGGATCATTTATCTGCGGTACGGCAGGGATGTGATCACACTGTCACAGGAAGCTGCACTGATGGTAAAGCTGTCCTCGGCAGATACTTTCCGGAGTGTGGAGACGAGTGTGGTATATGATATAAATGGCGACGAGATCCGTTCGCTGAGTGGTGAGAAGGATGTCTACTATGTATCATATGAGGATATTCCACAGAATTTTATCAATGCGATGATTGCGGTAGAGGATAAGAAATTCTACAAACATCATGGTCTGGATACGGAAGGTATTGCCAGAGCATTTGTAGCTCTGATCAAGCATGATGGCAAGATCACACAGGGTGGTTCTACGATCACGCAGCAGCTGGCAAAGAACGTTTTTTTATCAAATGAGGTAACATGGAAGCGTAAGGTAATCGAGGCATTTGTCGCTCTGGATCTGGAGGATAAATATAGCAAGGAACAGATTCTCGAATTCTATCTGAATAACATTTATTTTGCAAATGGATATTATGGGATCGATGCGGCTGCGAAGGGATATTTCGGGCAGGAGCTGACAGAGCTTTCTCTGTCGCAGATCGCATTTTTATGTGCCATTCCGAATAGTCCGACTTACTATGATCCGGTAGAGCATAAGGATCATACGCTCAAGCGTCGGGATAAGATCCTTCTGAATATGCAGCAGGAAGGGTATATCAATGAGCTGGATTATACACTGGCTTCGTCAGAGGAGATCACTCTTAATATGCATAAAGAGAAGCGGAATAATTATGCGGAGACCTATATCTATTATCAGGCAACGCAGGCATTGATGCAGGTGGGAGGATTTACACTGCAATATGATTTTGCGACGGATCAGGATCGCAAGGAGTATAAGACGGCATATGATGCAGCATATACAGAGAGTCAGCAGTCTTTGTATACAGGTGGATACCGTATTTATACTTCGATGGATCTGGATCTGCAAAAACAGCTGCAAAAGCAGGTTGATACAGTGCTGGCAGACTATACAGAGAAGTCGGATGATGGTGTATACGCATTACAGGGGGCAGCAGTCTGTATCGATAATCAGAGTGGTTATGTATGCGCTGTGGTGGGCGGACGCAGCCAAAAGGATATCGTAGGATATACCTTAAATCGTGCATTCCAGAGTCCGAGACAGCCCGGCTCTTCTATCAAGCCCCTCAATGTCTATACGCCGGTCTTTATGGAAGGATATACGCCGGAGTCGAAGGTCACTGCTTATGATGATCAGGGGAAGTCCCTGCGTACGATGCGGGTAGACGAAGCCGTTGCAAGATCCAATAATGATATTGCTAGACAGGTCTACAAGGAGATCACGCCGGGCAAGGGCATGTCATATCTTACGAAAATGAATTTCAAATCGTTGATGCCGGAGGATAAGGAGGTCATGGCGGGGGCACTCGGTGGCTTCACATATGGGGCGACAGTAGAAGAGATGGCGGCTGCTTATGCATGCCTTGCCAATGGTGGACAGTATATGGCACCGGACTGTATTCAAAAAATCACGGATGCTGATGGGGAGACGATATATGAAAATCCGAGACAGACAACTCGGGTTTATGATGCCAATGCAGCGGCTATGATGACCTCTGCACTTGAAAAGGTATTAAAGCCGGGCGGTACGGCAGCAGGCTATGCACTTGACGGTATGCATTGTGCGGGCAAGACCGGCACGACCAATAAGAATTATGATGGATGGTTTTGTGGATATACACCATACTATACGACAGCAGTATGGGTTGGCTATGATATGCCGAAGCAGCTCAAGAGTCTGCAGGGAAATACCTATCCTGTCAGGATCTGGAATCAGTTTATGGAAGAGATTCACAAAAATAAACGGGATCTGGAGTTTTCGACATTCTTTTATCAGAAGCCGAAGAAAGAGGAGAATCTGATCACAACCGAGTCGGCACAGGAGAGTACAACGGCAAAGCCAAAGCAGAACCGGACTACACAGGAGAAGACGACACAAGCTGCTTCAACCCGGACGGAGGCTGACACGCAGGCACAGACGACAACGGAGCAGACGACAACAGAGCAGCCGGAAGCTCCATCTACACAGGAACAGCCGCAAACGACACAGGCGCAATCTACGACAACATCTGATCAAGAGGAGCAGGTTCAACCGGATACAACTACACCGACTACGCAGACTCCGTAAGATCTGCCAGTGCATTTTTGATGGCGATCAATGTATTCTCGATCGACAGATCTTCTTCGTCAATGATGATATCTGCATACTGCTCATAAAGAGGAATACGCTCTTCGTAGAGATCCTGCAGATCCTGACCATCACGCAGGACGACACCGCGCCCCTTGATATTCTGCAGCCTTGTAGAGAGTGGCTGGTAGGACAGCTTCAGATAGATGACGATGCCGATATTTCGTAAATGTTCCATTGCCTGCCGGCCATATACAACGCTTCCTCCGGTAGCGATGACGGTATTGGTGACATCAATTTCAGAATTCACCTGGTTCTCAATGTTAATGAAACCCTGTATGCCCTCGTCAGCAATAATTTCTTTGAGCAGGCGGTTTTCCTGCTTCTGAATCAACAGATCGGAATCCAGAAACTGGTATCCCAGTACTTTTGCGAGAATCACGCCGATCGTGCTTTTGCCTACGCCAGGCATTCCAATTAATACAATGTTGTTTTTCATATATGTACTCCTTCATAAAATAGTTGTCATAAGAACAAAGATTTGTTATAGTAAAGGGTGGGTTTATGCCTGCATTTACAGCAGGTTATCTATATAATCCAATATACTGTGGGATGTGATCTCAGGCAGGGCAGCAGCTTTGTCCCGAAGTAAGGACAATGCATCGGTGTCCAGCTCTGCATAATACTGGTCCGCAAGCATTTGATAGGTTTTGCGTATGTCGGAGCCGATATTGACACTGTATTCCAGAATGGCTTTTGCCTCCGGATACATTTTGGCTTCGTTGCAGGCGACGGCCCAGTTGTTCAGGGAACGGATCAGCAGTGCGAAATTGTCATCGTATGCTGACAGGGCATCCAGATTAGCGGGACCATACTGCAGCTTAAGCTGGGTGTTGGAGATACCCGTGAGGTTCAGGATCTTCTGATCCCGAAGCTTTACAACGGCCTGCTCATCCGCTGTGACCGGTGTGAGTCTGCCAAAAGGAAGCGTATCGTCAGGTATACGGATATAGGGCAGATTGGAAATATCCTGTCTGCGGGTCAGATTTGCTTCTGATTCGAGTTCCAGAATGGATTTTTGAATCCCCTTTTTGGGATCTGCTTTATTAATAATATGTTTGATCACCAGCATGACAACGATCACGCTGGGAAACAAAAAAACTGGTTTCATTGTATGAAATCCTTTCTGAAAAGAGGTGTGATTTATGTTTGATTTTAGTAATACCAAAAGAAATAAATTTGTTGCAAAGATCGTAGCCGGTGTACTGATCGCAGCTATGGCACTTGGAATGTTAGTATCATCTATATTCTAAGCTACCGTATTTCAATATACCGAACGAGATGGACTTTGTCAATGGAGGCTTGAGAATGAAAAAGGGATTGATAGCATGTTTATGTATGCTGCTGTTAGTTGCCGGCAGCATGGTATCGATGGGATATGTACAGGCAGGATCCGAGGATACGATTTATGATGGGGTATCGATCGATGGCATGGATGTCAGTGGTATGACAAAACAGCAGGCGGAAGATGCCTTTGATGCGTATATGGAGAAGCTGATGGAGGCGAAGGTCAGCTTTTGTGCATATGGCAAAAACTATGATATATCATTGGAGGATGGCGGTCTTTTGTTCGATGGATCCGATCTGGTGGAGACTGCATATGCGTATGGACGCAAGGGAAATATGCTTGCAAGATATAAGGAGATCGTTACGATCGCAAAGACCCCGGTGGATATTTCATTATCTAAAGAGATCAACAGTGCGGATTTTGAAGAAAAACTAAAAGATATGACGAATGCGCTGAATGTGGAGCCGAAGAATGCGTCTTTGGTAAAGCAGAATGGAAAGCTTGTAGTTGTGGAAGAAGAGGTCGGAAAAGAAGTCGATTATGATGCGACGATGCAAAAGATGTTGGATGCAATGGCAGATGGCTGGCATGGCGAGGATATCACAGTTGATATGCAGATCAAGGAAGCACAGCCGGAGTATACAACATCAGATTTTGATCAGGTAAAGGATGTACTTGGGACATTTTCAACTAAGTATTCCGGTACAAAAGACAGAGAATTGAATCTGATCAATGGATGCAAGAAGATCAATGGATCTGTTCTATTTCCGGGCGAGGTGTTTTCTGTGTATGATGCCGCCTCTCCGTTTAATACAGCAAATGGTTATCATGCAGCGAATCAGTATCTGAACGGTGAGGTTGTCAGCGGCGTTGGCGGTGGCATCTGTCAGGTATCCACAACATTATACAATGCGGTTCTGCGTGCGGAGCTGGAAGTAACCCAGCGTGCACCGCATTCCATGGTTGTCAGTTATGTGCCGCGTTCTGCAGATGCGGCGATCGCAGGTACCTATAAGGACTTGAAATTTAAAAATAATACAGATGCACCGATCTATATCGAGGCGGGTGCGGGAGGTGGAACCGTCACTTTTACGATATACGGACATGAGACGAGACCTTCTAACCGTACGATCAAATTTGAGTCTAAGACGATCTCTACTAAGGAAGCCGGGGATCCGATCGAGACGGTGGATAAGACGAAGCCGGCAGGATACCGGCATGTGACGCAGGGTGCTCACACCGGATATAAGGCAGAGCTGTGGAAGTATGTATATGTGGACGGCAAACAGACAGAGTCTGTGAAGGTGAATACCAGTACATATAATGCATCGCCGGCCCGAGTGACGGTTGGACCGGAAAAGGATGAAGATACAGATACAACCGAATCTGACAGCAAGAAGGATTCATCTGACAAAAAAGATAAGAAGACCAAAACAGATAAAACCGACAAGAACAAGAAATCCGACAAGACAACTGAGGCTGCCACACAGGCACCGGCAGAGGACAGCCAGCCGGAGGTCTGATGGAAGGCATTAGGAGAGAGATATGAAGGTTGGCAAGCTGCCGGAGTCTCATCTGAGACGATCGGTACTTCGTAAGTTGAATAAGCCGGGGCATTGGACCTTGATCGGTCCGGGTATCGGCATGGATAGTGCAAGAGTCGATACATGTAATCTTGTGACGGCACAGTCAGTCGTGGATTTCCCGGTACAGAAGCCGGCAGCATTGGCGGTGATCAAGGCAGTGAATAATCTGCTTGCCGGTGCAGGCAGACTGATCGGTGTGACACTTACGATACTGGTTCCCGGCAATGCCAATGAAACATTGGTGAGAACACTTGTAGAGCAGGCACAATCAGAGCTGTTACATTATGAAAATAAGGCATGCGATGCAGTATGCCGGAGTGCAGAGATCCTGGGTGGAGATATCCGGATCAGCCCCGGTGTGAACTGTCCGGTGATCATGGTTACGGCATATGGAGAACCGTTGCATGCAGAGGGGCAGTTGGCATTAGTGGATATTGAGCCGGGTATGGACATTGTGATGACGAAATGGATTGCCATGGAGGCTACCTACCTGCTCGCAGAAAACTGCTATGATACACTGCATCAAAGACTGCCGGATTCCTATATCCGTGCCGGCTTGGAATTTGGAGAGCATTTATCCATTGCGCCGGAGATCCGGGTTATGAATGATCTGGGTATCTATGCAAGACACGATGGTTCTTATGGAGGTATATTTGGCTGTCTATGGGAGCTGTTGGAGCCGTCGGGGCTGGGATGTCAGGTGGAGCTGCCGAAGATTCCTGTGAAGCAGGAGAGTATAGAGTATGCGGAGCAGTTTCATGAGAATCCTTATATGATGTCTGCAGGCGGCAGTGTACTGGCGGTTTCGGCAGATGGCAGAGCATTGGTGCATGCCCTGCGGGAACAGAACATTTATGCCAGAGTGATCGGGCATACGACAGCAGATAAGGCACGGGCAATCCAGATCCCGCTTCCATCAGAGGATCATGATGAAGCCCATATCGATACCCGCAGAAGACACGAGAGTGAGACCCGTTATCTGGTGCCGGTACAAAGTGATGCTTTATTTGAGATTCTGCACAGGTCAACCTGAACAAAATATTTTTTTAATTTAAAAACATCAAGCCACAGGTGAGATGATATAATATTCATGAAAAGACTGCAAGCCAAAGGTTTGCGTCAAATATAAAGAAAAGAGGGAATTGTATGAGAACAAAGATTTTAAAATTGTTGGATAAGAACAGCAAGCTTGGAGCGGCAGACATAGCGGCGATCATCGGCGCGGATGAGGCTGCAGTCGCGGCGGAAATCAAAGCGATGGAATTAGAGCAGATCATTTGTGGATATCATACAATGATTGACTGGGATAAAACAGAAAATGAAATTGTAACGGCAATGATCGAATTGAAGGTGACACCGCAGAGAGGCGAGGGCTTTGACCGGATCGCAGACCGCATTTACAATTATGAGGAGGTATCTACCCTATATCTGATGTCAGGTGCATATGATATTGCATTGACGATCGAGGGAAGAACCATGAAGGAGGTTGCCTTCTTTGTAGCCAATAAGCTGGCACCGATGGATGAAGTGGTAAGTACCGCTACACACTTTGTGCTGAAGAAATATAAGGAGCACGGTGTATCCTATGTGAAGAGAAAGAAAGATGAAAGGCTGGTGATCATGCCATGAGAAACCCATTATCAGATAAAGTCGTAAAGATGAAACCATCGGGAATCCGTAAGTTTTTTGATATCGTCAGTGAGATGCCGGATGCGATCTCTCTTGGTGTAGGTGAGCCGGATTTTGATACCCCGTGGCATATCAGAGAAGAAGGTATTTATTCGTTAGAGCAGGGTAAGACTTTCTATACATCCAATTCAGGATTGATGGAGCTGCGTCAGGAGATTACAGCATATTATGCAAGAAAGTATCATGCACATTACGATCCAAAGCATGAGTGTGTGATCACGGTTGGTGGCAGTGAGGGCATTGATATTGCACTGCGTGCCATGCTCAATCCCGGTGATGAGGTTATCATTCCGGAACCGTGTTATGTATCCTATGTGCCATGTGTAGAGCTGGCGGATGGTGTGCCGGTGACGATCGACTTGAAGAATGAGAACCAGTTCCGTCTGACAGCGGCTGAATTAGAAGCAGCGATCACGGATAAGACAAAGGTTCTGATCATGTCATTTCCGAACAATCCAACCGGTGCGATCATGGAGCGGGAGGATCTCGAAGCGGTCGCAGAGGTATGTAGGAAGCATGATATTATCGTGATCTCGGATGAGATCTATGCAGAGCTGACTTATACATCAGGTCATGTCAGCATTGCATCCCTTCCGGATATGAAGGAGCGTACGATCGTGATCAACGGTTTCTCAAAGGCATATGCGATGACCGGATGGAGACTGGGATATGCACTGGCACCACAGGCGATTGCAGAGCAGATGGTCAAGATTCACCAGTTTGCGATTATGTGTGCACCGACGACCAGCCAGTATGCAGCAATCTCTGCACTTCGCAATGGTGATAAGGATGTAGCGATGATGCGGGAGTCTTACGATGGCAGAAGACATTTCCTGATGAAGCAGTTTGATGAGATTGGATTGCCGTATTTTGAACCGTTGGGTGCATTTTATATTTTCCCGTGCATCAAGCATCTGGGACTTAGCAGTGATGAGTTTGCAACCCGGCTGTTGCAGGAAGAGAAGCTGGCAGTAGTGCCGGGTACTGCTTTTGGTGATTGTGGTGAGGGATTCCTTCGAATTTCGTATGCATATTCGATTGAAGAGCTGAAGGAAGCGATGTCCCGTATTGCGAGATTTGTAAAGAAGTTACAGGCTTAGAAGAGAGGGTGTCTCCTGCTTTGAGGCACCCTTTTATCGTCAGATAAGGCTAAATTATGAGGTAGCAAGATGATAAATATAGTATTACATGAGCCGGAGATTCCGGCGAATACAGGAAATATCGGACGAACCTGCGTGGCGACAGGTGCAAGACTGCATCTGATCGAGCCGCTTGGATTCAGTCTGTCCGAGAAGGCATTAAAGCGAGCCGGCATGGATTACTGGTCAAAGCTGGATGTTACGGTTTATGAGGATTTTGAGGATTTTCTTGCGAAGAATCCGGGTGCAAAGATCTATATGGCGACAACAAAATCCAAGCAGACCTATGTCGATGTGAACTATGAAGACAACTGTTATATTATGTTTGGAAAGGAAAGTGCGGGTATTCCGGAGGAGATTCTGCTGGATTATAAGGAAACAGCAGTGCGGATTCCGATGCTGTCGGATATTCGTTCCCTGAATCTATCCAATTCTGTGGCAATCGTGCTGTATGAGGCTTTAAGACAGCAGGGCTTTGCCGGATTTGAATTGCAGGGACAGCTTCACCGGCATACTTGGTAGAGAAAATGAACCAGAAAGCATTCAAAATATTGGAGTATCCGAAGATCATAGCGATGTTGACAGGCTATGCGGGTTCTCCGTTAGGAAAAAGTAAATGTGAGGCACTTGTGCCGACAGATAATATCATGGATATTATAACTATGCAGGAGCAGACTCAGGATGCCCTGACCAGAGTATACCGGCAAGGTGGCGTGTCATTTTCGGGTCTGTGTGATATCGGATTGTCCTTGAAGCGGCTGGAGATCGAGGGTAGTCTAAGTGCTGCAGAGCTGTTAAATATTGCGAGAGTGCTGGATATCACATTGTCTGTGAAGCAGTACGGGGATGTGCAGGATGAGGATGTAGAGCCGGATTCTCTCACTGCGATGTTTGCGGAGCTGATGCCGCTGGAAGCACTGAGCCGGGATATCCACCGTGCGATCCTGTCAGAGACGGAGATTGCAGATGACGCATCGTCTACGCTGCGGGATATCAGACGGTCTATTAAGCGTGTGAATGACAAGATTCATTCACAGTTGTCCGGCATTGTGGGTTCGCAGACGAACCAGACGATGCTGCAGGATAATATCGTGACTATGCGAAATGGGCGGTATTGTATTCCGGTCAGACAGGAATACCGGGGGCAGTTTCCGGGTATGATCCATGACCAGTCGAAGACCGGATCGACCCTGTTTGTGGAGCCGATGGCGGTGGTGAACCTGAATAATGAACTGAAGGAGCAGGCGAATAAGGAAGCGGTTGAGATCGAGAAGATTCTGGCAACCTTGAGTGAGCAGGCAGCATTGGACGCACCGTTGATCAAATCCGATATGGAGCTGTTAGCAGAGTTGGATTTTATATTTGCCAGAGCTTTATTTGCCAAGTCCTATCAGGGCAGCAGGCCGGCATTTTCGGAGGATGGCTCCATTCAGATCAAGGAGGGACGGCATCCTCTGTTAGATCCGAAGAAGGTGGTGCCGATCAATCTGACGCTGGGTGAGGATTTTACCATGCTGATCATCACCGGTCCGAATACCGGTGGTAAAACGGTGTCGTTAAAGACACTTGGACTGTTTACCCTGATGGGACAGGCAGGACTGCATATTCCGGCTTATGATGGGTCGAAGCTGCGCGTTTTTCATGATGTTTTTGCGGATATTGGGGATGAGCAGAGTATTGAGATGAGTCTGAGTACCTTTTCTTCTCATATGACCAATATTGTTTCTATCGTGAATCAGGCGACACCGGATACGCTGGTGCTGTTTGATGAGCTGGGCGGCGGTACCGATCCGACAGAGGGTGCGGCACTGGCAATCTCCATCTTAAGCTATCTGAACGGACAGGGGATTTATTGTATGGCTACAACGCATTACAGTGAGTTAAAGACATTTGCCCTGTCTACGCCGGGGATCGAAAATGCGTGCTGTGAGTTTGATCTGGCATCGCTTCGGCCGACCTATCGCCTGATGATCGGCATCCCGGGCAAATCAAATGCATTTGCCATTGCAGGCAAGCTGGGACTGCCGTCTTATATTATCGAGGATGCAAAGAGCCAGATCGACAGCAATACGATAGATTTTGAGGCACTGATTGCGGATCTGGAGAATTCCAAGTCCATGATTGAGAAGGAAAAGGCTGAGATCGAGGCGTTGAAGACAGAGACGGAGACGCTCAGAAATCAGCTGAAGGAGAAGCAGGAATCGCTGTCCAAGCAGCGTGCCGAGCTGCTGCATGATGCCAGAGAGGAAGCCAGGGATATCATTCAGGAGGCCAAGGATTATGCAGATGAGGCGATACGCAAATACAATAAGCTGGGCAAGCATGCGGGAAATAACCAGCAGATGGAGCTGGAGCGTGGCAAGCTCGGAAAGCGTGTGAAGCAGCTGGATTCACAGTTGTCAGGTAATAAGAAGAAGCGGACAGGAACCCACCGGATCGAGGATTTCAAGATCGGAGATGCGGTACATGTGATCAGTATGAATCTGGACGGTACGGTCACTTCGCTGCCAAATGCGAAGGGATACGCACAGGTACAGATGGGTATTTTGAATTCCAAGGTGCATATTTCGGATCTGGAGATCGTGCAGGCGCCGAAGGAGTCGAAGAAATACAGTGGCGGACATACGGCAATCATGAAGTCTGCCCACATTAAGCCGGAGATCAATCTGCTCGGTATGACAGTGGATGAAGCGATTTCCGAACTGGATAAATATCTGGACGATGCGGCACTGGCACATTTGAACCAGGTGCGGATCATTCATGGTAAGGGAACCGGTGCATTGCGCAAGGGTGTGCAGGAATATTTGAAGAAGCAGCCGTATGTGAAGAGCTTCCGTGCGGGAGAGTTTGGCGAAGGGGATATGGGCGTTACGATTGTGGAGTTATAGAAACAGAAGGGAGAAGGTGGAGGATGGATAAACAGAAGATATTGATTGTGGATGATGATGAGAATATTGCGGAGCTGATCTCGCTGTATCTGACAAAGGAATGCTTTGATACAGAGATTGTATACGATGGCGAGGCTGCCCTGGAGGCTGTGAAGTCTTATCAGCCGGATCTCATTTTGTTAGATATTATGCTGCCGGGCATTGACGGCTATGAGGTGCTTTCAGAGGTGCGCAAGAACAGTAATGTGCCGGTGATCATGCTGTCTGCCAAGGGCGAGGTATTTGATAAGGTGCTCGGTCTTAAGATGGGTGCGGATGATTATATTATCAAGCCGTTTGATTCCAATGAGATGGTGGCAAGAGTCCGTGCGGTGCTTCGAAGATTTGTACCACAGGCACCGGCGGCATCGGAGGTGATGGATACCGAGCATATTGGAGAATATGTGGAGTATGATAATATCAATATCAATCTTACCAATTATACGGTTACGATAGGAGGAAAGACGCTGGATATGCCGCCAAAGGAACTGGAGCTGCTATATTTCCTGGCGAAGAACCCGAATCAGGTGTTCAGCAGGGATCAGATCTTAGATCATTTGTGGGGCTACGAGTATTTTGGTGATACGAGAACGGTGGATGTGCATATCAAGAGGCTGCGGGAAAAGCTGCCGTCGTCACCGCACTGGGGGCTGGCAACTGTGTGGGGAATTGGTTATAAATTTGAGGTGAAATAATGCGGCGTACGCTATTTGACTGGGTGCTGTTAGGGTTCCTTGTACTGTCGATTGCGACATTTGGCATTCTGTTTTTCTATACAAGCTATTCGTCAAACCGGATGCTGATCGATGAAAAGCAGGAGACCATGTACAATGAGGCTCTGCTGTTTTCCAAGCAGACACTGGTAAATTACATAACGGGTGTGACATCCAGAGATCTGCTGATCACGAGGCTGGATGAATTTGAGGATGACTTAAAGACAAAGGTGTGGTATGTGGACACCGACGGCAATATCGCTGCAGCATCCCACCGGGAGCTTTATGATTATATACCGAGCCGGATCACGGATCTTGCACCGGATGGAGAACTGAGCGGTTCCTTTGCCATGACAGGAGACTTCTATCATTTGTTTTCGGAAGAAATGATCAGCATGGGGATTCCGATCGAGGTCAACGGGGAGATCCGCGGACAACTGGTGCTGCATACCTCGGTGTCACAGATCGGGGATGTGCAGAATGAGCTGTTTACGATTGCGTTTACACCATATGCATTTGCATTTCTGATCGCATTTTTCCTGCTCGCATTCCTGACGAGCCGTGTCATCAATCCGCTGCATAAGCTGAGTGATACGGCACGTGCCTATGCAACCGGGGATTTCGAGGTGAAGACAAATATCAAGTCAAAGGATGAGATCGGGGAGCTGGCCAGCTCCTTGGAATATATGGCGGGTGAGCTTGCCAAGCTGGATGAATACCGGAAGAATTTCATTTCTAATATTTCTCATGATTTCCGGTCTCCGCTGACTTCGATCAAGGGCTATATCGAGGCGATGCTCGATGGCACGATTCCGGTGGAGAAGCAGGAGAAATACTTAAATATCGTGTTGTCGGAGACGAAGCGGCTGACGAAGCTGACATCCGGTCTTTTAGAGCTGAATGATTTTGATAAGTATGGACCGGTGCTGAAGCGGAAGGAATTTGATGTGGTGACCAGTATCCGTGCCACAATGAATACCTTTGAGGGTACCTGCGAGAAGAAGGGCATTTCGCTCTATCTGTCATGCCCTGCAGAGGATACGGTGGTGTATGCGGATAAGACGAAGATCGAGCAGGTCATTTATAATCTGGTTGACAATGCGATCAAGTTCAGTCCAAAGGATTCTACGATTCAGGTGACGATCACAGAGAAGAAGGACAAGCTGTTTGTGTCCGTCCGGGATGAGGGACCGGGCATCGAAAAGGACAAGCAGAAGCGTGTCTGGGAGCGGTTTTACAAGAGTGATACATCGCGTGGCAAGGATAAGCAGGGCACAGGCCTGGGACTTTCAATCACGCGGGAGATCATAAAGGCACACGGCGAGAATATCAATCTTGTCTCGACAGAGGGTGCCGGTTCAGAATTTATTTTTTCGTTAACGAAAGCAAATGCCAAAAATGGATAGAGAGGAAGAGGAAAAATGACATTTATCAATACATTACGAGAGGGCGAAAATGTTTCCTGCATTTATTTATGCAAGGTGAAGAATGAGGCACAGACAAAGGCGGGAAAGAACTATTATTCCCTGCAGCTGCAGGACAGCACCGGTATCTTAGATGGCAAGGTGTGGGATCTGAATAACGGGATCGCACATTTTGAGGCAATGGATTACATTCAGGTGGATGGTCAGGTTGTCAGTTTTCAGGGCGCCTTGCAGCTGAATATCAAGCGGATCCGTGTAGCACAGGAGGGCGAGTATAATGTGGAGGATTATATGCCGACATCGCGATTTGACCGCACGGAAATGTACAAGGAGCTGCTGGCACTTGTGAAGTCTGTTAAGGATCCGCACTACAAGGCTTTGCTGAATGCCTTTTTCATGGATCCGGATTTCTCGGTGAGATTCCGGGATCATTCTGCAGCGAAGTCTGTACACCATGGTTTTATCGGCGGTTTGCTGCAGCATACGATTGCTGTCGCCAAGTTGTGTGATTTTTATTCTGTGCAGTATCCGATCCTGAATCGTGATCTGCTGATCACGGCTGCACTATGTCACGATATCGGCAAGGTGGATGAGCTGTCGGATTTCCCGCAGAATGACTATACAGATGAGGGGCAGCTTGTCGGACATATCGTGATGGGTACGATTATGATCGACCGCGTGATCCACACGATTGACAAATTCCCTGTCAAGAAGGCAAATGAGCTGAAGCACTGCATTCTGGCACATCATGGCAAGCTGGAGTTCGGCTCTCCAAAGAAGCCGGCTCTCATGGAGGCACTGGCACTGTCCTATGCGGATGATACGGATGCCAAGATGGAGACGATGACGGAGCTGCTTGAGAATAATATGCAGAGTCAGGAATGGCTCGGCTATAACCGTCTGTTGGAGTCCAATATCAGATGGGCGACCGGCTCTGAGGAGTAAGCCGGATATTAAATATAGAAAGTTGAGATTTATGGAGAAGAATCAGGAATTTGAACTGACAATCGAAGATCTGGGCAATGACGGCGAGGGCATCGGACATATAGATGGCATGGCGGTGTTTGTAAAGGATGCGGTGCCGGGGGATGTGATCCGGGTGCGGATCGTCAAGGTGAAGAAGCAGTATGCCTATGGACGCGTGATGGAGGTGCTGATGCCATCTTCTGACCGTGTGGATATCCGCTGCCCCAAGGCGAAGCAGTGCGGTGGCTGCTCTCTGCAGCACATTGACTATGCGGCACAGCTTCGTTACAAGCATAACAAGGTGCAGAATTGCCTGGAGCGTATCGGTGGCATTGCGGATGTGGCATCCCTGATGGAGCCGATCCTGGGGATGGAGGACTGCTGGCATTATAGAAATAAGGCACAGTATCCGGTTGGTATGGATGCGGATGGTCATATTGTGACCGGATTTTATGCGAGCCGCAGTCACAACATCATTCCATATACCGCCTGCGAAATACAGGCACAGGTGAATGAACAGATTTTAGAGATTGTGATTGCATTTATGGAGCAGTATCATATTCCGGTCTATCAGGAGGCGGCACACAAGGGGTTAGTGCGCCATATTCTGACAAGAGTCGGATATCGGACGGGCGAGCTGATGGTCTGTTTGATCCTCAACGGGACCTCACTTCCCCATGCACAGGCACTGGTGGACAGCCTGCGAAAGATAGACGGCATGACAAGCATCTGCCTGAATGTCAACACGGATAAGACGAACCGGATCCTTGGAGACCGCTGTATCACTCTCTGGGGGCAGGACGATATCACCGATTATATCGGTGATGTCAAATACCGGATCTCGCCATTGTCGTTCTTTCAGGTGAACCCTGTACAGACACGGGTTCTGTACGAGAAGGCACTTGCCTATGCAGGACTTTCCGGAAAAGAAACGGTCTGGGATCTCTACTGTGGCATTGGAACGATTTCGCTCTTTCTTGCGCAGCAGGCACAGCAGGTATACGGGGTAGAGATTGTGCCGCAGGCCATTGAGGACGCAAAGAAGAATGCCGCGCTCAACGGCTTTACAAACACGGAATTTTTTGTCGGCAAGGCAGAAGAGGTGCTGCCGCAGTGGTACGCATCGCACAACGCCGCAGGCGATATCATGGCACATCCGGATGTGATCGTCGTAGATCCACCGAGAAAGGGCTGCGATGAAAGCCTGTTGCACACTGTCGTCCAGATGGCACCAAAGCGTATGGTGTATGTCAGCTGTGATCCGGCGACGCTCGCACGGGATGTGAAGTATATGGTGGCGAACGGATACCGGCTGGAGAAGGTGACGCCGGTGGATATGTTTCCGATGACGGGGCATGTGGAGACGGTAGTATTGATGTCAAAGGTCGAAGGAAAATAGGCGCGAAAGCCCTTGATTTCAAGCACTTTTCGGCTTTAGGTAGTTTCGATCAGGTGGAGATGGTAATCGCTCTGCGGTAACTTATCTATGGCGGCTTGGCTCAAAAAGTGTGAGAGTTGAGTTGCCGGAAAACTGCTGGTAGAGCCAGTCGGCTGCGGCGTTAATAGAAGCAGCAGCGGTGCGGAGCTCTTCGATGGTCTGTGCCATTTCTGCCATCTTTGACATTTTCTTTTCCTCCTTCCTCGGATTGGCTTGCGGCAAGGAGTGAGAGGTTCCTTGCCAGTCTGGCGGATACATGACTGATGGAATTCAGGAGTTTGATCTCCTCATTCATGTTGCCGCCGGAGTCTGCATAACTGCGGTACATCTTGTTCACCTCGCTTTCTAAAGGCTGTGTTCTCTTGCCTTCACCTTCCACTGGAGATGAACTGTCGATTTGAGCGGAGGATTTTATATAAAATTTCCGACCACCATCCCAAGGTGGGACAATGACCGGAAAGGGTGTGGTTCGTGGTCTTGGTATTACTTATCGCCGGTAATCCTGCGCAGGTCGGTGCGATACTTCTTCATCTGATCCGCGAAGGTCTTCTGCGGGCGACCGAGTTCTCTTGCAATAGCACGGTCGGAGATGCCCTCCGGGTGATCCTTCCAAAGCTGAATGATGGTATCGACCTCCGGATCAAGCTCACGTAGTCTGGCAAAGAGCTGCTCCAGCAGCATGCGGTCGGCGATGACTTCCTCCATCGGCTTACTGCGGTCGGGAATATAGTCACCGAGGGTGCCGTTGCCATCAGGGAGAGGCTGATCCAAAGAAGTAATGTCGCCTGCCGCATGGTATTCACAACCGATGCAATCACCGTCACATTTCCAGATGAAGCGGTAAGGACACATGCACCTGCCGTGCTCCTGCTCTTTGTGGCGAATACGGTCGGCTTCCTTATAGAAAGAGTCGTGCTGCGCCTTGGTGACCGGAACCTTCTCGGCAGTGCTGCGAACGTAGATGAAATAGGTCTTCTGATTGTCGTTGTTTTGCATAATGAAAGCCCTCCTTCGGCTTTTGCCGAAATGGAGAGCTCCAGACATGCAAAACCAGACCACAGGCGTGAGGGCATACCGAAGGATTACTCCATTTCGGCTGCACCTCACTTCCGGTGATCGGTACAGTATTTGATTGTCATCGGTAGTCACGTGGAACCGGAAACACCCTGCGCAGATGGCTCCCACGTGCTAAGGCAAGTATGCCATTTTTCGGGATTGGAACCTCAGACACAGGCATGTCCGTTTTTGCGGTGCTGATAGGCAGAAACGAGAAGGTCAAGATGAACTTTATATTGAAAAATGGATAAAAAAAGACCAGACATAGTTGTGTCCGGTGGGGAATTTTAAGAACGCACAAATAAAAAATAATATCAACAAATAACAGCAAACTCTTGAAAAATTCACATTTATGGTGTATACTAAAATAGTTGAGCTGTATTTAGATTCAAATCACGAGGTGAGAGCATGGAAGAAATCATGAATGACAAATGGATAAGCATAGATGAAGCTGCGGAATATTTAGGAATCAAAACAGTTACTCTTCGCAGCTGGATCAGAAATGGTAAGGAAGGTTTGCCTGCTCAAAAAATCGGAAAACAGTGGAAGTTTAAAATTTCCGAACTCGATGAATGGGTTAAGAGCGGTAAGAGCGCTGACTGATTCGCACTGAAAATCAAAGAAAATCATTAGACAAGGAGCAGGCAAAAAATGGCTGTCAAGAAAACACAATTATATGCATCGCTTTGGGCGAGCTGCGACAAACTTCGCGGAGGCATGGATTCCTCGGAATATAAGGACTATATCCTGACGCTTCTGTTCATGAAGTATGTCACTGATAAATTTAAGAATAAGGGAGCCTACGAGGACATCAAGGTCTTCGATAAGGCACACGACAAAGATCCCGATCCGGAGAAGCGGACGGGCTGCTCCTTTGATGACTTTATTGCGCTTAAGGGAAAGAAGAACATCGGCGAGGGTATGGATAAGATCATTGCCCGTCTTGCTGACGAAAATACTGACCTGAAGGGCGTTATTGATATTGCACATTTTAACGATGAGAAGAAACTGGGAAGCGGTAAGGAAATGGTCGATAAGTTGACCGATCTCATATCCATCTTCCAGCGTCCGGAACTGGACTTCTCCCGGAACAAGGCTGAAGGCGATGACATCATCGGAGACGCCTACGAATATTTGATGCGCAAATTCGCTACAGAAAGCGGAAAGAGCAAGGGACAATTCTATACACCTGCAGAGGTTTCCAGAATCCTCGCCAATGTGGTAGGTATCAGTCGCTGCACGGATACCAGCGCCACGGTATGCGATCCGGCTTGTGGTAGTGGTAGTTTGTTGATTCGGGCTATCGATGCAGCGCCATTTCCAATTATGGGTTATGGTCAGGAAAAAGAAAGCACAACAGCTGGTCTTGCTAAGATGAATGCTGTTCTACACCGTAAGGCTGAAATTATCATTAAGAGCGGTAATACGTTCTCAAATCCGCAGTATATGGATAAATCTGATAATTCCGTACTTGAGCGTTTTGATTACATAGTGGCGAATCCGCCTTTTTCTATGAAAAATTGGCGCGATGGAATTGCCGGTAAAGAATATGGTCGGTTTGAGGGCCATGGGGATATGCCTCCGGAAAAGAATGGAGACTATGCTTGGCTTATGCATATCCTTAAAACTTTGAAATCAAATGGCAAGGCTGCGGTTATTCTCCCTCATGGTGTTCTGTTCCGTGGAAATGCCGAAGCGACTATTAGAGAAGCAATTATAAAGAAGCACTGGATCAAGGGCATTATCAGCCTTCCGGCAAACTTGTTTTACGGCACCGGCATAGCCGCCTGCGTGCTCGTGATTGATAAAGAAGGAGCTGCAAACCGACAAGGCATCTTTATGATTGATGCCAGCCGTGGGTATGTTAAGGACGGCAACAAGAATCGTTTGCGTGAACGTGATATCTATAGAATCATTACGACATTTAATGAGCAGATAACTACAGATCCAAAGTATGCGCGTTTCGCACCAAACGATGAAATCGAAAAGAAAAACGGGTATAACCTGAACATCACTCGCTATATTGACTCCACAGATCCGGAGGATATTCAGGATATCTATGCGCATATTCATGGTGGCATTCCGGCGGTTGATATTGACAGTCTGTCTAAGTATTGGGAGGTGTTCCCTTCGCTGAAGGCTGAGTTGCTGACGGCGATTAGCGATAAGTATTACAGCCTGAATGTGGAGCATGAGAATATCCGTCAGACGATATATAAAAACGCCGAGTTCTCAGAATACGGTGAAAAACTCGACGAGGCTTTTGCGGCATGGAAGTCCAAGGAGTATTCTGTCCTTTCTGCCCTTGACGAGGATGTATCCGCAAGGGAGTTGATTGTAAGTCTTGCAGAGGATATTCTCGCTGAGTTTGAGCACCTGACACTGATCGATAAATACGATGTTTATCAGGTTTTGTTGGCTTATTGGAACGAGGTTATGAATGATGATGTTTCTTTGATCATCAGTGAGCCGGATGGCTATGCCAATGCCAGAGCGACGGACAATATCGAGGAAGAGATCACGCAGGGCAAGAATAAAGGCGAGATGAAAGTCACCGGATGGGAAGGAAGATTGATTCCAAAGGCCATCGTGATAGATGCCTTCTTCCGTGAGGAGAAGAATGCCATAGAGGAAGCCGAGAATGTTGTCGCAGAAACAGAATCCTTGCTTTCTGATCTGGTTGAGAGCGCCGATGAAGAATCTGCTCTTGCCGATGTGGCTGAGAACGGAAAAGTCAAGGCTAAGGACTTAGAAGCCAAGATTGAGGAACTCACTCAGCATGTAGAGACGGAGGAAACCATAGAGCTGGAACTTTTGATGGATCAGCTTCCGATGCAGAAGAAGCGCCTTCAGGCATATCTGGTTGGACACCCTCTTTGCGAAAGTGCAGTAACAGAAAAAGGAACTGTTACAAAGTCTTCTATCATGCTGCGCCTATTTATTATTCGTACAGTAGAGAACATACCGGAAAGCCTGCAGGATGATGTAAATCAACTAAGACAGGCTTTAGACCTTTGTGGCAAAGTGTCCGACTACAACAAGATTGTAAAGGATTTGAACAAGGCGCTTGATGAGAAGTGCAGAGCAAGGTATGACAGTCTGACAAATGAAGAGATTATGGATCTGCTGGTGAACAAGAAGTGGTTTGATAGCATCTTCTCCGGTATAGCTGATTTGTATGCTGCGATTTCTCATCGCTTGACTAATAGAATAGTTGAGCTCGCAGAACGCTATGAAAATACTCTTCCTGAACTTGAAAGAGATACAACAGAGTATGAGGCCGTAGTAAAGTCTCATCTGGAAAGGATGGGATTCCGATGGTAAACGAGAATAGCAAGTGTGAGACTTGGGATTTTAAACCACTAAACGACTATTTAGACCTACTTACCGATTATGACGCGAATGGAAGCTTTGCTGATATGGCTGCTAACGTTCATACTGAGTGGGGACATGGGTATGCATGGTATGTTAGGGCAACTGACTTAGAACAGAATTTAAGCATGGCGGATGTTAGGTATGCCGATGAATACTCATATAAATTTTTGGAAAAGACCTCTTTATTTGGTGGCGAATTATTAATGGCAAAAAGAGGTGAAATCGGAAAAATATATTTTTTCCAAATGAGATCAAAATATGCAACATTGGCTCCAAACTTATACCTGCTTAAGTTAAATGATGGAATGGATAGCCGGTTTCTATATTATTATTTTTTGTCAGGAGAAGGGCAGAAAAAAATAAAGGCTATTAATGCAAGTACTTCTTTAGGAGCAATTTATAAAGATGATGTCAAAAAGCTCCTTGTGCCTGCGCTTGATATTAAAGAGCAAAAACGAATTGCAGAAACGCTCACAGGAATAGACTCATTAATAACTAAGCTTCAGGAATTGATTGTTAAAAAGAAAAATATGCAACAGGGTACAATGCAGTCGCTTATTACTGGGAAGAAGCGTCTTGATGGCTTCACGGGAGATTGGATTAAAATCAATCTTGCAAAAAATTCAAGGCTCAAGGCGCGTATAGGTTGGCAAGGATTAACTACTGCTGAGTATTTGGACGAGGGATATTCATACTTAATTACTGGAACCGACTTCAAAGACGGACGCATTGACTGGGGCGGATGCCATTATGTGGACTATGACAGGTACGCACAAGATACAAATATCCAAGTATCAAACGGAGACCTTCTTCTTACTAAAGACGGAACCATTGGAAAAGTTGCATTTGTATCTGATCTGAAAAGACCAGCAACATTGAATAGTGGAGTATTCCTTGTAAAACCCATTACAGATGCATACACAGCTCACTTTATGTTCTATGTGCTGGAATCATCTGTGTTTAAGGATTTCCTGCAACAACTATCAGCGGGTTCTACGATCAATCATTTGTATCAGAAAGACCTTGTAAAGTTTGATCTCTATGTACCGCCTACAAAAGAGGAGCAGGAAGCTATAGCAGCTATTCTCTTTGATATGGATTCCGATATTCATAAGCTCGAAGCGAAACTGGAAAAATATCAAAAAGTAAAACAAGGAATGATGGAAGAACTGCTGACCGGTAAGGTCAGATTGATGTAAGGAGGTGCCTGTCGAATGAGTATTGGGGATGCCGAAATCAAAACACAGGAAAGAGTGATCCGCTTCTTTAAAGATCCGGAAATCTTAGGCTATCAGTATATCGGTAACCTGTCGGATTATCAGAATAAGAACATCAACGAAGATCGCCTGCGCCAGTATCTTCGCCTGAAGGGCTATGCAGACAAACTGATAGATGCTGCCGTTATGCAGCTTCAGCAGGAAGCAGGAAATCTTTCTCGTGGGGTCTATGATGCCAATAAGACAGTGTATTCGCGGTTGAAGTACGGCATTCCGGTCAGTGAGAGCCCGGAGAAGCCTCCGGTGACAGTTGAACTTATCGACGAGGCTAATCCGCTGAATAATGACTTTGCAATCGCTGAGGAAGTAACTGTTGTTGAGCAGCAGGAGAAGAGGCCGGATCTTGTCATCTATTTGAATGGTATTGCTGTGGCCGTTATCGAATTAAAGCGAAGCAGCATCTCCGTGTCCGAAGGCATCCGCCAGAATCTCACAAACCAGAAGGACTCCTTTATTCGAGGCTTCTTTACTACCATGCAGTTCTGCATGGCCGGAAACGAATCAGAAGGTCTGCGCTACGGCACGCTTCTGACAGGAGAAAAGTTTTATATGGAGTGGAAGGATGACGGCTTCAAAGAACATGAGGAGGAGCGTGATCCGGTGGATATTCGTATTAGCGAAACCTGCGCAGGAATTGAAAATAAGCTCTTAAAGCAGATATATGCCATGTTCGATAAGGAGCGTTTCATCGACCTTATCATGAATTTTGTCGTATTTGATAAAGGCATCAAAAAGGTGTGTCGGTATAATCAGTATTTTGGTATCAAGCGTACCCAGCAGAGGCTTAATAATCTGAGAACGGAGCTTCATAATCCGAATAGAGATCCGGATAAACCGATGGGCGGCATCCTGTGGCATACACAGGGTTCCGGCAAAACGCTGACAATGGTATGGCTTGCGAAGTGGATTCTGACACATTGGGCTGAGCTTAATGCCCGTGTCCTAATTGTGACAGACCGAGATGAGCTTGATGAGCAGATAGAGAAAACATTCACTGGCGTGGATGAGAATATTGTTCGTACCAAGAGCGGTAAGGATTTGCTGAATCGCCTGAATGTATATGATGATTCGTTGATCTGCTCTCTGGTGCATAAGTTTGGCCGTCGTGGCGGAGAAGCGACAGAAAATGACTACGATAAGTATATTGAAGAGCTGAAAGCCTCCCTCCCTGCCGATTTCGAGGCAAAGGGAAATCTTGTGGTATTTGTTGACGAATGCCACAGAACGCAGTCCGGTAAACTCCATACAGCGATGAAGACTATCATGCCGAATGCTGTATTTATCGGCTTTACGGGGACTCCGTTGCTGAAAAAGGATAAAAAGATCAGTATCGAAGTTTTCGGTACATATATCCATGCTTATAAATATAACGAAGGCGTTGCCGATGGTGTCGTGCTTGATTTGCGTTATGAATATCGTGATGTTCCACAGGATTTATCTTCGCAGGATCGTGTTGACCAGTGGTTTGATGTAAAGACCAGAGGCCTCTCTTCTCGTGCTAAAGCAAAGCTCAAGGAAAAGTGGGGCACGATGCAGAAGGTATATAGCTCCCGCTCTCGTCTGGAAAAGGTTGCATGGGACATCATTCAGGACTTTAATATGAAGCCGCGACTGATGGATGGAAACGGTAATGCGATTCTTGTAGCTGATGGTATTCCTACGGCTTGTAAGTATTACGAAATCTTCCAACAGATGGGCTTTAAGAAGTGTGCCATCATATCTTCCTATACACCGAACAAGGGCGAACTGCGCACTGATACTGTCAGCGATGAGGATGATACTGAAACCTTCCTCAAATATGAGACGTATTTGAAGATGCTGGGGCTTGATCCGTCTGACCTTCCGAATGCAGGATCGGTTCAGGCTAAGGTGGAGGAATTTGAAAAGGAGGCAAAGCGCAAATTCGTAGAGGAGCCCGCGAATATGAAGCTCCTTATCGTCGTGGACAAGCTCCTCACCGGATTTGATGCGCCTCCTTGTACCTACCTTTACATCGACAAGAGGATGCAGGATCACGGCCTGTTTCAGGCGATTTGCCGCGTCAATCGCCTTGATGATGATAGTAAAGACTTCGGCTATATCGTGGATTACAAGCAGCTGTTTGGACAACTCCAGACTGCAATGAAGGACTATACTTCCGGAGCTTTTGAAGGATATGATCCGGAGGATGTA
This sequence comes from uncultured Lachnospiraceae bacterium, assembly GCA_934293375.1. GTDB lineage: Bacteria > Bacillota > Clostridia > Lachnospirales > Lachnospiraceae > RGIG6919. The sequence goes on along the minus strand of CAKQYS010000010.1, from coordinate 20,908 downwards.
AAAGGACTTGTTAAGGATCGCCACGATGCTACGGTATCCTATTTTGAGGAAGTGTATGATGCCGTCGAAGAACTCTGCGAAGGCGTCGAGGAACCTCGTGGGGAAATCCAGTACATCCATTATTTCTGTGGTGTTTCCGGTCAGTCGGAGGAGAGCGACGAGATTTATGCACGCCTGAGAGAAAAACTCTATCGTCTGGTGAGCAGTCTTGTCAGAGCGTTCGCGGAAGCAAAACCATATCTGGTTGATGACATCTCATCTGGCAAACTGAATGAATATGACAAGAAGGTCACTTTCTACATTGAGTTGAAGAAAACCATCGGTACGGCCAGTGGTGACTTCCTAGATTTGAAGGCCTATGAGCCTGATATGAGAAAGATGATCGATAACTATATCACGGCAGCGGATGCTGAGAAGATTGGCGATTTTGATGATCTTACTCTATTGGATTTTGTAGCAAAGCAGGGTGAGACGCTTACCGGTGAAGGCGATAGCGGCCACAAAGAAGGTGCAGCAGAGGCCATCGAGAATAACATCCGTAAGAAGGTTATCGAAAAGGTCACTGTCAATCCGCGCTACTACGCAAAAATGTCAGAAATCCTTGATAAGCTCATTGAAGAGCGTAAGCAGGGAGTTCTTGACTATGCTGAGATGCTTGAGAAATATATAAAGCTGGCTAAGGACGTTGATTGCCCGGAGGATAACGATAAATATCCGGAAAGCATCCGTAAGAGCAAGGCGCTCATGGCTATTTATGACAACACCGGCGAGGACGAGAAACTTGCCCTACGAATTCACAAAGCCGTGAAAAAGCAAGCTCTGTCTGGTTTCAGGGATAATCAGGTTGTTGTCAGAAGAATAAAAAAGGCTCTCTTTGAGATTCTGGGTGATGATTCCGAGGTGGAGCGCATCTATAAGATCATTGAGAAACAGGAGGAGTATTAATGCGCATTGTCATTTCCGGGATTCCGATTGATGTACAAAAAAAGAATATAAAGAATATGCACCTTCAGGTGAAGCCGCCGGATGGACATGTGGTAATTTCTGCGCCTTTATCCGTGGACGATAAAGCTATAGAGGCTTATGCCAGAACTCAGCTGGGCTTTATCAAGAGGGCTATTGCGCAGTTTCAGGATCAGCCAAGAGCATCGAAGCGACAGTATGTTTCCGGCGAGACGATGTATATCTGGGGGAAGCAATACTTTCTTGTCTTCAAGCCGGACAATCAAAAGAACAGCTTCGAGATTCAGAATCAGAATATTGTTCTATCCATGAGCGCCAAAAGTACCGTGAAACAGCGAGACGCTTATGTGAAAGAGGAATATAGGAAGATCCTAAAGGAAGAAATAGAAAAGCGTCTGCCTAAGTGGGAGACACAGACAGGACTTAAATGTGATTCTTGGCAAACGAAATATATGGTCACAAAATGGGGTGCCTGCAGCACAGATAAAAAGAAGCTGTGGTTCAACCTGCAGCTCGCCCAGAAACCGTATGCCTGCCTTGATTATATTATTTTGCATGAGCTTACACATTTAATCACAAGAAAGCATGATGCTACATTCATCGCACACATGGATAGGCACATGCCTAATTGGCGTGAAATACATAAAGAGCTCAACGACAGCAGACTGGACTACTATGAAGCGCAGGATGAAAGCCCACTGCAGAAACTGATCGACCAATCTCGTTATGACGATATCCGGGATGCGGCCATAGCTTATATTCAAGAGGATCATTCTGGTGACACGAAAAGACTATCGGTCATTGATATGGAAATCGAGAATGTTATCCATATTGAACAGGCGGAGGATGGCGTGATTGCTTTCGATGTAATTGCATCGTGCGATGTCGAAATGCCATCCGCATCTCGCAAGGGATATTTTAATGAGCGCTGGCTTAAGATCCATTGTCAGGTTACTCTTGGCATCGATATGAGCGGGTTCCGGATCATGTCTGTTGGTAATTGTGAGCCGCAAGAGGAATCTGATAATGACCGTCTGTCCGGAGAGCTGGTACCTATTATCTCTCGCGACCAGTTTGAAGGCGAGGCTGAGAAGTTCCTGACAAGGTATTGTCCGGAAGCACTGGATAAACCGATGAGGGTTCCAATCGAGACAATAGCCAGCGATATGAAACTACAGGTTATCGAAGATGTTCCTCTGTCAGATGATCTTACTTACTTTGGGACTATCATATTTGATAACGGGAATGTTCTCGATAAGCACCGGAAGATTACAATTCGCAATGCCAAACGAGGAACCGTTTATCTTGATCCGCGTGTCTCCTATGAAAGATCTGTAGGAACAAAGCGCACTACTCTGGCTCATGAATGTTTCCACTGGTACCGTCATCAGCCTTATCATGTGTTGATGAAAATGATAGGTGCTAACGATAATCTTGGAAGGGCTATCCAGTGCCAAATAGCTGCAAACACAACTGATTCAGATAAATGGAAGGCCGTAGACTGGATGGAGTGGCAAGCCAAAGGTGTCGCTCCGAGAATCTTGATGCCTGCGAAAACGACGCGCTTGAAGGTAGAACAGCTTCTTGTAGCTTATGGCGGGGCTGATGATGCGAGCATTGCAGCCTATGAGAATGTCATTGATGAACTTGCGGAGATGTTCGATGTGTCGAGGCAGGCAGCCAAGGTTCGCCTGATGGATCTGGGGTATTCCAAAGCTGAGGGTGCATATCCGTTTGTGGATGGTCAGTATGTTCGCGGATATTCATTTGAAGCCGGTGCCTTGGATAAGAATCAGACATTCACTATTCCCTATGCCGATTTGTTTAAGGCATACTGCTTTGACCGTGAGTTTAAGAAGCTGATTGACAGCGGACAGTTTATTTTTGCAGATCGTCATCTCGTTCTCAATAACGAGAAATACATAGCGAGAGATCAGTCCGGGAATGCTACGCTGTCAGAATATGCGCTCTCGCACATGGATGAATGCTGCGTCGTCTTCTCGAAGGGATATAGTTATCAATCGAAATATCAAGGGGCGGGGTATTACACGCAGTTTATGCGTAATTCAGCGCCAGTTGAAAATCAGGTCGAGTATTCCTTCGAGCTTAATGCACACAACAAGGCACTTCTTGATCAGATCAAGAACGCAAAGCGCCGTTCTGAAGCATTACGCAGATATCCCGGCTCTTTTGCAGAGACACTGGTCGCGTTGCAAAAAGAGAAAAAGCTCTCAAATAAGCAATTGGCAGACCGCTCGCTTGTTGGCGAAAAGACCATACAGCGGTTGAGAAATGATGAGGAATACCCGACTTCAGTTCAGACAGTTCTTGCATTATGCGTAGGTCTGAAGTTGCCTTTGCCAGAGGCTGAGATGTTTCTCGGTAAAACGGATTTTAAATTGAATTCGATGAAAAACGAAGGTTACGTTTATCAATGTGTTTTAGCGGCCTGCGCTGAGAATTCGATTTATGAAATAAATGAAATGCTCAAAGAAAACGGAATTACACCTCTGGGGAGCGATCCCGATCTTCAGTGAGTCAAGGAGGAGGACTAACAATGGCAGTGCCAAAATACGATGAATTGATGAAGCCTTTACTGACAGCAGTAAAAGACGGTGAGGTCTATAAAATTAAAGACGTTACTGCCGTGTTAGCTCAACAGCTAAATTTATCAGCGGAAGACCTCGCGGAAATGCTTCCGAGCGGCAGGCAAACCGTGTTTAAAAACAGGGTCGGATGGGCGAAGACTTATCTGAAAAAAGCTGGACTCCTTGATAGTCCTGCCCGCGCTACTATTGTTATTACAGAAGCTGGAAAGAAGGTGGTTGCAGAAAATCCGGAGAAAATAGATTCCAAATATTTGGAACAGTTTCCTTCATTTGTAGATTTTGCATCCGCCTCTGATCCTACAAATGGAGATGATACAGTGCCTGTGATTTCAAAGCAGACGGATCTTACACCCGATGACCAGCTTGAAGACGCATACAAGCAGATTAATGCAAGCCTTGCATCTGATTTGTTGAGTGAAGTTCTGAAAATTTCACCATACACCTTTGAAAAGCTCGTTGTTGATCTTCTTTCGAAGATGGGATATGGAACTGTAGCTTACGGAAGTCATGCAACAGTCGCTTCCGGTGATGATGGAATTGATGGCGTGATCATGGAGGACAAGCTCGGCTTTTCTTTGATCTATATGCAGGCTAAGGAATGGGCACCGGATAGAGTCGTTGGACAGCCGGACATTCAGAGCTTTGTAGGTGCGATTGCCGGGAAGCACGGTGATGGACTTTTTGTTACAACAGCTAAATTCTCGCAGAAGGCTAAGGATTACGCAAATACTCATCACATTATTCTGATTGATGGTGAGAGACTTGCAAATCTGATGATTGAGTATAACTTCTGTGTGTCAACGAGGAAAACGTTTGAGATTAAGGCAATCGATACGGATGCTCTGGCTGAATATCAGGACGAGTAATTCGATTGCGAAAAAGCAGGAAGTTGGAGGGAATACATTATGGCAAATGAGCTGCAGCCATTGTCGCTGCTCTTTCAAAATAGATTATTCCGGATACCGGACTATCAGCGGGGTTATGCATGGCTTCAGCAGCAGTTGGTGGATTTTTGGGATGACCTTGTAAATCTTCAGACTGATCGGTATCACTATACAGGCCTCCTGTCCCTTAAGCCTCTAAAAGGCAAGGAGACCATCAGTTGGGGTGAAGATCTGTGGCTGGTCGAGAACGGATATAAGCCTTGCCATATAGTCGATGGTCAGCAGCGCATTACCACGTTTGTCATTCTTTTGAACGAGATTGTGGGATTCGTGCGCAGCTTGGATGAGAACAAGGGCAAGTCTGATAAGGAAATCACGCTGGGGTATGAAACGGTCGAAGAGATCGTCTCAAAATACATCTGCCGAAAAAGACCACCGAATGGAGTAGTAACAACATACCTTTTTGGTTATGAGGTCGACAATCCCAGCGCTGAATACATGAAATATAAGGTGTTCGATGAGCCGTATTCCGGCGCGGTGAATGAGACCTACTATACGAAGAATCTAAAGTTTGCAAAGAACTTTTTTGCAGAAAACATCAGGAAGCTATATGAAGAGTCTGGAGAAGGCGGACTTGAGGCAGTAAATACGCTGTATAAGAAGCTCACACAGCGCCTGATGTTTAATCTTCATGAAATCGACGACGATTACGATGTATTTGTAGCTTTTGAGACCATGAACAATCGTGGTAAGAAGCTGACGAATCTTGAATTGTTGAAAAACAGACTAATCTATTTGACCACGCTTTATGATGATGAGGTGTTTGACGAGAAGGACAAGTCTGCTCTCCGCAAGAAGATAAATGACGCTTGGAAGGAAGTCTACTATCAGCTTGGTAGGAACAAGAGTGTTCCTCTTTCTGACGATGACTTCCTGCGTGCCCATTGGATTACCTATTTTAGGTATTCCCGTAAACGTGGCGATGACTATATCAAATTCCTTCTGAGCAAGTTCTCGTCAAAGGGCATATTTGAAAAGGCACCAGTTCTGGTTGAAACAGAGGCCGAGTCGGTTATCAGCGATGATGTAAATGATGCTGACGACACGGAAGTTCCCGAAACAGAAGAACAGGAAATCATAGAGGTATCCAAACTCCAGCCAAAAGAAATCGAGGACTATGTCAACAGCCTCAAAGATATGGCGAAGTACTGGTATGACACCTATTTTCCGTTTGAAAGTGTTAATCTTACTCCTGAAGAGCAAAAACGAGTCGATAGGCTTAACCGTATCGGCATCGGACATTTCAGACCTCTGATTACTGCGATCATCAGTCGACGGGATATTTCTGCAAACAGCAGAGTTAAAATCTTTGAAGCTATCGAACGCTTTATCTTTGTCGCATTTCGCTTGGGTAATTTTAATGCATCCTATGGTAGCAGTGATTATTATCGAGCTGCGCGTCAGGTGTATGTGAAAGAAACAGATGTTGATGTTCTCTGTAAAGAAATCTATGACAGGACTACGAACGATATCGATTTTGCCACGCAGAACTTTGTCACCAGAATTGAGAAATATTTTTCTACAGGAAATGGCTACTACGACTGGAACAGTCTGCGCTACTTCTTTTATGAATATGAGGCTAAGCTGGCAGAGAAAAATAATATAGATCGTTTCTGTATGTGGTCAATGTTTACAAAGTCCGAGAAGGATAAAGTGTCCATCGAACATATCCTCCCTCAGACACCGACGAAGTATTACTGGCGTAATATGTACCGGCAGTTTAAGGATTCCGAAATCAAGATTCTTTCCGGAGCACTTGGGAACCTTCTGCCATTGTCTCAGAGCGTAAACTCGGCTTTGCAGAATGATAGTTTTGAGGATAAGAAGCATTCCAAAACCACGGGACGTCGCGGGTACGAGAATGGATCTCACTCAGAGATAGAGGTATCCAAACTGCAGGATTGGACTGCATTTGAGATATACAGCAGAACAGAAAAACTCCTCGTATTTATGCAGGAACGCTGGAACCTGCAATTCGACGAGGAACAGTTGGAAAAACTGATCGGCATTTCATTCGTCAAAGATGGACGAGAAATCCCGGAGGAGTTGGAGGAAGTATCGGTGAATGTACCGGAATCCGAGGAAAGTGCAGAAGGCTCCGGAGATGATCAAAAACTGCAATTCTGGACAGCATTCGTAAACTATGCTTATGAGCACGGCAGATCAAGTGATATAGCAAAACAGAAAGCTGCTGGTCGTACATATTACGATGTGCACATAGGCGCGAACGGTTATCATTTATTCTTTTCCATTCCCTATGGTAAACGAATCAAGATGGGCATCTACACCTATAATGTGGATACCTATAACCGTCTGAAGGAATTAAAAGACCAGATTGAGGCCGAATTTGGTGAGAACCTAAATTGGGAATACTCAAAATTGACAGGTACAACACGTTCCATCGTTATTGAGGAGAAGGCTGATGTATTCAATCCAGCAGAGCAGCCGAAAATATTTGATTGGATCATCGACCATTTTGACCGGATCACGACAGCGTTATCTATGACTGGAGAGCATCTCAGTATAAGCGGTGATTCCTCTGAAACGAGGTTTGAGATCAGAAAACGTTACTGGACGTATGCCTTAACACAAATCCATGAGGCTCATGGTAATCCCGGCTCTTTCAGCAATGTAAATCCGAGTACGGACAACTGGATAAACGGCTTCTTTGGCATTGGAGGTTTCTACCTCTGCTGTGTTGCGAATTTTGACTCTGCACGTTCAGAGGTCGTGTTTGCCAGAGCGGAGAGGTCAGAGAATAAAGCTGCGTTTGATGCTCTTTACCAGCACAAGAGCGAGATTGAATCGAAGCTGGGAACGGAGCTTCAGTGGAACCGTGGAGATGATATCAAATCCTCAAAGGTATTTATTCAGCTTGATAATGTGAGCATTGAAAACGAGGATGACTGGCCGCAGATGGCAAAGTTCCATGCAGAATGGTCAAAGAAGTTCTACGATTTGATTGTGCCGTATATAACGGTAGATTGGCAATAGTCCACTCAGGACGAGGAGCACTGATGGCAAATTTAAATTCTGAGAATCCGCACATCGGACGCAAGTTCCAAGAATTTGTGCAAACGATTCTCAAAGAAAAATATAATACATATTTTGAGCAAGAAGCAGCAATCCCCATCGGCAGACCGCCAAAGGAGCACAAGTTTGATCTTGCCAATGCTGACAGGTCTATCGTGGCTGAGTGCAAATGTTATACATGGACTGATTCCGGGAATGTTCCGAGCGCAAAGTTGATGGGCTTGGACGAGGCTGTATTTTACTTTGGCTTTCTGCCTTCTGGGACAAAGAAGCTGCTTTGTATGAAAAAAGCAGTGTTTCGTGGCAAGCAGGAAACACTGGCTGAGTATTATGTTCGAGCACATGGGCATTTGCTTGAAGATGTCTCTGTAATAGAAATTTCTGATGATGGAACAATCAAGATTGTCAGAGATGGATCATCGATCCCAGCAGAGGCATATTAGGGCTACGACAATGAAATCCCATGCACTTGCGGAGCCGTCAAAGGTTGAGGCGATTTAATGCTTGATAATATGAATGGAGAAAATGCATGGTTTTTAATACATTTATAAAATGTCAGGTTTGCGGAAGTATTACCAGAGTCCGATTACAGGTTGGATGGCAAGAAGAACATCCTATTGTTGTGGCTTGCGGTAAATGTGGTACTTCCTTATCTGGCAGCGTTAAGATAGGACAAGACCGACCGGGGCTAAAGTTTTCTTTTGACAATGCGGATGAAATTCCGGATGCTGAAGCTGATTACATGGTTGAATGCTCTGGTGAATTTCCGACCGTGAAACAAGGCAAAGCAGCGGAGTTGGAAGAAGTCGTCATTACTCCGTTTATCCGCTATATGAATCGTATGAAGACGGATGATTCATATGAGCAGTTCGGAAAAGCGGTATCACAGCTTAATGCAACAGAAAAGAAATGGAAGAGCTATAAAAGAATCATTGACCTCTTCAGAAGTAATAGTGAATACCTTGTTCAGGAGATACAAAAGGAATTCTCCGGACAATACTTTCAGTGCAGAGATGAGTCTGAGGTATTGAGAGCTGTTCATATGATTGAAGTTCATGGGTTTTATTCTGCACTCAAAAAAGATATATTGGATAATCTCTCTTTTAGTGCAGGAATTATGAAACTGGACTCTGTTCAGCTGAAGAGCTTAGTAGACTTCTTAAATTCACATGATGGTTATCATCTTGAGGAGCTACAGGATTTGATATATAAGGTCTATGATGATTTTATAAAAATATACCAGCGCCTCATTCCTGCTCTCGCTTTACAGTATTGCAAAGATGATTCTTTTGATTTTGAAGTTGAAGGCTCGACAACAAGTAGCTTTGATAATGTAAAACAGTTCTATTTGGATGTTTATGAAGCCCTTGGTAATTTGCTTGTCATCCCGGTCACTCTTAATAACATAAAATACAGGGCTGACGCGAATTCGATGAATCCTTTGGAAAAGGATGTATCTTCTTTAGAGGATTATATAAAGCTCACAAAGGCATCAAGGTATCATTTTTGCTTGAACACAGAAGTCTATACCGATTTCTTGGATGTTGTAGTAAATGCAAAACTGAGAAATGCGATTGGACACAATGATGTTGAATATGACGCGGTGAGTCAGGTTATCACTTACATTCCAAATCCAAAAGACAGAACCATAAAGAAAATGGAATTCCTTCTCGAATTTGAAAATGAAGCAATGCACATGTTTCAGGCCTTATTGGGTGTTTCAGAATACCTGTATCGACTAAGAGAACTTTCTCTTATGTATGATGGCAAAATACCACTTATGGTTCAGGAAAGAGCAAACTGGCCAAAGAAGATAGGACGTAATGATCCATGTCCATGCGGAAGCGGAAAAAAGTACAAATTCTGTCACGGGAAGAATTAAGGTTGAGACGATGGGATTTCAGACTTGTTCCGTCAGAGCGAGGTCTTGAAGCGGTCGGCAAATCTGTGCATTTGCATATTATAAGTAGGGACAACCACATCGACCTGTTTCCGCATACGAGCGCGGTCGAAAAAATGGCTATTTTGAGGTCAAAAAAGCCATTGATATATTCCCGCGAACGAACGGCTCAATCCGGCGGATTATTGACATCAATCTAGAGCAATCGAGCCATGTGGAGACGGTTGTTCTCTTGTCCCAACAAAAAGCGGATGATTATGTTGAGGTGGAGTTGGAACTGGATGAGCTTGATGTGACGAGTGCGGAGAGCAAGGCGACTTATAAGGAAATTCAGGAGTATGTGCTGAAAGAGCATGGATTGAAGGTTTCTAATCTGTATATTTCACAGGTAAAAAGGAAATGTGGAATAGAGGTTGGGGAGAATTATAACCAGCCGAAGTCGGAAGATAGTAGGAAACCTCAGTGTCCAGCGGAGAGGGAAAAGGCTATACGGGAAATGTTAGAGCATTTTGGGATGGTTTAGAAAAAGGAGATTTTCACATGCTGATTTATGATTTGGTTTCATTTTGTGATGAAGAATATAAGAAAAGCGATTGCTTTCCGTGTACGGCTAAAACAATTTGTGAAGGAAATTGTGGTGAACATTGTAAAGAATGATTAGATGATATTCATTATCATGTACACCAATATAGGGATGAGTATGATTGTGAAAGATTGCTTGATTACTATGTTTGTAGATATTCGTATAAGTACTGTTCAGAAATGATATATGCACTAAGACAAATGGATTTATCAAGTTATCCATACTTTCATATTTTATCATTAGGATGTGGAGGTGCACCTGACTTGATGGCATTTGAATATATGGATTATGAACAACCAATATCATATATTGGCGTGGATAAAAATGAGTATTGGGGTAAGATTCACAATTATATTGAGAATAATTTTAGAAAAGGTAGAGCACAATTAAGGAACAATATAGATGTTTTGACATACTTTGAATCACATGAATTACATAAGTGCAATGTCATTGTTTTACAGTATGTAATATCATTCTTTTATGATATTGTTGGAAGGTCTGGAATGCGAAAATGGTTTTCGCAATTGGCAGAAAATATAGTTAGGAATAAGCCCAAGAATTCACCGTTATTAATTATTATTAATGATGCAGATAGTATTAACACGGGACGTGATGCTTTTCCTTTGTTTGTAGAAGAAATTGAAAGGGTTGGATTAACAGTTTCAAGTGAATTACGTAGAAGGTTTAAAGAGCATAATTATTATGCGGGTTCGATTCGACATATAAGTAATCAGAATATATTTGAAAGTGCAATTCCGAGTAGATTTGTTTATGATTATTGTGTAGCCAAGTCTTGTGAAAGTGCCCAATTAATATTGGAGGTGATTTGATGATAATTAGTGCAAGTAGACGTACAGATATACCATCTTACTATTCGGAATGGTTGATTAATAGATTAACGGAGAAATATGTGTTGGTTAGAAATCCGATGAATATACATCAGGTAAGTAAGATAGATTTATCTCCAGATGTTGTTGATGCAATCGTATTTTGGACAAAAAATCCAACGCCGATGTTGCCATATTTAGAGCAAATTAAAGATTATACATATTATTTTCAATTTACTTTGAGTGCATATGGTCCAGATGTTGAAAGAAATTTACCATCAAAAAATAAAATTATTATTCCGACATTTCAAAAGATATCCAAAGAAATCGGAAAAGAAAAAGTTATATGGAGATATGATCCGATATTCTTTAATGGGCAGTACTCAATGGAGTACCACTGTAAGTATTTTGAAGTGTTAGCCTCAAAATTGGCTGATTATACAGAGAAGTGTACTGTGAGTTTTATGGATTTGTATAGAAATACAGAACGAAATGTAAAGACCTTAAATATTGTCAAAGATACATATGAAATGCAAGTAGAATTATTACAAAGATTTGTAGAAATAGCAAAGGAGCATGGTTTATATATTGATACTTGTGCTGAAATTGGAGATTTTCATAATATAGGGGTTGAAAACGCCCATTGTATTGATAGGGAACGAATAGAGAGAATTGGTGAATTTAAACTTAATGTTGATAAAGATACAAATCAAAGAGCAGAATGTGGATGCGTGGCAAGTATTGATATAGGGGCTTATAATACATGTAAAAATGGATGTCTGTATTGTTATGCAAATTATAGTTCAAACACAGTAGAAAAGAATTTTGGTATGCACAATCCCAAATCTCCTTTATTATTTGGCGAAATAGATGATACAGATGTTATTAAGGAAAGAAAAGTAAAATCGCTTATAGATAATCAAATGAATTTATTTGATATTTAGGAAGAAAAGAAAAATTTTATGAAATACAATTTGTATTTTTACAATGCTAAGAGAAATGTAGTCGTTATGACAGATATGGATGGAAAGAAACTTGTGATTGACTGCGATAAGGCAGAAGCACAGGTTGTGTTGGAGGAGCCGGACGATGCAGGATGTTTGGCAAGATTTGCATGGGAAGAACCAGCGAACTATATAAGCTTTGCCATGCGTCCGGGTGGACCGCAGGATTATGTGGATGTGTGGAATGAGTTGAATTAAAGGGAGATACACATATGTGTGGAATGACATCTGATCAGTAATGCAAATTGATTGGAGGAAGAATATGAATATAAATATTAGAAAAATAAATGGCAATGAATATAAGTTGATGAACGACTTTTTGTATGAGGCAATTTTTATTCCTGAGGGAGTGGAAGCACCACCGAGAGAGATTATTAATGCACCGGAATTACAGGTTTATGTGCAGGATTTTGGAGCACAGAAAGATGATATTTGTTTTGTTGCAGAAGTAGAAGGGAAAATAGTTGGAGCAGTTTGGGTTCGCATCATGGATGACTATGGACATGTGGAAGATGGTGTTCCGTCCTTTGCCATATCTCTATATAAAGAATATCGCAGACATGGTATCGGAACAGCAATGATGAAACAAATGATTACAGAGTTGAAAAGCAGGGGATATAAGAAAACTTCTTTAGCAGTACAGAAGGAAAACTATGCTGTGAAGATGTATAAAAATGTTGGATTTGAGATTGTTGATGAAAACGATGAAGAATATATCATGGTGTGTGTATTATAATCGTGCAACAGATTGTTGGGCAACAGGAGCTACTGGATATGAAAAATAGAATAATTTATCATCCATTAATGTCAACTCCTCTTAAAGAAATATTGCTTACTCAGAGTTGCCCCCTTGTAAAGAGTTGCATTCTTATATCCGATGTTATTGGGGAACAGAAAATCCACTTATACAAATCGAAAACAATGACTCACCGAAATTGGTAATCCCAGATACCTGCGTGGATATTATTTACCATATAGATTATACCGATAATGTGGTGACTGGTGGATTCTGTGGAATAAATGATTGCAGTTTCCTCGCAAATAGCAGCGGAACTATTGGGCACATGGTATCGACATTTGCTATTCGTTTTTATGCGTGGAGTGCATATGCATTTGTCGATGATTCTTTACAATCTACTATAAATGGCTATTTTGGTGTGGGCTCAAAATTTGGATGGATGGACAAGATTATCCGCCCTAAACTGTTGGAACTAAAGTCCATACAGGAAAAGGCTTCTTTTACAGAGCAAGTATTACTGAAAAGATTATCCAATGTGAAAGAAAACACAGTTGTTAATGGTGCGATACATAACATTTTGATAAATAAAGGTTCTATGGATGTATCAAAAATAGCAAAGGAGACTTTTGTAAGTACAAGACAGTTGGAACGATTATTTCATGAATATATTGGTATTACGCCTAAGAAGTTAAGCAATTTGATACGGTATCAGTTTTTGTGGAGAGATATTTTATGTGAGTCGGATTTTGATGTGCTAAGCGCGGTTCATAAATATGGATATACAGACCAATCTCATTTATTGCGGGAATTTAAAAGATATCATTCTATGGATATACATGAGGCGAGAACCATTGCGTTAAAAGATGTCGAAAATATACAAGCTGTTTCTTATTGATTTATAGTAAAATAGTTCCAAATTCAGATAAGAAGGAAAGGATGAGAAACAATGAGAGAAAATATAAGTGTCTGTGGTACGGATTGTAGTGTGTGCTATTGTTTCGGTAAAATGTGTAATGGCTGCAATTCGTGTGAGGGAAAAGTGTTTCATGCATCGGAAGGAAAAGCTTGTCCGATTTATGACTGTGTTAGAAACAGTAAATGTATGCAAAACTGTGGAGAATGTAGTGATGTGCCTTGTAAGATATGGTTTGATACCAGAGACCCGAAGTTTTCAGATGAAGAATTTAGTGAAAATGTAACAATGAGAGTACAGACATTGAAAAGGGAATAGGTAATTATGTCAAATAATAAAGAACTTGCAGATTATATCATGGACCAACTATCTGATTTGGGAGACATACGAAATATTCCTATGATGGGCGGATATATTTTTTACTATAAAGAACGGATATTTGGCGGAATTTATGGAAATGGTTTTTTGGTAAAGATTACAGAGGCAAGTAAGAAGTATATGCCGGACAGTCTACCGGAACCACCGTATGAAGGTGCAAAACTTATGTTGCCGGTAACAATTTTGGATGATAAAGATGCGTTGCAGATAATGGTAGAAGAGATGTATCCGGAGGTGCCGGAAAGGAAAACAAAAAAGAAAAATAAGTAACGATACAGGGAAATAGGTGAGTCAAAAAATGGAGCATCTTTTCAAAAAGTGAGTCAAAAAGTGGAGTACTTTTCCGAAAAGTGCGTCAAAAAGTGACGCACCTATATAAATATCGGGGGTTTTAGGGGGATTTTACCCCTAACTAGATGCATTTTGTGATGGATATACAAAATGCGTATCTGGCAGAAGACACCGTAAGAAATCTATAAAAGAAATTTTCCGGGTATAAAAAGCCTGAAAATATGTAAGCGGAATTTTTTTCGAATCGAAAACATTGCCTTTTCCAAGGTGAGGCTGTATCATCAAGAAAAGAATTATCGGTATTATTTTGAAAAGATGCAGAGGCGACTAAGGAAGGAGGGAAGCTTTGAATAAGGAATTTGAACGCTGCTGCACATTTCTTGCTGAGATGATGGAGAAGTACGGTCTTGAGGTTTTGCGAGATATAGCTGTAGAACTTCAGTTTGATCCGGAAACTTGGCGTGATGATGCAGAAGGAAAAAGACTTCGTTATGAGACTTATGCGAAGAGATTTCTGGAGCGGTTTCTGGAAGCGGCATAAGGATTACCGGCATCCTACGAGAGTGGGATGTGATACATACGAAAGAGCGTTCAAAATAATGTGTATTAAAAATACTAAGATTTATAGTAAGCCTCGGTAAAGTCTTTTACCGAGGTTCATTGTTTTTATGAAAAATAGGAAAATAGGTTATTGACCGTGGGTAATAAAAATTATATAATTTGTTTATGCAATGCATAAAGAGGTGGACTATGGAAGCAAGAGAAAAATTGAGAAAATTAAGAGAAAGTACTGGCATGAATAGAAAAGAATTTTGTGAGTACTTTGAAATTCCTTATATGACGGAAACAGATTGGGAATTAGGAAATAGAAGGGTTCCGCAGTATCTTTTGCGATTGATGGCATATAAGGTTGAAATGGAGAGGTTGTCTGATAAAAGAAATAAGGATGGACAAGGGCGATGAACCAACAAATAGATAATGTATTGGTAATTGTGCCACGACCTGTTGCACAATTTGTAGGAGGATGAGTGTACAGATGGCAGAAAGTACAGAATTGATGACAGTAGATAATATATGTAATCGAGTATACATCATAAGAGGACAGCAGGTTATGCTTGATTATGATTTGGCTGAGATTTATGGATATGAAGTGAAGCGTCTGAATGAGCAGGTAAAGCGTAATATTACAAGATTTCCGGAAGATTTTATGTTTCAGCTGACAAAGGATGAGATTCCGGAAATTTTTTCAAAGTCGCAAATTGCGACTTTGAATGAAAATGGAGATAGAAGGGGAACTAATATAAAAAAATTACCATTTGCATTCACGGAGCAAGGTATTTATATGCTTGCTACCGTTTTAAGAGGAGAACTTGCAGAACAACAAAGCATTTTTATTATGCGTGCATTTCGTGAGATGCGTCATTATATAAAGCAAAATCAGCAGTTTGTTACACAGGCGGAGATGCATCTTGTAAGTGCAAGAGTATCAGATATTTCTGTGCAAATGTCAAATATGGCTGATAGACAGAAGAATACAGAACAAGATATTCAAGTTATTCAAAAGAGCATAGACACACTTAATGAAAATTTTGTTTCAGATAAGGATTTCAAAAATTTTGTTATTTATAAAGGACAGAAGTTTGAGGCTGATGCAGCATACATAGATATATATCAGCAGGCAAAAAAGAGTATTTATGTAGTGGATGATTATGTGAATACAAAGACTTTACAGCTATTATCGCAGAAGCAAGCTGGTGTGGAAGTGGTTTTATTTACAGAGAATGGACATGGAAAAAGAGGTTTTTTGACAACGGCGGTAGTAAACGATTTTATACAAGAATATCCACCACTTAGGATTAAACCTAATGCAGACTGCCATGACAGATTGATAGTTCTGGATTATGGTCTGACTACAGAACAGGCATATCATTGTGGTGCATCTAGTAAGGATGCAGGAAAAAAACTATGTGCCATAAATGTAATATTAGAAACAAGTATGATTCATCCGGTAATAGATAAGTTGCTATTAGCTCCGGATATACAGATATAGTCATTCTTGTGTGTAATGTCCGTAGAGAGGCAAGGGTAATGCCCGAATCCAAATTGCTCATTAGCGGGTTGGCAGTAAGAGTGATGGCATCCTATTCTTCTGTTTGAATACAGCTGGATCAGATATATGTCAAAGTATGTTTTGCAAGAAAACGATGTTATAGAACCAGTGATAGAATTGATATTTTTGTAATTTTGAAATATAATATGGGTGGCATGTTAGCGACATGGTACTACTGAATGTATTCTTTGGGCACTGCTCAGGAAAGGAGGTAGCGCTATGAGAGAAAAACTCAATGTCGTTCTTGACTGGCTTGAAAGAGCAGCTACTATCGTCGCTATAGTAGTTCCTGCTACTCGCAAAGTGGCAGACCTGTTAGAGCCTAACAAGGCAGAATAATTTCTGCGAACTGCCAGGGCATGCGGTTTATACTGTATGCCTTTTTTCATATGTAGGAGGTGTCGTATGAAGACGTTATATGAATCCGCGATGGCAGACATGACAAGAATGTTAGAAAAAACAGTAGATGATTTTTCGATGGCCTATGAAGGTTCTATAATGGAGCCATTATTTTGTGTATCTAATAAACAGTTTCCTTTGATAGAAACAGTTGCACATTTTAGCAATTATCAAGTGCTTAATGGTTGCTGTCAGCTTTGTGTTGATATATGTAAACAGATGGAACTGCCGATAAAAGAAACTCCAGAAAGCGAAGATGTAGATTTTATTTTAGAAATGGATGGTAAATCAATAGGAGTTTTGATTTCTTTTTCGCCAAATTTTATGCCGAATGTCTCTGATGAAATGATGCAAACCGTAGAAGAATTGATGGTTGTTGTTTTGCAAGACTCAATGGATGGACAATCACAATTTTACAAACCTAATAGTTATAAATATCGAAATTATAAATACAAGGATTGTATAGAGCAGATCACAATAAAACAATTATTTGAAAGGCTTGGTAGAGATGATTATGAGGATTTCAAAGAATGTGTCGGGCGATATAATTATGATGCAGAGCAGAAGTTAGGCATTACTGTATCGGCAATTCCGACAAAAAAGGCTGTGGAAAAACATAGGGAAAAGATACGAAAAGAATTATTGAGCTACTTTTATGAAAATGAGCTTCAGACTATTTTTGAAGAGGAAGAAATTTCGGATATGAAAAAATGGTTTGAGAGTAATTATGAAGTTTTAATCAGTAATGCTGATTTTTCAAGAAGTCTTATTAGTTCTGAATGGTATTATGATTTACAGGAAAAGACAGATGAGGGAATTGAACAAACAGCCATTGTTGCTGGATACTTGAAATCATTAGAACAATTATTATGTTCCATCTTACTTGTACTAAGCGAAGATGATAATAATGAGTTTATGTTCTTTACCAATAAAGAGGGAAAAGAAAAAACAGGACAAAATAGGTTACCGCTGAACTATGCAAATCAGAAACTTGTTCTTACAATGGCAAAAAATATTTTGAAAGCCCTAAAAGGAAATAAAAAATCAGTTCTGCGAAAAACAAAAATGACGGATAAAGTAATTGAATATTTGGAACAGTATGTTGAGAAAACAAGAAATGGATATATGCATAAAGATAATTTGTACGAATGGAGTGACATACAAAATATAAGGACAAAGACATACGCTGCATATTTTATGGTACTAGGAACCTTTTTTATCGATGTGGAAAAACTTTCGCATATAAATGATTAAAAAATAATAAATAATTTTTTTGCCGGGTTAAAATCTGGCAGTTTTTTGTTAAAATATAGTCGGAACAGGTGTATAATTTTGTTGGGACATTTGATGTAGAGCTGATACTTACTCAAAGAAAGGAGTGCTAAATGGTATCTATCGAAAGGATGATGCAATATCTACAAAAAGAAAGAAAAGGTTCTATTTATATAACAGAGCAGGGGTGTGATTTTGTAAATCATTTTCAAGAAATGATAACATGTGAAAGGGTGGTAATAAGAGATGAGAAAAAAATCATTCCACCGGGGATGGAATTGCAATTAATAAATGAATCGTCTATAAATGCTATATCTACAAAGATTGACGATGAATATTGTATATTAGTATATAAAGGTATTATAGAAGAACAAAAGGAATATCTTAGACATTATGATTGGAATTTCTTTTCGAACGAGGAACAGAAAGAGCAATATTTGGATGATATTATTGAATATGGATTTTATTTTATAGCAGCACATGAGTATGCACATATTTTTTGTGGACACTTAGATGTACGATTAACAGAACCGAATGAACTGATTGCAGAAGAATGTGAAGCGGATATGTTTTCAATAGATTATCTTATGAAATATATTCAATTTATTCATCCTATTGAGAATATTACTGAAGAAGTTGAGAAGCTATTTTTAGCAGTATATTTTCTGTTTGAAAACATGCAAAGGCAGAATTTTCAAGAATTTTATAATGACAAATTAATGCAGAATTATTATGACCCAGATAGAATTCAAAAGAGAGATCATCCTTTAGATGTGCAAAGGATTTTGTATTTATACGATATGCTTAATATTGTTGTGATAACTGATGAAGCAAAGCTACTACCTATTAAGGAAAATATTATAGAAAAACTGCGGCATATCAAGAGAATAGGCAATCTCGAACATTCAATAAACGACATAAATTATACTATTGTGGAAGATTCCATAGATAAGATAAGAAAATCGATTAAGGATATACAAGAAAAAATACCTAGATTTAATGCGTAGATTAAGTATAAGTTTTTGCGAAGGAAGGGAGAAGTGTTCATGAAAAATCAACTAAAATGCTACATCTACACCCGTGTATCCACCTCCATGCAGGTAGATGGTTACAGCTTAGATGCGCAAAAAGATAAATTGCATAAATACGCTGATTACCAGGACATGATTATCGCCGTGGAATATTCCGACGAAGGTAAATCTGGTAAAAGCGTGGAAGGTCGCCCGCAGTTTCAACAGATGCTTCAGGATATCTAATCGGGTAAAGATAACATTGATTTCGTCCTTGTCTTCAAATTATCTTGTTTCGGGCGAAACGCAGCAGATGTATTATCTTCTCTTCAGAGAATGCAGGACTTCGGTGTTAATCTTATCTGTGTGGAAGATGGTATCGACAGTTCTAAGGATGCAGGTAAGCTTATGATTTCTGTTTTATCTGCAGTGGCTGAAATTGAGCGAGAGAATATATTAGTTCAAACCATGGAAGGGCGCAGACAGAAAGCCAGAGAAGGTAAGTGGAACGGTGGTTTTGCTCCTTACGGATATCAGCTTATCAATGGTGAGTTGCATATAGCTGAAGACGAAGCAGAGGTTATTCGGATTATCTACGATAAGTTTGCTAATACCACTATGGGAATCGCCGCGATTGCTATGTTTTTAAACAATAGCGGATACAAGAAAAAACTTCGCCAGAATAATACCATAGAAGGATTTTCCACATCCTTTGTAAAAGGTGTTTTGGATAATCCTGTGTACTGCGGAAAGCTTGCTTTTGGCAGAAGAAAAAATGAGAAGATTCCGGGCACAAGAAATGAAAATCATATTGTGAAGCAGGATAAGTATATGCTTAACGACGGTATCCATGAGGCGATTATGTCGGAAGAATTGTGGCATCAGGTGAATAAAAAGAGACAGGAAACCGGGGTTGCCAACATCAAAACTCACAGTTTAGATCACGAACATATTTTATCTGGTATTATCAAATGTCCTATCTGCGGAAGCGGTATGTATGGCAATGTAAATCGTAAAAGGCATCCGGATGGCGGACATTACAAAGATTATTTTTACTATGCCTGCAAGCACAGAACTTTTGTAAATGGTCACAAATGTACTTGCCGTAAGCAGTGGAATGAGGATAAAATCAACGCAGCTGTAGAAGAAGTAATTCGTAAACTGGTAAACAATTCAAAGTTTAAAACGGAGATTCAGAAGCATATCGGACAAAGCATTGATACGCAGGAGTTGGACAGAGAGCACACAGGCTTGCAGGAACGGTTAAAGCAGGTAAATGGTGCCAAGAACAAGTTGGCAAATCAGATGGATAACTTGTCTGTATCGGATAAGCATTACGACAAGAAGTATGAGGATATGCAGGTGCGTCTGGATAAGCTTTATGATGAGATAGAGGAAATTGAAACTTCCATTGAAGCTGTAGAGACAAGACTGTATAATATTAAGCAGGAAAAGATATCCGGTGATAATGTGTATCAGTTCTTATTATTCTTTGATAAGCTCTATGACAGATTTACGGATATGGAGAAGAAGACATTTATGAAGAGCTTCCTTGCGGATGTAAATATTTACGAGGAAGAACAGGCAGACGGAAGGATACTTCGTAGTCTTAAGTTCCGATTCCCAGTATTTTTTAATGGGAAAGAGATATATGAAATGGATTGGGACAATGAAAGTACCGTGGAGACAGTATGCTTATTGTCCAAACTCCATGAAGCGAAGCATCATGTGAATGTGAAACTAGATATGGATGAGATGGATTTAACGGCGGCTGAGAGGCGCTAAACCGGAATGCCCAAAAGAAAAAGAAATAGCGATTGAAGAGGCGTTGAAGTATTTTCAGATGATTCCAAGTAAATCATAGGCTAATTTGGCTTATCGGATTGAGAAAATTCAACTAATGTTATTGAGCCTTCGGACATTGGGAATAAAA
>CAKQYS010000009.1 GCA_934293375.1 uncultured Lachnospiraceae bacterium | reverse complement strand
AGTGCTGATGATATTTCCATTGTTTTGTCTTTTGCAGATACAAACGATGAGAGAATTGAAGAAGCAGTAGATGAATTGCAGGAAAGAAGGTTGAAGGAGTAATGGTCAGCGGATTTACAAAACACAATGGCAGATGCATTCCGTAACCAGCTTGACGATCCTAAATTCAAGGAAGTTCCTTTTGAAGACCGCTTCGGAATGCTGGTAGACATCGAATACAGCAATCGCAAGAATAACCGCCAGAAATGTCTTATCCGCAATGCAGGATTCGACCAGCCGGAAGCAAGTATCATGGATATCAACTATACTTCTGGACGCAAGCTAAACAAGGATATGCTAAACAGACTTGCCACCTGCGAATATATATCTGAACACCGGAATCTTTTTATTACCGGTGCAACAGGCTGTAGTAAAACATACATGGCATGTGCCTTCGGTATGGAAGCCTGCAAGCAGTATTACAACACTAGGTATGTCCGTATGCCGGACTTACTCATGGATCTGGACATTGCCCGTTCGGAGGGTACTAATCGTAAGGTAATGGCTAAGTATGCCAACCCAGTGCTTCTCATTCTGGATGAATGGATGCTTCTTAAACCGACTGATACAGAACAGAAAGATATCTTCGAACTTCTTCATCGGAGGCGCAAGAAATCATCAACAATCTTCTGTTCTCAGTATGTATTCGAAGAATGGTATGATCAGCTTGGAGGAGAAGCAAGTCCTCTTGCTGATGCTATAATTGACCGTATTGCGCATGACAGCTATCAGATCAACATCACAAGCATTGATGCTGAGCACGACAAGTCCATGCGTGAGGTGTATGGCTTAGATAAATCACTACGAGAGTAATACTCTCATTAAAGTGGCTCATTCCGTCTGGACAGGTGGCTCACGCCACACCGGACGGGCGGCTCTGCCGCACAAGAATATTCATTCACTTTGCTTAAACCGATTATTAAACCAATCAATACTCCAAATTACTATAAAATGGGGATTGTGATTGGTTTAATATGGTCAAATTCAACCGATTACAACCGATAATTTAACCGATTGAATCAGCAATATTTACTTTTATGTTAACTTCCGGTAAAACATGCAACTAAAGAAAAATGTAAGAAACCGAACAGTGGCAGAGACGCTTATCACAAAGAAGTCAACGATATCTGCGTATGAGACAGGAAAATTGATATCAAGGTAAGCATTCTCAGAGATAATGCAAAGGTACTGAATACTACAGCAGGATATTTGATGGATGGAGATGAGATGGGATTAGATGCTGATGTGATGCAGCTTGCTATAGTGCTGCAGGAGATGAAGAATGAGAATGTGAGAAAAGTGGCGATTGAGCAGGTGAAGGTGCTGGCGAGGTTAAATAAAGATGCATAGGTCAAAAAAAAGAGTTTACTTTCTCGCTTTTAAATCATATAATTAAAGCGTATAGGTAAAGTGAAGAGGTGAATAGAATGACTAAAAAGGAAAAAATTGAAAATTTTATTGAAAAATATAACGGTTATCTTATTACCTCTTTGGTGTGTAATGAAGATATTTCTAAGACCTATGTTGCACAATATATTAAGGAACACGGCATGGAGAAGGTCTCAAGAGGTTTATATATAATGGATGATGTGTGGCCGGATGAGTTGTTCATTTTGCAACAAAGAAATGGTGCGATTATTTATTCCGGAGAAACAGCACTATATTTGCACGGTTTGACAGATAGGGAGTATTCATCTGTGTGTGTTACTGTGCCACAGGGATATAATGCGAGCCATCTTAAGGATAATGATTTTGATGTTTCGGTGAAATATGCGGCACCGGATTTATACAAAATAGGAATTTGTGAGATTGCATCCAGCAGTGGAAATTTAGTTAAGGTTTACGATAAGGAGCGTTGCATTTGCGATTTGATAATGAATCGTAATAAGTATGAAGTACAAGTATTTCAAACGGCTATCAAGGAATATATGTCATCGAAGGACAAAAAGCTATCGCAATTGATTGTATATGCGGATATGATGGGAATTCGAGATGAAGTGATGAAGTATGTGGAGGTGTTAGTGTGATTAGTTCATCAAGACAATTAAAAGATAAGGTGAGAAATATTTCGGATGGGAACAGTAATAAAGCTTTCAAATTAAAAGTACAAGAACTATTATGGAAGAGTTTGATTACCCAAGTATTCGTGTAATGCTGGAGGCTACATTGGACAGGATGCGTCAACCAATTAAAATCGATATCTCTACAGATGATGTGATCACACCGAAAGCTGTAGAGTACGACTATAAATTAATGTTTGAGGATAGAACAATTTCTGTTCTTACATATAACAAGGAAACTCTGCTAGCAGAGAAGATGCAGACAATCATAAATAGAGGTATTGCTAATACAAGATTGAGAGATTTCTATGATGTCTATAGTATTATGAATTTCTATGGGGAGCAGATAGAGAAGCAGGTTTTATACGATGCATTTTCTGCCACCTGTGAAAAGCGGAAAACTATTTTTAGCAAGGATGATATTGAAGTTACATTGCATTTGATAGCTGACGATTTGCATATGGCAGAGCTTTGGGGGCAGTTTCAGAAAAGCAATTTTTATGTAGGGGATCTAGAGTGGAAAAATGTGATTGACTATGTAAAGAATACGATGAAGAAGTATTTGCTGTGATGCGAATAAGAATGTAAAAAAGAAAATAATGAAATGTATAGCATGCGATATGGAAACCAATGAAGAGTATGAAAAAATGCGCGAAATGATAATGGCGTATGACTACAAGATATTTTGTGAGGAACATAGGAAAGAACTTGATACTTTAATTAATAGGTTGGGTTGCATTCTTTCTGATAAATTTCGTGTTGCACCAGTTGGTCAAGCGGTAGCTATCAAAGACAAAGATACTGTATCTCGTCTTTTTTCCGAATGGTCAGGAACAATGAAAGATGAATATTTGCTCTTTTCGAGGGCCACATTTTAATGATGATTTGGATTGTATTCCAGAAGGTGTTACATGCTATGAAAATGAGCATTATGATAATGTATTTTCAAATTTATTAAGCACACAGTTCTATTTAGAAATCAATAAAGGCAAGAACAACCGGAAAAGCCAAGCGAGCTGTTAAGAAAGCTTTCATTCCAAGGTATGGGAAAAAGGTGAAGGATGTTCCAAAACAGATTCACGCAAACCCGAAGGTGGAAATCTGTGCATTTAAAAATGGCGAATCCATCTTTACAGAATATGTACTCAGCAGATGATGGAAATACAGAGGTGTTCTATTCCTGTATTTATTGCCCAGCACAAAACGGCAACATGCTGCAGGGCGTGCATCCGAAAGTGGCATAAAATGCAGCCGGATTATCTTGTAGATGTAATTATGACATGGATTCAACGAGAAATGGAGAGGCAGGGACATATAATATGAGTTTGAAAAATGTATTGATTATTGTTGATAACATTGACGAATCAATTGATTTTTATGAAGAACTGTTTGGACTGCGTGTGATTACAAGGATGGATGGCAATGTGATCATGTCTGAGGGGCTTGTATTACAGGATGTAGATGTATGGTATGATAGTACAAAAATACATACAACTCCACATAACAATATGACAGAACTATATTTTGAAGACAATGATATAGAAGGTATTATTGAAAAACTGGAGTCTGGCAGGTATGTTGTAAGTTATGTTACGGAACTAATGGAACTTGAAGGTGGACAGAAGCTTGTAAGATTCTATGATCCATCAGGAAATCTTATAGAAGTACGAACACCAGTGTATCATAGCTGATATACAGTCGATTTGAGGAGAAATATGCAGATATTTGTAGATGCAGATGCGTGTCCGGTAGTGGACATTGTCGAGAAAATAGCAGAGAAATACAATATTTCCACCACATTGCTGTGTGATACGAATCATATATTATATTCTGATTACAGCGAGGTGATTGTAGTAGGTGCAGGAGCAGATGCAGTAGATTATAAGTTGATCAGCATTTGTCATAAAGGGGATGTAGTAGTATCGCAGGATTATGGTGTTGCTGCTATGGCACTTGGGAAGGGTGCATATGCTATTCACCAATCCGGCAAGTGGTACACCAATGAGAACATAGATCAGATGCTTATGGAGCGGCATCTTAACAAGAAGGCAAGACGCAGCTCACATAAGAATCATATGAAAGGGTGCACGATGTCCAGTGGACATCGGTTCTGCACCGACCGGAGTGGCAACGGAGGCCCGAGAAAGCGTACAGAAGATGATGATGTACGCTTTGCACAGTCCTTTGAAAAACTTGTACTGATGGCAAAGTCGAAAGAAGGTGCTCAGAGTGGGACTATTTCAGAAAAAGACAATTACAAAGACATATGATAAAGAAAATAAGAAACCGGTAATCAAGGCGAGCATATGCAATGGCGAGCAGGTTGCAGGCTTTAAGGATATTCATACAGGTAAGATAGAAGAGGTTGTGCTGATTAAAAATCAGGCAGACCTTGATGCGTTCAAGAAAATGTATGGAATAGATGGCGAGATAAAAAAGGAATATTAAACAATGTATTTGATTAAGACGATAAAAGGTGACATAACAAAAGTAACAGATGTGCAGGCAATTGTAAATGCAGCAAACAACTCACTTCTTGGCGGTGGCGGTGTAGATGGTGCGATTCACAGAGCCGCAGGACCGGCGCTTTTGGCAGAGTGCAGGACACTTCATGGATGTGAGACGGGAGAAGCAAAGATAACAAAAGCCTATAATCTGCCATGTGAGGACTATAAAGAATCGTGTAGGATAACCTTGGAAAGATGTGAAAGATATGATGCAATTACATGTGGAGTATATGCATGAACCGGAAATCGTGAAGTTTTAAATTGAAGATGTAAAACGATGGAAATTAAGAGCATTTTGATTAAGGATACGACAAAAGAGGAAAAAAGAAAATGAAACTTTGCATTGTAACAGCTCCATGCAGAGTCTGAGGAGACTGCATGGAGGAACAGCATTACGCTGATATCCTCAGACTTTGCTTCTGTTTTGAAAATGATATAGAAAAAGGAGCAAAGAAATGAATACGAAAAAGAAAAATGAATTATACCGGTTAAAGGATTTTCTGATTTTGTGGAGCACACAGAGTGTGTCCCAGCTTGGCAGCAGTATGACGGCATTTGCACTGACACTATGGTTGTATGAAAAGACCGGTTCAGCCTTGAGTACGGCAGCACTTGCCATATGCTCTTATGCACCTTATGTGGTCATGAGTATATTTGCCGGAGCATTGACAGATCGATTTGATAAAAAGAAAATCATGCTTGGATGCGATGTGTTTGCAGTGCTCTGTACAGTAGCCGTTTTTGTCCTGTTCAATCATAATTGGTTAAAGGTATGGCACCTGTATGTGCTAAATGCGATTTCAGGATTGATGAACACGGTACAGCAACCGGCGTCGGAGGTTGCGATGACGCTGATCATTCCTGAAAAATATTATCAAAAGACAAGCGGGTTGTGCTCATTTTCCAGGTCGCTGATATCCATATTAAATCCCCTGCTTGCCACGGCATTGTATTCGCTTGCAGGGTTGAATGGCGTGATCGCGGTGGATGTGGGAAGCTTTCTGATTGCATTTATGGCATTGCAGTTTTTGATCACAATTCCAAATCACAAGTGTGAAAAGAAAGAGAATGTCATGCAGCTTGCCGCAGAAGGCATTGGATTTCTGAAAGACAATCCTATGATCATGACGCTGTTATTGTTTATGGCAGGGGTAAATCTGATTGCCTCTGCATTTGATGCAACCCTGCCGGGTTATGTGCTTCCGAATCCAAAGGGGGGACAGACGGTTCTGGGGATTGTGACCTCCTGTTCCGGCATAGCCATGATGATCGGCAGCCTGATGGTATCTGTTTTACCGAAACCGAAGGACAGGGTGAAGGTGGTATATCTGACTATGCTTTTTTCTCTGGGAACGGAGAATTTCTTACTGGCATTTTCCAGAGAACCCATTCTTTGGTGCATAGGACAAGTGATCGGATGGTTTCTGGTACCTGTTATGAGTGCGAATCTGGAAGTCATTCTCAGAAGCTCTATTCCGGTGGAATTGCAGGGGCGTGTGTATGCGTGCCGAAATACATTTCAGTTTTTTACGATCCCGATCGGATTGTTTCTGGGTGGCTTTCTGGTAGATCATGTATGCGAACCGTTTATGGCACAATATGGAGATCTGACATTTTTAACAACCCTTTTCGGAACCGGAAAGGGATCCGGTGCAGCGCTGATGATGTTCATACTGGGTGTATGTGGAAGTTTGATGTGCATAGTAAATGGCAGAAAACTAAAAAAATATCAGTATCGCGAAAAGGAATCATAAAAATATGAAGGGTGTCTGGGAAATGTTTCCCAGACATGTTTTGAAACGGGTATACCGTTTGTGAAATGAGAAATCGCATATATAATTAGGAGGGAGATAAATGATCAGGAAAGCGGAAGAAAAAGATATATCCAGAATTGCAGAGATACTTGTTTTTGATAAGAGAATATATTATCGTCCGATCTTTCAGGATGATGTGTATGCCTTCCAAAATTTACAGGTTCTTTCTGTGGCGGAGACATACAGAGCACCTGCTGTTCTAGATAAAATATATGTATATGATGATGGCATTGTCAAGGGCATGATCCATGTGGATCGGAATGAGATTGTGGAGCTATATGTTGATGCATTTTTCAGGGGGCAGGGTGTCGGTGCTGCGTTGATTGCGTATGCGAATGAGCATTACCCAATCACATTTCTGTGGACTGTCGAAAAGAACTATGACACAATACGGTTTTATGAAAAGCAAGGATTCCATCTTACGGATAGAAGAAAGCTGGAGCAGGGCACGACTGAGTATATTGTGATGATGGAGAGATAGGTGTTACAGATTGGTAGCACATTTTTGATTCAGTATGGTAGCTTTATTTTACTATAGATACTGCCACCGGGTAGGTCGGTGCTTTTTTGAAGGAGGTTTTTATGATCAAAAAAGTATTGCATTATTTTTCAACCGGGGAGATTCTGCTGTGGATATTTTCTGTGGCACTGATCCTGATTGCATTTTATATGTTTGGTGGAAATGGATTTTTATCACTGATCGCATCGATGATCGGCGTGACATCAATCCTTCTGAATGCGAAGGGCAACCCCGTGGGACAGCTTCTGATGATTGTCTTCAGTCTGCTGTATGGTATCATTTCATATTCTTTCTCTTATTATGGCGAAATGATCACATATCTGGGGATGACGATGCCGATGGCTGCGTTTGCCTTGATTTCATGGCTGCTGCATCCGTACAAAGGAAATCGATCAGAGGTTCAGGTAAATGTACTGCACAAAACAGAGACGGTGCTTATTATTTTATGGACACTTGCGAGCCTGCATGATCAGAGATATATTGCGGTGACGGTATGCTTTGCAGCATTTTTCGTCAATGATACTTATGCCTTTGTTAATTGGCAGAAAATGAAAATAAGACAAAATAATGAATAACAGAAATTGACTGTGCTTTTATCCGGTGGAATACATAGAGGAGGCACAAAGAAGGGAAATTGCGGATAAGGATGCCACAATGAAAAAGGGAAAGCGGTTTATGATTCCATTTTGCATCATTATCTTTGCTGTTTTGGTGTTGATCGGTAAATTTTAGTTTGAAGGAGAATGCAATGAATCACTATATTGTTTTTGGAATCTTTGGAATCCTGAGCGGCTTGCTATGCGCTCTGGCGGATGTACCACTTGTAAAACCCGGAAAGCCAGATCCGGATGAGAAGCTTTCGGCAAATGGCGTCCAGCCATGGTGGGCACAGGTCCCTGCAAAGCGGTTTACAGTCGCATTCTGGCTCTCGTGTCTGGGTCAGCCGGGCACCTATATTACGATGTGGCTTCTGGCAGACCTGATTGCAAAGGGAAATGCATCGCTGGCACTTGCACTGCGGATCAATACATTTATCGGATGTTATACAGGCCTTTTATGTCATGGCATTTATTGCATGAAGCCGCTTTTGTACCAAAAGCTCAGCGGCAAAATGTCAGATCAGGAGAGTGCTGCGGTGATGCAATCGATGGATCCGCTGGTGAACATACCGGCGATCGTCGGGTTCTTGTCGCTCTGGCTAGGCAGCACGGTGATCGTGGCGATTGCGATCGTGACAGGTGCGCTTGCGGTGCCGAAGCTTTGCCTGCTTTTGAATCCGATTGTCTCACTGATTGTTTTCATGACACTGAAGAAATGTGGCGTTAAGATCATCGGTGCACTTGGCGTGGGATTTATGTTGTTTTCCGTTTTACTCCTGATTGCCGGTGTATAACATTGTTGGAATGTCTGTCTGCTTTCGATACTGGGCAGGGTGAGCATTTTTAGTACTCCTGACATCTTTGCCATTCAGCAAGCAAGTTCTCAAAAATAGATTTGTTTAAAATACTGTTCTTTAATATAATGGAATTAAAGAACGATATTTACAACCGTTCTTTTGTATGATAGAATAAAAGAACATTATGAAAGGAGGGAGATTATGGATTATTACATTGATGGATTACGGATGTTAATTGAGAAGAGTGGTGGAATTGTGTCTGCAGGGGATATTCAGAAGGCAGGTATAGATCGAATGCTTCTTTACGATAGTATTGAAAAGGGGATCGTCATAAAGGAATCTCATGGAAATTATATGTTAGCGGATGAGCAGCCTGATGAATTTAGAGTGATTCAAAGTCGTTCTGACAAATTGATATTTTCACATGGGACAGCCTTATTTTTACATGGTATATCAGATAGGGTACCGCATAATTTGGATTTAACTGTGCCACAGGGAGATAATGTTTCACGGATAAAGAAGCACTATGAGAATACAAGGTTTCATTATTGCAAAAAGGAACTATGGGATTTAGGAATTGTGACATTAACAAGCCCTCAGGGATACAATGTTAAAGCATATGATCTTGAACGGTGCATTTGTGATTTGATCAGAGATAAAAAGAGTATTGATACGCAAGTGTTTACACAGGCTATGAAGGAGTATTTTGGTGGGTTATGCAATCCGAGAAAGATTATCCAATATTCCAGAGCCTTTCATTTGGAACAGAAGATTAGAACATATATGGAAGTGTTGGGATGAAAAAGAGAACGCCAGAACAATTAAAAGAGATTCGTTGCAGATCATGTCAGAGGGGAAGGAAATACTAAAAGATATGCAAGAAGATGCAGGGTTAAAGGCTCTATGGGATAATTATTGTGAGAATCATTCATATGCAGCTGAGACTCGTTATGAGGATATCATGGGAACCATATTACAAATCACTGAAACACTGGGAATCCCACACATATAAAATTGACACATTCAGATAGAAAATATGACTATAAAAGCTGCGGGGTATCCGGTAAGATGATAGAAGTCAGAAAAATGCCGATTTTACTTTCCGTAGGTAGCCGGAATAAAGGCTTTGCTTTAGGAGGTGGCTATGGATCGGGGGGCACAGCTTGCAGCAGAAACATTAGGACACTATGGTGGATTTTAGAACAGCATGATTAGGAGGGGAAAACAATGAACAGTAGAGATGATCAGTTTTTTAATCAAAATGAAGTGAAGGTAACCTTAAATATGATCAGGATTTTGCGGTGGCTGATCCTGGCATTTCCGGCAATTATGCTTTTTTCTGCTATAGGTCTGTTTCAGTCTAAGATTTCAGATCTGATGATCATGACAGGCGTTGGTCTGGTTGTCACGATGGGACCGACCATCGCATATCGGGCAGGTCTTTCGGCCGCCATATTGAAGTACATTGTATTGATCGCATTATGTGGTTTGCTTACGATTATGGCGAGCAATGCGGCGGTGGGCATCTATATGACCTATGCCCTGCCGATGGTGTTCAGTATTTTTTATTATGACAGAAAACTGACACTGCAGACTTCGGTGATCAGTTATATATTTTTAGTGCTTTCTTTGTTTTTGCGCTCACAGGGGGTACAACAGGTGGAATTTGAAAGTAATTTCACATGGTTTGTAAGCCGGAGCGTTGGATTTTTAATTGAAAATATTGTGATGACACTGGTGTGTGCCAAGATTGCAGAGGGCGCCAGAAAGGTGCTGGAGAATCTGAACGATACACAAAAAGTTGCGGTTTTAGTGGAGGAGTGTAATCAGGCGTCTGCGGAGCTGCGGGAAGAAACTGAGAGCTTCAAGCAGAATATTGCGGAATTTCGCAGTACCAATAAGCAGATTACGGATGCGGCAGAACAGACACTGCTGGATTGTGATGGCAATGAGCAGTTAGCCGTGGAGCTGAATCAGGAGACGAAAACGGCACTTGCCAATGTAGCGAATATCCGGGAGCAGAGCAGCCGGATGGTTGTGATTGCAGGGGATACATATGACAAGCTGGGGGCATATATCAATTATATGACAGAGACGGAGGTTAGCATGGAAAGAATGCAGGAAACGGCATTGCATACAGAGGATTCCATTGACCATCTGCAAAAGGCGATGGATGAGGTTGCCGAATTTGCACAGACCATAGGTACGATTACCTCCCAGACGAATCTGTTGGCACTGAACGCGAGTATTGAGGCTGCCAGAGCGGGAGAACATGGAAAAGGGTTTGCTGTTGTGGCAGAGGAAGTTAAGGTTCTGGCAGAGAATTCCAAGATGGCAAGTGAGTCCATCAAGGGGATTATTGAGAACATAGGAGTGCTTCTGGAAAATGTGCAGGCTGCAAACAGCAAGAATGTTACCTCCATGAAGCAGGGACTGTTGCAGATCACAGGTGCCAAGCAGGAGGCGGAACAGATCGGTGCCATGCAGACGGATTCTAAGGAGATGGCAATGCAGGTGTTAAGTGCCTGTGAGAATACGGAAAGTTTTGCCCACAAGCTTGGAGAAACCTCGGAACGGATGCATGGACTTGTTGCAAGCCTCCGGGAGAAGACCAGACATGTTGTGGAACAGGGCAGAAGTCAGAAGGTTGTAAGCGATAAGGCAGAAAAGGCATTTTTGCAGGTAGAAGATGTGGCTGACCGGCTGGTACATATCGCAGCAGAGTAAGGCTGCGAATCCGATAGTTACATTTAGATTCTTTCGTGGTACGATATCCCAATATATACAGAATCGCATAGCATCTGCTGAGTTGTAGATAGATATAAGACAGTAGATGTTTCAAAAATGGAAGTTGACAATAGAGTTAGTTTAGACTAACATATAGTCGGATTGTTTTTGAAAAAGAGACTGGAGGAAATGCGATGAAAAAGCTATTTTTTGATACTGAAAAAGACGGATTCTATGGAACTTATTATGAGAATCCCAAAGGATCTGACTGCGTTGTCATAGGATTGTTTGGAGATGATCCTAATGATTTTATGGCAAAGTGTGGTGCAAAATGGTTACAGAAAAATGGCGTCAATGCCCTATGTATGTCTCCCGGAAAGAAGAATTACAGCCATGTCAATTATCCGTTGGAAAGAATCGAAACTGCCATTCAGTGGTTGAAAAATAATGGAAACCGAAAGATAGGTATTATGGGAATGAGTACAGCCGGTACGGATTCGATCGTTGCGGCATCCTATTTCCCGGATATCACGCTGACATTTGGATTGACGGCAAGTGACTTCGTATGGCAGGGATTTGAACAGGGCAACAAGGATGGCTGTAAAGAATGGCCGGTGCCGGGTGCCTCTACGCTTTCATGGAAGGGAGAGCCGCTTGCCTATATGCCGTTTGTGTATGAGCATCCGGTATACTGGCAGAAGGTGGAGGAGGAGACGAAAGGCTCCGGAGATATTGAACGCAGTACCTGCCTGTTTATTGATTCAGAAAAGGCAAGAGAACATACAGAAGAGGAAATGATCAAGGTTGAGAACATAAAGGGAAAACTGTTTCTGGTAGGGGCCGATGATGATTCTTTCTGGGAGGCAGGCAAATATGTCCGTCGTATGGATCAGCGTTTACAGGAACGACCTCACACCTGTGAATATGTTCCTCTTGTGTATGAGCATGGAACCCATTTTGTGTTGCCGGAATCGCTCCTTCGTATGGCATTGCCTGTAGGTTTGAAATTTGTACTGCGATTTATCTTCAAGGCAGCTAAGGACTATCCGGATGCATGTGAAGCAACCAGAAAGGATATCGACAGGAAGCTTTCGGCAGCATTAAAGGAATGGCAGGAGTCATAAAGCTTCGCATAATCGGTGTGTACTGTTATACCAATGGCAATGCCACCTGTGTAATGAATTTTTTGGGATCAGTATGTGCCGGAGGTCCTTCAAGGTATATATGTCGACAGGTTCCTTTTAGAGATAATGCATGTTCCCTGGCATATTCGATTAGTTGGTTGCGTATGTCAGGGATAGATTCATATGTGCCGTGGTAAAATAGGCAGAGCGCCTTTTCTTCTGGCAGATGACAGATGTATTCACCTTCACTTTGTGGCTGGACTGCAACACAATAGGAAATCAGGTCCGGATCGTCAAGCGGATATTCAATAAAATACATGCGTTTGCTTGTGTCGGAGCTGTATGAACGCATAGCAGCAGGGATAATATCCCTTAAATGTTCTTTTCTCAGCTCTACAGTATCAGCTCGCAATGTACGGTAGTAAATGGTCTGTTCCGGGATGGTAAGAATTTGAGGATCATAGTAGTTGTCATCATTTACGCGTTGTTTGAGCTTTTCAATGTTAAGATTTAATTCATCCCTGAGTTTTTCCAAGCGTTCAATCATAGGCTGCATATCGGTTGTTCCATCGTAATATGCATGTATATCATCTAATGAAAGACCGAGATTCTGCAATACCCGTATGGTCCGTATTTTTGTCACGCTGTCGGCCATATAGTAGCGGTTGCCGGTTGTGCTGTCTTTTACATCAGCCTGTAACAGATTCTTTTCTTCGTAATTCAATATGATTCTTCTGGTGATGCCAAGCGATTTGGCAATTTCACCAATCGACATCAATCGTTCGTCCTTCTGTCCCATATAATAATCTCCCTGAATACACAAAATGCGATATCGTACATCAATGTGCGATGTATTATGATTATATATAGATGACGATGTAATGTCAATTTGTAATGATCTCAATGTTCAAATTCATAAATCGGTACTAAGCTGTATGTTCTTAAATGAGAGAATTTCACAGGTATCATGCCGGATTGTTATAAAATTATAGTTGATTCTGATATTCAATGTATTGCCGAAAGTATATTTTAGAGTCAGGTGAAATCAAATGCAAAAATCAGAATGGATGAAAAAAATAATAATCATTGTGATCGGTTCCATGATTGCAGCATATGGAATTACGCTTGCTTTGTATGCAGGATTTGGAGGCGCAACGCTTGCAGTATTATGGCAGGGAATATCAAAAACCTTTCATATCAGTATTGGTATGGCATCGTTCATCGTAGCTTTGATCATGCTTGTATTTGCATTTTTCTATGACAGATCCCAGATACAGATTGGTACGATTCTTTACCAGATTGTATATAGCGCCTGTGTAGACCTATTTGCAAATGTACATGTGTATAGTACACATTTGTGGGTAAATGCATTGATTATGCTGTTGGGAATTTTGATTTTTGCGATTGGTACCGGGGTTTATGCGGCTGCTTCACTGGGTCGGGGTCCTTATGAGGCATTGACTTTTTCATTGGCAGAGAAAAACAGATGGCAGGTCAAGGCGGTGCGGATGATATTGGATATGGTAATGGTTATGATTGGTGTCATATTGGGTGGAAAGTTTGGCGTATGCACGATAGTTACCATTCTCATTTCCGGTCCGGTTATTCAGCTTACAGCATCAAACACGAAAAAAATATGCAAACTGTAGGAGGGTGTTTTCAGATATGAGAGCCGATTATCATGTGCATACAGCATTCAGTGATGATTCTGATTATATCATGGAGAAAGTGATCCGGGATGCCATCGCAATGGGATTAGACGAGGTATGCTTTACCGATCATGTGGATTATCCGGCTTATTACGAAGCATTTCAGCAATTACGGACCCGATATGCGAATCAGATTGTCTTGAAATTTGGTCTGGAATTTGGTATGCAGCGACATACGATTGAGAAATATGAAAAATTGTTTGTGCGTTTCCCGTTTGATTTTATCATGCTTTCTGTGCATGAAGTGGAAGATCAAGAATTCTGGAATCAGGATTTCCAGAAGAATAGGACGCAGCAAGAATATATTGAACGGTACTATGAGGAATTATTATATCTTGTAAAGAATTATCATCATTACAGTGTATTAGGACATATGGATCTGATCACCCGGTATGATCCGGCGGGGGGGTATCCGTTTGATAAAATAAAACCATTACTGGCTGCGATTTTGAATACAGTAATTGCGGATGGAAAAGGAATCGAGGTAAACACTTCAAGCTACCGATACGGCTTATCGGATCTTACACCGTCACGCGATATATTAAAGCTGTATCGGGAACTGGGAGGGCATATACTCACCATTGGAAGTGACAGCCATAAGCCGGAACAGCTGGGCGCATTTATTGAGGAAACAAAACAGGAATTAAGAGACTTAGGGTTCAAAGAATTTTGTACCTTTCATCAGATGCAACCCGTATATCATCCATTATAAATAAAATGTTACGGGTTGTTACTGCATATTCCGGAGTGACGGATGGCAGATCAGCAAGGCTCCCGGATCAGAACTGCCGTCACCGCCAGACTGACCGGATAGACGAGCATCAATGTATGAAAGGTACGATTTTTCTGAAAGAATGCAGGAAATCTCAGTATAAAAATAGAGGTTGTATCGTTTTTTACAATACCATATAAAAAGTTCGTGCTATAGTCTAGTCAGAAAATGATTTTGACAAAGGCGTCTACAGAATACAAGCTGTAGACGCCTTTTTTGTAAAGGAGGAAGGGTATATGGATAGAATTGAGAATCATCCGATTTTAGGGGAGACGCCAAAGAGAAAGAAGGTCACTTTCAGCTTTGATGGCAGAATACTGGAGGGCTATGAAGGCGAACCGATCTCGGTTGCCCTGAAGGCGGCAGGGGTCATGACCCATAGATACACGGCGAAGACCCATGAGCCACGCGGCATTTTCTGTGCAATTGGCAGATGTACAGATTGCGTCATGATCGTAGATGGCAAGCCGAATATCCGAACATGCATTACGCCACTGGAGGCAGGTATGGTGGTGCAGACGCAGTACGGCGTAGCTGCTTCACCGGAGAAATAAATAGGAACAGGAGATGAGATTATGAAAACAGAACGCTATGACATGATCGTAATAGGTGCCGGTCCTGCCGGGTTATCCGCAGCCATTGAGGCATCCAAGAAGGGGCTAAAGCCGATTGTATTTGATGAAAATGCGAGACCGGGTGGACAGCTGTTTAAGCAGATTCACAAGTTTTTTGGTTCTAAGGAGCATAAGGCGAAGGTCAGGGGATATAAGATTGGCGAAGAGTTGTTGGCTGAAGCGGAGAAATATGGTGTAAAGGTCATATTAAATGCTACGGTTGTCGGATTATATCCGGAAAAAGAAGTTACGGTTAAGATCGGAGACGAGGTCAGACATTATAAGGGAGATGCAGTGCTGGTTGCGACAGGTGCCAGTGAAAACATGGTCAATTTCGAAGGCTGGACAAAGCCGGGTGTGATCGGCGCCGGTGCAGCACAGACAATGATGAATCTGCATCATATCAAGCCGGGCAACCGGATTCTGATGTTAGGCTCCGGCAATGTTGGACTTGTGGTCAGCTACCAGTTGATGCAGGCTGGATGCGAGGTCGTTGCATTGGCAGATGCTGCTCCGAGGGTAGGTGGTTATGGCGTACATGCAGCGAAGATTGCCAGATGTGGCGTGCCGTTTTATCTATCTCATACAATCGTCAGGGTTGAAGGAGATACCTGCGTGACCGGTGTTGTGATCGGGCAGGTTGGACCGGATTGGAAGGTGATTCCCGGCACAGAGAAGCATTTTGATGTGGATACCGTATGTCTGGCAGTCGGACTTTCCCCAATGTCTCAACTGCTAAAGCAGGCGGAGGTACAGATGGATGATACGAAGGGAGGCCATGTTCCGGTATGTGATCCTTATGGTGCGACATCTGTTCCGGGTATCTATGCAGCAGGTGATGTATCCGGAATTGAGGAGGCCAGCTCAGCTATGATCGAGGGCAGGATGTCCGGGGCTGCGATTGCATGTTATCTCGGATATATGACAGAGACAGAACGGGATGAGAGGCTGAAGGAACTGGAGGGACAGCTGGATACCCTGCGCCAGGGTATGTTTGCACCGAAGAACCGGGGAAAGCTCGTAGAAAAGACCGATGAGGGCATTGATGTATCCATGAACCTCTTAAATAAGGGCTATGTGGCTGATGAAGAGATTGAGAGATTCCCGGGCGTCACGCATCAGAAGGGGATTCATCCGGTGATTGAATGTACGCAGAATATTCCGTGTAATCCATGTCAGGACGCGTGTAAAATGGGCTGTATCCGGATCGGAAAAAATATAACATCTCTGCCGGCAATTGATCCGGCACATAAATGTATCGGCTGTGGTATGTGCGTGGCATCCTGTTCAGGACAGTCCATCTTCCTTGTGGAGGAGGATGTCGAGGATGGATATGGAGAAGTGACAATGCCATATGAATTTTTCCCGGTGCCAGAGGTCGGAGATCATGGTTATGGTTGTGGCAGAGATGGTAAGGTAGTATGTGAGGCAGAAGTCACAAAGGTGCGGATTGCACCTGCATTTGATCATACCTATCTGCTCACGATCAAGGTGCCAAATGATATGGTCATGAAGGCAAGATTTTATAAGAAAGAAGCTTAGGAGGTGGCAGTATGATAGATATTCAGGAAAAACTAAAGGAAATCGGTCCTTATGTAGAAGCAGTGGATGATGACCTCTTAGTGTGCCGATGTGAGGAGGTCACAAAAGGAGAAATCCGGAGAGCTGTTCATGAAGGAATATTTACAATAGAAGAAATGCGGCGATATCTCAGATCAGGCATGGGATTATGCCAGGGGCAGACATGTGGCAAACTGGTAAAGTCTATTATGGCAAATGAACTGCATGTAGCACCAACAGAGGTGGAATATGCCAGCTCCAGAGCACCGATGCGTCCGATCGAGATGTACATACTGGCAGAGGATGGAGGTGCTTGTCATGAATAAGGTAGCAGATGTAATCATTATCGGTGGTGGTGTCAATGGCTGTGCAGCAGCCTATTATCTGGCAAAGCGTGGAGTGAAGGATGTCATTGTGCTGGAGGCAAGCAAGAGTATCGGACATGGCGGCTCGTCACGAAATGGAGGCGGTGTCAGACAGTCCGGTCGGGATGTCAGAGAACTGCCATATGCAATGTACGGTATTCAGAATATGTGGCCGACATTGTCAGAGGAGCTTGGTGTTGATGTGGAGTATACCCAGAAGGGAAATCTCCGGATGGGAAAGACCCCGGCGCATTTGCAGAAGCTGGAACGGCTTGCAGACAATGCAAAGTCCGTCGGACTGGATGTCCGGATGGTAGACCAGAAGGAGGCAAAGGAAATCTGTCCGTATTTATCGGATGAGGTAATCGGAGCGAGCTGGTGTCCGACAGATGGACATGCGAATCCACTGACAACGACATTAGGATATTACATGAGGGCATTGGAGATGGGTGTCAGATTCTACACTGATGCACCGGTGAAGGCGCTGCAGAAGGTGAAGGGTAAGGTCAGAAAGGTTGTTTTGTATGACGGCACCGTGTTTGAGGGCGAAACAGTCATTCTGGTAGCCGGTTATGAGAGCAGGGCGATCGCAAGAACAATCGGTGTGGATGTGCCAATGACCAGACTGATAGACGAATGCTTTGTGACAGAGATGCAGCCGCATATGATCGATATCATGTTTGGCTGCGCTGATGCAGATTTTTACGGACATCAGACAAGACACGGATCCTTTGTTTTCGGATCAGACTGTGGCTGGGAGAATGTAACGGAAATGGTGGATCCTTCCACCAATATACCGGATCCGTCCAGACTGACAACCAATGCCTATACATTGTCGGCAAGCTGCAGAGCGGTGGAGAATTATATACCTGCATTAAAGGATGCGAAGATCGTGCGAAGCTGGGCAGGCTGGCTGGATGATGCATTTGATGGGGTACCGTTCTTAAGTCCGGTGGAGGAAGCACCGGGGCTGATTCTGGCATGCGGATTTACCGGACATGGATTTGGTACGGCACCTGCGGTCGGATTGATGCTGGCACAGATGGCGATGGGAGAGGAAACGGTTGTGGATATCAGTCCATTGCGATATAACAGATTTAAGCCAAATAAGTAGACAATCCCAGGTTGTATCGTTTTTTACAATATTTATGGAAACAGATCGGTTACAATACTGTTATCAGATAGGAAATGGAATATATCTGGTGGACACAACAGCAGATTTATGGTAATATAATGCATGACAAAGGTGTCAACATGAGGAATGTTGACACCTTTTTTGCTTTTGCAAATCGTGGGACAGGATTCCATTGTCATGCATGATGAGAATGGAGGCATGTATATGAACACGAAAATTGATTTTTTATACTTAAGTGAACCCGACATGATCCGGGCCGGTGTGAAGGACATGGGGAAATGCGTAGAGGTCATGGAAGATATGATGCTTACACTGAATCGTGGTGATTATGTTATGGGTGGTGAGAACCACAACTCGCATGGCTGTATGGTTACATTCCCTGATCATCCGGAATTTGAGGGGATGCCGAAGAATGGAGAGGATCGCAGATTTATGGCGATGCCGGCATATCTGGGCGGCAATTTCAAGATGGCGGGCATGAAGTGGTATGGTTCGAATACCGAGAACAAGCAAAAGGGATTGCCAAGATCCATTTTGATGATGATGCTCAATGATAAGGATACCGGAGCTCCGTTAGCATTGATGTCAGCGAACCTGCTGAGTGCGTACCGGACAGGTGCGATTCCGGGTGTGGGTGCGAAGCATCTTGCGAGAAAGGATTCCAAAGTGGTTGCAATCATTGGTCCGGGTGTCATGGGAAAGACGAGCCTGGCAGCATTCATGAGTGTATGTCCGGGCATCGATACCGTAAAGATCAAGGGACGCGGTCAGGCATCGATAGATTCCTTTGTTGCATATGTGAAGGCAGAATTTCCACAGATCAGTCAGGTGATTGTGTGTGATACGATGGAAGCAGCAGTAAGAGACAGTGACATCATCAGCACGACAACCTGTGTAGGGGATAAGGAGAGCCTGTTCCCATATATTGATGCAGACTGGATCAAGGAGGGTGCGTTGATCTGTATGCCATCCGCTGCACGGTTTGATGAGAGCTTTTATCTCGATCCGAACACAAAGCTGGTGGTAGACAATTATAAATTATACGAGGCATGGGCAGAGGAATATCCATATCCGAGCTACGATCCGGTACAGATTGTCGGCTGTAAATTTATGGATCTGTTACATGATGACAAGATCAAAAGAGAAGACATTATTGATATTGCAGATGTGATCACAGGCAAGACCACAGGCAGGGAAAATGATCAGCAGAGGATCATTTATTCTGTTGGAGGCATGCCTGTGGAGGATATAGCATGGGGCGAGACTGTATATAAGAATGCTTTGGCGATGGGAATCGGTATCAAGCTTCCGTTATGGGACGCACCGGAGCTTCATTAAGCCGGTAGCACCTTTTCTGGGTGCAGGCAGGGAAAGATTCGTCCGGCACTTAGGGAAGGAGCAATATGTATGAATGAAGAGCTTACAGTAAAACCGTTACAACCGTATATGAGCATGCAGGCCGATAATCTGACCAGTGTGGATTGTGATTCTATGGGAATCTCACATTTTTACGAATTTGAGATCCGGGATACGAAGGCGCATTGCACGAAGGCTGTGCCGGATGGCAGTATTGACTGTCTGTTTAATCTGGGAAAGAATCGTGTGACAACCTATATCAGTGGTACGGTATTTGGTGTCAAACCATGGGAGTTGGGAGAGAATAACAAATGTTTTGGTGTTCGCTTCCAGCCGGGAAAAGGTGTGCTTCCTGATGGTTTATCCATGGATATGCTGGTGGACAATGATCTTGAGATTGATGGTGATCTGTTTGGGGATCATATCTGTGAGAAGCTGGCAATGGCAAAGAATATGCGGGAGCGGTGTGAGATCTTCAAGCAGGCGTATGAAGAAGTTGTATATAACAGAATATCCCTGTCAGACCGGGAAAAGATCAACGATTATCTTGTGAGCAGAATCACAAGAGCAAAGGGACAGGTAACGATGGCACAACTGGAGCAGGAGACGAATTATTCTGCATGCTACCTGCGCAGGATCTTCAAGGCATATCATGGGATATCCCCAAAGCAGTTTGCACAGTTTGTAAGGTTTCAGAATCTGCTAAAGAAGCTGGAGCAGGAAACGAGATACGATGATGTCGCAGTGGCATGCGGGTATTATGATGAAGCCCATATGATGAAAGAATTTAAGAAGTTTACAGGCAAGACAATAGATGCATATCAGCATATGATGAGGAGGGATTGACGATGAGTGAATTATCAAAGATTGAGATTATTACAGGTATGTCGAAGCTTACGAGTCTGATCGAGGAATTAAGCAAGGTTGGAGTACGAGGCGTTACCGTGATGCAGGTGCTGGGCTGTGGTGTGCAGATGGGAACACAGGAATATGAGTTGGAGCAGAACACTTCAATGGAGCTGCTGCCAAAGCAGGAGATCAGTATTGTGGTGGAGACAAGTAAACTCGATAAGATTCTTGACATTATTAAGAAGGGTTTGTATACAGGTCATATCGGTGATGGAAAAATATTCGTTTATAGTATTGATAAAGCGATCCGGGTGCGTACCGGAGAAGAGGGTATTGATGCAATTTAGTGTAAGGGGGCATTGTTATGGAGGATAAGAAATTAGGATTGGCAAATGTGGTTTCGATATCCGTTGGTCTGGTCATTGCCACAAGCTGTTTGGTTTCGCTTGGTGAGGGTGCTGGCACGATCGGGATCACATTTATTCTGGCGATGTTTATTGCCATGCTCTTGAACATGACAACGATTGCATCCTTGTCTGAGCTGAATGCCCTGATGCCAAATACAACAGGCGGGCTGGCACAGTATACATTGGCTGCACTGGGACCGTTTCCTACGCTAATCTCGATGGTTGGTGGCTACATTATCTGTAATACCTTATCCTGTGGTGTAGAGGCATCGATTTTCTCTTTTTCGCTTGCGGATGTGGTAGGCGGTAAGATTCCGAGTATTGTATATACCTTGATCATGACGGTACTGATCCTGTTTGCGAATCTGCGTGGTATGGATATGTTTGCAAAGATTCAGGATATTGTGGCATTCTTATTGGTTGGCTCGCTGGTCGTGATGGGATTTATCGGTATGATCGGCATGGGTACCGGAGTGAAGATGGATCAGCCATATGTGCTGGAAGCTGATTTCAAGGGCATTGCTTCCATGACGGCAGTGGCGTTCTGGCTGTTCATTGGTGCGGAGTATGCGATCCCGGTTTCAAAGGAAGTAAGAAATGCCAAGAGAAATGTACCGCTTGGTATGATGATCGGATTATTTATGATTTTTATCATGCAGTCAGTTATGGTGTTTGGATTCCATAATTATGTGGAGTGGGGTGCACTGGCAGATTCGGCGGCACCACATCTGCTTTATGGATATGCGATCCTGGGAAATGCAGGAAAGATATGGATGATGCTGGTCGGTGCATTGGCGGTTATCAGCACGCAGAACTCTACCGTGAATTCGCTCGCGGTGATCTGTCAGGGTATGGCGAAAATGAACATGCTGCCGAAGATATTTGCAAAGACCAATAAGCACCATGTGCCATGGTTCGGACAGGTGTTTGTCAGTGCATGCATCTTTGTGTTTGCCTATGTCAGCGACAACTCTGCGGATATGATCAGCTTCCTGATTCTGGCAGGCTCTGTGTTCTGGATGGTTTCTTACATTCTGGCACATATTGATGTGATCGTTTTCAGAAAGCGGCTTCCGCATGCACCGAGGAATTTTAAGGTGCCGTGTGGACTGACATTTCCGATCATCGGTATTGCCGGAACCGTATATATGATTCTGAACATTTCAACCGATCCCAAGGAAAGGGTGATGTTATGGATCCTGACAGGTGTTTCGTTTTTGGCCTTAGGCATTTATTCCGCAATCTGGATCAAGGTAAAAATGAAAATGAAGATTTTCAAGAGCGTTCCGTTAGAGGAGGTCATGGCAATGGAAAACAATCTGTACTATGAAATTCGGAGAAGCAAAGGTGTATGGAAGTAAAACCGGGTGCGTGACAGCGACACATTGTCTCATATTGACATATTAGTTAGAATAGACTAACATATAATATGTAAATTAGAATTGTAATATGAGGATGAGAGGTGTGTATATGCGTGTAAAGAAGCTGGAAGAACAGAAGGTGCAGAAGATCGGGCATGCGTTTGGTTATTATGATTATGGAAAGGAAAAGGGACTCGTATCGTGTTACCGGAGTCAGGAGGCTGCCGCCGTGTATATTAACGGCTATGTCAGGATGGCGGTCAAGGGCGGTATGTTGCATACGACCAGTGAGAAAGGAGAAGCCTATATTGCCTATAAGCTGCCGGGGCAGAAGATTGGCATCGGAGCAGCGATGGAGCTGGTCAAGGCATTTGTGCAGTCGATGTCTCTGTCGGAGCTGGTGCATTTTCTAAAAGCAGTGTCCGGGGGTGGACCGGATCTTAAAAGCAGGATGGATAAGGAGAAGAAACCGTATATTTTTGTGGGACTGGTATGTGTTCCGGAAGCATATCAGGGACAGGGTTATATGCGAAAGGCAATGGAGATGGCATTTGCAGAAGGAAACCGGCTTCAGGTGCCGGTGATTTTAGATACCGATGCCAAATCAAAATGTGATAAGTATATGCATTTAGGTATGGAGCTGGCCGGTACACGGGACTGTGGAGAACACGGAATGTTGTACGATCTGATTAAGTATCCTGACAAAGGATAAACAGAAAAAAGTATTCATAACACCTTGATACTTGAAGAAAAAAATTGTATAATCATGTATATTATTTAGTAAACTCACTGAAAAGTGAGGACACAAAGCCAAATGGGTCTAAGGTCTGAGAAAAGATACAGTCAGACTATGACAGCCGGTTGCACCAATGATTGATTATAAGATATATGCTTATAAAGAACCGTCTGTTGAAATTGAGATTTGACAGACGGTTTTTTGATGCAGATATCGGGTCAGCAGACATGATGAGCCGAATCGAAGACTGTGTGTTGTATATGGAGGTACGGAGAAAGATGACATTCAATAGAGATCAGTGGAATATACATGTGATGGATCACAGTCCGATTGCATATAGTGTGGTAGAGCTGATATTAGACGATGATGACCAGCCGGTGGATTGGATCTATCGGTATTGTAATCAGGCTTTTGCCGATGTTAAGGGATATACGATAGATATA
The DNA here is from genome assembly GCA_934293375.1 of uncultured Lachnospiraceae bacterium. Lineage (GTDB taxonomy): Bacteria > Bacillota > Clostridia > Lachnospirales > Lachnospiraceae > RGIG6919. The sequence goes on along the minus strand of CAKQYS010000009.1, from coordinate 94,052 downwards.
CTGACGGACAATTCATTCTTAAATCTGTTTCCAAGTGCAGATGAAAAATGGTTGAAGGCGTATTATCAGGCTGCCTACGAAGAAAAGTCTTGTGAGATGGATTCAGTTTCCGGTGATGAACATTATCCGGTTACAGTGGCACCGGTTGGAATGCAGGGTTTCTGTTCGTGTATGATTGGTCATGCAGTACAACAGACGGATATACAGATCAAAGATGTTAACCGGTTGAAGAATGATAAATATGTGATGGACAAGATGTCTATGGATTATGTGTCTGTCTATCGGATTGAATTAAATTCCGGTGCGTTTGAGACATTAAGACTGATTTCAAATACGAATGCGAAACAGTTAATTGGAAAAGATCTGCATCGTTTTAAGAATTTTGATGTTTATGCAAAGCAATATGCGGAGTATTTTATTCTGGATGAAGATAAGGATGAGTTCATGGATTGGTTCTCTTGCCGGAATATGAAAAAGCGCTTAAGTAAGGCTGAGAAGATTACCTATCACTATCGTAGTGTTTCAGTAGAGGGCAGGTATTGCTTTTTTGAGGCATATGCCTCGAAGGGATATGTGGATCAGGATCATTTTTATGTGTTTTTGGGATTCCGGAATGTCGACAGCATTCTCTACAAGGAGAAGGCAATTCAGGAACAACTGCAGAAAACGATAGATGAGGTTCAGCTTCGGAATGAGATCATTTCAGCCATTGCCAAGACATATTATTATATTTCGAGAATTGATATTCAGGCAGATTACTATGAAGAGATTACCAATACTGTATCGGACAACCGGCTGTTTGGACATTCGGGCAGTATGTCTGAGAATGTGATTAAGGTAGGCGTGAATTTGATTGCAAAGGAGTACCGGGAGCGGTATCTGCAATTTGTGGATCTTAAGACGCTGCCGGATCGAATGAAGGATGAGGCAACGATCATAACAGAGTACAAAATGAAAGATGGAAACTGGCATACGCTCCGGTTTATCGAGAAGAAGAGAGATGAGAATGGGAAGCTGACACATGTCATTTGTGCGATCAGAAGTATTAGTGATATAAAGAAGCGTGAGCAGGATCTTCGTTTTCAGGCAGAAAAGGCACAGAAAGATGCTGCCATGAAAACACGGTTTTTATCCAATATGAGCCATGATATCAGGACACCGATGAATGGGATTATTGGTATGGTTGATCTGGCAAATCAGTATCCGGAGGATCTGGAGATGCAGCAAAAATGCCGGAATAAAATCATGGAATCGTCTAAATATCTGGTAGCTTTGTTAAATGATATTCTGGATATGAATAAACTGGAATCGGATGATCTTGTGAATCATGAAATCACATTTGACCTGACAGAACTGCTAAGCAAAGCGAATGCGAATAGTCAGATGCAGGCTGCGGATAAGAAGATTGCGTATATTGTGGATTGGGACAGAGCAGAAGTGAAACATACCTATCTGGTTGGCAATCCCATTTATTTGGGACGGCTTCTATCTATTATTTCAGACAATGCAGTGAAATTTACCAATCCGGGTGGCAGCGTGCATGTGTGGTGTTCAGAGATGACACAAGATAAAGAAAGTGCTATATTTGAATTTGGCTGCGAAGACAATGGAATCGGTATGAGTGAGGAGTTTCTGGCACATGCATTTGATATGTTTTCACAGGAGAATGCGTCAAGCAGATCGCATTACGAGGGTTCAGGACTGGGACTTTCAATTGCGAAACAGCTTGCGGAAAGACTTGGTGGTACAATTTCGATTCAGAGTCAAAAGGGAAGGGGGACGACCGTTACAGTCAGACTGCCATTTGCCATTGGACAGCCGGAGCAAATGAGTCAGCTAATGACGAAGCGGGATATGGCAGATTATGCAACAGTCCCGGTGAAGGGTTTGCGTGTGCTGGTGGCAGAAGATAATGAGTTGAACATGGAGATTGCCCAGTTTGTTCTGGAGAAAAATGGCATTATTGTAGATTGTGCGATGGATGGTCGAGAAGTAGTAGAAATATTTGAAAAATCGGCACAGCATTATTATGATGTTATTTTTATGGACATTATGATGCCGTATCTTTCCGGCTGGGATGCAACCAGAAAGATCCGTGCTATGAAACGAGTGGATGCAGAGATACCAATCATTGCGATGTCGGCGAATGCATTTGCTGAAGATATCATCAACAGCAGAATTTCCGGGATGAATGAGCATCTTACAAAACCACTGGACGAGTCAAAGATGATAGATGCCCTGAAGAAGTGTGTAGCAGGCAGAAGATTCGAGTAGTGAATCTTCTGCCCTTGTGATATGATAGGAGATCAATCTCCGTTATAAGCATCGGCGATGCTGTTGTATAAGGTACAGTCACCACAAGCTTTTAATTCACCGTATTTTTTGTCATAGTCGCGAAAGGCCTGTTCATCAACCGGTTGATCATCAATCATAAAATCTGCATACTCTCCGGTACCGATATCAATAGCAGATGCACTGGAGAGCAGCTTGCATTTTGTACCATTCTTTGATAATTGGTAGTATGCTCTGGATGCATACTGGTGCATGCCATGATACATAAATATAATTCCTTCACGCTCCCGATAGCTGAATACATCCCCAAAGCCGCCTGACGCAATGGAAATGGCCTTGTCTTTCTTTTGGTTGTATGCAAGAATGAATCTATCAGACATGTCTTTGGCACTACAGTATAATTCAGGTACAGCATCTTCATTGATATAAATAAGTGCATATTGGTAGTTGATTATATTCGTCCCAAGATAGGCGGTATATGCATTGAGTGCAGGGAGTACCTGTTTGAGTGCAGCACCCTGTTCTGAATCCGCCTTGATGTAATGGTAGACGAACCCGCCACCACCGCCGTGCCGATAGTCACCACCGCTCAGACTGCCATCTGCATTCAAACCATATTCAACACCATTCCAGCCTGATTCAGCACCTTCTATATATAAGCCGGTATCCGGCCAGATATAATGGATGTGTGTGCCGTCATATAGCTCTACAAATGGAAGCCCGCCATGAAAGGTATCGGCATATGTATCTGTATGTAAATATCCACAAGAGGTACATACTGTTAAATTGAGCTCTTCTCCGATGGAAGAATTCTCGGCAGCATCACTGATCCATGCACCGACAAATTGATTACGGATATCCGGTGTGATGCTGGATGGTGTCAGTATAGAATTTGCTGCATCTGTGTGCAATAAGATGGTTCCATCTTCATTTAGCGTAAGCGTATAGGACTCAGCCCCTTCATAGCGTGACAGACTCAGATAGCCGTTCCCACCGGACATGGTCCAGCCCAAAAGCGGGGACATGATGCCGTAATACTCATATTTTTCATATGGCGGTGTGGCAAATGTATAATAAACTGCGAGTCCTTCTGCCCCACCACTGGTATTATATCCGATATAGATGCCTGCACCATCTGCTTGCCAGTATCCGAGCATTGGGGATTCACCACTGATCAATCGTGCATAACAGCATGAGGTTGCAGCAATCTTGTCTGTGCCGGTTGTGACCTCACCGGATACATATCCGGCATCCATGACCGGCAGTACATCCCATGCATTCATATACTGTCCATTTGAAATATATACATGGAACTGATTCGTGGATGCATCCAGCATAAAGGCGAAGCCGGTTGCACCGTCAGCGTTGTGCTGAATCGTGAGTTCTTCCGGGGAACATCCAAGACATGCTGTCAATGACTGTTGAAATATTTCGGGCAGATATTTTACTTCGGACATTGGAATCACTGAGTATGCAAATGGCAGCAGGCTGTTGTAGACATCTTCTGTGGATGCACAGGTGGACAGAGCAGTTCCAATGGCCGTAGCGGTCTGTATGTCTGCATTCTGTCGACACTCTATGATGTAATCCACACTCCATGGAAGTATGTACCATTTGTTGTTTGTCTGATAAAATATGATCTGGTTTAGTTTTTTCAGTGTCTGCTGGTCGGTGACCTCCTTTTCGTATGTGAGCTGCATGTTTGCTAATACGAAAGAGTCATATGGGATTTGGTATTGAGACAGCAGGTCCTTTATACTGGTTTCTATCGCATCAGGAGCAGAGGCCATGTCCGCTTCGTCTGCAATAGAAATTGTGATCGTACCGACGGTTTCGTGATAACTTTGGATGCGGCTTAACAACGCATTGGAATAATCTGTGGCTGCTTCGCGTTGATCTTTTGGAAACATTAACTTGATGATTGTCTGGTCATCCTGATCATTAAATGCCTGTTCAAATTGTGCAACTACCTTATCCTTAGATCTTCCACCTTGCAGGAAAATGTATCCGAAGCTACAGATTGCGATCAGGACTAGTCCCAGCACAGCGAGCAATGCCACCTTCGTATTTTTATGATTGCCGGATGGTGACTCTTTGTTGTCGGGTGTAGCAGCAGATACCGTGGATAAAGGTGCACCGCATATTGGACAATAGTTTGCGTTTTCTGGAATTTCATTTCCACATTGGTTACATAACATAGATAATCTCCTCATAATATTAAAATATTATTCACATTATAGTTTCTTTATATGACATGGTCAAGCGTAAGAAAATGATTGCAATGCCGCTTATTCTATGATTTAATTGGCATACATATTGAATGGCATAGTGACAGAAACATGGGCGCATGGGGCATCTGTTTAAAAGCGTGCCGGGAAGAGGATACGATTATGATTTTAAATGTAGAGAATTTGACACACGGATTTGGAGACAGGGCAATCTTTCATGATGTTTCATTCAGGCTGCTGCCGGGAGAACATATTGGACTGGTCGGTGCCAACGGCGAGGGAAAGAGTACCTTTATGAATATCGTGACAGGAACACTGGCACCGGACGAGGGTAAAATAGAATGGAATAAGCATGTGCGGGTTGGATATCTTGATCAGCATGCAGTGCTGCAGAAGGGGATGACGATCGAATCAGCGCTGAAGTCGGCGTTTTCGTATTTATTTGAGATGGAAGAAAAGATCAATCAGATTTATGAAGACATGGCAGATGCCGGTGAGGAAGAGATCACGGAAATGCTGGAAGAGGTTGGAACCTTGCAGGATCTGTTGACGAACCACGATTTCTATATGATTGATGCTAAGGTGGAGCAGGTGGCAAGAGCACTCGGGCTTTTGGAGCTGGGACTTGACCATGATGTGACGGACCTGAGCGGCGGGCAGCGTACCAAGGTACTGCTCGCGAAGCTGTTGCTGGAGAAACCGGAGATCCTGTTGCTGGATGAACCGACAAATTATCTGGATGCGGAGCATATCGCATGGCTGAAACGATATCTGCAGGAATATGAAAACGCTTTTATTCTGATCAGTCATGATATTCCGTTTTTGAATGATGTTGTCAATATCATTTATCATATGGAGAATCAGGAATTGAATCGCTATGTGGGTGATTATGACAAGTTTTTAGAGGTGTATGAGGCAAAAAAGGCGCAGCAGGAGGCCGCTTACCGCAAACAGCAGCAGGAGATCAGCGAGTTGAAGGATTTTGTTGCACGGAATAAAGCCCGTGTGGCGACAAGAAATATGGCAATGTCAAGGCAGAAGAAATTAGATAAGATGGAGGTCATTGAGCTGGCGAAGGAACGCCCGAAGCCGGAGTTTCATTTTAAAGAAGCAAGAGCTTCCGGAAAGATGTTGTTTGAAACAGAGGATCTTGTGATTGGATATGATCAAAAGACACCGCTTTCGAAACCGATCAATCTCCGTATGGAGCGTGGCGAAAAAATTGCACTTACAGGTACGAATGGAATTGGTAAGAGTACACTCTTAAAGAGTCTGCTTGGAATCGTTCCTGCTGTATCCGGTTCGGTGGAGCTGGGAGATTATCTGTATAAGGGATATTTTGAACAGGAAATGGAAGGTACTGACAATACCTGTATAGAAGAGATCTGGCAGGAGTTTCCGGGATACACGCAGTATGAGGTGCGTTCTGCACTTGCCAAATGTGGACTGACAACGAAGCATATTGAGAGTAAGGTCAAGGTGCTAAGTGGTGGCGAACAGGCGAAGGTCCGATTGTGCAAGCTGATCAATCAGGAGACGAATCTGTTGATCTTAGATGAGCCGACCAATCATTTGGACATTGATGCAAAGGAGGAATTGAAACGGGCATTAAAGGAATATCACGGATCGGTTCTATTGGTATGTCATGAGCCGGAATTCTATTCAGATATTGTTACGAAGGTATGGAATCTGGAGGAGTACAGTATCCTGACAGTGTAATATGTATTTTTTAACTACAGGTTCATAGATATCTATTTCAAAACTGCCTATAATGAGCATACATGATGCAACAAAAAGGAGGCAGATAACATGACGGATATGAGTTGTTTGGCAGAAGGCTATGTGGTGCCGGCAGATTTTGAACAGACGGGTGTGAACCTGAATGAAATTGTCGTCGGACCGACCGGATGTGGAAAGAGCTATTCAAATGCATATTCCAGACTGGTACATACCATGAATTCAAGTGTGGTGGTTCCGATGGCAAAAAGAGATTTAGTCAAGAAATTTGGCAATATGTTCGTGTCTCGTGGATACGAAGTCATAGATCTTGATTTTTCTCATCCGAAGCAATGTACAATAGGATATGATCCGATGGATTTTATTCATTCAGACAGAGATGTCATCCAGACAGCGAGAAACCTGATTGTCGGGGGCAGCAAGACATTGACAGGTGATCCGGATCCTTATTGGAACGACAGCGCCACGAGCGTCCTTGCGGCTGAGATTGCTTTGGTCAGGCTGCAGGCAGCCGAAAGGAAGAGACGACCCAGTTTTTCGGAAGTGATTGCGCTGCATCAGGATCTGGCACTGGATGGTTCCGGTAATCTGATGTCTACCAGCCTGGATACAGAGTTTACCTACTATGCGATCAACAAGCCGGGCAATCTTGCTTCAGAACTGTGGAAGACTGTCAAGAATCTGGCTCCGAGGACGGCATCCTGTATTTTCTCTATTGTAAATAGTGCATTGGACAAGATTTTTTCTGATGACATTATCACGATTATGAGAAAAAGGAAGAGAGTCAAGTTTGCTGCATTCGGTATTCAGAAGACGGCCTTATTTATCACAACTTCACCGATGAATAAGAGCCTGCAGAATTTCATCAATTTGATGTATTCGGATATGTTCCGGGAATTGTTTGAGATATCGCAGCATTTGGCTTGTGGCAGGCTGCCGGTCCCGGTACATATCATCTGCGATGATTTTGCATGTGGCAGCAGGATCTGTGATTTTGAGGAATACATCAGCATATTCCGTGCTGCCGGGATCAGCGTTACGATGCTGTTGCAGTCGGAATCACAGTTGTCAGCCATGTATGGTGAAGCTGCTGCAGTTACCATAATCAATAATTGTGATACCTATATCTACATGGGTGGCATGGATTTGAGAACCTGCCAGAACATATCGCAGCGGATCAACAAGCCGGTACATAAGGTTTTGAATATGCCACTGGAACAGGTTATGGTATTTCGGCGGGGATCCGATCCGGTGATTGCAAGACGATATCAGATCCTGAATGATCCATTGTATCAGGAAGTGATGGTGGCTGCAGACAATAAGAATGTGGACCGCCGTGTAGAAAGACAATAACAGGAGGGATGTAAGTATGAGCAATCAGGTCAGACATATCACACAATGGATTCCGGAAGTAATAGAGGAGTCGAGCAACGGTATTCGGGAGATCGCCCTGATGACGGTACACTTTACGAACAGAAAGCTGTTTCTGACAGGGGAGATCACAGATGAAACTGCAAATGCGTTTGTATCAGAGTTTCTCTATCTTGCACAGTCCGATGAACCAATCGATATTTACATCAATTCACCCGGTGGATCCGTGAATGCCGGTCTGGTAATCTATGATGTCATACAGTCCTGTGATGGAAAGGTACCGGTGAATATGTACTGTACAGGAATGGCGGCTTCTATGGCAGCGGTGATCCTTGCCGGTGGTCAGAAGGGGCGGCGCTTCATCCTTCCTCATAGCCGGTGCATGATTCATGAACCATTGATTCAGGGAGGTATGGGTGGATCCGCGACCTCGATCCGAAAGACGGCAGAGTCTATTTTAGAAACGAAGTCGATCACAAATGGAATTCTGGTAAAGCATACCGGAAAGACGGAAGAGGAGATCGATGACGCAACATCATTTGATAATTTCATGAATGCACAGGATGCAATCGAATTTGGATTGTGTGATGCCATTCGCAATATTATCTAATCGGTACCGGGTACCCATATGGGTGCCCGGTATTTTTATAAGTTTGCAAATTGCCGGCAATAGAATTGACCATGATTTTTTTAGATGTTATAATTGTTTCGAGTTACCAATATTAGGAGGAAACGGGTATGAGAATTGGAATTTTAGGATATGGAAATCTGGGAAGAGGCATCGAATGTGCGATCAAACAGAATCCGGACATGGAGCTGGCAGCGGTATTTACAAGAAGAGCGCCGGAGACAGTTTCAATATTGACAAAGGATGCGGCGGTATGCTCAGTAGCAGATGTTGCACAGTGGAAGGATAAGATAGATGTTATGATCCTGTGTGGAGGCAGTGCGACAGATCTTCCTGAACAGACACCGAAGTATGCGGCTATGTTTAATGTGGTTGACAGTTTTGATACACATGCAAACATTCCGGAGCATTATGATCATGTGGATGCTGCTGCAAAGGAGAGCGGTCATATTGGAATCATTTCGGTGGGCTGGGATCCGGGTATGTTCTCATTGAACCGTATGTATGCAAATGCAATCCTGCCGGAAGGGCGAGATTATACATTCTGGGGTAAGGGTGTCAGCCAGGGGCATTCGGATGCGATCCGCCGTGTAGAAGGTGTAAAGGACGGCAAGCAGTATACGATACCGGTGGAGGCAGCATTAGATGCAGTCAGAAGAGGGGAGAATCCTGAACTTACCACCAGACAGAAGCATACAAGGGAGTGTTTTGTTGTACTTGAGGATGGTGCTGATGCTGCCAAGGTAGAAGAGACGATCAAGAATATGCCGAATTATTTTGCAGACTATGATACAACAGTACATTTTATCAGTGAAGAGGAGTTAAAGGAGAAGCATAGTGGTATTCCGCACGGTGGGTTTGTGATCCGTTCCGGTAAGACCGGTTGGAAACAGGAACATGATCATGTCATTGAATACAGCTTAAAGCTGGATTCAAATCCGGAGTTTACAGCCAGTGTGCTCGTGGCGTATGCGAGAGCTGCATTTAGATTATATCGGGAGGGACAGACCGGATGCAAGACGGTATTTGATATTGCACCGGCATATTTAAGTGCGAAGGATGGCGCAGAGCTTCGAAAACAGCTATTATAAACGATGGGGGTATCTATGAATAAGCGGATTGATTTCCTGGTGGGCTTTATTTTTGCAGTGGCCGGCATTGGTATATTGATTGGAGCATTCGTGTTGAAACAGTCAAAAGATGAATTTATGGCAAGGGCGCTGTCGACCACAGGAACAATTGAATCGATTGAGACATATACGAAGCGGGATGCAGATGGGGATCTGCGTACATGCCACGATGTATATGTGGGATATGAGACAGAGAACGGTGAGCAGTATTCAGGCATTGAATATGGATATTTTGTGACCGGTATGAAACAGGGAGATGAGGTTACGGTATTTTATGATCCGGACAATCCCAACCATATTATGTCTTCGGAAGGTTCCACATTTGGTGTAATTCTTATGCTGATCATGGGAAGTGCATTTGCTGCGATAGGTGTTTTGATCATTGTGCTGCATTTTAAAAATTCTGACAAAGGGGCTGTGGTATGAAATACATGCACCGGCGAGAGATAACAGTGGGTTTATTTGCGCTGTTTCATTTCCTGTTTCTCGGAATTGAATATTATTTTGATGGTCAAATGGCATATCTGACGGATGCAGCAGGTGTGGTGCGGGCGCAGAGTATCGTGCTGGCTGCCAGTGTGCTTGGATTCGGTCTATATACATTGGTCAGGAAATACAGATGCAGTCTCCGGTGTGTGTATGGCATAGAGGGAGTTGTATTTGTTGCAGCTGTATGCTGTATGGTTCTGCTTTATATGAGAACTTCCTATACAGAGGTTCTTGTATGTGGCTGTATGATGTTTGTGATACTGGGTATGCTTGGCGGAGCATCCTATGAGCTGGCAGCCGGAGAGTGGAAACAGGATGCACATATGGCAGGTATGATAGGTTTATCTTATGCACTGGGGTTGTTACTGCAGTATCTTCATTATACATTGATCCATACAGAGATATTGGCGATAGCGGTATGGGTACTGATGGGGCTGGTATGGATAGGCTTTCAGCGAAGTCTTTTGCGGGGATCGGCACAGGTGCGATTAGATATGGATCGGGAGGATACACACATAGATATTAGAAGTGTACTATGTGTGAGCGGCTGTATTCTGGGTATGACATTTATCTTTGCGACACTGGATAGTGTGGTGACGCTGTATCATGCGAATGGGGATATGGATATCGGGCAGTGGCCAAGATTGTTTTTGGCATTAAGCGGGGTGGTGGCAGGATTCTTGTACGATGTCCGGGAGAGACATTATATGCATATCATCATGTATAGTGTAACGGTGTTGTCGGTAATCTGCATATTGCTGATCGTATCCGACGGTTCCCTAATGACCGGGGTGATCGTATTTTATTTGTCTGCCGGATTTTTTGTTGTATATTTTACAACGGTCTTTATGCAAATGTCTGCACGGAGTAGATGCCCTGCATTTTGGGCAGGTTTTGGACGGGTACTAAACAATATAGGTGCGGGTGTTGTAGGCATCCTATATCCGGTACTGTTTTCGAAACCGGATATTGTCCGGATTTCAGTGGTGGTATTATTGTTATTTGTATGGATCAGTGCTTTGCAGTTTTTTGGCACCAGACGGCAGCGGGAGATACCGGCTGTGGCAGCAATAGAGGAAGTTCGGACAGACAGGTTCGATGCTTTTGCAAAAGCATGGAAATTGACCCCGCGGGAGCGTGATGTGCTTCGGGCATTGCTGGACTCCGATGACAGTGTACAGAATATTGCAGATTCGTTGTTTATATCAAGAGCCGCATTGTACCGGCATATCACATCCATGAATGAGAAGACGAATACCAAGGCCAGAATCGGCTTGCTGCAGTTTTATTACAGCTGGAAGGAAAACGGTGATATCGGGTGACCGATACACCGTTTTCCTTTTCTTTGCGTGGGTTTCTTACGAATGAGACAAATGTAAACTTATATGAAAGCCCTCTTTTACGGTACAATAGAAGCAGTTTTTACATCTTTGCAGACATAGAGAAGAGGGAGGCTATTGTATGGTAAAAGAAAAATGGAATGGGTTGCTTTGGCGGGCTGTCATCATACTGTGTATGGTACTCGGTATGGGACAGTTTGGTGGATTTAAGGTGTATGCGGCACAGGCCGCCGGTGGTACATGGGGAACCTGTACATGGACGATGGATACGGATGGCAGATTAACCGTATATGGAGGCACAGGGGCTGCATTGACCTATGTAGGCGGATCCGGATTTTACCGGGAATATCAGACGCCGTGGGAAGATTATGTGGATCAGATCACCAGCATACAGATTGGAACAGAGGGCGCTGACGGTACAGTTGTATTTCCGGAAAATATCACGGATATGTTCAAGCAGTATTCTCTGTGTGAGACGATTGCTTTTGTGAATGTGGATACCAGTGCGGTCACGGATATGCGGGGGTTATTTGAAGAATCCGAGAGCTTGCGGACAATCACGGGGTTGAATCTGTTTCAGACAGAGAATGTTGACTATCTGGATCGTATGTTTATGATGTGTACGGCATTGGAGGAGATCGATCTGTCATCCTTTGATAATACGGAGATTTCGTATTATAACATGACGAATATGATTTATTACAATCAGGCGTTAAAGAAGATTACCTTCGGCAGCAAATTTACATTGAAGGAGGATATGTCAATATCCTTTATGAGTGATGCAAAATGGTATCGGGAGGATGCACCGGAGCAGTTGTTGACAGGGGATGCTCTGGTGGAGCAGGAGGAAAGCACAACCCCTGTGGGAGCGAGAACATGGCTCAGATCTGAGAATCATTATTGGGGAGACTGTATCTGGACGATTGAGGGGAACACAATGCGGATCGGAGCCGGTACAGGACCGGATACCACATTGCCGACCTATCCGTGGGAAGAGTTAAGTGACGGGATCGAGACAGTTGTGTTTGCAGATGGTGTGGTATTTCCGGAAAATGTTGCGTCCATGTTCTCTCATTTCCGGGACCTGAAGACGATCGATTTTTCCAATGTGGATATGTCGCAGGTAAAGGATATGTCATATATGTTTTATGATTGCCTTAGCCTGCAGAAGCTGTCGCTTGCGGCGGGAGTTTCTGCACAGCCTACGACTATGTTGTATACATTTGGTGATTGTAAAAGTCTGGAACAACTGTCATTCGGAAATCTGGATACTGCGAATGTGGAGTCCTTTGCCGACAGTTTTAATGGCTGTAGCTCTCTGACCCGGTTGGATACGGCGGCGATTGATGTATCATCCGCAACACACTTGGCACGAATGTTTCAAAATTGTACGGCACTGAAAGCATTGGATCTGTCGGGCTGGACATGTATTTCTGCAAACAGTACCTCTGCAGTTATGGATATGCAGGCCATGTTTGCCAATTGCTATGCCTTAAAGACGGTCGTACTGCCGACATGCACGATGCGGGTTGGAAAGAGCAAATCTTATGATCCGGACAGCACAGGTATTGAGGCATTATTTGAGAACTGTGTTTCATTGGAAACCATAGGAAATCTGGATCAATTCAATACCGATAATGTACTGAGTATGAGTGATATGTTCAGTGGATGTGAGGCATTAACGGCGGTAGATGTGTCCGGTTTCAATACAAAGTATGTGAAAACGATAGATGGTATGTTTTATAACTGTAAGAGCCTTACGCAGCTGGATCTGTCAACATTTAATACAAAAAAGGTAAGTACAGCAGTCCGTATTGAGGGTGCATGGCAGTGGGGCATGTATCATATGTTTGATGGCTGTGCTGCCCTTGCAAAGATCAGTGTTGGTGCAGATTTTGTTCTGTGTGGTGGCGGAAATACGAAAGTGGGTAATGTTACCGTGCAGGCGGGCGGATACTTCCCGATCAATGATGTCAATCCGGAACATACGGATACCTGGTATGTATACAGTTCAACCGTGGAAGAAGAGCAGGGACAGTGGCTTCCGGGTTATTCCGATACAACCGGCGTGACGAATATTGCGGATCTGGAGGGGGCGCAGCGTGTCTACACAAAATATGAAGATGCAACCGTGCCGGCGAAGACGGCAGCAGTGAATTTCGCTGATCTGGAGCTGTCGTCCAACATTGCAGCAGAATATGAGTATACCGGAGAAAAGCTGCGTCCACAGGATGGCACGACAGAACTGACAGCGATGATAGATGGGCAGGCAGTGGTTCTGACAGAGAATGTAGATTATACGGTAGAATATGGAGCAGGAGAGTATCTGGTCAACAATTATCAATATGTATATTTCAAGGGAATAGGAAAATATTGTGGTCAATATACAGTACAGTATCACATTTATCAAGGCAAATACAAGAATATTCAGAACTGTGTGCAGTGGCCGAGCCGACAGACATATGCATATACGGGTGCTGCGATCAAACCGGTGCCGGTACAGGTAAAGGATGGCGATCAGGTGCTGCTTGAGGGACAGGACTATGAGCTGATCTATCTCTTAAACAAAAATGCCGGTAGTGCCAAAGTATATGTATATGGTATGGGCAATTATGTGAACAATACTTACTGGTCTTTTACCATCAAGCCAAAGAGTCTTAAGGACAGTACCATTTCAGCTCGTTACAAGGCAGGTCGGTATGCCTATACCGGTGAAAAGGTGGTACCGGATGATCTGGAGATCATGGATGGGGATTATGCGTTGCGAAAGGGTGTTGACTATACCATTTTCGGTATATATGATAATACCGAAATCGGAAAGAATGCACGGGTGTGCATCGACGGAAAGGGTAATTACTCAGATTCGATTTATATCTATTTTGAGATTACAGATGAGATTGAGAATCAGCCACAGAATCCGAGCACGGAGGAGCAGAATCAGCCGCAGAACCCGAGTACGGAGGAACAAAATCCACCGCAGAATCCAACCACGGAGGCACCGGTGCCAACGCCATCTACACCGCAGACGCCGGCAGCATGTACCCATAGCTACCAGAAGCGTGTCGCAGGTAAGGCATCCTTTACGACAGATGGTACTGTGGTATATACCTGTACATTGTGTGGCAGCAGTTACACAGAGGAGATTGCACAGGTCGCAGCACCGGTCTTGTCCAAAACGCAGTTTACATACAATGGCAAAATCCAGAAGCCGGTTGTCACCGTGCGGGACAGAGCAGGTGTCTTATGCAGGGAACAGGAGCAGTACCGGCTGACATTCAGCCATCCAAAGAAGAATGTAGGAAGCTATCGTGTGACGGTAACACTGACAGGGGAACTGTATGAAGGCAGTATGACGCTGACCTATACGGTTGTACCAAAGAAAACATCTGTCACAAATGCTACAGTGAAGAACAAGAAGCTGACCGTGCACTGGAAGAAACAGAAAACAGAGACGACCGGCTATCAGCTTCGGTATGCAACAGACAAGAAGATGAAGAAAAATGTCAAAACCGTTACGATTGGAAAGAACAAGACAACCAAGGCTGTCATCGGTAAGATCAATCCAAAGAAGCAATACTATGTACAGATCCGAACCTATAAAACCGTGAAGCAGAATGGAAAGAAGATCAAGCTTTACAGTACATGGAGCACAGTGAAGAAAGTGAAATAAAGATGCTACAAAAATGTTGAATCGGTAACCGTTTTCATGTTACAATATTTCATATGGTAATCGTTGCTTTTTGGGATTACAGATAGGGAAAATATGATGAAGAAGTATCTGGGAAATAAATAGCGGAGGCAGACAGTTGGATATTCAGGAAATATTAACAGAATATGACAGTATGTACGGCAGTCGGACGATGGATGAGATTGACGCCTTTCTGACAGAGAAGATTAAGGAGGCGATGGAGGAGCAGGACTATTATTCTGCACTGACACTGATGAATGAGATGATGGGATTCTGCCGGGATACGAGCCGGGATGAAAAGGGGCTTCTGTATTGCAAAGCAGTACAGGAGCTTTTTGATCAAATGGGAATCTCCGATACAGTGGAATATGCATTGTCTTTGATCAATATTGCCAATGCCTATAGGGCATTTGGACATCTGGATGCATCCATGAAGTTGTTTGCAAAGGCAGAAGATATTTTTGATCAAAAGCTTCCAAAAGATGCTTTTCATTATGCGAGTTTATATAATAACTGGGCTTTACTGTATCAGGAACTTGGAGATTTTGCGCAGGCAGAGGATAAGATGCAAAAGGCTTTGAAGGTTGTGGATCAATACGAGCAGGCCCGGATCGAACAAGCCACGACACGATGTAATCTGGCAGTCTCTATGCTGCATGGACTCCGGGATTCCGGGAGCATATGTCAGGATCAATATGCAGAAGCAGTTGCATATCTCAAGCAGGCATTGGAGATTTTTGAAGCAGATGGAGGCAGTAATTTCCATTACAGTGGTGCTCTTTCTGCGATGGGTGATGCATGCTATATGCAGCAGGCATATGGACAGGCAGCAGCGTATTATAAGCGTGCGATGCAGGAGATTGAGAAACATACAGGAAAAACACAGGCATATATCAGAGTACAGGAGAATTATGAACTGGCATGTGAGCATATGTCCGTCGAACCAAAAGAGAATAATTTGGTATGCAGCAGACGGTTTTATGAGCAGTATGGACGCAAAATGATTCATGAGAAGTTTGGCGATTATGAGGATCGGATTGCTGTGGGTATGGCAGGCGCCGGATCAGACTGCTATGGTTTCGATGACAGTATTTCGATGGATCATGATTATGGTGTCGGATTTTGTATGTGGTTGACACAGACGGATTATGATGACATCGGTGCCGACTTAAATCTTGCATATGAAATGTTGATACAGAAATATACACAAGAGCATCCGGTATCTACACAGAATGCAAGACTGCAGGATCGAAGAGGGGCAATGACAATAGGCGCTTTCTATGAGAATACATTGGGGATTCGGCTGGATGAGTCTACAGTGTCCGGACAGGAGAATGCAGGTTTTTTAGATGATAATGTCTGGCTGACATTGGAAGAGCAGAGGCTTGCTGAGGCAGTGAATGGACAGGTGTTTCGTGATGATCTGGGGATATTTACGAGGATTCGTGATGGACTTTGTGCCTATTATCCGGATCGTGTATGGAGAATGCGGATCGTAAAGGCGCTGCATGATTTTTCACAATATGCACAGAGTAATTATGCCAGAATGATGGGACGGAAGGATGCTGTGACAGCTATGCTCTGTGTACAGAAGGGAATCGAGAGTGCCATGGATCTGTGTTATCTTTTGAACCGGACATATGCACCATATTACAAATGGAAATATCGCGGACTTTCCGGTCTGGAAGGGTTGCAGAAGATCCCTCCGTTATTAGCTCAGATCAGCAGATTGTCTTGTCAGGAGGAGGCCTGGAAACAGCATAGGTACGATGCGGGTGAGATCAACCGGAAAGATCAGATCGTGATGCTGTTTGAACAGGCTGCCGGCATGTTTGCGGCGGAACTTTACAGACAGCAGCTGACAATAGATGAGAACCCATTTTTAGAGCTGCAGAGCAGATATATCATGCAGCATGCAGGGGATAAAACGCAACAGGCAGGAGGCATAGCTATGAGGGAACAGAAGGACGCATTGGTAGATCGGATTGTGAAAATGGAGTGGGAACAGTTCGACAAGGTGAAGAATGAAGGCGGAAGAGCAGATTGTCAGGATGACTGGGAAACATTTTCTATTATGAGAAGAAGCCAGTACATGGCTTGGGATGAGACATTGCTTGCCAGTTACGAACAGGATCTGATAAATGCACAGGCACATGGATGGAATCTGATTATGGAGAAATATGCCCGTATGATGAAGAGTACAGCACCGGACCGTTATCAGGAGCTGGAATCAAAGCTTCCAAAGCGCAGTGAGGAGCGGGAGCAGATTACAGAGGCCATTGTAAAGATTCAGGTAAACTGGATGGAACAGTTTGCTGCAAAATATCCGAAAATGGCGGGTAATGCAAGGAGTATTCATACGGCAGAGGATAATGCATGGAATACATCCTATGAGACGTATCTTCGGGGTGAACTGGGGACCTATTCCGATGATACGCTGGGATTGTATGCAGCATTTATTTCATCATTATACAAGAACGGTGAGAATCTGGCATATAATATCATGAACAATACAGCGAAATTATATGGATATCAGGATGTCAAAGATGCACAGGTGCATATGCAGTAAGAATCAGGATATCTGATGGATCAGATGATGGGGGACGCAATGCAGAAGATAGTGGTGATTGGCGCCGGTCCGGCGGGTATTACAGCAGCTTGTGAGCTGTTAAAACAATCAGATAAATATGAGGTTGTAGTGTTAGAGGCTTCACAACAGGTTGGGGGACTTGCGAAGACTGTCTGCGATCGGGAGAATCGGATCGATCTGGGGGGACATAGGTTTTTTGCAAAGGATGAGAGGATCATATCATGGTGGACAGATATTCTTCCTGTCGTGGATACGGTAGATGCAGACAGGCATGAGAATGTGATGTTGATCAGAAAGAGGATATCCAGAATCCGGTATCACCATCATTTCTATGACTATCCGGTGCAGTTAAACAGGCAGACGCTAAAGAAACTGGGATTTATAAGAGCGACAGGTGTATTGTTCAGCTATCTTGGAGCGGTGATTCACAAAAGACCGGAACGGTCTTTAGAGGATTTTTACAGGAATCGTTTTGGGGAAAGACTGTATAGGTTGTTTTTCCGGAGTTATACATATAAGTTGTGGGGTGTGCCGGCTTCACAGATTGCAAAGGACTGGGGCCAGCAGAGAGTAAGAGGATTATCCGTTCGCAGAATGTTATGGGAGAGATTTTCTTTATGTCGCAGACAGGATAGAGAGATTACTGCGGAACATTTTGCGTATCCTAAGTATGGTCCGGGACAGCTATGGTCATGTGCAGCTGCGCAGATTGAGAATATGGGCGGTGAGATCTTAATGGGTTATCGGGTGGTAGAGATCAGAGAGCAGGCGTCCCGCATCTGTTCGGTTGTATGCGAGACTCCGGATGGCAGAAGAGAGATTTCTGGTGATATCTTTGTATCTTCTATGCCGATGCGGGATCTGGTGACCGGAATGCAGCATGTTCCCGGCCATATTTACACGATTGCAGCAGACCTGCCATATCGTTCTATGGTGATTGTGACGGTTGAGATTCAATTGAAACCGGGGCAGTCATATCCGAAGGATTGCTGGATCTATGCACAGGAACCGGGGGTGCAGGCAGGACGGATACAGATATATAATAACTGGTCACCGTGGATGGTAGAAGATCCTACATGTACGGTGTTGCTGGGTCTGGAATATTTTTGTAATATGCACGATGCAGTGTATGATCGGGATCCGGCTGATTGGAAGCGGGTCGTCTTGTCTGATCTTCGCAAGCTTGCATTGTTTACAGCTCCGGTTGTGGTGAAGCGGGTACATTGCATTCAGGTCCCCGATGCGTATCCGGGGTACTATGGGAGCTATGAATATATCGATGATATTCGGGGATATCTCGATACCTATGAGAATCTATATGTAATCGGCAGAAATGGGCAGCATCGATATCACAATATGGAGCATGCGATGCAGACGGCCATGCGGGCAGTGACCCATATCGTGCAGCAGGATCATGACACACGGGATATCTGGGGTGTGAATCAGGCTGCAGAATATATTGAAAAATAACAAATGCCGTCACGGGTTGATGCAGGTATGCATCAGGCCGCAGCGGCATTTTTGATATCAATCTTTATTTGATCAGTCCAAAGTATAGCAGGACGAGGATACCGAGAACGATACGATACCATCCGAATACCTTGAAGTCATGCTCCTTAATGTAGCCTACAAGGAATTTGATGGCAAGAATCGATACCACAAAGGCAACCACCATACCTACGATCAGAACGGCTAGTTCTATAGAGGTAAATGCTAGACCAAACTTTAGCAGCTTGATCAGGCTGGCACCAAACATAACCGGGATCGCAAGGAAAAATGTGAATTCAGCAGCAATCTCTCTTGATGTGCCGATCAGGATACCGCCGATGATCGTAGAACCTGAACGGGAGGTTCCCGGTATCAGTGATAACACCTGAAATACGCCGATCAAAAATGCATCCTTGAAGCTCAAATTCGACAGCTTCGTGACACGGGGTGCCCGCTTCTTGTTATAATTCTCAATCACAATAAAGACAATACCATATGCGATCAGTGCAATGGCTACAACCGGAGCTGTATGGAAATGTGCTTCCATCCAGTCATCAAACGGGAGTCCGACGATCATGGCAGGAATACATGCCAATACAATCTTAAACCAGAGTATGATCTTATCCATATAACAGTAATGATTGCAGAATCGCTGCACACCGCCGACAAAACCGGTTTCCACCGGGTTTGCAAACCAGTTCTTTTTTGGTGCATGCTTCTTTGTGTGAAATGGCCAGAGCTTATCCCAGTACAATACCACAACGGCAAGAATGGCACCAAGCTGGATCACCACATTAAACATTTTCATAAATTCTTCACTCTGATTCAGCTTTACAAATTCATCTACGAGAATCAGATGTCCGGTGCTGCTGATGGGAAGCCATTCTGTGATTCCTTCTACAATGCCCAATAAAACGACCTTTAACCATTCTAATAAATTCATGTTTGATACCTCGTTCCTTATATTTCATACCTTATGTATTTCATTTCCCAATTATCCCACGAAATTATGAAATCCGCAACCCTATCATGCTGAACCAAATCTAAATGTTTTTGAAACTGCAGGTAGGCATCTAGTGCTGCCCGGAGTGGTACTGGGCAACATATTCTTCAGACAGACAATCCGGCAGACTGCGTTTCGGTACCGGACGGGAATAGTAGTAGCCCTGAATATAGTCTGCACCGAAATCGGTTACCGTGTCGCTCATATTCAGATCTTCTATGCCTTCTGTGACAACCTTCAGATCAATTTTCTTGAACATGGAAACAATGTTTGCCAGAATAATATTGGAGGTATTATCTTTCATGGCAGCCCACACAAGGTATTTATCAATCTTCACAATTGAGAATGGCAGATCTACCAGATAGTTGATATTTGAGTAGCCGGAGCCATAGTCATCAAGAGAGAAGGAAAGACCAGCCTTACGCATCTCAATCATATTCTGGATCAGGCGTTCCTCTGAATAAGCCGCTGCACTCTCCGTGATCTCCAGATTGATCATAGAAGGCTCAATCCCGTATTTGTTCAGAATTGCAAGAATATCCTGAGCGATGTTTTCATGCATACACTGTACAACAGAGAGATTTACCTCGATGAAATCAATGCCATAGGATTTCAGGTCGAGCTGCTTGTAGCATTTACACACCTCTTCGAGTACGAGCAGTCCGATCTTTAAAATGGTGCCGTTCTTTTCTGCAATCCGGATGAATTCCTCCGGGGAGACATACCCATAATCAGGCACCTGTAGGCGTGCCAGGGCCTCTAAAGAATGGAAACGATGTTCTTTCGTATCATAGATTGGCTGGTAATGCACTTCAAATTCGTTTCGCTCGATGGAAGAGAGAATTGCCTGTTCAATCGCCATCCGTCTTGAAAGCTCAGAGGCATTATTCTCTGTAATTTCAATAAACTGTCCCTTGCCGGCTTTTTTGACCTGTTCAATACTATAATCAATTGCATCCGTCAGGCTTTCGTCTGTATGATGGATAGAGTGGATCAGACTAACACAGGCACTGAGCTGTGTGTAGCTGTCATATATTTTCCAACGCCGGTTTAGGATCTGCTGGATCCTTTGCAGCTCGATAGAGCCTTCGGTGGTTTCTTTTAATACGATGACAAAGGTATCACCGCCGTAACGGTAGATACATGTCTTAGAGTATGCCTTCTGGAGTGCTTCTACAAGCAGGCGCATGAGTTCATTGCCACCGGCCATGCCATATAGTTCATTGATCAGTTTGAAATTGTCAAGTGCAATGACAAAGATCTGCTCGGGCATACTGCGGTAATGATAGCTTTTGATATGCTGTGAAAATGCCTGCCGGTTCAATGCACCTGTGGTAGCATCCAGATAAATCATAGAATTTTCATTTGTCAGATAAATGATGAATATAGAGAGTGCCGTTCCAATACCGGACAACATGTAGTTCGGCATAAAGTATTGTATGATCGTCGGGATCAATGTCACAGCAATCAGAATCAGTGTCAGTGCAGTCTGCGACCAGCGTATAAGCTTGTGCAGCCAGATAGAATAGATTGCAGTACCAATTGCATAGTAGGTGGCATTGATATATAACCAGCTATGCAGGATGCCGTGGTGGTAGCCTGTGGCATCAAAATAGAAAAACAGGTGTGTAAATGGACTTGATAAAGCAACGATGGCCGCAATGATTGCAGGAAATGCAACAATATACAGCTCCCATCGGAAAAATTCGCGGTATTGCTGTACTTTGATGTTCAGATAAAATGTAATCATGATCGGTATGATACATTGCAGCATCAGAAAAACGGCATTCAGAAAATAGTTCAGCCATACAGGAACCGCCGTATAATAACTGTCAGTATAGCATGTGACCACATCCAGACATGTGTTTGCAAAGCATACAATCAAAAATGTCTGATACATCCGTGACTGAAAGTCGTCCAGACGCTTCCTTATATATGATACAATCAACAGCATAATTAAGAAAATGATTGTGCAAATTTCATAATCAACATGATATGTCATAATAATCCCCCCGCCCTTACTGGTATCATACCAAGATTGTGAGTGAATTTCAATTAAATATTTGGTGCAGGGTGCAATGAAATGTGATAAACTATGTACAGTTGAAAGTATAGAAACAGGGGGGCCGAGAGATGATCAATCATGAGAAATTTATTGCGGACATGATCAAGTATGCATCGGCAGCAGAATCACCTGAACATATTATAGAACAGATTTTGCAATATATTGGTGAGAACCTGCAGTCTGATCGTGCCTATATATTTGAGGATAATTTAGATGGTACCTATGGAAACACCTATGAATGGTGTTGTGATGGTGTGACGAGGGAGAAGGATAACCTTCAAAATGTGCCTTATGATGGGGTGTTAGATTGTTGGTTTGCAGAATATGAGAAGTCTCATACCATTATGATCCGGGACATTGAGAGCTATAAGCAGGTGAGCACATCTCTATACGAAGTATTGAAGCCACAGGGGATCCGGACACTGGTGACAGGACCGATCGAGATCAATGGAAAGTATATTGGCTTCTACGGAGTGGACAATCCACCGCTGGCATTGATGGAGAATATTTCGGTTTTGATCACTATGATGGAATTTGTGATATCTATGATGATCCGGCTTCGGGACAATGCAAAGGAATTGGAACGGATCGCTGTGATCGATCAGCTGACAGGCTGCCGTAACCGGAATGCACTTCGTTGGGCTTATGACGGAGATTATGACAAGACAAAATCAATCACAGTGATTATGTGTGACCTGAATGGTTTAAAGAAGGTGAATGACGGTAAGGGTCATGAAGCCGGAGATAAATATATCCGGGATGCTGCCGAGGCGATGATGGCATGCTTTGCACCGAAAGATGTATATCGGGTTGGTGGGGATGAGTTCGTAATTGCTCTGTTGGATGCAGATCCGTTAAGTGTGGAACAGAAGATTGAACGGCTTAAGCTCTATGCAGAGTTTAAGAATGTGAGTATATCATGTGGTGTAGCATTCAGACATATAGGCAAGGAGCCGTTTGAAAACATTCTTCGTGAGGCTGACAAAAAGATGTACATCGAAAAACAGCAATACCACAATACAAAAGTATGAGTTAGGAGCGGTTTTAGGACATCATGAACAAGAATACGATCAAAGAACAAACGAAACAGACAGATATTATACTCGCAGAGTTGAAACAGGCACAAAAGCAGGGCAGGCTGTGGGAGAATCTGGTGGAACAATTCAGTCAGCCATTTTGCATATCATCACTGTGGATGTGCAGAAGTTATATTCATAGTGTGCCGGAAGCGTTTTATCTGCAAAATGACAGAGCGTCGCGGGTTATGATTTCTGTACGGGCACTTCTTGCAACGATGGAAAATGACATAGATGCAGCGAAGCGTTATGTTGGTATGCTCGGACAAACGGATAGACATCCTGACCATGAGAATTATACTGCTGATGATGTGATCCGGATCACAACAGAGCTGGTTATGCCATACCTGAGTGATAATCAGTTTTTTCATAATGTATATTTCCTGAAAGCGATCGGGGCACCACCGGTGCAGAGTCTCACACTGGCAGCGGGAAGACCAAGTATTATCAATGGATTTCGTGATTTTTCAAGATATGCCAGACAGATTAAGGAGAAGAATCAGGGGATTGTTGATGTGATACAGACGCTGTATGGTGAAAAAGGTGCTTGGGTGATCGAGATTGCACAGGCAGAATGCTATTATCAGACAGATGACAGCTTTCATGCATTGGTATTGGTGACGGGATCCATTCCGATGATGGAGAGTGTGCAGGATGTGCAGTGTCTGTTTGCGGCAATGGCATTGCAAATGCGTATCCTGCTGTTGAATGGGCAGGCACAGGCTGCGGCACCGTTGATGAAGAAGATCAGAGAACGCATCAACGGTACCAGGTGGGAAGAATTGACAAATAGCCTGAATGCTCTGGAGGCAAGGGCAGCCTGTTATGATGGTAAGCGAGAGATCGTGGAACGCTGGCTTTCCCAGCAGGCTCCGGATGAGAATCAGGAGTTGTTTATGATGGATGTATATGCATTCTTAGCGAAGCTGCGATGCTATCTGATGACGGGAAAATACATGCTGGCAGAGGTGCTGGCGCAGCGTCTGATCACTATTTTGGAGGTTGGCAGCCGTCATATGGATATTTGTGAGTGCTATATGCTTTCAGCATTTGCCTGCTGCAAGGCGGGGAATGAAGAGCTTGTATGCGAGAAAATGGAAAAGGCGTTGGAACTGGCAAGAAGGTATCATTATATCCGTCTGTTGGCAGATGAAGGTACATGTATGGTCAGAGTGCTTTCTATTTATCATAGCCGGAGGGGTGCAGATGCATTTACTGAGCGGATCATGGAATTGGCGTTGGAAGTATCGAAGAGATTTCCGGATTACATGAAGACACCGGACGAGTATTATGATCCATTGACTCCGAGTGAAAGGCAGATTCTATTGTTGCTTTCGAAGGGGTATTCCCAGGAACAGATTGCTGACAGATTATCAAAAAAGATCGGAACAGTGAAGTTTCACTGTTCCGGTATCTATAAGAAGCTTGATGTGAAGAATCGACAGCAGGCAATCGCAAAAGCTTCTGAATTAGGGATAATCTAGTGCCTGCGTATGCGGGAAAGCTGGACCATAAAGGTTGGTGCAAAGGCGAGACCGATGATGGAAACGATGGCAGTGGCAGACAGTGATACTACATTGAATACATGCTGCAGTCCCGGGATGCATAACACTGCCAGGAGACACAGGACACCGGCTATAAATGCATAGATACTATATTTATTTGTGCATAAACCTAGTTTCCAGATTGCTTTGTTTCCCCGACAGTTAAAGCCATGAAACAGACGTGCAAGGGTCAGTGTAGCAAATGCCATAGTCATAGCGGTCTGTACATTGGTTTTCAATCCAATATGATAAGCGGTCATAGAGGCAGCGGCAATCAGCAGACCCTGGATAGACATTGTGGACAGAAATTTAGAATCCATAATTCCGGCCTTCGGATCGCGAGGCTTTTGTGTAAGAAGTGAAGGATCGGCCGGTTCCATGCCGATGGCAAGTGCAGGCAGGGAATCTGTCAGCAGATTGATAAACAGCAGGTGTACCGGTGCAAATGGAACAGGCAGTCCCGCAATCGAGGTATACAGCACCGCAGCGATGCCTGCGGTATTTCCCGACAACAAAAACAGCACAGCATTCCGGATATTCCGGTAGACATTTCTGCCGTTGGCAACGGCTTTGATGATCGTTGCAAAATTATCATCTGACAAAATCATTGCAGAAGCGTCTTTAGAGACTTCTGTTCCTGTAATGCCCATGGCAACACCAATATCTGCCTTTTTCAGTGCCGGGGCATCATTGACCCCGTCTCCTGTCATAGCGACAATGCAGCCCTTTCGCTGCCATGCATCGACAATACGGATTTTATTTTCAGGTGATACCCTTGCATAGACTGATATCCGGTCAATCGCGGCATCCAGCTCCTGATCATTGTAAGCATCTAATTCGGCACCCGTCAGTGCCAGATCTCCCTCCTTGTAGATTCCGATTTGTTTTGCGATAGCCACTGCAGTCAGTTTATGATCTCCGGTAATCATGACCGGACGAATGCCAGCCTGTATGGCATTGGCAACAGCACTAACAGATTCCGGCCGGGGTGGATCCATCATGGAGATCAGTCCCAAAAAGATATAGTCAGATTCTGCGGTAAGATTGAGAGGTTCATCGGATTCTTTATAAGCAAAGGCAAGTACGCGCAGACCGTTTTCCGAGAATTGGCGGTTCTGCTGCAGGATTGCCACCCTGTCTGCATCGGACATCGGACGGATCCCTGCATGATCACGGATCCGGGTACAGCGCTCAAGCAGCACATCCACAGCACCTTTGGTCAGGATGGTCGGAATTCCATGCAGACAGTATTTGGTGCTCATGAGCTTACGATCGGAGTCAAATGGAATTTCTTCAAGCCTTTTCAATGTGCCGCGTACGGCTTGTTCTGCCTGTTCTCCCTGATCTGACAGCAGCGTGCTGCCGAAAGGAATGCACCGGAACATGGCAAGCAGTGCATATTCGGTCGGATCGCCGATGCCTTTCTCGTCCACGATGTTAGAGTCATTTGTCAGAATGGCGTCATAGAGCAGATACCGTTGTGTCTGATCTGCAATGCAGATCTGGTCTGCTGTCAGCACCTGGCCATCTACATAGATTTCCTGTACCGTCATCTTGTTCTGCGTCAGGGTGCCGGTTTTGTCAGAGCAGATGACCGAAACACAGCCCAGACTTTCCACTGCCTTCAGATCCTTAATGATGGCATTTTCCTTTGCCATTTTCTGTGTGCCAAATGCCTGTACGATGGTGACGATAGAGCTTAAGGCTTCCGGAATTGCTGCGACTGCCAGTGCAACGGCGAACATCATGGAATCCAGAAAAGTCATATGACGGTACATACATAAGGCAAAGACAACGACGCAGATGATCATGATCAGGGTTGCCAGCCTGCCGCTGAACTGATCCAGACTTTCCTGCAACGGTGTCTTTCGTTCCTTTGCGGCATTCATCAGCGCTGCGATACGCCCCATTTCAGTGTTCATGCCTGTGGCGGTCACGACAACCTGCGCACGGCCATAAGTGACAAGACTGCCGGAGTATACCATGTTGGTGCGGTCTGCCAGTGCAATCTGACCATCCAGTGGAATGTCGGTTTTTTCTACATTAGTGGATTCTCCGGTCAATGCACTTTCATTGACCTGTAGGGAATAATTATGAAGAATCCGGCCATCGGCTACGATCATATCTCCGGCTTCCAGTGTTACAAGATCACCGGGTACAATGTCTTTAGATGGAATTTCGGTAAGACTGCCGTTTCGGATTACCTTGGCAGTGGGTGCAGACAGCTGCTTCAGGCTGTCTAAGGATTTAGAAGCTTTCACATTTTGGACTGTGCCAAGTACTGCGTTCATGACGAGTACTAAAAGAATGACAATTGTGCTTTCCATGTTGCCTGAAAACATAGAGATCATTGCGGCAATGATCAGGATGATCACGAGCAGATCCGCAAACTGGCTGAGAAAGATCTGCAGTACGCCCTGTTTTTTGTTTTCCTGCAGAATGTTTTCCCCATATTGGCTTTTCAATTGCTCTATCTGCGGGTCGCAGAGTCCTTCTTTTGTGATCTGGAAATGTTCTTCGAGTTCTGATATGGAATAGTTCCAGTATTCCTTTTTCATAGATGCATCCTCCTTCAAAAATATTATGTATGTCTGAAGCAATAATATTCTGAAAATGCAAATACAAAAAAGAGACTATTATTGCATGACAAACAAACAATAATAGTCTCGTTCCTTCTCTGTTTTAAAGTGTACTGCCCGGCTGTATAGAATGCAGCGTGATGACGATCAGTACAACACCGGTATGCGGTGCGAACTACTCCCTAATATTTACAGATACGATAACACAGAGACATCGTATCTGTCAACAGTTGAAAATATTTTTCATAAATTCATTTTTCATAAATTCAGGTTGACAAATTAGTTGAAATGCTATAACATAACGGTGTTATTTGAATGCGTAACGCTGTTATGTATTCTAGGTGGAGGCTTGGGAATGAAGAATGAACGCGAAACACGGGAGAAACTAATAGAAAGTGCCAGAACGGAATTTATGGAGAAAGGATATCAGGGTGCATCACTGCGGCAGATCTGTAAGAATGCAGGTGTGACGACAGGCGCATTGTATTTTTTCTTTCAGGACAAAGAGGATCTGTTTGCTTCTATTGTGGATCCGGCGGTGGAGAGACTGCAGCAGTTTTTGACGCAGCACACAAAACAGGAGCTGATGGAGCTTCAGCAGATGCCGGGTTCTCGGGAAGACAATATGCAGGATGATTATTATGCGAGTCGGCAGATTCTACATTTTTTGTATGCAGATTATGGTGTGTTCCAGTTGATTCTGACAAAGAGCCAGGGATCCAGATATGCATATTGTGTGGACACATTTGTTGCATTACTGCAGGAGAGCTATCGTTTGCTTGCGGATGCACAGGCACAGGTGATGGGAGTGGAGCCGCCGGATGATTACACGATCCATTGGGTTTCCCATATTCAGATTGATGCATTTGTTCATTTACTGTTACATGAGCCGGACGAAGAGAAGGCGAGCCAGTATCTTGTGCAGGTGCTCAAATATCTGGTGGCAGGCTGGATGGCGTTATTTCAAAAGTAGGTATATTTGCTGTACCCTGGTGGTGCAGCTGATTTTAACAGTTCAACATAACACCGTTATGTTATTGAAAATAAATATCAATTAGGAGGCGCAACTATGTATGTTGAAGTAACAGATGTGAAGAAGAGCTACGGAGAGGGTGGCAGCTATATTCAGGTATTAAAGGGGATTACCGCAGGGATTGAGAAAGGTAAGATGTGTGTGATTCAGGGAACGAGTGGTTCCGGAAAGTCAACCCTGTTGAATTGTATTGGAGGACTGGATATTGTAGATTCCGGTTCCATCAAGGTAGATGGCAGGGAAATGACTGGCTTGAAGGCGGAGGCTTTGTCAGATTACAGACGGGATTATCTGGGATTTATTTTCCAGTTTTACAATCTGGTGCCGAATCTGACGATCCGCGAGAATATTCAGGTTTGTGAGTATCTGACGGATCAGCCGCTTGACATGGATGAGCTGCTTGATGTGCTGGGACTGACAGAGCATCAGGATAAGTTCCCGTCCCAGTTGTCCGGTGGACAGCAGCAGCGGTGTGCGATCGCCAGAGCCTTAATCAAGAATCCAAAGCTTCTGCTTTGTGATGAGCCGACAGGTGCATTGGATTCCAAGACCTCCAGAGATATATTGATCCTGCTGGAAAAGATCAATGCCCAGTACGGTACGACCATGGTGATCGTAACACACAACAATGCGATCAAGGATATGGTGGATCAGGTGATTTATCTGAAGGATGGTCTGATCAAGAAGAATGATTACAATGAGACTAAGATTCCGGCAGCAGAATTGGAGGAGTTGTAGGATGCAGAAGGTATTACGCAAGCGGATAGTCCGTGATTTCAAGGAAAACCTTTCCAGATATCTGGCATTGGCATTTCTGATTATGTTAAGTATGTATCTGGTGATCAGTATGATCGCAGCAGCGGAGACCATTATTCGGGGAAGCGAGGCCGCCGATGCAAAGCAGCATGTGGAGGATGGACAGTTTTCCCTGTTTGTTCCGATGCAGGACAGAGAGTGGAACGATTTGACAGATACCGGGATTGCTTTAGAGAAAATGTTCTATATGGATTATACGATTACCGGAGATAAGGTGCTCCGGGTATTCCGGAATCGGGAATCCATAGATGAGATCGCAATCTATGAGGGACGGCTCGCAGAGGATGAGAGTGAGCTTGTCTTAGAGAGAAAATTTGCAGAAAAAAATGAAATTCATATAGGCGATACACTGAAGCTGGGCGGCAGAACTTTTACGGTATGTGGAATCGGTACGGTGCCGGATTATGATGCACCGCAGAAGTCTCTTGGTGATACCGGCTGCGACAGTCTGAATTTCGGACTTGCTTTTGTGACGGCAGATACATATGAAAAAATGAAAAAAGAGGGACGCAGTACACAGTCTGAGGAGTATTATTACGCATATCGTCTGCAGGATAAGATGACCGCAGATGCATTGAAGGATAAGCTGGATGATCTGTCCTTTTCATCGGATGCTGTGCAGGATGCTTATTTTCAGGAGTATTGGGATCGCACGGTCGGTCAGAAGGATGATCTGAAAAACGGCATCACGGATCTGCTGGATGGCGCAAGCGAGCTGGAGGATGGCCTGAAGAAGTTGACAGACAATAATGATACCTTGAATGATGCGACAGACAGTTTGTTGGATTCCTATCTGCAGGAGGCCAACAGTGCACTTTCGGCATATGGTGTGACCAAATTGACGAAGGATAATTTTGAGATGGTATTACAGGCGCGTATCCGTACGGAAAGCAACGCGATCGTGAAGCTTTCCCTGAAATCTCTGTTGGATGATCTGAAGGATCTGAAAGCATATGCAGATGGCGTTTCAGAATACACAGATGGCACAAAGGAGGCAGCAGATGGTGCAGTTTCCCTGCGTGAAGGTGTGCAGGAGCTGAAGGATGATACGGATGATCTGATTGATGAGATCTTTGGAGAAGATACTTCCAATCTGTTGACCTTCTTAAAGGCGGAGGATAATGTCAGGATTCAGGCGGCGTCCGGTGATCAGGAACTGTACCGAAGTGTGGGAACGATCGCAGGTGTGATCATTCTGATCCTGATCTCTTATGTATTATCAGTGTTTGTAGTACATGCGATCGACCGTGAGAGTGCGGTCATCGGTGCATTGTATGCACTGGGTGTGAATAAGAAGGATCTGATGCGGCATTATATTATGCTGCCGACCTTGATTGCAGCCATATCAGGTATTGTCGGTACAATATTGGCGTATACGGATTTTGGTGTACGGTATCAGATGGCAGATTGCTATCATTATTATTCATTACCGGAAATGCAGGTGATTGTTATGCCGTATCTGGTGATTTATGGTGTGATCGTGCCGCCACTGGTATGTTATATTGTGACGAGTCTTGTGATCAGGAAGCGGTTGTCGAAGCCTGTTTTAACATTGTTGAAGAATGAAAAGAAGGCAGGAACAGGCAAGCATGTGAAGTTGAAGAATATGAAATTTATGCGTCTGTTCCGGCTGCGTCAGATCTTGAGAGAGAGTAGGACTGCATTTACCGTTGTATTTGGTATGTTTGTCAGTCTGTTGTTGGGTGTGATGGCATTGGAGATTTATGTGTACTGTGACAGGGTGCGTGTACAGTATGTGGAGGATACCCACTATGCGTATATGTATACCTATAAGTATCCTGCTGAGAACCCGCCGGAGGGTGGTTATCAGGCATACGCCAAGACCTTAAAGAAAGAAATCTATGGATATACCTTTGATGTTACGGTAATGGGTCTGACAGAGGAGAATCCTTATTTTGATGTTGATTTAGAAGATTCACAAAACATCGTAACCATCAGTTCTGCAATCTCATACAAGTATGGATTGAGAAAAGGTGATGTATTTACATTGGATGACACAGAAAATAATAAGACATATGCCTTTCGGGTAGGAGCTGTGACACAGTATGCACCGAGCTTCATTGTGTTTATGAAGTATGAGGAGGCACTGGATCTGTTTGGGGAACAGGATGAATATTACAATGTTGTATTCTCGGATCATGATCTGGGGATTGAACCGGGGCGTTTGTATGCGACCACAACCAAAAAGGATGTTGAAAAGGCGGCCGGTATCTTTTCGGATCAGATGCAGTCTATGATTATGACAATCGGCGGGGTATCTGCTGTGATCTTTGCAATTGTATTGTATCTGATGATGAAGGTGATGATTGACAGATCTTCCTTCAATATTGCTTTGATCAAAATATTCGGATACCGGAATCGTGAAGTCAAGAAAATGTATCTGGATGGTAATTTCTACATTATCGTAGCAGGTGCATTGATCTCTATTCCGGTGGCAAAATGGCTGATGGATCTCATGTACGAGCCGGCGTTTGTACCGAATATCGCCTGTGGTGTGGATAAATCCTTTACAGTGGGAATCTATTTGGGTTTGTTTGTATTTGTTCTGGTTTTGTATTTTATCATCAATCATATGCTGGTTGGCAGAATTAAGAAAATGCTGCCTGCAGAGGTGTTAAAAAATAGAGAATAAAAATTTTTTGACATTGTTTTGCAAAATGTATGATTTTGTAGAATCAATAAAGTAAGGAAATAAAATGCTTTATACCGTATTTACTTGCTATAGGGTTAGGGAAAGATAGGGTAAAAAACTAGACTTTAGTTAGTTTGACATGGAAATTTGTGGTGCCTTATACTATACAGGTATCGCAGATTGCATGGTCTGATGCGCTGCAAATTGCAGTGGCAGGTTCGTATAGACAGATGTAACATAAAAATGACCTGGGTTACATCAAAGGGGGACCAGGGCAGCTTTCCCAAAATGTGATGGGCATCCGTATGAACGGGTGGAGGGCGTAATTCTGAACTGTGTTTTGGAATTACGCTTTTTTTCTTGCTCATTCTTGCTTTTTTGGTTGTTTTAGTATAAGATATTCAATAGGTGGGTCTGACATCAGGAGAGGTGATTTGTATGGTGAATGAAGAGAAGGTTCGGATGATGACGAAGCTTGCGATCTATGAAGATGGTATCGGCAAGCAGGAACTGAAGCTGGCGAAGTACTATAAGAGCGATTACATTAAATACAATATGCTAAAGACGGTTGTGATCACAGCAGTATGTTACTGGATGGCGGTCGGACTATATGCATTGATGAATCTGCAGAAGCTGATCGACAATCTGGCTACTATGGATTATATGCGTGTGCTATATATTTTGGGGGCAGGTTTTGTGATTGTGCTGGTAGGGTATGCAATATTTGCCCGGATATATTACGACAGGAAATATGAGGCTGCAAGGCCGAATATTGTGATTTATAATCATTTTCTCAAGAAAATGGAAGAGTATTATCAGACCGGCGTGGACGACCAGCCGAAGAATGTGAAAGTAAGGGGGAAGATTGGACACAATGACGAGTTTATTGACTATTAGAGACGAGATTAAGAATTTTTTCAGGGAGCATGATGTCATCGTAACCCCACTGTTCAAGTTTTTGTGTGCGATGATCTTATTATTTGGTCTGGTTGCATTATATGGATATTCGTCCATCACATCCAAGCTGATCGTGATTCTGGCACTGTCTGTATTATGTGCATTTGTTTCAGAGGGATTTACCCTGCTGATCGTGGGACTTGTGACACTGTTGAATTGTTATAGTGTGAGTCTGGAGGCGACAGGAGTGTATGCACTGCTGTTTGTTGTGCTGTATTTTCTGTATGTGAAATATTGTCCGAAGACCGCATATATTGTGATGTTTACACCAATGCTGTTTATGATGAACATTCATTATATTGTGCCGATCGTAGTCGGCATTCTGGTTGGTCCGGTTGGAATTGTGCCGGCGACATTTGGCGTGGTGATCTATTATTTTTCACAGTATCTTTCGGAGCTTGATGGCCTGCTGGCAACAGCGACTGAACAGGATTCGGTGCAGAGCTTTTCTTATTTGGTCAGTGGTCTGATGCAGGATAAGAAGATGATCCTGACGGTGATCGTATTTGCCGTTGTGATTATGGTAACATATGTGATCTATAGGACATCTATGAAGAATGCATGGCATATTGCCATTGTGGCAGGTGCGGTGACAGAACTGCTGCTGATGCTGATCGGCGGTTATGCAATGGAGGCAGACATCAATATCGTACAGATTATTGTTGGAGTGCTGGTAGGTATGTGTCTTGCATTTGTGGTGCAGTTCTTCAAGGGCACCGTAGACTACACAAGGACAGAACTTGTGCAGTTTGAGGATGATGAATACTACTATTATGTGAAAGCTGTGCCGAAGCTTACAGTGGCAGCGAAGAATGTCAATGTACAGACTATCAACCGAAGATCCGGCAGATAGTGGTGGCAAAACATGTAATATGCGGAGGGAATAACATTGGAATATATCAGACAATTTTTTGAGCTGTATTTTGACTGGCTCTATATACCGGAATTGCATATTACAGATGTGATTGAGATTATTATAATTGCTTTCGTTATCTATCAGGTGGTCTGCTGGTTTCAGAGTACAAGAGCTTGGACACTTTTGAAGGGAATATTGGTATTGCTGATCTTTATGGCAATGTCATCCATTTTCCAGTTTAATACGATTCTATGGATCCTGCGGCAGACATTGAGCATTGGTATTATTGCCATAATCATTATTTTTCAGCCTGAGTTCAGAAGGGCGCTAGAACAGCTGGGACGGAAGCGGTTTGTGACATCCATGCTCGGTATTGTGGAGCAGAAGGATTATGAGGTAGAACAGATCAGCGATCAGACGATTGAAGAGGTGGCAAAGGCTGCCTTTGTCATGTCGAAGGCGAAGACCGGTGCATTGATCGTGTTTGAACAGAAAGTTGCTTTAGGAGAATATGAAAGTACCGGAATTCCAATCGATGCGCTGGTCAGTAGTCAGCTATTGATCAATATATTTGAGAAGAATACACCGTTGCATGACGGTGCGGTGATCGTCCGCAATAACAGGGTAGTGGCGGCAACATGTTATCTGCCTTTGACGGACAATATGGAGCTGAATAAGGATATGGGAACCAGACATCGTGCGGCCATTGGTATCAGTGAGGTGTCGGATTCTCTGACTCTGATTGTATCAGAAGAGACAGGAGCCATTTCGGTTGCAGATGGTGGCAGAATCAGCCGGAATCTTGATGTGGAGGGATTAAAGAAACAGCTTAAAAAGCTGAAGCAGACAGCCAATACCACGAAGAGATTTAAGCTGTGGAAAGGTCGGAAACAGAAAAATGAAGAACAAGCTTCTAAATAATTTAGGCATCAAGATTCTGTCGGCATTGGCAGCTGTGATCATCTGGGTGTTGGTTGTAAATGTAGATGACTACAAGGTAACGAAGACGATCACAGATATTCCGATTACCGTTGTGAATGAAGATGCCATTACACAACAGGATAGAGTGTTTGAACTGGATGGTGATGGCACAGTAGATATTATTGTGAAAGGCAGACGCAGTCTGGTTGAGGGGTTAGAGTCCGGAGATTTTATTGCCACAGCGGATATGTCCCAATTGTCTCTTACAAATGCGGTGCAGGTGCAGGTGAAGCAGGTAAATGCATCAGGCAAGAGACAATTATCAATCACCTGTCCGAATGATATGGTGAATGTCAGTTTGGAGAAGAGTCTGGAAAAGCAGATCAACATTACAGTCCGGACAGAAGGAGAGCCTGCAAAGGGCTATGCGATAGGATCTAAGACAACGACTCCGAATATGATTACGGTATCAGGTGCACAGAGTGTGATCAAGAGGATCCAGTCGGTGCAGGTTACTGTGGATGTAACAGGTGCAAGCTCTGATATCAGTACGGTAGCGGATCTCATTTTCCTGAATTCTGACGGAGAGCGTGTGAGTACGCAGAAGCTCGATACGAATATAGAAACGGTGAATACAACAGTTGAAATTCTGCAGACCAAGGAAATACCTGTTACGGTGCAGACGAGTGGAATCGTAGCAGATGGATATGGAATTGCAGGTGTTGACTATCAGCCTACATCAATCACTGTGGCGGGTAAGAAAGATGCACTTGATAAGCTCGATGGTTTGGATATCCATAATATCAGTGTATCGGGATTGACTGAAAATAAGGAATTTACGATAGAGGTTGCGAATTATCTTCCGACAGGTGTACAGACAACAGAGGACATGGATCAGATTATGATTCAGGTGGTGGTGGAACCGATTGTGGAACGGGATATTGTACTGGCTCCGTCGGATATTACGATGGTTGGACAGAGTGATATGTATACGTACAGTTTTGCAGATGCAAGTGCGACATTGGCCGGTAAGGTGATAGCGGCACATGTGACAGGGGTACAGTCGGTTGTAGAGGCAATGACAGCTGCGGATCTGGCATGCTCAATGGATGTGTCCAATCTCTCGACGGGAGAACATAATGTGAAATTGACATATACAACGCCTGAGCGTTGTACAATCAAGATGGCGAAGAAACTCAGGGTGTCGATTCAGACAAAAAGTACAGTGACGCAGTAGCTTTCGCCTGTTTGTGGGGGTGTTAATATGGTATCAAAGAAGATACGGATTACGGATGCATTGGGGATCCATCTGCGTCCTGCTGGTAAGATCAGTGAAATGGCAACGCATTACAAATGTCAGGTGATGTTCCGAAATGGGGATTATGTCGGTAGTGCCAAGAGCGTGATAGGGTTACTTGCAGGGTGTGTAAAATCCAATCATGAGATTGAATTGATATGCGATGGTGAAGATGAAGAGAAGGCACTGGATGAGCTTTCTGCATTTATTGAAGAACTATCAGGGAAATAGGCGGAGAATCCGCCTAGTTTTTTTTATAAAGAAAGGGGACGGATGATATGGATCAGGAAAAAATCAAGACATTGCAGAAAATGGTGGATGAAAGCAGTTATATTGTGTTCTTTGGAGGTGCGGGAGTGTCAACGGAAAGTGGTATCCCGGATTTTAGAAGCACGGATGGTCTTTATCAGCAGAAATATAAGTTCCCTCCGGAGACGATAGTCAGTCATAGTTTTTTTATGCAGCATACAGATGAATTCTACGAGTTCTATAAGGAGAAAATGCTCTTCCCTAAGGCAGAGCCGAATGCTGCTCACAAGACACTGGCAAAGCTGGAGGCTGAGGGGAAGCTGAAAGCAGTGATCACACAGAATATTGATGGGCTGCATCAAAAGGCCGGCAGTAAGACCGTGCTTGAGCTGCATGGAAGCGTACATCGCAATTACTGTATGAAGTGTGGGACACCGTATTCTCTGGATTATGTCGTTCATGCAGAGGGCATTCCAAGATGTGAAAAGTGCGGTGGTATCGTGAAACCGGATGTCGTACTTTACGAGGAAGGACTGGATTCGGATACGATGCGCCAGGCTGTGTACCATATCAGCAAGGCGGATATGCTCATCATTGGTGGAACATCACTTGCGGTGTATCCGGCAGCAGGATTTATAGATTATTTTCAGGGAAAACATCTGGTGATCATCAACATGTCTCCGAGTCCAAGAGATCAGAATGCAGATCTTGTGATTTCTGATAAGATTGGTGAAGTATTATTAAATTTATCTTAAATGTTTGCATTTCTATATTACTTTGTGCTAAACTGTTACAAATGACTTGCGTCAGCAGGGTGAAAATATAAGGAAAAGAGATTAGAATCAGGAAAGGGAGTATGTTATGCAGATTAATGTAGATGCAACAAAGACATTAAAGGCATTGGCAGATCAGTGCGTCAGCAGGAATAGTATTGATCCGGATCTGTATGCGAAGTATGAAGTGAAGAGAGGTCTGAGAGACATCAATGGTAAGGGCGTGCTGGCAGGGCTTACAGATGTATCCAAGATCAAATCTTACATTATTGAAGATGGAGAGATGATACCGTGTGAAGGCAAGCTGTATTATCAGGGAATAGATGTACAGGAGCTTGTGAAAGGTTTCATTTCGGAGGGTAGATTTGGATTCGAGGAGACAGTATATCTGCTCTTGTTTGGCTCTTTGCCGACCAAGACACAACTGGAAGAATTCCAAGCAGTATTGGCAGATTACCGGGTTTTACCTAACAAGTTTACCAGAGATGTGATCATGAAGGCACCGAGCCGGGATATGATGAATATGTTATCCAGAAGTGTATTGATGTTGTATGCATATGATGAGAATCCGGATGATACATCTATTCCAAATGTTTTAAGACAGTGTGTGCAGCTGATTGCACAGTTTCCGTTGCTGGCTACATACAGCTACAATGCCTATAATCATTATTATCATGAGGATAGTCTCGTGATCCGTCCACCAAAGAAGGAACTTTCAACGGCAGAGAATATTCTTTATACGTTGCGACAGGATGGCAGTTATTCCACACTGGAAGCGACGGTATTAGACTTGGCATTGGTATTGCATGCGGAGCATGGTGGTGGTAACAATTCCACATTTACCACACATGTGGTTAGTTCATCCGGTACGGATACCTATTCTGCAGTTGCAGCATCACTTGGTTCATTGAAGGGACCAAAACATGGAGGTGCCAATATCAAGGTTGCCAGAATGTTTGCGGATATGGAATCTGTTGTGAAAGATTGGACAGATGAGGAAGAAGTGGCTGCATATCTTCGTGCGCTGCTGCATAAGGAAGCGTTTGACAAGGAAGGCCTGATCTATGGCATGGGACATGCCGTATATTCGATATCAGATCCAAGATCCGAAGTGTTGAAAGGATTTGTTGATAAATTGGCAGCGGAAAAGGGAAGAGAAGAAGAAATGGCGTTATATAAGCTTGTGGAGCAGCTGGCACCAAAGATCATTGCACAGGAACGAAAGATGTATAAGGGTGTTAGTGCGAATGTAGATTTCTTCTCCGGCTTTATATATTCGATGCTGGATCTGCCGACAGAGTTGTATACACCAATCTTTGCAATTGCCAGAATTGCCGGATGGAGTGCACATCGACTGGAAGAATTGATCAACCAGGGCAAGATCATCAGACCGGCATATAAGAGTGTGGCACCAAAGCGCAGCTACGAACCATTGGAGTCCAGAACAGGATCAGATTCTTAAGATCATAAAAGAGACCGGATCGATACGACTTGCAATCGTATCGATCCGGTCTCTTTATGATTAGTCCAGAAGATTGGTATCGGAACCTTTTAGAATCAGTTCCATAACCTTTTCCGGTGTCTTGGCCTGATGATAATCTCCCTGCAGTGTGTGCAGATAATGGTACAGCATACCATTTCTTTCGTTTTTCTCCAAATAAGACAGTGTTTCATCCTCGGTAAACATTTGTAAAAACTTTGACATTCCCTGTGAAACTGTTTCACACATGGTTCCCTTTTCACAAGGAAAATCTACACATTGATGACAGTATTTCAGCTCTCTGTTTATGGCACATCTATAATTTTCACAGTTTGAATGATCAAAATCACCTTCAGCCTTGCATCCCTGACATTTGCTCACCGTACATAGGCAGCAAGGTTTCCCACAGTACCCAAATCCTTTGCTTTTATTCATGTTTCCACCCCTTTTAACCCGGATTGTTTATACAATTGTAAATATTCTGCAACTATCTATTTTATTGTAACGAAATGGTAGAGAAAGCGCAAGTAAAAGAGTAAACTTTCATAAAAAACTGAAAATTTAGAAAATTGTCAAATTATTTTTGAAAAAAGGCTTGCAATTATCAAATAAGTATGTTATAACACAATTAGTTGTTAGCACTCGTATTGATAGAGTGCTAATAATAAAAGAAAAGAGAAGAATGAAGATGGAGGTATAGCTATGGATGCAGAGAAATTTACAAAAAAGTCACTGGAAGTAGTAGAGAACTGTGAGAAGCTGGCCTATGAATATAACCATCAGGAGATTGATCAGGAGCATTTGCTGTATAGTCTATTAACTGTTGAGGACAGTTTGATCGCAAAGCTGGTCGAGAAGATGGATATTAATCTTACCTATTTTAAGGGGGCAGTAGAACAGTTGCTGGCAGCCAGACCAAAGGTGTCAGGCGGCAGGGTGTACACAAGTAATGATTTTAACAAAACATTGATGATGGCAGAGAATGAGACAAAGGGGTTGGGTGATTCCTTTGTTTCGGTGGAACACATTTTTCTGGCAATCTTAAAGTATCCAAACAAAGCTGTGAAGAAGCTGATTGCGGAATACGGCATTACGAGAGACAGATTCCTGAAGGCACTGGCAGATGTCAGAGGCAATAGGAAGGTTGATAGTGATAATCCGGAGGCATCTTATGATTCGTTGGAAAAGTATGGATATGATCTTGTTGCCAGAGCCAGAGAGCAGAAGCTGGATCCTGTAATCGGCAGAGATGATGAGATCCGGAATGTGATCCGGATTCTTTCCCGTAAG
Source organism: uncultured Lachnospiraceae bacterium (assembly GCA_934293375.1). Lineage (GTDB taxonomy): Bacteria > Bacillota > Clostridia > Lachnospirales > Lachnospiraceae > RGIG6919. Next base: position 54,479 of record CAKQYS010000009.1, on the reverse strand, counting down.
ACAAAGAATAATCCTGTGCTGATCGGCGAACCCGGTGTTGGTAAGACAGCGGCTGTCGAAGGACTGGCACAGCGTATTGTGCGGGGAGATGTACCGGAGGGATTGAAGGATAAGCAGATCTTTGCATTGGATATGGGTGCGTTGGTGGCAGGCGCGAAGTATCGTGGCGAGTTTGAAGAGAGATTGAAGGCAGTATTGGATGATATCAAGAACAGCGATGGCAATATTATTCTCTTTATTGATGAGCTGCATACGATTGTCGGTGCAGGCAAGACAGAGGGTGCGATGGATGCCGGCAATATGCTGAAGCCAATGTTGGCCCGAGGGGAACTGCATTGTATTGGTGCAACCACATTGGATGAATACAGACAGTATATTGAGAAGGATGCAGCACTGGAGAGGCGTTTCCAGCCGGTGATGGTAGACGAGCCAACTGTGGAGGATACGATTTCAATTCTGCGTGGGTTGAAAGAGCGGTATGAAGTTTATCATGGCGTGAAGATTTCGGATGCGGCGCTGGTAGCAGCGGCGACATTGTCTAATCGTTATATTACGGATCGGTTTCTGCCGGATAAGGCGATTGATCTGATTGATGAGGCATGTGCACTGATCAAGACAGAGCTGGATTCCATGCCGACAGAGTTGGATGATATATCCCGCAAGATCATGCAGTTACAGATTGAGGAAGCTGCATTGAAGAAAGAAGAGGATCACCTGAGTAAGGAAAGATTGGAAGCTTTGCAGCGTGAACTGGCTGCTCTGAAGGAGGAGTTTGCCGGAAAGAAGGCGGCTTGGGATAATGAGAAGCAGGATGTGGAGAATGTCCGGAGCCTGAAGGAACAGGTAGAACAGGTAAAGAATGAAATTCAGATGGCACAGCGTGCATATGATCTGAATAAGGCAGCAGAGCTACAGTATGGTAAGCTGCCACAGCTTGTAAAACAGTTAGAACAGTCAGAGAAGGAAATGAATGAGAAGAGCCATGATCTGGTGCATGAGAGTGTAACAGAGGAGGAGATCGCAAAGATCGTATCGAAGTGGACGGGCATTCCGGTATCCAAGCTGACGGAAAGTGAGAGACAGAAGACGCTGCATCTGGCAAATGTGCTGCATCAGCGTGTGGTAGGACAGGACGAGGCTGTGGAGCTGGTATCGGATGCGATCATTCGTTCCAAGGCCGGTATCAAGGATCCTACAAAGCCGATTGGCTCTTTCTTGTTCTTAGGTCCGACAGGTGTTGGTAAAACAGAACTTGCAAAGACGCTGGCACAGGCATTGTTTGATAATGAGGCCAATATTGTACGAATTGATATGAGTGAATATATGGAGAAGCACTCTGTGGCTCGTCTGATCGGAGCGCCTCCGGGATATGTTGGTTATGATGAGGGCGGACAGTTGACGGAAGCTGTCAGAAGAAAGCCGTATTCGGTTGTCCTGTTTGATGAGATTGAGAAGGCACATCCGGATGTGTTTAATGTGTTACTGCAGGTTTTGGATGATGGCCGTATTACAGATTCCAAGGGCAAGACAGTTGATTTTAAGAATACCATTCTGATCATGACCTCGAATATTGGCTCGTCATATCTGCTGGATGGCATTGATGAAAATGGTGCGATTAAGGAAGAGGCAAAGAATCAGGTTCTGGAAGAACTCAGGATGCATTTCAGACCGGAATTCTTAAACAGACTGGATGAGACGATTATGTTTAAACCACTGACAAAGGATAATATCGGTAACATTATCGACCTTTTGGTTGCCGATCTGAACAAGCTGCTGGCAGAAAAGGAGTTAAAACTTGCAATCACGGATGCAGCGAAGAGCTATATTATGGATCATGGTTATGACGCAGTGTATGGTGCAAGGCCATTGAAGCGATATCTGCAGAAGAATGTAGATACATTGGTTGCGAGAATGATTTTAGCCGGCGATCTGTCACAAGGTGACACCATTACGATTGATGTGGATACCGATGGATTGACAGCGAGAGCGTAATATTGTATGAATACCATGAAGGGGAGAGATCCGGATTGCTGAACGGATCTTTCCTCTTTTGTGTGTTCGTTAGGAAATCTTATGATTTGCCCTTGTTTTTACGAGGAATTGTAAGAGATACTTAATAATAAAATAAATAGCAGTGTGCTATACTGTTTAGTAGTGAAAGGGAGTTTCCTGATTACGGAATTGATGTGCATAGTTCTGCATACAAAGACAGGAGGAATGGATATGAGAGGTAAGAGGTTAAGACAGGCAACAGCTGTAGGATTGGCGGTTGTCATGGCATGCTCCATGATGGGCTGCGGCAAAAAAGGTGAGAACTCCGGAGGCAAGAAGCAGGAAGATACCAAAAATTTTGTGTATTCTGCAACACCGATTGAATTGGCGGATGCAAAGGGATCGGCATCGAATGCTTTTGTAATAGGAGATACCTTGTATTTTAGTACATATGAGTATATGGCATCGGAAGATGGTTTTCAGGATGCGATCGATTCTTCTATGCGGCCGAGAGTCAAGAGCGACAAGGAGACGGAAGATAGCACAGAGGCTGTGGATGGTGAGGATGCAACAGAGGACAGTACGGGTGACAACACAACCGAGGATGACACATCCGACAATGCTTCATCAGATGTAGACGGAGACTATACAGCGGATGATGGTATGGCGATTGATATGCCGGCAGAGGGAAGCGGTGATACGACCATTTATCATTATTACAAGTGTAATGTATCCGATGGAAGCGGATTGGAGGAGTTGACAGCTCCGGAGATGAAGGACTCACAGTGGGTAAATGCATGGATGGTAGATACAGATGGGAATATGCTCTTTATGATCACAGAGTACAGCGATACATCGGGAAATGCTACAATCTCTCTGTTAAAGACAGGTGCAGATGGAAAAGAGATCTACAATGTAGATATTACGAAAGATCTTGGTATGGATGAGTCATCCAGCCCATCTTCTGCTATGCTGGATCAGGATAACAATGTCATTGTTGTGATGGATTCCCGGGTTGTTGTATTTGACAAGGATGGTAAGAAAAAGGGAGAAGCGAAGGCTGATCAGTATCTTGAGTGTACTGCAGTGGCTAAGGATGGTAAGGTGTTATGCGGTTATTCCGAAGAGGGAGGACCGGTCGTACAGGTTCTTGATATGGAAAAGATGGCTTTTACTGATCAGTACAAGCTTGATATATCATATTTTTACGGTACGGGTTCTTTGATGCAGGGCAATGGAGATTATGATTTTTATTATCGGGATGCTTCTGCGATTTACGGCTATTCCATGGCGGATAAGAAATCCCGGAAAATTCTGGATTTTGTAGCATCTGATATCAATGCTCAGAATGTGGGTTATCTGATATCTATGTCAGATGGAAGCTTTTTGGCAGGAGATTATGGTATGGGTAAGGGAGAGACTGCCGGTGCTATTTCTTTTAACCGATATACCAAGGTTGACCCATCCACAATTAAGGACAAAGTAATGCTGACACTTGGTGGTACCTATATCGGTGAAGACATCAAGCAGGCGGTGATTGAATATAACAAGCAAAGTGATAAGTATAAGATCACAATTAAGGAGTATTCGGATGCTGATGATCCGACACAGAAGTTCGCTGCGGATATTGTGGCTGGTAACATACCAGATATTATCAGTATGAGTGACTTCCCGGTTGGCCAGTATATCAGTAAGGGCTTATTAGAGGATCTGACACCGTATTTTGAGAAAGATAAGTTGGATCAGGATCTGATTCCATCAATCTCAGAGGCAATGAAGACAGACGGCAAGTATTATTATGTGAGTCCATTTGTGGCATTGAATACAATGGCGGGTAACAGTGAAATTGTAGGTGCGAAGCCTGGATGGAGTGTGTCAGATCTGATCAAGATTACAAAAGAACAAAAGGGAAAATCTGTTCCGTTTTATCAGGCATACAGAAGCTCTTTGATCTATACTCTGATCTATGCATGTATGACGGATTATGTGGATTGGAATACCGGAAAATGTAATTTTGACTCGAAAGAATTTCAGGAGGCATTGGAGTTCTGTAAGGAAAATGGTGCAGAGGACGATTATGATTTCAAGGATTATACCTCTGCAGATACTGCAATCCGTCAGGGCAAAGCTTTCCTGGAGGATCTGACACTGGATATGGAAACGGCGGCATTGACAAAGAAGCTGTTTAACGGTAAGCAGTGCTTTATCGGTTATCCAAGTGGCGATGGTTCCGGCAATGGTGCATATTTCTATATGAACAGTATGTTCTCCATGTCATCTAAATCAGAGAATAAGGATGCGGCATGGGATTTCCTGTCATCCCTGATGAGCAAGAAATATGAGGCACAGCATTCATGGTATGGCATCCCGACACGCAAGGACGCATATGAGATGTACAAGAAGGAGCGCACAGCTACAAAGAAATACACAGATGAATTTGGCAAAGAAGTGGAACCATTAGATAGTCATTATCAGTATGAAGATTCAGAGATTACGATTGGACCATTGTCAGATGAAGATGTGAAATTATTTGAGGATGTACTCAACAATACCACAAAGGTAAACCAGACAGATTATCAGCTGACGGATATTATTACAGAAGAGGCGGCTGCATATTTCTCGGGAGATAAGACAGTTGAGGATGTATGTAAGATTATTCAGAACAGGATATCAACTTATGTGAATGAAAATAGATAAAACAGCATAAATTTTAGGGCCGCATACGCTGTATGCGGTCTTTTTTTGGAATAAAATGACCGTTCACACCCTAAAAATGACCGTTCACACCAAATTTGCACATTTATAAAAAAACTGTGATATAATGAGCGGAAATATGAATCTTAAGAAAAACTTACAGAAGCACCGGGGAATTGTAAGATATGTTTAATAACAATTGCAAACAGGATATGATATACTGAATCTGAAGTAAGAAACACGAAAACACCGGTTTAACGGGTGTACTTCACAATAGAGAAATAGAAGGGTGGATTAGAATGAGAAACAGTATATGGAAGCGTTCTGCAGCATTTGGCTTGGCGGTGGTTATGACAATGTCAATGGCCGGATGTGGTAAGAAGAGCGATGGATCCAAGGACACAAAGAAGCAGGAGGATACCAAGAATTATGTGTATCAGGGAACTCCGATTTCCATAGATGGGATGCAGGGTAGTGTGACTAACATATATGCGGCGAATGATAAGCTGTATTTATATGCCTATGAGTGGGATGAGAGTACAGAGGATGATACAACTGAAGCAACGCAGGAGAATACGACAGCAGAGGATACGACAGCAGAGGATACGACGGGCGAAGCAGCCGGCAATGTTGATCGTTCACAGGATACAACAGAGGAGATTGAGGATGGAACACCGGTATATCATTTGTATGAATGCGATGCAGACGGTGGCAACGCTAAGGAAATTCAGGTGCCGGAGGTAGCAGAGAATCAATACATCAACACGATACTGCCGGGCGAGGATGGCAATGTGACATATCTGGTGATCCAGTATAGTGATACCGGTACATCCAATGCATATCTGGTCAAGGCAGATCCGGACGGAAAAGAACTTATGAAGCAGGATGTTTCAAAAGATCTCGGACTCAATGATTCCACTAATGTTTCCAGTGCATTTCTGGATGCACAGGGAAATGTGATCGTGTTTACAGATCAGGAAGCAACAATATTTGACAGTGAAGGTAAGAAGCAAAAAAATGTGAAATCCGATGATTACATAGACTGTGTAGCAAAGACGAAGGATGGTTCGATTGTATGTGGTATTTCAACGACTTCAGGATCTGATAAGGCAGAAGCACAGATCAAGGTGCTGGATACGCAAAACGGAACATTTGGTGATACATACAAGGTGGAGCTTTCATATTTCCAAGGGCAGGACTCCCTGATAAGTGGTGCAGGGGATTATGATTTCTATTATAAGGATTCGACTTCTCTGTATGGATATAAGATGAAGGAGCAGAAGGCTGATAAGCTTCTTGACTTTGTGGCATCCAATATGAATGGACAGAATATGAATGCTATGGTGGCTTTGTCGGATGGTAGTTTTGTAGCAACTGAATATGACTCACAGGGTAATATGTCATTAAATCGATATGCTAAGGTGGATCCATCAGAGGTATCAGATAAGATTACGCTGCAGCTTGGAGGAACCTATATTGATGAGAACATCAAGGAAGCGGTCATTGCATTTAATAAGGTGAATGACAAATATGCGATCAACATCAAGGATTATTCAAACTCGGAGGATCCACAACAGCAGTTTGCAGCAGATATAGTAGCCGGTAATATTCCGGATATCATCTATATGAGTGATCTGCCGCTGGGAGAATATGTGAACAAGGGTGTTCTTGAGGATCTGACATCATATTTTGAAAAAGAAGGACTTGACAAGGACCTGATCGGATCGGTTGCAGAGGCGATGCAGACAGATGGCAAGTTCTATTATGTGTCACCTTCAGCATCCATCAGTACCATTGTAGGAAACAGTGATATTGTAGGTACAAAGACAGGTTGGACGGTACAGGAGTTTTTGGATCTTGCAAATAAAGAAAAAGGAAAGTCAGATGCATTTTCATATCCATATAGATCAACTCTGTTCTATACATTGGTGGGTTCCTGTATGTCTGATTATGTAGACTGGAGTACAGGTGAGTGCCAGTTTGATTCTCCTGAGATAAAGGCAATTCTTGAGTATTGTAAGGAATACGGAAAACCGGATGATTATGAGCTCGATCACTCGGATTCTTTACCTAAGCAGATCCGAGAAGGTAAGGTGTACTTATCAGAGCAGACGCTGGATATGCAGTCAACAGTTATGATCAATAAGATGTTTAATGATAAGGCATGTTTTATTGGTTATCCATGTAAGGATGGTAATGGTACATATCTTGCTTTTAATGGTATGTATTCCATTTCCGCAAAGTCCCAGAACAAGGAGGGAGCGTGGGAATTTTTAAAGTCATTAATGACCAAAGAATATCAGGCACAGCATACTTATTACGGAATTCCGACCCGTCAGGATGCATACGAGATGTATAAGAAGGAACAGACAACAACAGAGTCTTATGTAGATGAGTTTGGAAAGAAAGTAGAACCAATGGATTCCTCGTATGGATATGATGATCTCGAGGTTCATATCGGACCATTATCTGATGATGAGATCAAGGTATTTGAGGATGTGTTAAATCATGCAACGCGTGCATATCAGATGGATAGCAAGCTGATGAATATTTTTTCAGAAGAGGTTGCAGCATACTTTGCAGATGATAAGAGTGTAGATGATGTATGTAAGGTGATTCAGAACAGAGTATCTACATATGTGAATGAGAACCGTTAATCTTTAACAGGCAAAGACAGAAGGTATTGGATAGGAGGCGTAAGCATGCCGAAGCAGCAAACAAAGAAGGGAGAATTGAAATACAAACCACACAAGATGAGCAGACGGGACAGAATGAACTCAGCTTTGTTCTTATCACCTAGTTTCTTCGGTGTTATGTTGTTTTTCGTGCTTCCATTTTGTGTCATAATTTATTATTCGATGATTGATAATCCGGTGAATCAGGCATTTGTAGGATTGGATAATTTTAAAGCAATTCTGGAGAATTCTGCATTCCAGCAGGCTGCGAAAAATACAGCCACGTTCTCTGCGGTGGCAGTACCGTTAGCGGTGCTGTTGTCGCTGGGGATGGCGATCCTGATGGAACAGAACATTCCGATGAAGAGTCAGTTTAGAACATTTTTCTTAAGTCCGATGATGGTTCCGGTCGCATCGATCGTATTGATATGGCAGGTGCTGTTTGATTACCATGGAGTTATCAACGAGTTTATCAAGAATCTTGGCGGGACATCGATCGACTGGTTTAAGTCATCGTATAGTCAGATCGTGATCGTTATTTTGTTCTTGTGGAAGAATCTGGGATATAACATGATTCTGTTTATGGCGGCGTTGAATGCGATCCCGCAGGATGTGTTGGAAGTAGCGACATTAGATGGGGCTTCTGCCTGGCAGAAGTTCAAATATATCAAGATCCGTTACTTGTCTTCTACGATCTTGTTTGTGGCGATCATGTCGCTTATCAATTCATTTAAAGTCTTCAGAGAGATTTATCTGTTGACCGGCGATTATCCATATGATTCGCTGTATATGCTACAGCATTTCATGAACAATACATTTAAGTCATTGAATTATCAGAAACTGGCTTCGGCGGCGATATTGATGGCGATCGTCATGTGTATCGTGATCGGTGCATTGTTCCTGGTAGAAGATAAGTTTGGAAAGGATGTGGAAGGCTGATGTCAGATGAGAATATGATTCCTGCAGTGGCAGATGGGATGGCAGACAGCGTGGAAGATGCCAGCCTGAAGCAAAAAAAGAGAAAACCACGCAGACAGAAGAAACTGCACAAGAAGGGTGACAGCCTGGGAAAGAAGCTCATAATGCTTGTGATCGCATTTATGTTTTCGTTTTCTTTTCTGATCCCTACGGTGCTGACATTTGCAAATTCGTTTATGTCATCTTCGGAGATCAATACGAACTATGGTGTGATCTTCAAACAGTATCAGGAACAACAGCAGAACGGAAGATCGTCGGATTATATTTCGGAGACGGTAAATCTGAAGTTTATACCGGATATGGTGGATTTTTCCCAGTATGTGACTGTGTTGTTCAAGAGTCCGGAATATCTGATCAAATTCTGGAATTCCGTAATATTGACTGTGCCGATCGTAATTTTCCAGATTCTGATCGCACTGGGTGCGGCGTACAGCTTTACGAGATACCGGGGACGGTTTAAGGAATTGATCTTTTTTGCATATATTATATTGATGCTGATGCCATATCAGGTATCACTGGTACCGAATTATCTGGTGTCTGACTGGCTGGGGATTCTGAATACAAGAAGCTCTATTATCCTGCCGGGTATATTTGCTCCGTTCAGTGTGTATCTGTTGACAAAATATATGCGGAGAATTCCGGAATCACTGATCGAGGCAGCAAAGCTTGATGGTGCAAATGAATGGCAGATTTTTACAAAGATATGTATCCCTTTATGTAAGGGACCGATCGCATCTGTTGCGATTCTGGTATTTATAGATTATTGGAATATGGTTGAACAGCCATTGATCCTGTTGTCGGATACAGATAAACATCCGTTATCGGTGTTCCTGTCGCAGATCAATACAGGTGAGGTTGGTATTGCATTTGCAGTGGCCACGATTTACATGGTGCCGACCATATTGATCTTCTTATATGGAGAAGAATATCTGGTAGATGGAATTACATATCAAGGAAGTGTGAAAGGATAGGGTATCGGGATGAAAAAAGAAAACGATTCAATCAGGAAAAAGTTAATACGGAGAGTAGCGGTTATTTTCTTAGTGGTATTGCTGGCACTGACATTTTTCTCAAATACCATTATGAACTACTCTCTGCCGGAAGTGGCAACGACATATGTGTCAGAGGGCACGGTTGCCAGTAAGGTGCGTGTGCAGGGTGATCTTGAGACGAGCTCAGATTACGATGTTACCGTCAGTGGTTCAAGAGTAGTGAAGGAAGTGCTTGTAGAGGCCGGAGATGAGGTGAAGGCAGGACAGGTGCTTGTGAAATTTGAGGAAGGGGAGAATACGGAGCTGGAAGAGGCGAAGGATTCTTTGGAGTCAATGGAACTGGATTATGCCAAATCCCTGTTGACAGCGGCTCCGGATTACGAGGAAGATAATATTGGTATCAAGGATGCCAAGGAAACACTGGCTGATGCAATTAAGAAACAGGATAAGCTAAAGACACTTGATAAGAAGCTTAAGAAGGCAAAGAAAGAGGAATCGGCGGCAAAGAAGGCGGTTAGTGCAGCACAGAGCAAGGTGGATGCGACACAGGATCAGATCGATGCACAGCAAAAGAAGATCGATAAGCTGCAGGCACAGTTGGACAGTTATGCAGATATCGGAGACTATAAGGCGCTTTCTACACAGATTGCAGAGGCTGAGAAGACATTGGCAGCCCTGAAGGTGGAGTTGAGTGATCTGAACGAAGATCTGAAGACATTGCAGCAAAATGGTGCGGGCAGTGATGAGATTACGGAAAAGCAGCGTGCGATCCGTGATAAGCAGACTGCAATTTCAGATGCAGAGAAGTCATTGACAAGTGATAAGACATTGCTCAAGTCATTGGAGCCTACGGTGACATTGCAGAATAATATTAAGACGGAAAACGCCACCATGAAGACATACCAGTCGAATCTGACAGACTATCAGAAGGCACTGACGAAAGCACAGTCTGATCTGACTGATAAATCAGCCGTAGTAACGGATTTGTCGGCAGGCGGTACATTGGAAGAAGCAAAGACTGCAGTGAAGGATGCAGAAAAGAATCTGAGTAGTCTGATCCGGGCATTGGATGATAAGAAAGAACAGGATGCACTGAATGAACAGACAGCGGCTATGGATCGAAAGACTGCGGAAGAGAATATTGCCAAGCAGAAGGAAAAGATTGCGCAGTTAGAGAACAGTTCAGATATCAATGAAGTAAAGGCGAAGGAAGCCGGAATCGTGGCTTCGATCGACTGTAAGGTTGGGGATAATCTGGAAGCAGGAGCTGCAATTGGAAAGATTCAGCTGGCATCGAGTGGATATGTGGTAAAAGCAACAATTACAAAGGATCAGGCAAAGCTTCTGCGAGTGGATGATGAAGCCACGATTGAAAATATATGGGAGGATGGCGTATCAGCAACGGTAAAGAGTGTGAAGGCCGATCCATCCAATCCACAGCAGAGTATGATCGTAACATTTGATGTTAAGGGAGATATTGCACCGGGTACTTCGCTGCAGATCATGGCAGGGGAGAAGAGTGGATATTATGATACGGTAGTACCGAATAATGCGATCCGAGAGGATTCGCAGGGTAAGTTCGTACTGGTTGTAAATGTGAAGGGAACACCGCTTGGAAACCGTTATACAGTAGAACGGGTTTCTGTAGATGTGCAGGCATCTGATGAGCAGAATTCAGCAATTTCAGGTGCGATCCAGTCATATGAAAATGTGGTAACGAATTCATCTAAGCCTCTTGAAAGTGGTAAGCAGGTGCGATTAGCAGAATAGAAACGAGTGGTAGACTATGAAAATGAGGAAAATATTACAAGATAATAAATGGCTGCTGCTTGTGATCGTGCTGGTACTGGGTGTGACAGGAATTTTACAGTTCGTATCCGGCAATATAACGGCACCGCTATATTCTCAGCAGGAGGCAATGCGCTGGGAAAACGGCGTAGACAGGTATGCACAGGTATCTGCGTTCTTTGATGCAGCGAAATCACTGGATACTGCAGGTATCAGCGAGATCGAGAATGGGATGTTATCCAAACTTTCGGAGGATGGATATCTGAAGTCTGAACACAGTGAGAAGACCTGGCTGGACGCATACAGTGGAGAAAGTAAGCAGGATGTGACATACAAGAATACAAATATGTCTGTGACAGTGATGGGTATTGGCGGAGATTTCTTCCAGTTTCACCCGATCCCACTCAAAAGCGGGAGCTATATAACGACCAATGATATCAATGGTGACCGGGTTGTGATTGACAGATATGTCGCATGGGAATTATACGGTTCTAATGATGTAGTGGGTATGACATTGAATATAGGAAACCGTACTTATACTGTAGCAGGTGTAACGGATGTGCCGGAAAACAAGCTTTATAGCAATTGTTACGGAGAGAATAACCGTATTTATATCAATTATAACGAGTTAAAAGCGATTGATGAGAATGCTGTGATCACCTGTTTTGAGGCAGTACTGCCAAATCCGATCACCAGTTATGCTTATAATGTATTGGCATCAGCCTGTGGGATTTCAGAAGATTCCCAGGAGGAAGGCAAAAAGTCTGTATTTTCGTTTGGGGATACAGAGGTGATTGAAAACAGCAACCGTTATGGTTTGAGCAATATGATAAATCTTGCCAAAACATCGAAATACCGGGTGGCTCGTACGAATGGTATCGGATATCCTTTTTGGGAAAATATAGCCAGAATGAAGGAATCTACAGTTTTATCAATTGTTAAGGTACAGGCAGCTATGCTTCTGGTTGTAATTGCGATATTGATCGTGATTTTGGTCAGAGCCAGAAAGGTTATCGGAGAGGTTGATTTATCTCCTATATGGAACAGGATTCGAGAAGCGATGCGTGTGCGTGCGAGAAAGCGGCGTGACAAAAAACAGTCACAGGAGGAAGCACAAGAGGAAGCGTCGGAAAAAGCACAAAAGGATGCACCTGAGAAAGTACCAAACAGCCGGAAAGAGATCAGGCAGATGCGTCGCAGTAAAAAACATACAAAGAAACGAAGAAAAAAACATATTGACGAAGAAGAGATAATTTCCGATGATTTTGAATAAAAAGACGCAAAAAGATTGATTTGTGAAGGAATTTAATAAAAAACAAGAATCAATCTTGCATTATCGGAAAACACATTGTACAATGATTGTAGCATGTTCAAGGGTGACGGCGAAATACGCCGTCATTCTTGTTATATGGCAGAATAATTTACATAATGGAGGTATCGGAATGTATAGTTTTGATGAGATTAGCACATTAGACCCTGAGATTGCAAAGGCCATGACGGATGAGATTAACAGACAGGACAATAATATTGAGCTGATTGCTTCGGAGAATATTGTCAGTAAGGCAGTTATGGCTGCAATGGGAAGCCCGTTAACCAACAAGTATGCAGAAGGATATCCTGGAAAGAGATATTATGGTGGCTGTGAGTATGTAGATGTGGTAGAGGAGCTGGCGATCGCAAGAGCGAAGGAGTTGTTCGGCTGTGAGTATGTCAATGTACAGCCACATTCAGGTGCGCAGGCCAATATGGCAGTATTTTTTGCAATTATGGAGCCTGGTGATACATTTATGGGAATGAATCTTGCTCATGGAGGTCATCTGACACATGGTTCGCCAGTCAATATGTCAGGAAAGTATTTTAATGTAGTACCGTACGGTGTCAATGATGAAGGCTGGATTGATTATGATGAGGTTGAGCGTATTGCGAAGGAATGCAAGCCGAAGATGATCGTGGCAGGCGCTTCTGCATATGCAAGAGCAATTGATTTTAAGCGTTTCAGAGAGATTGCAGATGAAGTTGGTGCAGTATTGATGGTAGATATGGCGCACATTGCGGGTCTGGTTGCTGCAGGACTTCATATGAGTCCGATTCCATATGCACATGTCACAACAACAACGACACATAAGACATTAAGAGGTCCGCGTGGTGGCATGATCCTTTCAAGCAATGAAGTAAATGAGAAATATAACTTCAATAAAGCAGTATTCCCTGGAATCCAGGGTGGCCCGCTGATGCATGTGATCGCAGGTAAGGCTGTATGCTTAAAGGAAGCATTGTCAGACGAATACAAGACATATCAGCAGCAGGTAGTGAAGAATGCATCTACTCTGGCGAATGCTCTTACCGAGAGAGGATTCAAGATTGTATCCGGTGGTACAGATAATCATCTGATGCTGGTAGATCTGCAGAATCTTGATATGACAGGTAAAGAAGTTGAGAAGCTGTTAGACTCTGTTCATATTACAGCAAACAAGAACACTGTTCCAAATGATCCAAAGTCTCCGTTCGTTACGAGTGGTATCCGTCTTGGTACCCCTGCGATCACAACCCGTGGTGCGAAGGAAAACGATATGATCGTGATTGCTGATGCCATCAAGGCTGCAGTGATTGACAAGGATGAAGCAAAGGCAAAGGAGCTGGTAAAGTCTATCGTGACTAAGTATCCGTTATATGCATAAGAGTAAGATTTGTGTGTAGCAATGCACATCAGTAAGAAAGTGAGTAAGAAAATGGCAAGTAATCCATCAAAGTCAGCAGACAATATCTACTGTCAGTGCAGAAAGCAGGCTGCGAAGAAGAATCCCAAACTGAATAGCAGGGAGGGTGCGGCAGAGCTGCTGGGGCTTTCAGTATCCAGTCTGTCAGATTATGAGTTGAATGTAACTAAGGTTGTTCCGGTGGACAAGGTAGCCCTGATGGCAGATCTGTATGATGCCCCGGAGCTGTGCAACTATTATTGCAAGAATGTATGCCCGCTGGGAGATGCCGTGCCAAAGGCAGAGGTCAATGGCTTAGAACGTATTACCCTGAAGGCACTGGTTGCACTCAACAAGATGGAGGGCATTCAGGAGGAGTTATTGAGTATTAGTGAAGATGGTGTGGTGGATGAGAATGAGCGTGAAGATATGCTCAGGATCATAGACCGGTTGAATGAAATTGCCAGTGTGTCCCAGAGCCTGAAGATCTGGGCTGAAAAGAATCTGAAATAAAACCAGAAGACCCCCGGATTGTATAGATACAGTCCGGGTTTTTCTGTGTCTTGCAGGCATTATTTGCCGCAGTCGTTGAGACAAGGAGCACTCTTGTCAAATGCAGGATTCATAGCGTAGAAGTTCTGGGCATCAAGATGATCCTGTACAATTCTGAGCCCCTCGCCGAAACGCTGGTAATGCACGACCTCTCTTGCTCGCAGAAACTTGATAGCATCGTAGACATCCGGATAATCTCTGCACATTCTGAGAATGTTATCATAGGTAATGCGGGCTTTCTGCTCAGCGGCCATATCTTCATGAAGATCTGCGATAGGGTCACCTGTAGACTGAATGCTATCGGCAGACCAAGGAACACCGGCAGCAGATACAGGATAGCTTCCGGTTGTGTGATCTACATAATACTGATAGAAGCCGGATTTTTCAATCTCAGTCATAGACAGATTTCTAGTCAGTTGATGGATGATCGAAGAAATGATCTCCATATGACCGAGCTCCTCGGTGCCGATATCGGTCAATGCACCTGTTACTTCGTTGTAAGGCATGGAGAATCTTTGGTTCAGGTATCGCATTGCCGCACCGGTTTCTCCGTTGGGACCTCCAAGCTGCGTCACAATGGCGTTTGCAAGCGTAGCACTGGTCGTCTTGATGTTGACAGGATACTGCAGTCTTTTTTCATAGATAAACATATTTAATCACACTCCTTCTGCCAAGGCCATGGTGTTACTGCCCAATTCCATTGTTGTTCCGGTTTTGCGGTCTGTGCAGTGAGTGGACCGCAATACATCTCATATTCGCTGCGTGCAGCAGTCAGCAATTCGTTATAGCTGAAGAAAGCATCTAATGCAGCCTTGTCGTTTGGATGTGTGTCGAGATACAGATTCAGATCTGTTACGATCATAGACAATTCATCTACTTTCTGTAACAGCTTATTTTCCGTTTCAGAATGCATTACGATTACCCCCTTACACCACAAAATATCTTATTTAATTCCGGAAAAGCCGTACCCTCAGACAGTGCTTTGCATGGTGGGTACAGATCAGAAAAATGCTGCCATGGTACATATGCCATTGCAAGCGTTTCTTTGTCAAAGCGATTGTGGGAATGTGATCCCATGGAATCCTGTGGCACCGGCCTAGTGCTGCACTGCATGCCGGGATAAGATACATTTCTTGCACAGGAACAGTTAGAGGTTCTATTATAGTTCAAAAAAATCCCTTCCTTTCATAGTTGATCGCAGGCAATGGATGCCTATATCATACTTTATGAAAGAAAGGGAAATGCGTTACTGAAAGTCAGTTTTTCGCTGTTTGGCAATATCAAGATCATAAAATAAATGGGAATGTTCCAGAATCTGATAGCCATTATCGGTACAGCTTAATATGATGACGCCACAGTTGCGTTGCAGATTGCCATCCCAGAAATGCCGGATATCATACTGTTTGTTGACATGCATCATCAGTGCTTTGTTCATAGCACCATGTGCAACGATCATGATTCGTTCGCAGTCATTTCGAATGGGTTCGATCTCATTGATCATAAAGTCAGCTGCACGGCTGCATAAATGCTCTAAGGATTCACCCTGCGGTGGAGCCTTGTAACATTGTGGGGCATCAAAAAAATAACGGAAAAATCCGTTCGGATCTTGATTTAACGCCTCTACGGTCTGTCCTTCATAGATACCAAAATTCAGTTCTTTCAGCCGTGGGTCTGTAATGATACGATCCTTCATGGACGGACACATGATGCAGGCGGTTTCGTATGCCCTTTTTAAAGGACTGGAAAAAACCTTGTCAAAATGAATGCCTGTCATATGGCTTGCAGACTCCTCTGCAAGCCAGCGTCCGTAATCACTTAGTTCAATATCGGCATTGCCCTGAAGTCGTTTTTCACGGTTCCAGAGTGTTTCGCCATGTCTTACAATGTAGATTTCCATGTTTGTGTCTCCATTTTCTTTATATATTTTCAATCTGCCAGTCAATTGGAGTGACGCCGTGTTCTTCTAAAAATGCATTTGCTTTGCTGAAATGTTTACATCCAAAAAATCCGCGATATGCAGATAGCGGACTCGGATGCGGTGCTTTCAGGATCAGATGATTCGGATTGGTCAGCATTTGCGACTTCTTTCCGGCGGCTGCACCCCACAGCAGAAAAACGATTGGTTTATCCTGTTCATTTAAGATGCGGATCACTGCGTCGGTAAATTCTTCCCAACCAAGATCCTTGTGCGAAAAGGCACGGTGAGCCTGTACAGTCAGAATGGTGTTCAGCATTAAAACTCCCTGTTTTGCCCATTTCTCTAAAAATCCGTTGTTAGGGATATAGCAGCCAAGATCTTCCTGCAGTTCCTTGTAGATATTGACAAGGGAAGGCGGGGCATCTACACCGGGTTTTACGGAGAAACACAGTCCATGCGCCTGTCCCGGCTCATGATAGGGATCCTGTCCTAAAATGACACATTTGATATTGGATACCGGCGTCAGATGAAATGCGTTAAAAATATCTTCTGCGGCAGGATAGATGGTTTTACCACTGGCGTATTCAGCATTGACCTGCTGATACAGCTTCTTATAATAAGGCTTAGCGAATTCCGGTGCTAATGCCTCTTTCCAGTCGTTTGAAATTGCAGGCATAATAAATTCCTCCTATGTGATTCCGAATTGGTTCTTTTGCAACATTATAACATGAATTTGCTTGACATACAAAATAGAATGTGCTATCTTGAAAAAAGACAATACATTGACGAGGAATAGTAAGATATATGACATATGCAGAGAGCTGCCGGATGGTGCGAGGCAGTTATGAAGGATATCTGAACTCGCCTCTGAGTAGCTCGCTGAACAGCATGACACATACATTGGGATCGTGCGAGTAGGTAGAGACGGAGCCTGACCGTTACAGCAGGAGGATATAAGATGATTTATCACCCGTATCTGCAGAGTGCATACATTATGTATGAATTAGAGTGGTACCGCGTAAGTTCTTACGTCTCTAAGTGTTGATGGAGATGTGGGACTTTTTTTATTTTAAAATAACACATCAGGGCTGGTGCCGGATGGATTCCCGGATCCTCAGACACAGTGTATACATACGGTATCTTGATATAGGTAAGGGCGAATCAGAAGGATCAAGGAGGTAAGTTTGATGAAGAATTACACAAAGTATCAGAGAGGTTATTTTATGCCGCCGGTTGAGAGTCTCGACTGGGCGAAGAAAGAGTATATTGACAAGGCACCGGCATGGTGCAGTGTCGATCTTAGAGATGGCAATCAGGCATTGATCATTCCAATGAGCTTGGATGAAAAGCTGGAGTTTTTTAATGAACTGATTCGTATCGGGTTCAAGGAGATTGAGATTGGATTTCCGGCTGCGTCAGAGACAGAGTATGAGTTCTGCCGTACCTTGATCGAGAAGAATATGATTCCGGATGATGTTACCATCCAGGTGCTGACACAGGCGAGACCACACATTATCGAGAAGACTTTTAAGGCAGTCGATGGCGCGAAGAATGCAGTTGTACACCTGTACAATTCCACATCTCTTGCACAGAGAGAGCAGGTATTTAAGAAATCAAAAGAGGAGATCTTAAAGATCGCAGTCGATGGCGCAAAAATGCTGAATGAACTTGCTGAGCAGCACCATGTAAATTATCAGTTTGAGTACTCTCCGGAGAGTTTTACCGGAACAGAGATCGATTACGCATTAGAGGTCTGTAATGCAGTGATCAACGAATGGAATCCAACACCGGACAGAAAGGTGATCATCAACCTTCCGGCGACTGTGGAAATGAGTCTGCCGCATGTATATGCAAGCCAGATTGAATATATGTCAAAGAATCTGGCTCAGCGTGAAAATGTAATTCTGTCGCTTCATCCGCACAATGATCGTGGTTGTGGTGTGGCAGATGCAGAGCTTGGTATCTTAGCGGGTGCGGATCGTATCGAGGGTACTTTGTTTGGCAATGGTGAGCGTACCGGTAATGTGGATATCATTACTTTGGCTATGAATATGTTTACACATGGTGTGGATCCGGAGCTCGATTTTACAGATATTCCAAGAATTACAGAGATATATGAGAGATTGACGAGAATGTCAGTGCATGCGAGATCTCCATACACAGGACAGTTGGTGTTTGCTGCATTTTCAGGATCTCATCAGGATGCGATCGCAAAGGGTATGAAGTGGAGACAGGAGAAGGATCCAAGCCGTTGGACAGTTCCGTATCTGCCGCTTGATCCGGAAGATATCGGAAGACAGTATGACGGAGATGTCATCCGCATCAATTCTCAGTCTGGCAAGGGTGGTATTGGCTTCCTGCTTGAGCAGAAGTATGGATTCCAGCTGCCGGTCAAGATGCGCGAGGATCTCGGATATACAGTGAAGGGAGTATCGGATCATGCACATAAGGAGCTGTCACCGAAGGAAGTGCTGGATATCTTCCAGGATACCTATGTCAATAAGACCGGTCCGGTAGAATTGTTAGAGGCACATTTTGTACAGGAAGAAGGTATCAAGACAGAGATCACGATTATGCGTGATGGTGTCAGAAAAGTATATCATGGTCAGGGAAATGGACGTCTCGATGCGATCGCCAATGCGATCATGAGACATTTCAAGGTTGCGTTTTCTCTGATCTGCTATGAAGAGCATGCACTGCAGACTGGTTCCAACTCACAGGCCTGTGCATATGTAGGCATCCAGTGTGAGGACGGTCAGGTTGTATGGGGTGCTGGCATCAAAGATGATATTATTGATGCATCAGCATGGGCTTTGATCAGTGCGGTGAATCGTTCAGGAAGACTTTAATAGATCAAGAGGATAGTATATGGGTGGAATCGCCGGGACACGAAAGCTGCATACAGCGCATACTGTAACTCTTACAGGAGAACAGACCCAGACATCGAACAAGGGCGGGCTCAGGCTCGCTCTTGCCGGTGAGATCTACAATTATGCTGTTCTTCGCAGTCGGTTAGAGGATCTGGGATATGTCTTTGAAACGGGAACCCAGGCAGAGGTTATATTGAACTTGTACAGGCAGTACGGGACATCCTGCATCACGCATATTAGTGGGATGTTCATCATTGCACTGTATGATGGTGAATCAGACAGGCTTTACATATGGCGGGATCGTTATGGTGTGAAGCCTTGTTTTTATGCCGTAACAAAGGACTCATTTGTGTTTGCCTCCAGTATACGGGAGGTGAAAAAAATGCTTGCCATGCCGGTATCGTGTCAAAAAGAAAGTGTTGCATGGCAGCAGTATTTTACGGTACATTCCCCGGTGGGGCCGGAGACGATATATAATGGTATCATGGAGCTGGAGCCTGCACATTTGCTCACCGTGTCACCGGTCTATACAAATGCAGCTGCATCCTGCAAGCTGCAGACCACATTGCAGCAATATTATGAATTGCCCCGGGTGGATGAAGCACTCTCGAAGAAACAAGGGCAGTTTCGCGAAAAACAGGAACAGTCTATAGAATATGATGCGAAATGCCTGATCCAACAGGCTGTCAAAGAGAGACTGCCTTTGGGTTCCGATATTGATA
The DNA here is from genome assembly GCA_934293375.1 of uncultured Lachnospiraceae bacterium. GTDB lineage: Bacteria > Bacillota > Clostridia > Lachnospirales > Lachnospiraceae > RGIG6919. The sequence goes on along the minus strand of CAKQYS010000009.1, from coordinate 34,602 downwards.
TTCTTCTGAGTGGCGGCGTGGATTCTGCTTATCTGGCAGCTTTGGCTGTGGAGGCAGATGTGGCTGATGTACATACACACACTTTACAGTTCATTTGTGAAAAGGGCAGAGAGCAGGAGTTATGTGATGCTGTGCTGGCAAAAAAGGTGGCTGATCATCTTGGAACATTGCATACAACATATACCGTGACAGGACAGGAAGCATTGGAGAGCCTTTCGCAGATTGCAGGTGCTTTTGACCAGCCGTATTCGGGCGGGGTATCTTTGTTCTGGCTGTTACAGCGTGTGCCGGAGTATGCAAACATTCTGATGACAGGGGATGGTGCGGATGAAGCGTTTTTTGGATATTCATTTCATATGCAGATGTATCATGTATTGCATGCACAGTACGCATCGCCGGAAGATAAAAGCCGGGCATTGAAGAAGCTGACAAATACATTGCCGGGACTGGATACGGGATTGTGGAATATGCTTTTGTCGGATGCCATGCAGGAGCGGTGTGCGGTAACAGAGCATGAGACTGTATCTTTCTCAAGGTTGATGGAGGACACAGACATAGTGGTACAGACAGTGATGGATCATTATTATAAGGTACTTTTGCCCGGACAGGTTTTTCGTTATGTAGACACGCTGTCAGGCGTGTTCAACCGGCAGATCCGGTGTCCTTATATGGATGAACGGGTGGTAAATATGGCATATGCAATGCCACCGGAAGCGAAGATGCAGGATGGACAGACAAAATATGTGCTAAAGCAGTTGGCGGCGGAGAAACTGCCGGCTGAAGTGTGGAATCGGAAAAAGGAGACATTTCTGCCACCGATCGCAAGATGGATGCATGCAGAATGGAAGGAATATGTGCTGGATATGCTGAGCACAGATCGACTGGAGAGAACCGGTCATTTTAAAGGAGATATGGTTGCGTATCTGCTAGCCCGGTTTTATGCGGAAGAAGATTGTGCATGGATGGCAGAATATATATGGACAGTGTTGATGTTTGAACTGTGGTGTGATGCAAGGAATATTAAATAAATCGAAAATATGGAATATGGTCTTGCGTTTCAAGCTTATAATGCTATAATATGTAGTATTGAAAACTAGATGAAAGGGAAAACTATACTATGAATTATCGTATAATAAGTGACAGTGACTGCGATCTGGATCCTGCGGTAGCTGAACAGAAGAATATTACAGTCGTGCCGTTTTATGTTTCATTTGATGAAACAACTTATCAGAAAGAACGCGAAGAGATCGGAGTGCGCGAGTTCTATGAGAGAATGGTGAAAGAACCGGGCGTGTTTCCGAAGTCTTCCATGCCGTCCACACAGGATTATATCGATGTGTTTACACCGGCGGTTGAGGCTGGTGAGGCGGTGATCTGTATGTGTATCACGGTGAAGTTCAGTGGTTCCTATCAGTCAGCCATGACTGCAAAAGAGATGGTATTAGAGCAGTATCCTGATGCGAAGATCACGGTTATGGATACTACAATGGATACTGTCTTACAGGGATTATTTGTGCTTGAGGCGGTGAAGCTCAGGGATCAGGGCGTGCCGTATGAGGAAGCGGTAGCAAGATTAGAAGCGATCAAGGAGACCGGTAGGATCTTCTTTACAGTAGGTAGTGTGGATTATCTGCAGCATGGTGGCAGAATCGGTAAAGTGGCGAGTGCAGCGGTGTCAGTACTGGGGATCAAGCCGCTTATTACATTGAAGGAAGGCGAGATCTTTTCCTCAGGGATTGCCAGAGGAAGAAAGAAATCCATTGACAAGGTGATTGTATTGCTGAAGGAATATTTAAGAGAAAGAAATGCTACGCCGGACACTTATGAGATTGTAGTGGGATATGGATATGATATCGAAGAGGGAGAGGCATTGAGACAGCGCGCGATGAAGGAATTACAGGATGAATTTGGTGCCTACCAGATCGATAAATATCAGATCGGTGCCACGATCGGTGTACACACGGGACCGTATCCGCTGGGCTTTGGAGTATTAAAGAGAGCGTAACAGATAAAAGGGGTGTAAGATGTCAAAGTATATTATTTCTTTGGATCAGGGAACAACGAGTTCGAGATGTATTGTGTTTAACAAGCAGGGGGAAATGCTGTGCGTGACACAGCGGGAGTTTACACAGTTCTATCCGGAGAATGGCTGGGTAGAACAGGATGCATCGGAGATATGGGCGACACAGCTCGGTGTTATGATGGAGGCGAAAGCAAAGCTGGATCTTTCTTTTGATGATGTGGCGGCGATCGGTATCACGAATCAGCGGGAGACGACGATCGTATGGGACAAAAAGACCGGGGAACCTGTGTACCGGGCAATCGTATGGCAGTGCCGGCGGACCGCGGCGCAGATCGAGAAGCTGAAAGAAGAAGGATACGATAAGGTGATCCTTAAGAAGACCGGATTGATTGCAGATCCTTATTTTTCGGCGACGAAACTGGCATGGATTCTGGATCATGTGGAGGGTGCCAGGGAATGTGCACAGCGTGGAGAGCTGTTGTTTGGTACAGTGGACACATGGCTGATGTATAAGCTGACCGGAGGTCGTGTGCATGCAACGGATTATACCAACGCATCCCGGACAATGCTGTTTAATATTCATACTTTGGAATGGGATCAGGAGCTGCTTGACAAATTCCGGATTCCACGGTGTATGATGCCGGATGTGGAAGATAGTTCCCATATTTATGGATATACGGATGCATCGATCATGGGCGGGTTTGTGCCGATTGCCGGTGTGGCAGGGGATCAGCAGGCTGCCCTGTTTGGACAATGCTGTTTTGAGCCGGGGCAGGCCAAGAATACATATGGTACAGGGTGCTTTTTGCTGATGAACATCGGAGAGGAACCAAAGCTGTCAGAACACGGACTCATCACAACGATTGCGATCGGTTTACATGGCAAGGTACAATATGCATTAGAAGGCAGCGTGTTTGTTGCAGGTGCAGCAATACAATGGCTACGGGATGAAATGCAGCTGATCTCACATGCGTCACAGACAGAAGAGATTGCGGCTTCTGTTCCGGACAGCAATGGTGTTTATGTGGTTCCGGCATTTACCGGACTGGGTGCTCCATATTGGGATGCGTATGCAAGAGGTGCGATCTTCGGACTGACCAGAGGCGCCAACCGGGCGCATATCGTCCGTGCTACATTAGAGTCGCTGGCATATCAGGCTACGGATGTCATAGCTGCCATGGAAGAGGATGCCCATCTGCAGTTAGATGAACTCCGGGTGGATGGCGGTGCCAGTGCAAATGGATTTTTGCTGCAGTTCCAATCAGATATTCTGAATAAGCAGATCGTACGCCCAAAGGTGATCGAGACGACAGCACTTGGTGCGGCATATCTTGCAGGACTGGCAGTTGGGTATTATCAGGATCTTGATGAGATCAGAAAGAATGCGGGGATCGACCGGACATTTGTACCTGATATGCAGGCGGAGCAAAGGGAACAGCTGCTTGCAGGCTGGAAACACTGTATACAAAAGCTGCAGGCATGATTTTTAAATCAACAGAAGTGACGGAATATCCCGCAAGGTGATTTTACGGTGAGAAATGGAGTGACGAAAGTGGCAAAACAAAAAGAAATTAAGACAAATGCCATGAGGATTCTGGACAAGGAAAAGATAGTTTACAAGACCAATACCTATGCATGTGAAGAATTCATTGATGGGGTGCATATTGCAGACATGCTCGGACAGGACTATGCATGTTCATTTAAGACACTGGTGACGACAGGAAAGACAGGCGAACACTATGTGTTTGTACTTCCGGTGGACAAAGAGGTGGATTTTAAGAAAGCGGCGAAGGCTGTAGGGGAGAAATCCATTGAGATGGTGCATGTCAAAGATATTCAGAATCTAACCGGCTACATTCGTGGCGGCTGCACACCGATCGGTATGAAGAAGCACTTCAAGACTGTGGTACATGCGTCAGCACTTGAGTTTGATGAGATCATTATCAGCGGAGGGCGCCTTGGATTGCAGCTGATTCTCTCACCGAAAGATCTGCAGAAAGTGACAGATGCAGCATTTGAGGATATTATCATGCAGTCAATATAAATACAGAAGCTTCGGACATCGAGCCCGAAGCTTCTTTGCGTTATAGATAACCGCCGTCAAAACCGATTATCTGGGATGTCATATAGGATGGTGTGCGTAAAAGGTTGTGCAGCATGACGGCTGCCTCACCGGCATCGGCCATACGTCCTGCCGGGATCTCTTCACATAGGACTGCCCGTTCTTCTTCAGAGAAGCATGCATTCATCGGCGTGTCAATGACGCCGAACGCAACGGCATTGACACTGATATTGCTTGGAGCAAGTTCTTTGCCAAGGGCCTTGGTAAATGCATTGATGGCACCCTTGCTGGCAGAATAGGCCACTTCACAGGAGGCACCTGCAATTCCCCACATAGAAGATACATTCAGAATCCGGCCTGCTTTTTTTTGAACCATATGTGGCACGACACAGCGGCAGGTGTTAAAGACGGATGTGACATTGGAATCCATTACCCGGTGCCAGTCTTCAATGGACATGTCCGTGAGTAGTCCGATATAGGAAATGCCCGCATTATTGATCAATATATCTATATGTCCCCACGACTGCAGGACTTGTGTGACAAAGGAATCCACAAATGCATAATCTGCGAGATCGCCGCATGCACAGATGCATTCCACCTGCATATCGGCAAGGGTTGATGCGAGCTTGTTTAATTCGTCCTGATGATGAAACCCCATCAGGGCTATTTTTTTGTATTCCCGTCCAAGCTCTAATGCTGTGGCGGCGCCGATGCCAGAAGATGCACCGGTAATCAGTACAGTCTGATCCATACAGAATACTCCCTTCAGTAAATCTTCAGTTATTATAGCAAAGTAGAGGTTGAAAAGAAAGTATGAGTTTGTTATAATTGAAGCCGTATGTTGGTATTTTACACGGAACGAAAGACGGAGGTTAGAATAGAATGAGTAAGAAGGCGTTAAGATTATTTAAAGAAGCTTTTTTGAGAACATTGGTGATTGTGTTAGGTATTACGATTGTATTTTTTGCCGGATTTTTCATTGTGAAGCTGGCAACGGGCGGCGGCAATAAGAACGACCAGTCTAAAAATACATCTACATTAGATGAGAATGCATTACAAGAACAGCTGGATGCAGAGAATGCAACAGATGAGAATGGCACTGCAGATCAGAATACGACAGAGCCTGCAACCGGTGATGCGGTTACGACAGAAGCAGGTGCAGATACGACAGCTGCCAGCACAACAGATTCGAAGTCATTAAAGATTGCAGTGCTCAACAGTACCGGTGTCAAGGGACTGGCGGCTGCATGGGTAGAGAAGCTCAAGGCAGCAGGCTACACGAATGTATATGCAGGTAATTATAAGGTTGGTCAGCTGAATGCATCCAAGATCATTGCGGTTAAGGATGGCACCGGTTCAGATCTGGTATCGAACTTTAAGGCTGCCACCTTGGAGACAGGTAGTCTGACATCAGGATTTAATATGCAGGACAGCACGATTTCAGCGACAGATATTGACCTGTTTGTGATTATCGGAACAGATGATGATATTGTGGGAACACAGACGCAGCAGTAGGCAGGGAAGGTATTTGACCTGCAGGTATTTACTTGAAATGAGTTGGTGTATATATGGACGGATATATTAATTTGCTGGGTGTCACCATATCATTGGCAAATGCCGGTGAGGCCGTGGAGAAGACACAGGCATTCCTTGCAGATCCGGGCAGACATGTAATACGCTTTGTGGACACAAAGGCATGCACATTGGCTTCTGAGGACGAAGCGTGTGCCAGATCGATCGCACAGAGTGATTATGTACTTCCTGCAGATCTGAGTACGGAACAGGGCGTGAAGGAGTTGGTGGAAGGATACCGTGAGGTGTTCTGGCATCAGGATTATTTCGATGCATTATTTGAACTGGCATCAGAGTCTGCTCTGGATATTTATATTGTGACAGCTACCACACAACGCTATACAGATATTACAGAGACTGTGCATGCGAAATTTCCGTATCTTGCGATTCATGGAAAAGCACTCGAGGACATTGATACGACTTCGGGGTACGATGCACTTGCAAATGATATCAATGCTGTGGCACCGGATATTTTATTTTTCTATGTGGATATCCGGACGCAGAATACATTGTTGGAAGAATGCAGTGCGATCATTAATGCATCTTTGATCATCTGCGGTATCGGCATGTTTGAGGTTGCAATTGATGAACAGAAAGCGCCGGATGAGGAGATTGCTCCGATTCGGGAGAAATTCTGGTTTCGTATGATTAATTCCATCAAAAGAATCCATACTACTATTAAGGTTATGATGTTTAAGAACCGTATTAAGAGTAGCAGGAAGGATGATTCTGATGGAGACGAAGAGTGATTGGACACTCTATATGGACTATATGTATATGATCGTTGGGTCATTTTTATGTGCGGTATCCGTGACATCGATATTTGATGTGCAGGGCATTGTAGTAGGCGGATTGAGTGGACTGGCGATCATAATCAAAGAATTAACGAGGAATAGACTGCAGCACCTTCCCGGAGGCATTCCACTCTGGGTTACGATAGGTGTTGTTAATATTCCTCTTTTTGTTTGCGCAGCAAAGACAAAGGGTAGACGATTTCTGATCCGGACGGTGATCGCGACGGTTTTATTCACCTTTTTTCTTGGAATACTGGAGCCGTTTACATTTCTGCCACAGGATCATTTCTTTAGCGCAGTTGCCGGAGGCGCTGTAACAGGACTGGGCATGGGTATGCTGTTTATGACGGGTGCAACAACCGGAGGGACAGATCTGCTTGCAAGCGTATTGCAACCTAGGATCAGACGGTATAGCGTGCCAAAGATCCTTGCGGTGATCAATGCTGTGATCGTTGTTGCGGGGGCATTTGTGTTTGGACTGACGAATGCAGTCTATGCCGTGGCAGCAATCTATATTGAATCTAAACTGTCAGATCAGATGCTGACCGGTATGGGCAATTCTAAAATGGTCTACATCATATCCGATGAAAGCGAGAAAATTGCTGATATCATCATCAGACGCCTGCACCGTGGGGTGACAGGGATCAATATGAAGGGAATGTATACCGGCAAACACAAATGTATGCTGCTTTGCGTGGTTGCAGACAAGGAGCTGCTGATTCTAAAGGATATTGTGGCATCGGTGGATCTGCATGCATTTGTGATCGTGGCAAATGCAGTGGAGGCACTGGGGGAAGGAAGTATTTACCAATTAAATCCGGTCGACGAGGGCGTATGGGAATAATCACGATAAATTGTGAAAATATGTGTGCAAAATACTGATTTCTATTTGTAAATGGACAATTTGTACAAAGATTTTTTAGCTTATTTGTGGAATAAGGATATTCCCTTTTTGAGGTAAATAAGGTAAACTATCCATAGTCAATAAAAAGAATATCCAAGGAGGAAATAAAATGGCTAGTTTATCACTGAAAAATATTTATAAGATTTACCCAAACGGCTTTAATGCTGTTAAGGATTTCAATCTTGAAGTTGAAGATAAGGAGTTCATCATCTTCGTAGGTCCTTCAGGTTGTGGTAAGTCTACAACACTTCGTATGATCGCAGGTCTTGAGGATATCAGCTCAGGTGAGTTATGGATCGGTGACAAGATGGTTAACGATGTAGAGCCAAAGGATAGAGATATCGCAATGGTATTCCAGAACTACGCTTTGTATCCACATATGACAGTATACGATAACATGGCATTCGCTCTGAAGCTGAAGAAGGTTTCACCAGAGAAGATCGACAAGCAGGTACATGAGGCTGCTAAGATCCTTGATATCGAGCATCTGTTAGACCGTAAGCCAAAGGCTTTATCAGGTGGTCAGAGACAGCGTGTGGCTATGGGACGTGCAATCGTTCGTGAGCCAAAGGTATTCTTAATGGATGAGCCTTTATCAAACCTTGATGCTAAGCTTCGTGTGCAGATGCGTGTTGAGATCTCTAAGCTGCATCAGAGATTACAGACAACTATCATCTATGTAACACATGACCAGACAGAGGCTATGACACTGGGTACCAGAATCGTAGTTATGAAGGATGGTATCATCCAGCAGGTAGATACACCTCAGAACTTATACGATCAGCCATGTAACTTATTCGTTGCAGGTTTCATGGGTATGCCTCCAATGAACTTCATCGAGTGTAAGGTTGTAAAGTCTGGATCAGATATCTTATTGATGTTCGGTTCTCACTCAATCAAGGTTCCGGATTCTAAGGCAAACGAGTTAGTTGCTAAGGGATATGTTGACAAGGAAGTTGTATTAGGTATCCGTCCAGAGGATATCCACGATGAGCAGTTATTCATCGAGTCATCTCCAGAGTCAGTAATCGATGCAAGAATCAATATCTACGAGATGTTAGGTGCTGAAGTTTACTTATACTTCACAATCGATCAGTTCGATATCACAGCAAGAGTAAACGCTCGTACAACAGCAAGACCTGGTGATACAGTTCAGTTAGCATTTGACCTTGCTAAGATTCATGTATTCGATAAGGAAACAGAGCAGATTATTACACACTAATTTACATAATCTGGCATATTAAGAAAAAATTCAGAGGAAATACACAATTTTTTGTGTATTTCCTCTTTTATTTTTTTGCTTTTTGCATTAGAATAAAGGATAGGATTTTATCATTTAAATATGGTTTATGATGTATGTGGGTATAGAGGGAGGTACACATGATTTCTAATCAGATTTTACAGGATACAATAGAAGGTATAAAGTCCATCACAAGAACGGATCTGTGTGTAATGGATGTAGAGGGGAAGACGCTTGCCACGACGCTTCGGGATGTAGCAGAGTATGAGAGAGCGGTGCTGGCATTTGTAGATTCACCGGCGGAGAGTCAGGTGCTGAACGGATATCAGTTTTTTAAAGTGTTTGATGAGAATCAGCTGGAGTATATCATTCTTGCCAAGGGCGAGGCGGATGATGTCTATATGATCGGGAAGCTGGCAACGCTTCAGGTACAGAACCTTCTTGTTGCTTATAAGGAGCGCTTTGACAAGGATAATTTCATCAAGAATCTGTTATTAGATAATCTCCTGTTAGTTGATATATATAACCGTGCAAAGAAGCTGCATATTGATACCGATGTGAAGCGTATTGTTTTCATTATCGAGACAAAGACAGAAAAGGACAATAATGCATTGGAGACTGTCAGAAGCATTTTCGCAAGCAAGGCGAAGGATTTTATCACAGCAGTGGATGAGAAGAATATCATTCTGGTCAAGGAAGTGAAGCAGAATGAGACATATGCAGACATGGATCAGACAGCGAAGGTGATTGTAGATATGCTCAATACAGAGGCGATGTCGAGTGTGCATGTAGCATATGGTACGATGGTAGGAGAGATCAAGGAGGTATCAAGATCTTATAAAGAGGCCAAGATGGCTCTGGATGTAGGCAAGATCTTCTATAGCAATCGTAATATTATTGCATACAGCAATCTGGGTATCGGACGCCTGATCTATCAGCTGCCGATTCCTCTTTGTAAGATGTTCATTAAGGAGATCTTTGATGGCCGTTCACCGGATGAGTTTGATGAGGAGACATTGACGACAATCAACAAGTTCTTTGAGAACAGCCTGAATGTGTCTGAGACATCAAGACAGCTGTATATACACAGAAACACACTGGTATACCGTCTGGATAAGCTGCAGAAGAGTACCGGATTGGATCTGCGTGTTTTTGAAGATGCAATTACATTTAAGATTGCGTTGATGGTTGTAAAATACATGAAGTATATGGAGTCATTAGAATACTAAAAGAAAGGGGCACATGACGCATGTTAGTGCTTGAAAATGTAACTGTAACTTATCCAACCGGTATTACGGCATTGGATGATGTCAGTATTAATATTGAGAAGGGTGAGTTTGTATTTATTGTAGGAAGCAGTGGTTCCGGTAAGACGACGCTGATGAAGCTTCTGATGAAGGAACTGGAGCCGACTGCCGGTAAGGTAGTGGTGTGTGAGAAGGATTATTCTAAGCTGAAACGGCGGGAGATTCCGAAGGTCAGAAGACGGATCGGTATGGTATACCAGAACTTCAGACTGTTGAAGGATCGTACGGTATATGAGAATGTAGCGTTTGCGCAGCGCGTGATCGAGACACCAACCCGTTATATCAGAAGACAGGTGCCTTCTATGCTGACACTGGTAGGACTTGCTAACAAATACAAGTCATTTCCAAAGGAGTTGTCAGGCGGTGAGCAGCAGCGTGTAGCAGTTGCGAGAGCACTGGTGAACAATCCTGATATTCTTCTGGCAGATGAGCCGACAGGTAATCTGGATCCAAAGAATTCAATGGAGATCATGAACCTGTTAGAGGATGTCAATCGCAGAGGGACAACGGTTGTCGTTGTTACACATAACCGTGAGATTGTGAACATGATGCAGAAGCGGGTGATCACACTGAAGCATGGTAAGATTATGAGTGATGAGAAAAAGGGTGGGTATATAGATGAAGATTAGTACATTATGGTACAGTATCAGACAAGGTGTAAAAAATATCCGCCGGAATCTGATGTTTTCGCTGGCTTCCGTTGGTACCATGGTTGCCTGTTTATTCTTATTTGGTATCTTTTACATGCTGGTTGTGAACTTCCAGTCAGCAGTGACTACGGTTGAGAAGAATGTTACGGTTTCAGTGTTTTTTAATGAAGGTGTGACACAGGAGCAGATAGATCTGATCGGGGAGAAGATCCGGTACCGCAAGGAACTGAATACGATTGAGTATGTGTCTGCGGATCAGGCGTGGGAGAATTTTAAGGAAGAATCTTATGATCAGGTAGATTCTGATCTGATTACAGGGGCGTTTGGTGAGGATAATCCTTTGAAGAATTCTGCATCTTATCAGATTACATTGAAGGATGTATCCAAGCAGGCAGAATTTGTGAAGTTTGTGGAAGGGCTTGACGGTGTACGATCCGTCAAGAGTTCCGAAGCGGTTGCAAATGGTCTTGCCAGCATGAATTCTCTGGTGGGATACGCTTCTATGGCGATCATTGTGATCCTGCTATGCGTTGCGATCTTCCTGATCACGAATACCATCACGATCGGTATTACTGTCCGTAAGGAAGAGATCGGTATTATGAAGCTGATCGGTGCGACCGATTTCTTTGTACGTGCACCGTTTGTAGTAGAAGGTATTATCATCGGACTGGTCGGATCTGCGATCCCGGTGATCATTCTCAGATATATGTATGAAAATGTAATTCAGTATGTGGTTGATAGATTCCCGATCATCAATACATTAGTAAATTTTGTCAGTACAGATCAGGTGTTTAAGGTACTGACTCCACTGTGTCTGCTTGTCGGTGTCGGCATTGGATGGCTGGGAAGCAGCATTACGACGAGAAGACATTTGCATGTATAACGGAAAGATTAGATGTAGAGATGCATATGATTTAGAAAGGGTGAGTGAAGTTGAGACGAAAGGTATATAAGATGCTGGCAGTTGGTATGGCAGCGGTTATGTTGGCATGTTCCACACCTTCTATGACGATCAAGGCGGATACGAAGTCAGATATCGAAGCAAAGAAGCAGGAAGCAGAGAAGAACCAGAAGGCCGAGCAACAGGCTTTGGCAGATTTAAAGACGACAAAGTCAAATCTGGAAGCTGCAGTGAAGACACTGGATACACAGATAGTTTCTTTGTCGAATGCGATCGATCAGCTTGCGCAGGAGATTACTGCACTGGAACAGGAGATCACACAGACAGAGGCAGATCTGGTGCAGGCGAAGGCGACGGAACAGATTCAATATGCGAATATGCAGAAGAGGATTCAGTTCTTATACGAGAACGGTAACATGGATTATTTGGAGGCTTTGCTGTCGGCAGGCAGTATGGACAGTATTTTGAATCGTTCAGAGTATGTGACCGAGATCTCCAAGTATGATTATAATATGCTGATGCAGTTAGTGGCAATCCGGCAGGATATCGCGAATAAAGAGCAGCTGCTGCAACAGGATAAGGAAGCTGCTGAGACAAAGAAGCAGGAGAGTGAACAGCAGAAGGCTTCTTTGGAAGAGAAGCAGAAGGCAAAAGAGCAGGCAATCAAGGATACACAGTCAGATATTGATGATACACTGGAGAATATTGATAAGTATGAGCAGGAATGCGCGAAGTATGATGCACAGTTAGATGAGATTGAGCGTCAGGCACTGGCAGCAGCACAGGCTGCACAGGCAAATGGTGGCTCAGCACCGACATATAGCGGCGGTAAGCTCGGCTGGCCGGTTCCGGCAAGCCATCGTATATCATCGGGTTTTGGACCTCGTAATACAGGTATCAAGGGTGCTTCAAGGTCTCATAAGGGTATTGATATCCCGGTCGCTTCCGGTAGTTCTGTAGTGGCAGCGGAGGCAGGCACGGTCATTGCTGTAGATTATAACAGTGCAAGAGGCTACTATGTTATGGTCAATCATGGCGGTGGGCTGACAACATTGTATCAGCACAATACGAAGATTACAGTATCAGTCGGACAGCAGGTGGCCAAGGGCGAAGAGGTTGCGAAGTCCGGAAGTACCGGTATTTCCAGCGGGCCGCATTGTCATTTTGAAGTGCGTGTGAATGGAACACCGGTGAATCCACTTAGTTATGTAAAATAAAAGAGGGGCTGTTGTACCATGTACGACAGCCTTTCCTTATCAAGACAAGGAGTGTAATATGACAAAGAGATTTTTAAGTGTTGCAGTGACAGCCACATTGATGCTGGGTCTGTGCACGGGATGTAGTCTGCAGACGGTTCGTGACAAGATCATGACAGGGACTGCGACAGAATCATCAGATGATCAGTCAGATGTATCTATGAAAGATATTGAGGACAAGGTAGAGGATATCCAGAAGCTGATCGATGAAAATTTTTATTTTAGTACAGAGAATGCCGAGATGGATGAGGGCATTTATAAAGGACTGCTTGAGAGTCTTGATGACCCATATTCCGTATATTATACAAAAGAGGAATTTGACAAGCTGCAGGAGACGACTTCCGGTGAGTATGTCGGTGTCGGTGTGCAGGTGAGTCAGGATCCGGATACAAAGGTGATCACTGTAACGAAGGTCTTTAAAGGTGGACCTGCAGAGGAAGCGGGCATGCTTAAGGGTGATATCATAGTGGCTGTCGGTGACTGGGAATTGAATGGCGAGGATGTATCGGATGTTGTGGAGAAAATTAAGGGTGCTGAGAATTCAGAGGTGACATTGACGGTATATCGTGATAGTATTAAGGATAATGTGACGCTTACGATGGAACGCCGTATGGTGGAGAATCCAACAGTGATCTGGGAGATGCTGGATGATACTAACAAAATCGGATATATCCAGGTCACAGATTTTTATGATGTGACAGCATCTCAGTATATAGAGGCAATGGAAGATCTGGATGGTCAGGGCATGGAAGGTCTGATCGTAGATCTCAGAGATAATCCGGGTGGATTGCTGTCAGCAGTTATAGATATGCTTGATTATATGCTGCCGAAGGGATTACTCGTATATACAGAGGATAAGAATGGTAAGATCACCAGCCAGATGGAATCAACCGATCAGCATTCCTATTCCAAGCCGGTCGTGGTGCTGGTCAATGGATATAGTGCCAGTGCATCAGAAATCTATACCGGTGCAATGAAGGACAGAGGAGCTGCCACAATCGTGGGTACAAAGACATACGGCAAGGGTATTGTACAGAGAATCTTCCCATTAGAGGATGGATCCGGTGTGAAGCTGACTGTCAGCAAGTATTTCACTCCGAATGGCAACGATATCCATAAGAAGGGCATTGAGCCGGATGTAGAGATTGATCTGCCGGAAGAACTCTTGACGAAGTCATATCTGACACATGAGGAGGATGTGCAGCTGCAGAAGGGTATTGAGGTACTGGAAGGGAAGATGCAGTAGCAGTGAAATGATAGTTGTGAATGTATTCGCTGGGTTTTCCGGAAAAGCGGGATGAAATATTGATATGTATATAAACAGATTGTGGTTTGTGCATTCCACAGATGATATTGGAAAGGACATAAATAGGAGGAGTATATGAAGCGAGAAACCGTGATTGTAATTGACTTTGGAGGTCAGTATAACCAGCTGGTGGCACGTCGTGTGCGAGAATGCAATGTATATTGTGAGATCTACTCATACAAGACCGAGCTGGCAAAGATTAAGGAGATGAATCCGAAGGGCATTATCTTAACAGGTGGTCCAAACAGCTGTTATGAGGAGGGTGCCCCAACTTATACAAAGGAGCTGTTTGAACTGGGCATTCCGGTTCTGGGCTTGTGCTACGGCGCACAGTTGATGATGCATGTGCTTGGCGGTAAGGTGGAGAAGGCACCTGTACGCGAGTATGGCAAAACACTGGTGCATGTGAATACAGATTCGGCATTATTTACCGGGGTGTCAGCTGATACGACATGCTGGATGAGTCATTTTGATTATATCTCTAAGGTAGCACCGGGATTTGCAATCTGTGCACATACTGCTGACTGCCCTGTGGCAGCTGCTGAGAATCCAGCGCAAAAACTCTATGCAATCCAGTTTCATCCTGAGGTGCTTCACACGGTAGAGGGAAAGGAAATGCTTTCGAACTTCGTATATAATGTCTGCCATTGTGCCGGTGATTGGAGAATGGATTCTTTCGTGGAACAGACTGTAAAAGCAATCCGGGAAAAGGTAGGAGATGGCAAGGTGCTTTTAGCATTGTCCGGTGGTGTGGATTCTTCTGTTGCTGCAGGCCTTTTGTCCCGTGCAATCGGCAAGCAGCTGACATGTGTATTTGTGGATCATGGTCTTCTCCGTAAGAATGAGGGTGATGAGGTCGAGGCTGTATTTGGACCGAAGGGTGATTTTGATCTGAACTTCATTCGTGTCAATGCACAGGAGCGCTACTATGGCAAGCTCGCAGGTGCGACGGAACCGGAAAGTAAGCGTAAGATCATTGGTGAGGAGTTTATCCGTGTCTTTGAGGAAGAGGCAAAGAAGATTGGTGCAGTCGATTTTCTTGCACAGGGTACGATCTATCCGGATGTGGTAGAGTCAGGCCTTGGCGGCGAATCCGCTGTGATCAAGTCTCATCATAATGTAGGCGGATTGCCAAAGAATGTGGATTTCAAGGAGATCATTGAGCCGCTTCGTGATCTGTTTAAGGATGAGGTACGAAAGGCCGGGCTGGAACTTGGAATTCCGGAACATCTCGTATTCCGTCAGCCATTCCCTGGTCCGGGACTCGGTATCCGAATCATCGGGGAGGTCACAGCAGACAAGGTGCGTATCGTACAGGATGCGGATTTTATTTATCGGGAAGAGGTAGATAAGGCCGCGAAGGCATACAAGGAAGAGCACGGTGTAGATGCTCCGTGGATGCCGAACCAGTACTTTGCAGCTCTTACCAATATGCGTTCTGTCGGTGTCATGGGAGATGAGCGTACCTATGATTATGCGGTTGCACTGCGTGCTGTCCGCACGATCGACTTCATGACGGCCGAGAGCGCAGAAATCCCATTTGCGGTATTGCAGACGGTGATGACGAGAATCATCAATGAAGTCAAGGGCGTGAACCGGGTATTCTATGACCTGACGAGTAAACCGCCGGGGACGATTGAGTTTGAATAATTTGTATGGGAAAATAAAGCTAGAATTTATGATTGTTCCAAACAAATTTGTTTAGAATATGGCAACGATTTGGCAACATTTTTTCCGTTATTCATTGAGTAAATTATTTTATTGCATATAAAAACCTTACTGATTTTCAGTTGTGAGGACTGAAGTCGGTAAGGTTTTTTGTTGTGGTTTAGTAGAGGAGATAAATAAAAAGAGGACTTTCATGTTAAGAAAGTCCTAAACGGAGCGGGGAGGATTTGAACCTCCAAGCGATGCCCAAATCATTTTTATCTTGTTCACTTTAAATGCCGAGTAGTTGAAGAATCCACTCCGCATGCACCGCTCACAATCCAATCAAACAAATTCGTCATTTTGATATCTCCTTTCACAACAACCCAAGTTTGAATCGAGGTAAACAGGAGTGAAATATAATCAACAGGAAGCCCTGCTTTCGTGGATAAGATAATAATGATTATTAGCATAGTTATATCAATGTGCAAATTAATTTTATCAAATTAAAGCATATTTGTCACGATGCTTTTTTTGGTAACATAGGAAAAATTTTACTTTTTCTGCAGAGTTTCCAGTGCCGGATACTTATACCGCCATTCATCATATTGTTCTTTGGTGATCTCCCCATGCTCCAGTTTGTTTTTCTGCCGGAGCCATGTTTTGAGGTAGTCATTAAGTGTTGAGTGAGGTTCTGTTATTGCCGGATCAAAGCTAAAGCAGATATTGCCGTCATGATCTTCGATGGTCAGCCCATACATATCTTCTAATGCGAAGAATGTGTGCATGAGTCCCAAATAGTTGTCAATGTTTGGTACAGTTAATGCTTTTGTGTCAACTTCTAGCCTGTCAGCCATTTCTTTTATCAGTTCCTGTTTTGGAATGCGTGCTTCAGATTCGTACTGTGCCATGCGTACATCGGATGATTTGCCGTGAAAACCGAGCATTTCGCCAAGTTGCTTTTGTGTGAAGCCTTTTCGATTTCGGAAAAATTTGATCCTTTGTCCGATTGCCATGTTTATTTCCTCCATTTTCTTGTTCGTTGCCATTTTGTGGTTATAAATGCAATAATAAACATTTTTGTTTAGGTAGAGTATAGCATGAGGGAAATAGGATAGCAAGAGAAAACTAAACAAAAAAAGTTAATATTTTTCTGTAAACCACTTGACTTAAATTAAAATGTTTAGTATTATGTCAAACAACAACTTAAACAAATTAGGTTAGTATATGAACCTTAACATTGGAAGGGAGGTGATGCTGATGGAGAAGAATTTTATGACAGTTGAGGAAGTGGCGGAAGAGTTAAAGGTGTCTAAATCCTATGCTTACAAGGTGGTCCGGGAGCTTAATGCAGAGATGCGAGAGCTTGGCTATCTGACGATATCCGGGAGAGTGAATACCAGCTTCTTTCGCAAGAAGTTATGTTACGGCGAAGAAGGCTGACTGCTGTAGATACAGTGATCTTAGTGCAGCCGGAAAGGAGATGATGCTATGGCTGTGTATAAAGACGGTGATAAATGGCGTGTGATCTATCGTTATACCAACTGGCAGGGCGAACGAAAGCAGACGCAGAAAAGAGGTTTTAAGACGAAGCGGGAGGCGCAGCAGTGGGAACGGGAGGTGATGCTGAAAAGCGAATCGAAGCTTGATATGACCTTTGCCAGCTTTTTTGAAATCTATGAAGCGGATAAAAAGAAACGGGTAAAGGAAAACACATGGGAATCCAAAAGCCATATTATACGGACGAAGATACTGCCGTATTTTGGCAACCGCAAGATTGCGGAGATAGAGCCGAAGGATGTGATTGCCTGGCAGAGTAAACTTTTGGGATATCAGGGAGAGAATGGGGAAGTCTATTCACCCACATACTTAAAGACGATTCACAGCCAGCTTAGTGCGATATTTAATCATGCGGTGCGATTCTATCACTTACCGAGTAATCCGGCACAGAAAGCCGGTACGATGGGGTGTGAAGGACATAAAAAAATGCTTTTTTGGACGAAGGAAGAATATCTGAAGTTTGCGGATGTTATGATGGATAAACCAAGGTCATATTATGCATTTGAAATGTTGTATTGGTGTGGTGTCCGGATGGGAGAACTTCTAGCACTGACGCCGGCGGATTTTGATTTTGAAAGACAGACAGTGACGATCAACAAATCATATCAGCGTTTAAAAGGGCGTGATGTCATTACTTCTCCAAAAACGGTTAAAAGTAACCGCACAATCAAGATGCCAAAGTTTCTTTGTGAGGAAATGCAGGATTATATTCGAATGTTATATGACATTGACGAAAACGAACGAATCTTTCAGATCACAAAGTCATATCTGCATCATGAAATGGATCGTGGTGCCAAAGTGGCAGGGGTGAAAAGAATTCGCATTCATGACTTGCGACATTCGCACATTTCACTGCTGGTAGAAATGGGATTTTCTGCATTGGCGATTGCTGATAGGGTAGGGCATGAGAGTATTGATATCACGTACCGTTATGCACATTTGTTTCCGAATAAGCAGACGGAAATGGCGAACCGGCTGGATGTTGAGAGGACAACAGATATTGTCCTGACTGGAAATATTGAGGAAGAAATATCTGTTGATCAGATCAAGAAGGACGCAGAAGATGCCGGTTATAAAGGGTGATAACATTTTACGGTGACAGAAAGGAAGGTTGGACTACGATGGATAGAAGATTAGATCATCAGGGAAGGTGGAGACATAAGACAGTGGCATTTCGAGTGTCGCTGGAGGAAAGTGAACAGATTGACCGCATGGTTCGATTATCCGGGTTGACCAAGCAGGATTATATTATCCGCAGGCTGCAGTGCCAGGACATTGTTGTGCAGGGAAATCCACGGGTATATAAAGCATTGCGGGATCAGATGTTACAGATCTATCAAGAATTAAAACGCATAGAGAACGCAGCGGAACTGAGTGAGGAATTTCTTTATACTTTACAGCTTGTGACGATTACTCTCGATGGAATGAAGGAGGAAGAGGAATGATGGATAAGAAAAAAGCGACTGCTCCGGGATCATCTGTTGGCGCAGATGGGAAGCAGCCGTTATGTAATAAACACAACGAAATTATAACAGATGATCAGAGACAAAACAATCTGCAAGCCACAGGAAATGTGGGGATAACAGACAAAAAAGTCAGTCCGGGGAAATCCAGACAGGACATTCTGCAGACGGTTACAATGGAAGAACTATACGATACCGTTTATCCGCCGAAAGTGCCGATCGTGGATGGGTTACTCTACAATGGGACGTATTTGTTTGTCGGTGCACCGAAGGTTGGAAAGTCATTTTTTATGGCACAGCTTGGATATCATGTGAGCCGGGGAATACAGTTGTGGGATTATCCTGTCAATGGTGGAACTGTATTGTATCTTGCATTGGAGGACGATTATGGCAGACTGCAGAAACGTCTTTCAAGAATGTTTGGGGTAGAAAGTACAGATGCTTTTCATTTGGCAACACGAGCCAAGACATTAAATCAGGGATTGGAAGAACAATTGAGCCGGTTTGTAGCGGAACATAAGGATGCACGGCTGATCATTATTGACACGCTGCAGAAAGTCCGGGAGGTTGGCGGAGACAAATACAGTTATGCCAGTGATTACGATATTGTTACCCGGCTTAAGAAATTCAGCGATGAACATGCAATTTGTCTTTTGCTGGTTCATCATACGAGAAAACTGGAATCTTCGGATAGTTTCGATATGATCTCCGGCACCAACGGTCTGCTTGGGGCGGCGGATGGAGCGTTTGTTATGCAGAAGGAAAAGCGTACGCAGAATAAAGCAACATTGGAGATTGCCGGGCGTGATCAACCAGACCAGAAACTGTCACTTGAATTTGAAAGAGAGCAGTGTGTATGGAAACTGGTGAAAGCGGAAACGGAGCTTTGGAAAGAGCCACCGGATGAAGTGTTGGAACAAATCGTGGAATTTATGAGTCTGCGGCATTCGTGGCAGGGAACAGCCACAGAACTGCTTCAGGAATTAAGTGGTTTGAATATGCAGCCGAATGTTCTGACACGAAAATTGAATGTTAGTGTGGAGCGGTTGTATCTGGATCATGGCATTCGTTATGCTGCCAGCCGTGGACACAATGGTCGGGTGATATCCCTTGAGAAGAAAGATAATGTAACAGACTATGTTGTAAAAGATGAGGAACTTGTAAAGAATTAGATAAATTCTCCTGCAAGTTAGAAAGCGTGACGATATGCGACGGTTGTGACGGTATTTTTGATGCCGGGGTGTAGTGAAAATATCGTCACCATCGTCACGACCGTCACAGATGGATGCATAGATAGCAGTTTCTATATATTTTCAGCGAAAAAGATAGAAAAAACTATATCTTTTTGAAAAATTGCTATCAAAAAATATATATGTGCCGGAGAAGGAGTAGACGGTGCTATCACTTTGCACTATCATTTTCAGAAATTGATATAGCTTTACACTAGCAAAAGCGGGAAAAACTATCACTTTACACTAGCACATCTGAATGAAACGGGGTGGTTGGATTGACGGAATATCAAAGCCGGCAGATGGAAAAGATACTGAAATTTCTGCGTGATGTAGATCTGTCGCAGGAAGAAATCCGGACACTGATATGGTTAGCCGGGTGGGAAGAAAGCACGGTGGATGCTCTTTTATCTGTAATGGACAAAGTGGCGAAAGCTAGAGAATATAAGGGATTGAAGTAGTATGAGGAGAGAATAAGATAAGACAGCTTTACGAGGTAAAAGTAGTATTTCTAAGAGATTGGAGTAGGACTTACGAGCAGATGGCAGGAAAATATCGGTGCAATGCAGCGGTATTTTCACTGACTGGATGCGGAAGTTAAGCTCCCGGCAGGGCGCAAAGCCTGAGAAGAACGGTTTACCGTTCGGAGCAGGTTGCATTTTTGGAGGCGTCGCAGCCAAAAGTGCCTTTGCGTTACTTTTGACAAAAGTAACAAAACATATTCCGTCTCAGTCATCGCCTAGCGGCTTGACTTTGACTGGAATATGAAATCCCAGAGAAAGAATTACTTTAGAAATTCAACTAAGGGAAGCGAGGCTTCTTCGAAACTTTATCATGCACAGAAATAATGCGCTGATTGATGATATCGAGATTAAAAAAATGCAAAGCAGATTGGAGGAATAAAACAATGAGCAGAGAATTTTTACAGAAGCAATTAACGGATAAAAAGAAAGGACTGATCGCATATGGAGAGAACGATTTCGGTAACGATAGGCAATGGATGCCTAAAACATAATAACAGGGTATTTGTGGCAGAGAATGTAGATGCCGACAGGATAAGTCAAAATGTTGTATTTGTGCAGAGAGACCTTAGGGGAATTTATCACGAACTGTTTGACGAGGCTGTGGAAGAATATAATGCTAAGCAGAAACGGAAAGATCGAATAATTCAAGATTATTACAATAAGATAAAGGATGGTCATCAGGAGCATTTGTTCACGGAGGTCATTGTTCAGATTGGGAATATGAAGGATTCCAACTGTATGATGGAGGAGACTGCAGTGGTCAGACAGATCCTTGAAGAATACATGAGGGGATTTGAAGAAAGAAATCCAAGTCTGCGGGTGTTCAATGCAGTTCTTCATATGGATGAACAGACTCCGCATCTTCATATTGATTTTGTTCCCTTTTCCAAAGGAAATAAACGAGGCATATCAACAAAGGTGTCCTTAAAGGGTGCTATGAAAGCACTTGGGTTTGCCGGAACAGGACGGAATGATACGGAAAGTATGCAATGGGTGCGAAATGAAAAGGAAAACCTTGCAACTCTAATGCAGCAACGTGGTTTGGAGTGGAAGCAACTGGGGACTCATGAAAAGCATTTGTCGGTATACAACTATGAGAAGAAGATGCGAAAGCAGGAAGTAGAAGAGTTAGAACGAAAGCTTCAGGACAAGGCAGATACTATGGAACAGCAGGAAAGATGTATGGAATCAAATTGGGAACAGTTGAGTACACAGAGAAAGTGCCTGGAAGAATTAGAGCAATCTTGCAGACAATGGGAGGTTAAGCAGGAGGAAGCAGAGGATAGGTATTTACATTATTTGTCGCTGAGTAATGAACTGAAACAGAAGTATGATGCATTGCAAAGAGAACACGAAAATTTGCTGAATAGCAAGGAAACGCTTCGCTTGGAATGTGATCAACTCCAGGGAGACTATCGGTTATTGCAAGGGGATTATAAGCTGCTTGCAAATCAGCATGACAAGTTGCAGGATGAAGTTGAAAAGCTGTTGACGGATAAGAAAAGTATGGAGCTGGCATTGGCTACTGCAAAGGATGAGATGGAGACGATGCAGGTACAAACAGGTGTTGTCAGGGCGGAGCGTGATCGTGTAATAGAAGAAACGGAGGAAGCCAAACGACAAGTTACTTCTCATCTGAAAATGGCGGAGAATTTGTATTATAAATATAGTAGTGTGGCGGTGACAGACCGGCAGGCAGAATTTTTCGACGAGATAGTGAAAACACGATACGAAAAAGAGAAGTTGGAGTACGAGAATCAGAAGCTTCAAAGTGAAAACAATACGCTTCGGCAGATTCTTAATAAAGTTGAAGAATTTATGCGAGAACTGAAGATCAATGGTAGGAATCTGTGGGATGCCTTTAAGGAGAGGATCGCCGATATACTGCCGGGTAACGGAGATGAGCATTTACACAGCCGATAGAAGGGCATTTAGTTTAGTTGATCAGGATAAGGGAGAGATATCTTTCTCTTATTCGTTAGGAAGAAAGGATGACAGGATTATGATGAGAGAAGAATTACAGGATATGAGACTGATGGAAGAAGTTTCTATAGGAGATTTAGGGGAGCAGGTGTTGCCGGAAGTGATAGAAGAAAACGGATTGACCTATCACTTGGCAGAGGACGGCTGTTACTATCCTGATCTGACATTTGAGCAGGAAACAGATTATCCCATTGGAAAGTATGGTTTGATCCGTGCGGAATATATGTGGGAACACAAAGCACATGAATATCGGATGATGCTGCAGGATGGAACTTGGAATCGGTATCTGCATGAGGTCGAGGAGGAGTGTCACCGGGAAGTGGAGCTGGTGGTGAAGCGGATCATGGAGAAGGAGGGCGGGGATGAACGGCTGAAAGCGGAGAATCCGATGGAATGGGTGAGACGAGTGAATGGGATTAAGATGAGTGTGGAAGGGGAGGTGGAGAGACGGTTGAGGGATTTAAAATAGTCATTGCAAAAATTCGTTAAAACGAATAGAATATATGTATGTAAAGGAGAGATTTTATGCGTGGATATTTAACAGCAGTAGAAACTGCAGAACGTTGGAATATAACTACTCGAAGGGTACAAATATTATGTAATCAAAATAGGATTACAGGGGCAATCAAAGAAAGTGGTGTATGGCTGATTCCATTTGGTGCAAAAAAACCAGAGAGGTTGAAAGCGGGTAAAAAAGGTGAAAAGATAAAACAACTGAGGGTACTATCGTTATTTTCAGGGTGTGGTGGCATTGATTTAGGCTTTGAAGGTGATTTTAATGTATTGACAGCATCTGTGAATTCACAGATCCATTCTGCATGGTCAATTAGCAAAGTTGATTCGAGATGGAGTCATTTAGGGAAAACAGCATTTCATACGGTTTTTGCAAATGATATTAAGCCAGAAGCCAAAGCAGCATGGACAAACTATTTTTCGGGCAAAGGAATTGACCCTGAAAATTATTATCTTGATAGTATTGTAGATTTGGTGAAATTGCAGAAAGAAAACAAAATCAATATTTTTCCTAAAAATATTGATGTGTTGATTGGAGGGTTCCCTTGCCAGGATTTTTCTGTTTCAGGTAAAAGAATGGGGTTTGAATCTACTACGGGACATGATGGGAAAAAGATGTCTGCAGAAGAACCGACTGTTGAAAATAGAGGGCAGTTGTATATGTGGATGAGAGAAGTGATTTCAATTACTAAACCAAAAGTTTTTGTGGCAGAAAATGTTAAAGGTTTGACGAACCTGAAAGATGCAAAAGAGGTGATAGAAAGAGATTTTGCATCGGTTTGTAATGGGGGGTATATTGTTGTCCCGGCTCAGGTACTAAATGCAGGAAATTACGGAGTCCCTCAAGGAAGAGAACGTGTAATATTCTATGGTTTTAAGAAATCAGCCCTCACAACTGAAGCGTTGGAGGAGTTATCAAAAGATACGATATCCGAGGGTTTTAATCCGTATCCGATAAAAACACACTATTTGGAAGTGTCGGATAAAAAGCCACATATGAAGAAATATGTAACTGTGAAACAAGCATTAGAAGATTTGGTGGAGCCTGAGGAATCAACAGATATTAGCCAGCAAAAATATTCTAAAGCTAAGTTTATGGGAAAACATTGTCAAGGTCAGCAAGAAGTTAAATTAGAGGGACTAGCACCGACAATCAGATCAGAGCATCATGGGAATATTGAATTTAGAAGGTTGTCAAAGGAACATGGAGGAAAACATAAAAAAGAACTGGCACAGGGGTTACCAGAACGAAGATTAAGTGTTCGAGAGTGTGCAAGAATACAAACTTTTCCTGACGAATATTCCTTTGTTATACCTGCTATGAATGGTAATAAATCAGTTTCAGGTTCAGAAGCATATAAAATAATTGGAAATGCTGTGCCACCGTTATTGGGATATCATATTGCAAAGAGACTTGAAGAAAACTGGAAATTGTATTTTGGGGAGGAAAAAAATGATAATATCAACAAATAAAGAACCGACGTTAGAGGAATTTGAACAACTCTGCCAAAAGATGTGCCAATATATGAATGATAAAGCAAAGGTTGAGCCGGAGTATTATCTGTCTAAGGGGGCACAGAAACTTGAGCCAGAGGTAAAAACGGCTTTAGATATTGCAGCAAAAGGAACAAAATTTGAAAATACGATTCAAATTATTAGTGGACAAAGATTTCCAGATATAGTTGCAGCTAAGTATTATGGCGTAGAGGTTAAATCTACGAAGGATGATAAATGGACAATGATTGGTGGTAGTGTAGCAGAGGGAACAAGAGTTGAAGATGTTGAACATATATTTATCTTATTTGGAAAATTGCATAAGCCAGTAGAATTTCGTACTAGACGATATGAGGAATGCCTATGTGATATTGCGGTTACGCATAGTCCAAGATACAAAATTGATATGGAATTACCAATTGGAGAGACAATTTTTGACAAAATGGGCATATCCTATGATGAAATGAGAAGGTTAGATAATCCAATTGATCCTGTTGTTAAATATTTTCGTTCTATATTAAAACCGGGCGAGTCTTTGTGGTGGGTTAATGGAGATGATGCTACTGAAGGAGAAGCACCAGCTAAGATTCGTATGTGGAAAACTCTTTCTAAATCGGAACGGGAGGAACTGATTGCACAGGGGTTCGCACTGTTTCCAGAATTATTTAGCAATAGCCCTAACAAATACGAAAGGTTTACATTATGGCTTGTTGCAAATCATGGTGTAGTATCGTCTTCTATGCGAGATCCTTTTTCGGCTGGAGGAAAAATAGATTTTGAAGTGAATGGACACAAATACGACCATATTCCGCAGAAATATGGTCAATTAGCAGCTAATAAGGATAGAGTTGAAAAATTCGTACAAACAACAGATGGAGAGACCTTATCTACAACCTGGCAAGTAGCGCATAAAGGTTTTGGCGATAGAATGAAAAATTGGATTTGTTTGGTTGCAAAATCAGCAGAAGCGGAAAAATTTGATGTAGAACAGTTTTTGAATGATTTATTTAATTAAGTTATTGTATTGGAAGGTTGTTGGTTTAAAATAATAATTTAGGAAGATTAAAAAGAGGGTGAGGTATATGGCAAGAAGCAGAGATGCAGTAGACACTATAAAAGGGTATTATTATCAGTTTGACTACTTTATTTTTCAATTAATAGGTTTGGCGAATGAAACGGACACTGTGACGATAGAAGGGATGGAAGATGTTGATATATTTAATGACAAACAAGTAGTTGCTGTGCAGTGTAAGTATTATGCAAAAACAAAATATAATCATTCGGTTATTGCAAAACCAATTAGACTTATGCTTAAAGATTATGTCAATAGAACTCCGGAAAGAAGAGAAATACGATATAAGTTATATGGTAAATATCAATCAGGACAAGATAAATATCCAGGAACGTTAACTGTAGAGTTTGCGAAAAAGAATTTGTTTACATATACCGAGAAAGAAGTGGCGCATGTATTACATGAAGAATTAAATTTATCCGATAAAGATATAGAGGAATTTCTGAATAAGGTGGATGTTGATATCAATGCGGAGGATTATGAGGTACAGCAAGGCAATGTAATAAGCGGTTTGCAAAAAATTTTTCAATGTGACAGATTCGAAGCAGAATATTACTATTATAACAATGCTCTTAGATTAGTTAAAGAAAAAGCCGTACAGCAGAAAATGTGTGACAGAATTGTAAGTAAAAGAGAATTCTTAGACAAAATTAATAACAAAAAAATGCTGTTTGATAAATGGTATTTACAGTTTAAGGGAATACGGAATTATTGTGCTGATATAAGGAAACAGTATTTTTCGCCCAGAAATGTGTCCCCATATGAGAGATTTTTTCTCATTGAATGTGATACAGTGGTTGACGATGCACAAATTATTTCATTGATTGCAAAGATATCAAAGAATTGGAGCAAATTGTCTAAAAGAGAAGTAAAACCATTTTGCCCATATGTTTATTTGAATGGAATTACTCAAGAGCGATTAGTTGGTTTGAAGAAAAAATTACAACGGGAAGATATCCGTTTATGGGATGGATATGATTTTTTAGGTGCAGAATTTATGGTTGATTCTATTATACGGAGGGCAAATTATGAAAATGACATAAAAGTGAAAATAATCAACGATATTGAAAATTTGGATGATATTTTAGAAAAAGCAACTGGAACCAAAATGATTTATCAATTTTATTTGAAGGAACCATTTTATAAAAGCAATCGAGATCTTTGCTATGGAATACAAATTTCTAAAACAGAAGATATTAATATGATGATTTAGGGGGAAAGACAATGGAACAAAACGAAAAACTTAATGCAGAAGTTATTGCGGTTTTGCCAAATAAGGTGAAAATTTCAGTTGATGATTTAGAAGATTTTCAATTAGCAGAAGAAAAACTTAAGGTAGGATCATATCTTCGGATTGCTGATAATGATAATGTAGTATTGATAGCAATTATTGAAAATTTTAACATTGAAGTCGGCGTTAATCAAAGCGGAGAGGCAAGTAGAAAATATATATTGGAAGCGAATCCTTTAGGAATAATTAGAAATGGGCAATTCGAAAGGGGTGGAGACACAATTGCAATTCCACCTAAAAAAGTTGAACCTGCCAAAAAAGAAGAAATTCAAAAAATCTTTGAGGAATCGTTAGAAGAAGAAAGAAAATTTAGTTTTTCAACGTTATCTGCAGATAGAACTATTTCAGTGCCGGTAGATGGTGATAAATTTTTTAATAAACATATAGCCATTGTTGGTTCAACAGGGTCTGGAAAATCTCATTCTGTAGCAAAAATACTTCAAAAGGCAATTAGTTCAAAAAAAGGAACATATGAAGGATTAAATAATTCGCATATAGTTGTTTTTGATATTCATTCAGAGTATCATACTGCATTTCCGAATGCAAATTTTATTGACATATCCAATTTAGTATTGCCATACTGGTTGCTAAATAGTGATGAGTTACAAGAACTTTTTATTGATACGGAAGCTAATGATCATAGGCAAAGAAATGTATTGAAAGAGGCAATTGTTAATAATCGAAAAAAATATTTTGATGGAGACTCTGCTTTGAAAGAAAAGATACATTTTGATTCGCCGCTCTTTTTTGATGTCCATGAAATACTTATGTATATAAAAAATAGAAATAATGAAAAGAAAGATAAAAGTAATGATATTCTATATAAAACAGCGGATGGACAAGAACATAAATTTAATATTCGAAACGCTGAATATTTGTTTGAGGAAGAAGTTGAATATACAGGATCGTCTGCATCTGGAACGAATAATGGAAGTTTGATTAATTTTATAGATAGATTGGAGAACAAAATAAATGATAAGCGTTTAGAGTTTCTATTTGGAGAAGATTCGAAGAAAATTTCGTTTGAAGAAACATTAAGTGAACTGTTGGGATATCAAGAAGATAGAAAATCAAATATTACAATTTTAGATTTGAGCGGCGTTCCGTTTGATGTATTGAGTATAACTGTTTCATTAATTTCAAGAATTTTATTTGAATTTGGATATTATTATAAGCGTATGAGGACAGAAAACAGTTTAGGAGAAGATGGTGTTGGCAATGATGTGCCAGTATTATTAGTATATGAAGAGGCCCATAAGTATGTTCCTAATAACGATATGGCAAAATATCGTGCATCAAGAGAATCCATAGAACGGATTGCCAAAGA
The DNA here is from genome assembly GCA_934293375.1 of uncultured Lachnospiraceae bacterium. Taxonomy (GTDB): domain Bacteria; phylum Bacillota; class Clostridia; order Lachnospirales; family Lachnospiraceae; genus RGIG6919. Next base: position 6,484 of record CAKQYS010000009.1, on the reverse strand, counting down.
AGGAAGAAAATATGGGATTTCACTGATGTTGGCGAGTCAGCGTCCATCTGAAATATCCGAAACAATTTTTTCACAATGTAATAATTTTTTATCATTACGTTTAACTAATCCTGCAGATCAAAATTATGTGAAAAGATTGTTGCCAGATACATTAGGAAGCATTGTGGATAAAATGCCAGTATTAAAAGCCGGCGAATGTTTACTTATAGGCGATGCGGTGGTATTACCATCCATTGTTCAAATAGAAGAATGTGATTTAAAACCGTCATCAACAGATATACCTTACTTGCAATTATGGAAAGAGCAGTGGCATTCATTAGACACAGAAGCAATAAAAAAGGCATGGAATAGATAAGGACGTTGAAATATATATTGAATTGAAATTTAGGATATAATTTAAAACAGGAGTTGTCAATTAACTCTTAGACAGTTATAATGAAATTGGCAACGATTTGGCAACAGTTAATCAGTAAACCAAAATAAAATATGTACTATAAGTAATTTATAGGCAATTTCACAATAAAACTTAAACAAAATAGTTTAGGAAAAACAGTGGCTTTGCCGAGTTTGAATAACGGACTAAAATGCCGAAAGCCTGTATTTATGCGGGTTTCCGGCATTTGTTTTACAAAATGGCTCTACTTTGGCTCTATTTGTGGAGTGGCAAATAATATCGATTTTTCTGTTGAGAGTGATATATCTGAATACGAAATATAATGTGACCAGAGATTAAGCATTTTAAGAATTTCAGATGATAACTGCATCAAGCTTAAGTGGTTGGTGGAGACAGAAAAGTTTTGGAGAGTAAGAAACGAGCGTCCGGGGTGGCATGATACCACTTCCGGGCGTGTTTTTTATTTGACAAGATTTGTTAAGTTATAAAAAATGAAAATAAAACTATCTTTTTGAGGTAGTCAGTTGTTACACATATTAGAGTGAGATAAACGTTTATTCATTACAAAATGAGGAAGGAGTGTAACTTGAATGATTTTATTTTAATCCTGCAAATGAAACAGGGCAATGATCAAGCCTTTGATAAATTTGTACGGAAATATTATGCGGATATTTTGTCTTATTGTAGATATCACTGTTTGAATCAGACAGAAGCGGAAGATCTAACACAGGAAACCTTTCTTCGCTTTATAAATAACATACAATCTTATCAGCATATGGGAAAAGCAAAGAATTACCTTTATGTGATAGCTGGTAATCTCTGTAAGAATAGTGCAAAGAAATGGAAGGCAGAGAGCATAGAAACGGAAGTATTGGAAAGAGAGTTAGTTTCTGATGGCGATATCCCCAAAAAGGAAAATCAAATGTATGTGGAACATGCACTTGAACAGATGCAGCCGGAATTAAGAGAAATTATTATAATGATCTATTTTCAAGAGCTAAAGCTAAGAGAAATTGCTGACATAATGCAGATTGGATTACCGCTAGTAAAGTATAGGCATAAGAGAGCAAAAGAAGAATTAAAAAGATTATTGGGAGAGGAGGAGTCTCATGAAACTTGAGAAGATGATGGAAACATATAAAAGAGAAAATAGTGTTACTCCAAGAGAAGAAAAAATTTTGGAAACTATACAGAAATCAAAGAATGTCATGATGGAAGTACAGTCTGAAAATATGATGAGTTATACAGAATTCTTTTTTTCGCAGTTTCGCTTGATTCGAAAGAGATGGTGGATATTACAGGCAATGTTGCTTGCCTTGGTATTTTTGATTATGCCATTTTTGAAGGATTCGATTTATCTTATGAGAACATTGGGAGTTGCTTCTGTATTTTTTGTAGTGATGATTATTCCGGAATTTTGGAGAAATAAGGAGAGTAATTCCCGTCAAATAGAGGTGACATGTTTGTTCTCTCTTAGACAGATTTATTCGGCAAGAATATTTCTAATAGGAATAGTTGATGTATTCATGCTAACAGTATTTTTAACAGTGGTATGTATCGGCATGAAAATGCAGTTTATGGATTTACTGGTTCAGTTCTTGTTCCCTATGGTTATTACAGCGGGAATTTGTTTTGTAATGTTGAACTGTAGCTTTCTGAATGAGGCAACATCTATATTAGGATGCTTTATATGGGGCGTGATATGGTGGGGCGTTGCAATGAATAATGCTATTTATGAACATATTGCTATGCCTATATGGATTATCCTGTTCGTATTTGCAATATGTTTTTTGATTGGTACAGTCTATAAGACGATTCATGAGTGTAATCGTTTTTTGGAGGTGAATTTATATGGAATTACAAATGGTTAATGTTACAAGAAAGTTTGGTGAGTTTTGCGCTGTAGATGATCTGAATTTAACAATAACCAATGGCGTATATGGATTGTTGGGTGTGAATGGTGCAGGTAAGACAACTTTTATGAGAATGATTTGTACCTTATTGCCGCCAACAAGTGGACAGATTTTATGTGATGGAAAAGACATTTTCCAAATGGATGGAGAATATAGAAATTTGCTTGGATACTTACCACAGGAATTTGGATTTTATCCAGATTTTACGGTAAAGGATTATCTGATGTATATTGCCAGCTTAAAGGGAATCCGTCCTATGGTAGCAGGAAAACGAGTAAAAGAATTATTAGAGCAGGTGGGACTTACAAAGGCTGCCAATAAGAAGATGAAGAAGCTATCAGGAGGTATGAAGCGTAGAACTGGAATCGCCCAGGCTATGTTAAATAATCCAAAGATTCTTATTTTGGATGAGCCTACAGCCGGACTTGACCCATCGGAAAGAGTTCGTTTTCGTAATCTGATTAGTGAACTGTCAGAGGAGCGAATTGTTATTTTGTCAACGCATATTGTTTCAGACATAGAGTATATTGCAAACGAGATCTGGCTGATGAAAGAAGGACAGATTGTGCAACAGGGAAATCTGGATGATATGATTGCTTCTATGCAGGAAAATGTGTATGCGTGTGAAGTATCACAGGCAGACGCAACAAAAATGATGAAACAGTTCAAAGTGTCAAATATGAAGTCGGAGAGAGGAATGGTGGAACTGCGTATTATTGCTGATAGACCGCCAATTCCTGAAGCCTGCGTGGTAGAGCCAACACTAGAAGATGTGTTTCTGTATTACTTTGGAGAAAAGGGTGGTGAGACAGAATGATACGTTATGAAATCAAGAAGATTTTTTCTAAAACCATCTGCAGGATATCTATGATTGTGCTGCTACTTTCACTTATTATATCCTGCTATTTTGCAATTACAAATATCACTTACATTGATGAACAAGGGGTATCGCATACAGGAATAGCAGCAGCTAGAGATCTACGAACAGAAAAGCAGAAATGGGAAGGCACTTTGGACGAAGAAGCCTTGCAGAAAGTTTTGGATGAATATAGAAAGATAAATGAAGAATACCCAATTCGTCAAGGAGATTACACAGCCAATATGCTGCATGATTCCAAAGTGCAGGGCATTTCAGAAATCAAAGATATGATTAATATCGGATTTTGTGAGTTCCGAGATTTCAACTATTATCGTATTGATTCTGTATCAAAAGATGAAGTTGGTAAGCTATATGAGAATAGGGTAAAAAGTTTAGAAAAATGGCTAGGTTCTGAAGATGCAGAAGGGTTATTTGATGAAAATGAGAAAGCCTTTTTGCTTGAAAGATATGGGCAGCTAAAAGCTCCATTATATTATGAGGATTATGATGGATGGAGGTCAGTACTACACTATGCTCAAACTATTGTAATGTTAGTCATGCTTGTATCTGCATTTTTGGTATCTGGTATTTTCTCAAATGAATTTAGCTGGAAGGCAGATTCCATATTTTTCTCGACAAAGTATGGAAGGGATAAAGGAACGAAAGCCAAACTTACAGCAGGGCTTATTGTGGTAACGGCTATTTATTGGCTGTTTATTGCTTTATATTCCATCATTGTATTAGGGGTTCTCGGATTTGGTGGTGGAAATGTAATGATACAAACTGGATTTTGGTATTGGAAGTCCTTTTACAATATTACTTATGTGCAACTGTATGTACTTACCATTTCAGCCGGTTATATTGGAATATTGTTTTGTATGTTACTGTCTATGCTTATATCTGCGAAAACACATACAGCAGTAGTGGCGGTTACTATTCCATTTGTTATTTTGTTTTTACCATTATTCTTGTCGAATTTCCACTTCTTAGAAGGTGTACTTGGATTATTCCCAGACCAATTATTGCAGATTAATGAGATTATAAATCTTTTCAATTTGTATCAAATAGGTGGGAAGGTTGTTGGTTCGATTCCGATTATGATGGTAATATATCCTATTTTATGCGTGGTGCTATTGCCGATTATTTATTATATATATCATAAAACGGAGATAAAATAGATGAAACGTAAAACTTGAGACAGCCAAGAAGGAACTTAAGATAAAGGCAGAGCGTTGCAATAATAATTGGTACTGGAATTTGAGAGCATAAAATCTAACATCGCAACATTGCAAAGTGTCAGGTTTTGCAATCTTGAAGCTTGCAAGGTTGCAAAATATATAGAGCTTGCGATGTTGCGGTCTTGAAAAGAAAGGACAATTACGATGACATTATTTGAAGAATTAGGTGTTGAATATAAAGAAGCGGATGGAATTTTATATCCTCTTTTATCTGTTGATGAAGCAGAATACAATCTTACGGATATAGGAAAATATGGTCGGATGTGGCTTAGGTATATGGAAGAAAATAAACCTTCTGAGTATTGTCATATGGCAAGAATGGGACGGCTGAGAAAGTAGGCAGAAGCAGTAAATGAAGAGGCTTATGAACGATTGGACAATATTGAAGAGACTTGGTTGAAAAAGCACATGACAGGTAAAAAGAAAACATTTATGGAGCAGTTGCATTTGCGGAATCAGGCAAGAGCGATGGCAGAAGAAATCGTGATAAATGAGATTGTGTTTAAGTGCAGATAGGCTTTAAAAGGTTGATACAAAAACCCTCGGAGAGCCCCCGCAGTTTTGTCAGTATGACGAAACTGCTAGGGGGTTATTATTTATGGCAGAGCCAAGATGATAACCGCACTGCTCCGACAGAAAAATACGAATAAGAAAGGACAAATGCCTATGGGAAATGTATCATACTCTGCTCATATAAGCAATGGCAAGAGTGCGATAACAAGTAAAAAAGCACTTGCAGGAGTAGCAAAGCATAACCTGCGTAAATATAAATCTGCTGATTACAGCTCAGAAAATATAAGGCTGATATATGGAACAACAGATTTGTTTCAGGATGTTAAGCGGGTATATCACAGAGAATTTGATGATGTGGTAAAGGAATATAACAGCAGACAGAAAAAAGAAGACAGAAAGATAAAGGATTACTTTGAACATGTTGCAGGTCTTAATCAGGATATGGCAGTTGAGATTATCTTTCAATGCGGGGACAAGAAATACTGGGAAGAACATTGGAAAAATAAAGATTATATGTCTGAAGTATTTGATTATATTCTTGACTGCCTGCAAAAGCTACTGCCGGAGTTCAAGATTGCGAATGCAGTCATACACTTTGATGAAGCCAGTCCGCATATGCATGTGGTAGGCGTTCCGGTATGGGAAGGAGCAAAGCGTGGCTTATCTAAGAAAGTATCAAAAAGAAATGTGTTTACACCACAAACATTATCTGTAATTCTTCAGGACAAACTGCGAGAGGAGGCAAGCTATGGATTTGAATGTTATTTCAAGGAAGAACTGGCAGAAAAGAAAAAAGGTCGCAACCATGACTTGTCTGTGACGGAATATAAGGTTGCACAGGAGAGCAGGAAGCTTGCGGATATAAAGTAGCAGAACAATGAGGAGCAGGAGAAAAATTCTAAATTGAGAAGCAATAACGCAGGCATATCATATTAGATTGCTTTACAGGAACAATGCCATAGCAGAAATCTGGATGTTATAGCTGCTGATGAGGACAGACTGAAAACAGTCAGGAGTAGTATTAATGCAGTAGAAACAGAATATGCAAAATATGAGGATATGATTACGGATAAAAAGAATAATCTGGAACAGCTTTCTTCTAAGGAAAGTGAACTGATTGAGCGGACAAAGATTGCGGAGAGTGTATATGAGATGTTCCGACAGGGTGGAACTGATGATGTCAGGGATAAGCTTTTGATGTGATGTATGAGAATCAGAAGCTTAGAGAAGAAAATACGACATTAAAGGAACTGCTGGAAAAGGCGTATGAGTTTATGAAACAGTTTGTAATTGATGGAGTTAATTTGTTGGAAAGGTTTCTGGAGAATGTGGGGATGATGATTGATAAAGTTCCTAAAAGAACAAAATAAAAAACATCTGTTCGTGCAACAAAGTATTGACATTGACATACGAACAAAGTATCATAAATTTATGAAGCAGGAGGAACAAATGAGATGAGAAAATCAATTTCGATCAGTATAAGAGTGAGTGAAGAAGAATTAGATAAGTTTAAGGAAGCAGCAAGATTAGAAGCATATTCATCATATAGTGAGTTTATAAGAAGAAC
>CAKQYS010000008.1 GCA_934293375.1 uncultured Lachnospiraceae bacterium | reverse complement strand
ATGGACTCATATACCTCATCTGCACTACTAAATTTTGCATTAAACATAAGCCACTTTTCATCATCATCTGAAACAAAGCTGTTCATCATATCAGCCAACTCAGATTTTGTTACAACATCCTTCAGTCCTTCTGCAACATCTGAAATCTGCTTTTCCAGTGATATCATATCTGAGTTGATTTTGTTAATTTCTATTCTGTTGTTAGCTGTCTCCATGCTTAACTGAAGTATTTCCCTCTGACCGATTAAATCACGATTTTCTAATATGTAATCTTTCATTTTCTTAAAGGTTCTTATTAATGCCTTGCTCTGCTTAACAGCCAACGGTCCTTTCAAGACAGTCATCAGCATATATAATCCTTGCTCTGTAAATACATGAGGATTATATCTGCTCTTACTGTTAAGATTTGCGGTCAAAAAATTTGACCGCAAATTTTCTACCTCGTCATCCGTAAGTTCAAACATAAAATCTTCATCAAATTTCTCAATATTATTTTTTACTTGTTGATTAAATGCTTTTGTAGTATAACCATATATTTCAGAAAGATCGGCATCTAAGATTACTCTTTGTCCTCGAATTTCATAAATTCTTTCTTTCAAATATTCTTCTGTAATTTCAATTACTACAATTTCTTTCTTTTTATCTTCTGCCATATATTTCCTTCCTTGTTTTGCGGTCACAAACTGTGACCGCAAATATTTTCTGTTTCATGTTTGCGGTACAAAAAATCCACCGCAAAATTCATGCAACCATTTTCATAGCGCCGCAAAAATGGTCTACTCATTCTCCTCTACTTCCCTCACCTTACCATAATAAGCCTTATATCGATAAATCGTCCTCTCACTGACATTGTTCCGCTTCGCAATTTCTGCCATTGTCATTCCACTCTCATACCCGGCAACAAAATCATTGTAAATTGCCATCCACTTGGCATTATGTTTCTGCCGGCCGCTGAATTTACGATTTCTGTAATACTCCAATTCCTCCCGTAGGTCTGCATTCTCTTTTTCCAACTCCGCAATTCTTTTTAATGCCTCTACAAGTGTTACGGTTTTCTCCATTACCCTGTCCTCCGTTCATGTCATTTTCATTTTGTCTATATTATAAATACTCGTGTTTGTTTTGTCAATTCGATTGTGTCATGTTGTATTGGTTTTCAAAACTTTTCAGACATCAAAAAAGGAATCGATTCCGCGATTCCCTTTTTACCTCCAGTATTTACTATCTAATCCAGGGAAGTTCTGCTCTCGCTCCGCTCGCCAGAACAACTGCACCTCTAAGCTCAGACTTCGTGTTACTTGTTCAAATAATCCCTTAAACAGTAAGCCAACGTTTCAGCGGTTCGCTGTTTCCGCTCTGTCTTCGCACTATGTGCTCGCCAATCGCGGACAGCTATCGCATGGTCCTCCGTAATCTGCTCTCACTTCGTTTACACTCGTGACAGCAGAACTACGGACTCAGCATGCACCGTAGAGACGAACTGGTCGACCGCACATGCCTTGACCAGCCGGTATCCATTTGCCAGAAAGACCTCCAGATCCCGCACGAGGGAGGTCGGCTTGCATGATACATACACAATATGCTCCACACCATAATCAATAATTTTGCGAAGTGCTTTCGGATGAATGCCATCGCGCGGCGGATCCAGCACGATCATATCCGGATTCTCTTTGATCTCATCAAGCTTCTTCAAGACATCTCCGGCAATAAATTCGCAGTTTGACAGTCCGTTTGCCTGTGCTGTCCGCTTCGCCGACTCCACCGCCTCTTCCACGATCTCTACACCGATCACCTTCTTCGCGACCGGTGCCATCAATTGGGAAATGGTGCCGGTACCACTATACAGATCATAGACCACTGCATCATCGATCTCACCCACATACGAACGCACCACCTGATACAAAACTTCCGCACTCAATGTGTTCGTCTGGAAGAAAGAAAATGGTGTCACCTTGAAATCCAGGTTCAGCACCTGTTCCATAAAATAATCTTGTCCATACAAAAGCTCCAGTCCCTCACAGATCACCGCATCCGCAAGGCTGTCATTTTTCGTATACAAAATGCCGGCAATCGTTCCGTCCAGTGGCAATGCCAACAGCCCATCACGGTACGCATCCAGATCCAGTGCTTCGATATCCTGCGTCGTAGCCACCAGATTGATCAGCAGCGCCTTTGATCGTGCGGCCTGTCTTACCACCAAATGTCTAAGCACACCCTCATGCGTCATTTTGTGATAGAAAGGAACCCCACGAGATGCATAAAACTCCCGTGTAAATGTAACGATCCGATTGAAATCCTCACTCACGATCCTGCAGTCCGTAATGTCCACAATATCATGAAAGCTTCCCTTCTTATGCATACCAAGTGCTAATGGACCACCCTTGTAGGCATCGCCAAATGAAAACTCCATCTTATTCCGGTATGCCTCCTGCACCGGACTGCCATGAATACCTTCCCAGACATAGTCTGTCGTCACACTGTCGATGAGTCCCTTAACCAGTGATTCCTTCAGTTTGAGCTGGTTCTCATAAGACATTGTCTGATAGCTGCAGCCTCCACAGATACCAAAATGCGGACATACGATCTTGGCGTCCTCCAGCGGTGATTTCTCCAACACCTCTAACAATCGTCCCTCTGCTCTTCCGGATTTCTTTTTCGTCACCATATACCGGACTGTCTGTCCCGGCAGTGCGCCCTTGATTGTCACCTTCCGGTCCTCACATGCCAGACTGGCCTTGTTTGGAAATGCATAATCTGTAATTGTTCCCTCTAGTATATCTCCCTTTTTCATATGACTCCTATCTAATAAAATCCTCTGTAAACATCCCGCAGCGATGACTGCAATTTACCAAACGAAAAATGCAGCTTATTGTCCTTATCCGTCTGCATGATCATAAAAGTATGATCCCGTCCTTCCTGTCTCGGATAAGAAATACTGCCCGGATTCAGGATCGTAACCAATTCTCCCTCATCCAGAAACGGTACATGTGTATGCCCATACATCGCCACTTCATATCCATTCTTAATTGCATATTCCTGCAGTCTTCCAATCCCTGCATTCACATAAAACTGATGTCCATGCACAATAAAGATCTTATGCCCATCAAACTCAAATTCATCGGTCGCCGGCAAATGAATATTGTAATCATTATTGCCTGCTACCATATGCACCGGACAATCTACCAGACTGCGGATATATTCCGGTCCCCGCTCAATGTCACCTAAATGGATCAGCATATCAATATGACCTGCCTGCTCCACAACCGCCTTGACATCATCGTTTTTTCCATGTGAATCACTAATGATCAATGCTCGCTTATTCATCCTTTAACACATCCCTCATCTTCCGTAAAGCAACACCTCTGTGACTGATTGCATTCTTATCCTCTGGAGAAAGTTCTGCAGATGTGCAGCCGTACTCCGGCAGGAAAAAGATCGGATCATAGCCAAATCCATTTGCACCCTTAGATTCGTGAGCAATGATACCCTCCATCGTGCCCCTCTGCGTAATCACACGCCCATCCGGAAATACTGCTGCGATCACACAGACAAATCTTGCCGTCCGCTTTTCATCCGGCACACCCTCCAGCCTGTCCATCAGCATCTGATTTTTGATCTCATATGGCGTATCCACGCCCGCATATCTTGCAGAATATACCCCCGGCTCTTTGTTCAGATAATCAATCTCCAGGCCTGAATCATCTGCCAGTGCAGGCTCTCCTGTTGCCTCACACACAGCTTTCGCCTTAATGACTGCATTTTCCTCAAATGTTGTACCATTCTCATCAATATCAAGATCCAGACCCGCCTCCTTCATGGAAACGATCTCAAAATCCACATCCTGCATGATCATATGGATCTCCTTCAGCTTATTTTCATTACCTGTTGCAAAAATCATCCGTTTCATAACGACTCTCCTTCTTTACATGCTACTGCGTATTACCTGTTTTATCCGTAAATGCCTTTAAACAGACATTCGCATTCTGTTTCTGTTCTACATTTGTCCATGCCTCGCCATACAGGCTCACATAGCCCTCTCCATCCGTCACATCAAAGGTCTCTGTCCGCTCATTACCATTATACTCGATCGCCACCGGATGTACACTGCCGGGAGTATCCAGATACACAACCACGGCAAATCGTTCACCTGCTGCCAGTGGCACTGCATTGTCAAATGTCACCGTATAATATCCTGACTGATCCAATGTCCCTTCTGCGACCTGCACACGATTTTTAAACGATGCACTGTCCGTATAATCTTTTACCGCATACACCTTATAACTTGTATCCTTGTCTGTTGTATAGAAAGCAACTGCCTTTAACAGCTCATCCTCATGCGCCGTATACACATTTGCCATATAAGCATTGCTACAGTCATATCCCAGCTCACCAACCCAGCCAAGCTTGTCCGCCTGATAGTTGTAGTCATAGTTGTCTACATCAGCCAATACAGTATAGCAACAGTTATACAAACCGATATTAACATCATAATACGAAATATAGAAATATCCTTCCTCTCCAAACTTCGTGCCCCAGCTGTTCTTGCAGATAAATGCCCCATCCTCCTCCGGCTTCACCGAGAAGTTTTCTCTGGAATAATGATCATCCCATCCTACGATCACCACAGCATGATTCGTCTCTGCCTCACCATCAAAATAATAAGAGCTTTGATCCTTATTATAATAGGATGATCCCTCATCATCATTTTCCAGATCCAGATTGATATAGAGGGAACTGACGACACCACCATATTTGTAAACGCAATTCTTGATCGTCTCATAATCTTTTTTTGCCGGAAATACTGCCTGTTCCAAATGTTTAAGCACCGGGCGTCCGTCAATCTCAATCTTGCCGGCATCCGTACCGTCCGATTCCGTCTTCCGTTCCACCGGTCCGGCCCATCTCGCCATATATGCAACCGCCATCAGGTAATCGCCGCCCATATCTTCCGGCACCTGAAATCCGCTGTGCTTCGACATATAATTCGCTGAGAAATTCAAATGCTCTTCCGGCATCAGTGTAGACTCTGCTGCACCCAGATTCGCATAGGCCCAGCAGTTCGCATTCTTGCCCTGGTTTCGCACCTCGGTCATCCGGTTCTCCGCACGCATATCATAACTCTCCGGCAGATCTTCTTCATACGGAATACTTGACATTGCCAGAACATTATCCACCAATCGGTATTGTGTACGCACATGCAGATATGTCGCAATATCCTCGATCGGCACATAGACAATCCCGTCCTTCTCTACCACAGCATCCCGGAGCGTAAATGCCACCTGATTCGCATAGGCTTCCTCGCTCCCGATACAAAGCAATAATTCTGTGGACCCCTTCCGGAGCTTCAGCTTCGTGTCAGAAGGATATGACAGCTTGCACTCCAGATAGTCCCGCACGATCGATACCGGCATCATGACATGCAGATTATCGCTGATATAACAATTCATCATATCCTCTTCAATCTGACGGTCATCAAAAGATACTGTGACGCCTCTCTGGTTCGCATCTGCCACCATAGCATCCATAAAAATGCGGGCCTGCATCTCACTATCCGCACCGGACACAATCGAATACTCCGGATTTGCATATATATAATTGACAGTGATGGCTCCCAACATCAAAAGGAGCACTCCCAATATCGTCTTCTTCACCTAATTCTCCCTTGGCTTCTTCGGCGGTTTTGGACCCATAAACTGATAAAAATATGCCTTGATCATACCATTATAGATCTTACGGTTCTTGTCCGCCTTTCTGCCGATATACTTCTCTGCTTCCTCATAGGATGTGATCACATAATAGGACCATGAATCCAGCATCCGGAAGCTCTCCCCGATCTGTGTATAGAGTGCCGGCAGATCCTTCCGATCCTCCAGTCTCTCCCCATATGGTGGATTCGTAATGATAAATCCGTATTTCTTCGGATGTCGCAGATCCTTTACATCTCTCTGCTGAAAATGAATATGCCGATCAACGCCCGCCTCTCTGGCATTTTCCATGGCAGCCTTGATCACCGCCGCGTCAATATCATAGCCCTGAATCTGCATCTTCACATCTTCCCGGATCAGATCCTGCGCCTCGGTCACGGCTTCATACCACGCTTTCTTCGGCACAATCCCTGTCCATTGTTCTGCCGTAAACTCACGATTCATTCCCGGAGCAATATTCGCCCCGATCATCGCTGCTTCTATTGGAAATGTACCACTTCCGCAAAACGGATCCACCAAGATCCGATCCTTGTTCCACGGTGTCAGCATGATCAATGCCGCTGCCAGCGTCTCGGAAATCGGAGCCTTTGCCGTCATCCTACGATATCCGCGCTTGTGCAGGGATACCCCAGAGGTATCCAGTCCAACCGTCACAATATCCTTATGAATAAAGATCCGCACCGGATAATCGTCGCCATCCTCCGAAAACCATGTTTCATGATAGCTCTGCTTCATACTCTCTACCATTGCTTTCTTCACGATTGACTGAATATCAGAGCTGCTAAACAGCTTACTATTCTTCGTAGTTGCCTTCGTTACCCAGAATCTTCCATTACGCGGAATATACGCAGACCACGGTAATGCCTTCGTCTTTTCAAACAATTCATCAAATGTGACAGCCTGAAAGCTGCCTACCTTGATCATAATACGCTCTGCCGTCCGTATAAAAATATTAGCTCTTGCAATCCCTTCAGCACCTGCATAAAAACTGACGCGTCCATCCTCTACTGCTGCAATCTCATATCCCAGATCTGTGATCTCTCTCTTTAGGACCGATTCCAATCCAAAATGGCACAGACCAATAAATTCCATTTTCTCCATTCTGTTATCCTTCCATCTATAATAACACGATAGGGGCAATTGTATTAACTGCCCCTATCACTATCGCTATATTTTATTGTACGGGTTTAGTGTTTTAATGTCAACGCTTTCTTATACGCACTTAATCCGCCATATGTGTTCAGCACCCGATAACCCTGTCGGTCCAAATATCTTGCCGCAGTCAGACTGTGAAGTCCACTATCGCAATACACTACCAAAAGTCTATTCTTCGGCAGCTTATATTTTCCACGCACAATGTCATCCAATGGAATATTGATCGCCATCGGAATATGTCCATCGTGAAATTCCTGACGATCCCGGACATCGATCAGAATTCCATTTTCCGACACCGTCCGTTCTAACGCTTCCTGTATATGAATACTGGTCACACCCATACCATACCCTGCTCCTTTCATACACCTTATAACATAGTGTATGTGGAGGAGCGGGATGGGGTGTACTAAGATTCTCAAATTGACGACACAAACCAGTCGTTTAAAATTTTCTTACACCTTTATATATAATCAACCCAAATCCGCTTTCTATTATGGCATCAATGTCTCAAAAGTTATGCCATATATATTTTTATCAGATCCAGAATCGTTGGTTATCAACGCATAATAATAGCCTTCTGTGGTGGTTGTATACTTTAATGTAGTCCCTTTATGTGTGGATTGATTTTTTGCAACACGCACCGATCTATACCTATATAATTGCGTCGTCATATACCCAGATTTATTCATACTATATGCAAACTTAATAATCCGATTTGATAATGTTAAAAAACCGACCGTATTATTAGGCGTAAACTTTGCCATTTCACCATCCTTTAAAGTTACCGCAGTAAATGATGCCCTACTCATATTAGACGAAATCACCCCATTATCAATTTCATTGCCTTCTTCATCATAAATTACATATGCAACATCGCCAACATAAGCTGTTGCTTTTACATATATTGTTACACTCAATATAGTCAAAAATAAAAAACCTAATAGTAATATCGTTCTTTTCATATTGTCCTCCTCACCCATGCATAACTTATATGATTTAATAAATATCTACTTAAGCCCTCTATTAAAACATATTTTAGCTTGATCTAATATTATATTATCTGATGTAGCATTTATTATGAAAAAGCTGTATTCTCCATCTTCAAATATCTCTAGCGTATGTTCTCCAACTTTAGGTGAAAACTGTTTAGCTTCATATACAACTCCATTTCGCATATAACCAACAATAACATCTTGAGCTTTATTAGACTTTTTCTCAAGATTACACTGAATCGTCACATAATTTCCTTGTTTTAATGTCCAAGCATTTCCTAAAGGATTACTTATTACACTCATCCCATTGTTTACAATTAGTTGCATTGGAATTTCATACATTCCCTCTGCTCTTTTAATTGCATCAACGCAAAGGCTATTTTCATCAAATGAGGTTTCATATAATACTACATTACTTCTACCAGCTAGACTCTTGATTCGAACACCTTCTAACAAGAATTTCCTTTCAACTAAACCATCCGTGTCGTACATAGAATGGGTTGAAATCTTATCTGTATCATACCTCGCCTCACACACCACCTCATCCATCGGTTGATCCAGCAACCGATTTCGATGCACTGCATGAAATCCCGCCGCATATACCATGCCAAGCGACACGAGCACTGCTGCAGCTACAGCCACAAAACCATTGACACGCAGAACCCTCTTGATCTTCTCCCTCGCACGACGCAAGGTCATCCGCAATGCATTTTGCGTCATATCATATTTCTCGCAGATCTCCTCATATTCATAGCTGCCCATATAATAATCTTCAAAGCATCTACGCTCGGCAGGTGTCAGATAAATAAATGCATGCTCTATCTCAGAAAATGTCACTTTGTTGACGACTTCTTCCTCAATTTCCACCTTATTACCATAGCTCTCCAGCTCTGATAACGCAACATTGATCTCTCTTTTTTTATATTGCTCCTTACGAATCCGGTTTACCGCAAAATTGGTCGCAATCGCCGCCATATATGTCTTGATCCTACTATTCTGAAGTCTGATCCTGTCAGCATGATTCCACACTTCCATAAAAACATCTGCTGTCACCTCTTCAATATCCTGTACGCTAAGCCACTGTCCAGCCGATTTCATTGCCACCACCTGCAGATATCTCCTATATTTCTCCATCAGATACGCAAGCGCCGTCTCATCCCTCCTCTGTAATCTTAATATAATATTTCTGTCGCTCTCCTCCTGCATCGTAACCATTCAACAACTCCTTTGTATCACCATGTAATTCCAAATGTTTACTGATATACAAATTATATTACATTTAATCTGTCAATTCAATGTCTGCGATATCTTGAAAATGCTCTGTAGAATTCGCCCAGTGCTTTCTTGAGCTTATAATACTGATGATAGGTCAACGGAATCGGTGTATCATCATACATATACACAGTCCCTGATTCATATTTGGTGACAAGCCGTAGATTGATGAGGTATCTTCTGGATGGTTCAAAGAAGAGGATCTTATTCAGATACTCTCTCCAGTAATCCATATCCTTCACTGTTCGAAAATCCTCGCATAGCGTATGTATATACACAGAATCTCCTATTTTTGCAAAATACATGATCTCATCAAACTCAAATGCATATTTTCCCACCTCCGTGTCGACGATAATTTTGTCCCTATACAAATCCTGTGCTGCCACAGCATCATCCAGCCCCTTGTGAATGATGTCTTCATCATACGGTGGTAACATATACAAAAAGCCTTTACATGCCCACCGCGTCTTCCATTTATTTGATTCGGTTGCCTGAATTACTACTATGGCATCCCGGTTACGATGCTTTAATGATTTTCCTACACATGCCTCATCCAGATTTGGCACATCCATATCCAAAAATGCAACATCCGTCAGTTCATTCTCTACCAACAATTCCTCCCCACTGTGATATTCTTGAATGTAAACTCTGACCGATGGCTTGTCCTTAAAATGTTCTTTGATAAACTCCCTCGTCTTCTTAAAGTATGCATCACAGCTTCCACATATAGCGATCCTCATTGTTTTCCCTCTTCTTTCATAAACAGTTTTTATTTTTAGATTTAGAGAAATTAAGCAGTATTCCCCCAAAAATAATACAAATTCCTGTTCACTATGGAATTCGCTTTTTTTGACTGTTTGGGGTCTAAAAAATTGCAAAAATCCTGCACAAAGCTTTTCGTTCAAAATGCACAAATAAAAAAGAGCGGTTATCCTACCATTTTACTGCAGAATAACCACTCTCTCAACGAAATATAGTCCTAATCTCTATGGCAGTCAGAATACTGGTCTGTCTCCTGATCAGAATACTGATTTGTGTTCTGATTCTTGCTATTCTTTGCATTATTCTGAGATGCCTTATTTGAATAGCTGTTCTTTGCCTGACTCTGATTGCTCTGATTTGTACTCTTATTCTTAGCCATAATAATATCTCCTTTACATGATAATGAAAGACTACGATATTATTTTGTCCCTGCCGGCACAAATTATGCATCCGTCAAATAAAGCTGCATATGAAAATGTACATTCTTCATAAAATATTAGCAAAAAAGTCAGATTTCCATATGATACATTTCTTAAAAACTATGTTATAATGAGGCAGCGCAAGGCAAAAAACAGACATCTACCCAAAGGTAAGATGTTATATGGAAAGGAATCAATGAATAATGAAATTTTTGAATGTTACCAAACGAATTTTGGCAGGTACGCTCTGCACGAGTCTGGTACTTGCAGGTTTATGTCAAAGTGTAAATGCTACGGCATATTATGAACTGAACACAGATGTAAACGGATCCACCCTGAGCGTTGACAACACTGGTGATACAACCGAGGAAGCCACTGCGTCGATGGATGATTCCACCGATGAATCTATTGATTTTGATGGCACGATCGTAACACTCGGTGCCAATCTGGACAAAAAACAGCGTGCTACCGTTCTGAAGCTTCTGGGTCTGACAGAGGACGAATTAAAGGATTGTGTCGTACTGGAGATCACCAACGAGGATGAGCATCATTATCTGGACGACTACCTGTCAGCAGATGTCATCGGCAAGCGTGCACTCTCCTCTATTCGTCTTGACAAGACCGCAGAGGGAAGCGGTTTATCCGTAACCACACACAATATCAATTACTGTACAGAGGATATGTACATTAACGCCCTTGCGACAGCCGGATTAAAGGATGCCGATGTCGTGGTTGCCGGTCCGTTTGAAATATCCGGTACTGCCGCTCTTGTCGGCACGATCAAGGCATACGAAGAGATGACCGGCACCGTCGTAGAAGAAAATGTAATTGATGCCGCTACCAACGAACTCGTTACCACCGGAGAACTATCCGAAGCGCTTGGCGATGCCGGTCTGGCAACCCAGTTCATGGGATATGTCAAGAACGAAGTGGTGGCTAACAACGCAACAAGCGATGCTGACATCCAGAAGATCGTAGAGGATACCGCCAAGGAAATGAACCTCGATCTGTCAGATGACCAGATCAAAGACATTGTCGCTGCGATGAAAAAGATCAGCAAGCTCGACATTGATGTGGACACCTTAAAGAAGCAGGCAAAAGGTCTGTATGACAAGCTGAAGGGATTAGACATCAATATTGATACGGAGCAGGCGAAAGGAATTTTCGATAAGATCGTTAATTTCTTCTCCACCATTTTGACGAAGATCAAAGAAATGTTTTCATAAAACACATAACCCCCCGGCAGCATCGCTGTCGGGGGGTTCTATTTCACACGATTTAGCCCTTCACAACCAGATTCACAATCTTGTTCGGCACATAGATTTCCTTCACAATCGTCTTACCATCAAGTAAAGCTGCGATTCTCTCATCGCTCTTTGCCATCGACAATGCGGTCTCCTGATCACATCCCATCGGAATCGTGATCGTAGCACGCACCTTACCGCCTACCTGTACGGCAATCTCCACGCTCTCATCAATCGTCTTTGCCTCATTATACTCCGGCCACTGCTCTAATGTCAGCAGGCTGTCATGTCCCATTTCATGCCACATTTCCTCGCAAAGATGTGGTGCAAACGGAGATAACAGCTTCACAAAGATCTCTAACTGCTCTGAGGACAGCTTGCCGTTCTTATATACGGCATTGATCAATGTCATAAGTGCAGCGATCGCTGTGTTAAACTTCATATTCTCAATATCATCCGATACCTTCTTGATCGTCTTATGGAAGCTGCTCTCCAATGCATCCGTACCTTCCTCAGATACCATATCCGTCATTGCAGCTACACGCTCTAAGAATCGCTTACAACCCTTTACGGAGCTGTCATTCCAAGGTGCTGCAGCACCATAATCACCCATAAATAATACATAAGTTCTAAGGGTATCTGCGCCATATTCATCTACAATATCCAGCGGATCAATGACATTTCCCTTTGACTTACTCATTTTCTCGCCGTCCGGTCCCAGAATCAATCCCTGTGCGGAACGCTTTGCATATGGCTCCTGCGTCGGAACAACACCCAGATCATACAGGAACTGATGCCAAAAACGAGAGTAGATCATATGTCTCGTTACATGCTCCATACCACCATTATACCAGTCAACCGGCATCCAGTACTTCAGCTTGTCCATCGCTGCCAGCTCATTGTCATTATGCGGATCAATGTATCTTAAGAAATACCATGAGGATCCTGCCCACTGTGGCATCGTATCCGTCTCTCTCTTGGCATCACGGCCACACTTCGGACACTTGCAGTTCACGAATGAATCAATCTTCGCCAGCGGAGACTCTCCATCTGTACCCGGCTCGAAATTCTCCAGTTTCGGCAGCTTCAGCGGAAGCTCCTCAAATGGCACTGCAACATTACCACAGGTCTCGCAGTGTACAATCGGGATCGGCTCACCCCAGTATCTCTGACGGTTGAATGCCCAGTCCTTCATCTTGAACTGCACACCGCCTTTACCGATGCCCATTTTCTCAAGCTCCTCGATCATACGGGCGATAGACTCCTTCTTATTCGTATATCCGTTCAGGAATCCGGAATTGACCATCTCACCATCTCCGGTGTAGGCTTCCTTCTCAATGTCGCCACCCTTGATTACCTCAATGATATCCACACCAAATGCCTTAGCAAAATCATAATCTCTCTGGTCATGCGCAGGCACCGCCATGATCGCACCGGTACCGTAACCCATCATTACATAATCTGCAATAAAGATCGGGATCTGCTTGCCGGTAATCGGATTCACTGCCTCAATTCCTTCAAGCTTCACACCTGTCTTATCCTTTACAAGCTGTGTACGCTCAAACTCTGTTTTCTTTGCACACTCTGCCTTATATGCATTGATCGCATCCAGATTCTTCAATCTGTCTGCATACTTCTCAATCAGCGGATGCTCCGGTGCAATTACCATAAAAGTCACACCAAACAAGGTATCCGGTCGGGTCGTATAGATCTCCAGCTTCTCATCAAGGTCTGCCAGACTGAACTTCACAAATGCACCGGTTGACTTTCCGATCCAGTTCACCTGCTGCTGCTTGATGCTCTCCGGATATTCTACCGTGTCTAAGCCCTTTAACAGCTTGTCTGCATATTCTGTAATCCGCAGATACCATACATCCTTTGACTTCTGTACTACATCGCTGTGACAGATATCACATTTGCCGCCCTGTGAATCCTCGTTTGACAATACCACCTTACATGACGGGCAGTAATTCACCAATGTCTTATCTCTGTATGCCAGTCCCTTCTCAAACATCTTTAAGAAGATCCACTGTGTCCACTTGTAATAATCCTCCTGCGTTGTGTCAATCACACGATCCCAGTCAAATGAGAATCCAACACGCTTCAACTGATCTGAAAAACGCGCAATATTCTGATCTGTAATCTCTCTTGGGTGTGTCTTGGTCTTGATCGCATAATTCTCTGTCGGCAGTCCATATGCATCAAATCCAATCGGGAACAATACATTATATCCCTGCATTCTACGCTTTCTGGCTACGACCTCAATACTTGAATACGCCTTGATGTGACCTACATGCATACCCGCGCCACTTGGATACGGGAACTCTACTAAACCATAGAACTTCGGCTTCTCACTGCCATCCACTGCACGGAATGCCTTTGCCTTTTCCCACTCTGCCTGCCACTTCGGCTCAATCTTCTTAAAATTGTGCTTCACTTCCGGAACCTCCTATACTGTAATATCATAATATACTTATTCTCATTCTTCCTATTATATCCGCGAACCTGTGATTGTGCAACCATAAATATCCTCTAAAAGTCCTCCATCTCAATCACATCGAAGGCATCCCCCTCCGGTTCGCATTTGAAGACCATCCACTCTCCCGTTGTAGGATGTGCAAATTCCAGTCTGGTCGAGAATAATGCAATCTGTACATATCTGCGTTTGGTCTTCATAAATAACGGATTGTACTTCGTATCCCCATAAATGCCTGCCCCTCTGCTCGATGTCTGTACCCGGATCTGATGATGTCTGCCGGTAATCAACCGGATCAACACATATGACAAAATACCCTCGTCCGTCTCAAATACATCTAACACTTCATAATCCAGTTCCGCCCGTTTCGCTCCTTTTGTTCCTTTGGATACAACCTTTGATGTATTAGTTCTGCCGTCACGTACCAGATAATCCACCAATGTCCCCGCATCCTCCGGAAGCTCTCCGGTCAACACTGCCTGATAATACTTCACAACCTCCCCTGCTGTAATCTGATCTGACATTCTGGCAGCAGCCTTTGGATTCTTAGCAAAAACCATCACACCGCCAACCGGTCTGTCCAGCCGGTGCAGCACTGCCAGATATGGTTCTTCATCCATCTCATATTTCTCATACAGATAATTTTTCAGGTAACTTTCCATATCCTCATCGTTCGTGCGATCCGGCTGTGTCGGCACACCTGCCGGCTTCACACACACAATCATATCTTCATCCTCATGTAATATTTCAATCTTCATACATAAACTCCTCGTATTCTGTCATATGCCCCGTCAGTTTGCCGGCTGTTTCTGCAACATGCTGCTCTCTCCGGTTTTCTCCCGCTCATTATATCACAGATCCTGCCGACGGCATATTCTTTTTCCTCACTGCCTTAACAAAAAGAAGCCGCAACACCATCCGGCATGCAGCTTCTTGATACGCGATCATACTTACTCTATTTACTTCAGGTTCTCATCCTTGCGCTTGCCAACATACAATACCGCAATCGCACAGGAAGCAAATGCCAGCAATCCAAAGCCCAGTCCAACCGGTGACACATCTCCGGTCTTCACACTGCTGCCCTTAGAATCATCGTCAGCGGATGCTGTTGTATCATACTCCTCGCTATCGGATTCATCGTCTGACTCGTCATCTGACATTTCGTCCGTTGCATCTTCTTCGTCAGCCTCTGTCGTAGCTTTCTCAGTTGTCGTTGTAGCTTCTACCGTGGTTGCCGCCGTAGTCGGTGCTTCTGTCGTCGCCGCTGTTGTCGCTACTGCACCCGGCTTCACTGTAACCTTCGTGGCAGGCGAAACATTGTAGTTCGCCGTTTCTGCATATCTGACATAGTAATCACCATCTGCCAGACCTGTCAATGTCGCTCCTGTGACATTCTTCCAGTTCGTCTGATCAGTACTATACTGCATCTCTGTCGTCACATTGCTGATCACACCATCATTCTTGTCTGCTACCGTCTCATCCGTTGGTGTCAGTCCGGTTGGTGCCGGTCTGTCTGCCTTGGCAATCGTAAAATGCTTGGTCACGATACCGGAAACATTCGCTGCAGCCAATCCCTCGATCAAAACCGTAGCAGTCCCCGCATTGGTATTATCCGTATATGTCAGCTTATAATCTACATTCTCCTCTAACACCTGTCCCTTCATCGTCACGGTAACGGCAGGCCGCTTCTCTGTGCCATCATAAACCGAATCTGCCGGATTGGTGATATCAACAAAAGATGCAATCTTAGCATTATTCAGGTCATTATAACATAAAATCAGATCCTTAACATAGGTAGTTGAACCTTCTTTCACAATACCAATATGATTATATGATCCACTGTATACGCCACCCGACTCTGTAGGCGGTGTATATGAACTTGGTTCACCATATGTTGTATATCCCTTCGGAAGCAATTTTTTGAATTCTTCATTTCCCAAATATGTCTTTGTTGATGTTCTATCCGTATAAGATACAACTCCATAACTGTTTATTGAAGAAACATTTTTAATGCTGACATAGGAGTCATGATCCATCTTCACCTGACGGACATAAAATGCACCTATGCCATCTCCCACACAATTCACTGTACTGTTTGTCAGCTTCAGTTCACCTGCAGCTATCCATTGTATTGTCTGCGCCTGTACCTTCACATTTGTAAGATTCAGATCCTCTGATTCAACATTTGTATTTCCGGTTTTTATCATACCATCCAGTATTAACGAACCATTCGATATACTGACACTTCCACCATATACATCTATAGAATCCACATGTACCTCAAATCCATTTAGATTCAACCGTGCACCTGTATACCTCATACTAAAAAGATACCATGACGGCTCATTGATATTTTTCAATATCGTAATCTCTGCTCCATTTGCATCAGCAAATGCATCCACCAATGAGGTATATTTAGTTCCATTAACCTCGGCCACATCATCTGCAGCACTCACCTGCTTTGCATCCATACCGGTACACAGACACAATGCAATCATCATGACGGTAAGCAATACAGATATCACTCGATTTCTCTTCATAACTATCTCCTCTCATATTCGATACCCGATAATCGGTTGTTGCCCCAGACCGACTATCTATTTCATATATAATCGTATACATTATATAAGAGGAATATTACTTTGTCAATAATTACGAGATTGTTTGTCTCACAATATCTCGCTCTAAATAGGGGATAACCACATATTAAAAAACACCTGCGTTTCCGCAAGTGTCTTTCCACCAGAATACATCTGGTTATCTCTGTATTAGTATATTACCATAGATCCAAAAACATTACAATAGAATTCAGTAAATTGTTACCCAAACATTTAATATGTATCGAATTTATGATACATTATCTTTGTTTTAGGAAGATTTTTCAAAGTCACCAAATCATCCAAATTTCGCATTCCCATCTTACCTCTAACATTGTCAAATGCATTGATTGAAACCTCTGCTTGTAATTTAAACATCATTTTTTGAAGTTTCCCCATCATATTTTTAAAATCACTATCAGTCAAATAATACTTAAAATACACTAACAAATCCATTAATTTTTTATCTTTATCCTTAAAATATGTAGGTCGCAGACTTCTAAAATATCCCTCCTGAATTCGTCCACTATTTTTATCAATTCTGTCTGGAATCTGCCTGATACAATATACTCTTTCATTATGAGCACAAGAATTTCTAACCTTCCTCAACCAATGCAGACTTCCTATTAATAATTTTACATTATAATATCCTTTTTCATCCTTAAGATCATATAATTTGCAAAGCGCATGTGTAACACCATTTTTACTATTACTAAGAACATCAATAAATGTTGAGAAATTAATAACCTTAATCATAATCCAAGTTGGTATTGCTTCATGATGATTCATATAAAATCGCACATATTCTGATCTACTTCTGCTCAACTCACTATAAGCTGATGAAATTACACTCATCTTATTCTGCAATTTACCGTTATCTGAATATGCTCTCGTATCATACCAAGGTATTTTTCCATTATCATTGCATTGATCAAATTTATACCCAGTTAGAGTGCGAACCTCTTCCTCAATCTGCGTAATATATTTTAATAAAAGCATTCGTAGTCCATCATCAAATTTCTTAAGAGCATAAAAGGACTCTAAAGAGGTCCCGGCAATGTATATATGCTTTCCGTTACTATCATTGCCACAGATAAAAGGTTCCTTATACCCATTGACCAAGTTAAAATAACCCATCCGGACAAGAATTGTTTTGTCCTTTGTATTTTCACATATAATTTTCTTTTTATCTCTCAGTTTTTTCATTTGCTGATTATATGTTAAAAATTGTTTATCTGATGTCACGCAATCACCTTTCTTTTCAACCGTCAAAATGACATTATATTACGCCTTAAATCGATATCCCACGCCCCAGATTGTCTCGATGTACTGTGGCTTGGAACTGTCATACTCAATCTTCTCCCGGATCTTCTTGATATGCACAGTCACAGTGGCGATATCACCCACAGAATCCATATCCCAGATCTTCTGGAACAATTCTTCCTTAGAGAAAACATGATTCGGATTACTTGCAAGGAAAGTCAGCAGGTCAAACTCCTTAGTTGTCAGGATCTTCTCTTCATCATTGACATAAACGCGTCTTGCCGTCTTGTCGATCTTGATGCCTCGGATCTCCACAATCTCATTGTGCATCTGGTTCGAACCTACCAGTCTCTCATATCTGGCCAAATGCGCCTTGACTCTGGCGACCAGTTCACTCGGACTGAATGGCTTCGTGATATAATCGTCCGCTCCAAGCCCCAGCCCCCGGATCTTATCAATATCATCCTTCTTTGCAGAAACCATCAGGATCGGAATATCCTTCTGTTCTCTCACCCGCTTGCAGATCTCAAAACCATCCATGCCCGGCAGCATCAGATCCAGAATGATCATATCGAAATCATGATTAAGTGCCTGCTCCAAACCCTTTTTACCATCATTTTCAATCACCACACTAAAATTAGACAGCTCAAGATAATCCTTTTCCAGTTCTGCAATACTTTCTTCGTCTTCTACCAGCAAGATTCTGCTTGCCTTTTTATCCTTGTTATCCATATTTCCATGCCTCCTGTTGTTTAATAATTCAAATAGACAATTGTGAAACTCTCAATTACGATTGCGACTATGCTTTATCCTGTCTTGCGGCAGTCTGTAAGGTAAAGAAAATGCTCGTTCCTACAGATAATGTACTCTTCGCCCACATCGTGCCGCCATGCTCCTCTATGACTTTCTTGGCAATCGCCAGCCCCAATCCGGAACCTCCCATTGAACGTCTTGCCTCATCCGCCCGGTATGTCCGGTTGAAAATATGTGGCAGATCTTCCTCACTGATTCCACAGCCGTTATCTTCAAATTCAAATTCTACCATATCATTCACCGGCTTCACCCGCACATGGATCTCACAGATATCCTTGTCACAGTATTTTCTGGAATTCGTTACAATATTAGAGATCACACGCCCTAACTGCTCCGGATCCGCTGTCACACGCGTTCCGGGTGCACACGCATTTTCATAGTAGATCTTGCACTTATCCGGCTCACGCTCTGACATATCCTCCATAAAATCATCCATATAGGCATCCAGTGATAATGCAGCAAAATTATACGGAATTGCATTGCAATTCAGCTTCGTATACAATGATAATTCATTGATCATCGCATCCATTTCATTCGCCTTGTTATATATGATCCGGATATATTTGTCCATTTTCTCCGGAGAATCTGCCACGCCATCCATGATACCCTCGACATAGCCCTTGATTGCCGTGATCGGTGTTTTCAGGTCATGTGAGATATTCGCGATCAGTTCCTTGTTCTTCTCCTCAGAGTCCACCCGCATGAGCATAGACTCCCGCACCTGACTACGCATATCATTGAACGAATCACATAATTCTCCAAGCTCATTGTCTGCATCCACCGTAACCGGATGCTCCCAGTCGCCATCCTTGATCGCCTCTGTTCCCTCCTGCAAAGCCCTGATCGGTGTCACAAACTCCCGGTGAATATAAATAGAGATCACCATACTGAAAATCACAAAAATACATGCCAGCACGATCAGCATACTCACAGTTAACACCTTGAACTTCGGCAATGTATTCCCAAGATACATGATCACAAACAATGATCCCGCATCCCCATCCTGAAACGAGAAATCCACCTGTCTGATAATATATCTGTCGGGATGCGTAATGTATGAAACTGTATCCCCCGTATGAT
The DNA here is from genome assembly GCA_934293375.1 of uncultured Lachnospiraceae bacterium. Classification (GTDB taxonomy): domain Bacteria; phylum Bacillota; class Clostridia; order Lachnospirales; family Lachnospiraceae; genus RGIG6919. The sequence continues at coordinate 108,946 of CAKQYS010000008.1, read as the reverse complement.
CAGCTGAAGCCGGCAGTTCCGCAATCAAAGCATCATCCACCTCATCATTCCCCTGATATACAATCACGGAACCCTTTCGCACAAGCAAAAATGCATTGCTCGTCTTAAGCTTGGCATTGATCGCATCCATCTGCGTGGTATCAATCTCTTCTACCTGATTCTTACCATATAGTGTGATCAATATATCCATCTGATCCTTGATCAGCAGATTCACGGTTTCAATGGGATTACTGATTCTCTCTAAATCATTCAGTCTTACATTGGAGCCATATACTGACTGCAGGTACACCTGCACCACAACAAACATTGCCATAAAAGTGACAATGAATGGCAGTAGTATCATCGGAATCATCAACATTTTAATCTTATGTGCCATTTTCATATGTCTGATCCTCCGGGTTCAATTCGTTTCGTATTATGCCTCCCTGTAGTCAGGGACCTGCAATGTCAATTATAGCATACCCGACTGCATTATAATAATAAAGAAAGCATAAACTTATTTTTCCATTGACGGCATCGTATATTTGTAGTATTGTAAGGTTGTTGCTGACAACAGCAATGTATGTTATCTATCAACTTAGATACTTCTCTTATTCAGAGTGGTGGAGTCATAAGGGACGAAGAAGCCACGGCAACCCCGTATTTACGGAGCGATTCAGCGATGATCTGCGGAAGGTGCCGGCCTGAGCGATAATATTGTCAGTCATCGAAATGGCTGTATATAATCGAGCAATAAGAGGATTTGAATACCGTACCTTTCAAATCCGGCTCAGATGTGTCGGATTTTTTGTTTTTCGGAATCATTTCTTTTCAGGGAAGAAAGTATCTATCCCCACAGAGAGATTCTGTGGCATTTGCATATAGGAGGATATTATGCAGAAGAGATTATTTACCTCCGAATCGGTAACGGAGGGACATCCAGACAAAATGTGCGATCAGATTTCAGATGCAATTTTGGACGCACTGCTTGCACAGGACCCAATGAGTCGTGTGGCATGTGAGACAGCGATCACAACCGGACTGGTTTTAGTCATGGGCGAGATCACCACACAGGGATATGTAGATATCCAAAAGACTGTCAGAGAGACGATCAGAGAGATCGGTTATGACCGCGCAAAGTACGGATTTGATTGTGACACCTGTGGTGTCATCGTTGCACTTGACGAGCAGTCAACTGATATTGCAATGGGCGTGGACAAGGCCTTAGAAGCCAAGGAACACACCATGACAGACGAGCAGATTGAGGCGATCGGCGCAGGTGATCAGGGTATGATGTTCGGCTATGCAACGAACGAGACGCCGGAATATATGCCATACCCGATCGCATTGGCACACCAGCTTGCCCGCCAGCTTACCAAGGTTCGTAAGGACGGCACGCTTTCTTATCTGAGACCGGACGGCAAGACACAGGTTACTGTAGAATATGATGAGAACGGTAAGGCAAAAAGACTAGACGCCGTGGTACTGTCTACCCAGCATGATGAGGATGTGACACAGGAGCAGATCCATGAGGACATCAAAAAATATGTCTTTGATCCGATTCTGCCTGCAGAGATGATCGATGATGACACGAAGTTCTTCATCAATCCAACCGGTCGTTTTGTGATCGGCGGACCACACGGAGACAGTGGTCTGACAGGACGTAAGATCATCGTAGATACTTATGGTGGATACGCTCGTCACGGCGGTGGTGCTTTTTCCGGCAAGGATGCAACGAAGGTTGACCGTTCTGCCGCTTACGCCGCAAGATATGTAGCCAAGAATATTGTAGCCGCAGGGCTGGCAGACCAGTGTGAGATTCAGTTATCCTACGCAATCGGCGTTGCCAGACCTACTTCTATTATGGTAGACACATTTGGCACCGGCAAGCTTGACAACGAGAAGCTTGTAGAGATCATCCGTGAAAACTTTGATTTAAGACCGGCAGGCATTATCAAGATGCTGGATCTACGCCGTCCGATCTACAAGCAGACCGCAGCCTATGGCCACTTCGGAAGAGACGATCTTAATCTCCCTTGGGAGGCTACGGATATGGCAGACACACTGAAGAAGTATTTATAGGAGTAATACAATTATGAAAAATATGCTGAATTTTAAGAACTTCAGTGCGGAGGAACTGGATACGATCCTTAGTATGGCACTGAAGATGAAGAAAAACCCTGAAGCTTACAGCGAGCTGTTAAAGGGCAAGAAGCTGTACACATTATTTGAGAAGACTTCAACCCGTACATTTCTATCCTTTACCAGCGGTATGACAGAGCTTGGCGGAACCTATTACAATCAGTTATGGAAGGATTCCAATTTCGTTCTCGGTGAACCTGTATCAGAGCTTCGCTATGTTGGCCGTAATGTTGACATTATCATGGCGCGTCTGATCAAGAACGAGACGGTGGAATTATTTGGTGCCAACACATCCGTACCATTTATCAACGGCTGTGACAGCACCTGGCATCCTTGTCAGATTCTTGCAGATGCACTTACGATCCTCGAACATTTCGGTGATCTGAATGTGAAGCTTCTCTATATCGGGGCGAAGAACAATGTATTTAATTCATTGGTTGAGTTCTTCTCTAAGATGCAGCGTGGTACTCTGTATGGTCTGACACCGCTTGTAAATGAAACCGCTGTTGAGCCTGATTTCTATGAAAATGCCAAGAAGACAGGCTATTATGTTGAACTGGATCCTACAATGTCCATGGAAGAAGCAAAGAGCTATGTCAAGGATATGGATCTGCTTTACACAGATACTTGGGTAGACATGGAGTTCTTCAACAATCCTGCTTATCAGAAGCAGAAGGAAGAGACGCTTGCCAAGATGATGCCTTATCAGATTAACAAGGCTTTCTTGGAGGGCAGCCATGCCAAGGTAATGCACGATATGCCAATGCATGTTGGATATGAAATCTCAGAAGAGGTTGAGCAGGAGTTCATGGAATTCATTCTTGACCAGGCAGAGAACAGACGTCATGCAGAGAAGGCTGTTATGGCTTATCTGTTAGATCAGAGATTTTAAATGAATGGAGGATTGCTATGAGTATTGATGTAAAATTATGGATCAACATCTTAATAGCAATCCTTTTTTTGGGGTTTAGCGTGCTATGCTGGCTCTCAGGACGCACTTTGATCAGACAGAAGCACATTTTGATCCCAAGTCTGTTAAGCAGACGAAGCGGATTGATCGAAGTGTTGGATGTCAATGCTGCACTGCTTGTGATCGTGGTACTCGTCCTGATGCGGTTGTATTATTATATTCCGGCCGTCGCCGTCTTTGCTCTGTTTATTCTGATGACGACACGGCTTCGAAGCGGGATCGGCAATGACGGACTCTATATTGGCATGACCTATATTCCATGGAGCCAGGTGGCAGCCTACAAACTGATCAATGACGATATCAATACCTTACAGCTGAGATTTCGAGCCAACAAAAGGCAGTATGTCATGCGCTGCAGCAAGACATACCGGGGTGACATTGATGCCATTCTCCGCAAGCACCATATCACCAAACAAGCTACGATTTCTGATTCCCAGAATCAGGTTTAATCTATATATTACATATTTTTAGGAGGCCCTATATGAGACATTTAATTGATCCAATGGATCTGAGTGCTGACGAGATCACCAATATTCTTGATCTGGCAGACAGGATCATCGCAGACAAGGAGAAATATCAAGAGGTTTGCAGACACAAGAAGCTTGCTACGCTGTTCTTTGAGCCTAGTACCCGTACAAGGCTCAGCTTTGAGTCCGCCATGATGGAACTCGGTGGAAATGTGCTTGGCTTCTCCGAAGCAAGTTCTTCATCTGCCACCAAGGGAGAAAGTGTTGCCGACACTGTCCGGGTGGTATCCTGCTATGCCGATATCATCGCTATGCGACATCCAAAAGAGGGTGCACCGATGCTCGCTTCTATGAAGTCTAATGTTCCGATCATCAATGCCGGTGATGGTGGTCATAACCATCCGACACAGACATTGGCAGATCTGCTCACGATCCGCCGGGAGAAAGGGCGTCTTGACAATCTGACCATCGGTCTTTGCGGTGATCTGAAATTCGGACGGACTGTACACTCCCTGATCAAGGCAATGTCCCGTTACGAGGGCATCCGCTTTATTTTAATATCTCCGGATGAACTTCAGGTACCGGATTACATTTATACCGAAGTATTAGATGCGAACCACATAGAATATGAGCGTATTTCTTCTATGGAAGATGCTATGCCTCTGCTGGATGTTTTGTATATGACAAGAGTGCAACAGGAACGCTTCTTTAACGAGGCCGACTATATCCGTCTGAAGGACGCCTATATCCTGGACCTTCCGAAGCTCAAAAATGCCAAGGCTGATCTGTCCATCCTGCACCCGCTGCCACGTGTCAATGAAATTGCACCGGAAGTAGATGACGATCCACGTGCCAAGTACTTTGAACAGGTATTAAATGGCAAATATGTGCGTATGGCACTGATCATGACACTGCTCGGCTTACAAGATGCCGTAGAATAACAGATGGGAGGCTATTCAAATGAACATAGATAGTATTCAAAATGGTATTGTATTAGACCACATCACTGCCGGCAAGGCTCTGCAGCTGTATGCCGACCTTGAGCTTAACAAGCTGGACTGCTCCGTTGCCATCATCCAAAATGTCAAAAGCAACAAAATGGGGCGCAAAGATATCCTGAAGATTGACCAGAACATTGCAGTCAATCTGGATGTCATTGGCTACATCGACCCTGACACCACAGTTAGTATTATCAAAGACGGTGTTACGATCGAAAAGAAGAAGGTTGCACCACCCATCCGTCTGATCAATGTCGTGAAATGCAAAAATCCAAGATGCATTACCACTACAGAACAGGGTATTGATCAGATTTTCAAGCTCACCGATGTCGCAAACCGTACCTATCGTTGCATTTATTGCGAGGATGAACTCAAACAAACAAATTTATAGCACAGGCTGATGATGATTGCCATGAAACGAACACTTTACAAATAAAAGATTTATGCTATAATATACGATGTATGCGAGTGTTTAATTCTAGGTGATGTGGCGGTATTTTGTCACGCACGGTCTTGCATACCCGGCATATAATAGATTATAGTATTGATTTTAAAATAGATAGGGATATAAGCATTTGAAAATGTTTATCGAGGTGTAAGATGGAACAGTATGTAATCAAGGGGGGCACCCCACTTAGGGGTGAGGTGACAATTGCAGGTGCCAAGAATGCCGCATTGGGTATTCTTGCTGCCGCTGTTATGACCGATGATGAAGTTATTATAGAGAATGTCCCAAATGTACGGGATACCCGCGTATTACTGCAGGCGATTCAGGGAATCGGTGCAACGGTACGCTATTTAGACGAACATACCGTAGCGATTTGTGGCAGGACTGTAGGCAATGGATGTGATCTCTGTGTTGACGATGAATACATCCGTAAGATTCGTGCATCTTATTATTTATTAGGTGCATTACTTGGAAAATATAGGCGTTCGACTGTTGCCCTGCCGGGCGGATGTGATATTGGTGCCAGACCGATCGACCTGCATCTGAAGGGATTCCGTGCTCTGGGTGCAACAGAAGAGATCAAGGATTCTATGATTACTGTATCTGCCGATGCATTGGTCGGCAATCACATTTATCTGGATATTGTTTCTGTAGGTGCTACTATCAATATTATGATGGCTGCTACTCTTGCAGAAGGCAAAACAACAATCGAGAATGCAGCCAAGGAGCCGCACATTGTAGATGTTGCCAACTTCTTAAACAGTATGGGTGCGAATATCCGGGGTGCCGGAACCGATATTATCCGGATTCGTGGTGTAAAATCTTTAAAGGGTACAACGTATTCGATCATACCGGATCAGATTGAAGCCGGAACCTTTATGATGGCGGCAGCAGCCACCAGAGGAAATGTTCTGATCAAGAATGTAATTCCGAAGCATTTAGAGGCCATTACCTCAAAGCTGAACGAAATCGGAGCCAAAGTAGAGGAATTTGATGATGCTGTGCGTGTAAGTGCCAATACCAGACTTCGTTCTACCAATATAAAGACGCTTCCATATCCGGGATTCCCCACAGATATGCAGCCACAGATGGCAGTTACATTGGCTTTATCCGAGGGAACAAGTATTGTAACAGAAAGTATTTTTGAGAACCGTTTCAAATATGTGAATGAGCTTGCCAGAATGGGCGCGAACATCAAAGTGGAGGGTAATGTCGCAATCATTACCGGAGTTGAGAAATTTACCGGAGCCAATGTATGCGCACCGGATTTAAGAGCAGGAGCTGCATTAGTCATTGCTGCTCTGGTTGCAGATGACTTCACCGTTGTAGATGATATTCGTTATATCCAACGGGGCTACGAGAAGTTCTCAACAAAGCTTCGCGCACTGGGTGCACATATTGAAAGAGTTGAATCCGATAAGGATATCCAGAAGTTTAAGTTCAAGTGTCAGGCAGTATAACCATTCTACTGCATACGCTGTAATCATATCAAACAAGGCATATCATCTTGATATGCCTTGTTTTTATGTCTCTTTATTATTTTTTCTTCCTCTCTGTCCTCTTATCCGGCTTGTCCTTCTTACGAAACAAGCCTTTTTTCGCCTTGCCCCCGGTTGTCGCTGCCGCCTCCATACGTGCTTTCTGTACCTCCCTGATCGTCTCATCCAACTTCTTAAACCGTGCTTCCGCATGATCATCCGACTCCCGCATCAAATAGTCCATCTGCTTTAACACCTTGTCAGAGACTCTTTCAGAGACTTCCTCAGACATTCTGCTTCCTACAGCCTCTCCGATCGCCTGCTGCTGCAGCTTTAATGCCTGTGACACTGCCTGGTTCATGATCTCCTGGAACTGTGCCAGCTTATGTTCGTTTGACAGCATGTCCGAAGCAGCATTCTTTCCTTTGACACCACCCTGTATGCATCCCATCGGTCTGGTAAACCCGACTACATTGCCATTCTGCTCTGCACGGGCATTCAGCTCCTCTTTCCGATGCAGCATATGATTCAAGTCAAACTCCTTATTTGCATACATTTCCGGAACAATCATCTTTAACGCCTTCAACTGAAATCCCTGATCTTTCAGCTTATGCACATTTTCCAAAACTCTTAGATCCGTGTCTGTGTAATACCGGTGTCCCATCTCATTTCTATGTATGGTAAGTTCCAGCTCATCCTCCCAGTATCGCAGTACATGCGGCTCAATTCCCAGTTTTTTGGCTGTATCCGATATTAAATATTTTTGTTCACTCATACTATCCTCCACCTATTCACAACTTAGAATTTAGTATAAGTATAAAAGGAGTTGTGAGATCCTCACAACTCCTTTTTATATACATATGTGGCGTCTTTTTGGCATTCTTCGACATTCCACCGGAAATGCCCGCACACTATACGGTAAACATCTTAATATCTTCTTCTAACGCCTCTGCCATTTCGCTGACACGGCCTGCTTCCTCTGCCAGAATACTGATCGTCGCATTCAGCTCCTGCATAGATGCTGTTGTCTCCTGCGTAGAAGCTGCATTCTCCTCGGAAATGGCTGACAGGTTCGTCATAACATCCTGTATTGCCTGTCTTGCTGTATTACATCTATCGGATCGCTCCCTGATGCCTGCTGTCTCCTCCCGTGAAATGCTGATGCCCTCTTCTACATTGCCAAACTGCTCAGTCGTATCATCCAGCTTCTGCTCCTGTACCTCCATCATTTCCTTCATGTTCTGCATGGCTGTCATGGATTTCTCAGACTCCAAAGCCAGCTCACGCACAACTTGATCAATTTCCCTGGAAGAAGCCGCTGACTGCTCAGCCAGATTTGATATCTCATCTGCTACCACTGCGAATCCCTTACCCATCTCGCCGGCTCTTGCCGCCTCAATACTGGCATTCAGGGATAACAGATTCGTCTGTGCTGCAATCTCAGAGATCACTCCCACTGCAGCCTGAATCCGCTCCACAGCCTCGTTTGTAGCTGTAACCTGTCTCTCAATACTCTCAACAGCACTCAATGTCTGTTCGCTTGTCTCCATCAAAGCCTGTACATTCTCATTGGATGCATCTCCGGCCTGACTCATGGTATCGGATACCTCGTCTAAATGCTTCACCTGATCGGCAATCGCACCAATCTCATCACCGATTCCCATCACCTGTGAGGATGCTTCCTCAATCTCTTCTGCCTGCGCAGAAGCACCCTCGGCAATCCCTTCCACGGCTTTACTGATATCTTCCACTGTACCATCCGTCTGACTTGCCATTTCACGCAGATTACGTCCGGTCTCCGTAAGGATTGCTGCCGATTCCATGATCTTAGATACCATATCATTCAATGTAGCACGCAAGGAATCAATTTCTCTCGCGATCACACCGATCTCATCTTTCTTCTTCATAGCTCTCTCTGATGGAGATACCGTCAGGTCTCCATCCGCAATCGCCGTTACAACACGCTCTGCATCCTTGATCGCCAGACCCATCTTCCGGCCAAATATCCAGCAGACTACCGCAGTCACTGTCATCAATAACACAGCCGTCCCACACAGCATGCGGACACGCTGCATAATAAATGCCTGTATCTCTGCCTTCGGCTTACCTGCGAATACCATACCGATAATACTATCATCTGAAGGATTCCTCAGGGGCTTATAATAAGCATAATACCGCTTGCCACCGATATCCGTATTCACAGAGGTATAGCTCTTTCCCTGCTCTAACACCGTCTTCACAACGACATCAGAAGCCGTCGTACCGACCATACGCTCACCATTCTTTTCATCCTTAAGTGTTGTCAGATACCGTGTATCTCCATAAAAAGCTGTCACTTCAACAGAGGAATCTACTGTTATATCATCCATCAGATCCATTTTCCCGCTCAGATCTGTCTCTCCCTTGTAGAGATGATCACCCTCCAGATGATAGTCTCCGCTATCCATCACATTATATGATGCAATTACGCTCTGGGACAGATCCGCCAAGCCATCAAACACCTCACTGCGAATCCCCTTTACCATCGCAGTCACACCAATTAAAGTGATGAGCACAACCACTGTCACCATCGGAATCAACGCCAGAATCATCATCTGTGCACTGATGCCAAACTTCACTCTTCGATTATGTTCCATATATGTTACCCCCTAGCATTAATATCTCTAAAAATTATACTACATTTTAGTCAAATTGTCCATAAAAAGAGGCTGCCCTAAAAGGCAGCCTCAAGCTATATTGTGGGGGGAACTTATTACTCTGCAAACATTGGAGTTGACAAATAGCGATCTCCTGTATCAGGCAGTAATACAACAATATTCTTGCCCTTATTGGCAGGATCCTTTGCAAGCTTCTTCGCAGCCCAAACTGCTGCACCGGAAGAAATTCCTACCAGAATACCTTCTCTCCTTGCGATCTCACGCCCGGTATCAAATGCATCCTCATTCTCTACAGTAATGATCTCATCGTAGATCTTTGTGTCTAATGTGTCAGGCACGAATCCTGCACCGATTCCCTGAATCTTATGCGCTCCGCTCTTACCTTCTGACAATACAGGAGAAGCAGCCGGCTCTACTGCAACAATCTTCACATTTGGATTTTGTGACTTCAAATACTTACCAACACCTGATACGGTTCCACCGGTACCGACACCTGCTATGAAAATGTCTACCTTGCCCTCTGTATCCTTCCAGATCTCAGGGCCTGTCGTTGCCTCATGTGCTGCAGGATTTACAGGATTTACAAACTGTCCCGGAATAAAGCTGTTCGGAATCTCCGCTGCCAGTTCATCTGCCTTGGCAATCGCACCCTTCATACCCTTGCTTCCATCTGTCAGCACGAGTTCTGCACCATATGCCTTCATCAGATTCCGTCTCTCAACGCTCATCGTCTCAGGCATCGTAATGATAATTCTTAAACCCATGGCTGCTGCCAATGCAGAAAGACCAATTCCTGTATTCCCACTGGTAGGCTCAATAATTACAGAATCCTGATTGATCTTACCCTTATTCCATGCATCCTCTAAGATTGCCTTTGCAATACGATCCTTCACGCTGCCTGCCGGATTGAAATACTCGAGCTTCGCCAGAATCGTAGCCTGAATATCCTCATCTGCATTGATATGTGACAACTCAACAATCGGTGTATTTCCAACTAAATCCTTTACATTCTTATATACTGCCATAATCTAAAACCTTCCTTTCAAAAATGTTCTATCTACTGGACTGCCTTGAATGCCTCGTCCAGATCCTCAATAATATCGTCAATATGCTCTGTACCAATTGACAGGCGGATCGTATTCGGCTTAATACCTGATCCTAACAGTTCTTCTTCTGTCATCTGTGAATGTGTAGTTGAAGCAGGATGGATTACCAGCGACTTCACATCTGCGACATTTGCCAGCAGAGAGAATAACTCTAACTGATCAATGAAATCCTTTGCCTTCTGCGCATCACCCTTGATCTCAAATGTGAAAATAGAACCACCACCATTTGGGAAATACTTCTTATACAGTGCCTGCTGCTCAGGATCATCTGTAACAGAAGGATGATGAACCTTCTCAACCTGTGGATGATTATTTAAATATTCAACTACCTTCAATGCATTTTCCACATGACGCTCTACACGCAGTGATAATGTCTCCAGTCCCTGCAGGAAGATAAATGCATGGATTGGTGAAATTGTCGCACCGGTATCACGCAGCAGAATCGCACGGATACTTGTCACAAATGCTGCCGGACCAACTGCCTTTGTGAAGCTGACACCATGATAACTTGGGTTCGGATCTACAAGATCCCGGAACTTACCTGATGCCTCCCAGTCGAACTTGCCGCTGTCTACGATCACACCACCGATTGTTGTGCCATGTCCACCAATGAACTTTGTAGCTGAATGTACCACAATATCTGCACCATACTCAATCGGACGAACCAGATAAGGGGTTGCGAATGTATTATCTACAACAAGCGGAATCTTATGTGCATGTGCAATTCCGGCAAGCTTCTCAATATCTACAACATCAGAATTCGGATTTCCTAAGGTTTCAATAAATAATACCTTGGTATTGTCCTGAATTGCTGACTCTACTTCATTATAGTTAAATGGATCTACAAATGTGGTGCTGACACCATACTGCTTGATCGTATGCTCTAAGAAATTGAATGTTCCACCATAAATATTCTTGGCAGCGACTACATGGTCACCGTTCTTTGCAAGGTTCTCAATCGTGTATGTGATCGCAGCGGCACCGGATGCAACTGCTAATGCTGCAACACCGCCCTCCAGCTTTGCAATTCTCTGCTCGAAGATATCCTCTGTCGGATTGGTCAGTCTGCCGTAAATGTTACCGGCATCTGTCAGACCAAATCTGGCTGCTGCATGCTCACTGTTTCTAAACACATAAGACGATGTCTGGTAGATCGGCACTGCTCTCGCATCGGTTACCGGATCCGGCTGCTCCTGTCCTACATGTAACTGTAATGTCTCAAACTTCAAGTCTCTATTCTCATATGTCTTCTTACTCATAATTATTATCTCCTTTTATCTAAAAAATGTAATAGGCAATTGCAAAACTCTCAATTACGATTGCGACTATGTGCAATCTTAACAGCAGCACATTCGATCGGTCACCGAACAACAGATTCTATTTCCTTTTCTGATATAGTAGCAAGCAGCATTTAACTCATGCATATACTCAACTCCCTTCTATCCTGATCTTTCCTAATCATACTTGATTACTAGGTTTTTGGTATGCATGTATGATACAACTTAATTCATAGTATGTCAATAGGTTTTTAGGAATTATTTTGTATTTCTTTTAAAACATAGCGAAAGGCTGCCGTTACCGACAGCCTTATGCTATTTTTTGTTATGTAAATATTTCTCTCTGGTGGCCTCTCCGCCACGCAAATGCCGTTCTGCCTTATTCACATCCAGAACCTTCTTAACACTGGCCGCTAACGATGCATTGATCAGCTCTAACCGCTCCGTGACATCCTTATGTACGGTCGATTTGCTGACGCCGAACTCCTTCGCAGCCTGCCTGACTGTGGCATTACTCTTTATGATATATTCACCAAGCTGTAATACCCGCTCCTCAATATACTCCCTCACACTGAACCTCGGATCCTCTGTTTGTTAAAGTCTATGCATGAGGGGGATGAGTTATGCCCGTCTACTTTTTAATCTTAAATGTGACTACTGTCTTGTTGCCTGCCTTATCCTTCACAACAACCTTGTACTTGCCATTCTTCTTTACCGTGTAGCCTTTCAGCTTCTTTGCTGCAATCTTCTTGCCATTGATCGTGGCAGACTTGATGCCTGACACATCATCTGTGATCACAAGCTTCACATTCTTCTTATATGTCTTGCCATTCTTGGCACCGGCAACCTTTGGCTTCTTCTTATCTATACTGAACCGTACCACCTGACATTGTCCATTCGCTGACCAGAGCTTAACCACATAGTTTCCATTTTTCTTCACTGTGTAACCTGAAGGAATCGCCGTGCCTGCATGCATGCCATTGTCTGGTGCAATCGTCATCTTGATCAGTCCTTCTGATCCGGTCACATCAATCTTCTTATTTGTCTTATATGCCTTATTATTCTTAACGGAACTCGTTGAAGCCGCTGCTGTAGCTGCCTTCGTCGTTGCGTACACCGTAACATCCTGTGTCGCATTTGTCACTTCCCATGTTACCCTGCATGCATTTGCCGGATCCACCGTTCCATTCGTCGATGTAACCGGTGCCTGAAATACCATGGAAAGCCGCATATATACTGTCATCTGGGAGAGCATAGCCGCTACCTGTGCACCATCCTCATCCTCTGTCATCTGACTGCCAGGATATACCGCATAGAAATATTCCGGTGTCATGCAGACATTCTCCAGACCGACATCGTTTGACAGGGAACTTTCTGCCTCAGCCGTTGTCAGATTCTGCTTTGTCTGTGTTGCCAGAAGATAATTTACACCACCGATCTGCTCTTCCTTTGTTGTCGCGCCCTGTGCTGCTGCCTGCTGTTTAAACTGCGCTTTGAGATCTGCCGCTGTCAACGGCTCTCCCAAAGAAGTGGAAAAGGCTGCGTACTGATTCAACAAATCCTCATCTACACCTGCCGTAGCCGTATAATTCACAGTACCTGCCGGTGTGATCGTCACATCAGACTCCGACCGGACCGCACATCCACCAAGTAACATGGCTGCAGCCGTAACCAATACCGCTGCGAATGTTGTCTTTTTCTTCATAAATAATTCCTCCTCCTTTTCGGCACAGAGTCCCTACTCTGTCCTGATCGCTGCTAACGGACTCAATTTCATTGCCCGCTTTGCAGGAAAATAACCTGCCAGCATTCCCATCAATGTCGCAAACACAACAGAAATGCATGCCAGCCCCGGTGTCACGATTGAAATCCTTGCACCTGCTACTCCCATCTCCGACGCGATAAAATCCTTTGCCAGACTATTCGCCAGCATAGACAGACCACATGTCAGCAATACGCCGACCGCACCACCTGTCAGGCCGATAAAGCCTGCCTCTGTCAGAAACAAACGCTGAATATCCTTCATATCACAACCCAGTACTTTCATTACCCCGATCTCTTTGGTCCTCTCATAGATCGACATCATCATCGTATTGGCAATCCCGATCGCCGCAACCAGAAATGCAATCATGCCGATCGCACCAAGCACCAGCTCTATGATCCGGAACACATTCTGGGCTGACTCCAGCATTGCCTTGTTGCTCTCTGTTGAAAATCCCATATCCCGAAGCGCATCCTGCACCTGCTCCACATTGTCTGCGTCATCTACCTGCACAGTCACAGAATCATATACCCATTCCCGATATGGCCTGCCTTTCGCATTCAGTGGCTGCCCCGGTATCGATCCCCTCTTAAAATGCTTCGTCAAATACTGCTTCAGGGCATCGATATCCACCAGTATGGCATCCGAATCCTGAGAATAGCTATTCGGATCTCCCTCCATGACTCCCGTAACCTTCAGATTCAGACGAATCTCAGAATCACCTGTTGTCAGTTCTTCTGATGCATCCCCGGCAGGATCTTCCTCCGATGTCTGCTCTGTATCTGCTGTAATCTGCGAACCTTGATTGTAATTATATGTTATAAATTTCGTCACCCGTCCCAACAGATCAATATCCAGCAATGTATTTGTCATGTAATAAGAGGTTCCCTCAAAATCATTCGGGTCCCAAAAGGAAGCTGTTACGCTGTTTCCCGCCAACACCTCCAGTGCACCGCTCTTTGCCTGCGGCATTACACCCTGCCCGATCTTGATCGTCTGCAGATAGGCCGCATCCACACCCTTGAGTGTTGACCATCCGGTATATCGCCCCTGTTCCAGAGTCAGGTCAAATGTCAGCATCGGGTTGACCGCTTCCACATGCTCCATGGCGGCAAATTTCTTTATATTTGTCTCTGTCAGCTGTGTTTTATCGCTCGCTGTCTTTGCGTCATCCGATCCCTGTCCCTTCGTAACCGTAATCTGTGTCAATCCTCCATATCCCTCATACTCTGACATGATCATTTCCTGCATTCCGTTACCGATCGAAAGCATTGCTACAATGGATGTTGTGCCGATCAGCACACCCAGCATAGTCAGAAATGTACGGAGTCTCCGTCTTAACAGGTTTCCGACGCTCATTGTTATCATATCACAGAACGTCATCATCCATCAACTCCTCTTCCTCTTTTGCCAGCTTATTTTTCCGGATTTTTACAAATATTACAATTGCGGCTATTGCAAGCACGATTCCTCCAAGCACATACGGGACCTTTGACTTCTGTTTCTGATCCGGTTTATCCTGTACAGCCACAGCCGCATCCACAGACTCCTGCATCACATACACATTGACATCCTGTTCATATGTCTTAACTTCTCCATCCGTATTTTCATAAGAGATCACAAGTGTGCACTTCCCGTCTCCCTTCGTTGCCTGTACCCCATTCAGCATGACAGATGCATAACCACTTGTCCCCGATGCAATGTTGCCGACAAAACTGTCCTCCGCCGTAAAATCATTACCCTTGCAGCTGACACTTACATTTCTCAACGAAGCACCACCCAGATTATTGATCGTGAAGGAGATCTCCCCTGTCTTTCCAACTTCCAGATTCTCCGGGGTTACGATCTCTGTCAGGCTGATCCGGTCCTCTAACACAACCGGGATCGACACACTGTCTTCCGCAGTAAATGGATTTGCCTTGGCATCCTCATATTCTGACTTCACTGTAATCTGATATGGCTTATTCGACAATCCGGCGGCCGCCTTCATGTCAATCTCGATGTCCTTCTCATCCCCCGCTGCCATACTGTCAATAAATGCCGTACTTGCACCGCTGACCGGCAGAAATTCCCCTTCTGCTGTCGACAGACTGATCTTAATATTGGAAATGACCTTCTTTGCGGTGTTTTTGAAATGCAGTGTCAGTTTGAATGTACTGTTTGGTCCGATCTTTTCCGTATCCGTATCATATCCTGTGACCAGCAGCCTCGGTGTGCTCACTGTCTGATTTGCTTCTGTCGTCTCCTGTGGCTTCTTTCCGGTTGTCTTGATGTTGATCGTCTTTGTCACAGTGCATGTCTTCTTATTCTTGAGATACATAACCACAAAGGACACGGGCTGATATCCGGTCGCTACATCCTCCCGTAGTGTAAATGCATACTTGCAGGCAAGCTTTGATGTCCCCTTTGCACTGATCGTTTTATACGCATCTCCATTTGTCTCAAACGGAAATGTCTCATTGATCACAGGTGCAACCGATGTGATCTTATACTTTGCAGACTTCACTGTAAACGATACACTGCAGCTCTTACCATATGTACCTTCCGGTGCCTTCTTCACATCCATCGTCACATCTGCATCGGCCGCCTCTGTCTCGGTCGCTGCCTCTGTGGTCGGCGCAGGCGCCGCCTTCACCTTAACATTAAAAGTCTTATTCACATAGTACACATGACCTGCAAATGCATCTGTTGCAGTACCGGCTTTTCTTGTATACACAATCGTAAATGTCACCGGATAATACCCGGTCTCCAATGTATCCTTTGTTGTAAAGGTATAGCTGCATGCCAATCTGCCTGCCGTCCCCTCCGTTACTGTATACGCTGCATTATCTGTCACAAAAGGGAAATCACTGTCGATCACCGGACAGATCTTTTGGATGACATTTGCCTGATAGGAAATACCATTGATCGTGTTCTTTTTTCCATCCACTGTAAAGCTCACCGTTGCCTTATCCCCGGCCTGTGTTGTCGCCGGAATAGAGACCCCGCTGATCGCAAGATCCTCTGCCACACCCTGTTCCATTGTGCTCGTATCTACATTATTTTCTTCCGTCTGTCCATCGGTCTGACCTGCCTGCGTCAGCTGCATCGAATCTGCTGCCTGTGCAGATACTTGTACCGGCATACATCCTGCTGTCATAAGTGCTGCACATACCATATAAACCGCAATCTGTTTCTTCATTCCTTCATACCCTCCATTTTCTTTGTAATATCCGCATCACATATACTGTCATCTTCGAGTGGCAGATGTTCTCCATGTACTACAATATCGACAATTCTTCCATCCAATATCCTGATCTGTCTGTCAGCCAGTGCCGCCAGGTCATTGTCATGCGTCACCATGACCAGTGTCTTATTCCGTTCGGAAAGCACCTGCCGCATCAATGTCATCATTTCTTCAGATGTCTTCGAATCCAGATTACCTGTCGGCTCATCCGCAAATACAATACTCGGATTCAGAACCAATGCCCGTGCCATACCAACTCTCTGCTGCTGACCTCCCGACATCTGGTTCGGTTTATGCGTCCGATACTGATGAAGTCCCACCAGATCTATCATCTTTTCTGCCCGTTTCATCCGGACTGCCTTCGGCACACCCCGGAATATTAACGGCAATGCGACATTTTCAACCGCATTCATTGTCCCGATTAAATTAAATGACTGGAATATAAATCCGATATTCTCGCGTCTGAACCGCACGAGCTGATTCTCCTTAAACCGTTCGATATGCTTGCCGGCTACCATAATGCTGCCTCTTGTCGGCTGCTCTAATCCTGCAAGCATATTTAAGAGCGTTGACTTGCCCGAACCCGATGCTCCAACGATCGCACAGAACTCCCCCTCAAAGATCTGAAACGATACGCCATCTAACGCATGCACCGTGTTGGTGCCAACCTTATAGACCTTATACAAATTCTTCACATCGACCACACAAGATCTCTGTTCATTTTCCATATTACCCCCCCCATTTCGTGTAAAAGCGTAAATGTTTGAATATGAATTTATTGTATCACAGCCTTCTTTCCCTATGCATGACATTTTCCTAACATTTTCCTGCTGTTTTCTTACAAAAATGTAAGAGTTCCCGTAAGCTCAGCAAGCGTTTTCTCACCCCAGCTGTAATTGGTCAGATAACTTCCCTTAAACAGCCTGCTGTACTGTTCATCCCCTGACAGATAATCAAACAGGTCGCAACGCACCTTCTCCGGAACGATCCGTCGCCTGCCGTCTACTGCCTCAATTACATCCCGGATACCATACTCTTCTAATGTATTCTTAAGCCGCAATGCCACTTTACGGTATCTTGCCAACATCACCGGACTGTCGGGCTCATCCTCCCAAAGGAAACCAATTGCCTCCTTTGATGTAATATACCCACCCCGCCGGTCTACAAGCAAAGCAAATAATTCTTTTGCCTTTTCATTTCTGAACACAACAGCCCGATCGCCGACAAATACATCAAAGTAGCCAAAGGTTCTGATTGAAACTGCACGATAATCCACAACTGCTTCCGTTTCCTTAGTCTCATCTACTTTATACAACATGACATATCTCGATGTATCCCTGCTCGGATATTTTAATGAACAGATTGCCTTCATCCGATGCTCACTCTGTGTATCTATATCATAATATGGAAATTCTGCCTCCCCTATACGAAGCAGTTCCTCAAATACAGACACATCTATACCACTTCTGGACACAAACTCTGCCAGCGGCGTTCCCTTCTCCATAAGAATCATCCATTCATTTTTGTCGTATCCAAAAAATCTGCATATATTATCACTGGAATACATTGGCAGTACATTACCTGCTGCTGTCACCTCAAAGGCTGCAATACCATCCGTAAACCGCATCACCAGCTCCTGCATATTCTCCTTTAAATGTACATTTTCATCACGAAGCTGACTCGTTTCCTCAACATCCGGAACCTTCCTGCAGCAATATAGACTGACCGAATCATCCATACGAAGGAAAATACCATTATACTGTCTGATCTTTCCATCTGACGATTCCGCCCGGTACGAAATTCTCGGCGGCTTTTCATCCTTCTCATACAACCGCTTTTGTGTCAGCTCCCAAAACATTTGGGATAATTGATCCCGATCTTCCGGCACCACGATATCACGAATCCATTTTTCCGTTGCATCCTGAATCTGCATCGGAATGTTTTCCAGCCACTGAAATCTTGCCGAATGATTGCTATACAGGCACTGTACCATATTGGTCGACAGATCGTATTTAAATATCATATCATACACATCCATCAATGCCTGAAGATACTGCTGACTCTCCGTCTGTCTGCGTGATTGATAACGACTTGTAATGTCCATACATACACTCTGAAATTCCTCCTGGCCCTGCTCATTGACACACTTAGCCACCCATCCAAATAGAAAAGCATTTGTACCATCGCAACGATTGATCATCACTTCGCCGGCAATCGGAGTCCCGGCTTCATAGACACGTTTCAGATACGAAGCAAATCTTCTATGTTCTCCCATCGGTATCAACATATAAATATTGTCATAATACAATGCGCTATCCTCTTTTTCTGCAGTTTTCCGCTCCGGGATACGAAGAATCCTTGACATTTGTTCGTTCATATAAGTAATGTGGGGCTGCTGCTCGCATGTATACCTAAGCATACCGCATGGCACCGTTTCATTCAGGAATTTCAGATTCTGATTTTCCATCTTTAAATCCGTAACATCAGAAAGGACACTATCCCCTATAAGGATATTGTCCTTTTGTCTTCTCGTCGTCACACTATCATGCACATACATAACAGTACCATCCCGCCTCACGAGACGATAATCTTCCGATAATGTCTGTTCCTTTTGTCTCAGTTTCTCGACAAATGCATTATAAATGCAGACATCTGCAGGATATACAAATTCTGCATATCCATCAATGTCCTTCCTAACCAGTATCTGCCTGTCCGCCTTCAGCATATCGCACAGATTCTGACTCGCATATTGCAAATGCATCTGATCCGAAAATATGTATCTGTGATATCCACTGATTCCATATTCCAATATATCCTCTATATCCCGTAGTTTATCGTCCATGCCTTCTCCTTGTTATGTCACCTGCACTCTGAGTGCATTCTTTCTTATCTTTCCACTGATTGTCTTTGGCATTTCGGTCACAAATTCCACACTTCTGATCCACTTATACTCCGCCAGCTTACGATTACAAAACTCCTTGATCTCCAAAGCAAGCTCTCCGCCCGGTTCGCAAGAGGATTCCAGTACGACCACCGCCTTGATCGCCTGTCCCCGAAGCGCATCCGGCACACCAATAACACTGCATTCTGCCACTGCAGGATGCTCCATCAAAACATGCTCAACCTCATAAGGTCCGACACGAAATCCGCCTGTCTTGATTATATCATCAAATCGGCCATGAAACCAGTATAAACCTTTTTCATCCATATATGCAGCATCTCCGGTATGATACACGCCATCACGCCAAGCATATTGATACTGTTCTTCATCTTCCAGATAAGCCGTAAAGATTCCGGCCTGTCTGCCATCTTCCCGTGGCAGAACCACAACTTCGCCAATTTCACCGGATGCAACCCTTTTGTTATCACGATCCCGAAGTTCAATCCTATAAAACGGAGAAACCGTTCCCATGGAACCCGCCACCGCCTGTCTACCCTTAAAGTTTGCCATCAACAATGTTGTCTCAGTCTGTCCATATCCTTCTGAAAGCTGTAACCCGGTACGCTCTGTGAACTTTTTAAATACCTCCGGTGCTAACATTTCACCCGCAGTTGAAACATGCTTCAGGGTTGGCATATCCGGAACACCTTTCCTCACAAGATAACGATACACCGTAGGAGGGGCGCAAAATGAAGTAACACCGTACCGGTTGATCACATTGGCCAACTGCCTTGGTTCAAAATTATCGAAATCATACACCATAACAGCACTGCCTACCATCCACTGGCCATATAGTTTACCCCATGAAGCTTTCGCCCATCCCGTTTCAGCAACAGTAAAATGAAGGCCATTATCTTCAGCCTGCTGCCAGTACTTTGCTGTCACAATATGTGCAAGGGGATATACAAAATCATGAATGACGCCCTTTGGATTTCCCGTTGTACCTGAGGTAAAATACAATATCATCGGATCAACCGCCTTAGTCTCAACCCGGTCAAATGTTACTTCTGCCTGATGCATTTCCTCTGTCAGATTACGGAATCCCTCAACCGAATGCTGCACACACCACAACATTGGACGACATTCTGACTCACTGACCGCACGAAGCAGTCTCGACGGCACATTATTTTGTGTTGTACAAATAACAGCCTTACACGCTGACTTTTCAAAGCGGTATACAAGATCTTTCGCTGTGAGCATATGTGTTGCCGGAATTGCTACAGCACCAAGCTTATGGAGTGCAATTACCGTAAACCAATACTCATAATGCCGCTTTAGCATCAGCATGACCCGATCGCCTTGTTTGATACCTGAAGCCTTCAATGTATTAGCAATCTGATTACTGTATTTTGCAACCTCTTCAAATGTAAAAATGTGTTCCTCCTGATCCACATTACACCACACAAGTGCACACTTATCAGGTGTTTCCCGTGCAATAACATCTACCACATCATACGCGAAATTAAAATTATCAGGATAATGCAGTCTGATGTCTGTAAGCCCACCTTCATTATCCAGTATTTCTGTACAAAACCTCTGCTCCAAGCTCATAATAACTCCTTTATTTCAATGTTACATCCGATTTTTCGAAATCTTTCATAACGCTTTGTAACGAGATCCATATCCTTTGCAAGGATGTTAAGCTCTAATTCTAACATTTTCTTAATTTGTGTATAAAAGGATGCCTTTCCCATGTTTTCCTCCGGTATAATCCGTTCAATAATACCAAGTTCCATTGCATCCTCGGCGATCAGTTTCAAACTGCTTGCTGCCTGCTCCGCCTTTGAGGCATCTTTCCAGAGAATACTTGCACAACCCTCCGGCGAAATCACGGAATACACTGCATTTTGTAACATCCACACCCGGTCTGCTACTGCCAATGCCAATGCGCCTCCGCTTCCGCCTTCCCCGATCAGAATAGAAATGATCGGTACACACAAGGTAGACATTTCCATCAGATTTTGGGCAATCGCCTGCCCCTGGCCACGTTCCTCAGCACCTATACCGCAAAATGCGCCTGAAGTATCTACAAAACACACAACCGGTCTTCCAAATTTCTCTGCCTGTTTCATCAGCCGAAGGGCCTTTCTGTATCCTTCCGGATGTGGTGCACCAAAATTCCGATAACTTCTTTCCCGGATGGTATGTCCCTTTTCCATCGCAATTACAGTAACTGGTACACCATTTAATCTGGCGGTACCTCCCACCATTGCAGGATCATCCGCATAACAACGGTCTCCGTGCAGTTCCATAAAATCCTCAAATATATTTTTGATATAATCCGTTCCCGTAGGTCTTGCATTGCTCCTGGCAAGTTTCACCCGTTCATATGCTGTACTGCTCATCCATTCATGCCTCCATTATGCATATTTAGTATCCTTGCCAAGACTTTTCCCTGTTCTGTACGAGGCACTATACTATCGATAAATCCGTGTTTCATTACGAACTCTGATTTTTGGAACTCATTTGGCAGTGTCTTTCTTGTCGTCTGCTCAATCACTCTGGCACCTGCAAACCCAACGGTTGCACCCGGTTCTGCCAGAATTATGTCTGCCTCCATAGCAAAGCTTGCTGTTACTCCTCCTGTCGTCGGATCTGTCAACACCGCCACATACAAAAGGCCTGCATCACTATGTCTCTTTACTGCGGCACTTGTCTTAGCCATCTGCATCAAGGACAAAAGTCCCTCCTGCATTCTTGCCCCACCTGATACGGTATATCCGACAACCGGCAGTCTCTGACCCACAGCATATTCAAATAATGCCGTAATCTTCTCGCCTACAACGCTGCCCATACTGCCCATCATAAACTGTGGATCCATCACAAACAGACAGCATTTGTTTCCACCGATCATAGCAGTTCCACAAACCACAGCCTCTCTTTCATTACTTGCATTTCTTGCTGTTTCAAGTTTATTCTGATACCCCGGAAAATTCAACGGATCTCCACCGGACATTCCCGAAAACAGCTCATGAAATGTGTCACGATCCGTCAGCAGTCTGATACGCCGTCTTGCCTTTATACGATAATGATATCCACATGGGCATACGAGCTGATGATACCAAAGCCTGCTGACAGGAATTGATTTACGACAATTCGGACATGTCTTTTCCGGCTCACACTCATCCGACTGTAAAGACACTCCGGTTCTGCCTCCCTCTTCTAACTGATTTTTTGGTTTTAAAAAATGAATAAATGCCACGCTCTCACCTGTTTCCTATAAATGTAATATCATAATTGCCTGAAATAAACCTGTCATCCTCAATATTATGAAGCTGTTCTTCTATATTGGTCTGTATACCATCAATGACCAGCTCACACAATGCCGCACAAAGTTTCCGTAACGCTTCCTCTCTCGTCTTCGCATATACGATCAATTTACCGACAAGCGAATCGTAATATGGCGACACTGTCACTCCGGGCATCAGGTATGTGTCAAATCTAACCGATGGTCCGCCCGGCACATGCACAAGATCTACCTTACCACACCGCATTGCGTTGATCCGAACCTCGATCGCTGATCCCAAAAGCTTCACTTCATTCTGTGTAAAGTTCAACAAAATGCCGGCTGCAATCCTGATCTGCCATTTCACAAGATCAATACCAGTCAGCATCTCCGTTACACAATGTTCCACCTGCAGTCTTACATTCATCTCCATAAACCAGAAATGACCTTCCTGATCCAGCAGAAATTCCATTGTACCTGCTCCGGTATAACCAAGTTTTTTTACTGCCTCTGATACCATTTTCATGATTTTCTTACGCTGTTTGTCATTGACTCCCGGTGATGGCGATTCCTCAATCAATTTCTGATTACGGCGCTGCAGAGAACAGTCACGATCACCAAGACATACAACATTGCCAGCTTCATCTGCAAGAATCTGCATCTCAATATGCCTTGCCGGGAAAATATATTTTTCCAAATACAAACTACCATCGCCAAATGCACTGACAGCCTCAGCTGCAGCCTCAAGATAGCCTGCCTCTAACTCCAATGCATCTCTCATCAGACGGATACCCCGTCCCCCACCGCCGGAACACGCCTTCAGCATCACAGGATATCCAATCTTATCCGCTATACGGATTGCTTCTTCCACACTGGTCACTGTCATACTGCCCGGAATTACCGGAAGCCCCGTATCCGCAACCAGCTTCTTCAACTCTGCTTTGTCGCTTAAACGCTCCATACTGTCTGCGTCCGGACCAATAAACACCAAGCCGTTTTTTCTACATTGTCTGGCAAACTGTGCATTTTCCGACAAAAATCCATATCCCGGATGGATTGCCTGTGCTCCTGCCATCAACGCAGCACTAATGATCTGATCTTGATTTAAATAACTCTCTGATGGCTCCGCACTGCCAATACAGAAACTCTGATCCGCCAGTGCCACATGCAGTGCATCCCGATCCGTTTCAGAATATACTGCAACCGTTGCAATCCCCATTTCCTTACAAGCGCGGATAATCCGCACCGCAATCTCGCCACGATTTGCTACTAATATTTTTGAGAACATATTTACTCTCCTGTAATTGCAAAAGAAAATTCTGCTGTCACACAAATGCGGTCACCTACACACACACAGCCCTTTGCGAAATAAAAAGGATGCTTTGTCCGAACGATCTCACACTGTGTCTCTACCGTATCACCGGGTTGCACCGGTGAACGGAAACGAACCTTATCCAATCCCGTATATACCGGAAGTCTACCTGCGATCATGCGGTCCCTTAACAACACACAAGCTGATTGTGCTAGCATTTCACATAAAATGACACCCGGCACAATCGGATGATCCGGGAAGTGTCCTTTTAGAAAAAATTCATCTCCCCGCACATGATAATGCCCAACAGCTCTGCCATCCCGCATAATAACATCATCCAACAATAACATATGATCTCTATGCGGTAGTATTTTCATAATCTCTTCCTGATTCATGCTTCTACCTCGCAATATGGAACAACTCCGTTCCATACTCTACAACCTGTCCGTTTGTCACACAGATTTCTGATACTACCCCATCATCCTGTGCAGTGATCTCATTCATGAGCTTCATCGCCTCTACGATACACAGAGTCTGTCCCTTCTTTACCGCGTCGCCTATCTTAACATAGGCATCTGCATTCTGTGCAGGTGCTGCATAGAACACACCGACAATTGGAGATTTGACACTGATATAATCTGTTTTCTCTTTTGATTCATATACCGTCTGCGTCTCCGTCGCCGGTGCATTACACACCTGTGTAATCTGTTCTGCAGGCTGCACAGATCTTTCTAAACGCACAACCTGATCATTTTCTGTGATCTCCAATCCGGTCAATCCAAGTTCCTCCATCAGACCTGCATATTTTCGAATATCTGTCTCTTTCATAACCTACACCTTTCTAAAGGCAAGACACGCATTATGTCCGCCAAATCCAAGAGAATTCGATAACGCCAATGTAATCTCAGCCTTAGCAGCAACATCTGGTACACAATTCAGATCACACTGTTCATCCTGCGCAAGCAAATGGATCGTTGGAGGGACAAACCCCTCCTCCAGTGCTTTGATACATGCAAGTGCCTCAATTGCACCTGCAGCACCCAGCATATGACCTGTCATAGACTTCGTTGAACTGACATAGGCTTCGTATGCACGGTCACCCAGCGCGTTCTTAATCGCCTTTGTCTCCACAATATCATTCATTGGGGTACCGGTTCCATGGGCATTCACATAAACCACATCCTGCTCAAGATAGGAAGCCTCACGCATGGCATCCAGCATTGCCTGTGTGCCTCCACATGCCTCCGGATGCGGAGAAGTGATATGATAAGCATCACATGTAGAACCATATCCGCACACCTCTCCATAAATCTTGGCACCTCGTGCTTTTGCGTGCTCATATGACTCCAAAATCAATGCTACGGCCCCTTCCCCCATGACAAAACCGCTTCTTCTCTTGTCAAATGGCAGGGATGCAGCATTTGGATCTTCCGCACCGGACAACGCTTTCATATTTGCAAAACCCGCCACCGCAGATGCACAGATGGCAGCCTCTGTACCACCTGTTATAACTGCATCTGCATATCCATGACGGATCAACCGCATAGCCTCACCAATCGCATCCGAACCGGATGCACAAGCCGTAACTGCTGGTCTTGCCGTACCTCTGCAGTCATAATGCATAGCAATCAGCCCTGCTGCCATATTCCCAATCATCATTGGAATAAACAAAGGTGACACTCTTCTCGCACCTTTTTCCAACAGCTTGGTATGCTCCTGTTCAAATGTAGTAATCCCGCCAATACCGGTGCCAAAAATCACACTAAACCGCTCCGGCTCCACACATCCGACAATACCACTATCCTTTACTGCCTGATCTGCTGCCGCCGCACCATATTGTGCGTAACGGTCTGTCCGCAGGCACTCATTTACATCCATATAGTCCTTTGGATCGAAATTCTTTACTTGTGCAGCCACTTTTGCCTTATATCCTGTCGTATCAAAATAGCTGATAGGACCAATGCCACATTCACCGTTTTTCAAGGCATTCCATGTTTCCTCTACGGAATTTCCCAATGGTGTAATTGCACCAAGACCTGTTACGACAACTCTTCTATTATCCATCTTTTGGTTTTCCTTCCTCTTTCTATTTGAGCTGGTGGAATAACCAGCCGTTTCTTTACATTGCAATGCCGCCATCTACACGAAGCACATCTCCTGTCACATATCCGGCATCCACCAAATATGCAGCAGCAAGTGCAACATCCTCAGCTTTGCCCATACAACCTAACGGAATATGTGCCAGCATCGGATTATCTGCCAGATCCTGCGTCATATCCGTCTCCACAAATCCCGGTGCTATGGCATTACAACGCACACCTCTTTGTGCCAGTTCCTTTGCAACAGATTTCGTCAAACCTATCAGACCCGCTTTGGACGCAGCATAATTACACTGTCCGGCATTTCCCATCAGTCCCGATACAGAACTGATATTGATAATACACCCCTTACGGCTTCTAATCATATCACCGGCACAATGACGAATCATGTGGTAGGCTCCCTTCAGATTTGTATCCAGCACAGCATCAAAGTCAGCCTCTTTCATCATAACCAGTAATCCGTCACGCGTAATACCTGCATTATTGACCAAAATGGATATTGTACCAAACTCCGCTTTGATCTTCTTGACCACTTCCTTTGACTCCTCAAAGGAGGAGACATCAGCCTGATAACTCTCTGCCTTCACCTGATACCGGTCTACACAATCTGCCACAACACGATGGGCTGCTTCATGATTTCCAGCATAAACAATTGCCACATTGATTCCCATGGATGCGAACTTTATGGCAATTGCCGCACCGATGCCTCTTGATCCTCCCGTAATAATCGCTGTTCGTTCACTCATGATTTCTCTACCTCCGCCAAACTTTGCTCTATTGAAAGTGTCTTAACGGAACCGTCAATCTTTCGTATCATATTCGTAAGTGTTTTTCCCGGTCCAATTTCTATAAATGTATCAATTCCATCCGTAATCATATTACGAATCAGCGCTTCCCACTTAACCGGATGACTGATCTGCTGTGACAACAGTGACACCACATCTTCTGTATACTCCTTTGCTGTCATATCTGAATACAATGGGATCTTTGCCTGCTTCGTTGGAAACCTCTTAAGTTCCTCCCTGAATGCAGCCTCTGCCTCTTCCATGTAAGGAGAATGAAATGCACCCTTGACCTTAAGTGGAACCGTGTATCCTCCTGCTTTCTTCACATCAGAGAGGAAATCCTTCATCTGTTCTGCACTTCCCGATACAGAAACCTGACCGGGGCAATTAAAATTCACCGGATACACATTGGAATACCTCTCACATAGTGAGATCACCTGCTTATTTTCAAGCCGCAGAACTGCCGCCATCAAAGTATCATGCTTTCCTGCTGCTAACTGCATCAATATTCCTCTTTTACACACTAATTCAAATCCACTATCCAAATCATATAGACCTGCACATGTCGCTGCTACCACCTCTCCCAACGAGAAGCCCGCAACTCTGTGTGGCATGATTCCCTTGCTCATCAGTGTTTTTGCCGCTGCATATTCCATTGCGAAAAGGCAGGGCTGTGTAGTTTCCGTCTCCATCAATTCTTCTGCAGTGCCCCTAAAACACTGGTATGAAGTGTTTGGTCTCAACCTATCACATGTCTCAAATACCGACTGTGCCTCTTTATATGTATCAAATAGATTTTTTCCCATGCCCGGAAACTGATCCCCTTGACCGGAAAAAACAAATGCTAATCCACCCACTTCGATGCCCCCTTTAATATAGACTCTGCCTGACTGACCACATCATAAATAATCTGTGAAGCCGCCTGTTCCTCTTTTACCATAGCCGCAATCTGTCCCGCAAGAAAACAACCGTGTTCTAAATCGCCCTCCTGCACCGCTAACCGCAATGCACCGGTTCCAAATGTCTCAAGCTGCTCATCTGAAGCCCCACCATATTCCGCCTTGGCATATGCTCTGGCAAATGGAGTCCGCAGGCTCCTGACCGGATGTCCAAGTCTTCTACCGGTTACCATTGTACACAAATCATTTGCCTTTAATATTTTATCCTTATATACAGGATGAATAGAGCACTCCTGTGCACTTAAAAACCGGGTTCCCATCTGTACACCCTGTGCACCCAGCATAAATGCTGCTGCCATGCCCCTTCCATCTGCAATACCACCTGCTGCAAGTACCGGAAGATTGGTCACATCACAAATCTGTGGTACCAATACCATTGTTGTCAACTCTCCTACATGTCCGCCACTCTCGCCGCCTTCTGCAATCAAAGCACTGGCACCAAGTCTGGTCATGAGCTTCGCCATAGCAGTTGAGGCTACAACCGGTATTACATGAATACCAGCCTCTAACCATTGTTTCATATATTTGGAAGGATTACCTGCACCTGTTGTCACAACCTCCACATGTTCCTCGGTCACAACCTGTGCCACTTCATCTGCAAACGGGCTTAAAAGCATTATATTGACACCGATGGGTTTTCTTGTCAGATTTCTTGCAACACGGATCTGTTCTGCCACATACTCAGCCGGTGCATTTCCCGCTGCAATAATTCCAAGTCCGCCACCATTTGATACCGCTGCAGCCAGTCTGCCATCTGCTATCCAGGCCATTCCACCCTGAAATACAGGATAAACAATACCCAGCATTTCGCAAATCTTTGATCTGATCATAATGTCTACTCCTGAATACTTTGTAAAAACTGATCCAGATCCGCTACTGTTTCTATCTTGCGATCAAGTTCAATTTCAAATCCCAGTTCATCTTCCAGACTCATTAACAGCTCTACAGTATCCAAAGAATCAATTCCTAAATCTGAAAACTTATTTTCCGGCTTTACATCTGCCGCCTCACATCCTGTCCTCTCTGCTACAATCTTTGCAATTACATCTAAATACATCTTTCTTTCCTCCGTTTTTTATTTGGCTGCTGCCTATCTGCATTATGACACACAGCCGGTTCCTGATAGATTCCCAAGGTGTTCCTGATGCGTTCCACATTATTAAATTTAAAAAAAATAAAAAAAAGAAGTCATTGCTGACTTCTTTCAGGTATCAATTTCTATACCGCCTCCTCCAGACCGTATTCAATCCGCAGGCGATCGGTGATCTGTGCGATAAACTGTGAGTTTGTAGGTTTCCAATCTTCACCTGTCTGCCGGAAACAAAACAGCTCTGACATATACATATGATCACCCCTGGCACAACTGATCGATATGGCATGCCGGATTGCACGCTCCACACTGCTGGAGTTGGTATGGTATTTCTGTGCAATAGACGGATAAAGCATCTTTGTAATATACTGCAGATTATCAACATCCTGAACAGACATCATGATCGCCTCTCTTAAATACTGATAACCCTTGATATTTGCCGGAACGCCAATCCTTCTGATGATATCTGTAATGTCCCGTTCCAGTGCCTCCTTTAAATTTACAGTTACCGCTGCAATTTCCTGAATTTCAAGTGGCAGCTGGTTTAAATAATCATTATATGAAATGATCCTCCACAACATATCTGCCACAAAATGGGATGGACCTCCATCCACAAAATAATAATCTATATCTAATGCATAAGCTGCCTGAATCATCATATGCGTACACAATTCCGAATACATGACAACGCGTGTATCATTATTTGCTGAACGCAGCCGCTCAAGCAATGTCAATCCATCACCCTGCGGAATATAGATATCCAATATCAAAAGATCAAAATGCTCATTTTCCACAACATTTTCTAAATCATCCATACAGATATCTGTCTCTATGATCTCAACCGGTTTATCCTTCAGATAATGTCTCAAATGCCCTGTTATCCTGCTGACTGCACCTTTCACAGCCAATACTCTCTTCGTCTCTCCTGTTATGTCCATTTTCTCTCCTTTCTACCTCGCCAGCCTGAGTTTGTCTGCCAGATTCGCAATGAATTCTGAATTTGTAGGTCTTGTCCCCTCCGGATCATGCTCCCATGCCAGCTCAACCGCATGCCGGATCGATCGTTCAACCCGTCCCGGTGTCGTATGATGCATCAACGCCACCCCGGGATATAACCGTTTTGACAGAGCATTCAATAGCTCCATATTTTCCGCAGCCATAACAATAGCACTTCGTAAGTACATGTACCCCTTAATGTGAACAGGAATTCCCAGACTCTGCAACATCTGTGTCGCTTTCTTTTGCAATTCCTCGGAGGATTCCACATCCGGAAATGTCTTTGACATCGCCCCGGTACTTCCCGGCATCCTCACCTTCATCATTTGATGGATTGCCCGCATGATCGCCTCATCCGGATTCTCATAGTGAATAAAACAAACATTCTCTGTGTGCTTCATATACTGCAACAGCCTTTTCTGTCCCCTTGCCCCAAGTAACAGAAACCTGACTCCATCGTATTCCGGATCATTACGAACCAGTTCAATGAGTCTCAGACTATCCATACCCGGCATTGTCGCCTGTAACACCACGATATCCGGCGTTTTCTTGATAATTTCGTTATAGACCTCTTCCCCATCGCTACAACTTCCAATCAGTTCCAATTCCGGATCCATCGCAATTGCCTGTTCCATCCGCTTTACAGTTACGGAATGATAGCACCCTAACAAAATGCGATCGCTCATATCAGTTCTCCTCATAATTTGTGTCTTGCAAGACACTATCTTTCAGTTTTTAGTTGACTAAACTTTCTAAATTCGTTATTGTATATAATAAATAGGAAGTAATTTGTTTGTAAATCAACTATAACAAACTATATGAGAGGGGGATAGTGCATGGAAACCACAAGATATAGTCTTCGACTTATTTTTTGTGTCTTCCGTAACACTATATGATCAATAATGAATTCTTATGCCATATGCTGCAGCATAGAGGCATGTCACTGAAACAGCTCGCCCAAAAGGCAGGAGTACCTGAAGAGACGATTAAGAATATACGCTACGGGCGAGTAGATGATATCAAATCCAGCACGACAGTTAAAATTGCAGCCGCACTGGGATGTACCACGGATGAATTGTTAGGACGCTCCTT
This sequence comes from uncultured Lachnospiraceae bacterium, assembly GCA_934293375.1. Classification (GTDB taxonomy): domain Bacteria; phylum Bacillota; class Clostridia; order Lachnospirales; family Lachnospiraceae; genus RGIG6919. Next base: position 77,936 of record CAKQYS010000008.1, on the reverse strand, counting down.
TGTGAACCAGACCGAGATCAATGTAGTTCAAGCCTTCCGGCAGTTGTCAACCAGCTCCCAGCAGTTCATGTTGTCCATCATACGGTTTGAGGCAGCGTTAACACGGGATGACGACAATGGCGCTGAGATCCGGCACGAAATTCTTGTATTTCAGCCTACCGGAAATATGGAAGATGGCATGATTTATGACAGTACCTCATACATTTCGTATGATGTCGGAAAATATGCACAACTATATGGTGAGGATATGGTCAATTGCGGATTTCTAATCACCAATGACAGTATGCAGCCAGTCTATCAGCCAGGAGATGTTGTTTTAGTATGTACAAGGCCCCCAAGATCGGGCGATATTGCCGTCATGGTGCATCGTCCATCCGGCCGGGTATATCTTAGGAAATATTATCCCGGCACACCAACTGTGCTTGAACCGATCACGAACTATGGCAGACCAATCGTCTGGGACACAACGGATGCAGCCCAGGTAAACGAATGGACTGTGTTTGGCTTTGTGATCACAAAGGTCCGCTATGCCACCTTAAAAAAGGCATCTGCACCGGATCCGTAACACACATGAAAAAGGGCGTTCCCACTACACCGGGAACGCCCTTTTTGAAACTGTATCATAAATAACACCATCGCATATATGCCGGACTTTTTTATAATCTGCAACACTTCTGACTGTCCATCCATACACCTTCAGCCCCTGTTCATGAAATTTCTCTGACATCTTAGGAGTCAGTTCCCGGATATCATATGCCATGAAATCAGCGTGCGTCCATTTATAGAACCCTCTGCATTTCATAATCATCTTCTCAAACGGATTGTGCGATGTGGAATGCATAGACACGAGCTGTCCGGCGACAATCCCCTGTCCATGCCTTTTCATCCACCACACAACACCCGGATGAAAGGATTCTATAATATATCTTCCCCGATATGCCGAAAGCATCTCTAACAGCTTTCGTTCGAGCTTGCCAACTAAGCTGATATTCTTAATCTCTATCAACAGCGGAACCCGGCCGTCCACCAGCTGCAAAACATCGGCAAACAACGGGATACCATATTCCGTCCCTTCCAGCCGGTACTGTTTTAAGGTGTCATATGTCTTTGAAGACACGCTTCCCAAATGTCCGGTCATCCTTTGGCATCCACTGTCATGAAATACCACCAACTGTCCGTCCAGCGTCATTCTGACATCCAGCTCGATTGCCAGTCCGGCCTCCACAGCCCGGGCAAAAGCCGGCATAGAGTTCTCCGGAATCCCATTTTCCTTATCAAACAGACCTCTGTGTGCAATAAACTCATAACCATTTGTCATAGGATACGCCTCCCAAACTTTTATGCTTTAATCTTGATCTTATATGTAAGCTTCTTGCCATTCCCGGCAGTACATACCACCGATACGGTTGTCGTTTTTCCGGCCTTGACAGCCACTGTCCTGCTGCCCCCGTTCGAGATTGCAGTACCATTGACGGAAACCTTAGCATATTTACTGATCGTATCGGCTCCTACAGTCACTGCAGTTGTTCCCTTAGGCACTGTCATCGTATAGTCAGTCGTCTGGTAAGAATATGCCTGATCAAATGACTGCATCTCTCCATCCACGGAAACTGACAAGCTCTTTAAATAATGATTGGGATTTCCTTTCGCTGCCGGCAGCTTGCATGGTGTTTTTGGCATACCGGAATAAAACGGAATATAAAATAACATGGTTCCATTTGTCATCTTGCATGCGTCATATGCTCTCTTTGCAATCTGCGCCTCGCTCGAAGCACCCTGCACATTTGTATAATACTGATGTCTGTACAAACCATCCGTACGGTTGATCACATTGAACTTCTTGTAGTATGAAGTATTCTGCCCCTTATTGATATAACTCTCTGCAATGTATAACGCCCCACCTGTGATCGCTTTCTCCGGATTCGTCCATGGTCTGCTGTACGATGTAGATCCGGAATATCCGCCACTTGCCCATCTTAATCCGTTGGCTACCGCACCCCCACCGGCGCTGTCATTGGCTCCGATATTGAAGTAATTGTAAATGCCCTCGTATCCCGGATAGCTGCCGGAAACAGATCCACTGCCTCCTGATCCCAGCTCCAGCTTCGCGGTTCTGGCAAGAAAATACGGACTGACACCGGTCGCCGCACCTGCATTCATAAATAACTGGTTATAAGCACCGGAAACCATTGCACCCGTGTACTTATCAATCACGCTATAATTGCCCGACATAAATGTGCCGGAAAGAATTGCATTCACTACATCTATCGACTGATCTGTGCTGTACGATAATACTTCAAACTGATAAATCCCTGTCTCATTCAGGAAATTTCTCGGATCCAGATAATACTTGATGACCGCCTCTGATGCCGCAAACCAAGTCTTACCATCCTTCACCTTATAGGTATCTGTCGCCCAGTCATATGCTCCGTTTGCCGTTGACAAATAGGATAATGGTGCACCTGATCTGCCACCTGTTGGATATGTACTGTATATGGTATTTCTGCCTACCACATTTTGATTTGCTACTACATCCTTCCAGTTCAATCCGGTATCTACACCGACAAACTGCCAGTTTGGATGTGCCTTATGCAATGCCCAGATCGCGTCCTTATAGGTATCCGGGAATGTCAGCAGCTGATTATAAAACGGATCATCACTCGGCGCATCTGTAATGTTAAGCATACTCTCCGGCACAAAGCCATAATAATTCAGGAATGAACAGTGATACCACAGTTCTCCATTCGCTTTCACATACCCATCCAGACATAACTCTATGCCCTTCTTCACCTGCTTTGTTTTCGTTGCATATGCATTCGGCTCACTCCTGAGATTATATGTCTTCTTGAGCTTGCCTATACCATATTTGGTATAATCTGTCACATTATAGGAATACTTTCCTACCTGCGAGGCCTTGATATAACCGATCACATCTTTACCATCTACACCGGTCTGGATCTTATTCCATTTGACACCATTGATTTTGATGTTGCCCAACAGCAAAATGACGGTTCCCTTGGACAGTGTAGTATACATCTGATCTTTTGTATTCGCTGTCCGGTAAAATGGTGCTGCCTTCTTCGCAGTCGCTACCGTACTTCTTGTCGTACCGGCAGTTGTCTTCGTCAGTGTTACATACTTTGCCAGAATATAACCCTTCCGTTTCTTTCCACCTACTTTTGCAGACACCTGATACCATGTCTGTTTATTCTTCTTTACCTTCGCATAAACCGTCAGCTTCACACCACTTTTCAATGTGGCAGCCTTTGCACTGCCCGTACCTGCAGCCTTACGCATGATCACCTGGCTCGCATTGGTCTTTCCGGTTGTCTGGGCAAACATATTATACTTCTTTAGTCTGCTCATTTTGACATAGCCTCGAATGGTGCGTCCTGACACCTTCGTGGAAATCTTTGCCCACTTAACACCGCCAACCGTAAGCTGTCCCCTGATCAATACTTCCTGTTTCTTCTCTATTACCACAAGCTGTGCAGCCGTCTCAAATGCCTGTTCATACACAACCGTCTGCCCCTTTGTCCTGGCACTCAGCTTCATCGTCTCTTCTACCGTGACCGGTTCCGCTGGTACTTCTGTCTGCGTTGCATCTGCAGCCGGAACCGCCTCCTGTGTTGTCGGTGTCACTTCTGTTGCATATGCAGTCTGCTTTCCTGCGATCACACTCATCCCAAACAGCACTGCACATAAAATCAGTCTCTTCCGCATCGTATCACTCCATTCACTATTTCTCACTTGACGAGGTACTCTCCCCAAACGGTATCTTTCCATACACTTCCTGATCTACTGCCTTCTTGTAGGTCCAGTTCTTATCCGTCTTCGAAAGCCATGTCTCAAGCTGCGTCTCAAAGTATTCTTTCTGCTTTGCATCCAATAATTCCTGCTTCTTTGCAGCCGTCGCAGACTCATCGGTCAGGGCAACCATCCCAATAATGTGATACCCATATTCAGTCTCCACAACATCAGTATGCTGTCCATTCTCCAATGCATATAAAGTATTCACAAGAGGTTCCCCATATTCGGAAACCAGCTCTGCATACGATAATGTACGGCTGCCGCCGTATTGCAGACCATATTTGGATACGATCGTATCATAATCCACCGGATTTTCCGGATCATCTAACAACCCCATTGCCTCCTGCGCCAATGCCAACTGTGCCTGTCTGTCTGCGTCGGCAAATGCCTCAATATTTCCTGCATCATCTTCCTTATAGCAGGCAAAATACATATCATAGATCGTCGTCATACGAGCCTCTTCGTCCGATACTTCGACATTTCCCGCTGACATCACTGCATTATACACCTTATCAGCCAGCACATTGTCCTCAAATACCTTCTGGACCGTCTCCTGCGAGATTCCCATCTGGCTGATCTGCGTATCTGTCAGGTTCTGATAAAATGACTTTGCCTGAGAAGCTGCATCTGTCTTCTCTGCATCTGTGAGGGATACCTGATACGCATCAGCCTGATCAACTAACAGCTTCGTTGCACAAATATCCTCTATCACATCCTGTCTTGTAATGTCTTCCATGGAACGCACACTTCCATCTGAGTCCGCCGTCTCAATCCCCCATACCTGGCTCCCATATTTCTTCTCATAACCATCCATCACGGTTCTGGCATAAATCCATACCTCATCTAAATACACCGTCTCCTTACCCAGCTTAAATACCTTCTGGGATGCCGTGTTTTCAGCATTTTTCTTTCCACATGCCATGCATCCAATACAGATGCATATTGCCAGCACCAGCAATGTAAGCTTCTTATTGTATCCTCTCATACCTGTTCTCCTTCTATCTGTGTCTGCCCGGCAGACTGCCCACTTAATGCCATTATAGCACCAACTATCTCCTCAATAAATGGCAGATAATCTTTTTTTAATAAATTCTTCAGATTCACCTCAAACGCCGGCTCCGCACCCGTCACAAAATGCATAATATTACGATATTTTGCAAGCATCGGTGCGATGCCATCTACATCAAGCGGTGCCTGTGGCAGCATCTTTACAGAAAGCATTTTGCCCTTCATGCTGATCTCTGTAATATACGCCTGATGTGCCTGTGATTTCAGCAGTGCAATCTCCAACAACTGCAGTGTCTCTTTTGGAATATCTCCAAACCGGTCGATCAGCTCATCTGTCATTTCCTCATAATCCTCGCGGTTCTCAATATTAGCGATCCGCTTATAAAGATTCAGTTTCATGAACTCGTTCTTCACATAGGATGCCGGAATCATAGCATCAAATGGCAGATCCACCGTCGTCTCAAACTGCTTTTCCTCCACATACATACCCTTCTGCCGCATCACCTCATCATTGAGCATCTTACAATACAGATCATATCCAACCGCAGCCATATGTCCCGACTGTGCCTTTCCAAGAAGATTGCCGGCACCCCGGATCTCCAGATCCCGCATGGCGATCTTGAACCCGGATCCCAGATCCGTAAACTCTCTGATTGCACCCAGACGCTTCTCTGCCACCTCCGTGATCTGCTTATCCCGCTTATACATCAAAAACGCATACGAGCTGCGATTCGACCGACCGATACGCCCCCGCAGCTGGTATAGCTGGCTTAAACCAAACTTGTCTGCATCGTGAATGATCATTGTATTCACATTGGAGATATCCAGTCCCGTTTCAATGATCGTGGTTGCCACAAGCACATCCAGATCTCCCTTGATGAAGCTCATCATGATATTCTCCAGTTCCCGTTCCTTCATCTGTCCATGTGCAAATGCAATCCTTGCCTCCGGCAACAGCTCCTTTAATCTGTCTGCGATCAGATCGATCGAAGTCACCCTGTTATACACATAAAACACCTGACCACCCCGTGAAAGCTCTCTTGTAACCGCTTCTTTCACAAGTTCTTCATTGTACTCCAGCACATATGTCTGCACTGCTCTCCTGTCATGTGGCGGTTCCTCCAGGACTGACATATCCCGGATACCGATCAGGCTCATGTGCAATGTTCTCGGAATCGGTGTTGCCGTCAATGTCAGCACATCAATATCCTTCTTTAGCTGTTTGATCTTCTCCTTATGTGTCACACCAAACCGCTGTTCCTCATCAATGATCAGTAATCCCAGATTTTTAAATACAATATCCTTTGACAACAGTCTATGAGTTCCGATCACAATATCCACTTCCCCGGTCTTCATACCGGCAAGCGTTTCTTTTACTTCCTTCGTCGTACAGAACCGTGACAGCATCCGCACCTTCACCGGAAAATCCTTCATCCGTTCCATAAAAGAATTAAAGTGCTGCTGTGCCAGTATCGTCGTCGGCACCAGATATGCCACCTGCTTGCCATCAAGCACCGCCTTGAATGCCGCACGGATCGCAATCTCTGTCTTGCCATATCCAACATCTCCACAGATCAGCCGGTCCATGATCCGAGTGCTCTCCATATCCTTCTTCGTATCTGCGATCGCTGTCAACTGATCCGCAGTCTCCTCATAAGGAAACATCTCTTCAAACTCTCGCTGCCATGTGGAATCCGGGCTGAACGCAAAGCCCTGTTTCTCCTGTCGGATCGCATACAGCTCCACCAGCTCCTTTGCGACCTGCTCGACCTGTCCCTGTACCTTTTCTCTCGTCCTCGTCCATTCCGTACCGCCCAGCTTATTCAGCTTCGGCGGACGCTCTGAGGACGATGCATACTTCTGAATGCATTCCAGCTGTGAACATAAAATATACAGCTTTGATTCCCCTGCATATTCAATACTGATGTAATCCTTTTCTATATCATCCACGGTAATGGATTCGATCCCCTTATAGATACCTACACCATACCGTTCATGCACTACATAATCCCCTACAGAAAGATCCGAAAAACTATGGATCTGTTCCCCGGAATACAGCTTCGCCTTACGCCTGCGCCTGGATGTCGGTGTCTGGCTCATAATATTGCTCTCGCTGATCACAACAAGCTTTGCGGAATCTAATATAAAGCCTTCTTTCATGTGACCCGTTGTCACCATGACTTCACGAGGAGCCAGGATCCGCTTCCTATCCTCCGAGAAAAAGCTGATGATCCCTTCACGGTCAAAATTCTCTGCCAGTCGCTTTCCTCTGGTTGCCGATGGGGAAACCACGAGCTGCCGGTATCCGAGATCCCTCCATTTTTTCATATCTGTGATCAGTTTCGTAATCTGACTCTCATATGATGGCATGCTCTTCATCATAAACGGCATTCTGACCACATTGTCACCATCCATAGACTCACTGTCCAACCATGTATATTCCACTAACGAAGACATTGCCTGAATCCGATCCAGCAGCTCTTTTGCAGGATAGAGTACTCTTGCCTGCGTCGGCAGGATATATCCACCCGCAAGCCGGCTCTCCATACTGGCGGCAAATTCACCATAACAAGCTTCTGCCTGCTCTCTGATACGGCTTGCACTGTCCACAAATACCATAGCATCTTTTTCAAAATAATCCAGAAATGAATTCGTCTCCTCATAAAAGAATTCAATATAACTATCCAGATTCATAGAACTATGTAACTCTGTTACCATCTCCCTGACTCTGGCAATCTCGCGGTTGATCCGGGCATAACTCTCTGTCTCAAACGCATCCTTCAATTTCTTCGCAAATGCCTTATGCTCTTTCTCTATTGCCCGGATGCCACGCGCAAGGCGGTCCTCTGAAAGCACCATTTCGCAAGCCGGATAAATCACCAGCTCATCTACATTTTCAATGGAACGCTGACTCTCCACATCAAAGCTTCGGATGGAATCCACATCATCCCCCCACAGCTCGATTCTGTAAGGACAATCCTCTGTGATCGGGTATATATCCACAATACCCCCTCGCACCGTAAACTGTCCCGGTCCATCTACCCATGCTTTCTTCTCATACCCCATCTCAACAAGTCTGGTCTTCAATTTTTTTTCATCCACAGACGAATCCTTAGAGACCACATAACGGCTCTTCTTAAATTCCTGTATCGGCGGCAGTTTATCCAGCAGCGCATCTATGGTCAGGATCACCGTAACCGGCCGGTTCTCAGCGATCATCTTCAGAATCTCTAATCGTCTTCTGATCAACGTATTACTGTGTACATCTGCGCTATAGAACAAAACATCCTTCGCCGGATACAGATATACCTGTTTATCAAAAAATCTGTAATTTTCATACAATTCCTTTGCACGATCCTCACTATATGTGATCAACAGGCGGTTTCTGCATTTACGCCCAAGCGTATCTGTCAACAGTGCCCTTCCAACATCATTGACACCATACACGGATACTGCATGTCCCTCTGCCAACATTTGTTCTATTTTCTTATAATCCGGTGCAGCCAACACCGGACCGCGCAATGTTTCCATTCTATATTCCTACTTTCTCACATTAAACACATTCATTGCTGCCTCCACATCCTCTGCCAAAATCATTGCAACAGCTCGGCATGCATTCGTACAGCCTTCCCGGATGTCATCCAGTTCATCTTTATTGAACCTGGACAATACATAATCAGCAAGATCCATATACTTCGGCTTCTCTCCGACACCAACCCGCACCCGCGGAAATCCTTCTGTTCCCAGATACTTGATAATATTCTTCATCCCATTATGTCCGCCGGCACTTCCTTTCTTACGGATCCTGAGCTTACCAACATCCAGATTGATATCGTCATAGATCACGATCACATCCTCCGGATCCACCTTATAATAATCACATAATTCACGAACACTCTCTCCACTGAGATTCATATAGGTCTGTGGCATTGCAAGAATCACCTTCTGACCCTCGATCACCCCTTTACCGTAGATTGCCTTATGTTTCTTACCATCCATACTGATATTATATTTCTCTGCCAGCTCATCTATCACCGAAAATCCAACATTATGCCTTGTTCCATTATATTGTGCTGTCGGATTTCCTAATCCTACAATCAACTTCATTTTTCTTCGCCCTTTCTATTGATTCGCCCTGGCCCGCAGGATCTCATCTGCTTCTTTTAGCTGGGCCTTCGTATTCACACCACGGATGTCATCCAGATTTTCCGTCACAACTGCATTCACCCGTCTGCCGATCCTGGTCTTGATCAGTTCCAGGGTATCCGTCAGATAATATTCCCCCTGTGCATTGTCATTTGTCAGCATATCAAGACTCTCACCAAGTGCATCCGCCGCAAATACATACATACCGGAATTGATCTCTCTGACCTTCTGTTCCTCTATCGTGGCATCTTTCTGTTCCACGATTCTGGCAAATGTACCATCCTCATCCCGGATAATTCTCCCATAGCCTGTTGCATCCGGCAGTACCGCAGACAACACAGTCGCTGCATTGCCCTCTCTGCGATGTGTCTGCACCAGCATATCCAATGTCTTACTCTGAATAAGCGGAGTATCGCCACACAGTACCAATACATCCCCTTCATCACCGATGAAATCTCTGGCACACTTCACCGCATGCCCCGTTCCGAGCTGTTCCGTCTGCAGTGCAAATGAGATCCGGATATTCTGCTCTCTGGCATACACCTCTTCTACGCGCTCCTTCACCAGCTCTGCCTGATGCCCTACCACCAGACACACATCCGTTGCACCTGCCGCTGCAGCCGCATCTATCACGCTCGCTACCATCATCTTATCATTTGCCTCATGCACTACCTTTGGCAGATCTGATTCCATTCTCGTTCCTTTTCCTGCTGCTAAAATAACTGTTTTTAACATACTATATCCTCCACTTTATTGATTGCTCAGCTATTATCATATACCCTATCAGCACTACGCGGTATCCCTGCAGTATAAAACCGCATACATAATTAGTATAACAAACAATGTTATAAATAACCATATAAAAAAGCAAAAAGGCATGTTTTCCAAAAATAAAAGGGACCTCTTTCGAGATCCCTATACAGCCTCCGGCTGCAGCTTTCTTCGCAACCGGCGCATGACATAGAAGTATGCCGGTATCAAAAATGCATCTGCAAATACCCAGGCCAGTGGACTACCCAATGCCACAAAGATATAACCAAAGATCGGCACCAGTACAAATCCGGCCAGACCTCTTGCAACCATTTCACACACACCCGCCAATACTGCAAAAGTCGAATATCCCAGTCCCTGAATCATAAACCGCACGATATTGACAAATGCGAGTGGAATATAGAATGCAGAATTGCCGATCAGATAACGATATGTCAGATCCATCAATTCTGTAATATGCGGTTCGCTCGGACTGACAAACAACAATGTCAGGCTCTTCCCAAATACCAGCATAAAGACAAATGCGATCAACGCATAGCCGATGCCCAATTTCAAACAATCCTTCAGACCCTGATCCACACGATCAAGTCTGCCGGCACCTACATTCTGCCCACCATAGGTTGCCATGGTGGAACCCATTGCATCAAACGGACAACATGCAAACATTCCGATCTTGGATCCCGCAGACACTGCCGCTACCACGGTCTCTCCCAGAGAATTGACAGCAGTCTGCAAAATGACACTGCCGATCGCTGTAATAGAATACTGCAGTCCCATCGGAACACCCATACCACACAATTTCAAGGCATGCCTTCTGCTGAATGTCCAGTCCTCCCGTTCAAATTTCAGAAATCCAAACTTTCGGATCATATAGATCAGACATATAACACCGGAAATACCCTGTGATGTGATGGTAGCGATCGCAGCCCCAGCCACCCCGATCATCGGCACCATGATCAGATCCAGGATAATATTCAGCAAGGATGAAAAAATCAGGAACAAAAGCGGTGTCACACTGTCGCCCATAGATCTTAAGATTCCCGATGTCACATTATACAAAAAGATCGCCGGAATCCCCATAAATACAATAAAAATATAGGTATACGCATCCTGCATGATTGCCGCCGGCGTATGCATCCAGACAAGAATCTGATGTGTCAGCACTCCTACTACGGCTGTGATCACCACAGAAAAGATCAGAGACATCCATGCACTATTCGTAATATATTTCTTTAAATTTTTGTAATCCTTCGCGCCAAAACACTGTGCAACCGGAATTGCAAATCCATTACAAATACCAATACAGAAGCCTACGATCATAAAATTGATCGATCCCGTTGATCCAACTGCTGCCAATGCATTCATGCCAAGCTTCTGCCCCACAATGATCGTATCCACCATATTATAGAACTGCTGGAAGATCAGCCCAAACAGAAGGGGCAGTCCAAATCCCAGAATCAATTTCATAGGTTTGCCCTCTGTCAGGGATTTTGTCCCATTCAGACTTCTCAATATTATTGACATTTTCTCACGCATCACGGACGCCTCCTTCTTATTATTACTACTCAACTTAATAGAAATTGACAAATTATTCATGCACAATTCTTTTCATTTTTATAACAATCCTACGCATATAAAAAACTCCCCTTCAAATGATCATACAATCATCTGAAAAGGAGTTCTTACTGCTATCCCCCGACTATTCTTCTTCCGGTGTCTCGAGCAGTGCCTGCTCATAACGCTCTAAAATCAGTCGCTGAATATTCTCTCTGGTGGATGAATTGATCGGGTGTGCGATATCCCGATACTCACCATCTCCGGCCTTGCGGCTCGGCATTGCGATGAACAATCCCTTCTCACCCTCAATCACCTTAATATCATGTACTACGAATTCATCATCAATCGTAATAGAGACAACTGCCTTCATCTTACCTTCTTTGGTCACCTTACGGACTCTGACATCTGTAATCTGCATTGTATACCCCCCTTATCACTTATGCATTATGCAGTAAATTTATTTCCTCATCTGCTGTCGGTTCTATAATGCGTAGCGGAAATTCTTCTCAACTACAATCTTAATCTGTCCCGGTTCTGCAGAATGAATTGTATTCGCACGAAGCGTATCACGGCTCTCAACAATACAATTCTCAATGTAAGAATTATCCCCAATATGCACATCATTCAGAATGATAGAATTCTTAATGACGCAATTATTTCCTACATATACCTTCTTAAACAATACGGAATTCTCAACCGTACCATTGATGATACATCCACTTGAGATCAAGCTGTTGTTCACAATGGCATCCCCATTATACTTCGCCGGCGGAAGATCATCTACCTTCGAATATACATCCGGATGGGTTCTGAAGAAGTAATCTCTGACATCCTTCTTCAAAAAGTCCATATTGGTCTGATAATACGATTCGATCGTACCAATATTTCTCCAATAGGTATCCATCTTGTATCCGTAAATCTTCTTGACATTCTTGTAACGAACGAGAATATCCTTAACGAAATCACTTCTGCCTTCCTTCGCACATGCCTCGAGCAGCTCGATCAGCTGTCTGCGTCGGATCACATATACACCAATGGATGCTGTATTCGTCTCAGCAACCAATGGCTTCTCCTCGAAATCAAGGATCTGTCCGTCCTCATCCATCTTCACGACACCGAAACGGCTGATATCATCCTCGCCCGGCTCGATATCCTTACATACTACAGTGATATCTGCACCCTTTGCGATATGCTCCTCCAATACCTTGTTGTAATCCAGCTTATAAATACCATCACCGGATGCAATTACAACATATGGCTCATGGCTGTTCTTCAGGAAATTAATGTTCTGATACAGGGCATCTGCTGTACCTCTATACCAATAGCTGTTAGAAGCAGTGATCGTAGGTGTAAATACATACAGACCTCCCTGCTTTCTACCGAAATCCCACCACTTCGATGAATTCAGATGCTCATTCAGAGAGCGGGAATTGTACTGTGTAAATACAGCCACCTTCTGAATGTGGGAATTCGTCATGTTACTTAAGCTGAAATCAATCGCTCTATAGCTACCGGTAACAGGCATTGCTGCAACCGCTCTCTTGGCAGATAGCTCACCCATTCTATTGCTGTTACCACCTGCTAAAATAATACCTATTGCTCTCATGCCAGATCACCTACCTTTATTAAACTTGAGCCACTCTTTAACAGTCCGTCCGGATACTCTGATGCATCCGTCTCTCCAAAGATAGCTGTATTCTTTCCAACCTTAACACCATCCGGGATCACTGAATTCTCACCGATCGTAACCAGACCAAATGCATAAATATGCGGTGCAACATCGTTCGGAGCTTCTTCTCCGACACCAAGCTCTACATTCTCACCGATCACACAGTTCTCAGCGATAATCGCCTTCTCGATCACTGCTCCGGCACCGATCACTGTTCCATTCATGATGATAGAATCCTTGATCACTGCCCCTTCACCGATCGTAACCGCTGATCCGATCACGGAATGATCAACCTCACCATAAATCTCTGTACCCTCACCTACGATACACTTCGTAACCTTCGAAGCATCCGCTATGTACTGTGGTGGCAGAGTATCTGACTTCGTGTAGATTCTCCAGAATTCCTCGTATAAGTTAAACTCAGGAATGATATCAACCAGCTCCATATTGGCCTCCCAATATGAACCTAATGTACCTACATCCTTCCAATATCCCTTATAATCGTATGCACAGATTCTATTGCCCTGTTCATGGCAATATGGGATGATATGCTTACCGAAGTCACAAGATGGAACATCCTTCATTACCTGAAGTGCATTCTTCAATACCTTCCAGTTGAAGATGTAAATACCCATAGAAGCCTTGTTGCTTCTTGGATGCTCCGGCTTCTCCTCAAACTCCTGAATGATACCGTCATCATCAGTGATCACAACACCGAAACGGCTGGCCTCTTCCATCGGCACCTGATAGGTAGCCAAGGTCACATCTGCATGGCTTGACTTGTGGAAATCCAACATCACTTCGTAATCCATCTTATAAATATGATCACCTGAAAGGATCAACACATAATCAGGATTATAGTAGTCAATAAACTCCAGATTCTGGTAGATCGCATTCGCAGTACCTGTGTACCATGAACTGCTGGTGCTCTTCTCATATGGAGGTAATACCGTAACACCTCCGATACTACGATCCAAATCCCACGGAATACCAATTCCGATATGCTGGTTCAGTCTCAATGGTCTGTACTGTGTCAGTACACCAACTGTATCAACACCAGAATTAATACAGTTACTGAGAGGGAAATCGATAATCTTATATTTACCGCCAAACGCAACTGCCGGCTTCGCAAGTCTTGATGTCAAAACTCCCAATCGGCTTCCCTGTCCGCCCGCTAACAGCATGGCTATCATTTCTTTTTTTATCATAGTGTCACCCCTTCTTTGCACGATATAATTCATTATATCACCTTTTTCTGAAAATGGAAATGCTTTTTATGCACATTCACAAAAACTTAGTTATTTTTTCTTTTTTTTTATCAAAATTTACAAGGTTAAAATATTTTTCATACCGATTTTACACGAAAAAAAGGCTCAAAACTCTCATTTCAAACCTTTTTTCCGTCAATATTGTAAATTGGGAATCCATTTTTTAGTAAATGTGACCAAACTTCGAAATATACGCATTCCCTATACCTCATTCATTCACTGTTTTAATACATTCAAATGATGTATGCATTTCATGCGTTTCCTTATCAATTGTAATTGTGTTCTTATTTAACCGGGCATATGTTGTCGGAGAATCGACCGGCGCAAATGTCTGTATATCATCCTGCACAATATCATAATACACGCACTCAAAGACTGTATTTGCCTCTCTATATTCCCGATACAGTACAATGGAATCCGATAATGCCAATTGTATATCCAGACTCGCCTTAGTACGCTCCAATGTTAATTCCCCCAAAAAATAAGACACGATGGAATCACTCTGATCTAATAAAACGATGTTCTTCGGATAAATCATCCGATACGCTTTCAATGTACCAATACCGTTTTCATAATCGTCATAGTACAACCTGTTATCCTGATAGCGGACACTGTATTCCAAATAGGTATCGGTTTCGCCGCAATATATATATTGTGCATCTTTATCTGCTCCGGCAATTGTATCATTCCATGCATCTGCCAGCTGTCTAAGCTGCCTGTCTGATATTTTTTGTTTCACCCCGGTTCCATCCGGAAGCATTATGCAGGTATATCGAAACTGTTCTGCCTGCTCTGTTCCTGCGCCATACAGATCTACTCCGTAAAGATTCTGTTCATATGCCAGATCATGAATATAATCTGTTGTCCTATCATCACTGTTCACAATTGCAGATATCTCTTCTTCCGAAATAGACTCTACCTCCTCACATGACGCAAAACCAACAACCGGGGATGGATCATTTGTATTGTTTTGTTCCTGTATATCTTTGTCCTTCGTTAAATGCCATACAACTATCAGAGAAAACCCTATTAAGATAGTGATCAAAATCGTCTTCCATACTCTTTTCCATTTGTTCTGCATTCATTCTCTCCATTTATCTGCGTCATGATTCCCATTTAATCTACAATCCACGCAATTTCCGCAGACAGAGTTCCCTGCTGTGCAAATTCACGAATTGCCTTCCAAAGAAGGTTCCTGTCCGTCCCGACCATTCTGGTCTCAAACATCTCTCCATCCACATCCAGCAGGGTTGTATCACCGGATCCATTGTTATAGTAATAATTGGTATCGTTGTACAGATCTACCACACCAATGTGAAACCGACCCGATTCATAAAACACACTCATAGATTTATCTTCCTGTGAGATTTCCATTTCAAGTCTATATAATTTCTCGTTTTGTAGTGCTTCCAAGATCTCATCAAAAAGTGCATCATGAATCTCATTTGCTGCATAAGTAGCATGCCGCCTCTCTCCATGCTCCATTGTTAGCATATACAGTTTATCAATCACATATGTAGTCATTTGTCTGTATCGTCTCCTATTCCTTTTTATATGCAAGTCTTTTTCCAAATAACGCTTCCGTCATGCAAAATCCTTGTTGGCTCATAATCAATAGATATCTCTATCAGACGCCCTACCGTATACATGTTATTTCCTGCATTCCAGAGAATCCTATCAATTCGGAATGCACATGCATAGTATTCTTTATAATTGGGATCATCCTCCTCCAAGCAATTACAACTTTCAAACACAGTATCAATTCTGCCTTCCAATATTGTCTTTCCGTTTTCATATTCTACTTGTAGAATTGTCCCATTGGGATATACATGAATTGCCTTCATCATTTCATCCATAATATGGTCTCCTAATATAGCTTCCATCAGCATCTCTGTTAAAATATATTTCATTAATCCAACAGATATACAAGGAAGGATTTTGTTTTTCCATCTATAACACAATTACAAACCTCAACTTCCCACCAAGGCAAAATGGATTGTTCAAAATTCTCTATGATTTTCCTTTTTGCTAGTAAATCTTGTCTTAGAAAATCCGCATAATGATATACAATAATAATAATGTTGTCTTTGTCTAACCATGATAAATCTGTCATCCAGTCATCATAGACATCAAAACTTTTTGCCTCTGTAGGAAACTGTAATTTACCTGAAATATCGCTTAAATACTCAGATAAATGCTTGCACTCTGTTCCATTGATTTCCACACAAAAAACATCCCCATTCCGGTATATCTGTCTATTTACTTCTACAAAATCAGCTTGATTCATATGTATAATTTTATTTTTCATTACATTTTCACCTTATCCTTACAAATGCAGGTAAGCCATTGAGACTATCTCCTTCTCCATAGTGACTATCTGTGTAGTAAATAGAACCATCCGAACCAGTAACGAACCTTTCTCCATCTCTATTCTGTCCTGGTTGCTTATTATTCACATCAAACTCTTTATATGTTATAGGATTTCCATTTGTATCTCCTGTCGGAAGTTTTCCATCCATATTATAATATGTCTTCCCTGCTTTTGTTCCTGGCGTCTGCCCTGACACATTTCCTTGCCATCCAGCTTCATCATATTTTTTATACGCATTTTGTACATTTTGTGGCAAGTCGTCCAAATCCATCCATGACCAAGAGCCACTCTTGTCTTCCGTTGTATCGGCATCAAACTCCTCTGTGGTATCATCCAGCACCACATCTTCTGTTGTAACATTATCATCTGGACTGAAACCGTCTATATTAAATTTCAGGAGTTTACCCAAAGACAAACTATCTAATTCCGACTGTAATGCCGTGGTTGATACCGTCTCCCCTGACACCAATCCCATGGCAGCGTCCCATGTCAACCCCCACAGATTTCCTAGATAATTCCAGTTAATGCAGGCGAGCAATGATACTGTCAGCAATCCTGCTATTATCTTCTTATATAATTTCATCTCCTATGTCCTCTCATTGTAACATCGTAATATGTCTCATACAATCCTGTTTTTAATGCGATTTAAAAAATAAAAGCGATCTTCTGTTATTCGAAGACCGCTTTTAATGAGCCTTATTTTGTTACTTTCTTGCGTCTTCTCAGTACGAAGAATACACCGGCACCTAATACCACGATGACTCCACAAATTGAACCATAGAACAATGGCTTATTATTGAAGTATCGAACCCAGATATTGGTTGTTACATAAAATCCTGTAATCTCCTGTACTGCCTCATTTCCTGCAGCATCATGACATACAATCTTTACTGTATGTGCTTTGTTTGATGTGCCGGGAATATCAAATTGCAGCTCTCCGTCCTGATCAATCATTTCTTCCAGAGCAGAATCCTTCCATTCCTTCTCCATCTTGTCATCCAGATATACAGTAACATCCGTCAGCTTTAAGTTATCATTTGCTGACATAATCACGGTCATGTTATCTACGGCATATGTCTTCTTGGATTCCAGATTTGCAACCACGATATTCGGTGCCGTCTTATCCACACCAAAGCTGATCTCCGCATCCTTACTCTCTAAAATATTCTCAGATATGTTCTCTGCACCATCCTTAGAATGTAATACAAGCTTGTATACGCCATCCTTTTCAAATACGGATTTATGAACGGTGTAGGTATAATGATACCACTGTCCATTACCACCCGTTGTACTCAGATCATAGTCTGTTCCCTCTGCTAAGACCGTGGTCTCATTATTCTGAAACAGTGTCACTTTAATGTCAGATAACGGTGTCGGATTCGTTTCCACTACCACAACATCATCTGCAGCCTGCACGAAGTTCCCATTCATGGAATCGGTCTGATCATTAAAGTCATAGGTGGAACCAAATCGGTTTACAGAGAAGGTAATCTCCTTTGATACCTCATTTCCAGCCTTATCTGTCATAGTTGCGGACAATGTATAAATATCATCTACATCCTGTGTCTTGGCAAAATTCTTAAATGTAAAGGTTCCGCCTGTAGCAGTATTTGCGTAGCTTCCGTCTAACTGTACCTCTTTACGATTTGCACCTGTCAGCTTGATATTTAATGCATTTGCATCAAAGTTATCATCTGAATATGTGACAACAGGAATCACATCTCCTGCGTTCGCTGACAAATCCTCTACACCGTTGATCTCTAATACAGGTTCTGTCTGATCTACATAGAATGACTGCTCTGCAAAGTTCTCTGCTTCATTTCCAGCCATATCGATCGCAGAAATATTAAATGTGTACTTCGCATCCTTTGCATAACTAATGGTTGCTGTATGTACATCTCCGTTGTTGGTCCAACCACTGATCTCCGGTGCGCCAACATTCTGACCGTTCTCAACCGCTGTGATACCGGCATCCACTCTTTCCGGATCAAAATTATGCTCTGTAATCGTTACTGTCGCGCGTCTTGCAGTATTGTAGTATTCGCCATTATGTGCATTGTTACTGTCATACGATACTTCAATCTTTGGATTCGTCTTATCAATCGTAAACTCCTTAGCCGCAACCGTGTCTTCTGCATAATTGATCTTCGCCTTATTTCCCGCACGATCCTTGTAGTGAATATCAAAGGTATAATCGCCATCCTTTTCATATTTCACAGTTGCAACCCACTTTGTATCATCGCCGTTTCCTGCACCCTTCTTCTTTGTCCATGCCGATACTGTCGGAGCCTTTCCGTCAGAGTTCGTTATTTCAATGTCCATATCTTTCTTATCAAAATTACGCTCTGTTACTGTAATGGTAGCCGTACGGTCTGCATTGAAATACTTATCTGATGCTTCATCATTGTTGGCATATCTGATATCTACCGTTGGTGCTGTTGTATCAATTTTCAGTTTTAACTCCTCAGTCTGTCCGTTACCGGCATTATCCTCTGCGTAGATTACAACTTTGACATGATTGCTATTGTTCTTCGTACTGTCAATCGTAATCTTACCTGCATAATCCTTTATCAGATCTGTTTTAGCTGTTTTCTTGCCATCATAAGAATACAATGTACCCTGCTGTGTTGGTGTCTTATCACTTTCCGACATGTTGTATACCTTATAGGTAACCTCTTTTAACCCAGTATAAGCACCATTGACATCCGGATCTTCAACCTTCAGGTTGACAACTACATCTTTACTGTAGAATCCATTTACCGGCTGTGCAGGTTTTGCTGTCACCTTTGGAGCCAGTGTCTCCTTTCTCGGAGAATTTTTATCCACGATCAAGCCATCTGTACTGATATATGTACAGTTTCCTGCTGCATCCAAAGCCTTGATATACACAATAAACTCTTCATCAGATGTGACAGAGAATTCTTCCAGTTTCTTCCAACCCTTGATTGCATTCAGTTCTGCCACCGTCATTGCCTTCAGGGCTGCTTCACCGGTCTTTCTGGTCTGCTTGTAATACTCTGTCGATAAAATCGGTGATGTCAGATCCGTAGCAGTTCCGGAAATGGTAATTCCCTTCTTAGAGAAGTAGGAAAATCTGGCATCTGTAACCAACCCTTCCCACTTGGACGCTCTGCCCTCAGATGACTTAGCCTTTACTTCTGCGGATGGTGCTGTTGTATCAACCGTAAATTCGTATGGTGCAACAGACTTACCTGTATCAATCTCATCATTTAGATTTCCTGCAGCATCCGTAAATTGCATGCTCAGCTTATAGTTCGCATCTTCATTGAATGAAATCTTTGCTGTGTAAGTGGTATCATTATCGTTCTGTACATTCTTAGCTACTGTCCAGTCACTGATCGCATATGCACCTTCGACAGCATTTCCTTTTATATCCTTTGCCTCAATCTTGATCGCGCCCTTGGCAGCATCCAGATCAAAATCGGATCTTTCTTTAATTACAAGTGTCGCTGTTCTTGGCTTATTAAAATATTTTGAATCTTTATAATTATCATTGTTATCATAAGTCAGTGATACTTGTGGTGCAGACGCATCAATATTAAGTGTCCTGGTTTCCGGCCGTGATACATTTCCTGCAAAATCCTCTGCTACCACCGTAACCTTAATATCATCACAGTTAAACTCCGATGCCTTGACCACGATCTTGTCTGCCAGAGATCCCTTCAGCTCATTATCCGCACAGGAATATAAAATCTTTGCATTTTCTTCCGTCTGTGGTTCATTTCCTACTGTGATCCAGTATTTGACGGTTTTGATGCCGGAATAGGTCTTTAGAATCTCACCTAAGATTTTCTCATTCACAGAGACATCCACTGTTACATCTTTACTATATAGGTTCTTTTCACTGTTACTCAATTGACTGGCATCAATCTGCAGACCAATTTCCGGAGCCTCTTTATCCACAAGGAAACCTAGATTTAATGGCATGACTCTATCAAGTGTTTTAGAATCTATAAACAGATTAATTGCACTTATAACCTTTTCAATGTGATCCTCATCAACAATATATACATGTTTATCGCGATCGTATTGAGATCCCTCGTTCAAAGACACTCCCCTATAACCCCCCATTGCATTCACCTTCGCAACTGCGTTATTAGACAATATGTAAATTGTTCTTCCATCTTTTACCATTGTTCTTACAGGTGCAGGATCTAAATCAATACTATAGGCATCCTTTTTTTCCAATGGGTTACTCTCATCCGGTGCAATAATTGTTACCGGCGTATATACAATATCTACCTTTGTTTCCTCTTTTATAGGAATTGACAGTTCAAATAAATTACCATCTTGTGAATCTTGATGTGATTTTACGGGTGAACCATTCACCAGCACCTGTGAAACCATCACATTCATACTTTTTGTGAAATACAATGTAGCATTCGTACCATACTCGCCCATATAATTTTTCTTAGAATTCAAACCTTTAAAATACCAATCACACTGTGCATCCTGACCATTGGTCTTAACAGACACCTGATAAATATTCGGCAGGAACTCAAATTTTAATGTTACATCCTTGGTAATATTTTCAACTGTAAGGTGTTTATCCCAGTTATTACCATTTTTTCCTGCATCAGCAGGAGCAACCTGTTCAATCCCATCCAGCTTTACACTGGTCAATCTATACCCTTCCTTTGGTTTTGCTGTAACTATCAGGTTGCCATCCTTCTTAATTACATCAATCTCTTCCTCTTTACCAAGTGCATTTGTTGAAACCGTTCCTTTGGCGTCATTATATTGAACTGTTATCTTACATGCAGCTTCAACCTTAACTTTCACAATAATAGCTTGAGCTTGCTGTTTTTGTGACTCTTCAATTGTACACCCACATGATTTTATACCAACATCCCGTTGTGCGGGTCCAAGCTGTTCCTTACCATTAATCGTGACAGAAGTAATCACATAACCATCTTTAGGCTTAATAGACAATGCTGTGTTCCCATCCTTGGCAACATATTGTGGAACATTTTCATTATCCACCAACACGGTAAAATTATCCCTATTACCTTCCGTAGCTGATTCTACGGTAAGATCAACCACTTTTCTTTGCATTTCGATCAATGCACACTGATTATCAAACTTAACAGTTACTGGGTCTGTTGCGGTATATTCCGGCTCACACATTGCCGACATCTCAACATGCACACCATCACTAAGATCTGTTTGTGTCAAATCTTGCAATGTTGCAATTCCATTTTCATCAGTCTGAGCAATCTTATCCTGCTTGCCTGTCACATACTGCTTAGTATTATCTGAACCTTTTGTATACAATGACCACTGAACCGTTGCATTTGCAATGGTCTTTTGCGTTTTCTTATTCGTAACTTTCACTGTATATGCTTTTTCCAACGAAACCGCAATACTCAAGCCTTTTGCATCGATCGCTGTTTCCGGAATTTTATAATCATAAAAACCACTCTTAACAACAGTGCCCTTTATTGTATATGCTCCTGTGTCTTCCAGTTCCAGAGCTTTCAGAGCCTTCAATTCAGCCTTTCCGTTTTCATCAGTATTTACATCTTCATTTGCAACCACCTCGGTAACCGAATGCCCCCCACCAGATTCAGCAGCATTTGTCACCCATTTTGTTTCTTCAACCGTATAACTCACAACAGCATCTTTAACTCTTGTGCTTCCATGTTGAACCATTACAATAAATTGAGGCTCCGTAACAGAAGGTGCATTGTCTGCATAGACTATCCCTGAATCAGACAATATGCTGACAAGCATCATAAGCACCATCCAGATTGCCCATATTCGCCTCATATTTTTTTTAAACTTTCGTTTCATCATATCACTCCTCTTATGATCATTGAATCTATTTTTGTGCTATATATCGCGATGTCTTCGGTACATCTGCTGCCCGAAACACAACTTTATACGGTCCAAATTTCTTCTTTGGCATCTTAACCA
The DNA here is from genome assembly GCA_934293375.1 of uncultured Lachnospiraceae bacterium. Taxonomy (GTDB): domain Bacteria; phylum Bacillota; class Clostridia; order Lachnospirales; family Lachnospiraceae; genus RGIG6919. Next base: position 55,399 of record CAKQYS010000008.1, on the reverse strand, counting down.
CTGCCTGTTTCGATATCCCCTTAAATACCTGCCTGCCGACCTTCTTTTTACTAAGCTTTGTTGTCTTGACTGTGATCGACTTTAGATTCTTGCATCCGTAAAATGCCTGCTTGCCAATGCTTGTTACATTTTTTCCAATCGTAAGCTTTTTTAATTTCGTATTCTTCTTGCAGGCATACTTTGCAACTGCGGTTACTTTATAGGTTACCTTTCCGGCTTTCACTGTTGCCGGGATGGATAAAGATGTCTTTTTCTTGATTGGCCGCAAAAATGTTACGGTTGCATTCTTGCCGGTCTTTGTCACCTTATAGACTGCATTTCCTTTTTTGAAACACTGACCTTTCTTTGGTGTCACTTTGTCCGGATTGACATAGGTTTCCGTATCAGATCCATTTCCACCACTCTGGCCTGTTGATGAGGTATCATCCGTTTTCTTTGCTTCCACTGTGAGCGTTCCCGGTGTCACAGTAATATCATACTGTGACGCAGTGATCGTTCCTGTGATCGGGTAGGTGCCTGCCGGAGAATTCTGCGTTGCTGTCGTTGCAAGCACGGCCTGCCAGTCTGTCGTAGTATCTCCCGCAGCCAAAGCCCCTGCCGGAACGGTATATGTCAGTGCCGGATTGGCTTCGCCTGCATATTTCTTTTTAGAATCTGCTGTTACGGTTATTTTTTTCTTAACCACTGTAACTGTACTTTTTTCGCCTGTCACTTCATATCCGCCGCAGCTCATTTTGCAGTAATAGGTGTATGCTCCTACTTTCTTTCCTGCCGGCACCGTATAGGATGCCTGATTTGCACCTGCAATCGCTGCATCATTCTCATACCACTGATATGTAATATTTTCATTGCCTAATGTAGGTTTCACTGCAACGGAAAGCGTAGTACCGGCTGTATTGCCATACTCTGTTGTACAATCCTGCTGTGACGGAGTGTAGGTAAATGGAATGTAACCGCAGTCACAGGCATTATTCGGATTTGATGCCTCATAGGTATGTGCCTCACCCTTCACTTCATTTCCACATACCGAACATTTCGTGAACCAATGCTTGTTCTCGTCATAATACCACTGATCCGGCTTGTGTCTATCACATGTCAGATTCTCTGCAGGCATCAGACTACTTGCATCCGCTGTAATAGAAGAAACCGGCAATCCTAAGAGTGTTTCCGGTGCGGATACACGAATTGTTTTATGATCGCTCCAATTCACAGAACGCACAGTTAATGATACTGTGTTATCCTCGTTGATCGTATATGAAATATTAGTATTATCTGTTAGTATTGCTGACTCTGGTATAACATTATCCGGATAATATATAGTTTGCAGGTTCACACAATCCCTAAATGGAGAACCATATATCTTAGTAACACTTGGAGGCACTATCACACTGCTTAGACCTGTACAGCCCTCAAAAGCAAGATTATTTATCTCTGTAACGCTATTAGGAATTACTATACTTTTCACATTTGTACAATTTTCAAACGCATGATACCCGATACGGAATACAGAATATCCATATATATTACTTGGAATAACCACATGCTCCATTAAATTATTACTATAACCTTCATACCAAGACACTTCAAATGCCCTTCGGCCCTCATAAAATGCATATGTCAGATTTTCATATCTGACACAGCCATAATTCTCATTACCAATCCATTCCCATGGATATTCTGATTCTTCCGCAGCATATAACCTATCAGGCACACATATCACAATAAGCATAATTACAGCTAACACACTTGCAAAAATTCTCTTCCATTTACTCCTCATCCACATCATCTCCTATTCTATGATCTCCATGCTGCTTGCATACTCAAACGAAATCTCCTTACTTAATATCTAACAATTTTTTATACGGTCCAAATTTCTTCTTTGGCATCTTAACCACTGCCTGTTTCGATATCCCCTTAAATACCTGCTTGCCGACCTTATTTTTATTCAGCTTCGTTGTCTTGACTGTGATCGACTTTAGATTCTTACATCCGTAAAATGCCTGCTTACCAATACTTGTTACATTTTTTCCGATCGTAAGCTTTTTTAATTTCGTATTCTTCTTGCAGGCATACTTCGCAACCGCGGTTACTTTATAGGTTACCTTTCCGGCTTTCACTGTTGCCGGGATGGATAATGATGTTTTTTTCTTGATTGGCCGCAAAAATGTTACGGTTGCATTCTTGCCGGTCTTTGTCACCTTATAGACTGCATTTCCTTTTTTGAAACACTGACCTTTCTTTGGTGTCACTTTGTCCGGATTGACATAGGTTTCCGTATCAGATCCATTTCCACCACTCTGGCCTGTTGATGAGGTATCATCCGTTTTCTTTGCTTCCACTGTGAGCGTTCCCGGTGTCACAGTAATATCATACTGTGACGCAGTGATCGTTCCTGTGATCGGGTAGGTGCCTGCCGGAGAATTCTGCGTTGCTGTCGTTGCAAGCACGGCCTGCCAGTCTGTCGTAGTATCTCCCGCAGCCAAAGCCCCTGCCGGAACGGTATATGTCAGTGCCGGATTGGCTTCGCCTGCATATTTCTTTTTAGAATCTGCTGTTACGGTTATTTTTTTCTTAACCACTGTAACTGTACTTTTTTCGCCTGTCACTTCATATCCGCCGCAGCTCATTTTGCAGTAATAGGTGTATGCTCCTACTTTCTTTCCTGCCGGCACCGTATAGGATGCCTGATTTGCACCTGCAATCGCTGCATCATTCTCATACCACTGATATGTAATATTTTCATTGCCTAATGTAGGTTTCACTGCAACGGAAAGCGTAGTACCGGCTGTATTGCCATACTCTGTTGTACAATCCTGCTGTGACGGAGTGTAGGTAAATGGAATGTAACCGCAGTCACAGGCATTATTCGGATTTGATGCCTCATAGGTATGTGCCTCACCCTTCACTTCATTTCCACATACCGAACATTTCGTGAACCAATGCTTGTTCTCGTCATAATACCACTGATCCGGCTTGTGTCTGTCGCAGGTAATCTGAGGCTTAAACCCGACTCCATCAGATATTTGAAAGGATGCAACTGTATGTCCTCCCACCGTTTCCGGAATAGAAAAAGGAACCTGATTACAATAATCATTAAAACTCGACTGCTGCATCGTTAATGACACTGTGTCATCTTCATTGATCACATATGATATCTCACTGGCATTATCGCCTCCGACCAAAGCAGCATATGATTGAGAAGGAATACAGGCACTTGGATAATATAATGTTTTTAAATTTGGAATCTCTCCTAGATATTCCAGTGTAGTTACAGAAGATGGAATATATAATGTTGTAAACCCACAATTTTGAAACGCATACTCTCCAATTTCCTTTACACTCATCGGGATCGTTATATCCGTCAATTCATTCAGATCTTCGAATGCGTTGCTCCCTATTCTTGTTATCCCATTCTCAATGATAACCTTCTTGATCTCGTTGTGCATAGAAAATGATCCTATATAATCTACACTATGTCCATCCACCATGCTCGGAATGACAAGTGTCTCTCCATATCGGTATGTTAGCTGATCCTCCAACACATCAGCCATATATAAGCACAATTTTCCATAATAATTGAACATCCATGTGAACTGTCCATTTGTGTACCAATCATCATTGATCTGCTCAGCCTTTACCGGGATTCCGAAACCCATTCCAATTACAAGAACGAATGTGATTACACTTGCAAATATTCTCTTCCATTTACTCCTCATCCACATCATCTCCTATTCTATGATCTCCATGCTGCTTGCAAACTCAAACGAAATCTCCTCACCAAATCCCTCTTCCGAGGCAGGTGCTTCTACCTGATTCTGTGATCCCAACACGGTTGTCTCACTATCCGGTCTGCTTAATTTCGGTGCATGTCCTGAAACCTGATTCAGTATATTGCCCGGCTGAACGGAACTGCTCAACACTGTCGTCGCATTGTTATCATTTGTCAAAACGGTTGTTGCGCCTGCATCAGACAATACGGTTGTTGCATTGGCATCCTGCAGAACCGTCGTTGCCGAAGAGGCTGCATTCAGCTGTGCGGTGGACAACTTTGCTGTTCCTCCGACCTGCGTAGCCGGCTGATGCTTTTTCTTGTGGGAAGCATCGGCATTCTGTTTTTTCTTTGTATTCAGACTGCCGGTCTGTTCATTCTGTGACCGGATATCCTCGATTGCCTTGCGCTGTGTTGCACCTGTAAGTTCTCCAAACAACGCCGGTACATCAAACACGATAAACAATATGACGGCAATCACCAGGAACAACGCCGCTAACCCAAAACATATCAGGGAGCCTGTTTGTAACATTTGTACTGACATTTTATTCTCCCTCCCCACTTGTCTGATATGCTAATTCGATAGCATTTTTTGTATCTTCTAATAATGACATGGATGCCTGTTTCTTAATCGTCCGCGGATCCGATGCATCATCCTGCGGAACCGAAATTGCATTTAATAGCTTTTCCACCTGTGAATACATATCCATGATCTGATCCTTCGTAATGCCGTCCAGCTTGAACTTCGTTGCATACTGCTGCATTGCACTTCTGGCAAGTTCCAGCATCTCCAGACGAACGACTTCACTCTCCTGCTCATTTGTTGCGACCGTATTCATCAACTCCTGAATATTCGCGAACAATGGTGCATACTTTCCTTTATCATCCGCCTCCACAATACTGGTCTGAATATCCCGGTAAAACTCACCGATACCCGCATAAACCTTTGCCATACCCAGATTCTCATAATCCTCCGGTGCATTTGCAAGTACCAGCTGAAACCACTCCAGCGCACTCTTGGCACGCGTCAGCTGATTACCTTCACCATAATCATAGTAATACCAGAACAGTTTTCCGGTCTCAAAACAGATCTGAATGTATCCATCCATATTCTTTTCTAAGGCTGACCGATTCGACTTGATCAGCTTCTCCAGCTGATTCGCCTCCTCCACAGTAAACACTGCATCATTATCCTTATATGCCTGTATCAGCTCCAAATATGCCGATTCATCTCCCCCTTTATTCGGGATTGCAATACACTCTTCATAGATCTTGACTTTCGTATCATAATCCGATGTCTGCTTCGCTTCATCCAGCTGCACAGCATAGGTATCTGTCGCTTTCTTTTGGGCTGCCACACGCATTCCAAGTCCTGTACCAACACATCCAACAGACAGTGCCAGCATCGCAGCAAACAACGCAAACTTTCTCTGCTGTTTTTTCTTATGTTTATCATCTATCTCTTCAAAATGTTCCAGAGCATACATCACTTCCGCTGCAGACTGATATCTGTCATCCGGATTTCTCTGTGTACATTTCAGAATAATCTTCTCTAATCCACTTGATAATGCCGGATTGATCTCCCGGATCGGCTTCATTTCATATGGCGGCTCACTCGGATTGCATCCTGTCACCAAATGATATAAGGTCGCACCCAGACAGTATATATCTGTTCTGGCATCTGTCTGTCCCATTCCACCAAACTGCTCCGGGGCAGCATATCCTACTGTTCCCAGACAGGTAGTATCTGCAAGGTTTCGTTCCTTAAATTCTCTTGCAGTACCGAAATCGATCAATGTAATATTACCATCCGGCTTCAGCATTACATTTGCAGGCTTCATATCCCGATATATGATCGCGGGCGTCCTTGAATGCAAATACCCCAGCACATCACAAATCTGTTTCGCCCATTCGATCACCTGTTCCTGTGGCTGAGCGCCATACTCTTCCAGAGTTGTACTGAGTGCATTACCCTCTATGTAGTCCATTACGATCAAAAATACCTGATCATCCTCAATGACATCGACAATGCTTGGTAAATATGGGTGCTTCAATTTCTTAAGCATATCCGTCTCAACGATCAAGCCCTGTTTGACCGCCTCAAAATCCAGCACGCCATCCTTGCGGACCTCTTTAATAGCCCATGTCTTATTCGCCTTTTCGTTAATTGCCATGTACACTACACTCATTCCGCCATGGCCGATTTCACTTAATATTTTATACTTTCCGTCTATCAGGCTTCCTATTTCAAGCATTTCATATCCTCCGGTCCATTAAAAGGTTCTTATTGTAACTACTGTAATGTTATCTGTTTCCTGCCTTTGTTTATTCAACTCTATCAGACTCTTCATATTCGTCTGCATTGCATCAAATTCTGTCATCACACCCGGATTCAGATATTGATAGATCTCCTGTTCTGTTACCTCATGCCGGAATCCATCACTACACAGCATATACACCGCATTTTGTTTCGTCGCACCATAAAACATATCAGGATATATCGTATCGGACGCTCCCACACACTGCAGCAAAACGCTCCGTCTTGGATCCAGCTTTGCCTCTTCCTCTGTCAGATTTCCCATTGCTACCTCACGGGCAACTACTGTCTGATCACTTGTGATCACATCTACATGATTGCTGATCTCATATGCCCGTGTATCGCCGACATTTATGATGTAATATCTGGTTTCTGTTAATAACATAGCAGTAAGAGTTGTGCCTAAATGGATCGCACAACTCTTACCGTACATCTTGATCTTCTCATTATACTGCGTCGCAATATCGACCCAGTCTTTTCTAATATCTGCATCCTGAATCGGTGCATTCGACAAAACCGGAAGTCTTTCCTCCGTCCATTTATTAAATGCGTGTACCAATGAAGCACTTGCCAATTCTCCCTTTTCAAGGCCTCCCATACCATCACATAGAATTGCAAATGTCATTTTTCCCTGTGGGGTATGAAATACTTTGACACTATAACAATCCTGATTTGTTTCTTTTGTATTACCAATATCGGTAGCCGCAGCCACTATGTAATTCATCCTCATGCCCTCATTTCATATTTGCGTATGTTTTCCGAACCCCGCTCGCCTACATCATCTTAAACTCAAATTCCTCATCTGCCAGCCGGATCTTTGCTCCACTTTCCAGCTTAGTCTCCACATTACTCTGTATCATAATGTCGTTTACAAATGTATGATTTGTTGAGTTCGTATCCATTACATAGTATTCATGATCCCGGCAGACAATACACGCATGACTTCTACTGATCGCCGTATTATCCCCGATAAAATAATCCACAAAACTCCGCTCCTTACCAAGCCGGAAATCATTCTTGTCAATCGGGATTGTCTCATTATTCTTCTTTCGGATCAAATACGGCTTCTGTACCGCACTCATGCCCGGTATCACGGACGGATCAAGCACGGTGGTAGCATTGGATTGCGGTGTATTCAATACCGTTGTGTTTCCGAAGTTGGCAGGCTTGGTGGAAATTGAGGGTTGATTCTGTGCCGGCTGTGTGTTTTGTACCGGAACTGCATTCTGCAAAACATTCGCAGATGGTGCCACTGTTGCTGCAGCCTGCTTTGGCTGACCGGACGGCATTTGTACCTGACCCGGAATCGCAAAACCCAAGTTGGCTTTTGGAGCCGGACTACTCTGCGTTGGAGGTGTCTGGATCGCCTGATCCGTTGATGCCTTTCCCTCTTTCTTTGCGGCCTTCTGCGCCTTATACGCTGCAGCATTATCCTTATTGTAATGCTGCAATAAATAAAATAATGAAATATCCTGCCCACCATCTGAAGCACCGGCATTGCTTCCATTATTCGTTGGGGGTGCTACATTCTGTTTAGTAGATTTTGCAGGATTCACCACTTGCGGTTTTGTTTTTGCAACATTCACATTTGTATTCGTATGCACAACCGGTTGAATCATAGAGTCCTGATGATTGCTCATTACCGTGTTAGGAGCTACCGTCGGCTGCACCGGCTTCTGTGCCTCCATATCTGACGGCGTCGGCTTATTTACGATCACAGGCTGTGTTGCAGCGATCTCCTGCTTTGCAATATTCGGCTGATTCTGCGTTATATCTGCATTGCACTCTGTTAAAACCTTTTTGAACTGATCTATCGCAAATACCGGTGAACCGTTCAAATAATTGATAATTCTTGCCACATAATCACAATTTTCTCTCTGATCAAACTTGGTATTAAACATAATTTCTCTGAAGAAACTCTTCAGATCTACACCAGTATTATCCGAAGATAGCAATGGCATACAAATCATTACCGCCTCGTTCGTTGAAACATCAACATAAATATAATCTAAGTCCAACATTAACGACTCCGGCAGAATCATATAATCCTCTGCCGATAAATACGCATCAATGACACTTGCAAATACACCTAACAATCTTTTTCTTGTCACTTCGCCCTGTAAGAATTGTTTTGCCGATATTTTAGAAGATATATTATACTTTATATATTTCTGATCATTCATCTGTGTATATACTGTCTCCGCCAAGCCCGGAATAGAATTGTTTGTCATCATTCCAAGACTTAATGTGTCCAATTCGTCATCCTGTGTTACCGCATATACCAAATATGTATTTGTACCCTGATTTTCACTATATAAATTCTTCATATCCTGTACCATCCTGCCTCATATTTTATTTCCATAATCGTACTGTTACACTTTTCTTTATAGGTATACTCTTTGTTCCAAACCCATCCAGCCAAAATTTCAAATTGTACTTCATCGTAATCGTAACATCATCTCCATCAGCCGTTGCTTCAAAAGTAATACCACTCAATCCATTCTCTATACCAATGGATTTTAAAATATCCTCTGCATCTGCCTTGTTTCCATTTGCCATATAGCTTGTAAAACGCGTCTTGATCACAGATGTGTCTACTTCGCCTTCATACCATTTTTTTTCTGATGTAAACTTTTGATCAGCATGTTTTACCCAAATGGTCTTTATGACATCCGAAACAGTACTCGGCAGCGAAACAGAAAATACATCACTGGTATCAACAGCTTCTAAAGCATATGCATCTAATGCCAAGCTTTTAGAAGCCTGCACAAATACATGCGTCATTTTATTCTCCGCACGGACTAATGACAGCAGGCCAAATATAAATAGCATCAGAAAAATAAATATAGGTAGCGCAATGGCAGTCTCTAATGTTATGGAACCTCTGTCTGTTTGATTCTCTTTCATCACAACGCCTCCTAATATCCTACATATTGACTTGTTGTAAATGTCAACAACTTTGTATTATCTGATATATTATCAACCGGCAGCATCGGATTGATCTTATATGTAATATCCGCCTTAAAATATGTATAAGCCTCATCCAGATCAAATGTATATTCTTTGTAGTTTGTCGCTGTTTCCATCTGCACAATATTTCTAATGCGCTCAATATAAGTATCATCTGTAACTCGCATTAATATCATTAACAGCAGATGTTCCGTATACGATACGGATAAGAAGCCATTACCGTCATCTGATTCCTCTGCACCACCTGCATCGCCGGTTCCGCTGCCTGAGCCGCCAGAGCCACTTCCTGAGCCGCCGGAGCCACTTCCTGAGCCGCCGGATCCGCTGCCTGAACCACCGGACCCACTTCCTGAGCCGCCAGAGCCGCTTCCCGAGCCACCGGAGCCACTTCCTGAACTACCTGAGCCGCTTCCCGAACCACCGGATTCACTTCCTGAGCCGCCAGAGCCGCTTCCCGAGCCACCGGATTCACTTCCTGATCCACCTGAGCCGCTTCCCGAGCCGCTGTCTTTATCATCACCATCTGCGAAATCCTCAATTTTATCCTTTAAGTTCGTATCAAATTCAAGGATTCCCCAAAGATCCTCTAGCAGATTCTTGATCCCTGATGGGGTAAAATACAGCTTCATCTTAATTAGAGGTTCACTTCCCTTATTTGCCAGAATCAGCGTGTCTGTAAATCCTTCAGCTAATCCTCCCAACAGATCCACTACCCAGAAAAACGGTCCCGCACAAGATGCTATTTCCTGGAATTCCGCATCCGTAAATGCCGCCGGCATATCTAAAAGCACTCGCAATACAAACAGCTCCACAAAGGTAATTGCCTGATTATATTTCTCAGAATTGGATCCAGCTAATAAGTATTCTCCCTCAGCACCAAAGAACATACTGTCACTTCCAGCATCCGGATTAATTGCTGACAATTCGGATATGGATTCCGAACTGCCCTTTCGTACATAACCTGAGGTTTTACTGCCTAATGTATAAACATCACCAAAATCATATCCATATATTCCACTTTCCTCTACTGTAGTTCGATTCGGCATATTATATATGCCATATCCATACACGATCATACGGTCATAAAAATCCCTTGCTGCAGCACCGACGCCTCCGGCTGTCACCATATCACTTACCAGATCTATCAGCATTACCAAAGTCTGTGATATCGTTGTAATTAATATGCCCACAAATGTAACTGCAGCTTTTACAAGATTATATACAGCCTTTGCCGCTGCTACTAATCCTAATATTCCATTCCCGATATTATCAACAAAATCCTCGCATGCTTTTGTAAAACTGGAAATTGATTCAACAAATTCCATTGTGACTTTGGCATCCAAACCCATATCTACATGGGAATACATACTTGCATCACTTACATTTGCACTCAACGCTTCATCATATATACCCTGTACTTTAAAGAGGGATGTACAGATGTCAACAAAATCTCCCATGCCACCGTCAACACCCATATCCACTTCTGCGGAATCAATTACTGTAACAAAATTTGACACAGCATCCTTCAACACGCCTACCGCCGTTAATTCACCGGCTGCCACCGGTCCATACTTCTGTTTTACGGTAGTGTTGGTCCAATCCTGCTTGATCGTTTTGTTGTCTATTTTCCCTAATTCTATAACCTGTGCCTCCAATGCATTGATCGCCGGCTGCATACCTTCTTTTGTCACATTGGCAAGTGATGACGCCAACTGTGTTAAAGGTTCTCTTACTACATCCAAAAGTACACTAATGCCTTCCCCAAAAGCATCACCGCTTTGCAAAGAATTCACTTTATCCAGGATATCCGGTGCCTTTGATAATGCATCTACATCTTCTTGCAGCTTCTCAATAGCACTCTTCAACTCTCCTGCCGCTTTTTTGTAATTTGTAACATCTTCACTAACATCCTTATATGCATCCTTTACCGTCTGCACATCATATTCCGCATCCTCTGCAGCATCTGCCGGCAATTCAGAAATTGCCTTTTTCAATACAGCAATATAGTCCTCATCCGAATCATCTGTTGTATAAATCTCTTTCTCTAAATCTGAATACGCATCCTTGTAAGCCTGCAGCTTCGTATTATAAGTCTCACAATCGCCCTTCACATCTTTAGCCGCACTGATCAATGTGGTTACATCTTCTAATATCTCAGCCGCAGTCTGCACTTTCCCTATATTCTCCTTCAGATTCTCCATAAATTTGGTGATCTCTGAAAGCTTATCTAAAAAGCCCTCTACATCAAAGCCCTTATATACAGTCTCAATTGGTACAGTTAATTCACCTAATTCTGCAATTTGCTGCTTTAAAATATCTAAATCCGAAAGGGCATATTTGCCCGAAATAGATCCACTAGTATAGGTCGCATGATTGCCAATAGCCGATGCATCTGCTTTCATATATTTATCGAACTGTGTGCCTACATCTTCTTCCTGATCAATCGACAAAAGGCCAAATCGTTCATTCAGATAGGAATCCATCGTCGCCAGCGTGGAATTAGCAGCCAGATCTGCAGCCTCCTCCACCGCCTGCAAAGCATGTTGGTATCTGGCTGTCTCCACAATCAAAAGAGAAAGCGATAATAATGGGGTCATTAAAATCGCAAGAAATATTGACACAACTCCCTTGGTTCCATTGATGTATTTGTTATGTCGAAACCGTCTCCTCATTCGTATTAGTTTCTCTTTTATTCGTTTCATTGTAACACCTCCCACTTACCAAGAATTGGCGCCTCCGCCTCCTGATGCCCCTGTTTCATCCTCTTTAAACATTTCTGACACCGTGTTTAAAGCCTTGACCGCACTATCCCATATTGATGACAAACCAACCGTATCCGCTATATCTGATGCCTTATCACATAGATATCCACCAAACCGTACTGTATTGATATAATGAGATATATCCATACTCTCTATACATGTCGATGCAACTATCTCACTCTTTGCATCCTGTCCAATATATTTCAACAATCCCCCTAAGAAATACGAATAGGTCTGGCTTAATGTTACAATATAATGTCTTCTTCCTATTCCATCCGTCTCGCAATCCACCTTAACGCTCAGATCATCTCCTACCGCAAATGATGTCGCCTTCAATCTGTCAACCGCAATTGCCTTTATTCGCTTTTCTGCGGATCTGTTATAAGAACCTGATCCAAAAACATACCGAAAATGTTTAATGCCTTCTATATCCTTTGAATCAATATCATAATCATTTTTAGCATCTTTAAACTTATACACTTGGATAATTTCTTCTGCCACCTCATTTGTTACAATTTCGAATATAACATGTTGATATATGAAAAATCCAAATGCAAACATCATAAAAAACACAACAATCACTGCGAACATACAATACAGTGATTCAATCATCACTTCACCCTTTTCTTTTCCATAACTCATATGTTATCTCCCCCTCTGCTACTTTAAGATCTTACGAATGATCAACTGCCATGTCTGCTCTTCGTTCTTTATCATACAACCGCCGTCTGCGTTAAAATATCCCGCATCTGCAAATGCATAATCAATAACCAACCGTCCATCTTTATCAATAAATCCCCATTTATTTCCGTCTGATACTGCCGCTAATCCATTGGAAAAACTCTTTGCAGCCGGATATTGCGGCGCAATCACCTCAGATCCGCTCATATCCACATAACCCCATTTACCATCTTTACAAAATGCGATCAATCCATCCTCTGTTGCACGGTCCATATCCTGGGCGGCAAAATCTGATATCATCTTCTCCTCTTGATCATATAAGTGGTATGCATCATCCTGCTTTGCCACCATAACCTTGTCACTTAAATACTGACCCGCATCGTTTACCTTAATATCAGCATACACATTGCCCGAAACTGCGGCACCGGTTTTATCGATCAGATGCCATTGTTCTCCCTCTTTTACTGCTGCTTTTCCATTCTGAAACGCACCTGCATAGGCAAAGTTACCAAACTGCAGATCACCAAGCGTATTATAATACGCATAGGCTTCGTCCTTACAAACTGCTATCATATCTTCGCTGAGGATCCCCGCAGCAGCAGGTATAAAATCCCAAAAACCATGGATCACATTGTTTTTATCTACCAATTCTGTACGGTCTCCTGCATTGATCAGATGCTCCCCATCCTCTCCAACCAAGGCCGCATACACCAGATCTCTTCTGTTATAATCAGCTTCCGATCCTGTATTTCCAATATATTTCCAATTATCATTTTCTTTCACGGTATAATTACCATTTGCATATCCCTGATATTCCGCATAGGAGATCCAGTCCATCTCATATGCATAACATACCTTCAAATACAAATCCCGAATCGTATCTGATATATTATCATGTGACATTGCTTTTTCAAGATTCCGGTATGCCGTCTTATAATCATCATCTATCATGCACAAATCCACCAATGTCGTAATATAGCTATCGTTATCCGGATGTGCTGAAACAGCTGATTCTGCTGCACTCAGATAATCAGACAGGATAGTTTCATCCTCTGCATACCGTTTCTTATATAAATCCAACAATTTATCCCAATTTTCTGTGCTGCCATCTTCTGTAACGACTGCACTATATTCCTGAATCGCAAGCTGATACAGACCTCTTGACGCATAATCATCTCCATTTTCTATATGTTGATTAAACGCTTTCTCTTTCTCTGTTGCGCCGCCAAAAAGTGTTCTTCCCCAGCCCGCGACGAGCAACACTGACAATACTATAATTACGATCAACCTTGTTGTTTTCATTTTATTATGCACTCCTATAATCTATTGATAATCAATGCAATTCCATATCCGATCCATATAAATGGTCCTAAAGGAATTGTGTCTTTCATTGTTTTTTTCTTAATTAATAACAAAAATGTAGACGCAAGCATACATATCAGGAAAGAAAATAATAATGTATACATCGCATCTCTTAATCCACTCATAAATCCTATCGCAGATATTAACTTTACATCTCCGAAACCCATTCCACCATGTGTGATACGATTCACCATTAACAACACTAAAGTGATCAAGATCATCACAATAAAACTATTTCTGACATCCCGTCCGGCATACTGCACCCGCAGGATCAATTGCCCAACTAATACACAGGCTCTTACACCGACAATCGCAAGCGGCAGCAAATTGGGGATCACATGATATGCAAGATCTGTTACAAATACAATTGCTAAAACTAGAAATACAACCACAGCCTCCAGACACTGTACCCAGGTGCTGCCGCCTCGTACGATAAAATAGCCAACTAACACGCCATAAAGCGCACCTGATACCAACATGATCGTCCGGCTCGTAGATCTCCGGCTCCACGCCGGAGTGTGCAGACATAAAGTCTGCACATTTTCCCCGGATGGCAGTTCTGCATCAGATGTACCGGCAGTACTCGGCAGCTTTGCAAGGATATGCGGCAGATAATATTGAATTGCACAATACATAGATACCACCGTAAGGCATCCCATGAAAACGCTACAGAAATACTGCATGATACACCTCCCCTTTACTTAAATGCCTTGAAGTTACTTAAGAATGTCGATGTTGCCGTCTCAACAGCTTCCTTAATATCCTTGCCGAATGTCATGAACACACCTGCTAATACTACAACAATACCTAATACAATCAGAATAGAGATAAAGTTTGTATCGCCTCTCTCTTCGCTCATGTACTTATCAACTGCTGCCATTGCCTTTAAGTAATACTTAACTGCTAATTCGTCTAATGCTCTCATCTGATAACTCCTCCCTTCATAATATTTATCAGAACAACGCACCTGCAAAGGCCGCTGTTATGACTATAATAATAACACCTAAAAATATCAGAACAATTGGCGCTAACAGTTTTGTCGCCGCCTGTTCTCCCTTCTGAAGCATACGCTGTCTTTTTTCATTCCAAAGTTCAGATGACTGATGACTCAGAAACTCTCCTAACTCTCCTCCACCTTTTTCCATACTCTGTAACAGCGCACTGGCAAACTTCTTGATATCATTGGAATTCGATTCTTTTGCGAACTTAACGATCGCATCCATGTCTGACATACCATTGTTCATGTCATCACTCGTTTTTTGCATCAGCTCGTAAAATACGCCCTCTCCGCTATCTGCAATAATCTGCCATGCTTCCTTTAATACCATACCGGAATTGACCAGGATCGCCATGGTTGAAACGATCTCCGGAAATTCCTCTTCGCACTCTACGGTTCGATCCTGAATCCTAGTTCCCATATTTTTCATAAAATACACATATGTTATGACTGATGTTATCAGTCCTACAACAATCAAGAAGTTATGTGCATCATAAAGCAGTGCCGCTAATAGGAATGTCAATGATAAGATCAAGTGTACATAGGTAATGATCTGTGCCCAGATAACATTGGCATAATACTCTGCATAATGCGTTTCATACAACAACCCTGCATCCTTTTTCAGTTCATCAGCCTTCTGTCCTTTTAGTCGAAACAATGCAGTTTGTGCCCATGCCAGACCAACCACATATAGATCATGTAATGGATAGTCATTATCATCCAATCCCTCTACAGCTGAATCATATTGCGATCCTCTGACCAACTGTATGATAAAAGTAACAGCGAATACGCTTGCCAAACTCATTATAATGTACTTCATTCTGACTCCTTTACTTTACATCCATGATCTTCTGACCAAATCGATATGCACCATAAAAAATGCCAATTGCCACCGTCATTGCAACCACACCGACCGGTGTTCCAAAACTTTTTGAAAAATCACTGCTCATTAACCGCATCATCGTAACTAATAATACCGGAATGATCATCATCGCATTAAACTGTGTTTTATTTGATGTAATAGCCGTCTCAATTTCTTCTGTAATCTCAATCTTTTCTGTAATAATGGAACTCGTACGGCGGACAATCTCCTTCATGTTACCACCGGCACGATAACAGATCGCAAATACCTTGGCAAAATTGTCAATATCCACAATCTCGCTTCTTCTTGCAAAATCTGCCAGCATATCTTCTAATTGTATATTGTTATTGATACCTGCAATCATTTCCTTTACTTCTGCAACAATATACGAATGCTCTGTATACTGATTGATCAGATCGTTCAAAGCATTTGACAATGATTCTGTCATATTCATACCACTGGAAAGTGATGTGGCCAGAGCATCCAAAAAGCTTCTAAACTGTTTGGTTACAACAATCTTTCTTTTATTGAGCTTGCTGTTTCGCCGCATAGGCATTACAACTTTTGCTGCGATTGCTCCAACCAGTCCGAAAACAATGAGATTAGAGATTCCTGTTGCTGCTGTTGCATATCCGTCTTTATCCTTAAACAATCCGCCATAGAACACCAAACCAACAAGCCCACCTACAATAAATATAGCTAAAAAGTTAATCAGCCACTCCTGCCGGTTCATCATATACACCTTATAATTCAGCATCGGAGTATTTAATGCTGACGGAACATATTTCTGTATTTTCTCTTTCTTTGCCATCTTCTCTACTCCCTTAAATTTCTTCTTTCACGCCGGCAAGTTTCAATTTAAAATCATGCTGCATCTTATTTTCGGTACGCCGGAGTGATCCCGACACCTTATCCAATGTACTATTTTCATCTTCCTCAAACACATATAGAGGATTCAGAATAATCTTTCCATTTTCATATCCGACAACTTCTGTGATTTCCATTGTTTTTCTTGACTTATCACGCAGTCTCGACAAATGGATGATGATATCCACCGCAGAAGCAATCTGCTGTCTGATCGCCTCTAACGGCAAGCCTGCAGCACCTTGTAATACCATAGTCTCCAATCGACTTAACATATCCTGTGTTGAATTGGCATGTCCGGTTGATAACGAACCATCATGTCCGGTATTCATTGCCTGAAGCATATCTAATGCCTCTCCTCCTCGAACCTCACCAACAACAATTCTCTCAGGTCTCATACGCAGCGAGGATTTAATCAAGTCCCGAATCGTAATTTGTCCGGCACCTGAAGTATTCGCATTTCTTGTCTCCAGACTGACCAGATTATCTACTCCTGTAATCTGTAATTCAGCTGAATCTTCAATCGTGATAACTCGTTCATCATGTGGTATAAAATTCGACAACGCATTCAGGAAAGTTGTCTTACCCGATCCTGTACCACCACTGATAAAAATATTGTATTTTGCCTTCACCAAAATCTCGAGCTTATCTGCGATCTCCTGTGTGATAGAGCCATATTTGATCAATTTTTCTACCGTCATAGGTTCTTTTGAAAATTTACGAATTGTAAGTGTTGGTCCACATAGTGCGATAGGTGGCAACACAACATTCACTCGTGAACCATCCGGCAAACGGGTATCACAGATTGGATTGGCCTGATTTACTTCCCGGCCCGCCATACCAACAATTCTTTGTATCACATCTTCAAGCTTTCTCTGGCTTTCAAACTGCTTGTCCATTTTGAAAAGCCGTCCATTTTGCTCAATAAACACATTCTCCGGTCCATTAATCATAACCTCAGTGATCGTATCATCTGCAATAATGCTATCCAGCAGTCCAAAACCGCGAATAGAACTATATATCTGCCTGACAATGGAAACTCTTTGCTCTATTGAGCAATATTGTCCTGCAATCCGCTTCTGAACAATCTGTTCAATCTGTTCTTCCAATTCTTCATCACTGATCGAGCTTAACGGAAGTGCCTCCGAAACATATTGTTTCAGTTCCGATATGATCTCCTGTTCTTCTTCGTACTTCACAGTTTCCCCTCCGCATTACACAATATTATCAAACATATCCATCACCGATAAAGCTTGCAAGATCTGATCCACAGAGGCATGTTCATACCTCGGTGCCCCACCGATGCTTCTGATCCCAATATTTTCATCAATGGTACTACATGTCTTATTGCTAAATTGATTATATGCAACAACGATCCGGTCCAAAAATGGCGCATCCTGTTCCTGTTCCAATGCACTCATTGCATGAAATGCCGATATCGTCTTTGCATTGGAAACCGGTGCTCCGTCATCAACCAAAATAATTGCATCAGATTTTCTAAAAATACTTCTTGTATCCTTATCAAGCCCAAACGATTGATCAATCACAATGCGGTCATAAGCTCCTGCAATCTGCAATTCAGAAATCAACTGCAACAAATCGCTTCCGGATAATTCCATCATATCTAATGCGATCTGTGGCTGCGAATAAAAATAAACACCGCTGGCATCCTGTTTCACACAGCTTTCCAATTTTAGACCAAAGTTACTTTTTCCCCGCTTTAGTGCAAAGATTACATCACTCATACTAAACTGACCTTCACCATGTAAAAAGGAGTCTGTCTGTCCAAAAGTTTCAAGATTCAAATATAATGTTTTAATGCCTTGAGAGGCATATCTCATGGCGCATGCAACAGCCATAGTGGTCGCACCACACCCTCCGGCCACTGTTGTAAAAACAATTAATTTACTTTTATCATTTGTGAATTTAAGATTAGAAACACTATTATCATTTTCTGAATATAAACTTAATATCTGTTTGCTCAGCAGTTCAACTTTTTGGAATTTACAGATTGCTCTTTGATCACGAATAGACTCAATATCTGCTGTGTCAGCCAGATAGGCAAAACTGCATCGTTTTGGCAAGAGATTGACATCAATGTCAAATGCATCATCAGCCAACATAACATCTATCTTAGAACCGGCGACTGCATTCAATGCCATTTCCATATCCGTAAATGAATATATTTCAAACACATTAGAATACTTTGCGTTAAAAACCCCCACGATCCGGTTTAAATAATTACTATCATTTTCCAATATTGCCAGCTTTATCTTCATATCAATCCAACGCCCCTATCTCATCCCTCGCAGCATGTATCAGCTACATTCCATAAATTTATGTCAAAATATCGTTTACTTTCACATATTTGACACAATTATATCATGTACATTCCTACATTTCAACACAAACAACACATTAATTCACACATTTTTTATGTACATGTCAGATACAATATGTACAAGGTGGTGAATTAAATGAACGAAGAACAGTTTTCTAACCGCTTGACACAACTCAGATTACAGAAGGGAATCTCTGCACGGGATATGAGTTTGTCAATCGGTCAAAATGCCGGTTATATTAACAACATCGAAAATGGTAAAGCGCTCCCATCCATGTCCAACTTCTTTTTTATATGTGACTTTCTTGGCATTAAACCATGTGATTTCTTTTCAGAAGAAGCGCATTACCCTAATGAGACAACTGAAATATTGAAATTGCTCAATCAGTTAAATGATCGCCAATTATTCGCCGTTAAAATGATCATTACAGAATTAACAAAATGCAACCAATAGAAAAAGGAAGGCCGAACCACAATTCAGCCTTCCTGATGCTCTCAATCTATATCATTATTATTTTATTTCACGCGAATCTTTATAGTCTTCACATTTCCATACTTATCCGACACTTTAATCGTGTACTTTCCCTTTTTAGAGATAACAGCCTTATAGTAACCTTTATACTTGCCTTTCTTTACCTTGGTAAGCTTCAGTTTCTTAGAACCAGCCTTCACACTCTTGATCCCGCTGGCATCTTTTACATAAAATGCAGCCTTTTTCTTATAACTGCCATTATTCTTAATACCCTTGACTGTCGGCTTTGCTGTATCCACACCGGTTACTTTAAATGTATAATAGTAATCAAATGCCCCCAGTGTCGATGGCCGGAAATTAATCTTCAAAGTATATGTGCCATTTTTCTTTACAGTGCAGCTCTTATCCTTATAAAGATAATCCACCATACTGCCATCATGATTTTCATCTACCACACCCTCATACAACGAAGCAGACATCTCACCATTTGTTACGAAATCGGTATAGGAAACCTCAACTTCCTTGCCATTGGATACCGTCTTCTGTGTCAGTGCAATCGCCTGATCATATGGAACGATTCCAAAATATACATTAGCCTGATGCTTGCAGATTCCCATCAAACCACTCTCAAGCTTGAGGTAATATGTACCCGGCTCTAGCACTCCATAGTTCGGCGATGTCCCCTGATAGTTGATCGCATTGATCCAGGTTGTACCATTCTGCTCGCTCATTAAATAGCAGTTTGCATCCGTCTCATGTGTTCCCTGTGTTGCCATTTTTAGAGAAAATGCATAAACACACTTCTCAGTGATCGTAAATTTGGCAAAATACTGCGCAGTCGGATCATTTGTTGGCTTCAGCTCCGGTACCGACCAGATCGGTGCAGCTGTTGCATTGAATCCTACCAATGTGGTCATCACCTGCGGTGCCACGTCCGCACACGCCGCATCCGCCTTTGCCTGTCTCGCAGGCAGAATCCCAACCATTCCCAGCATAAGTGCCAGAATCATGATCATCGTAATCTGTTTCTTCATAAATAATTCCCCTTTCATTCTTATAATATTGGTTATTATAACAAATAGCACAATACAATGTCAACCTCTGTCACAAAAAATCCCCCGCATCAAAATGCGAGGGATTCGTTCACGCTTATATCTTATAAGAACTTCGCTGTGTTCAGCTTCACACCTGGTCCCATTGTAGGAGTGATCGTTACGCTTCTATAATACTGACCCTTTGCTGCTGAAGGCTTAGCCTTTGTGATAGCATCTATAAGTGTGTTAAAGTTGTCCGTTAACTGCTCCTCTGTGAAAGAAGCCTTTCCAATTGGCACATGGATAATATTGGTCTTATCTAATCTATACTCAATCTTACCAGCCTTGATGTCGTTAACAGCCTTTGTAACATCCATTGTTACTGTTCCGGCCTTAGGGTTTGGCATTAAGCCCTTAGGTCCAAGTACACGACCCAGACGTCCTACAACACCCATCATATCAGGTGTAGCAACTACTACATCGAACTCAAACCAGTTCTCGTTCTGGATCTTTGGAATCAGCTCCTCACCACCGGCATAATCAGCACCGGCAGCTAAAGCCTCGTCTACCTTGTCACCCTTTGCGAATACTAATACTCTTACAGTCTTACCTGTTCCGTGTGGTAATACTACCGCACCACGAACCTGCTGATCTGCATGACGACCATCAACACCAAGTCTGATGTGAGCCTCGATTGTCTCATCAAACTTAGCACTAGCTGACTTCTTAACTAAAGAAACTGCCTCGGCAACATCATATGTTGCAGCTCTATCTACAAGCTTAGCAGCCTCTACATATCTCTTACCCTTCTTCATAAATAAAAACCTCCTGTGGTATTATCGGGAGCGACCCTCCCACCTAAACTTTACTATATTTCAATGCCTACTCTTCAACTGTGATTCCCATTGAACGTGCAGTACCAGCGATCATGCTCATAGCTGCCTCTAATGATGCTGCATTTAAGTCAGGCATCTTTGTCTCAGCGATCTTCTGTACATCTGCCTTAGAGATCTTAGCTACCTTTGTTCTGTTCGGAACGCCTGATCCCTTCTCAATCTTACATGCCTTCTTGATCAATACTGCAGCCGGTGGAGTCTTTGTGATGAAGCTGAAGCTTCTATCTGAATATACAGTAATCACTACAGGAATGATCATGCCAGCCTGATCTGCTGTTCTTGCATTGAATTCCTTTGTAAACTGTACGATATTAACACCGTGCTGTCCTAATGCTGGTCCAACAGGTGGCGCTGGAGTTGCCTTGCCTGCAGGAATCTGTAACTTAATGTATCCTTCTACTTTCTTCGCCATTTTAGCGCACCTCTCTCTTCTTATAACTTCTGAATATCAACAAAATCAATCTCAACAGCTGTTGCTCTGCCGAAGATCTCTACATCGATGGTTACGGTCTGCTTCTGCTTGTTGATTGCCTTGATGGTTCCTACGGTATCCATCCATGCACCTGAAACAACCTTGATCGTGTCTCCAACCTCCATATCAATCTCGATCTCTGGAGCCTTGAAACCAAGCTTCTTCATCTCTGTCTCAGTAAGCGGAACCGGCTTCGATCCCGGACCTACAAATCCGGTAACACCTCTGGTATTTCGTACAACATACCATGTGGCATCATTCATAACCATATTCAATAACACATAACCCGGAAACATCTTCTTAGATACCGTCTTCTTAGCACCGTTCTTCATCTCTACGACTTCCTGCAATGGAACAGTGACTTCCAGAATCTGATCCTCTAAATGTCTGTTTTCAATTGTCTTCTCGATATCAGCCTTTACCTTGTTCTCGTAACCTGAATAGGTATGGACTACATACCATTTTGCTTCATTCGCTTCTGACATATAATCACCAACCTTTACCCGATAACAAAAGACATACCAATCTGTAACAGCCAGTCAATGCCCGCGATCAGACATCCCAGTACGATCGCAATCATGATAACTGCAATGGACTGCTTCTTTGTCTCCTTCTTATCAGGCCAGACGATCTTACGGAATTCGCCCTTCAGTTCTTGAATCCAACTTCTCTTTAATGTTGCTGAATCTTCGTTCTTACCCATCTGATCTCTCCTATCTGATCATCAAAAAACCGACAACTGACTACTTCGTTTCCTTGTGTAATGTGTGAGCCTTACAGAACTTACAGTACTTCTTTGTTTCCATTCTGTCCGGATGCGTCTTCTTATCCTTTGTCAGATTGTAGTTACGCTGTTTACAATCTGTACATGCCAATGTAATCTTTACACGCACAACTTTCACCTCCATATTCATCTTTAACCTCTTCGTTCCATCCGGACTGATACCTGCCCTGATCTCCCGAAGGATACATGGTATCCACCATATGTCTCCTGCGAAAATCCTGCACCAAAATCCCATATGCTATGACAGGATTTCGTGTATCTGTGCTCATAAAATTCCGCAACAAAAAAAAGCTGTGTCTACCACCGCAACGACTACATTACCACAGAAATGGTCAAGTAGTCAAGATGTTTTTCATGTTTTTCGGGTATTTCTCCACATTTTCATGGAATTTTCATGTTTTCGCCATGAAAACACCTTGCGAAAGGATTTGTTCTAATATATTATAAAGAAAAGATTTTCATTATTTTAAAAAGATTGGAAGGATTCCTTATGTATCAAATTGATTTCAACAAACCAAACCATGTACATTTTATTGGAATCGGCGGCATCAGCATGAGCGGACTTGCCGAGATTCTGTTACAAGAGGGCTTCAAGGTAACCGGCTCCGACGGCAAGGCATCTGCCATTACACAGATGTTAGAGCTTAAGGGTGCCCTCGTATACATTGGACAGCGTGCTTCTAACATAGAAGACAGACCGGATCTTGTAGTTTATACCGCAGCAATCTCCAAAGACAACGAGGAGTATGTCGCATGTGTGAATGCCGGGATCCCGATGCTCACCCGGGCACAGATGCTTGGACAGGTCATGGCAAACTATAAGAATTCAATCGCTGTCAGCGGTACACATGGCAAGACTACCACAACCTCTATGCTGAGCTGTATTTTTCTCGAAGCAGATGTAGATCCGACGATCTCAGTTGGCGGAATGTTAGATGCGATCGGCGGCAATATCCGTGTAGGACACACAGATTACTTCATTACTGAGGCATGCGAATATACGAACAGCTATCATGCATTTTTCCCGAAGCTTTCTATTATATTAAATGTAGATGCAGATCACCTCGACTTCTTTAAGGATATCGAGGAGATCAAGGAAAGCTTCCATACATTTGCCACGAATCTCGGTGCTGACGGCACACTGGTGATCAACGGCGATATGGACGCATTTGAAACGGTAACCAGAGAACTGCCTTGCCGTATTATTACTTTCGGTCGTTCTGACCGCAACAACTATTATCCGGCTGACATCCACGCAGACGATCAGGGGCATATGATCTTTACAGCGATGCAGGATGGAAAAGCACTTGGCGAGGTGCATTTGGGCATCGGTGGTGAACACAATGTTACAAATGCATTGGCGGCGATTGCTGCAGCACTGGCATTCGGTGTATCCTTCGATGCATGTGTTGCCGGTCTTGCCGCCTGTGGCGGTGCCAAAAGACGGTTTGAGTACAAGGGCTCCTTAAATGGTGTAACAGTAATTGATGATTATGCACATCATCCAACTGAGATCAAGGCAACTCTCAATACTGCCAGTCATACACCACACCATGAGATCTGGCTTGTTTTCCAGCCACATACTTATACCAGAACCCGTGCACTATTTGATGAATTTGTTGATGCATTATCCGGCACGGATCATGTCATCCTCGCAGATATCTATGCTGCCAGAGAGAAAGATACCGGTCTGGTACATGCAAGAGATCTTGAACAGGCACTCCTGAAAAAGGGTGTAGATGCACACTATTTTGGCAGCTTCGATCAGATCGAAAACTTTTTATTAAAAAATTGCAAAAAAAATGATTTGTTAATAACTATGGGAGCCGGAAATGTTGTAGATATTGGCGAACACCTGCTTGGAAAATAGTTATCAACATTATCCACAACTTATCTGGGGATAACTCCCCGGATTGGGTTGTGGATTCTTTATTTACATAAACTTAACATTATGTGAACCTATTTTTTTCAATTGTCCTTGTATTTACTGGCTTGTCTGTTTTTCCCACCTGTTCACTGGAATTTAGTTGTTCACATTATCCACATTTTCCACATTTTGGCTTGTGGATTCCGGCAAACTTTTGTTCTATTTTCATTTCTAAAAATGTGTGTTACAATGCAATTCCACATGAGAGACGGAGAGGAACAGGGTTATGAATACAATTACAATTACAACTGAACAAAACGAGACCTACACGACTGTATCTAACCTCTTTATTGATGCGTATATGGCCGGTGCACAAGGGGATTATGTGAAGATCTACTTGTATCTGCTCCGCCAGATGCAGGCTGGCCGGGCTGTAACCACACAGCAGATTGCCGATTATTTTGACATCACAGAGAAGGACTTGTGCAGGGCTTTCAAATACTGGATCAAGGAGGAAGTGCTTCGGCTTGTTTATGAGGGACGCAAGCTGGTCGGCATTACGCTGCTTCCTTTGAAGGCAAAAAAAGATCCCACCATATCGGCTGCAGATCCATTTGCCAAGATGGCGGATTTCCAGTCCGAGCAGGATGCGAAACGAGGTGTTGCCACAGTATCTCCGGATTCAGCCGTTTTACAGGCTGCTGCAGCCGAGATTCCGTCCAAGCGTGAACTGACACCACAAATGCTGGCACAGATTGAATCGAATGCCGGTTTTTCAGAGCTTCACTATTTATTGGAAACATATCTCGGCAGACCGATTTCCCAGACAGAGATCAAAACATTGGCTTATATCTACGATGATCTGCACTTCTCAACGGAACTGCTGGAATATCTGATCGAACACTGTATTATGATCGGAAAGAAGAGTCTAAGATACATGGAGAAGATTGCCATTGACTGGTATAGCCGGGGCATCAAGACCGTGGATGCTGCGAAGGATTCCACGCGGGACTATAATGCATTGTATTCCAGCGTCTTAAATGCACTTGGCATATATCGCCGGATGGCGACGAACGATGAGATCGAGTTGATCAACACATGGCATCAGCAATATGGATTTGATTCCTCTATTATTGTGGAGGCCTGCAGGCATGCGATCCGTCAAAAGCCACAGGATGCCAATTTCAACTATGTGAATGGTATTCTGGAACGCTGGCATAATGAAAATGTACATACCCTGGCAGATATTAACCGTCTTGATCAGGAATTCTATAACAGTAAAAAGAAGCCTGTCCGTGCCTCTGCTTCCGTGCAGGGTGCAGCCGATGACAGCAGGAAGAACAGCAGCCAGTCGGATGCCGATCTGGATGAACTGACTGCATTATTTATGGAGGATATCAATCATGCCATCTCCTAACGGAAAATATGAGCCATTTATGGTTGAATATGAGCAGATCAGAAATGCGAACACCGCGAAGCTGGAATATCGCAGACAGGAGATCTATGAAAAGATTCCACGCATAAAAGAACTACACGATGAAATTGCGTCGGGAGCAGTCTCTTATGCAAAGGCAAGATTATCCGGCAACTCAGCAGATCTGCCCGATTTAGACAGTTTCCTGCAGAATCTGCATGACGAAGAGACTGCTCTGCTGCTGGTAAACGGATATGCAGCAGACAGTTTCGCACCAATCTATACCTGCGGCCGGTGCCGCGATACCGGATTTGTTGACGGTGAGCCATGCAGCTGCCTGCAGCAGAAAATGATCCGCACCTTTTATATGCAGTCCAATCTTCAACAGAAATTGAACACAGAGAATTTTGACCACTTTTCTTTTGATTATTATAGTCAGGATACAGATGGTGTCCATGCACAGTCCCAGTATGATTACATGCATGGTGTTATGAATCGTGTTCAGAAATATGTAAAGGATTTTCCGGTTGAACACGGAAATCTTCTGTTTTTCGGACCAACCAGTCTGGGAAAGACCTATTTATCTAACTGCATTGCAAAAGCTTTGTTAGATCAGGGCTATCCGGTATTATATACAACGGCTACCCGGCTGTTTGAACAGCTTCTGCCGGATGTAGTGATCCGGCACAATGCCTCAAAGGAGGATCAGACACAGTATGAATTTCTGTTTCATGCAGATCTGCTGATCCTGGATGACCTGGGTACAGAATTCATTAATGATTTTACGAAATCACAACTATATCAGATCGTCAATGAACGCCTGCTTGCCGGGCGTGCAACAATCATTTCCACTAACCGCACGCTGAAGCAGCTTCGAGACTATTACGGCGAGCGGTTAAATGCCCGAATTGTTGAGCATTACACAGCAATCGAATTTTATGGTGATAATGTTCGTTATAAGAAGAAGAAAATGCTTCTAAAACATTAAGGGATTATGAGAATTATTTTTAATTTCCATATTTCCCTTGACTTCTTTCTTATAATGATGTTATATGGGAATAGCGCAATTTACACGATAATTGTGGTATTCGATTACATTCTACATGGAGGAAAACAAAATGCCAGACGAAAGTAAACTTGAAACTATACCTGTAGGACAGCTCGGTATCATTGCCTTAAAGAGCTGCGAAGACCTCGGAAACAAGGTTGACAACTACATCGTAAAATGGAGACATGAGCGCAACAGCCGCCATAAGTCTAACATTGCCTTTAACGGTTATGAAAGAGACACCTACTTGATTGGCAGCAGCTGCCCTAGATTTGGTTCCGGAGAAGCAAAGGGTATTCTTACCGAAACGATCCGTGGATATGATCTGTATCTCTTGGTGGATGTTGGAAATTACAGCCTGAAATATTCACTTTGTGGACATGAATGTAGGATGTCACCGGACGATCATTATCAGGATCTGAAGAGAGTCATCGCTGCCGCTGCCGGAAAGGCCCGCAGTATCACTGTTATCATGCCGTTCCTGTATGAGAGCCGTCAGCACAGAAGATCTTCGAGAGAATCATTAGACTGTGCGATCATGCTGCAGGAGCTGGTTGGTCTGGGAGTGAATAATATTATCACATTTGACGCACATGATCCGAGAGTGCAGAATGCAATTCCGTTCAGTGGATTTGAGAGCATTCGTCCTACCTATCAGTTTATCAAGGCTCTGCTTCGTTCTACACCGGATCTGGACATTGATAAGGAGCATATGATGGTCATCAGTCCTGATGAGGGTGCCATGGACAGAGCAATCTATACTGCCAATGTTCTTGGTGTCAATGTCGGTATGTTCTACAAGCGCCGTGACTTTACTACGATCGTGAACGGCCGCAATCCTATCGTGGCACACGAGTTCTTAGGCGACTCTGTAGAAGGCATGGATGTTATCATCATAGACGATATGATCTCTTCCGGTGACAGCATGATTGATGTAGCAAAGGAATTAAAGAAGCGTAAGGCTAAGAGAGTTTTCTGTATGTGTACATTTGGTCTGTTTACGAACGGTTTGGAGCGTTTTGATAAGTGCTATGAAGAGGGTATCATTTCTAAGATCATCACCACGAATCTGACCTATCAGACACCGGAACTCTTATCCCGTGAGTGGTATGTATCATCTGACCTCAGCAAGTATATTGCATTGTTGATTGATAATCTGAATCACAATGTATCGATCAGCTCTATTCTGGATCCTACGGAGCGAATCCGTGCGAGAATTGCAGAATACAAGCAGAACCATACAATCATTGAGAAATAAACTGAAAGCCTGCTGTGCGAAACAGCAGGCTTTTTATTTATTCCAGATATCGTTGCAGATACTGTCCTGTATAGGATTCCGGCACCTTCACGATCTCCTCCGGTGTACCGGTTGCAATGACGGTACCACCGCCTTCGCCACCTTCCGGTCCCATATCAATAATGTAATCCGCAATCTTGATAACTTCCAGATTGTGTTCAATCACCACAACGGTATTTCCACCATCAGTCAGCCTCTGCAGGATCTCGGTCAACCGGTGCACATCCGCAAAATGCAGGCCTGTCGTTGGCTCATCCAGCACATAGATGGTCCTGCCTGTACTGCGCTTGGACAATTCTGTCGCCAGCTTGATACGCTGTGCTTCACCACCTGACAATGTCGTGGATGGCTGTCCCAGCTTAATATATCCCAGACCGACCTCCTGTAAAGTCACGATCTTTCTGTAGATCGATGGCATATTCTCAAAGAACTTACAGGCTTCATCCACCGTCATATCCAGTACATCGTAGATATTCTTGTCCTTATACCGGACATCCAGTGTCTCGCGGTTATACCGCTTGCCATGACATACTTCACACGGCACATACACATCCGGCAGGAAGTGCATTTCTATCTTCAGCATACCATCGCCCCTGCATGCCTCACAACGCCCGCCGGAAACATTGAAGCTGAACCTGCCCTTCGTATAACCCATAGCCTTTGCATCTCTGGTACTTGCAAACAGATCCCGGATCATGTCAAACACACCCGTATAAGTTGCAGGATTCGATCTTGGTGATCTGCCGATCGGCGACTGGTCAATGGCTATGATCTTATCGAGCTGCTCCTGCCCTTCCATGCCCCGATGAAGTCCCGGCTTGATGCTCGCACGGTTCAGGTCTCTGGCAAGACGCTTATACAGAATCTGATTGACAAATGAGCTCTTACCGGAACCGGACACACCTGTCACACAGGTCATAACGCCAAGCGGCACCTGCACATCAATGTTCTTCAGGTTATTTTCCCGCATACCATAGATATTCAGGTATCCGGTCGGCTTCCTGCGCTCTGCCGGAACAGGAATCCGGATCCGTCCACTGAGATATGCACCTGTAATAGATCGTTTGCAATTCATGATCTTCTTCGCATCCCCCTGCACAACGATCTCACCACCCTGATCTCCGGCCCCCGGTCCCACATCAATAATGTGGTCGGCCGCCAGCATCGTATCCTCATCATGCTCTACGACAATCAAGGTATTCCCCAGATCCCGCAGCTTCTTCAATGTCGCAATCAGCTTGTCATTGTCCCGCTGATGCAGTCCGATACTCGGCTCATCCAGAATATAGGCAACACCGACCAGTCCCGAGCCGATCTGTGTCGCCAGCCGGATACGCTGTGCCTCTCCACCTGACAGACTTCCGGTAGCTCTCGACAATGTCAGATAATCCAGTCCGACATCCAGCAGGAAATGCAATCTGGCATTGATCTCTTTCAGGATCTGCGCGCCGATCGCCAGCTGTCTGTCGGTCAATGTAACCTGTGTCAGATAGTCATATGCACGCTGTACCGACAGATCTGTCAATCTGGCAATGTTCAGATCCCCAACCGTCACTGCCAGCGAGGTATCTTTCAAACGATCGCCATGGCACTCCTCACACGGCTTGATCGTCATAAATGTCTCGTACTCCTCCTTCATGGATTCTGCACATTCCCGGTATCGCCGCTGCACATTCTTAACAAGGCCTTCAAACGCTACATCGTAGACGCCTTCGCCGCGTCTACCCTTATAGTGCACCTTCACTTCATGACCATTCGTACCATTCAGGATAATATCCTTCTCCTGTGGCGTATACTGCGAAAATGGCTTCTCAAGATCAATATGGTATTCCTCTGCAACAGCATCCAATACACTCCGTGTATAGCTGCTTTTATCTACACTTGACTGCCATCCAAGTACTGTAATTGCTCCCTCTGCAATCGACTTGTCAGGATCCGGAATCATCAACTCCGGATCAAATTCCATCTTAAATCCAAGACCATGGCACACAGGACAGGCACCGAATGGATTGTTGAAGGAAAAGCTTCTCGGCTCGATCTCCTCAATGCTGATTCCACAGTCCGGGCACGAAAAGCTGTCCGAAAACCGCATCTGCTCTCCACCGATCACATCTACCGTCATCAATCCCTCTGCCAGATGCAGCACCGTCTCAATCGACTCTGCCAGTCTCTTGCGGATAGATGGCTTCACAACGAGGCGGTCTACCACAATATCTATGCTATGCTTGAGGTTCTTGTCCAATGTGATCTCCTCATCCAGATCGTACATATTACCATCTACAATCACACGCACATAACCGCTCTTCTTCGCACCGGCCAGCACCTTCTCATGGCGTCCCTTTCTACCTCTGACCACCGGTGCCAGCAGCATGATCTTCGTTCCTTCCGGAAGTGCCAGGATCGCATCAACCATCTGGTCCACTGTCTGACGCATGATCTCCTTCCCACAACGGGGACAGTGTGGAACTCCCACTCTGGCATATAACAATCTCAAATAATCATAGATCTCTGTCACCGTACCCACCGTAGAACGCGGATTTCGGTTCGTCGTCTTCTGATCGATCGAGATCGCCGGAGACAGCCCCTCGATCTTATCTACATCCGGTTTATCTGCCTGACCTAAAAACTGTCTGGCATAGGACGACAACGATTCCATATACCGTCTCTGTCCTTCCGCATAGATGGTATCAAATGCTAACGAAGATTTGCCGGAGCCCGACAATCCTGTCATCACAACCAATTCATTTCTCGGCACCTTCAAGCTGACATTCTTCAGATTATGCACCCTGGCACCTTCTATTGTAATATATTCCTTCTTCATCACAAGCTCCTATCTGCCGCATATTGCTGCGATATTCCCGTATTACCTGAATCATTATAGCAGAACAAAATTAAAAAGTACAGAACAAATGTTTGATTTATTCTGTACTTCCTGATATTACATATTATAATCGCGGAGCGTCTCCTTATACAGTTTGAGCTCATCCCGAAGCTCCGCCGCACGCTCAAAATTCAACGCCGCCGCTGCTTCATTCATTCGCTTGGTCAGCTTCTGGATCGCAGCCTGCAGTTCTTTCTGCGTCATAGACTCCCGATCCTTCTCAAATGTGGAAGCAATGGTCTTTCCTGCAATTTCCGTTCCCACCTGGATCAGATCCCGCACTTCCTTGACAATCGTCTGTGGCGTGATGCCATGATCCTCATTATATGCCATCTGGATCCGGCGTCTTCTGTTCGTCTCCCCAATCGCACGCTTCATGGAATCCGTCATATTATCGGCATACATGATCACATGCCCTTCACTATTTCGTGCAGCACGGCCTATCGTCTGTACCAGTGAAGTCTCCGAACGAAGGAATCCCTCTTTATCCGCATCCAGAATGGCTACCAGCGTGATCTCCGGAATATCCAATCCCTCTCGCAGCAGATTGATTCCCACCAGAACATCAAATACACCCAGTCTTAGATCCCGGACGATCTCAACCCGCTCCAATGTATCAATATCCGAATGCAGATACTTGACCTTAATGCCAAGCTGCTGCATATACTCTGTCAGATCTTCTGCCATACGCTTGGTCAATGTAGTGACCAACACCTTATGCTTCTGGTCAATTTCTTTGTTGATCTCCGAGATCAGATCATCAATCTGTCCCTCAACCGGACGCACCTCTACCGGAGGATCCAGCAATCCGGTCGGACGGATCACCTGTTCCACCCGAAGCAGCTCATGATCTGCCTCGTAGTCAGACGGTGTCGCCGATACAAACATCATCTGATCGATCTTACTCTCAAATTCATCAAAATTCAATGGCCGGTTATCCAGTGCAGACGGCAGACGAAATCCGTAATCGATCAATGTCTTCTTTCTGGATCTGTCACCTGCATACATCCCCCGAATCTGTGGCACCGTAATATGCGACTCATCTATGATGATCAGAAAATCATCCCCAAAGAAATCAATCAGCGTACTCGGTGTGGCACCCGGTTCCTTGCCTGCCATGATTCTGGAATAATTCTCAATACCGGAACAAAAGCCGGTCTCTCTCAGCATTTCAATGTCAAACCGGGTTCGTTCTGCGATCCGCTGTGCCTCTAACAGCTTGTCATTTTCCTTAAAATAAGCGACCTGCTGCTCTAATTCCTTCTCGATCTCCACGATCGCGCGTGTCATTTTCTCATGTGGGATCACATAATGCGAAGCCGGAAAGATAAACGCAAACGGGATCTCACGCTTCATCTCCCCCGTCAATGGATCAAACTCTGTCATCCGGTCGATCTCATCCCCAAAGAACTCAATCCGGATCGCCTCATCAAATGTCGAGATTGGCAGAATATCAAGCACATCTCCCTTCACACGGAAAGATCCTCTCTTAAAATCCATATCACCTCTGACATACTGCATATCCACGAGCTGTGCGATCACTTCATCCCGATCCCGCTGTGCGCCACACCGAAGTGACAGCATCATCTCCATATAAGCTTCCCGTTCACCGATACCATAGATACATGACACGGATGAAATGACGATGACATCCTTACGCTCGATCAATGCCGCTGTTGCACTGTGCCGAAGCTTATCAATCTCATCATTGATTGAGGAATCCTTCTCTATATAGGTATCCGTAGATGGCACATATGCCTCCGGCTGGTAGTAATCATAATAAGATACAAAATACTCTACCGCATTCTCCGGAAAAAATTCCTTAAATTCACTATATAACTGTGCCGCCAGCGTCTTATTGTGCGCAATGATCAGCGTCGGCTTCTGCAGCTGTTCGATCACATTCGCCATCGTAAAGGTCTTACCGGAACCCGTCACACCAAGCAATGTCTCGAACTGGTTTCCTTCCCGAAAGCCATCTACCAGTGCCTTTATCGCCTGTGGCTGATCCCCTGTCGGCTCATATGGGGCATGTAATTTAAATTCCATATTGCCTCTCCCTTCTCAAATTTACAATGCAAGCTGTTCCAGACAGTACTTTTCTGCCAGAATTATAAATCACTCTACCTTACGAAACGGAAACATCTCAAATATGACACGTCCTATGATCTGATCCGCATTGACATTCCCGACTTCTTCCCATCTTGAATCCAGACTTTCATTGCGGTTATCACCCATGACAAAATATTCGTCATCCGCCAATACAACATCTTCAATCGCACGCCCCGGATCTATGATCCGCTCGGTGCCGTAGACATCATCGTCCAGCAGGCTACCATTGATATAGATATTGCCTTCCTCATCAATCCGTACCGTCTCGCCCGGCATACCGATGATACGCTTCACATACAAAGATCCCTCTGCGTTCTCCGGGTCAAGCACTACGATATCGAACCGCTTCAAACCATCATAGTATCTTGATACTTTCTCGATCATCAGGCGCTCACCATCAAATAAAGTGTCATCCATGGAATGTCCGTCCACCACAACCGGCTGTGCCACAAATTTTACAATCAAAACAGCCGCCACGATCGTGATGATGACGGTAACAAGATCACCCAATGTAAACCGGAAGAAATCCTTCCAACCACCATTCTCATTCTCCACCGCCCCGGCACTGTCCTGTGCACAAGCCTGCTCGCTGTCAACCTGTACACCCTGCTCTGTATCCTCTACATATTCATTCTCATTCTTCATACCTATCTACCTCTGTTTCATTCTTCCGCCATCATCTCAGAAAAATCCCTGATATACTTCTTTGCGAATCCCTGATCTCTCAACATGGTCTCGTCAGAATCTCCATATACCGCCACAATGCTTCCAACATTTGCACGATGTGCTGCCAGCACTCCTGACACAGAATCCTCATATACACAGCATTCACATGGCTGTAGTCCTATCCGACGACACGCCTCCAAGTAATAGTCAGGTGCCGGTTTGCCTCGAAGCGTTCCATCATCACACACAACCGCCTCCCGGTCAAACCATCTTAGCAGTCCAAATACTTTAAAATAGAAATCAATATTCTCCTGATTCGCTGCCGATGCAATGGTCAGCTTCGCATGCTTCTGCTTTAGCACATCCAAATAGGATGCCAGACCGTCTGTCAGGTGCAGCCCTTTCTTGTCTTCCAGACATAATGCACGATATACAGCTTCCTTGTCAGCGGCAGCAGCCTGCTGTTCTTCCGGCGACAATCCCTTACCCAAAAAATGCTCCAAGATCTCAGCACTCGGTCTTCCATATACATATTGGAGCAATTCCACTCTGACCACCGGTCTTCCAAGCTGCTGTTCCAGATATTTCCGCCAGGCATAATCATGTTTTGCTCCGTCAAAAAACATCGTCCCATTGAAATCAAAAATATGTCCTTTTATCATAATGAAAATGTCCCTGCTGTCCCTGATCCTTTTGGCGCATTTCCCATGCTGTCATACTTTCTCATCATATCTTCCATATCTGCATTCGCATCTGCTACATGTACATGTGGCAGCTTCACATTCCGGCCATTGGCCTGAAGGAATCGATATGCAATCATAAAGGTTGTATCGTCAAATGCCGTCATGTATCGATTATTGATACTCATCACACAGGCATCTACGGTATCAAAATTCTCCGGCTGTGCCCCAAGAAAAATATTATCAAAGCTGTCTAGCACAATCTGTCTCTGCATCTCGAAATCAGACGACACAGTCTGTACATGAAACGCATGAAAATATGCACGCAGCCAGCTTGTCTCTGAACTGTACCACTGGGATATGGTGCTGTACTCCTTCTCCATATCAATGATCTCCCGCTCCCAGCCAAACGACATATACGAAGCATCCACAATACGATCCACCTGTTCTTCTGTCAGGTTGAGCTTATACTTCCGGCTGAAACTCTGCACGATCTTCTTGCGCTTCGGCACGGATGGTGTCAGCTTCTTACCGGTCGGCTTCTGCTCCTGATATTGCTGATAATATTGACGCTCTGATTCAATATGTTCTGACTTTCCCTTCGCCTTGGATATTGCCCATGCAACCAGAAAAAACGGAGCAAATGCAAATCCCACGCCGATCAGACCCCATGTAGCAGGAAATACCGTCAATATAAGCAGAACCACAAATATCTTCTTATGATATGGTTCTATCTTGCGATATAGTTCCGGATTCTGTTTTGCAAATAATGAGTACCAAATTAAATAAATAACTAATAACATATTTTCTCCCTTAATCTTCTCCAAACAACAGTCTCTTTAGTCATCTTACACGCATTATCCGGGTCTGTCAATGTATCTTGACCCGCTGCCAGAATCAGGGCCGGCAACAGAAAATACGCCATACCTACAAACAGGTAGCTGCATAGAATCGGTATGGATTTCACAAATGCACGCCCCATTGTTTTTCTTGTAGATCTGTTAGCTGTCTGTGCGGTCATATCGTCATGTCATCCTCCACTATTACTATTTGTTTCATCCTGTCCTGTTTTTGTTTTCTTTTCATATAGAAGAATCTCGCTCCGGCAATGCCGGTCACAATTCCAATCAGGACCAGAAATTTGATATATCGGTAATCAGGCATCGGATATGAAGTCATCGCCATGTCATCATCATAATCATAATATCCTTCTCTTGTATGTTTATAAAAATCACTGTCATTTTTCAGGAAATAAGTATATACCGGCGGCGAAAGTGCACCTTTGTCATCCCATGTTGCATCCAGGTTATACCATTTGCCATCCACCTTCACGACATTCCATGCATGATCCGTATCCTTGATCACATCGTCAGAGGTACCGAGGACAATGCGGGACGGAATTCCCATATCCGACAACAGATAATACATTGCCATACAATATCCCAGGCACACCATCTTCCCGGTCCGATAACCGTCATAATCGATCCGGCTGACCAGTTGGTCATCGTAATCATATTTACGGATCACATAGTCATGTGCAGCCTTTACGCTCTTGTAATCTGACTTCTTCTTCAATTTCATTGCAACTGTATGCATATGTGCAAAGTATTGATCCAGCTTCTCCTTTGCATATTTAAATTCCAGCTCCACCTCGATCTGGCAGTTGTGCCGTCCGGCATATCTGCCGCCTTCTATCCAGTTCAGATTGAAACCTTTCAGATAATATCCCAGATAACTTCCGCTTTCCAATGGATGCTCGGCATCATAATAATAGTAATATCCATCCAGTACAGCCTGCATATCATTTCCCAGCGTCCCCACATCCGTCACATAAATACGACTCCGCTCATGTTCCAGGATCTGCTTCGAAACCTCGCGATAGAACTCCTGCCTGCTGCCAAGGATAATATCTTCATCCTGCTCTTCTGCACGCACATGAACCGGCAGTGTCAGACATATCAGGATCAGACTGAATATCAACATCCCCCGGATATGCATAATTTGATATTGTCTTTGTAAAACTTCCCCCATACACTCACCTTTCATACATCATCTCAAGCAATCCGCATCCGGTCTTGGTTCTGAAAATTCCGGTCCGCATCTTCTGTATACTCTCTGCCGGAAGTGCATCCTCATATGCATTTACCAGAAAATCTGCCTCAATCAATATCTGATAATCAATACCCTCTACATTGGTATAGGTATGATGATGCCCTATCAGATAGCATACTCTTTCCACAAAGGATTCCTCTGCCCACGAAAATGCCGCCAACAGTTTTCTTGCATACTGCGGACCCAGTTCTTCCTGATGTTTGCCATTACAGTCTCCATATCGCTCTTCGCTTGGATGTATCCCGATATCATGTAAAATGGCGGCAACCTTTATCACACTGACCGTGTCCGGATCCACCTGTTCTGATTCTGCGATCAAAGCCGCAAACTGATATACCTTTATAAAATGCTGAATGCGCTTGGCATCTCCCTGATCAAACGCTATCATAGCCATCATCGTCTCATTGATCTGTTCTGTTGAAATCTTCATCTTACATCCTCCGGTATTCTATATCATCCACATTTCACATCCGATCATGCCCGCAGCATGATCATCGTCCCCGCTACAATCAGCACCAGCCCCAGCATTGCTTTGCGTGATAAACGCTCACGAAACACAAAATAAGAAAATGCAATGGATATTAAAATACTTAATTTATCGATCGGAACAACAACACTGGCCGGGCCATCCTGAAGCGCTCTATAATAACATAGCCACGACGATCCTGTGGCAATTCCCGATAAACAGATAAATCCCAATTCGTTATGAGGGATTTCCTTCACACTGTTTAACTTTCCCTTTATACATACCATGATCCATGCCATGATCAGTACAACGATCGTCCGAATGGCAGTTCCAAGATTCGACTCCACGCCATCAATACCGATCTTTCCAAAAATAGCGGTCAAACTGGCAAACACAGCCGACAACACTGCGTATACCAGCCATCCTTTACCGGATCCTGTATTAGTTTCTTCTGCTTTCTTCTCTATCATCAACCATGTGCCGACTCCGATCAGCACAATTGCAGCCAGCTTCACCAAAGAAACCGGTTCTCCCAATAATATAAACGCCAAAATGATCGTTAAGATCGTGCTCGACTTATCAATCGGCACTACCTTATTGACATCTCCGTGTGCCAGTGCTTTAAAATAACATAACCAGGATGCACCCGTTGCAAGACCTGATAAAATTAAAAACAGCCATGTTTTCAAGGTAATTTCACGAATGCCCGATCCCGATCCCACAATGCCAACCATGATCCATGAAAATATCAATACCACAACCGTTCTGATTGCAGTTGCCACATCAGAATCTGTCTTTTTGATCCCACATTTCGCCAGAATGGATGTAATTCCTGCAAAAAATGCTGATCCACACGCAAATAAAATCCACATACTATCACGCCTTCTGCTTTATTCGATATATCCTATTATCTGTCCCCAGATCTCGACCAACCTCTCCAATGAATATGCCGCATTGGCCGGACTCGTTGATGGCAATTCCATCATAGGCAGTGGGCAGGCATCTGCCTGATATTTTTTATATAATTTAGCTGCCGTTTTACCGTTTGTAAATATACGCGTGATTCCGGAATCCGCAACGATCCTGTCTATATGCGCCGGCGTTACATTCCGGATACTGCTGTCACTGGAGCCCTCTATTTCACACGCTTCTATTACATCATATAACGCAATATGATGAGCCAGCAGCCAGACCTTCCTTTGTGCAATATCCGACGGAACTTCTGATCCGGTCAATGCCGCAAGGACTTTCCAGAAACGGTTCTGTGGATGTCCGTAATAGAACTCCTGCTGTCTTGACTTCACAGACGGGAAACTTCCTAGGATCAGGATGGTGGAATTCTGATCATAAACCGGTCCAAAACCATGTTTTTCATAGATTCTCATATACTGTTCCTCCTCTTTCCATTATACAAAATATCCTTTCTTGTGCAAGTATATCTATGCATATCTTTTTTCCGGTTCCATAAAACACAAACCGCA
Organism: uncultured Lachnospiraceae bacterium; assembly: GCA_934293375.1. Lineage (GTDB taxonomy): Bacteria > Bacillota > Clostridia > Lachnospirales > Lachnospiraceae > RGIG6919. The sequence continues at coordinate 16,792 of CAKQYS010000008.1, read as the reverse complement.
GAAATGACAATAGCAATCAATCACTACTACATTTCTGCGGTTCTTTTATTTTACACAACATACTTTTTATTTTCAGGATGCCAAAAGTTCCCGGAAGATCTGATACTCCACATCGGCAGGAAATCCATCAACCGATACCACCGGTTTTCCAAGCACTCCATCTACCGCACCCTTTTCCACAATATTTTCCAGATATTTGCGAAGCCATGTCTCTGTCGGAAGCGGAGATTTCCGCTTTCTTCCAAAGCCATGCCCAGCCATATGCTTTCCCTCATCCGTACAGGATGCCAGACACGCTGCCAGCCCATATGCGCCCCAATTCGATACCGTTGCGATCACCAGATAGTCTACAGGGACAACGCATGGCACAAGGGCTAACTGCTCTTCAATCTGCTGCTTTAATACACCCATTCCTATTTCGTTTCCGCCATCTCCAATTCCTACCGTCGGTATATTCTGCCGGGCAGCCAGCTCAAACAAGCTGTCTATCGAAGCCGTATACTGTGCGATACTGATTCCACGCATATTTGCGTAATCACCCTGGGAATTCTTGCCACAACGCTCAATGGAAATCATACCAACCGGCTGATATTTCCTGATCAGGCGGTCAAAATACATTGCTTCCGGACGAATCGGCACATACACGACAGACTCCAGATCGTCAAACAATCCCTCACAAAAAATATCTGTCACAACAACAACCGAAAATCCAAGCTCCTCAAGTGTCTTTGCCAACACCATAAGACCCGGCGGCCCATCTGTCTCCGGAGCCCCGGCCACATAAAAACCGGTTGTCAGAAATACACATCCTCTCTGCCACTCAAATACAGCTCTGGCAGCCCGTTCACAATAATCTGCCGGTAAATATTTCTGAAGCTTTTCCATGCCTCTGTTCGAATGCTGCAATATAATCTCTTCAACCATACATTCCTGCCTCCTTACATTCTGCACACCTCTATCCCGGCATCCTCTAATGCCGCCTTGATCTTCTTGACAAATGCAACCGCCTTTGGACCGTCTCCATGCACACAAATGGAATCCGCCTGCACAGCAATCTCCTTTCCGGTGATTGCCGTTACGCGCCCATCCTTGACCATGGAAATCACCCGGCGAACCGCCTCCTCTTCATCTGTGATCATGGCACCCGGCTTGCTTCTGGCAACAAGAGAGCCATCCTCCTCATACGCCCTGTCCGCAAAGATTTCTTTTGCAAATTTTAGTCCGCATTGATGGGCGGCATTCTCTAAACAGCTTCCGGCCTGTGCCAGCACCTTAAGATCCGGATCGACCTGTGCGATTCCCTCACAGATCGCCATTGCCATCTCCATATTTTTTCCTGCCATATTATAAAGTGCGCCATGCGGCTTGACATGGCACAGTGGTATATTTTCCACCTGACAAAATGCCGATAACGCACCAATCTGATATACGATCATTGCTTTGATCTCTTCTGGCGACATCACCATATTCCGCCGTCCAAAACCCTGCAGATCCGGAAATCCCGGATGTGCACCGACGCCTACACCGTATTGTTCTGCCATTGCGACTGTATGCATCATCACTACCGGATCGGATGCATGAAATCCACAGGCTACATTTGCCGATGTGATGTACGGAAGCACTTGTTCATCCATGCCACACTTATAATTTCCAAAGCTCTCCCCAAGATCACAATTCAAATCGATCTGCATATTGACCACCTTCCCGTCTAATACTTCAATAAAACATTTTTAACATCTGTGATAAACATATGCCCCGGTGCATGCGTGATCACAAGCTCAGGCTTCGTTGCCATAATGGCTGCCTGTGGCGTAACACCGCAAGGCCAAAATACCGGAATCTCTCCCGGATGTATCGTGACCATATCACCATAATCCGGCGTATTGATATCTGCAATGCCGATCGTCTCCGGATGCCCGATCTGGATCGGGGCTCCATGTACGCGCGGCATATCCCCCGTAATCAGTGCTGCCCGCACAATCTGATCCTGTGGCAGTGGTCGCATGCTGACCACCATATTGCCATGAAAAATGCCTGCCGGCTCACATGGAATATTGGTATTGTACATTGGCACATTCCGCTCCTCCTCGATATGCCGGACCGGAACACCTGCACTGATCAGCTCCTCTTCAAACGAAAAGCTGCAGCCGATGAGAAAGCTTACAAAATCATCCTGCCATATCTCCGATATATCCGTGCGTTCCTCCACCAGCTCTCCCCGTTTATATACCCTGTATCTGGGAAGATCTGTCGCGATATCCGCACCGGCTGCAATCTGCCGTAGACTCCTGCTTCCCTCATCACTCACCTCTAATACCGGACAGGACTTTGGATTTCTCTGTGTAAACAGCAAAAAGTCATATGCCAGTGCTTTCGGCAGCACCACAAGATTCGCCTGTGCATATCCGCCACACATACCCGCTGTCGCATAGTCTATCCTGCCCCGGCGAATCAACATACGCACATCCGCCGGTGCCATTTTATTTAATGTCGATAACGCTATTTTTTCCTCCATGCTGCTCACTCCTTTATCTTTACAGCCTCAAACCGCACCTGATCATTCGGCTTTGCCTGTGCCAGTTTCCACAGATCCGTACTGACCACCGTTGCAATCTTTGCATATCCTCCGGTCGTCTGCCGGTCTTTTAACAAAATGATCGGCTGTCCATTTGAAGGAATCTGGATCGCACCCGCCACAATCGCATCAGACACAATATCCGTCCCCTGCACACTCGCAATCGCCGGACCTGACAAACGGCTCCCCATCCTGTCACTCGCATCCGTCACCTGATAGGTTCCATTCAGGAATGTATGAATCCCCTCCGGCGTGAAATAATCATCCTGCGGTCCCATCACTACATGCAGTGTAAATGTCTGCTTATAATCCGGTCTGTCATATATCCTGTCACACACTGTTTCATAAGACAGTTCTGATGCAAACAACGCAAGCTCATCACCTGCCTTTAATGCACGCCCATGATAACCGCCAATACTACATTTCAGATTCGTTGACCGGCTGCCCATTACAAGAGGAACATCAATACCTCCCGACACCGCTATATACGCTCTGCATCCGCTTCTGGCGAAATCCAGACTGAGTGTCTGCCCACCATGCACCAAGATCGGATGACTACAATCTACCGGTCTGCCATCTATACATGGATTCATATCAGCACCTGTTACCGCAATGACCGTCTGTTCCTCCGGCACCCCATCAAACAGGATTGTTGGGCCAAAATAAGTTGCTTCCAAAACCGCCGCATCCTGTGGGTTTGAAAGCATTGCATTGGCACTTTGATACGCATTATCATCCATTACACCCGATGTTGTGATCCCGGATGCCAAATAGCCAAATCTTCCGGCATCCTGTACTGTCGTAAGCAATCCCGGCATAATTACCTGCATTTTCATAGCCTCACCACCTTACTTCTCCACACTCGTGATCAAAATCTCCGGTTGATATCTGCCTTCTACCACTTCTCTTCTGATATCATAGAACTCATCTACCGTAATAGGTACAAACCGGATATACATACCCGCCTCACATAATGTTGCAGGATCTCTATATGGATCATACAGATCGATTGGAGTGCCACCGATCAGTCGCCATCCACCGGGCGACTCCATCGGATAAATTCCTGTCTGGCTGCCACCAATCCCGACAGCACCCGGTGCGATCTTTAATCTTGGACTGTCAAGCCTTGGCATATGGATCCTGGAATCCAATCCTCCCAGATACACAAATCCCGGTAAAAATCCCAACATATAAATCTTGTAATCTATGCCACTGTGAATTGCTATGATCTCGTCACGATCAAGTCCGGTATACTCCTCCATATCCTTAAGATCACATCCAAACCGTGCACCATAACAACACGGCACCATGAGGATCTTCTTCTCTTCCTGCTGCCCGGTCTGTACACACTGCCTGCACCGCTCCGTTTCCTGTCTAAGCCTGCTGTATGTAATCAGTTCCGGATCATAGTAAATCATCAATGAGCGGATAGTCGGCTGCAATTCCGTCACACCATGAATCTGCTGCTTAACAAGAGTCCGTGATAAACCCTGCACTTCATTGTTTGTGCCTTCATCGATCACGCGCCCAAACTCTACCAGCATTGCACGATCTCCCACCGGATAATATTTTACCTGCTCCATGGCAATCACCTCGCTATCTTTCCCGGAAATCAACCGGCGATCAACCTGCATGCTTCATAGAAAGCATTTGTTTCCTGTCAACTGCTGTCGCGTCATGGAACTCCTTCATCAGACCGTCCCGGATCCGCTCCAGATTCGTACCGTCCTTACCGCCTACTGCCTGCCCGTCAATCTCTGTTGCAAATCTGCAAAGATTAGAAGAGCTCGTCACAATGACCTCATCTGCGGCCATCAGATCCTTCAGATAAAATGCCGTTTCACTTACGGCGATACCCAGCTTCTTACACATCCGGATCAAATGTGCTCTCGCAATGCCAGGCAGGATCAGTTCATCCGTCGGTGCCGTATACAACACGCCATCCTTTAGAATATGCACATTGGAATGCGCACACTCCGTAACACGCCCGCCCGGTCTGTAGAATACAGACTCCTGACACCCGGCCTCCTTCGCGCGTTCTGATGCCATAACAGAAGGGATCAGGTTCAGCGTCTTAATATTACAGTGGAAGAACCGCGTATCCTCTGTTGTAATCAGATGCAGCGGCTCCAACCCATCCGGAATTTCCTGCGGTGTCAATGTCACCGTCAGATTGCCCGCACCCTCTGTAAATACATGATTTCTCGGTCCGGTTCCTCTCGTCAGCTGGTAATACACAAACAGGTCACCGCTATCGCACTTGAGAACCAGATCATTTAACAGCTTCTTCATCTCTTCCTTTGTATAAGGCATCACCATCTTCAAAAGGGCTGCACTATTATAAAATCTGTCAATATGTTCATCCAGCGCAAAAATGTTATAATTGCGGCATGGACCTGCATCATACACGCCATCACCAAAATAATTTACCCTGTCATTCATCGGGATCTTCATATCCTCGATCAAACCAATTTCACCATTGTAGTATCCAAGATTTTCCATATGTGACTCCTCCTTTTTAAATAAAAAAAAGACAGCACATAGTACGAAGAGACCTCTTTGTCTATGTCCTGTCTTGAAATTGGCTTCATTGTAACGGCTGTATCATGCGTTGTCAAGAAAGCCCCAGTATTTCCTATTATAATTTAAAATTCGGGGGATCCTACATAATTAAATGCCAAAGACGCAGCCGGATTCTTAATTAAATATAGTCTGATCCATATATGATCAGCTGTAGCTGTATCATGGCATTAAATTATTAGGCAATATCCAGGTTCACTCTCGCATCTTCGATCATATCCAGATACTCACTGTCCGGCCTGGCATCCGTGATCAGCGTGTCAAACGCATCCAGACTGCTGTAGGTGATCATGCCACCCTGTCCGAACTTATGATGATCGACCAGAAGATAATGCTGGTGGGAGCGTTCCATCACCATATGTTTTACAGAATATTCTTCATAGGTGGCATTGCTGACCTGATTCTTGATATGCACACCTGTACATGCCATAAATGCCTTTGATATATTAAAGGAAGCTAAATACTCTGTCGTCTCTGCTCCGACAAAGGATGCTGTCCCGTGAAACAGTTGTCCCGGCAGACAGATCACCTTGATATTCTCATACTCCAGCAATGCTACCAATGCCGGCAGACTGTATGTGATCACGGTCAGATTCTTCTTCTCTGCCAGATACGGTATCATATTCACCGTTGTCGTTCCGGTATCCAGAAAGATCGTGTCCCCGTTCTCTACATAGGAAGCTGCCCGCTTCGCAATCGCCGTCTTTTCTTCATTATATTGGTTGTTGCGGTCCCGGAAAGATACCAGACCATGCACCGCTTCCTCCTCATTCGCTACCACTCCACCATATACCTTACGCACACAGCCCTCACTTAACAGCTCCGCAATATCCCGCCGGATCGTATTCTTCGACACATCAAAATGGCTGCACAGCTCATCCAGTGAAACGGCCTTCTTCTCTAATATATATTCCCTGATCAGATCAATACGACTCACTCTCATATACATCCCTCCATTTCATATCGGCTCCCAACACTTAATAAAATTTAGAAATGGTTAACTTCTGATTAAATTTATTTATCTCACCTACTATTATAACATAATTTTACAAAAAGTAAACCAAAACTTATTGACAACTTACTCAATTAACGGTAATATCATCCCAACAAGCAACCAACACTTAACAAACAACAATGTGAGGAGATGATGACATGGGTCATTCATTTATTATGCCGAAGCACATCTTTACCGGTGAAAATGCTTTGGCAGACAGCAAGGAAGCAATCGCTTCTCTTGGAACACACGCACTCATCGTTGCAGGCAGCTCGATGCAGAAGCGGGGCAATGTGAAGTTGATCACAGATATCTTAGATGACTGTAAGATTGCCTATACCATTTATGATGAGATCAGCAGCGAACCGGTTGACACCATGATCGATAAGGGACTTTCTATTTATAAAGAAAATGCCTGTGATTTTCTGATCGCGATCGGTGGTGGCAGTCCACTTGATGTCATGAAAGCAATCGCTGCTATGGTGACGAATCCGGGAAAGATTTCCGATTATCTCGGCAAAGTCATTACGAATCCAACGCCACCTATGGTTGCGATTCCCACGACTGCCGGTTCCGGATCTGAGGCGACACAGTTTACGATCATTACCGATACCGAGCGGGATATTAAAATGCTTTTAAAGGGTGCTGTCCTGATGCCGGAACTAGCGATCATTGATCCGCACTTTACCGTGTCTGCGCCGCCAAACATTACAGCCTCGACCGGACTCGATGCCCTGTGCCACGCATCTGAGGCATTTACCTCCAGAAAGGCGCAGCCGCTGACCGATGATCTTGCAGTTGCCGCAGTGAAGAAGATCTTCAAATATCTTCCGATCGCCTTTCACGATGGCACAAATCTCGAAGCCAGGGAACAAATGTCCATCGCCGCATTGGAAGCCGGATGTGCATTTAACAATGCATCCGTCACACTGATCCATGGTATGAGCCGTCCGATCGGTGCACTCTTCCATGTACCACATGGCATTTCCAACGCCATGCTGATCGGAGAATGCTTTTCATTTGCACTGGATGGTGCCTATGACAGATTCGCCACCCTCGGCAGAGCGATCGGTGCTGCCAATGCAGATGACACAGATGAAGCCGCCGCAAAAAAATTTCTTGATGCCTGCATCGCTCTGTGTAAGGAATGTGAAATTCCGACACTCGCAGAATATGGCATTGACAAGGATGCTTTCTATGCTGCCATAGATAAGATGGCGGAGGATGCGATCGCCAGTGGCAGTCCTGCCAATACGATCAAGACCGTCACCAAGGATGATGTTGTTACTATATATAAGAAGTTATATCAATAAAAGAGAATGGAGCGTGATTCTTATGAGAGAAATGACAAAGGAAGAAATCAAAACATTAGACAAGGCACATGTACTGCATTCGTGGTCTACACAAGGCAGTCTGGATCCGACCGTTGTTACGAAGGCAGAGGGCATTTACTTCTATGATGCCGACGGCAACAAGTACTATGACATGAGTTCACAGCTTGTCAACTTAAATATTGGCTATGGCAACCAGAAGGTCGCAGATGCGATTGCCGAGCAGGCACACAAGCTTCCATTTATCGGACCAGGCTATGCTGTGGATGTCAAGAGCGAGCTTGCCAGAAGAATCATCGAGCTGGCACCTGACAACATGGGAAAGGTCTTCTTCACCTTAGGTGGTGCGGATGCCAATGAAAATGCATTGAAGATTGCAAGAATGTATACCGGAAGGAACAAGGTATTTTCAAGATACCGTTCTTATCACGGTTCTACGATGGGTGCCGGCAACCTGACAGGTGAGCCAAGACGATTCAATGTAGAGACAAATGGTGTTTCCGGTTATGTCAAGTTCTTTGATCCTTATATCTATAGAGAAGCCATTGAATTCAAGGATGAGGCCGAGGCTACCAAATTCTATCTGGCAAAGCTTCGTGAGCAGATCATTTATGAGAATCCGGAATCTATCGCTGCCATTGAGTGTGAGACGATCACCGGCTCTAATGGTTGTATCATCCCGCCTGACGGATATTTGAAGGGCATCCGGGAGATCTGTGATGAGTTTGGTATTATGATGATCTGCGATGAGGTTATGATGGGCTGGGGCAGAACCGGTCAGTACTTCGCAATCCAGAACTGGGATGTGAAGCCGGATATCATTTCTTTTGCAAAGGGAATTACCTGTGGTTATGTTCCTCTTGGCGGTGCTATCGTATCGAAGGATATTGCAAAGTATTTCGATGATCATAAGCTGATGTGTGGTCTGACCTACTCCGGACACCCGCTTGCCTGTGCAGCCGGTATCGCTACTTTGGATGTCTACAAGGAAGAAGGGCTTGTCGAAAAGGCAAGAGAGACCGGCAAGCTGCTTGGAAGCATTTTGGAGGACTTGAAGACGAAGCATGCCTGTGTCGGAGATGTCCGATACAAGGGCCTGTTCTCTGCAATCGAGCTTGTCAAGGATAAGGCTACCAGAGAGCCGCTTGTCGCATACAATGCCGATCCGGACAACCTGATGGGCAAGATCAACGGTATGTTAAAGAAGAAGGGCTTCTCTACCTATACCCACGAAAATATCATCATTGTCGCTCCGCCGTTGATCATCACACCGGACGAACTGACAGATGCCATGAAGATCATGGATGAAGTACTTGCCGAAGTTGACAAGATGATCTGATGCCGGAACCGGTAACCGGACATGCGTTAGAAAATAATGCAAATGCGGTCTCAGCTTAATTTTGTTAGGCTGAAACCGAGAAAAAACATGGAAACAACGGAATGTCACAAAACATATTGACATTTCATGGCAAACAACTTAACATTTGTGCAAACACAAGGGCTGGTGTATTTCGAGAGAAACACCGGTCCTTTTTGTTTATCAGAAACCCAAAATAAAAAAGCAAGTGAGAAAAGGAGGAATTTTTATGAGGAGAATTCTTAAGAAAACATTGGCGTTAGCCACGATGGCAGCTTTATCCCTTTCCCTATGTGTTGGCTGTAGCGAGGAAGCCGCATCGGGCGGTACTTCCGGAGGCGGCTCAAGCAGTGCTTCTGCGGATACGATCACCTATGGTTTTGTAATGCCGCTTACCGGTTCTGTTCCAAATATCGGTGCAGCAATGAAGAACGGTGCAGCCCTTGCCGTAGAAGAGATCAATGCTGCAGGCGGTGTGTTAGGCAAGCAGATCACTCCAATTTACGAGGATGATGAAAATAAGCCGGCAACCGCACCAAATGCGATCACAAAGCTGATCACAGAGGATAAGGTAGATGTCGTTCTTGGTTCTTATGCCAGCAGCTGTTCCATGGCAATGGCTCCTGTTGCAGAGGAAAACAAGAAGCTGATGATGTCCATCGGTTCTACCAACGCAAAGGTTACAGAAGGTTATACTTATGTATATCGTGCATGCTTCATCGATCCATTGCAGGGTAAGGTTGCTGCTGAATATGTATACAACACACTTGGCATCAAGGATGCGGCAGTTATGTATGATGTCGGAAAAGATTACTGTGTTGGTATTTCTTCCACATTCATGGATACCTATAAGGGACTTGGTGGAAATATTGTTTACGAAGGCAAGTACAACACCGGTGAAAGTGATTTCAAGTCTTACCTGACAGAAGTAAAGAATTCCGGTGCAACCGTACTATTTATTCCGGATGACTATGATGTTGTCGGTCTGATTGCAAAGCAGGTAAAGGAATTAGGAATTGATATCCAGCTGATGAGTAGTGATTCCTGCTCTGATCCGGGTCTGGTAGAGATCGGTGGAGATTCTGTTGAGGGATGCTACTTCACAGACCATGTATCTATCCAGGCTGACGGTCTGAAGGACTTCGTTAGTGCATACAAGGCAAAGTACAATGAAGATCCGGGCTCTTTCGCAGTATTAGGCTATGATGCCGTATACATTGTAAAGACTGCCATGGAGAAGGCCGGTTCTGCCGATTCTGACGCCGTGATCGCAGCACTGAAAGAGCTCAATGAGAAGTGTGGTACTACAAACTACTCATTTGATGAGAATGGTGATCCGGTTAAGAGCGTTGTCATCAACCAGGTTAAGGACGGCAGTTTCAGCTATGTAGATGAGGTTGCTCCAAACTAGAGAAAAGAAACAATTTAGATTATGAAATCCCGGGATCTATTCTCGGAAAGAGGATATCCCGGGAATTTTATTGCTGCAAGTTCCGCTTCGGATACAGCCCGCAAAGTAAGGAGAGATGTCTTATGCTATCATTCGTACAGCAGGTAGTAAACGGAATCTGTCAGGGAAGTGTATACGCACTGATCGCAATCGGTTATACCATGGTATACGGAATTATCAAGCTGATCAACTTCGCACACTGTGATATTTACATGTTTGGCGCCTATGCAGGTTACTTTGCTATCTCAGTTTTAAATTTTGGTTTTACACCGACCATGCTGTTTGCGATGGGCTCCTGTGCCCTCCTCGGTATGTTCATCGAACGGGTTGCCTATAAGCCCCTTCGTAATTCCCCAAAGGTAACATTATTCATCACCACAATGGGTGTTGAACTGATTCTTCAGAATACAATCAAGCTAAATGTTTTAGCTGGTCCAAATACATTATCATTTCCTGAGGTGTTCGCACAAAAGACTTTTAACATCGCAGGCATTATGGTTACCAATTATCAGATCATTGCGATCATCACAACGATCGCCCTCTGCATTATCCTGCAGCTCTTTGTCCAGAAGACGCGTACCGGACGTGCCATGAGAGCCGTATCCTATGACCGCGATGCAGCATCCTTAATGGGTATCAATACCAACGGTATTATTTCCCTTACCTTTGCGATCGGTTCCGGTCTTGCCGGTACCGCTGGTGTATTGGTTGGATTATTATATCCAAAGCTGACCCCGGCAATGGGTGTTATGCCTGGTCTGAAGGCTTTCGTTGCTGCCGTACTCGGTGGTATCGGTATCATCCCGGGTGCCGTGTTCGGTGGTGTATCTATTGGTTTGATCGAGGTTATGTCCAAGGTATATATCAGCTCCGGTCTTGCGGATGCGATTACCTTCTCCATCCTGATCATTGTTCTGTTGGTAAAACCTACCGGTCTGTTCGGTAAGAATGCCCATGAGAAAGTGTAGGTGATCACAATGGCAAAACAGTCTATGTTTACACCGTCCAATCCGGCGGCTGTTAAGAAAAAAATAGGAGCAACTTATCTTCGATATCTGATTACCATTGCAGTCTTATGTGTTGTATATGCAATTGTTCTGGTTCTGATCCAGAGAGGCATTATCAGTGCGTATAACCTGCGTATCATGCGTGAGGTCGGCATCTTCATGATCGCCGCATTCGGTGTCAACCTGATCTTGGGTTTCACTGGACAGCTCACAATGGGACATGCGGCATTCATGTCAATCGGTGCTTATTTCTCCGCTGTCATGACACAGAACTTTCATCTTCCATTCGTGGTATCGCTGATCGTCGGTGTCATCGCCGCCTGTATCATATCTGCCCTGATCGGATATCCAATCCTTCGGTTGAAGGGTGATTACCTTGCAATCTGTACCCTGGGTTTTGGAGAAATCGTCAAGGTGGTCATTCAGAACATTGATTATGTCGGCGGTGCAAGAGGTATGACAGGACTTCCTGTGAAGTCTTCCCTGATGACCATATTCATCTGTGTATGCCTGTGCTTTGCACTGTTAAAGAATCTGATGAAGTCCTCTAAGGGGCGTGCGATCATGTCTGTGCGTGAGGATGATATCGCAGCCGAGGCCATGGGTATCAACCCTACCAAATACAAGATGATGGCATTTATCATCGGCAGCGGTATGGCCGGTCTTGCAGGTGGTCTGTATGCACATTTCAACACCTTTATCGATCCGGTCACCTTCAACTACGCCAAGTCATTTGACCTGATTACATATGTCGTATTCGGTGGCATGGGAAGTATATCCGGTACAGCGATCGGTACATCCGTACTCGTATTCCTGCCGGAGGCACTGCGTAACTTAAGCTCTGTATTTAAGGATAACCGGGTACTGGTATATGCCATTCTCCTGGTTGCCATGATGATCTTCCGTCCAAATGGTCTGCTGGGAACCCACGAGATCACCGTAAAGGGAACTGTTGATTTCTTCAAGAAGCTTTTCGGTAAGAAGGACAATGTAAAGAAGGCAGGTGAGTAATATGGAACAGTTATTAAATGTAAAAAATCTGACAATTAAGTTCGGCGGTCTGACAGCTGTTTCCGAAGTCAATATGGAGATCGGCTCCAACAACTTAGTCGGTCTGATCGGACCAAACGGTGCCGGCAAGACGACACTCTTTAATATGCTGACAGGTGTCTATACCCCGACAAGCGGTATGATTGAATTCGATGGGGAGAGAATTGATGGCATCAAGCCATACCACATCACCTCCAAGCATATAGCCAGAACCTTCCAGAACATCCGTCTGTTTAAGGATCTGACCGTCCTTGATAATGTACTGATGAGCTTTGATTTCCAGGCAAAGACTTCCCTGCTCGGCTCGATTCTGCACACGCCATTCCAGATCCGCGAAGAGGAAGCTATGCATGACGAAGCCATGAAGTATTTGAAGATCATGAAGCTCGATCACAAGGCGGATGAGCTTGCCAAGAATCTTCCATATGGCGAACAGCGTCGGTTAGAGATTGCCAGAGCATTAGCTGCCAAGCCAAAGCTTCTGTTGCTTGATGAGCCTGCTGCCGGCATGAACCCACAGGAGACTGCCGAGCTGACTGAAATGATCCGCTGGATCAAGGAGGAATTCAAGATTTCTGTCCTCCTGATTGAGCATGATATGAAGCTCGTCATGAATGTATGTGAATATATCTATGTACTTTCCTTCGGCGAGATCATCGCAAAAGGTGTTCCTGCTGAGATCCAGAAGGATCCTGCAGTCATCGAGGCCTACTTAGGAAAGGGGGCTGTGTAATATGTTAAAGCTTGATAAGATCAATTTATATTATGGAAATATTCACGCACTGCGGGATATCAGTCTTGAAGTCAATGACGGCGAGATCGTAACCCTGATCGGTGCCAATGGTGCCGGCAAAACCTCCACGCTGCGTGCGATCAGCGGATTAAATGCCATCAAGAGCGGTTCGATCACTTATGATGACAAAACGATCAGTGCCATGCCTGCACATAAGATCGTCGGCACCGGTCTGTGTCAGGTACCGGAGGGCAGACGCGTATTCGGAGACCAGACATGCGAAGAAAATCTTCTGCTCGGTGCTTTCTTAAACCGGGATAAGGCAAAGATCAAGGATTCCTTAGAGCATGTGTACGCTCTGTTCCCAAGAATCAAGGAACGGCGTATCCAGCTTGCAGGCACCCTCTCCGGAGGCGAACAGCAGATGCTCGCAATCAGTCGGGCACTGATGTCGAATCCAAAGCTTCTACTGCTTGATGAACCATCCATGGGTCTTGCTCCGATCGTTGTCGAAGAGATCTTCGAGATCATCAAAAATATCCGTAAGGAAGGCACAACCATCCTACTGGTTGAGCAGAACGCCAATGCCGCCCTGCAGATTGCAGACCGTGGCTATGTACTAGAGACGGGTTCCATTGTATTGTCCGGTAAGGCGGATGACCTGCTCCACGACGATGCAGTCCGCAAGGCTTACCTTGGAGATTGAAGGAGGGATTTGAAATGGATCATTATGTTATTACCATTGCCAGAGGCTTCGGCAGCGGCGGTAAAGAGATTGGCCAGAAGCTGGCTGAACGGCTCGGCATTCCATGCTACGAGCGCCAGATTCTCAAGCTGGCATCCGAATCCAGTGGCATCAATGAGCGGTTGTTCGGTGAAGTTGACGAAAAGGTGCGGAGCAAGAATCTGCTCAAGAGACTATCCGGCATTCCATTCCTGAAGGTCTGTGAACCACAGGATAAGCGATTTACCAAGGATGATAACCTATACATGATACAGGCAGAAATCATCAAAAAGCTGGCAGAGACCACATCCTGCATTATCATCGGTAAGGCTGCCGACTATGTCCTGAAGGATTATGATAATGTCGCAAGCTTCTATATTGAAGCCACACGGGATGAATGCGTCAAGTCTATCGTCAATAAAATGTATGTGACAGAAGACGAGGCACACAAGCTGATCGAGCGGACAGATAAGTACCGTGCCGATTATTACAAGTATTATACCAAGGGCAATTACTGGACCAATCCGGTCAACTATGATATGACATTAAATAGTGGCAGGGTCGGTCGTGACCGTTGCGTCGATGTCATAGAGAGCTATGTCCGGCTGAAGTTCGGTCTGGATGCACCAAAGGCTGCTGACGCGAAGACAGATGCCGACGAAGTGAAATCATAAGTTATTTCTAATAATTATAATATTAACAGGAGCACGGAATCCTAAATGATCAGGATTCCGTGCTCCTTTCTCTTTCTACATTTCCATACCAGTCATATCTCTAAATCAGCGAACCGTCCACAAGTTTGTAAGTCTTATCGCATGCATCTGCAACCTGTTGATCATGCGTCACGATCACAATCGTTCTCCCTGCATGATGTAATTGCTGTAACAGGGCAAGAATCTTGTCGGTGTTCTCCTGATCTAATGCGCCTGTCGGTTCATCTGCAAGAATCAGAGACGGGGAATTGATGAGTGCTCTCGCAATCGCTACCCGCTGCTTTTCTCCTCCTGACAGGGTCGATACCTTCTCGCCTCCGCACCCCTCCATACCGGTCTGACGCAATGCATCAAGACATAGCTGCCGCATGTCCTGCCGCTTCACAGTTTCATTAAAGTCGATTTCCCGGATCCGGATTTTCCCATGATCGCAATCATTTCTCCATTTTCAATCTGCAACGATACATCCTTTAATACTGTGCAGGCATTTTTCTTCTTTTCATGATATATTTTCTTTAGGTGTGAAAATTCTACCAGCATCCCCTGTTCCTCCATTAAGCATATCGCTTTTCATAATGTCCTACCATACACTGTGCCAGGGCAATGCATACGCCACCATTATTCCTTCCTCCGAATCAATGCAATCGGTTCCATATGCCGCATTTTACAATACACCGGGAGTACTGATATGATATAGATTCCTACTACTGCAGCAACCAGCAGAAACTGATCCCGCCCTATATAGAGATTGTCCGTAACAAACCCACTTCTCCGAAACCGAAACAATGTCAATTCTGCCAACCCACATCCGATTCCAAATGCCAACACATTAGACGCAAGCATCATGCGGATCGTCTGTCTCCATGTCATGCCTAGCATAAAATATATACCAAATTCCCGGTTTCTACGATTGAAATCCACAAATCCATGCACAATCACGCCCCAGACAAATGCAAGCAGAAGACATATCTGCAATACCATATTTTCCGAGTTCCAAAAGCTGACCTTCTCGCTCTGTAAATTTCCCAGACATTCCACATCGCCATATTGCGTTAGCAATGACAGCAGCTTTTTTGTCTCCTCTGTCTCCCGATCCACATAGAGATAATGTATTTCCTGCTGCAACAACGGTGCAGCCCATACCCGCCCTGGATGTATCAGGTACACATTTTCCCGTCTTGCTACATAGTTCTGCATATAAAATGCATATGGAAAATTACCATCCATGGATTCA
Organism: uncultured Lachnospiraceae bacterium; assembly: GCA_934293375.1. Taxonomy (GTDB): domain Bacteria; phylum Bacillota; class Clostridia; order Lachnospirales; family Lachnospiraceae; genus RGIG6919. Next base: position 1,044 of record CAKQYS010000008.1, on the reverse strand, counting down.
TACATACTCGCTGCCGAACTGCCAATCACGGAACCCGGCATCACAGGATATTTCAGAATGCCTACAATACGGAAGGTTGCCGATATACTCTCGCCCTCCTGCTCAAAGGTCATATCCACAGTATCCCCAATCTTATGCCGCCTGCGATTATTCACCACAATCACCTCATCCTGTGCCCCTGTGAATACAGTTCCTTCCTGTAATTGCAACTGCAAATGCTGATAGAACGCCTCCGATATACACAATCCCTCTCCATCCACAAAGGAAATGCCATCTGCCAAACCCGCATCCCAACGCACACCATCTGTTGCCTCAATCATAGATCTGAGCTTTGGCATTTGCTGCTCCCACACTTCCGGATCCGCCATAGCAGGCATAAAGGTATACACCTGTTCCGCATTCTGAAACAATTTTCTGCATTCCCTTTCATATCCGGTCCGGCTTAATGAAAATCCAAACATGAATGTCAAAAGAAACACCAGCAGCATGTATACAGCCTGCTGCACTCTGTGATATTTGTCTGTTGGAAAAAATGTGATCCAATTCATATATCCTTCCTAAACTACCCTGACGCAGATCTTGTAACCTCTGCACCGTACTTTATATATATAATATTATATATATTACATTCTTGTCAAACCAAATCTTGTATGGTTACATCCGACATTTATTCTTTACATATTATATATTTTTGTCTACAGGAATAGGCAGCGGATCCTGTGTGAAATAGGATACTTGGTATGTCTGGGATAACCAGTATAACCGGGATATCTGGTATATAATTATTTTTTCAAAATATATATTTTATATTGACATTATGCAATCATATGGTATGATAGATATATGAATTCATACATATGACATACCGGTGTGTCTCCAGAAGAAGAAGGAGGTACATGATTGATCAAGACGAACGAATCTGATACCACGGAAATCCCGAAATCATTAAGCATGCAGGATAAATCGACCAAGATACCGTATTCATTGAAGAATGATTATCTTTTCATCGCTCTGATGAACAGCCACCAGTACACCTTGAAGATG
>CAKQYS010000007.1 GCA_934293375.1 uncultured Lachnospiraceae bacterium | reverse complement strand
TCGAGGGTTTGTCTAAGAAGACGAATTCGATTTAGATGTAATTTCAATCTGTGTGATGTTTTGATGGTATGCATCAATTTTATAAAAGAAATGATTGACATACATGAACTATTTCGATAGTATAGATGTATGTTAATTTTTATAGGGGATTGGTCAAATGGTATGATAGGGGTCTCCAAAACCTTTGGTGGGAGTTCGATTCTCTCATCCCCTGCTAATAGTAGAGAACGCTAAAGCTGGTAAATTCAACGGCTTTAGCGTTTTTTTATAAACTATCGGTTCACTGTGCATTTCATATTCAATCCTGTAAAATGAAAGCATCAATAGGAAATGAGGTGTGGGATATGATTTGTATCAGAAAAGATTTGATCGAAAAAGAGATAAAAAAAACAGGAGAGAATTTTCATCCGTTTCGTTTGCACAATCGTCTGATATCCAGACTAAAACATCATTACATATGTACAGCGTTCTGTGAAAAATTTTATGATTCGGAACCAGACTTCGACGAAGAGGAATATAAAATGTACATGGATTTTGCACAGCGCATCAGAGTGACGGGATTGTCTTTCTGGTATATGATAATGAGAGAGAATTCTGAAAAAGAATCATTTTGTGATGAGAAGCATACATGGGAAGAATGCAAGGCTGCATACGATAAAGTGATACAGACATATGCAGATTACGAGCAGAGGAGACTAGAGGTATGCAGCTGGCAGGAAGCGTATGCACAGGGACTTTGGGACATGTCCCAGACGAAAGTGGATCGGATTGCCATGCAGACGATGAATAAGATCAAGAAGAGTTCGCATTCAAATCGTGGCCGACTCTATATAGCAGAAACAAGAGATGAGATTCAGATCTACTGGTATGGCAGAGATTATGCGTATAGGGATTATTGGTTCGTATTTAAGAGAAAGGAGTCTTGACGGCATTATTTATTGCAAACAGATACCCTGTGTGATATACTTAAATAGACTTTGTTATGAATTGAATTCGCAGGTGAGGGGTGTGTACGGCACACCTGAACCTGTATTTTTGTGTATAAGGCAGATACAGATTTTGTGTTTGTTGTAATGTAAGAAACTGTAATAAAGAGGGACATAAGATAATGGATAAAAGGGAGAATGCACAGGGGACAGAGCAGAATCAGACAGAATCTATGACATCGGATCAGCAGTTGGCGGAGCTTGAGAGAGTCCTGAAGGAGGTTGAGATGCAGCTGAATGCTGCAGAACAGAAGACCAGACAGGATGTACATGATACGGCGATGGGAACTGCGAAGATAGATCAGGATTTCAGAACGGAAGCAAAACATCATAAAAGACATGTCTTTAAGAGAGGGCAGGATAAAACAGAAGATATGTCTGAAGAAATAACTGAGGAGGCTGCCGGAAAGAATGATGCGCCAGCAGACGAGGCTGCATCAAAGAAAAAGACAGAACAGGCAGAGAATGCTGAGACGAAGAAGGATACACCAGTAGACGAGGCTGCATCAAAGAAAAAGACAGAACAGGCAGAGGATGCTGAGACGAAGAAAGATGCACCAGTAGACGAGGCTGCATCAAAGAAAAAGACGGAACAGGCAGAGGATGCTGAGACGAAGAAGGATACACCAGTAGACAAGGCTGCATCAAAGAAAAAGACAGAACAGGCAGAGGATGCTGAGACGAAGAAGGATACACCAGTAGACGAGGCTGCATCAAAGAACGAGACAGAACAGGCAGAGGATACAGAGGCGAAGAAAGATACACCAGTAGACGAGGCTGCATCAAAGAACGAGACAGAACAGGCAGAGGATACTGAGGTGAAGGAAGATGCGCCGGCACAAGACGAGGCTGCATCAAAGAACGAAACAGATTCAGATCAGGAAGATGCTGCACCGGTTAAGAAGAAAAGCTGGATCGTACATGCAATCCGGGCAGTTGTAGTGCTGGATGTGTTTTTGGTGCTTTATTTTGTGGCAGTGTTTTCCAATATACCATTTATAGTAAAATGGAGAACCCTGTATATTGAGACCGCAATGAGTACGACTTCGCATCAGTGGCTTGCGACGGCATTTATTCCAAAGGGGATCATTGACGAAGTGGTCGAGAAACGAAATTGGGATATTGCAAAGCAGCAGCTGATAGATAGTGGATGGGATACCAAGAATAACAAAAAGAATAAAAAGATAGATGCAGAGAGCGAATTTTATGAGCTGTACTGGGAATTGGATACACCGAATGTCAGACAGTATCTGTCGTCTTATCTGTCAGAACATTCTGTGAAGTATGATAATATTTTGATTGAAGATTTTGATGAGCAGCTTGGCCTGGAAACTGTAAAAGGAGATCCGGTTCTGGTATTGGATACGGCGAACAATCTCATGATCATTGGAATCAAGGGTGATGAATATGTAGGAAAGATGGCTTTGATCAAGGATCCTGCACAGGTGCATCTTGGCAAATCAGATTACCTTGGCTCTCGTGGTGAGATCGTGGATAAATATGGCGAGAAATATAATGCATTGCTTGCGGTAAATGCCAGTGGATTTAAGGATGTAGAAGGCCACGGAAGCGGAGGCCAGGTAAGAGGATCGCTGGTTATCGATGGTGTGGATTATGGTGATCATGCAGCAGGTAAGTCGCATTGGAAATTCATAGGTATGCAGACAGATGACAGATTGTATATTACAAGTTATAGCCTTGCGGATATATCGGATTATAAGTGGGCTGTTGAGTTTTCTCCGGCTTTGATCGTAAATGGAGAGATTGTGGCAGAGGGAAGTTTTGGCTGGGGAATCCAGCCGCGAACCACGATCGGACAGGCACAGGATGGAACATTTATGATCCTTTTGATTGATGGACGACAGTTGGGATACAGTGTAGGTTGTACAGTGGGTGAGTGTGCGATCATCATGGATAGATACAAGGCATATCAGGCAGCGAATTTAGATGGAGGAAGTTCTTCAGTGATGTGGTATAAGGACAGACAGATTACGAAGTCGTCTAGTCCATCCGGATTTGGACGGTATCTTCCGGATGCTATCTACATCAAGAAGGCAGATACTATCAATGATTAAATTCTAATAGACAATTGTCAGGCAAGTCATAATCAGGAAAGGAAGACAGAAATGATAAGTGTATATTTTCAGGTGGCAGGTTTGCTGTTGACAGTTATGATTGCAATTCTGTTTATATCAAAAACAAGACTGCTGTTTGATACGGACCGGGCATTTCTGTGCCTCCTGATGAATATTGTGATGGCAATTACTTTGGATATCGTAGCAGAATATGCAATGGCGTTTTATGACAATTCCATGTTGAATGTTCATGTTACAGACGGCATCTGCAAGGTGTTTTTGGTTGCACAGATGTGTGTAGGTGCTTTTACGATGCGGTATGCATTTGTATCTATGCAGGTAAAAGGGCAGATCAAGCAGATAGTTCGTGGAATCTATGGATATGTGACGATGGCTGCGGCTATCCTTGTATTGCTGACACCTGTTCATATGGAATCATGGAAAGAAACGAGTGATCTCTATATATACGGCATCAGTCCCAACCTGGCATATAGTGTCCTGCTGTTTTATTTTATATGTTGCGTTGTTATGATCGTACGAAACCGGCACAGCATGCAGGCGTCCTATTATATATCGGCATTGACATTTGCAGGTATCATTTCAGTGTCCGTTGTGCTGGCATATTTTTGCCCGGATCTGAATATGATATCGTTTGCAATGGCACTGGCGTTATTATTTATGTATTTGGAGATGGAAAATCCAAATGATTATGTTGACGGAGCATCCGGAGCATTAAACGATTATGCATTTTTTCGATGGGAGCAAAGGCTCATTGACGGACATGAGCATGTTATGATGTTTTTGATCACATTGTCAGAGGCAGAATACTTAAAGAAAAAAATGGGATTGGATACATATGGAGCAATGCTAGGATGTTTCGTACAGAATGTGTCGCATATACATGGCGCAAAGTTGTTTCGGCTGGATTCCGGCGAATTTGTCCTGATTGAGAAGGATATGAACCAGCAGGCATATGTTGAGCAGGAATTATATGATGCATTTGAGACAGTTGCCGGAAAGTATGATGCATTTAAACCGGAATATGTGAAAATTGGATTGATACCAACTACGCAAGTATATGATGATATGATGACATTAAATTCGGATCTGCGTTTTTTCTATAAACATATGCAATCTCTTCCTGGCGGAAGTGTGCATGTGATGGATGATGAGGCACTCAAGTTAAAGAATCAGGAGGATTATGTTGTGCTTTCCCTGAAGAAAGCTATTCAGAATAATGAGATTCTGGTGTATTATCAGCCAATCTACTCTACGGCCAAACAAAGATACACGACAGCTGAAGCATTGATTCGTATCCGGGATCTGGACGGTAATTTTATGTCACCCGAATTGTTTATCCCAATTGCGGAACAAAGAGGATTTATTCTGACGCTGGGGCATGCAGTGTTTGAAAATGTATGTCGATTTGTAAAGGAACAGGATCTGGAGAAGAGAGGGTTTGATTATCTGGAGATCAATCTTTCTACTGTGCAGTGTATGCAGAAGAGCCTTGCAACAGAACTGGTTTCTATTATGAAGAAATATAGTATATCTCCCGGATTTATTAATTTAGAGATTACGGAAACTGCAGCAATTCAGTCTGAAAAAACACTTCTGGTGAATATGCAGAGACTGATCCAACTGGGAGTTTCTTTCTCGTTAGATGATTACGGATCAGGATATTCGAATCTGGATTATGTGATACGGATGCCGTTTTATCTTGTGAAGCTGGATAAACTGCTTGTCTGGTCAAGCTTTGAAAATGAAAAGACAAAGGTTCTGCTGGAGAGTTCGGTCAGAATGTTCCAGAAGATGCATTTAAGAATCGTAGCAGAAGGTGTGGAGACGAAGGCACAGGCACTGTATCTGGATCATCTGGGAGTCGATTATTTGCAGGGATATTATTTTTCAAAGCCGATTTCGGAAGAGGATTTTGCAAAGGTGATCTCCAACAATATCAGAAGAAATCTATACCGGGAAAATGAATCCTGATAACAGCAAGAAGTAGAATTACAAGGAGGTGAAGATTATGTCAGCAATGCAGTTTCAGATTTGTGCGGTATTGATCATGATTATGTTGTTTAGTATTGTGTTTTCCAAGAAGATGCTGGAATCGTTTGTGGATCATATTTTTATGCTGATGATGATCTTGATCTCACTGGATATTGTATTGGATATGGTTTCTACTTATATGGTGATATCCTATTCGGATTATACCGGAGATATATATTATGCACTTTCAAAAGCATATCTTGCCTGTATGGTTGCCTCTATGTGCTGTATTTATTTATATATAGCAGTAGATGCGGCAGGGGATAAACGCAGGATGTACAAGATCATTCCGTTAGCGATTCTGCCGGCATATTTTGGGATCTGCTGCATTATAGTGCAGCCTGTCGATATCCGGATAGAGGACACGGGTATCTTTTTTGCAAATTATGCTGCTACAGTGGCCTATGGAGTCAGTATTTTATATTTATGCCTTGTGATCGTGGTGTTGCAGTCTTCCAAAAGCAGAATGAAACGGGAGACAAGGGAGGCAGCACGAATGGTGGTTGCGGTCTTTATTGCGATGATCGTCGTGGAGAAGCTGAATTCCGACCTGAGAGTGGAGAGCTTGTCATTTGCTTTAATGGCTGTATTTATTTATATGAATCTGAAGAATGCAGATGAACATATTGATAAGACATACGGGGTATTCAATCAGGATGCATTTGAGTATTATCTGCGAGACATTGTGGAAGAGGGCAAGCAGGCGTATGTATTGTATTTAGGATTTGATGAGTTCAAAGCGATCAATGCGACATTTGGCTATGCAAATGGTCGTGAATTATTCAAAAAAGTCGTAGATGCGCTGGCAGGTATCAGTGATGGCAAGGTGTTTAGACTGGACGCATATGAGATTGCCTGTGTTTATAAGGGGAGTGCTTCTACCTACAGAAATTACAGGAGTGCAGTCTGGTATAAGATCCGGGAGGAATATATGATTTTGGATGCCGGTGTCAAACTTCCGGTGTATATTGTGGAGATCCCGATTCCGGCGGATTGTTTTGAGTATGCAGAAGTGTATGCGATCATGAAGCAGTCTATGGAGCAGTTAGTGGCGAGTGGACAGAATTATATTCTGATCCGGGATGAGCATTTTGCGAAGCTCCGAAGACATAATGATATCAGACGAATTATTGAACAGGCAATCGACAGTGGACAGGTGGATATATGGTATCAGCCTATTTACAATATGGAAACAGACGCATTTGACAGTGCGGAAGCCTTGATCAGAATGTGTGATGAAGAAGGCAGGGTGATTCCGGCTGCAACTGTTATTTCAATCGCAGATCAGACAGGATTGATACTAAAGCTGGGGGATCTGATATTCCAGAAAGTTTTTGCTTTTATGAAAGACAGACAGCTGCTTGGCAGCTACTTGAAAAAGGTGCATATTAATCTTTCCGGTGTGCAGTGTGCAAATGAAGGCCTGGTAGCAGAACTGACTGCACAGATGAGCAGATACGGTATTGCACCGGCCTATGTGAATCTGGAAATCAGAGAGAAAGCGGAACATCTGAATGATTCGGTATTAAGAAATAATATGCAATCATTGATCGCATATGGCAGCTCGTTTGCAATTGATGATTATGGAAAGGGATATGCGAATCTGGAAGCGGTGATGGAGTGGCCCATCGCCTATGTAAAACTAGATCGGGAACTTGTCCATATCGATAAGTCAAACCCAAAGGCAGAGCAGGCGTTGATATTTGTTTTACAGATGGCAAAGGAACTCGGACTCAAGGTTGTCGCTAAGGGCGTTGAGTCCGAGGCTGATTTTATACGGATGAGGGATCTTCATGTCGATTACATTCAGGGCTTTTATCTTGCAAGAGTATTGGATGAGGCGGATTTTTTGGAATTCCTCGAAAAACCATTGATAATGAAAGCATTGTAAGGTATAATGGAACATAGACTGAAAAAAGGGGCGGACGCATGAAGAAAGGAATCAACGTACAACATATTAATCCATTTTTGCAGGCAAGTATTTCGGTTGTCGAGAGCGTAGCCAATATGAAGCTGACAGTGGGAAAACCAATGATTCATAACTTTGAGTTTCCGAAACTGACATATACGATCCAGGTGGGAGTGACCGGTGCGATGCGTGGACAGGTTGTGCTGGCGATGGAGGATGAGAAGGCCAGGTTTATTGCCAGCAGAATGATGATGGGAATGCCGATAGAAACATTGGATGAGATGGCATGTTCCGCACTGAATGAGTTGAGCAACATGATTTTAGGAAATACGGCTACCGTGTTCTCCACGCAGGGTATTTTGATAGACATTACACCTCCGATGGCGGTGTTGGGATCGAATGTGAAGATTAAGAGTGACATTGAAGGTTTGAAGATACCATTGAATTATGAAGGCGAGGAATATATCGGTTTGCATATTTGTGTATTTGAGGAATAGGTGTTGCAATAAGATTGGATTCAATGAAGAAGACTAGGACTGTCACCATGTGATGGTCCTTCTTTCATTGTATAGATGATATATTTTATCAAGATAGAAAGCGAAGGTAATGACGATGAAATTAGGAAGAAATGATGCGTGTTGGTGTGGAAGTGGCAGAAAATATAAGGTGTGTCATATGAATTTTGATGCAAAGATACACAGCTATGCATTGCAGGGACACCTGGTTCCGGATCATGATATGATCAAGACACCGGCACAGATTGATGGGATCCGGAAAGCGGGCGAGATCAATACAAAGGTGCTGGATTATGTGGAACCATATGTGAAGGAAGGTATTACGACAGAAGAGATTGACCGGCTGGTACATGAGTATACATTGAAGCTTGGTGGGATACCGGCACCTTTGAACTATGAAGGATTTCCTAAGAGTGTATGTACTTCTATCAATGAAGTTGTGTGTCATGGTATTCCTTCTCCGGACCGGGTTTTGCAGAGTGGAGACATTGTGAATATTGATTGTACAACGATTTATAATGGATATTATGGAGATGCATCTAGAATGTATTGTATTGGGGATGTTTCTCCGGAGAAGAGACGACTGGTGGAAGTGACGAAGGAATGTCTGGATCTGGGATTTGCAGAAGTGAAACCATACGGATTTCTGGGTGATATCGGCTATGTGGTAAATGAACATGCAACGAAGAATGGATATACCGTTGTGCGCGAGATTGGGGGCCATGGTGTGGGATTGGATTTCCATGAAGATCCATGGGTCAGTCATATCGGCACGCGTGGGACAGATTATTTGCTCGTTCCGGGTATGACATTTACAATCGAGCCGATGATCAATATGGGAAAGGCAGATGTGGTAACAGATGAAGAAGATGGCTGGACTGTCAGCACAAAGGATGGAAAGCCATCAGCACAGTGGGAGTATACGCTGGTTGTAACAGACACCGGCGCAGAGATATTATCGCGATAGGACAACAATATGAATGTAATGAACATTGAAGGTGTGACCAAGACCTTTGGAGAACGGATTTTATTTCAAAATATCAGTCTCGGTATTTCGGATGGCGACAGAATAGGAATTGTTGGTGTGAATGGCACCGGCAAATCCACACTGCTTAAGATGATTGCAGGAGAAGAAGAGTATGATGCGGGACAGATTATTACGGGGAATCATGTCAGGATTGCATATCTGCCACAGAATGCATCGTTTGGAGATGAAACAGATATGATCGCTTATGTGACGCATCATGGAGAGGTTGCGGAGCATGAGGCACGGACGATGTTAAATCATATTGGAATAGAGGATATGTCTGTACCCCTGCAGAGTCTGTCGGGAGGACAGAGAAAAAGGGTGGCATTGGCAGCAGTGCTTTGTGTGCCGTCAGAGGTGTTGATTCTGGATGAGCCGACGAATCATCTTGATGCGTGGACAATCGAATGGCTGCAGCAGTATATCAGACGATATAAGGGCGTGCTGATCATGGTGACGCATGATAGGTATTTTTTGGATGCAGTAACCACCAGGATAGTGGAAATTGCGCATGAGCAGCTGTATAGCTATGAGTGTAATTATAGCGCGTTCCTTGAGAAAAAATGCGAGAGAGAGGCACTGGCACAGTCGATTGAGCAAAAGCAGATGAATCAGTACCGGATCGAACTGGCTTGGGTAAGGCGCGGGGCACAGGCCCGCTCAACAAAACAAAAGGCAAGACTGCAGAGATTTGAAGATCTAAAAAGCCGTGTCAGACCGCAGGAGGAACAGAAGGTACAGTTGGAGTCTGCGGTATCAAGACTTGGAAGAAAGACAATCGAAATGCGGCATGTATCCAAACAATATGGAGAGCGGGTTTTGATCGCAGATTTTAATTATAATATGATCCGAAATGAACGGATTGGAATTGTCGGTCCGAACGGTTGTGGAAAATCAACATTGCTCAATATCATATGCGGCTATGTGAAGCCGGATGCCGGGGAGATAGAGATTGGCGAGACGATCCGGATTGGATATTTTGCACAGGAGATTGTGGATTCAGCGGCAACGGGCAGTCAGGCGATTGCGTCTAATGTTGCATTTATGGATGAAAACCAGCGTGTCATTGATTATGTGAGGGACATTGCAGAATATCTGCCTACAGCGAAGGGGATGATATCTGCATCCCAGATGTTAGAGCGGTTTCTGTTTAACAAGGACATGCAGTATACACCGATCCGCAAGCTGTCAGGCGGTGAGAAAAGACGGTTGTACCTGTTAAGTGTACTGATGCAGGCTCCAAATGTTCTGATATTAGATGAGCCAACAAATGATCTGGATCTTTCTACACTGGCTGTGTTGGAGGAGTATCTGGATACATTTGCCGGCATTGTGATCGTGGTATCCCATGACCGGTATTTTCTGGATCGTGTGGTAGACCGGATCTTTGCATTTGAGGGAAATGGCATGATCCGGCAGTATGAGGGCGGCTATACTGATTATTATCTGAAATGCGGTAAGGAGATGCAGGCATCAGCGACCGGATCCAAGTCAATGGTATCGGATAGCTCTCAGGAAGAATCTAGCGCAAAGACGGGTTGGAAGAAGCAGGGACGCAGGCTGAAGTTTTCGTATCAGGAACAGCGTGATTATGAAACGATAGATGCAGATATTGCGGCTTTGGAGGACAGGATCGGACAGATTGGGCAGGAAATGGAACAGAATGCCAATCAGTATATGAAGTTGACCGCTCTGGAAGAGGAAAAGACATTGCTTGCGGCACAGTTAGAGGAAAAGATGGATCGATGGGTCTACTTAAATGATCTGGCAGAGAGGATTGCTGCCGGGGAAATAGTTGAGGAATAAGATATGGCAGGAAAGAAGAAACAACGAGGATTTGCATTACAGGCACTGATTCTGGCATCGGCAGGAATCCTGACAAGAATTATAGGATTGTTATATGGTGTACCGCTGACAAAGATCATAGGAGATCTTGGTAATGGATATTACGGTTCTGCGTATAATATTTATGCAATCATATTATTATTATGTTCCTATAGTATTCCGTTAGCGGTTTCCAAGATCATATCTGCGAAGCTTGTTTTAAAAGAGTACAATAATGCATACCGGATTTTTCAGTGTGCTTTGATCTATGTGACGATTGTGGGTGGTATTGCAGCACTGATCACTTTTGCATTTGCACCGTATATCGTGGATGTGGCAGAGGCGGTTCCGGCACTTCGGATTCTGGCACCGACGATCTTCTTTTCCGGACTTCTGAGTGTATTTCGTGGATATATCCAGGCATATAGTACAATGGTTCCGACATCAATATCCCAGATCGTGGAACAGGTCTTAAATGCAGTTGTCAGTGTGGGTGCGGCTTATATTCTGACGCGTCCGTATGTGGATGCAGCGGATCCGACAGTGCTTCCGATGTATGGTGCTGCGGGTGGTGCACTGGGTACCGGTGCGGGTGTGTTAGCCGGACTATGTGTGATGTTGATCGTATATTGCAGCAGAATGCGGCAGATTAAGAAAACCCGTATGACGGATACGAAGGCACCGGACAGCTATGCCACGATATTCCACATGATCCTGATGATGGTGACACCGGTTATTATCAGCACGGCAATTTACAATATCAGTACTGTGCTCGACCAGAAGGTGTTTTTTGCAATCATGAAATTCAAGGGTATGGCAGCCAATGATATGTCGGCTCTCTATGGGATATATTCCAGAAAATATAATGTGCTGGTGAATGTACCGATTGCGTTGGCATCTGCAGTTTCTTCAGCTATGATTCCGGGTATTTCCGGTGCCTATGAGATCGGCGATAAGAAGTCGGCAAGAAGAAAGGTACGGGAGGCGATCCGGTTTACGATGTGGCTGTCAATTCCGGCAGCTGTAGGTATGGGAGTGTTAGCCAAGCCGATCATGGACCTGTTGTTTCCGGGAACAGATCCTGTAGGGTGGCATTTGCTGAGTATTGGTGTGATTACAGTGGTATTTTACGGAGTGTCCACTGTAACCAACGGTGTTCTGCAGGGTATCGGAAAGGTGAATGTACCAATGAAAAATGCGGCAAAGGCATTGGTGATCCATTTGTTGTTTCTGGTGCCGATGTTGTTGTGGACGGAGATGAAGCTGTATGCGATTCTGGCTGCAACGCTTGTGTATACGATCGTGATGTGTATGCTGAATGCAAGGGCAGTCAGAAGATATCTTCGATATAAACAGGAGATTGCAAGAACATTTATTTTGCCGGCACTGGCATCCTTGTGTATGGGAATCGTGACATTTGCCAGTTATACACTGAGTCATATGGTCTGTCGCAGTAATGTCATTGCAATGGGAATATCGGTGATCTTATCTGTATTTGTATACTTTGTGGTGCTGTTGAAGCTGGGTGGATTTACAGAAGAACAGCTGTTGGCATTTCCAAAGGGAAAGTTGTTAGTGAAATTTGCTAAGAAACTGCATTTATTATAAAATTTATATAAAGACACGAGAATTGTCTAACACTTTTTGGCTTGGGTATGATATAATATGAATACATTATAGCGACGGAATTCTATAACAGCCAAAGGGGGTTATCACTATGAAACTTACATTCATCGGTGCAGATCATGAGGTTACGGGAAGCTGCCATTGCCTGCAGGCAGGTGGCAGGAATATGTTGATTGATTGTGGTATGGAACAAGGTGCGGATGTATATGAGAATCAGGAAATGCCATTTAGTCCGGCAGAGATTGATTACATATTTTTGACACATGCGCATATTGATCATTCAGGATTGATTCCACTTATGTATGCAAAGGGATTCAGAGGACAGGTGTACACGACAAAGGCAACGGTGGATTTATGTAACATCATGCTTCGAGATAGTGCACATATACAAGAGTTTGAGGCTGAGTGGCGTAATCGGAAGGCAAGAAGAGCAGGTGAAGAAGAATATGTTCCGCTCTATCACATGGATGATGCAGTGGGTTCGCTGGAGCTGTTTGTGCCTTGTGAGTATGAAGATATCATTCAGGTAGCTGATGGCATAAAGGTTCGGTTTTCCGATGTAGGACATCTGCTTGGTTCAGCGAGTATTGAGTTCTGGCTGGAAGAGAATGGTGAGCAAAAGAAGATTGTATTTTCCGGTGATATCGGTAATCTGAATCAACCTTTGATCAAGGATCCGCAGTATCTGAAGGAAGCAGATATTGTGGTGATGGAGTCGACCTATGGAGACAGAAGCCATGGTGGCAGAGTGGATTATATAAAGGAACTTACCCGTATTATCAAGTCCACCTTTGATAAGGGTGGTAATGTGGTGATTCCGGCATTTGCAGTTGGCAGAACCCAGGAGCTGTTATATTTTATCAGAACGATCAAGTATGAGCATCTGATTCCGGAATATCAGGATTTTGAGGTGTATATTGATAGTCCTCTTGCGATTGAGGCAACCAACATATTCCATGAGAATGTTGACAGCTGTTTTGATGAAGAAGCGATGGAGTTAGTCAAGAAGGGAATCAATCCATTGAGTTTTCCGGGATTAAAGGTAGCGGTTACGAGCGATGAGTCCAAGGCAATCAATTTTGAGACAAAGCCGAAGGTGATCATATCGGCATCCGGTATGTGTGAGGCCGGCCGGATCCGGCATCATTTGAAGCATAATCTGTGGAGACCGGAATGCACGATTCTGTTTGTAGGATATCAGGCAGTTGGTACGCTTGGACGAAGCCTGTTAGAAGGAGCACCGGTAGTCAAGCTCTTTGGTGAGACGATTGAGGTGCGAGCAAAGATTGAGAAACTGGATGGTATCAGTGGTCATGCGGACAAGGAAGGATTGCTTGCATGGCTGACTTCATTTGATCCGATGCCAAAGGTATTTGTGGTGCATGGTGAGGATACCGTATGCGATGCTTTTACAGAGTATATCAAGACCCAATATGGCTACGATGCGGTAGCGCCATATAGCGGTGCTGTATATGATATTCTGACCGACGAATGGCTTGAGGAGGGCGTGACGGAGAAGAAGAAGCGGCAGTCTGCAAAGGCGAAGCGTGCGAGTGATATCTTTGATCGTCTGCTGGCAGCAGGTAAGCGGTTATTGGTTGTGATCTCTCATAATGAGGGAGGGGCCAATAAGGATCTGGTTCGGTTTACCGATCAGATCAATGCTTTATGTGACAAGTGGGACCGGTAACATCATTTATAGAGGATGGTATTGCAACAGGGCAGGGATGGATAATAGTCCCCAGCCCTGTTGTTCTTTAGAAAGTCCAAGATCCCTGCAGGAGTGATAGAGTGCTAGCTTGACATCCCGGCCTGTCATTTCAGGATGCAGTTCGAGTAAAAGTGCGATGGCACCGGAGACAAAGGGCGTGGCCATGGAGGTTCCGCTCTTTGTGGTATAGCCGTATTTATGGTTACGACAACTGGTGATGCCATAACCGGGTGCTACGATTTCCGGTTTGATCACGCAGGCACGGGTAGGTCCTCTGCCAGAGTAATGCTTTACGATCCGGCCATTGCTTCTGACAGCCAGATCATCATCGTATGCACCTACGGTAATGATCTTGGGAGAGGTTCCCGGTACGGTGACGGTGCATTTATCCGGTCCTTGATTGCCGGCTGCCGATACCACGATGATGCCGGCATCCCACAGAGATTCAACGGCTGCTAATACAAGATCATCGCGGTCCGGATTGCCGGAGGGCAGAGCACCGATAGAGATGTTTACAATCCGGATATGGTATTGATGCCGGTGCATCAGAATCCAGTCAATGGCTTTTAACAGATGCTCAAAATGCCCGTTACCATGACCGTCTAGGATTCGGATGGCAAGCAGGCTGCAGGCAGGGGCAATACCGATATAATGTCCGTTTGCCATACCGCAGGAACCGATAATGCCGGCAATGTGGGTGCCATGTCCGTTGGTGTCAACCGGCATTCTGTTTTTGCCTAGGATGTCATGAAATGCATGAATGCGGCATTTGCAGGAACGGGGCATATGGCTGTAGGGGGCAGGGACATGGAAGAAGTCCTGATGCAGGGCAATGCCGGTATCTATGATGGCAACTGTAATGTTAGATCCAAAGATACCCTTGGCATGTGCATAGGAGACACCTAACAGATCATAAGGCGAAACAGGAGATGCGGTTACCGGCATGATATTACCCCCTTGGTTTATGGTTTTATATTAAGTTATGAGGCTATGATGAAAATGTGCATTTGTTTTGCTTGAAACATGCAAAATGCGGGGTTATACTATATTTGTAAGAAAATCTGACAGGAATAGGTTTATGAAATAAAAGGAGTATGATGAATTATGAGAAACATGCCAAGACAGGGAGAATTCTACAGACATTTTAAGGGAATGCTATATCAGATCGTAGCGATGGCAAAGGATGCAGATACCTTAGAGGACAGGGTCATCTATCAGGCACTATATGGAAGTTTCCGGATATATGACAGGAGCCTTAGTGACTTTATGGCAAAACTGGATCCGGAGAAGTATCCGGATGCTGCACAGGAATACAGATTTGAAAGAGTAGAATTGGAAGAGAACGATAATAGCAGAACGATTGTACCTGTGAAGACTACGATCACACCGATCTATGATGAAGCAGATATTCCGGTGATCAGTATGGAAAAATACCCGGAACTGGAGAATCAGCGAAAGGAGATTGAAACCCGGCAGCAGATGCATCTTGAGAATAGAGTCAAGGGTGCAATAGAAGACAGATCATCCGGTGTGGATCCGAAACTGATCGCATTTCTGGATGCGGATACCTACACAAAGAAGCTGGAGATCTTTAATCATATGCATGATACGATTACAGAGAAGATACTTAACGATATTACAGCTGTATTAGATATCAGTCCGGTGGACGGATCCCTAGAAGAACAGTATCTGAGTATTAAGCGTGATCTGGAGACTCTGGCAAGATTTGAAAGGGATAAGCATTAGTATATGACGAAAGAGGAAGACTTACTGACAGCGCGTTTTCGGGAGCTGGCGGATCGGGCATACAATCAGAATATATACACATATACGGAGTTTTTAAGTGCCGCAGACCAGAATATTCTGTTAGATATGCAGGCAGAACTGTCCTATATCCCGTTTATACTGTCGGGTGGAGTAGAAGGGACAGATCGTATGATGGCACGGTTTGGAAGTGCAGAGCTGTTTGGATATGAAGAACCATTTCCGATTGCCTGTATCAGGATCGTGCCATTGAATATAAAGTTTGCGGAGACATTATCGCACAGGGATTATCTGGGTGCATTGATGAATCTTGGTATTGAACGCACAGTTTTGGGGGATATTATGATCAGGGAGACAGAAGCCTATGTGTTCTGCTTACGCAGTATGGCGGAGCATATTATGGAATCCGTGACCAGAATCCGGCATACATCGGTCAGGTGTGAGTTGCTAGATGAGATGCCAGAGTTTCTTGCACCGCACTATGTGGAACATCAGGATACTGTTGCATCAAGACGTGCAGATGTTGTCTGTGCAATGGTGTTTCATCTGTCAAGAAGTCAGATCAGTGCGTTGTTTGTTTCTCAGAAGGTTAGTGTCAACGGCAGAATATCGGCGAACCACAGCTATATGCTTAAGGACACAGATGTCGTGGCAGTACGGGGGTATGGAAAGTTCCGGTTTGACAGGGAACTTGGACATACGAAGAAGGATAAGCTGTTGATTGCATATAGTGTACCGGAATAGAAATGAGGTGTTGTTTTGTTAAAACGAAGTACGAAGAAAGTCATTGATGGTAAGTTTTCAGAACTTACAATGAATCTGGAGAATAATTATAAGGATCTGGCAAGAGATGCCTTGAAGGATCTGCAGGAGACATTAGAAGCCATGAGAAATCAGGGTGAACTCAAAGATAAGGAGTATTTAAGATATAAGGAAAAGGCAGATGATTATGCCCGTCGTATGGTAGGGTATCATCATTAGATCAAATGGATGATATCAGATAGGAACAGTGTCCGGATATGGATGCTGTTCTTTTTATTTTGCAGGGATTTCTTTGCATAATCTTAACAAAAGACATGTTTTAGTCATTACATTTGTGATATAGACTAGAGTCACGATCGTAAAAAAAAAATGAAAAGGAATTGTTGGAAGGAGAAAACAATTATGAGAAAGACATTAGCAAAGAAGGCTGGCAAGTTTTTTGCCGTTATGACAACAGCAGTATTTATGGCAGGTGCACTCGCAGGGTGTGGGGCTTCAAATACAATCACCGTTGTATCCAGAGAAGATGGATCAGGTTCAAGGGGTGCATTCATTGAGTTGTTTGGTATTGAAGAGAAGGATGCGGATGGCAACAAGGTAGATCATACAACAGCGGATGCACAGATCACAAATAAGACAGATGTCATGCTGACAACGGTTGCTCAGGATGAGAATGCAATCGGATATGTATCAATGGGTTCTTTAAATGATACCGTCAAGGCCGTTAAGATCAATGGTGTAGAGGCAACTGCTGAGAATATAAAGAATGGTACATATGAGATCCAGAGACCATTTAATCTGGCAACAAAGGCTGATATTTCAGATGCAGCAAAGGATTTCATGAATTTCATTTTAAGTGCAGAGGGTCAGGCAATTATTGAGGAAAACAATTGTGTATCAATTGATGAAAATGCAGCTGCTTATACAAGCAATCAAGCATCAGGTAAGGTTGTTGTTGGTGGTTCTTCTTCCGTAACGCCGATCATGGAGAAGTTAGCAGAAGTATACAAAGATTATAATGCAAATGTAACTGTTGAGGTACAGCAGAGCGATTCTACAACGGGTATGCAGGAGGCAATGGAAGGCATCTGCGATATTGGTATGGCATCCAGAGATTTAAAGGATACAGAGTTAGAGCAGCTGACTCCGACCGTTATCGCATTAGACGGTGTTGCAGTCATTGTAAATAAGAAGAACACCGTAGAGGATCTGACCAAAGATCAGGTTAAGGCAATCTACACAGGTGAGCAGACGACCTGGGAATAGAAGTAGAGGAGTAATGACAATATGAATCTGAATCAGGTAAAGGAAAAAGGGTTTCACATATTGTTTGGTGTCATGGCGGTTGTATCGATACTCTGTGTTGCATTGATCTGTATATTTCTCTTTGCAAACGGAATACCGGCCATCGGTGAAATTGGAATTTTCAAGTTTCTGTTGGGCAGGACATGGGCACCGAATAATATCCCGGCAAGCTTTGGCATATTCCCTATGATCATTGGCAGTATCTATGTAACAGTAGGTGCGGTGATCATAGGTGTGCCGATCGGTATCTTAACAGCGATCTATATGTCACATTTTTGTCCGGCAAAATTATATAAGCCATTGAAATCAGCAGTTGATCTGCTGGCAGGCATTCCGTCTATTGTATATGGTTTTTTTGGCATGATGGTGCTGGTGCCGATGTTTCGATCAAGTGTGTTGTCAGCCTCCATTTTATTAGGCATTATGATTCTGCCAACGATCATCAGTGTCAGCGAATCTTCCATTCAGGCTGTACCGGGAAGTTATTACGAGGGTGCCGTCGGATTGGGAGCATCCCATGAGCGCAGTGTATTTTTTGCAGTGGTTCCGGCTGCCAAGTCCGGTATCCTGGCAGGTGTCATTTTAGGCGTCGGGCGTGCATTGGGAGAGACGATGGCGGTTGTTATGGTAGCCGGTAATCAGCCGGTGATTCCAAACAGCCTGTTTAAGGGTGTCAGAACATTGACCGCCAATATTGTGCTGGAGATGGGATATGCGGAAGGCTTGCATCGTGAAGCATTGATCGCCACGGCAGTCGTATTGTTTGTTCTGATTTTAATGATTAACTTTGGATTTTCACAGATTAAGAAGCGGGGTGATGCAGCATGAGTACATCAGGGACAAAATGTAATAAACCCAAACGGAATACACAGTCTAAGGTGCTGTTTGGTCTTGTAAATGTTGCAGCAATCATTACATTTGCCGTTCTGTGTATGGTACTGGCATATGTATTGATCAAGGGAATCCCGGCTTTGCTTAAGAATTTTAAGGATTTATTTGCACTCAGGTATACAACAGATAACTGTTCCCTGCTGCCATCTATTTTAAATACCGTATATATGGTTTTTCTGGCAATGGCGATCGCAATGCCGTTTGGTATAGGTGCTGCCATCTATCTGGTTGAATATGCCAAGCGGGGCAGCAAGCTGGTGGCAGTCATCAGACTGACCACAGAAACGCTGGCAGGTATTCCTTCTATTGTATTTGGTTTGTTTGGTTTCCTGTTTTTCGTAGGGTTCTTAGGATGGGGTAAATCTTTACTGTCAGGCGCTGTAACACTTGCGATCATGGTATTGCCTACCATTATCAGAACGACAGAGGAAGCGTTAAAAGCGGTTCCGGATTCTTACCGGGAGGGAAGTTTTGGCCTTGGTGCAGGACGGGTGCGTACCGTGTTTCGGACAGTGCTTCCGACAGCAGTACCGGGTATTCTGGCAGGCGTCATTCTTGCGATTGGCCGTGCCGTTGGTGAGACAGCAGCACTGATCTTTACAGCCGGAACTTCTACATTGGATCTGCATTCTGTTATGGATTCAGGAAGAACACTGGCGGTTCATATGTATATGTTATCAGGTGAAGGACTGCATACAGAACAGGCATATGCTGCAGCGGTTGTGCTTTTACTGCTGGTAGTTGGAATCAACGCATTTTCAAATTTTGTTGCAAAGAAGCTGGAAGTGAAAAAGGATTAGAAAAGAGGATATCAATATGAGTGAGTTTGCATTTGAAATATCAGATTTGAATCTGCACTATGGGGATTTCCATGCCTTGAAGGATATGAATCTGAATATCGAAAAAAATAAAATAACCGCATTTATCGGACCCTCCGGATGTGGAAAGTCAACCCTGTTAAAGTCTTTAAACCGGATGAACGATCTGGTCGAGGGATGCAGGATTGATGGTAAGGTATTGTTGGAGGGCGTAGATATTTATAAGGACATAGATGTCAATGTGCTACGTAAGAGAGTGGGTATGGTATTTCAGAAGCCGAACCCATTTCCGATGAGTGTTTACGATAATATCGCATTTGGTCCGCGGACACATGGAATCAGAAAGAAAGCGCAGTTAGACGAGATCGTGGAGCAGTCACTGCGGGATGCGGCTATCTGGGATGAATTAAAAGACAGATTGAAGAAGAGTGCACTGGGACTTTCCGGCGGTCAGCAGCAGAGACTATGTATCGCCAGGGCCCTTGCTGTACAGCCGGAGGTCATTTTGATGGATGAGCCGACATCGGCATTGGATCCGATCTCTACTTCTAAGATTGAGGATCTGGCGGGACAGCTTAAGGATAAATATACGATTGTCATGGTGACGCATAATATGCAGCAGGCGACCCGTATTTCAGATCAGACTGTGTTTTTCCTGTTGGGTGAGATTGTAGAGGCAGCACCGACCTATGAATTATTCTCCATGCCGAAGGATAAGCGTACAGAGGATTATATTACAGGACGATTTGGATAATTTACATGCACATTAGTAAGCATAGACTGAGATAGTAAGGAAGGAAAGGGAGTATATATGCGGGACAGATATTTAGCACAAATTGATGAGCTGCATGAAAAGATGGAGGAACTGTGCCGGTTAGTCGAAATGGCGATCGATGCAACAGTGGAGGCAATGGAACGCATGCAGGGAGAGGCAGCAAAGGATGTATCGGAGTTTGAACAGCTGATCGATCAGAAGGAGAAGGATATAGAAGCGTTATGCATGCGTCTGATCTTAGAGCAGGCTCCTGTAGCAGGAGATCTGCGGATCATTTCATCAGCACTGAAAATGATCACGGATATGGAGCGGATTGGCGATCAGGCTGATGATATTGCAGAGTTGATGATCCAGATACAGGATTTTACATTTATGGAGAATCTGCCACATATTAAAGAGATGGCAGAGGCTACAAAGGAAATGGTACAAAATGCGATCAAGGCTTATGTAACACAGGATATTAAGCTGGCGAATCAGGTGATTGACCAGGACGATCTGGTGGATAGCCTGTTCGTAGAGGTGAAAAACGAAGTGATCAGGGCGGTGAAGGAAAATGATGATGCAGAGGATGCAACAGATTTTCTAATGATTGCCAAATATTTTGAACGGATCGGAGATCATGCGACCAATATCGCAGAGTGGAGTCTTTATTCCGTAACAGGATCCAAGCAGAGGGACATTTAACTTTACAATTGAATCGGATAAATGTATAATGAAACAAACTGCATAGCGGAGTCATGACTCCGCTATGTGTTTTTTTATACATGAGTCGAGAGGAGACCAATAATGAATATGAAGTTAAATGCGGATGTGGTCATTGTTGGATGTGGTGTGAGCGGATTGTTCTGCGCATTGAATCTGCCGGAGAATCTGAATATTACGATCATAACAAAAAGTGATTTAGAATCGAGCGATTCTTTTTTGGCACAGGGTGGTATCTGTGTTCTGAAGAAGGAATCGGACTATGATAGTTATTTTGAAGATACGATGCGGGCAGGGCATTACGAAAACCGGGAGAGTTCAGTCGATACCATGATTCGGTCGTCCACACAGATTATACAGGATCTGATCGGGTACGGTGTGGATTTTGAGCGTGATGAGCAGGGAGACTTCATGTATACAAGAGAGGGTGGACATTCCACACCCCGTATATTATTTCATGAAGATATCACCGGAAAGGAAATTACAAGCAAGCTTTTGATGCAGGTAAGGATCAGACCTAATATTAAGCTGAGCGAGCATATGGCAGTGATAGATGTGATAGAGGGCAGCTGCGGCTGCGAGGGTGTTGTCTGTGTCCATGCGAAGGAACAGAATGCAGGAGCATTATTTAGTGATGACTATTCAATAGACCGGAAAGATGAATTGGAGACGATTGAGATCTATGCAGATTATACGGTATTCGCCAGTGGTGGACTGGGCGGCATCTATAAGCATAGCACGAATTTCAGGCATCTTACCGGGGATGCCCTTGCAATCAGCAAAAGACATGGCGTCAGATTGAAGGATATTGATTATATCCAGATTCATCCGACAACATTTTATTCAACAAAGCCGGGCAGAAGATTTCTGATTTCAGAATCTGTGAGAGGAGAAGGAGCAGTCCTTTATGATAAGAGTGGAAATCGGTTTTGTAATGAATTGCTGCCGCGGGATGTTGTGACAGGTGAGGTCAGAAAGCAGATGGAGAAAGATGGTACGGAGTATGTGATGCTGTCTATGGAGAAGATCCCGAAGGACGATATTATGGAACATTTTCCGAATATCTATCAGCATTGCCTTTCAGAGGGCTATGATGTGACAAAGGAGTCAATCCCGGTTGTGCCTGCACAGCATTATTTCATGGGAGGCATTGATGTGGATAGTCATAGTGAAACGACGATGAACCGATTGTATGCAGTTGGAGAGACGAGCTGTAACGGTGTACATGGTGCGAACCGTCTGGCGAGCAATTCCCTGCTTGAGAGTCTTGTGTTTGCAAAGCTTGCAGCACATGATATGATAAGCAAAGGACATCCGGTACAGGATACAGACAGAGATCATTATAAGCAGGCAGTACATGTTGAGAATATGCAGGAGTATACCAGGCTGATGCAGGAATATCGTACAGAGATTGAGCAGGAGATCGACCGTATGCGGCAGGAGAGACAGACTGCAAAAGATATATAGACAGAGAGGAACAAAAATATGAATCATATTACAATGAAGATGAACGCAGATCAGTATATTATGATGGCATTGCAGGAGGATATCACCAGTGAGGATGTCACAACAAATGCGATCATGCCGGACTATAAGCTGGGCGAAGTAAATCTGATATGCAAGCAGGATGGTATTGTAGCAGGTCTTTGGGTGTTTGAGCGTGTATTTAAGCTGTTGGAAGAGGACGCTGTGTGCGAGTTCCACTGTAAGGATGGAGATTATGTGCATAACGGTGATATTATGGCTGTGGTTCGTGCAGATATCCGCACGCTTCTTTCGGGAGAGAGAACAGCACTCAATTATCTGCAGAGAATGAGCGGGATTGCAACCTATACACATGAGATTGTGAAGCTTTTAGAGGGCAGCAGTATCACATTGTTAGATACCAGAAAGACGACACCAAATAACCGTATCTTTGAAAAGTATGCGGTGACAGTAGGTGGTGGACACAACCATAGATATAATCTTTCAGATGGTGTTTTATTGAAAGATAATCATATTGATGCGGCAGGTGGAGTTGCCAATGCAGTGAGGATGGCGAAGGCATATGCTCCATTTGTAAGAAAGATTGAGGTGGAGACAGAGAATCTGGAAATGGTGAAAGAAGCAGTCGATGCAGGTGCAGATATTATTATGTTAGATAATATGTCAAAGGAACAGATGAAGGAAGCAGTCGCATTGATCGCAGGCCGGGCACAGACAGAGTGCTCAGGAAATGTGACCAAAGAGAATATCGAGAATCTCAAAGAGATTGGAGTGGATTATATCTCAAGCGGTGCTTTGACGCATTCGGCTCCGATTATGGATATTTCGTTGAAGAATCTGCGGGTGATAGCATAAAATATGTCCGACAGGCAGGAAAGGAGGCACGCATATGGTAGGTGCAGCGGGAATGAGCAATCGATACAGTATACCATACAGCAATATCGGTGTGGTGACACCGGTCAATACTGCAAATGATGTGGACAGTGCTTCCAGACTGTCCACGGATCAGGTGAAGCCGGTAGAATGCCAGACATGTAAGAACAGAAAATATGTGGATGGATCCGATGATCCGAATGTATCGTTTAAGACACCGGGTCATATTGATCCGGGGCAGTCTTATGGCAAGGTGATGGCACATGAACAGGAACATATGGCAGAGGCAAGAAGCAAGACTGCCGGTTCAGATGCCCAGCTGGTATCGGCCAGTATTACATTGCGGATCGGTGTCTGTCCGGAATGTGGCCGTACATATGTTGCAGGAGGTACTACAAATACCACGATCAAATACAACAAAGACAATCCATATGATCAGGGAAGAAAGACATTAGAAGGAAGTTTTCTGACCGGACAGAATATCGATGCAGCAGTATGAAAGAGGGTTTTGAACCCTCTTTTTTACATAGATTTTACAAAAAACATACAATCCACTTTACATTGTTTCGTTATAGTAGCAATTGTAACAAGGAAGAAAAGATAGAATAAGAAATGTAAGGTGGAGGTAATATGGAACTGATAGCAAATATCGCCCAGTTTATTGGTGGCCTTGGAATGTTTTTGTATGGACTTGATGTAATGGCAGACGGACTTCAGAAGTCTGCAGGTGATAAGATGAAAAATCTGCTTGCGGTGCTGACCGGAAAGAGATGGCTGGCGGTATTGATGGGAGCAGCGATTACAGCAATTATCCAGAGTTCATCAGCAACTACCGTTATGGTGGTGGGTTTTGTAAATGCCGGTATTATGAATCTGAGTCAGGCAGTGGGCGTGATCATGGGTGCGAATATCGGTACTACGGTGACAGCGTGGATCGTGTCCATGAGCGAATGGGGACAGTTTTTGAAACCAGAATTTTTTGCCCCAATTCTGATTGGTATTGGTGCATTTATGATGCTGATGGTGAAGAGCCAGCGAAGAAAAGAAATCTGCAATATTATGATCGGATTTGGTTTGTTATTTGTAGGCTTGTCATTGATGTCAGATTCTGTTACCGTATATAAGGATTCTCCGGTATTTGCAAATGCATTTGCCACAATGGGTGCATTCCCATTGCTTGCGATTCTGGTAGGAACAGTGGTAACAGCGATCATGCAGAGTTCATCCGCGTCGGTAGGTATCTTGCAGACACTTGCCATGAATGGTATGGTGACATGGAAATCTGCCCTTTTTATTACACTGGGTCAGAATATCGGAACCTGTGTGACAGCATTGATCTCCTCAATCGGAGCGCAGAAAACGGCAAAAAGAGCTGCAGTGATCCACTTATCGTTTAATGTGATCGGTACCGCAATCTATGCGGTGATACTGTCAGTTTTATTCTGGATCAATAAGGGACTGGCGGTTTCACCGATCAACAGTGTGGAAATATCAGTATTTCATAGTATATTTAATATAACCTGTACAGTCTTCCTGTATCCGTTTGCAGACAAGCTGGTGAAACTGTCAGAGATGATCATTCATGATAAGAAGGAAGACAATGCGGATTCAGATGAGGATGCCGATCTGGTATTGACAAAGCAGAGACTGGATAACAGACTGCTTACGAATGTTACGATTGCGATTGAAGAAGCAACCCTTGAGGTTGTTCATATGGGACAGGTGGCATATGATAATATCAAGCTTTCCTTTGATGCCATCCTGCAAAATGACAAGGATAAGGCAGTGATGGTCAAGGCAAAGGAAAAGACAATTGACCAGATGGCACATTACATCTCGGATTATTTAGTCAGAATCAATGGTACGGATCTGAGTCCGGAACAGAGTAATACAATTACGGATCTGTTTTATACCGTGAGTGATATTGAACGTATGGGAGATCATGCAGAGGATCTGGCTGAGCTGGCTATTTATAAAACAGATAATCATATCCGGTTTTCAGATGCCGCTTATGAGGAATTAAATGGTCTGATGGAACTTGTAACAAACAGTTGTGTGTATGCACTGCGTGCCAGAGAGAACAATGACAGGCAATATGCATCCAAGGCAGTGTCCTATGAAGAAATGGTGGATCAGGTGGAGGCTGAACTGCGAAGAAAACATATGGATCGATTATCACAGGAATTATGCAAGCCGACATCCGGTGTAACATTTTTAAATATTTTATCGAATCTGGAAAGAATGGCAGACCATGCGGATAATGTGGCCGGTTATGTACTGACAGAAAACGGTATAGAAATGATATAAGAAAAGGAGGGAGTATAGGGATGGCAAAGACGATTTATTTTGTAGAGGATGATGACAATATCAGGGATCTGGTCTTATATGCATTGCAAAATTCGGGATTTGGTGCCGTCGGATTTTGCGTGGCAAAGAAGTTCTATGAAGGTTTAAAGAAGGTGACACCGGATCTGATCATACTGGATATTATGCTTCCGGACGAGGACGGACTGCATGTTCTGGATACATTGAAGCGGTCTCCTGATTATAAGCAGATCCCGGTGATCATGCTGACGGCAAAGGATTCTGAGTATGATAAGATCAAGGGACTGGATGCCGGAGCAGACGATTACATTACAAAGCCATTTGGCGTGATGGAGCTGGTATCAAGAATTAAGGCGGTGTTAAGGCGGGTGGAACGGATCGATATCCATGATATCCTGACCGTCGGCATTTTGACTATGGATAATGGCAGACATGAGGTTACGGTTGATGGAGAACAGGTGCTGCTGACCTATAAGGAATATGAGCTGCTCTATTATCTGTTAAAGAACCGGGATATTGTCCTGACACGGGAGAAGCTTTTGGAACTGGTCTGGAATACTGATTTTGCCGGTGAGAGCCGTACGGTAGATGTGCATATCGGATCTCTTCGTGGCAAGCTGAAAGAGGCCGGGGAGTATATTCATACAGTCAGAGGTGTTGGATACAAATTGTCAATGAAATAGGAGGCAGTTATGCAGAAACGTATATTTAAGAATATGGCAGTACTTGCAGGCAGCATTCTGCTGGTGGTGTTATTGATCGCAGGACTTATTTTTTATGAATTTTTCTATACAACGAGAGAAAATGAGGTGAAAAATGAGGCGGAATATATTGCATCTGCTTTGAATGATATGCAATCTGATGAGATCTTGGCATATATGGAAGATGTAAGCCAGGTATCATCTATGCGGGTGACATTGATCCGGGAAGATGGAACCGTATTGTATGATAATGAACTGAATCCGGCTGTGATGGGAAATCATAAAGACAGACCGGAGGTGAAAGCTGCGCAGAAGGATGGGTATTCACATGAGACACGATTGTCAGAGACGCTGGAAATGCAGACATTTTACTATGCGGTCCGGTTACGGGATGCGAGTGTGATCCGTGTATCGTGTTCAACCAGAAGCATTTATATGATGTTGGTACAGTTCATTCCTGCTGTTTTATTTGTACTAGGAATTGTGCTGGTCATTGCACTTAGTATGGCGGGTAAGATGACGAGAGTGATCGTGAATCCGATCAATAATATCAATCTATCAGCCCCATCGATGGATTTTGATTACGAAGAATTCACGCCTTTGTTGCACAGAATTCGGGATTACAACGCAGAAGTGGACAAAAATGAGCAGTTGAGAAGAGAATTTTCAGCAAATGTATCGCATGAGCTGAAGACACCGCTGACATCTATTTCCGGATATGCAGAACTGATGATGAATGGCATGGTGAAGCCGGAGGATGTTCCGGAATTTGCCAATAAAATATACACAGAATCAGGCAGAATGCAGGCACTTGTTGAAGATATCATTAAACTCTCCAGATTAGATGAGAAAAAAGTTGCGATCGAAAAAGAACCGTGTAATCTGCTGGATATTGCACATGACATGGAGGACAGTCTGAGTGCAGTGGGGCGAAAGTACAAGGTAATGTTTGAGGTGTCCGGTATACCGGTGAGAATGCAGGCTGTACCGGTTATGATGGAAGAGGTGATGTACAATCTCTGCTCCAATGCGATCAAATATAATCATCCGGGTGGATATGCGAAGCTTACGATTGGATATGATCACGGACAGCCGATGATCCAGGTATCTGATAATGGTATTGGTATTAGTGAGGAACATCAGAATCGTATATTCGAGCGGTTTTATCGTGTAGACAAAAGTCATTCTAAACAGACCGGCGGAACAGGGCTAGGCTTGGCCATTGTAAAACATGTAGTAGAATACCATAATGGGACGATTCAGGTGGAAAGCCAAGAAGGCAAGGGAACCGTTATTACGATCGTATTTGCTTTTGATCCGAAGCAGGTCCATACAACAGAGCCTGATAATACGCTTGCACAGAAAACAGAAATCATGTAAGATGTTGACAGAGAATATTGATATTCGTGAGAGGAGACAGACATGATTGGAATTATAGGTGCAATGGATGAGGAAGTTGCGAAGCTAAAGGAAGAAATGGAGCATGTGAAGGTACTCACAAAGGCATCCATGGATTTTTATCAGGGAACGATCGGCGGCCATGAGGTTGTGGTAGTGCGTTCCGGTATCGGTAAGGTGAATGCGGCGGTTTGCACGCAGATTCTGGCAGATACATTTTCGGTGCGGTGTATTATCAACACCGGAATTGCAGGTTCATTGCGTAGTGAGATCAATATCGGGGATATTGTATTGTGTACGGATGCGGTGGAACATGATATGGATGCGGTGGCATTTGGATATCCGCTGGGGCAGATCCCTAGAATGGATACCCTTTCTTTTGAAGCAGATGCATCACTTCGTGCTGCTGCGAAGGCTGCCTGTCAAAAGGTATTGCCGGATCTTGGCGTATATGAGGGCAGAGTGGTCAGTGGTGATCAGTTTGTATCAGACGGACAGAAGAAAGAGTGGCTTCTTTCTACATTTGACGGATTATGTACAGAGATGGAAGGCGCTGCAATCGGACATGCGGCATATGTGAACCATATTCCGTTTCTGGTGATCCGGGCGATCTCCGATAAGGCAGATCATTCTGCCAGCATGGATTATCCGGCATTTGAGGCGATGGCGATCGCCAATTCTGTGAAACTGATGCGGGAGCTGATTTTACACATATAGGAAGTCGATGACGAAGCCATTTTAATGATTGAAAGGAATGCAGACATGGAGAAAATAGCAAGTTTTACAGTGAATCATCTGACACTGCTGCCGGGCATATATGTATCGCGCAAGGATCATATCGGAGCAGAGGTTGTCACTACATTTGATATCAGAATGACCAGACCGAACTACGAGCCGGTCATGAATACGGCAGAAGTACATACGATGGAGCATTTAGGAGCAACATTCCTGCGCAATCACCCTGTGTACAAGGATAAGGTTGTATACTTTGGTCCGATGGGATGTCGGACCGGATTTTATCTCCTGCTGGCCGGGGATTACGAATCAAAGGATGTTGTGGAGCTGGTGAGGGAAATGTATCAGTTTATGGCAGATTTTGAAGGAGATGTGCCGGGAGCTGCAGCCAGAGACTGTGGCAATTATCTGGACATGAATCTGCCGATGGCAAAATATCTGGCAGCAAAATTTGTGCGTGAGGTATTGACAGATATTACACCGGATCGTCTGGTTTATAGTGAATAACGATAAAACTGAATCATATTTTGATAAAGGATGGCATCTATTTCAGATTCGTGGAAGCCATCCTTTTTTAGTGCTTCATAAAGCTGTGGCATGCAGGTAACATCATCCAGTTCAAGATATCTGTTAATTCCATCAAAATCACTGCCGAGTGACAGGCAGGCGAGACCGCCGGTGTTATAGACATGCCGGATATGCCGGACAATGGCATGGATGGTACCGTATGGTGCCCACTGAATGTGCGGGTTGACGCCAGAAGGTGCAGGCTCAACAAATGCGGGACAGAAATTAATGCCGATCAATCCACCACGATCTGCAATCGTCCGGATCATATCATCACTGAGGTTTCGGACATGCGGACAGAGAGCTCTCGCCGAGGAATGGCTGGCAACAAATGGCTTGGTGGTGCATGAGGCTGCATCCACAAAGCCGGCATCCGATAAATGAGAGACATCAACTAGAATGCCCAGTTCCTCACATCGCCGTACTACTTCAATCCCAAATGGTGTCAGACCATAGGAAGTGTTGGGAATTGTGGGAAACACATCCTGACCATAATATAGATTGGATGGAGAGCCGATACAGTTGTCATAATTCCATGTCAGAGTCAAAAGCCGCACCCCTTTTTCATACAAGGTATCCAGCCTTTCTATATTGAAATCCAGAATCCCCCCTTCTTCAATGGTTGCGATGGCACCAACCTTATGGGTGGCTATGCTGGTGTCAAGATCTTTTGCCTGATAGATCGGATGAAGCATATCTTTGCATAATGATAGTTGCTCCTGATAATAATCCAGCATATCTAATGCCGTCTCGTAAGGATTTTCATACTGTTTCCGGTCAATAAAAACCGCAAAATGCTGCAGAAGATAGTTTGCGTGATACAATCTGTCAGCGTCAAGCTGCAATGAGTTGTTCCTTAATGTCTGTGTTATGTCCTGTTTTCTGTGAAAGAGCTCGGATATGGTATCACAATGAAAATCTGCAAAATGCATCTGTGTGTCCTCCAAAAGGTTTCCGTAAATTTATTGTATTCATTATGGCATAGATTGCCACTTGACACAATCGAACATATGTACTATTCTAAATAAGAACAAATGTTCTGGTATAAGAAATGGGAAGCGTTGATCGAGGTGTATGGATATGTTGATAGAGAAGAATATGAATTTGATGCAGAAGCTTCAGATATTAGGAGATGCAGCGAAATATGATGTGGCATGTACTTCAAGCGGCGTAGATCGCAAAGGTCGGGCAGGCGCTATGGGAAACTGTATTTCTGCCGGTATCTGTCATGCATTTGCAGGTGATGGCAGATGTATTTCGCTTCTTAAGATCCTGATGACGAATGAATGCATATTTAACTGCAGATATTGCGCAAATAACTGCAATCGGGATGATGTTGTGCGCGCAACATTCACCCCGGAGGAGGTGTGCCGGCTGGTGATGGAGTTTTACCGTCGGAATTATATAGAAGGTTTATTTTTGTCATCGGGCATTCGGATCAGCCCCCTTGTTGCAATGGAAGATATCTACCACACAGTCTATCTGCTTCGTAATGTACACGGATTTCAGGGATATATTCATGTGAAGGCGATTCCCGGAGCCCCACCGGAACTGATTGAGGCAACGGGTTATCTGGCAGACAGAATGAGCGTGAATCTGGAACTTCCTACAGGGGATGGTCTGCGGGCACTTGCCCCCAATAAGAATCGTCAGACATTGTTGAAACCGATGCGGCAGATCCAGCTGCTACATAATGCTGTGAATGAGAGCTATGCGATACCATCGGGACAGCAGAAGTACGGTGACAGATATAGAAGGGAACTGCGTTCCGAACGGGAATCTCATGGGATCTATCTACCGGAGATGAGACAGCATCACAGACGAAAGACATTTGCACCGGCAGGACAGAGTACACAGATGATCATTGGTGCAACGCCGGAGAGTGATTATCAGATCATGAAGGTGTCAGAAGGCCTATATAAGCAGTTTCAGATGAAGCGTGTGTTTTATTCTGCTTTTTGTAATGTGACTGAAGACACAACCTTGCCGATGCCGATATCCGGACCGCCGCTGCTTCGGGAACACAGATTGTATCAGGCCGATTTTCTGATGCGGTTTTATCACTTTCAGGTGGATGAGCTGTTATCGGAGTCGCAACCGAATTTTAATGTGTTTCTGGATCCGAAGTGTGACTGGGCGATGCGGCATCTGGATCAGTTCCCGGTAGAGATTATGAAGGCAGATTATCAGACTCTGCTGCGGGTACCGGGTATCGGTGTGAATAGTGCGAGAAGAATTGTGAGGGCGCGCAGGACTGCGGTTTTGGAGTATCCGGATCTTAAAAAGATGGGTGTGGTATTGAAGCGTGCGATTTATTTTATTACTTGTAATGGCAGGTTGATGTATCCTATGCAGTTGTCGGAGGAGTATATTTTATCTAATCTGCTGGCATCATCGAAGCCGTCGGTTGAAGCGGCAGCAAAAGATGTGGGCTTACAATATAGACAGTTATCGTTGTTTGATGATCAAAATACGATATTGATAGACAATTGCGAAACTCCTTGAAGATGTTGATGTTATGTGCATATTGCACAATGTATCGCAGGCACGCTCTCGCTACTTCATCACGCAGCGGTGCTAAACTCAGTCAATGCGTAGCTTGACTTCGTTAAGAACCGGCGTTCTTCAAGTACCTGCTTATACATTATGCAATATGCACATAGTCGCAATCGTAATTGAGAGTTTCGCAATTGTCTAATGCAATATTGACATAGAAAGGAGATCGATAGAGGTGAATGTATGGGTATGCGAGGATAGCCTGACAGGTGTCTTTGCAGGCGTATATGACGCATGGGCGAGTGGGTATGCACATGAAGAGAATCGATTGATCACAGGGGATACATGGAATATGGAATTATTTTCCACATACCGCAAGGTGAAGGCGGATGAGGAGAAAGCCAATAAGGTGATGCGCACTGTCAGGCAAAGACTAGGAGAAGAGGCGTACTGGAGATTGTGTTATGCAGTCTGTTCAGATGGAGAAGACAAGGCAGATGCAGTATATCATATGATCGTGAGGGCGATTCATGGACATCGTGAATCCCATATCTTGGAGGATATGCAGGATACATCGGTGTTTCGTGTGTTTGAGCTGTCGCGAAGTGTATGGCGGGAATTGCATCATCATTATGGATTTATTCGTTTTCACGAGTTGAAGAACGGCGTGTTATGTGCAAGGTGTACGCCGCAATACAGGATCACGACAATGCTGGCAGAGCATTTCACGGATCGGTTTCCGGCAGAGAATTTTATCATTTTGAATATGACATATCGGGAAGCCGCCGTACATTTATCGGGAAAGGGATATTTTCTGTGTGGAGCGGATGGCTTGTCAGAAGAATTTTTGAACACATATTCGGAGACGGAAGCAATGTTTGAGAATCTGTGGAAGGAATATTTTCATGTGATGACGATTGAAGAGCGTCGGAATCCGAATCTGCAGCGGCAGTTGTATCCGAAGAAGTATTGGAAGAATAGTGTGGAGATGAGATGAAAATAGCTTGTGTTTGTAATGAAATTGTGTGTATAATATTTCTAACTGCATCAGGCATAAAAGATATTGACTGATGCACAGATAGATCTGGTATCAAGGATATTGGTAACATGGTTGGACAGGATATAACATGAAGGAGGATTACATTATGTACAATTTTACAATGCAGATTCCAACGAAGATTCATTTTGGAAAGGGAATGATCTCGCATTTATCAGAGCTGAAAGAATATGGCTCTAAGGTGCTGCTTGTGTATGGTGGCGGATCCATTAAGAGAAATGGGATATATGACCGTGCGGTATCAATTCTGAAGGACGCAGGACTTCTTATATACGAACTGAGTGGGGTAGAACCGAATCCTCGTATCGAAACTGTTCGTAAGGGAGTGGACATCTGTAAGGCAGAACAGATAGATATGGTGCTTGCCATCGGAGGAGGAAGCACGATCGACTGTGCAAAGGTGATTGCCGCCGGGGCAAAGTATGATAGCGATGCATGGGATCTGGTATTAGATTCGGAGAAGATTCAGGCAGCATTGCCAATCTTTGATGTGCTGACCTTATCAGCGACAGGAACAGAGATGGATCCCTTTGCCGTGATTTCGGATCTGACGAAAAATGAGAAATGGGGAACGGGATCTCCTTATATGGTGCCAACCATGTCTGTGCTGGATCCGGAATATACCTATTCGGTATCCGCAAAGCAGACAGCAGCAGGTACAGCAGATATGATGAGCCACACGATGGAGAATTATTTCTCCATGGAGAATGCGGACTGTCAGAAGTTTATGGCAGAGGGATTATTGCGGACGATGATCAAGAATGGCCCGATTGCACTGAAGGAGCCTGACAACTATGATGCCCGTGCGAATCTCATGTGGGCAGGTACGCATGCGATCAATGGTGTGGTAGGTGATGGTTGTTCTCCTGCATGGTGTGTACACCCAATGGAGCATGAGCTGAGTGCATTTTATGATATTACACATGGCGAAGGGCTGGCGATTCTGACACCTGCCTGGATGGAACATATTCTGAATGATAAGACCCTTGCAATGTTTACAGCTTTTGCGAGAAATGTATGGGGTCTCACAGGAGAAGATGATTATGCACTGGCGCATGCCGGTATTGATGCATTAAGACATTTCTTCTTTGACACGATGGGAATGCCGGCGAACCTTCGGGCAGTTGGCATTACGGATGAGAAGAATTTTGAAGTGATGGCACAGAAAGCATGCGATGGATCTAAGGGATCGTTTGTGGCACTGAGCAAGGAGGATATCCTTGAGATATTCAGAGCAGCATTTTAAATAATATAGGGGAGGGTTCATATCATGAAACAACGGATTAGGGTGAAACATTTGATATGTTATGTATTGTGTATGATGCTGATCATGGGTTGTGCTGTCAATGTACATGCGGATGCCCAGACAAAAACTTATACAATGACAGACGCAGGATTGTTTGTAGTGAATGGTGGTGTGATTACCGGATTTAGTGGTGGCACACAGGTTACAGAAGTAGTGATCCCGTCACAGATCGGTGGACAGACAGTGACCGGAATTGGTGCAAATGTTTTTTATGGTTGTGGAGCATTGAAGACGGTCGTGATGCCGGATACGGTAATATCATTTGGCGAGAAGGCATTTGGTGAGTGCCACAGTCTTTTTAGTCTGCTGACATATACAGCCGCTGACATAAAGGAGACCGGCATCGAGCTGACGCGGGAGAACTTTTCAATGGTTGAACTTCCGGCCGGATTCGTATCACTGGATCCAACAGCGTTTTTGTCCTGTTCATCTGTCAGTAGATTTGCTGTAGCAGCCGGTAATCCTGCATTCAAGGCCGTATCGCAGGACGGTAACACAGAAAATCAGGGCGAACTGCTGCTGAGTGTGGATGGTACGGTATTATATCGTATGGCTCCAAGTGGAATCAACGGAGTATATCATATTCCGGAAGGAATTCTTGAGATTGGGGCATATGCGTTGGAAGGCAACCAGGGTGGTGGCAGAAAATACATAGTGCCGGTGTCTGTGACAAAGATAGGAGACTATGCATTTTATGGTTGTGGAAACCTGAACGGTGTAGAATTTACAGTGGGATCGCATCTGACAACAGTTGGTGCATTTGCATTTGCGAAGAATTCCAACATCAGTACGGATCCGCATCCGTTTACTCTGCCGGAAAGTGTTACCAGCATTGGAGAGTCTTGTTTCCAGGACTGCGTCAATATGGAGATTGATCTGTCAAAGACCTCCATTACGACAGTACCACAGTATATTTTCAATGGTTGTCAGAATATTCATGCGGTGACGATGCCGGCCACACTCCGGACTTTGGATGCCTATGCATTTTATGGTTGTGTGAATCTGAACAACATATATTTTCTTGGACAGACATTAGAAAAGATTGGAACCGGTGCATTTCAAGGATGTCAGAATCTGCATGAGATCTCAGTGCCGGAAGGTGTCACATCGATTGAGAACGACACCTTTGATGGATGTATGAATCTGAATAAGATTATTTTGCCGGATAGTGTGACTACGATCGGAGATAATGCATTCAAAGATTGCAGAAATATTCATCAGATGGTGATCCCTGAGAATGTCACATATATTTCCAATTCCAGTTTCACCGGTGCCAAGCAGGATGAGATCGATGTTTCACAGAATGAATATGCCCAGTCTCTGGTTGGAGGGCTTCCTGCCAAGGGTGCACGCTTTACGGTGAAGAATGTTATATATGAAGTGACGGTATCAGCTGAGAAAAATGGTAAGGTCAAGGTGGTGGGTACTGCATCCAAGAAGATCAAAAAGGCTGTGATTGCTGATTATGTAGTGCGTGGGGGATATCGTTTCCGCGTGACGGAGATTTCTAAAAATGCATTCAAGAAATGCAAGAAATTACAGGCTGTTACCATACCAAAGTCAGTGACATCCATAGGGACAAATGCATTTAGTGGATGTAAGAAACTTAAAAAGATGACGATAAAGAGCAAGAAGCTCAAGAAGATCGGCAAGAATGCACTTAAGGGAGTATCCAAGAAGATGGTAGTTAAGGTACCAAAGAAGCAGAAGAAGACATATAAGAAGCTTTTGAAGAAGGCAGGATATACCTATAAAGTCAAATAACCGGTACAACAGAAGATTGTAGTTGATAAAACAAAAGGAAAGGGGACAGACCCCTTTCCTTTTATTATGGTTCGGATTATCTTGAACACATAAACAACAGATCTTCCCAGCGGCGGTCAACCTCTTGCTGGAACTGTACGAGAAGATCTTCATTCCCCTTCTTAAACAGATGCTTGAAACGACCCTGTGGACGAAGGAAGTCTTCAATCGGAAGTTTCTTCTTTGGTTCATAGTTCAAGGTCCACTTTCCGTGTTCAACCTCGAACAGTGGCCAGTAACAAGTCTCTACAGCAAGCTTACAGATCTCCATGATGTTCTCTGTATCATATCTCCAGCCACGAGGACATGGTGCCATAATATTTAAGAAGCAGGCACCTTCCGTGTAGATAGCTTTTTCCGCCTTGGTGTGCAGATCCTTGAAGTTGCCGATGAAAGTAGACTGCCCTACATATGGAACATCGTGGGATGCAATGATGCTTGCGAGATCCTTACGATTCTGCATTTTACCATTGGAAACACTGCCAACAGGTGTTGTAGTGGTATCTGCATACATAGGTGTAGCAGACGAACGCTGGATACCGGTGTTCATGTAGGCACCATTGTCATAGCATACATAGACCATATCATGATTTCGCTCCATGGCACCTGACAGAGACTGCAGTCCGATATCGTAGGTACCGCCATCACCACCAAATGTGATGAATTTGTAGGTATCATTGATTTTGCCCTTTTTCTTTAAAATATTGTAGGCGGTTTCTACGCCGGAAAGGGTTGCACCGGCATTTTCAAATGCATTGTGGATATAGCTGTCTTCCCATGCGGTATAAGGATACATGAAACTGGATACTTCCAGACATCCGGTTGCATTACCGATAACAGCATGATCCCCTTCGTGAAGGGCACGCAGAACGGAACGCACTGCGATGGTACCGCCACATCCGGCACACATTCTATGACCTGGAGCAAGACGCTCAGGCTTGTTCATTGTCTCT
Source organism: uncultured Lachnospiraceae bacterium (assembly GCA_934293375.1). GTDB lineage: Bacteria > Bacillota > Clostridia > Lachnospirales > Lachnospiraceae > RGIG6919. Next base: position 108,114 of record CAKQYS010000007.1, on the reverse strand, counting down.
TTAAAATTATATGTTTTTCTTTCCATCCTAAGCACACTCCTTACTGACGAAGACCAATATACTGATATTGTTCAATGTTGTCTTTTGTTGCAATTTCATCAAATACTGCCTCAGCATGTTCTACGCGGAAATCGCGTCCACCGAGACCATAGAAATAGTTCACAACCTTAGCTGTAGAATGTGCATGGAAGAGTGCAGTTGTCAGTTCGGTACCGAGTGGACCGCCCTCGCCTGAGAAGCTGTCTGTACGATCCATGATCGCAATTGCCTTCGCATTCTTTAAGGCATCTGCAAGCTCAGAAGCAGGAAATGGACGGAATACACGCAGTTTTAACATACCAACCTTCTTGCCATCTTCCCGCAGTTTGTCGACAGCATCTTTTGTTGTGCCGGCTGCAGAACCCATGATGACCATGACATAATCTGCATCCTCCAATCTGTATGCTTCAAAGAAACCATAGCTTCTGCCTGTCAGTTCGCCAAATTCCTTTCCTACGGAGAGAATCACATCTTTGGCATTGATCATGGCCTGACGCTGTCCACGCTTGGATTCCATGTAGTAATTCGATACGGCATAAGGCCCGACAGCCATAGGCTGATCTGCATTCAAGAGGTAGTTCTCCGGGTTGTATTCGCCAACAAAAGTCTTAACTTTGTCATCTTCAAGCAGCTCAATGTTTTCTACTGCATGACTGGTAATAAAACCATCCTGACAGATCATGACAGGCAGCTTGACATCATTATGTTCGGCGATGCGGTATGCCTGCAAGAAATTATCATAGGCTTCCTGATTGTTCTCAGCGTAGATCTGAATCCAGCCGGAATCTCTGGCTCCCATACTATCAGAGTGATCGCAGTTGATATTGATCGGTCCGGATAATGCACGGTTTACTAATGCAAGTACAACAGGAAGACGGTTCGATGCTGCTACATACAATTCCTCCCACATCAATGCCATACCGCAGGAAGAAGTAGCGGTCAAAGCTCTTGCACCGGCGGCACTTGCACCGATCGTAGCACTCATGGAGCTATGTTCACTCTCTACCGGAATGAATTCTGTATCAATCTCGCCGTTAGCGATATAGTTGGAAACATACTGCGGAATCTCTGTAGAAGGTGTGATCGGGAATGCCGGCATAACATCCGGATTGATCTGCTTGATCGCATATGCTACAGCTTCATTTCCTGATAATCTTTCTCGAATTGCCATGTTATTGTCCCTCCTTCATTGTGATCGCACCAAAAGGACATACCTTGGCACAGATACCACAGCCCTTGCAGTGGTCATAATCAAAATCTCCACGCTTACAGTCACATACAGGAATAGAACTGTCAGGACATACAGGTGTACAAAGCAGACACTGTGTGCATTTTTCAGCATGGAATACAGGTGTCTTGGTTCTCCATTCACCGGTCTTAAATGCCTTTGAAGTACCTGCACCGTAGATCTGGTTGCCGGCAGTGATGTCCTGCCACTTGCTGTGTTCGGTTATTTTACTGATATCTGTAGCCATTAGTGCACCTCCTCAAATGCCATGCGAAGGGCGTTCATATTACCCTCAATGACTTCCGGTTTTTTTGCAAATTTATGTTCATAGGATGCTTGCATTTCCTTTAAGAATGCATCTTTTTCCATGACATGGCTGATCGCAACAACTGCAGCGAGCATTGGTGAATTTGGAAAATATTTACCAAGCGTGGCCATGGATACCTTATGGGCATCGATTGTATAGACCTTTCCGGCGTATCCCTTCAAATGAGGAAGAATCTCTTCCTTTGGACGGGCGGTGTTGATCACGATCGCACCCTTCGGATTCAGTCCATTTGTAACATCGACAGACTCTAATAATGTCTCATCTACAACAGCGACATAGTCAGGGTCATAGATATTAGAATGTACGCGGATCACCTGATCACTGATCCTGTTATATGCCGTAATTGGTGCGCCCATTCGTTCCGGACCATATTCCGGAAAACCCTGAACATGCTTGCCGGATTTGAATGCAACATCTGCGAGGAGCAGGGCTGCGGTCTTGGCACCCTGACCGCCCCGGCCGTGCCATCTGATTTCAACAGTATCTTTCACTTCAAACACTCCTTAATATACACAATTTGTCAAAATTATAGTCTTTTTTTCGCCAAAAGTAAAGAAAATTCTACTATATAGAAAACCAGGTATATTAAGAATAGATAATTTGAGAAATGGGAAATCTTGTAATTAGTGGCGTGGTTTGGTACAATGAAAAATCATATTAGTATAGAAAATGGAGGTAACAATGTTAGAACAGTCACATTTGAAGGCATATACAATAGAGAATCATACACAGTTAAAGGAACTCAATGCAATCGGATACATTCTGCGGCATAAAAAGACAGGTGCCAGGGTGGTAGCTGTGTCCTGTGAGGACGAGAATAAAGTGTTTACGATCGGATTTAAGACACCTCCGAAGGATGATACGGGAATTGCACATATTATGGAACATTCAACATTATGTGGATCGTCCAAGTATCCTGCAAAGGATCCGTTTGTGGAATTGGCAAAGGGGTCACTGAATACATTTTTAAATGCGATGACCTATTCGGACAAGACGGTATATCCGATTGCCAGCTGCAATCTGAAGGATTTTGAGAATCTGATGGATGTATATTTAGACGCAGTATTCCATCCGAATATTTATGACAGACCGCAGATCATGAAGCAGGAGGGCTGGCACTATGACATTGAGAGCGTAGATGGGGAACTGAAATATAACGGTGTGGTATATAATGAGATGAAGGGTGTGTATTCGGCACCTGATCAGCTGTTGTTCCGATATATTCAGGCTGCGATGCTGCCGGATACAACATATGCCTGTGAATCAGGTGGTGATCCTGAATACATTGTGGATCTGACGCGGGAGGACTTCCTGAAATTCCATGACACTTATTATCATCCATCCAACAGTTATATCTATCTGTATGGAGATATGGATATGGAGAGGGAGTTAGATTATATTGACCGGGAATATTTATCCCATTATGACTACAAGGAAGTAGATGCTCATATTGATCTGCAGCAACCATTTGAGCAGATGCGTGTGGTAGAGAAGGCATATCCGATTTCGGATGAAGAACCCGAAGAGAATCAGACTTATTTAAGCTACAATGTTGTTGTGGAAAACAGTCTGGATCGTGAACTGTATCTGGCATTCCAGATTTTGGATTATGTGCTGATCGATGCACCGGGAGCAAAGCTCAAGAAAGCCATGATCGATGCAGGAATCGGCAAAGATTTTGTCAGCTCCTATGATAATGGTATCAACCAGCCGATCTATAGCCTGATCAGCAAAGGTGCCAATGTATCAGACAGGGAGAAGTTTGTAACTGTTCTGGAAGATACATTAAGCCGGATCGCACAACAGGGCATCGACAAAAAAGCATTAGAAGCTGCAATGAACCGGTTTGAGTTCAAATACAGAGAGGCAAGTTTTGGAAGTTATCCAAAAGGATTGATGTATGGACTGAAAATGTTTGACAGCTGGCTGTATGATGATGCGAAGCCTTTTATTCATGTGCAGACAAATGAACTGTTTACAGTCTTAAGAGAGAAGATGGAGCAGGGATACTTTGAGGATCTGATCAGGAAATATCTGCTTGACAATACGCATAAGGTTCTGCTGACCATGAAGCCGCAGAAAGGTCTTAACCGGCAGATGGAAGAGGCAGTCAGACAGAAGCTTGCTGATTATAAGGCGAAGCTGTCACAGGAAGAACTGGAAGCGTTGATCGCAGATAAGAAGGCTTTGGTAGAGTATCAGATGACACCGTCTACGAAGGAAGAATTAGAGACGATTCCACTGCTGAATCTTTCGGATATTGATAAGCATGTGAAGCCGTTCAATAATCAGAATTATGAGGTGGCAGGTACTCCGGTAGTCGGACATCATTTCTTTACAAATGAGATTGCCTATCTTACCTTTGTATTCCGGATGCCGGATGTGGCGGAATCCCTTTACCCGTATGCATCCCTTCTGACAGATATATTTGGATATGTGGATACAGACCGCTACACATATAGTGAATTATCCAATGAGATCGATCTGCATGCAGGGGCATTTGCATACAGTCTGCATGGCGTCAGCCAATATGATGCGAAACGGTATGTGCCGGGATTTTCTGTCAGCTTTAAGTGCTTCTATCACAAGATCAATAAGGCATTTGAGCTGATGGAAGAGATCCTGTTCCATTCGCATATAGAGGATGAGAAGAGATTACGGGAGATCATTGCAGAGGTCAGAATGAGCTGCAAGGAGATGATGGCAAAGATCGGGCATACAGTGGCATCGACAAGGGCACAGTCCTATATTTCGTCATCATCGAGATTTCAGGATATGACACAGGGGCTTGGATATTATGATTTTGTGGCTGATCTGGATGATCATTTTGAGGAGAGAAAAGATAAACTGGTAGACACCCTGAAGCTTGTACTGGGAGAAATCTTAAGAAAAGACAGTCTGATCGTATCTTATACAGGAGATCAGGATGTAGAGGAGACATTGGCAGAACCGCTTTCCCATCTGATCAACAGGCTTTCAACGAGAACCTTGCATGATGCCGGAGAGGAGACACCATACGAGATCAAGAATGAGGGGATCCGGATCGCAGGTAAGGTGCAGTATGTAGCGACAGCCGGCAATTTCAAGCAGGCAGGGTATGAATATACCGGGGCATTGCAGGTGCTCCGTGTGATCTTCTCATATGACTATCTGTGGCTGAATATCCGTGTAAAGGGCGGTGCATATGGTGCTATGTGTGGATTTTCGAGAAATGGATATGGTACCTTCATGTCATATAGGGATCCTAATCTTTTGGAAACCTATGAGGTTTATCAGCACGCAGCAGAATATGTAAGGCATTTTGATGTGGATGAGCGGGATATGACGAAATATATTATTGGTGCGATCGCAAAAATGGATACGCCGATGGAGCCGCAGACGGAAGGTCTGACAAGCTTTTTTGCACAGCTGACGGGTGTGACAGACGAGATGCGGCAGCGTGACCGTGATGAGATCCTTGGCGCCACGACTGCTTCTATCCGTGCGCTGGCGCCGATCGTGGATGCTATTGGCAATAGTGGTATCATATGCGCAGTGGGCAATGAAACAAAGCTTGCAGAGCATAAGGAGATGTTCCATATACTGCGAAATGGATTTTAGACCGAACAGAAAAATAAGAGGAGAGACTATGCAGAAATACAGATCAGGATTTGTGACGATCATAGGAAGACCGAATGTCGGGAAGTCTACATTGATGAACCGTCTGATCGGTCAAAAGATAGCGATCACGAGTAATAAGGCGCAGACAACGCGAAATAGAATACAGACAGTATATACAGATGAGGAAGGACAGATCATTTTTCTGGACACACCGGGAATCAATAAGGCAAAAAATAAATTGGGCGAATATATGCTGAATGTAGCTGAGAGTACACTGAATGAGGTAGATGTCATTCTGTGGCTGGTAGAGCCATCCACTTTTATTGGTGCGGGAGAGCGTTATATTATAGAACGGCTGTCTAAAGTAAAGACACCGGTTATATTGATCCTCAATAAGATTGATACAGTAGAAGAAGAGATGCTGCTGCAGGCGATCGATAAATATAAGGATGTGCTGGAATTCGCAGAGATCATTCCGGTTAGTGCATTGAAAGGAAAAAATACGCAGGATGTGATCAGGACGATCATGAAGTACCTGCCGGAAGGTCCTCGTTATTATGATGAAGATACGATCACGGATCAGCCGGAAAGACAGATTGTGGCAGAGATCATAAGAGAGAAAGCATTAAGACTTTTAGATCAGGAAATACCACATGGCATTGCGGTTGTGATAGACCGAATGAAGGACAGACCACAGGGGAGTATCGTGGATATTGATGCGACGATCGTATGTGAACGGGATTCTCATAAGGGCATCATTATCGGTAAGCAGGGTGCTATGTTAAAAAAGATTGGCACACAGGCAAGGATCGATATGGAAAAACTTCTTGATACAAAAGTGAATCTGAAGCTCTGGGTAAAGGTGAAAAAAGACTGGCGTGACAGCGATACTCTGCTGAAAAACTACGGGTTTCAGCAGGACTAGAAAATGGATGGAAACGGAGTGGATAATATGAAGCAACAAGTGAATCTGAATGGTATCGTATTATCTGCCTCCATGCAGGATGAGTTTGACAAGCGGCTGGTGATCCTGACAAAAGAAAGAGGGAAAGTGACAGCATTTGCAAGAGGCGCAAGACGGCCGGGAAGTCCGCTGATGGCTATTTCCACCCCGTTTACCTATGCATCCTTTCAATGCTATCAAAGCTATGATGCATACAGGATTGCAAAGGCGCAGGCAGTTGATTTCTTTGATGAGATGAAACAGAATCTTGACGATGTGTGTTATGCCAGTTATTTTTGCGAGTTGGCGGACCATGTGACGATGGAAGGAACATCGGACAAGAATCTATTGAACCTGCTCTATGTGACTTTTAAGGCTCTGATCAAAGCACAGATGGACCGGGCATTGATACGACGGACATATGAGCTGAAACTGCTGGAGCTGGAGGGACTGGCACCGCAGGTGTTTGATTGTGTCAAATGTGGAAGAAAGAATCTGCAGCAGGCAGTGTTTGATAGTGCAAGTGGCGGGATTCTGTGTGAGATCTGCGAAAAACAGGCATCCCATGGACTTGCGATTTGTGGGGATACCCTGTATACTCTTCGGCATATCCGTACAATGCCGCTCGAAAAATTATACGGATTTCATGTGTCTGCACAGGTATTGACAGAATTGTCTGCTCTGTGTGATGCATACCTGCCGTTACATATTGATAAGAAGTGTAGATCGCTTGAAATGCTGGAAGCCTTATCCTAATATTGCACTTGAAAAAAAAGAGCCGGGATAGTACAATAAATGAGTTCAGGGATATTGGACATCATTTCGTATATAGAAAGAGGAAAGATCTATGAAGAAGATGGCGGTAGTGGCATTAACAGGCATGATGCTATGTCTGACCGGTTGTGGCAGCGTGGCAGGAAAATATGATGCCAACACATTGATCATAACAAAGGATAATACATATACAGATGTTTCCGTAGAGGATTATACGGGACTGGATGTTACAAAGGAAGATCTGCAGTCTTATGTAGAGAAGCAGATTTCGACATATCAGGCAGATGAGAGCGTGAAACTGGATGAATTGACATTGGAGAAAAATACGGCCAAGCTGGTAATGTCCTATCAGAATATAGAAGTGTACAATACAGTGAATGGGACGGCATATCAGGCGGTAGAAGCCGGCAGCTTTCAGTATTCCGATCAGGATGTGAAGGGAATGGTGTCACCGGACGATGGAGCACTCGATGAGACTGCTGTATCAAAACTGCTGCAAAAAGAGGATGCCAGGGTGCTGGTATTGAGTGCAGATACGGATGTTGTTGTGAAGGGAAAACTGCTCGCTTACAAAGATGCGGAATACGAGAATGGCACTCTGCATGCAAAGGATGGCAGTGTGATAGTATACAAATAGCATTTGCAGGTTGACCGGTATATCAATCCGGTTGAATATATAATTATTTAAGGAGAATTTATCTTATGGAAAAGACAATGGACAAAATCGTTGCATTAGCCAAGTCAAGAGGATTTGTATATCCTGGCTCTGAGATTTACGGAGGTTTGGCTAATACATGGGATTATGGCAACCTTGGCGTGGAGCTTAAGAATAATGTAAAGCGTGCATGGTGGAAGAAGTTTATTCAGGAGAACCCATACAATGTAGGTGTGGACTGTGCGATCCTGATGAATCCACAGACATGGGTGGCATCTGGTCATCTGGGCAGCTTTTCAGATCCAATGCTTGACTGTAAGGAGTGTCATGAGCGTTTCCGTGCAGATAAGATCATTGAGGATTATATGGCTGAGCATGGTATTGCGGTTGAGGGTGCAGTGGATGCATGGTCTAAGGAAGAGATGGAAGGTTATATAGAAGAGAAGAATATTCCATGTCCAAGCTGTGGAAAGCACAATTTTACAGAGATCAGAGAGTTTAATCTGATGTTTAAGACATTTCAGGGTGTGACAGAGGATGCTAAGAACACGGTATATTTAAGACCTGAGACAGCACAGGGTATCTTTGTGAATTTCAAGAATGTACAGAGAACTTCCAGAAAGAAGATCCCATTTGGAATCGGACAGATTGGTAAATCATTTAGAAATGAGATTACACCGGGTAATTTCACATTCCGCACAAGAGAGTTTGAACAGATGGAATTAGAGTTCTTCTGTGAGCCGGATACTGATCTTGAATGGTTTGCATACTGGAAACAGTTCTGTCTTGACTGGTTATATAACCTTGGCATGAAAGATGAGGAGGTCAGATACCGTGACCATGATAAAGCAGAGCTTTCTTTCTACAGCAAGGCGACAACGGATATTGAGTTCCTGTTCCCGTTTGGCTGGGGTGAGTTGTGGGGTGTTGCAGACCGTACGAACTACGATCTGACACAACATCAGAATACATCAGGTGAGCCTATGGAGTACTTTGATGATGAGAAGAAGATTAAGTATGTCCCATATGTAATTGAGCCTTCTTTAGGAGCTGACCGTGTAACATTGGCATTTTTGTGCTCTGCATATGATGAGGAAGAATTAGAGGGCGGCGATGTGAGAACTGTATTGCATTTCCATCCTGCAATCGCACCGGTAAAGGTTGCGGTACTTCCGTTGTCCAAGAAGCTGGCAGAGGGTGCAGAGAAGATTTATGCGGAGCTGTCAAAGGAATATAACTGTGAATATGATGACAGAGGCAATATCGGTAAGAGATACAGAAGACAGGATGAGATCGGAACGCCGTTCTGCATCACATATGATTTCGAGTCAGAAGAAGATGGAGCGGTTACAGTCCGCGACCGTGATACAATGGAACAGGAGCGTATTCAGATTGCTGATCTGAAGGCATATCTGGCAGAGAAGTTTGTATTCTAAAATTGCCGGGTATCCGTAAAACGCAGACGATCAAGACATGATAAAGGTTTTGGTTGTCTGCGTTTTTTATGTAGAACAGGTGCTGCTGTAAGCATAACTGCACGGATGTATTTGAAACAAAAAAAGTGAGCCCGCATCTAAGATGTGGGCTCGGGAGAAAAAAGAATGAAAAACAGGAAAACAAATATAACTGAATGTCAAATTTATAAATCAAATATAAATATATAATCTCATCACTACGGCTATTATAATCTAAATCTGCCATAAATGCAATAAAAATATACAAAACCGCTCGGGAATTTGTGTTTTTCTATTTATTTCATAATTATGAATAACAAATTCGTGCAATATGATTAGTAAATATTGGAAATACTAATTTATAGTTGACATATTATGTAACATTTGTTAAGATGTGTCTGTAACAAGTTGTAACAATTTTGTAACAAACTTAATAAAAGCTAAATAAATTAAAAACACAAAGAGGTTGAGTATAATGAAAAAAGAGATTCTAAGAGGTTCCATCATGGTATTGGCAGGTGCCGCACTGGTGCTGTCAAGCCGCGCATATGATTCTTATCAGAGCCGACTGGATCACATGCAGACAGAACTGATAGAAGAGGCGGGGGTTTCTGTGGTGGCACACAATGCTTATTTGAATTGGACATCCCCGGTAGCAGAGTCGTCCACGATTGCAGATACGACAGTGGCAGCTCCGGCTGCAACAACAGAAACACAGAATCTGATGATGCCTGAAGAGACGACAGAGCAGCTGACATCAGAAGCGCTGATGACACAGGAGGTATCGACAGAGGAAGCATCTACAGAAACTACTGTACAGACAGAGAATACAGTTGCAGAGGTGGAGCCTTTGGTGCAGGGTGAGGACAGAACATTATTTGGATTTTCTACCGGATCGATCCCTGTAGACAACGAGATCCGTAAGATGCTGGATGCGAAGATTCCATATGGATTATCAGACCTGGAGAATAAGGCGGTATCTTATGTGAATAATCTGAATATCAGAGAAGCGGCAGACAGTGATTCAGCTGTGCTTGGAACACTGCAGGAAGGTGAGGTTGTTACCGTATTAGAGACACAGGATGCATGGACGAAGATCGCATCTTCTAAGTTTGAAGGATATGTGTCAAACGAATATCTGTGTACAGACTTGTCTGCCATGTTGTATATCGCTGAGAACTATGATTATGTAGTTTCTCCAAAGGTATCTTCTGTTCGTGTCAGAGCAGAGAAGAGTACAGACAGTGCGATCCTTGCCAATGTGGCAGCAGGTACTTCACTTTGTATGCAGGATGCGGATGACGCATGGATCACAGTTGCACTGGCAGATGGACAGACCGGATATGTGGCTGCTGAGTATGTAGATGCCGGATGGAATTATGAGAACAGTGTTGTAACTGCTTCACAAGAGGAACAGACAGACGAAGAGCAGATGGCACAGGATACAGAGCAGAAGACAGATGAAGTGAAGGAAACCAAGGCTGACGATCAAAAATCTGAGAAGACGGAAGTATCCAAGAAGGCAGAAACAAAGTCAGCTGAAAAGAAGACAGAGAAGACAGAGACAAAGCCAGCTGAAAAGAAGACAGAGAAGACAGAGACAAAGCCGGCTGAGAAGAAGACAGAGACAAAGTCAGCTGAGAAGAAGGCAGAAAAGACAGAGACAAAGTCAGCTGAGAAGAAGGCAGAGAAGACGGAAACAAAGGCAGAAACAGATAAGAAGAAGGACACTGAGAAGAAGACAAGCGGACAGGATGTGGTAGATTATGCACTGCAGTTCGTTGGAAATCCATATAAGGCAGGCGGAACCAGCCTGACGAAGGGTGCCGATTGTTCCGGATTTACACAAAGTGTCTATAAGCATTTTGGATATTCACTGAACAGAAGTTCCTCGGGACAGCGTTCAAACGGTAAGAAAGTCAGTTTAGATGACATCAAAGCCGGAGACATTATCTGCTATCCGGGTCATGTAGCAATCTACATTGGCGGTGGCAAGATCGTACATGCAAGTACGCCGAAGGGCGGTATCAAGGTAGGCGATCTGAATTATACAAAGCCATCCGGTGCAAGAAGAATTGTTGAATAATATAAAAACAGAGTTCGTATCATTTGCTGATACGGACTCTTATTTTTTGCAATATTTTTGAAAAAAATAACAAAAAACACTTCAAATAAACAGAAAATATGTTATAATATTGTCAGTGCTGACGGGTGGGGGTCATACTGCCTGCAGTAATAATAATTCAATACTTAGGAGGTAATTGACAAATGGCAAACAAGTGGGTTTATATGTTTAGCGAAGGCGACATGACAATGCGTAATCTTCTTGGTGGTAAGGGTGCCAACCTTGCTGAGATGACAAGCATTGGTCTTCCGGTTCCACAGGGATTCACGATTACAACAGAGGCTTGTACACAGTATTATGAGGATGGCCGTAAGATTAACGATGAGATCATGGCTCAGGCTATGGAAGGTGTTAAGAAGATGGAAGAGATCAATGGCAAGAAGTTCGGCGATCTTGAGAATCCTTTATTAGTTTCTGTTCGTTCAGGTGCCAGAGCATCTATGCCGGGTATGATGGATACAATCCTGAACCTTGGTCTGAACGATGAAGTAGTTGCAGCTATGATCAAGGGTAATCCGGATCCTGCATTTGAGCGTTTCGTATATGATTCTTACAGACGTTTCATCCAGATGTTCTCAGACGTTGTTATGGAAGTTGGTAAGAAGTACTTTGAGCAGCTGATCGATAAGATGAAGGAAGAGAAGGGTGTTAAGTTCGATGTAGAGCTTACAGCAGCTGATCTTAAGACATTAGCAGAGCAGTTCAAGGCTGAGTATAAGAATCAGTTAGGACAGGATTTCCCTTCTGACCCGGTTGAGCAGTTAAAGTTAGCGATCGAGGCTGTATTCCGTTCATGGGACAACCCACGTGCTAATGTTTACAGAAGAGATAATGATATTCCTTACTCATGGGGTACAGCAGTTAATGTAATGCCTATGGTATTCGGTAACCTGAACAATGAGTCTGGTACAGGTGTTGCATTTACACGTGATCCTGCAACAGGTGAGAAGAAGCTGATGGGTGAGTTCCTGATCAATGCACAGGGCGAGGATGTTGTTGCCGGTGTTCGTACACCAATGCCAATCGCACAGATGGAGCAGGAGTTCCCAGATGCATACAATGAGTTCATCAAGGTATGTGAGACACTGGAGAATCATTACCATGATATGCAGGATATGGAGTTCACTGTTGAGAACAAGAAGCTCTATATGTTACAGTGTCGTAATGGTAAGAGAACAGCTCAGGCTGCTCTGCAGATTGCATGCGACCTTGTAGATGAGGGACACAAGACAGAGGAAGAGGCAGTAGCCATGATCGATCCTCGTAACCTGGATACATTACTTCACCCACAGTTTGATGCTGCTGCATTAAAGGCTGCTACACCAATGGGCAAGGGCCTTGGTGCTTCACCGGGTGCTGCTTGTGGTAAGATCGTGTTCACAGCTGATGATGCTGAGGCATGGGCTGCAAGAGGTGAGAAGGTAGTTTTAGTTCGTCTTGAGACATCTCCAGAGGATATCACAGGTATGAAGTCTGCACAGGGTATCTTAACAGTTCGTGGTGGTATGACATCACATGCTGCCGTTGTTGCCCGTGGTATGGGTACATGCTGTGTATCTGGTTGTGGCGATATCAACATGGATGAGGAGAACAAGAAGTTCACACTTGGTGGCAAGGAGTTCCACGAGGGAGACTTCATCTCAATTGATGGTACAACAGGTAATATTTACGATGGTGTGATCAAGACAGTTGATGCTTCTATCGCCGGTACATTTGGCCGTGTTATGGCATGGGCAGATAAGTACAGAACATTAAAGGTTCGTACAAATGCAGATACTCCTGCAGATGCAAAGAAGGCTCGTGAGCTTGGTGCTGAGGGTATCGGTCTTTGCCGTACAGAGCATATGTTCTTCGATCCGGAGAGAATCGCAGCATTCCGTGAGATGATCTGTTCTGATACAGTAGAAGAGAGAGAAGAAGCTCTGAATAAGATCCTTCCATATCAGCAGTCAGACTTCAAGGCACTGTATGAGGCTCTTGAGGGTAACCCTGTTACGATCAGATTCCTGGATCCACCTCTTCATGAGTTCGTTCCTACAGAGGAAGCTGATATTGAGAAGCTTGCAAAGGCTAAGAATAAGACAGTAGATGAGATCAAGGCACTCTGCAACTCATTACATGAGTTCAACCCTATGATGGGTCACAGAGGATGCCGTCTGGCAGTTACTTACCCAGAGATCGCTAAGATGCAGACAAAGGCTGTTATCCGTGCAGCAATCGAGGTTAAGAAGGCACATCCGGATTGGAATGTTGAGCCAGAGATCATGATCCCACTTGTATGTGAGGTTAAGGAGCTTAAGTATGTAAAGAAGACAGTTGTTGAGACAGCTGATGCTGAGATCGCTGCTGCAGGTATTGATCTGAAGTACGAAGTAGGTACTATGATCGAGATTCCAAGAGCCGCTCTGACAGCAGATGACATTGCAAAGGAAGCTGACTTCTTCTGCTTCGGTACAAACGATTTAACACAGATGACATTCGGTTTCTCTCGTGATGATGCAGGTAAGTTCTTAAATGCTTACTATGATGCTAAGATCTTCGAGAATGATCCATTTGCGAAGTTAGATCAGACAGGTGTTGGTAAGTTAATGGAGACAGCTGTTAAGCTTGGTAAGCCGGTTAACCCTAACCTTCACATCGGTATCTGTGGTGAGCACGGTGGAGATCCTTCATCAGTAGAGTTCTGCCACAAGATCGGTCTGGATTATGTATCATGTTCTCCATTCCGTGTACCAATCGCTCGTTTAGCTGCTGCACAGGCTGCAATCGCTAACAAGTAGGATATACACCGGTTGGTGAATAGAACATAATTCGTTTTATAGAAGATAAGAAGCTTCTGTTACTGTTCCATAACAGTCGCAGAGGCTTCTTTATTTTTAGGAATTGTGTATAATATAAGAAAGAGAAATTCATATGTTGGGAGATGATTATTATGATGTACCCATTTATGACGCTTGAAGATGATACCGAGATTGTACATTCGGAGATGTTGGAGAATGGAGAAGTTAAGGTATATATAGAAACTCCCGATGAAAGGGATGGTTTTCACCATATGACAGTTTACTTGCCATCCTATAGAATAGAAGATGAATTTGGCTATAGTGAAGAACGAAAAGAATACTTTTTAGATATTATTAAAACGACTGCAAACCTAATTATAGAATTTTCGAAGGATGGTGGATTTGAACATGCCTCAGGTTTTTAAGATTGGTTCATATTGGGTTTACTTTTGGGCGAATGAAGGAGTGCCAAGAGAACCTATACATGTTCATATTGCAGAGGGCAAGCCGATTGAAAATGCTACAAAAGTATGGATCACAAAAGCTGGCAAATGTCTTCTTGCAAATAACAATTCGAATATACCTAAAAATGTTTTACGAAATATAATGCGCATCATAGAAGCAAGAAGTGTTGAGATAATCAATAAGTGGACGAGCTTCTATGGAGATGTGGAGTATTATTGTTAAAGAATGAAGAGAAGTCCCTGTGCGTGCAGGGACTTCTGTTATTATCCATAATGGTATATCGTTAGATTATGGATAAATATAAGAATTATAAGAATAATAAAGAATCATGGTTGCTTCGATGACGGACAGCTCCTTGTCGTCTAGACGGTCAAGCATAGCGTCCGCATGCCTGCGTACAGAGCTTTTCTCTGCTTTTTGCCTGTATAAAATGTCTGGGAGCGTAACCGATAATGCCAGAGAGCTGCTCTCTGACCATTCCTCTGGCTTCACGGGCTTACTTGATTGCCTGTCATATCGGCGTAAAATCAAAATCGTTGTTTCTTTCGTCCATAAGCTCACCACCTACTTTGAAAATCTTACCCTTATATTTTGCAGAGATGTGGCTTCAGGTTAAACGATGTGAAATCCCCGATAATGGGAGATTTAATATCATATTATCGGAGATGAAAATTCATATTTGCACACTTAATACAGTTCGTTAAACGGCTATAATAGATACAGTACGCTTTGAGGAGGACAGAAATATTTGAATATATGACGGCACGGGAAGCCGCAGAAAAATGGAATGTATTGCTTCAATGGGTACAGCGGTTATGCAAAGAAAATCGGATAGAGGGTGTAATAAACATCAACCGTGTTTGGCTTATGCCGATAAGTGCGGAGAAACCCATTGATAAAAGAAAGAGGAAATCCTAATCAAAAACTAATAAACGCCTGCTATAATTGGTGGTAGTGGAGGTTTGTATATGGATAAGAAAATATTGATCATTGAGGATGAAGCGGCAATACAGAAAATACTCTCTGAGCCGCTTACATTTGCAGGATATAAGGTTATTACTGCTTCGGATGGATTGGAAGGTATCTGCGCTTTTCACGAACAGGATTTTGACCTTATTCTATTGGACATCATGCTACCTAAGATTGATGGATATACTGTATGCGAAATGATACGGAAGGAGTCGCAAATTCCGATTATTCTTTTGACTGTACTTGATACGGAAGATGCTCAAATAAAGGGCTTTGATAAACTGGCTGATGATTACATAACAAAGCCATTTTCCATAAAGGTCGTATTAAAGCGTGTGGAGGCTCTTTTGCGGCGAACATCATCCGATACAGTGTCAGACAGTATCCGTTATAGAGAAATTACTTTGAGTGAAACAGAGCGTAAGGTTACTGTTTCTGGAAACGAAGTAGCACTTACTCACTTGGAATTTGAGATATTATTGCTATTTCTCAAAAACAAGGGGCGTGTTTTCACGAGAGATGACCTGTTTAATCTTGTTTGGGGCTATGACTTTGTGGGAGATGAAAAAGGTGTAAATTTCCATATCATGAATATACGCAGGAAGCTGAATGTCGATTATATTGAAACCGTCAGAGGGGTGGGATATCGAATTGCGAAAGAAAGTTAAAAACAGTTTAAGTATAAAGGTGTTTTTATGGGTGTTTTTGGCCCTTACTATTTGCAGTATGCTGATTTATGGAATTGTCCTGACTTTCCTGCCAAAACAGTATCAGGTTACATCGGATAGGCAATTAGACGCAAACACTGAAATCCTTGTTTCAAAGTTAAAGGATATGACTTATGAGGATGCAGTGAATGAAATCTATAACTTCTGCGTTCAAAATAATTCGGCGGCGATACTGAGTGATGACAATGGGGTTTTGAACTTTGGAGAGATAAAGGCGGAAGAATTAACGGTAGAGACATCAAGTATCGCATCAATCGTTACTTTCTTGGACATCAAAACAGAATATACACTTGTGGTTTCTTCTCTGTCGCAAACATCAGATGTAATACTAAACCTTATGCTTCGTTTTTTACCTGTTGTCTTTGCGATTATTCTGCTGTTGTCATCGTTGAGTGCCTTTATTTGTAGCAAGGTTATTGTCAATCCTATTTCCAAAATCAGTGAGATTTCCAAACGAATGACATCGCTTGATATGACTTGGAAATGTGAAGTGGAAAGTAATGATGAAATTGGCATACTTGCTTCCAGTCTGAATATAATGGCAAGCCGATTGCATGAAACTATGGAAGAATTAACAAATGCCAACCGTCAGCTATCTGATGATGTAGAAAAATTCAAATCGTTGGAAGAACAACGCAGAAACTTTTTCGCAGCAGTATCCCACGAGTTGAAAACGCCGCTTACCATCTTAAAAGGGCAAATCGAAAATATGATTTTAGGATATGGGGATTATCAAAATCATGAAAAATATCTGCCCGAAGCACTAAAAGCCACGGAAGATATAGAGCATCTTGTGAAAGAGATTATTACCATATCCAAATTGGAAAACATGGATTTAGAGGATACCTTGCAGGAGATTTCTTTAATACAAACAATGAATGATACGGTACAGGCTATTCTACCTCTTGCACAGTGCAAAAATATTCAGATATGTCAAAATATCAGTACCGATGTGATTTTGTCTGTCAACCCCAATCTTTGGAATAAAGCCCTGTCCAATATTATCGGAAATGCTGTTCGGCATTCTCCTTGTGACGAAGAAGTTTTCATAACTTTACAATCTTTTGAAAATCGAGATGCCATCGTTATTGAAAATACTGGAGCGTCCATTCCAGAAGCTGATCTTCCGCATATGTTTACACCATTTTATCGGGCAGACAAATCAAGGAACAAGGCAACTGGGGGAAGCGGTCTGGGGCTATACATTGTCAAAACAATTCTTGACCTGCATGGTATGACATATTTCATAAAAAACACGGAGCAAGGTGTGGCCTTTTTCCTTTATCTGAATTGATAGTAGCTTCATTCTACAAAAAGCTGTCAGCAACTCGCTGGCAGCTTTTTTGCAATCAAATCAAAGCCTTATGAAAATCAAATCAAAAACTAACCAAAGGTCTGTATGATTTCATTTGAGGATGCCGAATGGCAATAAAGATATCCTATAGAGGAGATTGCAGAAAGGAGCTGAATAATCCAGATGAATTTTGCACAAAGAGCCTTTGCTTACATATCACGCAAAAAAGGGAAAACCATAAGTCTGTTTTTGGTGGTATTCATAGTTGCTGTTTTTCTGATTTCGTGTTTTGGTGTTTTGAATGCGTCAGAGAGATTGTCAAGGGATATTCGTACTTCTCTTGGAGCCGCTTTCTATATAAGAGCAAACACCGAGGTGAAAATGAATGAAAACGGCGAAATAGAGGACACGGAAAATGATGTCCATATCACGGTGAATGAAATAGAAGAGATTATGCAGATAGGTGAAATTAAATACTGCAATCCTATCAATTATGGTTTTGCTAAGAGTGATACTATTCAGTTTATTCAAGGTGATAAACACACAGCCGAAAACAATATGGGAAAGGTAACAGCACTTCGCTTTTCCGCACTTGCCCCTGATTTCGCAGATGAAACAGCCGTTTTGGTAGAAGGAGCACATATCACTGAAACGGATAGCGGAAAAATCCTTATCAGCGAACAATTAGCAAGAACCAATCAGCTATCGGTTGGCGACACGCTGACACTGACCCATGCCAAGCTCGGTGAAGCGGATGGAGCATATATTGATGAAATGCCAGTTAAAAACGTTTACGCCCAAGTTGAGGTATCAGGTATATATAAACTGAATATCGAGGACCCATCAATTAAGCCTACTGCGGGCGTTGCTGCTAACGACATATATGCGAGCCTTGATGTCTTGAACGAGCTAAACGAGAGTGAAGCAGGTGTTTACACAGGTGAGGTTGATTTTTACATTACTGACCCTGAAAAACTCGAAAGCATTACCCGCAATGTTCAGCTATTACAATCGTTTGACTGGACAACACATTTTATCCGTACCAATGACTTTCGGTATTCCAAGATTGCCGCCCAGTTATCTTCTCTCGGAGATTTCGTAAAGCTATTGATTGTCCTTGTGTCAGTTGTCAGTACAGCGTTCCTGACCTTGCTGCTGACAATGCGTATGCGTAGCCGGATGCAGGAAGCAGGCATTCTGCTGGCAACGGGAGTGACTAAGAGGAATATCATGGCAGGATTTTTGTTGGAGGTGTTATCAGTTGCGATAATTGCACTGATTTCATCCTATATTGTCTCTTTGTGCGTTACAGGATTTTTAGGTCACAGTCTGTTTGGCGAACTGCAGCCGAATCTGTTGAACGAGGAAACGATAATAGCAGGAACGCAAAATAGCCTTCAAATTGAAAATTATCTGAAGCTGAGTGTCATAGAAATATTGCATATTTATTTTTGCCAGTTAGTTGTAATTTCAGCTTCGACTTTTGTATCGTCAATTATGATTATGCAGTTGAAACCAAAAGAGATTTTATCAAAAATGAGTTAGGAGGATTTTTGGAATGAGCTTTATAAAAAGAGCAGGTCTGTACTGTTTCAGTCAACGGTTTAAGACGGTTATATTGTTTTTGGTGTTGACGATTATAGCGACTTTTATACTTACGGGCATTGCCGTTCGCGACGCAGCTAAGGGTGCGACAGCAGATATTCAGACAGCTATTGGCGGAAAAATAGAGCTGTCCCTTGACACGGAAGGAAATATGGGAAGCGATCGGCAAAACGAGTGGGGAACGGTTTACGGTTATAATGGAGATTTGATTACGCAAGAAATTGTAGACGCAATCGGAAAGGTTGACGGTGTTGTAGACTACAACTCCGAGGATACGGCGGGTTACTACGGTGCAGGTGTAGATTTCAAATATCTGCCCGCGGCCTTCGGTCTGAGCTATACACAGTATGGAGAAGCGTCGAGTTATACCGCAACATTATCTTCAGAAAAATGTTCCAATTTCCAAAGCGGTAAATACAAATTGGTGGATGGTAGACATATTACGCAAGATGATACACACGCCTGCCTAATTTCAAAAGAACTTGCCGATTATAACAAGCTGTCTGTTGGTGATAAGGTTCAGATGTATTCATTGGACGCTGATGTTATTTCTCAATTTGAGATTGTTGGGATTTTTGATGGCACAGAGGGCACTTCAGGAAATGCTTTGACTGTAGATGAAATCTCCGCAAATTGCGGCTATATAGATTATGCCACCATGTTTGAGATATGGGGAGATGAGTTGGATGGATATCAGCAGTTGACTATCTATGTGGAAGACCCTGTTAGTGTCCAAAATGTTTACGACAAAATCTCTGCTTTGCCAGAGTTAAAAGGCAAAACCTTGAAACTCAGCATTGATACGGATGAGTACGAGGTTGTTTCTACACCGTTAGAGTCTCTGCAAAAACTTGTGAATACGACATTTATCATTATTTCCGTTGTCAGTATTGTGATACTTACCTTGCTTCTGACAATCTGGATTAGAGGACGCAAAAAGGAAATAGGGATTTTGCTTTCTATTGGTAAAAGCAAAGCAAATATCATATTGCAAATCTTCACGGAAACCTTTGTTGTAGCTGTTATTTCATTTGCGGCGTCTATACCGTTTAGTAATTTGATAGCAGAAAAGGCAGGAAGGTTTTTGGTATCCAGAGTTACCACAGGAGCGACAAATCTCAATGTGCAAATTGATGCAGCCTATCTGCTTCCGCTTTATTTGATTGGAATTTTCCTGATTGTGATAGCGGTTATTGCTTCATCGTGGACGATTGTTCGTTCAAAGCCGAAAGATATTCTTACAAAAATAAGTTAAGGAGGACGATTATATGTGTATTGTAAAAACCTGTAATGTTAAATATTCTTATGATGGGAAGAGAACTGTTCTTAAGAATATATCTACCGAATTTGAGGTGGGAAAAATCTATGCAATCCTTGGTCCGTCTGGATGTGGAAAAACAACCTTGCTCTCTCTGCTTGGAGGTTTAGATAGTCCGTCTGAAGGGCAGGTGTTGTTTCAGAGAGAGAATATTGAGAAAAAGGGGCTTGCGTGGCATCGCAAAAACAATGTGGCATTTATTTTTCAAAGCTATAACCTGATTGACTACATGACGTCTGCCGAAAATGTGGCTTTGACTTCTAAATTGACGCCCTTGCCCATCTTAAAGCGTGTCGGGCTGACAGAGGAAGAAAGCAAACGAAATGTGCTAAAGCTCTCTGGAGGACAGCAACAGAGAGTTGCGATTGCCCGTGCGTTAGCGTCTGACGCAGAGGTTATCCTTGCAGATGAGCCGACAGGAAATCTTGATGAAGGTACAGCGGCAGAGATAACTAATATCTTAAAAGAGTGTGCCCATCAGATGAACAAATGCGTCATTATTGTAACGCATTCCAATGAACTTGCGAAGCAGGCAGATGTAAGCTTCCGCTTGGAAAAGGGCGAATTACACCAATTATGAAAACAGAATGGATACGCTGTCCTGTCTGCGGAAATAAAACTCGTAGCAGAATTAGAGAACATACTGTTTTGAAAAACTTTATAGAGTTGAATATTGATCTACAAAAGATCAAGAATGGTCAGTTGCTGAGTCCATGGGATGATCTATGGTCTGCTGAGTGTGAGTACGATGATGAAATGGCCACAGTAATCGCTGTTGCATACACGATAGATAAGGATAAGACAAAGACGAAATATAAAAGAGAAATTTTGATTCCGGATGTCGTAAATGACTACGAATAAAATTAGAATCTCCCTGCACGATCCCGTGTGGGGAGATTTTTATATGGTCAAGCTTGTCAGAATCCTTACTATCTTATAAAGTTCATGTCGTATTATGAGAGATTGGAGGAAATAATCATGTAGATTAGTGTGAAAAGTAAAGAATACTTCATTGATTTTTACACGAATATCTGTTATGCTATGGTCAGTACCTTTAAGGAGGACTGCCTATGTATAGAAAGATTATGCACTTTTTGGAAGCGTGGAAAGAAAGTGAACACCGCAAGCCCCTTATTTTACAGGGCGCAAGACAAGTTGGAAAGACCTATTCCATTCTGGAGTTCGGGCGCACCCATTACGAAAATGTGGCATACTTCAATTTTGAAACCAATCCAAAACTGAACAAAACCTTCGAGGAAAACATCAGTCCTGATTATCTGATACCGATTTTATCCCATATTGCAGGTCAGACCATTGTAAAAGAAAAGACGCTGATTGTATTCGATGAGGTACAGCTCTGCGAAAGGGCTTTGACTTCACTCAAATACTTTTGTGAGGACGCTCCGGATTATCATATCATTGTCGCAGGCAGCTTGCTCGGCGTTGCGGTCAACAGGGCGAAATTCTCTTTTCCTGTAGGAAAGGTCGATATGAAAACACTCTATCCTATGGATGTGGAGGAATTTATGTTGGCGCTCGGTGAGGACGATTTAGTAGAACAGATTAAAAAATGCTTCCAAACCGATACACCGCTGCCGTCTGCCTTGCACGACTCCGCAATGCAGCTTTATCGTCAGTATCTTGTGGTCGGCGGTATGCCAGAGTGTGTGATGCAGTTTGCCGAAACCAAGGATTATATCCTTGTCCGTCATACGCAGGACACGATACTTGCAAGCTATCTTAATGATATGAGTAAGTATAACAACTTGAATGAAATCAAGAAAACCAGACTTGCCTACGATAACATTACCGTTCAGCTTTCCAAGAAGAATACCCGTTTCCAATATAAGCTGATGAAGAAAGGTGGACGGGCTTCCGAATTTGAAAATGCGATTGCATGGCTTTGCCTGTCTGGTATCGTGTCACAGGTCTACAAGGTTGAGCAAATCAAAAAGCCTCTTGAAAACTATCGTGATATGGATGCGTTCAAGATTTATGTGTCCGACCTAGGATTGCTTTGCGCCAAGAAGGATTTAGCCGCCAATGACATTCTCTATATGGTCGAGGAAATCAACGACTTTAAGGGCGGTATGGCGGAGAACTATGTTAATGTGCAGCTCACCATTAACGGCTACCACACCTACTATTGGGAGTCTGAGCGTGGAGCTGAAATTGATTTTATCATTCAGCGTGATGGTCAGCTCATTCCCATTGAGGTCAAGTCTGCTGATAACACCAGAGCCAAGAGCCTGAATGTTTATATGAACACCTACAAGCCCGCTTATGCGATCAAACTCTCTGCTAAAAACTTCGGCTTTGAGGACAATAAAAAAACCGTTCCTCTCTATGCCGCATTTTGTATCTGAAATCAACATTTTGACGATAATGCTCACAGGAAAGGTTATATATGAAAAAGGACAAGTTATCAATTGAAAAGAGAATTTTGCAGCTATCATTTTTAGGAAGTGTGTTATTTATACTGGCAGAGGGGATTATGGCATGGATCACGCATTCCCACTCACTCTTGACAGACTGTCTGTTTGATGCTGCGGATCTGATCATGATCGGTCCGTTCCTGGTGTTGGTGCCATTGCTGTATAAGCCGGTGACGGAGAAGCATCCGTATGGATATGCACAGGTGGAATCCTTATTTTTGCTCGTGAAGTATAGTGTGCTGTTGGCACTGACCTGCAATCTGATGGTAGAGAATATCAAGCTCCTTCTGCAGGGCGGTCATAATGTGGACGCCGGCAGGATTGCGATATTTGAGATGCTCGTATGTGTAGGCTGTATCGCCATGTACGCAATCCTGCATCATTACAGCACGAAGTATGAATCCACTACGATCAAGGCGGAGTTATATATGTGGAAGCTGGATGTGATCAGCAGTATGGGAGTATCTGTAGCATTTGCGGTACAGATGCTGTTGGTGCGGACGCATTTGCGGTTTCTGGCACCCTATATCGATCCGGCTGTTGCGGTGATCATGGCGATCCTTTTGATCAGAGAGCCGATCAGTGTGATCTTTACGAGTATCAAGAATCTGGTGTTGTTTGCGCCGGATGAAGAGGTGCTTGGACAGATCCGGGGGATCGTAGAGAAACATATGCAGGATTATCCCTATGAGGTTACCTTTCTGGATGTGATCCAGACGGGACGCAAGCTGTGGGTAGAAGTGTATATCGGAAATAAAACGGATGTGATCCATATCAGTGTCTTGCATAATGCAAAAGACGAGATCAAACAGGAATTGAAGCACAAGTACGACCAGGTATATATTGAGATCATACCGGATTAGGTGTAGCTGCTGTTATTTGTGTTTTCTGTGCGGCTTGGCAGATCTGTGTAACTGTTTCCTTAAAAATACGGTGTCCGTATTATAGAGAAACAGCAGCGCCAGACACATACACGATGCAAGCTGTGCACGATATGTAAAGAAATAATGAATATAAGAATGATTTGCTAATACAACATAGCGGATATAAGGTACGAAGCATAAAAGGGTTAAGGCTGTAGAAATGGCAGCAAGACCCTTTCTTTTTTTTATGAATTCATAGACCAGCACAGCGATCAGTAATGCAAAGAAGGCATATACATAGGAATACTGCCCCATCAGGGAAAATGGAAACAGGCTGCCAAGATTCCGGAAGATTGCGTGCAGACATTGCGTGAAACCGGATATTTCCGCTCCGGTTCCGGCAATCCGGTATTCCGCCTGAGAAACGGCTTCTTTGAGTACATTGGTGTGTAGTACCGCCGATGCCAGCACCCATTTGCCAATCCAGGTTGCAGCGTAACCGATGCCCCATAGCATTGTACATTTGAGACAGTGTACAATATGGGAGCCGGAGGTGGAATCCATATGCTGCTTACGCCACAGGAGAGTAAGGATCAGTGGGACAAGCAGCGTCATCGTCTCTGTTGTCAGAAAATCCATATATGCTGTAATACTACCTGCGATCAGAAACATTGCAAAGACTGCACGAAAATGACCATTCCGGAATAGAATCAATACTAAGATAGAAAATATAAGCATAATGATAACAGGAGTGAAATATTCAATGCTAAAAGGGGTGAACCAGCATCCGGTCAGACAGAAGGAGACGAAAAAACAGATGGCGGCACCGTTGCTAAACATTCTACGAAGCAGGAAAAGCAAAAGCAGCGTTAGTACTGCGAGCAAAACTGCGTTGCATAAGTAAATGCCTAAGATCGGCATGATCATGAGCAGAGGACGCAGAAGGCATATCGTACCATGCCAATACCGGCTGTAGCTCTGGTTGGCAGGCAGGGACGCATACACGGCATCCTGAAGATTTTCATTTTCATTTTGAATATCGGTATGATAATAGGCAGCGGACATGACTGTAGAAAGGGATGGGTTGCTGCCCATATGATAGGCGATGTTGAGCAGAATAGAATCTGCGTAATGATCAAGCATGGAGGATGGATCTGCTGACAGAACTGTATCAAACACAGGTTTTTGACATAAGGTATCTGCGGATTGCTGTATCTGAGCATCCAGCAGATCGTTGGGAATCCATGCACTACCCCACAGTGCTGCAAACTCTAGCATCAGAACCAGCGCCCATAAGCCCGCATAAAAACCAAATGTACGAATATACTGCATAAAAGCATCCTCCTTTTGTTTCACAATTT
The DNA here is from genome assembly GCA_934293375.1 of uncultured Lachnospiraceae bacterium. Lineage (GTDB taxonomy): Bacteria > Bacillota > Clostridia > Lachnospirales > Lachnospiraceae > RGIG6919. Next base: position 83,150 of record CAKQYS010000007.1, on the reverse strand, counting down.
CCGGTTTGCAATATACTTTCTATCCGGTAGTGTAACATAGTGCTTCCGGATCAGCAAGGAATGATTTGCTGTGGTAAATTGTCGTCGAAAAATATGTTGACACTGATAGTCTCATCATATAAAATAAATATTAATATGCAGATATTGGGATAGTAGGATGATTACATAGAAAACAGGTCATGTTAAGGGGGGAAAAGAACATGAAACAGAGAGCAAAACAGCTCATGGCATTGGTTATGGCATGGGTGATGATCGTGATGATGTCGCCGGTTGCGATGGCGGAGGCAATTCCGGTAGGTGGAATGGATCCGAATGTAACGATTACAGAAGATTCATTTAATGATTATGATGTTAAGGGCAGTGGAAATCTGACAATCAAGAGTCCGGCATCCTTGTCGGGAACCGTGAAATTTTCAGGCTCAGGTATTATGCAGGTTGAATCGGGTGCTTCCATGATTGGAACCATTACGATTGTAGATGGCAATGTGATAATAGGGAACGCAGGAAAGATTGCACAGCCTGTTGATTTTCGTGGAACACAAAATAACAGTTTTACTGCCAACAGCGGAAGTGAGACGGCGGAATTGCTTCTTGGGAAGAATACTCTGCAATGTGATTCCGGTGCAAAGTTTGGTACGCTGGATTTGTCTGATACGGAAAATAAACTGATCTGTTCCGGTACGATGGAAGCCGGGACATTGCGGTACAATGTAGCGAATTCTATAGCTGAGGGTGTTCAGGTGCGGATTACAAAGGCGTTGCAGCTTCAGGGAACAGAGAGAAAAGATATACAGCCTGTATTCCAACTGGCCGATGCGGATGTGAAGGTGACGAAGCCGTCAGCCGCAGATCCGGTAGAGGTACTGTATGGAGACAACACATATACACTGCCGGCAGGTGAGCTTACAGGGAAGTCATTGAATGATCTCTACGCCTATACTGTATCTGAGGAAGGAGATTGGACACTTCCCAATATGCAGTATGCAGGTACACCGGCGACATTGACGGTTACGGTGCGCAATACCGGATCAGAGGCGATTACGCTGAATCCGGTGATCGATGCGGGCAGTGCACAGTTTTTTGCGTATGCATGCCACAATGCAGATGGCAGTATCGTCAGCACGGATGGGATCCATCTTGACGCAGGTGCGAGTGCGACCGTGAAGCTCACGAGCCGTGCGGATCTGGAGGTAGGAACTTATACCGGCAGCTTTTCGATCACGGCCGGTGTAGGAGATACACCATATTGGAAAACAAAACAGGGCAACATCAAACTGGTGGTAGAGAAGGCAGAGGGTACGGGCAGTCTGCAGATTGCGGATCGTTATTATGGCACGGATTATAGTGTACAGCTTCAGTCGGCGACACATGATACGAAGACGGCACAGATGATGTACCGAAAGCAGGGGACAGATACCTGGACGGCGGACAGACCGGTGAAACCGGGAATTTACGAAGCGAAAGCTGTGTTGCCGGAAAATGCACATTACAGGGAGCTGATGTTGACGGATTCCTTTAAGATCATGTATTATCCGACTCCGAAGACCGCATATACCATGACCGGTACAGCGGGAAAGAACGGATATTACACATCCGATGTGGTATACCGGGCGGTTGATGGCTTCCTGATGAGTGAGACACCGGATGGCAAATACACGAAGACACTGCGGTATCAGAAGTCGCAGGCGGCACATCAGTTGTACCTTAAGAAGGAAAAGACCGGAGAGATCACAGAGCCGATCACAGTACCGGCAGTTAAGATCGACAAGACAAAACCGGAGTATTCTTGTGAACAAAAGCTTCGGAATGGAGATATCTATTATGGAGAGTCATGTGTATTTACATTTGAGGATCAGAATCTTGCTTCTGTTACAGTGAATGGTAAGGCGTATACGCCAAAGAGCGGTAAACATAGTATTTCTGTGGTGCTAAAGGCTGGAGATGATATTAAAACCTACAAGCTTCAGGCAAAGGATGCAGCGGGCAATACCGTTACATTGCAGATTCGGGTTGCCGAGGAATGGAGAAAGACCGGTAAGATTATGAAAGGGAAGGCTGTCCGGCTATACAAGGATCAGGCATACCATCTAGATCAGGGAATCTGGAAAGTTGCCGGGGATGAGACCAGCTATCAGGGTGGCCAGAGCTTTTATGTGGATTCAGAGGGAGAATACACATTTTCACAGAGTGAATAGGAGTGTGGAATATGGAAAAGGTTGCGGGTAAGAAGCTGGCTGCAGCAATTGTGATCGTTGTGATCATGCTTGCGGCTGCCGGGACATTGATATTTGCTTTGGGAAAGCGGCAGACCTATCGTCTGATCAAGGTGTATGACACAGAGGATGGGGCAGTTGTATCCAGAGAGGAGCAGGGAGAACTGGCGGCATATGCCAACATGGTGCTGCAGTCCGGCGACCGGGTGCAGACGGCGGATGGCAGGCTGACACTCCGGATGGATGATGATAAATATGCCTATATGGAACCGAAGAGCCGGGTATTGATTGAGGCTTCGGGCAATCAGAAGAACAGTAGAACCAAGCTTGTGCTTGAAGAGGGATCGTTGTTAAATGAGATTCAGAATCCGTTGTCAGATTCATCAAGTTATGAGGTGAATACGCCGAATTCTACGATGTCTGTACGGGGTACGGTATTCTATACTTCTATCTATGAGGATGAACAGGGAATCCGATATACAAAGATTTCAGTAATAGAAGGCAAGGTAAGCACCAGACTTATATATGCAGATGGCACGGTAGCAGATCAGGAAGTGATGGTGGAGGCCGGCAAGGAGACGATCATTTATGAGGATGGTAAGACAACAGATTATTTAAACGGCGTGCAGGATATTGATTATTCACAGCTGCCGGAAGCTGTGATCAGAACTTTGATCCGGATTGCCGAGAACGGAAGAACACTAGCTGTTTCCGCAGATGAATTAAAAAAATATCTGCCGGATCAAGCATCGCAGGAGGTTACGAGTGAGCAGACAGCTACCGAGGCATCAACAGCAACAGACGAAACAATCACAACACAGGAGGATGCTGCACAGACCGGTACAACGGAAGATGCTTCGGCAGAGAATGCAGGAAAGTCATATAAGGTGACCTTTTTATATGGGGATTCTGTATTTGGAACACAGAGTGTAAAGTCCGGGGAGAAGGCCGCAAAGCCAACCTTGAAACCGGCATCTGCAGGTGATTGGGATTATGATTTTGACAAAGCTGTGACATCTGATATCACAATAAAATGGAAGTAAATAAGAGTGGGGGATATATGGATATTGAAGTATTGCGAAAGATCAACACAATACAGGAGTTTTTCGGAGTACAGGATATGGGAGATATTGCTCCCGGTACAAGAAAATTTTTGGAAGCGATGGAAGAGGTGACAATCCCTGCAGGGGAGGATATCGTTACATACGGTCAAGACAGTGAAGATGGTATGTACATTATTCTGTCAGGAAAGACAGATGTCCTGAGCGGAAAAGGGGATCGGATCAATACGCTTGGTGTTGGCGATTTTATCGGGGAGCTTGGCCTGATCAATGACGATAAACGGGCGGCAACTGTCAGAGCTGTCAATACCGTGCGGTGTGCGCATATTTCCAGACCGTTATTTGAAGAGATCGCACAGACAGAGAGAAAAATCTATGGCGCTTTCATGAATATGCTTTACAGTAAGACGACAAAGCTGGTGACAGAGCAGGAGCGTATCAAGTCTGAGCTGGCAGTGGCGACCAGGATCCAGGTGGGATGTCTTGAGTGGGATTTTACTGCATATAATCAGATGGAGCATGTCAATATGACAGCCGATATGCGTCCGGCAAAAGAGGTCGGCGGTGATTTCTTTGATGTATTTGAGATTGATGACAGCCATTTGTGCTTTTTGATTGCGGATGTTTCCGGTAAGGGTGTGCCGGCGGCGTTATTTATGAGTATGGCAAAGACCCATATCAAGAATTATGCAACACTGGGACTGCCGCTTGCAGAGGTCATGTCAAGAGCGAATAACCAGCTTTGCTATAAGAATGAAGAAGGGATGTTCGTAACGGTGTTTATCTGCGTGCTGGATGTTAAGACGGGTGATGTTACATTCGTCAATGCAGGACACAACAGACCGTTTGTGAGAAAACAGGATGGGACATTTCAAATGCAGCAGGCGAAGGCAAATCTTGTGCTTGGCATGATGGAGGATGTGCCGTATCGGGAACAGCATTTGGAGCTGATGCCCGGAGACAGTATCTATCTCTATACGGATGGTGTGACAGAAGCACTGAATCCTGCCGGCGAGCTGCTGGGAGATGACAGAATCGAGAGGATTCTGAATGACCATATCAGCAGTGCGGATGCGCCGGAGCAATTCGTGAAATATATATATGATGCAGTGGATGCTTTTGCAGACGGGGCACCGCAGGCAGATGATATTACGATGTTGTATCTGACCCGTGCGTAGAAATGTGCAGAAGCCTGCAGGCAGCAGTGTGGAGCAGAGTGCGCAAAAGCGCGCAAGCAGAGGCATGTGGAGCAGAGCATGCAAAAGCGCGCAAACAGAGGTGTGTGGAGCAGAGCATGCAGAAGAAGCCTGCAAGCAGCAGTACGGAGCAGGGCATGCAGAAGCACGCAAACAGAGGCGAGGGCAGTGTGCAGGGTATAGAAGATGGGGAGGATATATGAACAGCTTGAAGAAATTAACGATTCCCGTGCAGATGGCGGTGGTGTGGATTCTGGTATTCCTGCTGTCGGTTTCGAATCTGTTTTCGGTATTTGATTATGCGATCAGGGATGCTGTGTACCAGATTCCGAGAGGAATTGACAGCAGAATCAAGATCATCGGTATTGATGAGCGGTCATTGGAGGAGCTGGGTCCGGTAGATACATGGTCGAGAAGTGTATATGCGGATCTTGTTTCTGCTTTAAATGCAGATGCAGAATATCAGCCATCTGTAATTGGATTTGATATTTTGTTTTCCGGACAGAAGGATGAGGCGGGAGATACTGCATTTGCCGAGGCTTGCAAAAACAGCGGTAATGTCGTAACGGTATCCCAGTTTGTATATGCACAGAAGCCGGAAAAGGATGCACAGGGAGGGATCCGGTATACGATTCGGGATTATCTGGAGCCATATACGGCACTTGCTGCAGTGACACAGCAGGGGTATTCCAATGTATCCCAGGATTCTGATGGTGTGGTCAGACGGATCCAGCCTGAGCAGGCGTATGCCGATCAGACCTATTCCATGTTTTCATGGGAGGTGTATCGTACCTATTGTGAGAAGAATCAGCTGGAGCCTAAGCCGATGCTGGTGGATAAATATGGCAAGAGCAGCATCAATTATTCAGGCAGACCGGGAGATTATGAATGCATTTCCATCATAGATGTTCTGAATGGGAAGATAGACAGCCGGGCATTTGCAAACAGCATTGTGCTGGTCGGGGCATATGCAACCGGTATGCAGGACAATTTCAGTGTGCCGAATGGATATAGCAAGCAGATGTTTGGGGTAGAGATTCATGCGAATATCCTGCAGGCAGCGATGGATGGCAGATTTGCGGTGCATGCAGATCCATATCTGGTTGCCGCTGTGCTGGGCGTGATCGCAGCATTGTTACACCTGCTGTTTATCCGGAAGAAGCTTTGGCTGTCAACGATCATGCTGGTGCTGGCAGTGGGGGCTGAGATCGGTACCGGCATGTGGCTCAATGAACATGGACAGATTATCAGTCTGGTCTATATGCCGGTTGTGGCGATATTATCATACATCTATTGTCTTGCCGGAGGTTATTTTGCAGAGAAATTGAAGCGTAGAAAAGTGATGTCTGCATTTAAGAAATATGTGGCACCGGAAGTAGTGGATGAATTGATGAAGCAGGGAGATCTGACCGTCCGCTTAAACGGTGAGAACCGGGATATTGCAGTGTTGTTTGTGGATATACGTGGGTTTACAACCATGTCGGAGATTTTAGAGCCGGAGCAGGTGGTGCAGATTCTGAACCAGTATTTAAACCTGACGACCAAGGCGATCTTTCAGAATAAGGGAACTCTTGATAAGTTTGTCGGAGATGCGACGATGGCGGTGTTTAATTCCCCGTTCGATCTGGACGATTATGTGTTCCGGGCAGTATGTGCTGCGATGGACATCGTGACGGAGGGGCAGGCACTAGAAAAGAAACTGCTTGCAGAATTTGGCAGGACGGTCGGATTTGGTGTTGGCGTCAATTGTGGACCTGCAGTTGTTGGCAATGTCGGTTGTGAGTTTCGAATGGATTATACAGCGATTGGTGATACAGTCAACACTGCAGCAAGATTGGAAGCAAATGCAAAGAAGGGACAGGTGCTGATCAGTGATGCGGTGTATCATCGGATTCAGGATCAAATCACTGTAGAAGAGGTAGGAGAGATTCCTTTAAAGGGGAAGTCAAAGGGTGTATTTGTATACTCGGTAACTTCAGTAAAGCGAGGGGCCAATGAAGATTGAAAAATTATTGATCATACCGGAGCGGGAGAATATAGAAGAATATCTGACATTGTGTCATAGGTATGGATGCGGATTTGAATATAATGATTTCTTTAAGCCGGACATGTTGACAGATGCAGATGGCATGGCTGCTGTGATCCATACATATCAAAGCTATCGTCTGCCGGAGTATTGTACATTGCATGGTGCATTTCTGGATGTGACGATCTTCTCAGATGATCCGGCTATCAGACGGATCTCACAGATGAGAGTAGAGCAGAGTCTTTCTGCTGCGCAGGAAATGGGTGCAAAAGCAGTCGTCTTTCACACGAACTATGTTGCTAATTTCTTGTCTGACAGCTATCGCAAGTCATGGGTAGAACGAAATGCTTCCTACTGGAAACAGAAATTGTCTGAATATCCTGATCTACGAATATATATAGAGAATATGTTTGATACCGATCCTGTTTTGCTTGCTGCACTGGCGGAATGCATGCAGGATGAAGCACGGTTTGGTGTGTGTCTGGATTATGCACACGCACATGTATTTGGAAATCCGGACAGGATTGATGAGTGGGTAAGAATGTTGGCACCATATGTGAAGCATATTCATATCAATGATAACGATTGGAAGTCGGATTCTCATCTGGCAGTAGGAGATGGCAGGATTGATTGGAAACATTTTGCGGAAAATTATGATGCATATTTTCCAGATGCATCGGTGTTGATTGAGGTAAACGGTATGGATAAAATACACCGTTCTCTACAGTTCATGAAGGAGGTGTAGTATGGAGGCTGTGACATATCAGTTGACAATTCCAGCATTGTTAGATACACTTTCGAATATCAATGTATTTGTGGAACAACATCTATCGATGTATGGATGTCCGACGAAGACGATCAACCAGATCCTTTTGTCGGTAGAAGAGGCATATGTTAATATAGTGAACTATGCGTATGAAGACCATCAGGGATTCTGTAAGGTGGTGATGCAGGTGCGTGACGGAGATGGTGTCGGAGAAAAGATGGATAACATGCGGGAAATGTGTATTCGCCTCATAGATACCGGACAACCGTTTGATCCGCTTTCAAAGGACGATCCTGATATTACACTTCGTGCGGAAGAAAGACAGATCGGCGGACTGGGGATTTATATGATCAAGAAACTGATGGATGAGGTTTCTTATGAGCGGACTGCATCAGAGAATATTCTGACCATGAAGAAACAATGGAGGATATAAACAGTTATTGTATATGCTGTATATATATAAGGGCAACAATATTTTACTAGGAGGGAATGAACAATGGAAGTAAAGGTAACAAAGAACGAGGCACAGGTTACAATCAGTGTGTCAGGACGGATTGACACAACAACAGCACTCACACTTGGAGAGGAATTCAACAAAAACCTGACAGAAGATGTCAAGGATTTCGTGTTAGATCTTGCCAACTGTGATTATATTGCGAGTTCGGGCTTAAGAGTCATCCTGCAGGCGCAGAAGACGATGAACAGCCGTCAGGGCAGTATGGTCGTAAAGAATGTGATCGGCGATGTCATGGAAGTGTTTGATATGACCGGATTTTCAGATATACTGACATTTGCATAAGGGAGGGACCGTATATGGATTTTACGCAGGAGATTGTACAATTTGTGTCAGGCGGCACAGGCGGTATTGTAGTGATGGCAAATGGTTCCATGGAGATCGTATATGCCAATCCATTTTTTACTGATATTTACGGAGAAGACATCATCGGTAAGTATGCTGATGAGACGCTTGGCTGGATCGGAGATTGTCCGCACATAGGAGAGGATGGTGCTGTGACAGACTGGGAGTGTATCGACACTGCAAGCAAGCACTACTATAAGGTCGAATCATCTATATTTGAGAAGGAAGGTAAGAAGTATCAGATCCACAGACTGGAGGATATCTCAGAATATATGGGATTGAACCGTGATATTACGAAGTACATGTCCTTCTTTAAGAAGCTGTCGGGATTTCAGACGGCGGTGCTCAATAAACTTACGAGTACCTATTATGAGCTGATGCCGATGCTTGCAGATTATTTTGCGACGAACAGGGTATACTTCCTGATCCAGCATGAGGGGAATGCAGATCTGATTTCGTACAACAAGCTGGGCAAGCAGTACAGCAATGACCGGCTGCAAATGAATGCTGCCATGACACAGACATTTGAGCTGCCTGCGGGCAATACGATTGGTCTTGCCGATTTTGCGGATCCGGTGCAGGAGGTGCTTGCACTGTCCGGGGGTACAGAAGACAGTCAGTATCGGATTCTGTGCAGCGGGGATGTATCAGGCCAGCGTTATGCCTTGTATTTGTCAATCTGGCCGAATATGGATGAAGCTGCAATGCAGGAACCAACGCTTTTGAGCGTGATCAAGCTGTATCTGGAAAATGGTATCATGCGTGAGAAGCTGATCTATGAGAGTGAGCATGACCGCCTGACCGGTTTATACAACAAGGGAAAATATCTGACCATGCTGGAGAATGAGTATGACAAGCTGGACAGTATCGGGATCTTCAATTTCGATGTCAACAACTTAAAGAAAATGAATGATACCTATGGACATGAGGCAGGCGACAAACTGCTGATCAAGGCTGCGAACAGTATCCGTAAGGTGACCAGTAATCAGGTGCATGGATACCGCATGGGCGGGGATGAGTATCTGATGATTGCCTGTAATGTGACACAGGAAGAGGTGGATACGCTGAAGGAACGCTGGGAAGCAGAGCTTGCGAGACTCAATACATTAGAGGATGATATTCATTGTGTGATTGCGGTCGGTGTAGTGTACGCAGAGAAGCCGTATGATTTGCCTGCATTGTTAAAGCGTGCAGATGAACTGATGTATGAGGATAAGAAGCGTAAGAAGAAGCCGGGTGAGGAAATTCGATAACATAAAGGGGGATATAGGGTATGACATTTGAACAATTAGTTGAGATTGCGAAGAAAATGGAGGCTTCGGATATCCATGTGACAGTGGGAACTTCGATTGCACTCAGAAGATTCGGACATCTGGAATTTCTGCCGGAGGTGCCGACAGCACAGGAATCCGAGAATCTGATCATGGAGATGCTGACAGAGAAGCAGTGCGTACAGGTCAGAGAGGGACATGATCTGGATTTTGCGATTATGATGCCGGATGCAAGCCGGCTCCGTGCGAATATCTATCATCAGCGGAATAATCTGGCGGCGACATACAGATTGCTGAATAATAATATTCCGACATTTGATGAGATCGCACTGCCAAAGCCGATCCGCAAGCTGGCAGATGAGCCGAGAGGACTGGTGCTCGTAACAGGACCGACCGGAAGTGGTAAGACGACGACGCTGGCGTCTATGATCGATTATATCAATAAGAAGAAGGCAAAGCATGTGATCACGATTGAAGATCCGATCGAGTATGTATACTACCATGCCAAGTCTATGATCCATCAGCGTGAGGTTGGCAGAGATGTTGCAGACTTTGCAACCGCACTGCACTCCGCACTGCGTGAGGATCCGGATGTGATCATGGTCGGCGAAATGCGTGATTACGAGACGATCAATGCAGCGATCACAGCGGCAGAGACCGGACATCTTGTGATGTCTACCCTGCATACGAGTACAGCTGCACAGACGGTTGAGAGAATTATTGATGCCTATCCGGCACATGGCCAGTCTCAGGCGAGAACACAGCTGGCAAATGTGCTCCGGGGTGTGGTAACACAGGTGTTGGTGCCGAAAGAGGATGGTACCGGAATGGCGATGGCAACAGAGGTTCTGATCAATACAGAGGCAGTTGCCAATCAGATCCGAGAGAACAAGACACATCAGATCACAACGACGATCCAGAGTGGGGCAGCGTTGGGTATGCACACGATGGATGCTGATCTGAAGCGGCTCGTTCGGGAAGGTACGATCGACGAAGAGATGGCACTGAAGTACTGCAACAATGTGAAGGAATTTCAAAATAAGATGTTATAACATCAATGCATGAGAACGGGAAGAGGGAATCATACTGTGGCGTTACAATTAATGTTGGACTTTTATGGCTGCGATAAGCAGGTAATCAACGATTTAGATCAGGTGACGGTCCTGGCACATGAAGCGATCCGATCAATTGGAGCAGAGGTTGTGGAAGAGTGTAGTCATACATTTGATCCAATCGGAATCACATATATTGCAGTGATTTCAACATCTCATTTTTCAGTTCATACCTGGCCGGAGTATGGGTATGCTGCAGTAGATATCTTTTCGTGTAATGAAGCTGTTCCAAAGGCGTTGGCAGACCGGCTGGCAAGGGCTATGGGTGCGAAAAAAACTGTGGCAAATCAGATTGAACGACGAATTGATGAAGAGTAAAAAGGGGGGATAGGTTTGCAGTTCCAGATTGGCGATATACTTGAGATTCAGGGAGAGAGTTATTCAGTGACAGGAATTGTCAGATATAAGAATCTCTCAGATGGCTGTAAATGGGAAGAATATTGCCTGCAAAAGCAGTATGGAGGAGAATTCTGGCTGTCATGTGATGATACATTTATGGAGTATTCTATATCATCATCTGCATATCGGTCAGATACAAGTGGGTATCATCAGGTAGATACCGGAACAGAGTATGTGGAATATGCGTGTGGCAAAGTGGATGTTGAGAGGGGGGATACAGCAAGATTTATAGAATATGAGGATGAGGCTGAGGAAAATATCCTTTCAATTGAAACATGGGATGACGAGGTTGAGTATTCAACCGGATACTATCTGGATGCTGACGAAATCGTGCAGACGGGATTTTCAGACCAGATTGCTTCTATGTATGCATCAATGGAGCATGGTTCTTCATCCAATATGAATTGGGGAGATTCTATGGCTGCGAAAAAAGGTCTTGTTGTATGCATTTCTCTTGTATGGCTGTTTATAATGTTTGCAAGCTTTTTTGAACCGCTGCTTTCAAATCTGTCGAGCCGGAAGTCAATTTCTAAGTATTTGAAGAATGATGCAAATTATCAATATGTGACTTCTATTACAGGTAGTGATAAGCAGAAGGCAGATGTGTATGCTTCAAACTTTGATTTGGACCAGACGGCAAAGGCGATCATCAGGGAGATCGGTGGACAGGCTGAGGATGCAACGCAGAATACGGATGACGGTGATAATAGTGTGGGAATCTTAACCAAGTCAGAGTACTGTCTTGTATATCAGGCAGATGATGGACAGGTTTTAGTACAGGTTAGCAGCCGAAAGTATGCATACACATCGGATGAGGAACCTTATCGTGCAGGTGCACATAGCCGTAGGTATTATAGAAGATACTATTATTCAAGAGGATATGCGGCAGACCAGAGCCGGTATTCCAAGAAGCACTCCGCATACAGCGGCTATACTGATACATGGCTCGATGCAGACGGTAACGGGACCTATAACAGTTATGCGGGCAGTATCAGGCAGGCCAGTGCAAATGCACGGACATCGTCCGGCGGCGGGTTGAGTAGTGGAAAATAATAATATGGAGGTTTTTATGGAGATTATATGTGATATTGGTGTTGTAGCAGTATATTCTGTTATTGGTATTATATTGATGATATTAGGGAATTTCCTGATTGATCTGTTGATTCCATGTCATTTCCCGACAGAGATCAAGAAAGGCAATCAGGCAGTAGCATGGCTTAGTGCAGGTTCCTTTATTGGAATAGGGTTTATTCTTCGGAGTGCTATCATGTCCATTCATGTTGCGGCCGTAGAAGAGACATTGCTAAGCGGCATAGGAAGCAGTATATTGTATTTCGTGATTGGAATCGTATTCTTTATTATGGGATATTACCTGATTGATCTTGTGAACAGAAAGTATAACCTGAATGAAGAAATTGGTAATGGCAATACTGCAGCCGGTATTTTTGTATTTGGTATATTTATAGGACTGGCATTGATTATCAGCGGGGCGATCATGTAATGAAGAATTATAAGTTGTTAATGTTGACTACCCTGATTATTTCAGGGTGCTCAATCTGTTATGAGCTGATCATTAGTGCGATCAGCTCATATTTAGTGGGCGATACGGTTCTGCAGTATTCGGTTACAATTGGTTTGTACATGTGTGCGATGGGAATCGGATCCTTTTTGTCAAAATTTCTGAAACACGATCTATTCAACTGGTTCGTTGTGATTGAGATGGGGGTTGGTGTCATTGGTGGTACCAGTGCATTGATGCTTTTTTATTCTAATCTGTATCTGGATATTTATCAGCTGGTGATGTACATAGAGATTTTGCTAATAGGTACGCTTGTTGGTGCTGAGATACCGGTCATGACAAGAATCATTGAACAAGATCATGAGAATTTGAGAATTACACTATCCTCAATATTCAGCTTTGATTATATTGGTGGGCTGATCGGATCCATAGCATTTCCTTTACTATTGCTTCCACAGCTTGGGTATTTTGCAACTGCATTTCTGACAGGCGCTATGAATCTGATAGCAGCGGCGTTGATCATATTCTGTTATCAGAAACGGATCAAAAAAGCCGGTATATTTAAGGCACTTGTGCTCTTTATGCTGGCTTTGATGTTGTCCGGTATGATGTTGGCAGATAGGCTTGCAGATCGTGTAGAGGATGGTCTGTATCGTGACCGTGTGATCCATGTTGAGCAGTCACAGTATCAGCGGATTGTGATGACGAAGCATAAGGATGACTTGAGATTGTACATTGATGGAAATATACAGTTTTGTTCGTTGGATGAGTATCGATATCACGAAGCACTGGTGCATATTCCGATGTCAGCGGCAGTACATCATAAGGATGTGCTTGTACTTGGCGGTGGAGATGGACTGGCCTGCCGGGAGTTGTTGAAGTATGAAGATGCACAGATCACGCTTGTGGATCTGGATCCGGCCATGACAAAGCTGTGCAGTGAAGATCCCAATGTTGTTGCACTGAATGAGGGCGCTTTGTCGGATCCGAGGGTACATGTTATCAATACAGATGCTTATCAGTATTTGAAAGAGACGGATCAGCAGTATGATGTGATCATTGTAGACCTGCCAGATCCTAATAATGAGACATTGAATAAATTGTATACAAATATTTTTTACCGCTTATGTAAAAATGCACTGCGAGAAGATGGCGTGATGACAGTACAGTCTATCAGTCCATATTATGCGACAGATGCATTCTGGTGTATTCACAAGACAATGGAGAGTGAGGGCTTATATGTAGAGGGATATCATTTACAGGTGCCGGCATTTGGAGACTGGGGATTCCATTTGGCATCAAAACAGCCAATCAGACAGAATCTGCGTGTAAATGTGGATACGAAATACCTGACCAATGAAGAAATTCCTGCGATGTTTGTATTTGCTAAGGATGAGGTGCCAAAGAAAGAGGTAGAAATGAACACCTTGTCAAAGCCAAAGCTCATCACCTATTATTCGGAAGCAGTTCGTAATTGGGATTGATCAGAGAATTCAATATAATAAACCGGAAAATGAATAAGAAAGAGGACATTCCTGTGATCGATATGTGTCACCGGATTGTCCCCTTTTTGTTTGTAGCAGTGTGTATTACATAACAGATGTATTAAGCATTCTCATACACCGCTTCATTGGTCAGCTCAATGCCAAGTCTCTTAAAGGTGTTCAGATCCACATTGGAAAGAATCACCGTGGTGTGAAGCTGACAGCCACGCAGCTTTGGAAGCTGCTTTAGTGCGAGTGCTGCGTTCGGATCGGTAGCAGCACAGGTAGACAGGGCAATCAATACCTCATCTGTGTGAAGCCGTGGATTCTTGCTGCCGAGATAGTCTGTCTTTAACAGTTGGATCGGCTCAATAAAGCTTCTTGGGATCATATGCACGGAATCGTCCAGTCCGCCGAGTACCTTGACAGCATTTAAAAGTACTGCGGATGCCGCACCGAGCAGATCTGTGGTCTTGCCTGTGACGATCGTGCCATCCGGCAGCTCGATCGCTGCAGCCGGGGCGTTGATCTCCTTTGCCAGCGCATTGGCTACCGGAACAACCGGACGATCATTTATGGTGATCTTTGCCTGCTTTAATAATAATTCCAGCTTATAGACCTCATCCTTAGATGCTTCATCCTTTACATAACGGTTCAGAGACTGATAATATCTGCGTATGATCTCCTGCTTTGAGGCCTCCTGACAAACTTCGTCATCAATGATACAGTTTCCCGCCATATTGACACCCATATCGGTAGGAGACTGATACGGACAGCTTCCGTAAATACCCTCAAACATAGCCGCCAGTACCGGATAGATCTCTACATCACGGTTGTAATTAACTGTTGTCACGCCGTAAGCGTCCAGATGAAACGGATCGATCATATTCACATCGTTAAGATCGGCAGTCGCAGCCTCGTATGCCAGATTGACCGGGTGCTTCAATGGAATGTTCCAGATCGGGAAGGTCTCGAACTTCGCATAACCGGCCTTGATGCCCTTCTTATTATCATGGTAAAGCTGTGACAGACAGGTTGCCATCTTGCCGCTGCCCGGTCCCGGTGCGGTGACGATGACAAGTGGTCTGGTCGTTTCGACATATTCATTCCGGCCATAGCCCTCGTCACTCACGATAAATGGTACATTATTCGGGTAGCCCTCAATCGGATAGTGTCTGTATACCTTGATGCCGATGTGTTCAAGCTTCTGCTGGAAGGTGATGGCGGATGCCTGCCCTGTGAATCGTGTGATCACAACGCTGCTCACATAGAGCCCCTTTTCCTTGTAGACATCGATCAGACGCAGTACATCCTGATCGTAGGTGATGCCAAGATCATGACGAACCTTGTTGCGCTCAATGTCGGCAGCGTTGATTGAGATCACGATCTCTGCCTGATCGGCAAGCTGCAGAAGCATCTGCAGTTTACTGTCAGGGGCGAATCCCGGCAGTACTCTCGATGCATGATAATCATCGAAAAGCTTGCCGCCGAATTCCAGATATAACTTATCGCCAAACTGTCCGATACGCTCTTTAATGTGTTCAGACTGCATGGTGAGATATTTTTGATTGTCAAACCCTATTTTCATGATGCTGTTACTCCTTGTCCGTGATCAGGCTGTGGATGTGCTGAAGAGACATAACCTCTCCATTGCCATGCTTCTGTACATACAGGATACCCTTGACTGCAGCCTTGGCAGCAGCAATGGTAGTCATGTATGGAATTCTGGACTTGATCGCAGCCTTTCTTAAATAGCTGTCATCGTGTACGCTGTCCTTGCCGACAGGGGAGTTCACGATGATATCCACCTCGCCGTTTGTGATCATATCTAATGTGTTCGGTCTGCCCTCAAAGAGCTTCTTGACCAGAGTCGCCTCAATACCGGCTTCGGTGATGATCTCATGGGTCTTGCCTGTGGCTACGATCTTGAAGCCTGCCTCGGCAAATAACTTCGCAACTTCTACGACCTCCGGCTTGTCCTTTCTGTTGACGGAGATCAGAACAGTGCCACGAAGCGGCAGCTTGGTCTGTGTGGCTTCCTGTGCCTTGTAAAATGCCTCGCCGTAGTAGGTGGAAAGTCCAAGCACCTCGCCTGTGGAACGCATTTCCGGTCCGAGGATCGGATCTACCTCAGGGAACATGTTAAATGGGAAAACTGCTTCCTTGACACCGTAGTATGGGATATGCTTTTCCTTGAGTGCAGGTACCGGAGAAGGTCTGCCGGTCAGCTCAGAGGTAATGATCTCTGTTGCAAGTGGCACCATGCGGATATTACATACCTTGGATACCAACGGAACCGTGCGGGATGCACGAGGATTTGCCTCTAATACATATACCTTGCCATTCTCAATCGCATACTGCATGTTCATAAGTCCCTTGACATGCATTTCCTCCGCAATCTTCTTGGTGTATTCCTTGATCGTCTGTACGCATGCCTCCGGAATATGAACAGAAGGAATGATGCAGGCGGAATCGCCGGAGTGGACACCTGCCAGCTCAATATGTTCCATCACCGCAGGCACAAATGCATGGGTGCCATCGCTGATGGCATCGGCCTCGCATTCCATTGCATGATTCAGGAAACGATCGATCAGAATCGGTCTGTCAGGTGTGACACCAACTGCAGCACGCATATAGCCTTCCATGCTTTCATCATCGTATACTACTTCCATGCCGCGTCCACCAAGGACATAGGATGGGCGCACCATCACAGGATAGCCGATCTCGTGTGCGATCTGCAGCGCTTCCTCTACGGTTGTTGCCATGCCGGCTTCCGGCATTGGGATACCGAGTTTGTCCATCATTTCACGGAACAGGTCACGATCTTCTGCCAGATCAATGACAGCCGGAGGGGTACCTAAGATCTTTACGCCGTTCTTCTCAAGCTCGGAAGCGAGATTTAATGGTGTCTGACCACCAAACTGAGCAATGACACCGACAGGCTGTTCCTTATGGTAAATGCTCAATACATCCTCTAATGTAAGTGGCTCAAAGTACAGCTTGTCTGAGGTATCGTAATCGGTAGATACCGTCTCCGGATTACAGTTGACAATGATCGTTTCGAATCCAAACTTCTTGAGTGCCAATGCTGCGTGTACACAGCAGTAATCAAATTCAATACCCTGACCGATCCGGTTCGGACCACCGCCGAGGATCATGATCTTTGGCTTGTCGTTCGATACCGGATTTTTGTCCGGTGCATTGTAGGTAGAGTAGTAGTATGCACTGTCAGGTGTGCCGCTGACATGGACACCTTCCCATGCTTCTTCTACGCCAAGCGCAATACGCCTGTTACGGATATCAGCCTCCGGGATCTCTAAGAGTTTGCTTAAGTAAAGATCTGAGAAGCCATTCTTCTTGGCTGTGATCAGATCTTCATCTGCCGGGAGGGAACCCTTGCCGGCAAGGAGAGCCTCCTCTTCCTCAACCAATTCCTTCATCTGTTCTACAAAATAATGCTTCACTTTCGTAATCTCATAAATCTCATCTACGGTTGCACCTTTGCGAAGTGCTTCGTACATGATAAAATGGCGTTCGCTGGATGGATGTGCCAGCATACGAAGTAATTCTTCCTTGGATTTTGAGTTGAAATCTTTTGCAAACCCGAGTCCGTAGCGGCCTGTCTCCAGACTTCGGATTGCCTTCTGGAAGGCCTCCTTGTAGGTCTTTCCGATGCTCATGACCTCGCCAACGGCACGCATCTGGGTTCCAAGCTTGTCCTCGACACCCTTGAACTTCTCAAATGCCCAGCGTGCAAACTTGATGACTATATAATCTCCATCCGGAACATATTGATCTAATGTGCCATACTTGCCACACTCAATATCCTTTAAGGTAAGACCGGCTGCCAGCATTGCAGATACAAGTGCGATCGGGAATCCCGTTGCCTTTGACGCGAGAGCGGAAGAACGGGAGGTTCTTGGATTGATCTCAATGACTACGATACGGTCTGTGACCGGATCATGTGCGAATTGTACATTGGTACCGCCAATGACCTGTACGGAATCTACGATACGATATGCCTGCTCCTGCAGTCTATCTTGTACTTCCTGGGAAATCGTAAGCATAGGAGCAGAACAGAAAGAATCTCCTGTATGGGTTCCCAGTGGGTCAATGTTCTCAATGAAACATACGGTGATCATATTGCCTTCGGCATCACGAACGACCTCAAGCTCTAATTCCTCCCAGCCGAGGATGGACTCCTCTACAAGCACCTGTCCGACAAGACTCGCCTGCAGACCTCTGGCGCATACTGTCTTTAATTCTTCTTTATTGTACACGAGTCCACCACCGGCACCGCCCATCGTATAGGCAGGACGCAGGACGACAGGGTAACCAAGACGGTCAGCAATCTCTAATGCCTCCTCGACACTGTAGGAAACCTCGCTTCTGGCCATCTCTACACCGATCGCATCCATGGACTTCTTAAACTCAATACGATCCTCGCCACGTTCGATCGCATCGACCTGTACACCGATGACCTGTACATTGTATTTATCTAAGATTCCGGCAGAGGACAGCTCCGCACACAGATTCAGTCCCGACTGTCCGCCGAGATTCGGAAGCAGTGCGTCCGGTCTCTCCTTTGCAATGATCTGTTCTAATCTGGTAACATTCAGTGGTTCAATGTAAGTGACATCTGCAATCTCCGGATCTGTCATGATCGTAGCAGGGTTGGAATTCACCAGCACGATCTCGTATCCCAGCTTTCTAAGCGCCTTGCACGCCTGCGTGCCGGAATAGTCAAACTCACAGGCCTGTCCAATGATGATCGGACCGGAACCAATGATCAGTACCTTGTTGATATCTTCTCTTTTTGGCATAGTATTTCTCCTTGTTCTTAAATTTATATACTATTATAAAGGATATTTGGAAAATATCACAGTACTTTTTCAATAAAAATTAATTTTTTTAAATCCTTACAAATTTATGTATATTTGGAATAAATATGCATTCACTCATTGACTGAAAATGCAGAAAGGAGTATGATAACCATGTGTCTTAAGGGACACGGATCTCATAATGAATTTAATAAAGGAGGAAAAAGGGATGAGACGACAGAAGTTTACGACGAGTGTCGGAGCAGTCGCTTTAGCAGCTACTATGGCTTTGTCCATGATGGCTCCGGTATCCGTTGCAGCAGCAAATGGTCCATCTGCAGAGACGAATTTATCACAGTCTGCAGACGGCAAGGTTTCTAAGGTCATCGGCGTTGAGGGTAAGTCTTCCGCACTTTCGTATTTTACGAATCCGGATACGAACCAGAAGTATTATTACTACAAGGCGTCTGACTATGTGAAGAAGGCTCGTGTGAGTGTGTATGGAGATGCAGTAGAGACTGCACTTGATAAGACTTCCGGCCTGTATGTGTACAACGGGGTAACATATGCGAATGCATCTTATAATGCATCAAAAGATATCACCACATTTTACGGTAAGGTATTGCAGGTGTTAGGTCAGGATGTAACAGACGCAAACGGTACAACTGTCAAGAGTTTTGACAGTACACCATATCGTGTAATGGGTGGTGATTTCCGTAAGGTAGGTGACAAGCTTTATCGATATTGGTTTGATTCAAACAGCTATACTGATAAGACAACCTCTACATATGTAGAAACCTATTATATTGATGATACAGACTCTACATGTACTGTACTCGGAACCTATGCATCCAGCGATGCGCGTAAGGCCGCTAAGATGGCAGCTGCAAGACATGCAGACGGCACAGCTGCTACAGATAACAAGAATATTGCCTATTACGAGCTGAATGGCAAGAAATATACATCTGTGTCAGAGGACTACTATTCCGAGAGGAATGCTGCTACAGGTAGGTATACATTAACTTATTATCTGTATGCATATGATGAGGATGAGATCACTTTTGACAATGGCGCTGCTGAGGCTGCATTTACTTGGAAGAGTTTAAGTACCAGCGACGCAGAGCTTGGCAAGGATCTGACAGCAGATGGCAAGAAGATCAAGATCGGTTATCAGGTAGAGGTCAATGGTCGTGTGTTAGATGCTACAGATGGTGTTGGTACAACAGTGAAGAATACAGATGGTTCTATGATGACAGTATTAACCAGCAGCAGCTATACACCAAATGTGTTATTGACAGCAGCGAATCCTACCTGCAGCATCCGTGTTCGTGGTGTATATTATACAGTCACAGAGACAAAGGATGTTGTGGTACCTGCTTCACATGAGATTTGTAATCTGTTAAAGGGTGAGAAGTACGACAAGTATGATTACAATGTGATCGCATTAGGCGCATGGTCTGATGCAGCTTCTTACACATTAACAGCAAAGGCTGAGGTGCCGGCTGTAGCAGATGTTACAGCTGTTCAGAACGGTACTACGATCGAGCTGAAGTGGACAGCAGTTCCATCCGCAACAGGATACTCTGTATATACGATTGATTCCAAGGTAGCACTGCCAATCACAGCTGCTAATTTCTGGAAGATTTATCAGAAGGATGATGCAACACTGGCAGCCAGTGGTATCACAGATAAGACTGTATATACAACTGCTTCTAAGTCAGTAGCGGATCCAGAGACATATTACTCTACGAAGAATGATAACTATCAGTTAGATTCCAAGGGAGAGGGATATTTACATCATTATTATGCTGTACTTCCTACAGGTGTGAAGGATTCCAAGAATTATGTGAACAATGTAGAGGGTGCCCATGTATTTGGTAATGTAGCATATATCAGCTATGCGGCCGGTGCTGAGACTCCTGTTGTAAAGGGACTTCGTATTGAGAAGTCAGCTGAGCAGTCGAGCAGTAACAGCTTCAAGGTAGCTTGGGATGTGACAGATTCGAATGCAGATGTTGTTGTATATGCGTATAGATCTAAGAACTTCCCTCAGTACTACACAAAGGATATTCTGGAGGCGAAGGCACAGAAGGCGAAGGTAAAGACCGTTACGATCAAGGATCAGAATAATAATGCTGTAGAGCAGCAGGATCGTCCGGTATATAAGGTAACTTATACTGCCAATAATAAGGTATACAGCGGAGAGTACTATGTAGACGCTGATAACAAGAATACGATCCTTGACTATGAATTTACAACAGATGACAAGAAAGACACGATCAATGTGGATCGCAATAATGCAGCAGTCATGGCACAGCTTGTATATACACAGACACCGGCAACAGAGTCTGTTTACCTGACAAATGAGCTGACGGATGCTGAGAGCAATCGTGCCAATGATGTACATTCTAAGACGGCAACTCTGAAGGAAGGTTCTGTGACATTTAGTGGTCTGGAAGCAGGTCTTACATATTACTTTGTAGCATATACTTATGATACAAGAAACGGTGATGTAGAGCGTACACCAATCTTAAGTTACAACGGATTGAACTACACAGCATACAATGATATGAGTGCAGCTTCTAACATGGTAAGCTACAAGGTGCAGCCTTCTAATGTTTATGTAAATGCAAAGGTGTCAAAGTCATCTGTGAAGCTGACAATGTCAACAGGCTTTACAGGTTATGAGATCTACAAGATGAACAAGAAGGGCAAGTATACAAAGATTGCCACAGTCAATAACAACGAGTATACAGATAAGGATGTAGAGCTTGGCAAGAAGTATACATACAAGGTGCGTCCTTACAGATACAACCACAAGACAAAGGTAGCTGCTTATGGTGACTACTCTTATGTATCTGCAGTTCCGAGTGCGATCGGTGGTATCACAGCCAAGGCTGTAGAGGTTTCTAAGACTTCTGCAAAGCTGAAGTGGACGAAGGTTGCTAAGGCTACAAGATATGAGATCTATCGTTGTGATACAGACAATTACGACAGAAAGAACCTGTCGGACGCTGCGGATGAGGCCGAGACAGATAAGTGGGAGCTCGTAAAGACAATTAAGAAGGCAAAGACAGTAGCCTACAAAGACAAGAAGCTGAAGGCCGGTAAGGATTACTACTATGTAGTACGTGCATACTATGATGAGAAGGGTACCGAAGGATATATTGAGGATTCTGTAACCGTATCAACTTATGCAACTGCACCTAAGCATATCAAGTATAAGGTATCCGGAAACAAGGCGAAGTTCACATGGGATAAGGATAAGTTTGCAGCAGGTTATGAGATCTCATACACGATCTTTGATGCATATGGTTATCAGTATCAGAATGTGGAGAAGGTTGTAAAGACTAAGAAGAATACTTACACTGTAAAGAATATTCCACAGGGTGGTAGAGCAGAAGTTACGATTCGTTCTTACGATAAGGATAATTGCTATGCCGGTGGATCAACTACCTATGCTACACGGACATCACTGGCAGCACCAAGTGGTATCAAGGCTTCTTACAGCAAGTCTAAGAAGGCCGTTAAGATCTCTTGGAAGGCAGTTTCCGGTGCGAAGTATTATAGGGTATATCGTGCAACCTATTCAGGAAACTATAATAAGGATTACAAGAAGTACTACGCAGTAGGCAGTCTCATTGCAAAGGAAGCAAACGATGACTATGCAAATGATTCTGTTGTATACGATGAGTATCTGGGTATTGCAGGTTCCGTTGCCGGTACAACCACATATGATTACTATCAGATGCCGGAAGGTGTAACCTACTACTATACCGTTGTTGCATATGGTGAGAATGGAACAGAGATCGAGTCTAATATCTACGGAGTATCAGCATCAGGCAAGCCTGCAGCATACACAAGCTCATCTAAGAAGATGACAGTGAAGGCTGTTAAGAGTAAAAAGGCAGGTCAGGCTACGATCAAGTTCAAGAAGTTTGCAGGTGCCAACAGCTACTTAGTACTGCGTGCAACCAAGAAGAACGGTAAGTACGAGCAGATCGCTAAGGTTAGCAAGAAGAAGACAAGCTATACAGATAAGACTGCAAAGAAGGGTAAGACCTACTACTACAAGGTAGTTGCAGTTGCAAAGAATGGCTTGAAGGCTGATATGAATGTGAAGTCAGCAGCTAAGAAGGTTAAGATCAAGAAGTAATTTCGGATCTTTTTTCCAAAAGCAATATCGAACGGGACGCTACGGCGTCCCGTTTTTCATTGACGAAATGATAAAAAGGCAGTAAGATGAAGAATGTATAGCGTTGTGAGACATCTATGTCATGCAGTGCTATCGGAATACATTGAGAATCATAGAAGAGGAGAATATGCATTATGAAAGCAGCAATTATCATGGGATCAACGAGTGATCTTTCCAAGGTAGAACCGGCAGTGAAGATCCTGAAGGATTACGGAGTAGAAGTGAATGTCAGATGTCTGTCAGCCCACAGAGCGCACGAGGGACTGTCAGCTTTTATTGAGGAATGTAACACAAATGGAACAGAGGTTATTATTACAGCAGCAGGTATGGCAGCAGCGCTTCCGGGTGTTGTAGCATCCCAGACGGTATTGCCGGTTATCGGTGTCCCGCTTTCCGGTGCTGTATTAGACGGTATGGACGCCTTGATGTCGATCGTACAGATGCCGTCTGGCATTCCGGTTGCGACGGTAGCCATCAATGGCAGTAAGAATGCAGCCTATCTGGCATTGCAGATCATGGCAAACCAGCACGCAGAGATTAAGACACGCCTGTTACAGGAGCGTAAAGATATGGAAGCTGCAGCGATGCAGGCGAACGAAGAGGTGATTGCGAAGTTTTCATAATATGAGACTTAACAGAAGAAGGACAGACCTTATTGCACGGTCTGTCCTTCTTCTATTTCGTGATCCTTGATAATATGCAGGATTTCCTGATATAGATGTGGTTTCAATACATCGATCGTAACCGGTTCATTATAGAGGATTGAGCTGTAACAGGTAGAGCTGACAAGCTCGATCACCATGAACAGCATGATCTCCGGATCTTTGAAAGTGCGTCCGGAATCTTTGATCAGTGCCTGATAGACGGTATAGAAATTAAAAGAGTCATCATCCGGCATACTGTTATTTCCAAGCAACGCTTTTTTAAAAACCCCCCAGCTAAGATTTTTGGATATAAAATTTAATAAAACAGGGTTCTCAGTCAGTTGATCTAAAATATGGTCAATGATAAATATGATCTGATCTTCGATTTCAGGGCAGGCATCGCGGTTGAGTGCATTATGTGCCGCAACGAATATCTGTTCCGCTTTTTTGGAAATCAGATAGTTTCGGATGTCATACTTGTCCTTAAAATAAAGATAAAAGGTTCCCTTCGCTACCCCTGCCGAATTCACAATGTCAGAAATGGAAGTTTTATTGATGCCCTTGGAGGTAAATAACTCAAAGGCTGTGTTTAAAAGTGCTTCTTTCTTCTGCTTTTTATTCAGTTCCAATTTTTTCATGACATGTCACCTTCTTTCCAAGCATCATTTTTATTAAGCATACTCGCATTCCGGTAATTTGTCAAGAAAAATGACCAATGGTCATTTTATACAAACATCAAGCCCTGATAAAGGCATAAAATAGGTATTTTGCTAATTTTATTAAAATGATATAAATTCTCCGGAAAAAATATTGACCGATGGTCATTTTTGTGCTATACCAATGAATGAGGTAAATGACCGATGGTCATTTTAATAAAACAGCATATGAAATATGCAGAAAGAATCACATGAAGCTTTGTGGAAGATGTGAAAGGAAAGGATGAGAAATATGAATCGATTTGGTAAGGCAATTGTGAAGTTGAGAATCCCGATTCTCATTATCAGCTTCCTGCTCTTGATCCCATCAGCGATCGGATTTATTAAGACAAAGGTGAATTACGATCTGCTGTGTTATCTGCCGGACGATATTGAGACCATGGTTGGTCAGGATATTCTGGTAGATCAGTTTGGAAGTGGTGCGATGTCGCTTCTGGTTGTAGAGGGTATGGATGATCAGGATGTATCGAAGGTGAGACAACAGATTGAAGCCATTAAAGGTGTCAACAAGGTGCTTTGGTATGACAGTTTTGCAGATCTGTCTATGCCGATGGAACTGCTGCCGGAGGATACACTTAAGATGTTTAAGTCAGATGATGCGACATTGATGATCGTCATTTTTGAAGGTACAACATCGGATGATGAAACATTAAGTGCAGTCAGACAGATACGTAAGATTTCAGAGAAGCAGGTATTGCTGAGTGGAATGTCAGCGGTATGCGAGGATACAAAGAATGTATCAAATTCAGAGACATTGATCTATGTAGCAATTGCAGCTACACTGACAGCGATCGTGCTCTGTATCACCATGGATAATTTCCTTGCACCGTTTTTATTCCTTTTGAGTATTGGTATGGCAATCCTCTACAATTTAGGTAGTAACATATTCCTCGGTGAAGTATCATATGTAACCAGAGCATTGGCTGCAGTGTTACAGTTAGGTGTTACGATGGATTATTCAATCTTTCTGTGGCACAGCTACGAAGAGTATCAGCAGAAGTATGTAGGAGATAAGAATAGAGCCATGGCGCATGCGATCAATGCGACACTGGTATCCGTAGTCGGAAGTTCTGTAACATCAATCGCAGGTTTCCTGGCAATGTGCTTTATGAGTTTTACACTAGGTCTTGATCTTGGTATCGTTATGGCGAAGGGTGTTGCATTCGGTGTTATCTGTTGTGTAACGGTTCTGCCATCTTTGATCCTGACATTTGATAAGCTGTTAGATAAGACAATGCACAAGAACATCATGCCGGAGTTCAATAAGGTAAGTAAGGTAGTAACGAAATGGTATCCGGTATTTATTGTGATCTTTCTTGTAGTGCTGGTTCCGGCATTATATGGATATACGCATTATGGTGTGTACTATAATCTGGATGAGACATTGCCGGCGGATCTGGATTGTTCAATTGCCAATAAAGCACTGACTGATAATTTTGATCTGAACACACCGCATATGGTGCTTGTGAAGAATACGGTATCCAGAAAAGAGGTCAATGAGATGATCAAGAAGATGAAGAAGGTGGACGGTGTTGAGTTCGTCATCGGTCTTGATAATGTGATCGGACCTGGTATTCCGGATGATTTCCTGGACGGAGAATTCACTTCAGAATTGAAGTCGGATGAATATAGACTGATTTTGGTAGGTACGAAATACAAGGCCGCATCCGATGAAGTAAATGCACAGTGTGACGAGTTGGATAAGATCATCAAGTCTTACGATGAAGACTCTATGCTGGTAGGCGAGGCTGCATGTACAAAGGATCTGATCCGTATCACCAATAATGACTTTGCAACAGTTAGTATTGTTTCAATCGGTGTGATCTTCCTGATCATTGCAATTGTCTTTAAGTCGTTGTCCCTGCCGGTGATTCTGGTAGCAGCGATTGAGTTCGCTATCTTTATCAATATGGGTCTTGCATACTACACAAGTACGACACTGCCGTTTGTGGCATCTATCGTAATCGGTACGATCCAGTTGGGTGCGACTGTGGATTATGCGATCCTGATGACCAATAGATACAAGAAAGAGCGTAATCTTGGTGCATCCAAGAGAGATGCCATTGCAACAGCACATAAGGTCAGCTGTAAGTCAGTTGTGGTCAGTGCACTTTCATTCTTTGCAGCGACATTTGGCGTAGCCGTTTATTCGGATATTGATATGATCGCATCCCTTTGTATGTTGATGTCAAGAGGTGCCATCATCAGTATGTTTGTTGTAATATTTATTCTGCCATCCTTCTTCATGGTATCTGACTGGATCATCTGTCATACTACGATCGGATTTGGCCCGAAACATGAGCGAAAGAGTAAGGCATAGTAACTGAGAGATAACATAAATGAGATCGCAGACCTGCCGGATAGAGCAGGTACTGCAGAATAGAAAGGGAGTAATGATTATGACGAAGCAGAGAGCGTTAAAAATTGCAGCAGCATGTATGGCAGCAACATTAGCAGGAACGACAACATTTTCATATAAGGTGCCGGTAAAGGCTGAGACAGAAACTACGGAAGAGGTTGAACAGACCTTGACAGATGCGATTGTCAATCGGAGTGGCGATGGTGAGAGCAGCAAGGAAGAGACCGTATATGTCATTGCAAATGCAGATGGCACAAGCAGAGAGGTCATTGTAAGTGACTGGCTCAAGAATGGTAAGGCAGAGGATGTGATCAAGGATGCATCTGATCTGACAGACATTGAGAATGTTAAGGGCAAGGAGACCTATTCCGGTGAAGGAGATAGTATGGAATGGGATGCCAAGGGTGCAGATATTTACTATCAGGGCAAGACTACCAAGAAGCTTCCGGTAGATGTGAAGCTGACATATAAGCTGGATGGTAAGGAGATTTCGCCGGAGGAGTTAGCAGGTAAGAGCGGTAAGGTAACGATCCGTTTTGATTATACGAATCATGAGAAGAAGACAGTAAAGGTTGACGGAAAGGATACCGAGATCTATGTACCGTTTATGATGGCAAGTGGTATGCTTCTTGACAATGAGAAGTTTACGGATGTCGAGGTTACCAATGGTAAGGTGATTTCAGAGGGTAATCACACGATCGTAGTTGGTGTAGCAATGCCGGGGCTTTCAGACAGCCTGCAGCTGCCATCCAAGATGGATGTGGATATTCCGGAATATGTAGAAGTGACAGCAAATGTAACTGATTTCTCTCTGGCAATGACGATGACGGCTGCTATGACAGATATGCTGTCAGATGTCGGAGATGATGATAACAAGTTAGACGATCTGGATGATCTGGATGAGTTGAATGATTCACTGGATGATCTGACAGATGCCTCTAAGAAGCTGGTTGATGGTACTTCTGATCTGGCAGATGGTGCAGATGATCTGGATGAGGGTGCAGGCAAGCTTGGAAGCGGCGTGACAAAGCTTTCCGATGGTACAGATACCTTGCAGAAGGCATTTGAAGGAAAGGATGGTGCAATCAAGGGTGCAAAGTCACTGGCAAGCGGAGCAAAGCAGGTATCAAGCGGTGCGGATTCACTTTCTACAGGAGCTAAGACACTTTCCACAGGTGCTACAAGCCTTTCCACAGGAGCAACGAGCTTAAAGAGTGGTGCATCTTCTGTTAAGAGCGGTGCAAATCAGCTGAATGCGGGCCTTGCTCAGTTAAGTCCGGGAGCAAAGACATTGGCATCAGGTGCAGACAGCTTGAATACAGGCGTGAATGCTATGATCACCAAGTTAAATGAAATGACAGGTACCCTGACAACACAGGCTGCTACCATGCAGCAGAATATTGCACAGGCAACAGCCGCTGCATCTCAGGCAGCTGCACAGGTAGAACAGGCGAAACAGGCAGTGAATGCTGCTGCAACAGCATTGGCCGCTGCGTCGAATGATGGCGAGAAGCAGGCTGCCGCTGCAACTTTGAATACTGAAACTACAAAACTTACAAAGGCTGTAGCAGCACAGGCACAGTATACAGCAACGGCAGAGACATTAAAGACTGTGTTGGCCTCCTTAAGTTCCGCTATGGGCGATGAAGCTGCACAGCAGAAGAATGCAGCTGATATCAAGGCATTATCAGAAGGTGCTAAGGCTGTGAAGGAAGGTGCTGCAACTGTATCAACAAGTGTAGATGCACTTTATGCAGGATCCCAGAAGCTTTCAGCCGGTACAGATACACTGGCACAGGGTGCTACAGATCTAGAGTCCGGTGCAAAGCAGGTATCTACAGGTGCAAGCACACTGTCAACCGGAGCAAAGACACTGTCAACCGGAGCAAAGACCTTATCAACCGGTGCAGGTTCATTATCAAAGGGTGTTGGCAAGCTGTATGCCGGTGTGAAGACAGTCAACAGTGGAATGGATACACTTGGAGTTGGTGTGAAAGATCTGATGAGCGGCACAAGCAAGCTGGCAAGTGGTGCACATGATCTTAAGGATGGTATGTCTGAGTTTGATCGTGATGGTATCCAGAAGCTGACAAGCAAGCTGCGTGAGGTATTGGATGATTATGATATCGTAGCTTTGAAGGATCGTGTACAGGAAACTGTAGATGCCGGAAAAGACTATACGATCTTCTCTGATGCGGCAGAGGATACAACATCAAGTGTGAAGTTCATTTACAAGACGGACGCAATTGAGAAGAAGTAATTGAGAATCCGTCCAATATTTGATATACTAAGGGCAGCCATGATCGTGTGGCTGCCCTTGATTATTATGTTATGGCTGTCAGGATGTG
This sequence comes from uncultured Lachnospiraceae bacterium, assembly GCA_934293375.1. Classification (GTDB taxonomy): domain Bacteria; phylum Bacillota; class Clostridia; order Lachnospirales; family Lachnospiraceae; genus RGIG6919. The sequence goes on along the minus strand of CAKQYS010000007.1, from coordinate 54,162 downwards.
ATGACACCGGGGCGGGCAATGCAGATTCAGGATATGAATATGAGAATGACAAACCATAGAACAGGATAGGAAAGCAAATGGGTTATAGATCAGGATATAAGAAAGGTAATACAAGAAAGAGACGGAAAGCTGCCAGACGCAATTTGATCACAATGATCATGGTTTTATTGCTGGTAGTGACAGGCATTTTTTTGAATGTCCGTAAGAACAGTTTTCGTAGGACCGGGATTGCAGCATATGAGAACGGACAGTATCAGGAGGCGTTGGATGCATTTAACCGGGGAGAACAGGCAAAGGCACCGTTTTCATCTGCGATCCTGTCGGATATGAAGTGGTATTCGGCATCCTGTTATCTGATGATGGGAGATTTTGGACAGGCACAGACGATCTACAGCACGATGCATGTAAAGCGCCGGGACAAGGAAAGAGCAACACTGTGTGCTAATATTGCTGCCGCTCTTTCCTTATATGGACAGGGAGAATATGAACAGGCGGCAGGGGAGCTGACGAAGTATGCGGGGACAGACTGTGCGGCACTATATCTGTATTTGGGCAGTTGTTATATGGAACTAGGAAGATACGAAGAAATGGAACAGGCATTTGCGGCATATCAGGGGTTAGGGCATGACTGTGATTATTTGCATGGAGAACGGGCTGCTTACTACATCGGTATCGGACAGTATGAGCAGGCACTTGCAGAGATTTCACAGGGACTGGCACTTGAAGGCGGCTATACGAGAGAGCTGTTGTGGCAGGAAATCTGCTGTCTGGAGTATCAGCGTGATTTTAATGGTGCCTATACCAAAATGCAGACATATGCACAGACTTATCAGCTGACCGAGCAGGAAGAACATGAGTGGAAATTCCTGCAGACGGTCTATACGGGAGAGTAGAAATATGATAGAGACCGCAAAGTACATAGAAAAGGTCATATTGGTAGCGGTAGAATTTCCGGGCAGTGGAGATTGTGAGGCATCACTGGATGAGCTTTCAGAGCTGGTGAAGACCGCAGGTGCGCAGGTTTTAGACAGGATGATCCAGAAACTGCCGAACATACATCCGGGGACCTATATAGGCAGTGGAAAGGTAGAGGAGCTGTCTATGCTGATCCGGATGCATGATGCAACCGGGGTTGTGTGTGACGATGAGCTGAGTCCGGTGCAGATGAAGAATCTCGAAGATGTATTAGGGGTAAAGGTCATGGATCGTACCATGGTGATCTTGGATATTTTTGCAGGACGCGCCAGTACATCAGAAGGAAAGATTCAGGTGGAATTGGCACAGCTGCGGTATCAGGCGAGCCGCCTGACGGGAAAGGGCGGTGCAATGTCAAGGCTGGGTGGCGGTATCGGAACGAGAGGACCCGGCGAGAAGAAGCTGGAAGTAGACAGACGACTGATCCATGAGCGGATATCTCATTTGAAGAGAGATCTGGAAGCTGTTGTAAAACATAGACAGGTGCAGCGAAAGCAGCGTATGGAACAGATGTGTCCGGTTGTCTGTATTGTGGGATACACGAATGCAGGAAAGTCAACACTGCTGAATCATCTGACGGGAGCGGATGTGCTGGCGGAAGATCAATTGTTTGCAACGCTTGACCCGACAACAAGAAGCTATACAATGCCGGATGGACAGAATGTGATGTTTACGGATACGGTTGGGTTTATCAGAAAGCTGCCACATCACCTGATCCAGGCATTTCGTTCTACATTGGAAGAGGCACGGTATGCGGATGAGATCCTGCATGTGGTAGATTGCTCGAATCCGAATATGGATGTGCAGATGCACACTGTTTATGAAACATTACGGGATCTGGAGATAGAGGATAAGCCGGTGATTACGGTATTTAATAAGCTGGACAGGTTAGAAGAAGCTCCAATCCTCAGGGATTTTCATGCGGAGCGGACGGTGATGGTCTCAGCACTACGAAATGAAGGCTTCTCAGATCTGCTTTTAGCAGTATCGGAAGTACTTAAGGAAGCAAGAGAGTATATAGAATGCAGGCTGGATTACCAGCAGGCGGGTATGATCAGCCGGATTCGTCAATATGGACAGGTGCTGTCTGAAGCTTACGAACCGGATGGAATCTATATTAAGGCGTATGTGCCGAAAGGTATGAAGCTGTAGGAACAGGGGTGGTCAGATGCGCTTTGTCGAGATTGAAGAATTGAAACCCGGGATGCAGCCGGCAGAGGATATTTATGATGATCAGGACAATGTGCTGCTGCTGGATTCCTCCAAGATTCTGGATGAATCCTATATTGAAGGCCTGAAGAACCTTGGTGTGCTGGGAATCTATATAGAGGATGAATTGTCGAAGGGAATCATCGTGAAGAATGCGATATCCATGCGTCAGCGCAAAAAGACTGTGGAATCCTTAAAGCGAATGGATATAGATGCCGGCATGGATGAGGCAAAAGGAATTGTAAGCGGAATCGTACATAATAACGACATTTCATTGGATATGCGGGATATGAGAAGTTTCGATGACTATACCTTTTATCATTCAGTCAATGTGGCGGTGCTTGCTACGATCATCGGTAAGGGATATGGGTTAAACAGCCGGGATCTGATGCTGTTATGTACAGCCGGATTATTTCATGATCTGGGGAAGACACGAATTGATAAGAATATTCTGAATAAGCCGGCAAGACTGACACAGGATGAGTTTTGCCTTGTAAAAAAGCATTCGCAGTACTCCTATGATATACTCGATGGAAGAAAGGATATTGCGGATTGTGTGAAACAGGCAGCTCTGTATCACCATGAGAATTATGATGGTTCAGGATATCCGGCTGGACGCAAAGGAGAGGAGATCCCGTTGTTTGCCCGGATCCTGAGAGTGGCGGATGTCTACGATTCATTGATATCGAAACGGCCATATAAGGAGGCGTTTCCGATCAATGAAACGATTGAATATCTGCTTGGTGGTTGTGGGACCTTGTTTGATGAACGGGTGGTAACTGCATTTTTACGCAATGTACCGATCTACCCAAAGGGACAAAAGGTCAGACTGTCTGATGGACGGGAAGGATTTATCGCTGCCAATAATCATGAAAGTGTTCTCCGACCACATGTCAGATTATTTACGGGACGGGATGTAGACCTGACAGATCCGGCCAATCTGACGATTTCTATCGCGGTCACATTGAAAAATGGCACAATTGCGGATTTTAGTGATGAGATGCAAAGACGCCTGTCATGGAGGCAGAAAGAGTCCGTACATAAGCTGATGATCTGTGGGATTGACCAGACAGCATGCTCATTATTAGAACAGCAATATGAAGTCCGTTATGCGAAAGATTCAAAGGACATGGTAACCCAGATCGTTAAGGGTGGATATATGCCGGATTTGATGATATACTATGTGGAAGACGAAGATGAGCAGATGCAGTTTTTGCATAGGTTTGCACATTTGTATCCGGATGTGAAGGCTATTTATGTGTTTGATAAATATGAGTTAAATATGGTGCTTGACCTTGGGCGGGCGAATGGCATGGATTATCTGATCATGCCGCTGCATCCAATGCTGGTACTCGAGAAAGTAGAGAAAACATTGGAGAGACTCTTCCCGGTCGGTACAGAATCATAAAGAGAGGTAGATTATGTATCAGGAAAATATTGTATTATGTGCATCGTCCAATTATGAGCAGAAGTATTATCTGAATCCGGACTTTGCATCTCTTCCGGAACAGATTAAAAGAGAATTGCAGATTATGTGTGTGTTATATACAGAGGATATCGGAGGCGTTTTATCGCTGGAATTTGATGAAGAAGGTAATCTGCAGTTTGTGACACATGCTGATGAGGACGATATCCTCTATGATGAGATCGGAAGTGTACTAAAGATCAAACAGCTTAGAGAAGAACGCAGAGAATTGCTGGAATCCCTTGAAATGTATTACAGGGTGTTTTTCCTGAATGAAGATATAACTGAAGATTTGTAGGAAGATAGGAGAAAAGAAATGTTATTTGCAATGGATGTTGGAAATACCAATATAACGATTGGAATCTTTGATGGTGAGGATTTATTAGGAACCTTCAGGATGACAACAAAGCAGCCTCGTACATCAGATGAATATGGTATTTTTTTAGTAGATCTTCTACATAAGAGGGATATCAAGGTAGGACAGATCGAGGCAGTCATTATTGCTTCCGTTGTGCCGAATGTTATGCACTCTCTGACGAGCGGGATCATCAAGTATCTGAAGAAGACACCGTTGATCGTCGGTCCGGGAATCAAGACCGGAATCAGGATCATGACAGATAACCCGAAAGAACTTGGTGCAGACCGTATTGTGGATGCTGTGGCAGCGTATGAGCTGTATGGCGGCCCGGTGCTGGTGATTGATTATGGAACGGCGACAACGCATGATCTGGTATTGGAAAATGGTGATTTTGTGGCAGGCGTGACATCGCCGGGTATCCGGACTGCTGCGAATGCATTATGGAGAGATGCAGCGAAACTGCCGGAGATTGAGATCAAGAAGCCGGTATCTATTATGGCAAAGAATACGATCACAAGCATGCAGGCGGGATTGTTCTATGCTTCAATCGGACAGACGGAGTACATTATCAAGCGGATGCGGGAAGAGTCCGGCCTTCGTGAGATGAAGGTAGTGGCGACAGGAGGACTCGGCAATATTATTGCAAGTGAAACAGATGCGATCAATGTGTATGATCCGGATCTGACATTGAAGGGATTAAAGATTATTTATGAGAAACAGCAATAAACTGGATTTACAGAATAAGGTAATATTAGCTCCGATGGCAGGTGTAACAGACCTGCCATTTCGCCTGTTATGTAAGGAAATGGGATGCGATATGTTTTATACGGAGATGGTCAGCGCCAAGGCTGTGTATTACGGAAACCGTAATACCGAACCATTGATCCGGTATGAACAGGCTGAACATCCGATCGGCGTGCAGATCTTTGGATCGGAACCCGAACTGATGGGGGATATGGCAGCTAGACTGTGTGAGCGTGGATTCGATTTTGTGGATGTGAATATGGGCTGTCCGATGCCTAAGATCGTGAATAACGGAGAGGGATCTGCATTGATGAAGGATCCCCTGTTGGTGGGGCGGATCGTAGAAGCAATCGTAAAGGCTGTAGAGGTTCCGGTCAGTATTAAGATCCGGAAGGGATTCGATGAAGAGCATGTCAATGCACCGGAGGTGGCATATGTGGCACAGGAGAGTGGGGCTTCATTTGTGGCAGTCCATGGCAGAACACGGGCTCAGTATTATAGTGGAAATGCAGATTGGGATATTATCAGACAGGTGAAAGAGAGACTTCATATTCCTGTGATCGGAAATGGGGATCTGCTGACCCCACAGGATGTGATCGCTATGCGTGAGAAGACCGGATGCGATGCATTTATGATCGGGCGTGGTGCCAAAGGCAATCCTTGGATCTTCCGGGAACTGAAGCAGTACTTTTCAGACGGCACTATACCTGAAAGACCAGATGTCCATGCGGTAGCAGATATGATGCTGTTGCATCTTTCTTTGATGCTTCAATATAAAGGGGAATATGCTGCGATCCATGAGATGCGTAAACACATTGCCTGGTATACAGCCGGGCAGCGGGATTCTTCGAGACTCCGCAATGAGATCAATCAGATTGAGACCTATGATGGACTGGTGGAACGGATCCGTCAGTGGAGTGGACAGGTATAGGGCAATCTTCAGAAAGCCTTCAGAAATTCATAAGGTAAAATACATAATTGTATCAGGACTGGCATATATAATAATATAAAAAGCTACAAAATGCTGGGGGGATCAATATGCAGCCTGACTATGTAAAGATGGAATTGTCTGTGCAGGAGAAGCATGAGACAATGAAAAAAATATTGCCTGCGATGTTTCGATATCGGTTTTATTATCAGCCGGCAAAGATGCAGGTGCATAATGACCAGCTTGGCGATTTTGAAGGGATTAGAGTAGAGCTTCCGTTTTCTGAGAAGGAGCTGGCGCAGATTCCGAAGGATTGGATGAAGGAATATCTGATTTATATTGCGGGGCATCTGGGTGTGGAAAATACAGCGTTTTTTATTGCTCCCCAATTGGCAGACCATTTTGCGATGCAGGAAGCTGCATATGATGTGGAACTTAGACTGATGCTGCTCAAAGATATGGCTGATATTCTTTTCAGAAAATACAGATTGTTAAAAGCGCAGGCTGATATCATGATCATAGATGATGGAACATGGCATCTTCAGGTTGCGGTCAGACAGTTGATACAGGGGATCAATCATCTGACCATCGTGACAGACAGGGCAGAAACCCTGAAGGACTTCGGCGAAGAGCTTTTAAGTGAATATGGCCTTGCGGTGACATGGAGGGATTCAAAACGATCCGAAGTACTGCGGGCGGATATGTGCATTAATCTGATTATGGAACCGGAGCATCTGACTACACGGATTACGGGCAGATGTGTGATGATTGATTTTGGATACACGGAGAAAAAGGCTGTGAAGCTGTCACAGATCAATCCGAATCTTGCGGTTTATCACACGGTGAAACTGAAGAGTGTGCAGGATACGGTAAATCCGGTGGATATGTCCCGCATCATGTATTATAAGGAACCGTTGTTCAGGAAATTTGTAGCAGGAGGATTCGAATCCAATGGAATTTCTGAACTGCGGTGCTTGTGGGATCGATATTTTGTGGAAATGGTGAGGGTATATTAGCATAAAGCCCTTGCCATTTTTTCTGTTCTTTTTTATAATTAAACCAAAATACCTAAAGGAGGAATAGATGATGGAAGCAGTAGCATGCATTAAGACAAGAAGAAGTGTCAGAAAATATACAGACGAGATGGTACCGCATGATGTTTTTGAACAGATTGTGGACGCCGCCAGATTTGCACCATCCTGGAAGAATACCCAGGTGGTCAGATATGTGATCGTTGAAGATGCAGATCGGATCAGAAAGATTTGCGAGGAAGGTCTGATGGGGTTTGAACTGAATCAGAAGACGGTTGGACGGGCCAAGCAGCTTGTCATTGTCACTTATGTAGAGAAGCGTTCCGGATATGAAAGAGATGGATCCTATTCCACATCTAAGGGAGCCGGCTGGGAGATGTTTGATGCAGGAGTTGCAACGCAGACTTTTTGTCTTGCCGCACACGCATATGGTGTGGGTTCTGTGATCATGGGAATCTTTGATGATCAGAAGGTTGGTGAACTCATCGATCTTCCGGAGAATCAAAAGGTTGCGGCGGTGCTTGCTGTCGGATATCCTGCATTTGCACCGGATGCTCCACCAAGAAAGGAAGTTTCGGATTTGGTGACATACAGATAAGGAAGAAGAAAGTTGGAGGCAAATGATGCAGCAGAAGGGTAGAACAGAGCAGATACTGGATAGATTACAGGAGATGATCAATAATGGACAGGGGTCATTGGCACCCGGTAAGATATCACTTCCAAAGGAGGAGATCAGCAGGCTGATCTTAGAGCTGAGCCTGACGATGGAAACGGAACTCAAGCAGTATCGTGAGATTACAGATAAGCGTGCAAAGGTACTAAAAGAAGCAAAGAAGCAGGCAGATGATATTATATATGAGGCAGAACAGAGTGCAAGCAGGATCAGGATATCCGGACGCAAAACAGATGTTGCACCGGTACGGGTCAGAACATTGCCGGAGGCTGACAGACGGGCACTTGATAACGCCAATGAGATCTATGCTGCATCCTTGATCTATACAGATGAGATGATGGCAGAAATGCAGGATGTGATCGATCAGGCCTGTGAACAGATCACACAGAGTTACGAGCATGCGATTGCAGATCTGAAGCAGAAACGCGAGACGATTGTAAAGAACCGAAGCGAACTGATGCAGGATCTGAAGAGTATGGAAAAGGAAGATCGTTATCAGCAGATCATGGAGATTGGGCAGTTGTTATCCGAAGAGTTGTATCATGCGAGAAAACATGCACAGGGTGAAGAGGTACCGCAGATACAGCAGGGACAGGAGACGGTTGAAGAGGTATCACAGATACAGCAGGAACAGGAACCGGTTGAAGAGGTATCACAGATACAGCAGGGGCAGGAGCCGGTTGTTGTGGATGATATACCGGAGATACAGACAGCTGACACCATGAAGGAGTCTTCTGTCTTACAGGTGATGCCATCGGAGCAGACTGCTGCAACAGAGAATACACAGATAACAGCCGAAGAGCAGACACAGGAGCAGGAAACAAATGACCTGGTACCTGTGCAAAAGGAGTCGGAGGATATTGCCGCCAGACTGATGAAAGAACAGTCAGCGCAGGCAGCCGCAATCGTGGATGCAGTTTTGCATGAGGAGCATGGTTCCCATCCGGCAGAGGTACCGGAAGAGAGCCGGGATGAGGTGGCAGAGATTACGGAGGAAGTCTCTGAAGCGGTGAAGAAGGACCCACAGCCATCACTTTCCAATTCAGTGATCGAGGCAATGAAGCGTGCGGCCAGAAAGGCTGTGCTCGGTATGGAAGAAGCGGAAGACGATATGCTTTCAGATGAACCGGAGGAAGAAGACGAATATGATGACCCGGTGGTCAACAGAACACCGACGCAGCCGCTTGACACAAAAGAGATCAACAGACAGGCTGCAGCAAATCAGCAGTCCGTGGCAGCAAGACCGATGACACCGGAGGAGCTCAAGGCAGAGAAACACCGGGCATTTGTCGAGCAGCATGAGCAGAAGGTAAAAGAGGAAGAGGCAAAATGGCTGAATGCAGTTTATACCCCTCCGCTTCCGGATGCGGATGCAGTTGATCCGATTGTGGCAATGGTGCTAAAGGAGAAGGAGGAAGCAAAGAAAAATGGAGTATAGACCCTTCTTAAGAACAGCACAGTATTACGAAACAGACCAGATGGGGATTGTACATCATTCCAACTATATTCGTTGGCTGGAGGAATGCCGCCTTGACTGGATGGAACAGATAGGACTTGATTACGGCAAGATGGAACAAATGGGGATCATAGTTCCGGTTCTGTCAGTTTCGTGTACCTATCGGGTGGTGACGAAGTTTAAAGAAACCGTCCGGATCGTACCCACTCTGGAGAAACTGTCTGGTGTGAAATTTGCAGTGTCCTATCGAATAGAGAATCCTAAGACAGGGGAACTGCATAACACAGCGAGAACGGAACATTGTTTTTTAGATAGAGATTTTAAACCTCTGTTTCTCAAGAGAGCATTTCCTGAAATCTATGAGACGCTCAAGCAGTATGAGGGTGTATCTATGATGAAATAGGCAGTTTTTACTGCCTTTTTTCTTGCATACTGATCTTTTGTGTGCTAGAATGTTATCCGTTGTGAAAAAAATGCGAAGGAAGGATAATTTCATGAAGATAACGAGAGATGATATTCGGAATATTGCAATCATTGCCCATGTTGATCATGGCAAGACAACACTGGTGGATGAACTCTTAAAGCAGAGCGGTGTGTTCCGTGAGAATCAGGAAGTGGCAGAGCGTGTCATGGATTCGAATGATATCGAGCGTGAGCGTGGTATTACGATTTTGTCAAAGAATACAGCGGTTACCTATAATGGTGTGAAGATCAATATTATTGACACACCTGGACATGCGGACTTCGGTGGTGAGGTTGAGCGTGTGTTGAAGATGGTAGATGGTGTTATTTTGGTAGTGGATGCCTTTGAAGGGGCAATGCCACAGACTAAGTTCGTGTTGAAGAAGGCATTAGAGCTGAATCTTCATGTCATTGTCTGTGTGAATAAGATAGACAGACCGGAAGCCAGAGTGGATGAGGTGGAAGAAGAAGTGTTAGAGCTGCTGCTGGAGCTGGATGCGACAGATGAGCAGTTAGATTGTCCATTTGTCTATGCTTCTGCTAAGACCGGTATTGCGACAACGAACATGGATGAACCGGGTGTGGATATGAAGCCGTTGTTTGATACGATCGTTGATTATATCCCAGCTCCACAGGGAGATCCGGATGCAGATCCACAGGTATTGATCAGTACGATCGATTATAATGAGTATGTAGGCCGTATTGGTGTAGGTCGTATTGACAACGGTACGCTGAAGCTCAATCAGGATGTGTTGCTGGTCAATGCACATGATGAGTCAAAGATGAAGAAGGTAAAGATCGGTAAGCTTTATGAATTTGAAGGGCTGAACCGTGTGGAGGTAAATGAGGCGACCGTGGGTGCGATCGTTGCGATTTCAGGTATTGCAGATATTCATATCGGAGATACCCTGTGTGCAGTGGATAATCCACAGCCGATCCTGTTCCAGAAGATTTCTGAGCCTACCATTTCTATGAATTTCATTGTCAATGATTCTCCGTTAGCAGGACAGGAAGGTAAGTTTGTGACTTCGAGACATATTCGTGACAGGCTGTTTCGGGAGCTGAATACCGATGTATCCCTGCGGGTTGAAGAGACCGATACAACAGAGGCATTTAAGGTATCCGGACGTGGTGAACTGCATTTGTCAGTGCTGATCGAGAACATGCGAAGAGAGGGTTATGAATTTGCTGTCAGCAAGGCAGAGGTTATCTATAAAGAGGACGAGAAGGGTCATAAGCTTGAACCAATGGAGCTGGCTTATATTGATGTGCCGGAAGAGTTCTCCGGTACCGTGATCAGTATGTTAAATGAGCGTAAGGGCGAGCTGCAGGGCATGTCGCCATCCAATGATGGGACAACCAGACTGGAGTTCTCAATCCCGGCAAGAGGATTGATCGGATTCCGCGGCAATTTCCTGACCGCAACAAAGGGAGCAGGCGTGATCAATACGATCTTTGATGGATATGCTCCATACAAGGGAGATATGGTATATCGTAAGCAGGGATCTTTGATTGCTTATGAGTCAGGTGAGACCATTACCTACGGTCTGTTTAATGCACAGGAGAGAGGTACATTATTCGTGGGACCGGGACAGAAGGTATACGGTGGTATGGTGATTGGAGAGAATGGAAGAGGCGAGGATATTGAGGTCAATGTCTGCAAGAAAAAGCAGTTGACAAATACCCGTTCTTCCGGTGCGGATGAAGCACTCAAGCTGACACCGCCTAAGATTCTCAGCTTAGAGCAGGCGTTGGAGTTTATAGATACCGACGAGCTCTTAGAGATCACACCAGAGAATATCCGTATCAGAAAGAAGATATTAGATCCAACAATGCGTATGCGTGCAAAGAGAAACGGCACACAGTAAATCAATAAAAGCTTCCGGGTTCGGCATAGATGCAAAACTACGGAAGCTTTTTTGTGGCCTGCCCGGTCATTTGAAATAACCGGATGAACATTCCAAGCAGTAATACAGCGATGCCATATGTGACGATCCTGATCAGATGGATCGCATTGGCAGGATAGTCCGGTTCACTTAGAAGCAAAGCAGAACCAAACAGTTGATCAATCTCGCTGTTTGGGATGCCTGTATTGGATGCCAGTTGATTGAGAACCTCTTCTGCACAACTGGTTTTTAGGATGCGGAAACGGGCGGTATATTGGGTCAATACATCCTGCGGCTGATCACCGGATACGAGAACCAGCATGTATTCCGGTTTCTGTTCTGTGCCGGAAGGGGTATGCATGTCATAATAATAATACCCACCGACTACAGCACCATCTCGTAAATAATCAATTCCGGTATAGATTAACTGATTCAGTGTGCATTCCGTGAAATGTCCGATGTCTTTCTGCGACAGTGCCGATACATCGTCTGTCTGGTAAAGTTTTAGTGTGCCGGCTGTTCTAAAAAATACGACCAATGCAATGTAACAACAGATCAAAATCAGATATGTGACCCAGTAAGTTGATATTCGTTTGTTATGGGATGTGTGTGATTTCATTGTGTGTCCCTTTTTGAATGCTTGAGTATCACAAGGATACATGTTAAAATGCAAAAGTATGTAGGTAATATAGCATAATTTAATTATAATTTCAAATGATACCGTATGTGTTGAGGATGGATTGAAATTGTGGAATCAGAGGAAACACAGTTGTATGATACAGAGAATGGAGTGTGGATATGGAGGCGTATACATCATTTGCCGAAGTATACGATGCCTTTATGGATAATGTTCCGTATGAGGAATGGGCAGAGTATCTGATAGGAATTTTACATGAATATGGTGTAAATGAAGGGATTGTTGCTGAGCTTGGATGTGGGACCGGTGCGATGACGAGACTGCTTAGTAAGGCAGGTTATGATATGATCGGCATTGATAATTCCATGGACATGCTGGATATTGCCAGAATGCGTGAATATGAGAATGAAGACCGGATGTGTGAAGCATCCAGGATCCTGTATTTGGAACAGGATATGCGTGAATTTGAATTATATGGAACCGTGGCGGCAGTGGTCAGTGTGTGTGACAGCATGAATTACATCACGGATCCTTCTGAACTGTTGAAGGTGATGAAGCTGGCAGACAATTATCTGGATCCGGGCGGAATCCTGATCTTTGATTTCCATCCGGAGCGGTATTATAGAGAAGAGTTGGCGGATCAGACATTTGCCGAGGATCGTGAGACCATGAGCTTTATCTGGGATAATCTATATGATCCTGATACACAGATCAATGAATTTAATCTCAGTATCTTTGTGCAGGATCCGGATGGCAGGTACAGCAAGTTTCAGGAGTCTCATTATCAGAGAGGATATACGATCAGCGAAATGCATACATTGATAGAACAGTCGGGATTAAACTATGTTGCGATGTATGATGCGTTTACGCATGAACCGGCAACGGATGACAGCGAAAGAGTTTATGTGATTGCAAGAGAGTGTACAAAGCGGCCGGCAGAGTAAGTAGTGATATATGGTATGGCAATCAGGAAAGAGAGGATATAGAGATGGGAGATTATATTATCAGAGGTACAGCAGCACAGGGACAGGTGCGTTTTTTTGCTGCAACAACGAAAGAGTTGGTGGAGAAAGCCAGACAGATACATGATACAAGCCGCGTGGCAACGGCTGCACTTGGTAGATTACTGACCGGTGGGGCAATGATGGGAGCTATGTGTAAGAATGATTCGGATGTTCTGACATTACAGATCCAATGCGATGGTCCGATCGGCGGATTGGTTGTGACAGCGGATGCAAAGGCAAATGTCAAAGGTTATGTGCAGCATCCGTCTATTGAACTGCCACCGAAAGAAAATGGCAAGCTGGATGTCGGCGGTGCCCTGGGAAACGGTATGCTGCATGTGATCAAGGATATTGGCCTGAAGGAACCCTATGTGGGACAGACAAATCTGGTGACCGGTGAGATTGCAGAAGATCTGACATCCTATTTTGCGGTGAGTGAGCAAATTCCGACTGCAGTCTGTCTTGGGGTGCTGGTCGATAGGGATGACAGCGTAAAACAGGCGGGTGGCTTTATTGTTCAGATGCTTCCGGACGAGGATAAGGGCGTGGATATGGATGCACTGGTTGATATGCTGGAACTTCGTCTGGCTGCATTTGCATCCATCACGAGTCTGATGGAGGAAGGCATGGTGCCGGAGACTATGATGGAGGCATTGTTTCAGGATTATGACATGGTCATTCATGATAAGATCGAAACACAGTATGCATGTAACTGCTCTAAGGAACGCGTAGAAAATGCGATTGCCAGTATTGGAAAGAAAGAATTGCAGGAAATGATCGATGAGGGCAAACCAATCGAAGTGAATTGCCATTTCTGCAACACGAAATATACATTTGATGTGGGAGAATTGAAAGCGATCATTGCGTATGATAATGTATAGGAAAGCAAAAGGAGCAGCATGTGATGTGCTGCTCCTTTTGATATGCAATATGACATGAAATTACATGTCGGATGGCTCTGCATCTAACTTCGTCATCTCCATCAAAACGTCCGGATCCTCGGATACATCTGATAATCCCTCCATGTCGTAGCCCGAGGGTGTTTCGCCTTTGTCATCGCTTGGTGCTTCAGCGTGAAGGGAGATTGTTGGTACGCTGTCGTCTGTACTGTTATCACTTGCTTCCGGCTCCGGAACCGATTCTTCGTTTTCTGAATCTGTCACATCATCCTCTGAAATTGTTTCCATTGTGTTCAGTGAAACATAACTGCGGGATGCGTTATCATCAGATTCCGTAGCCGTGTCGTCTGTTTCAAAGATATATTCATCCTCGTCAAAATAGTCTTCTTCGTCCTCGATATCTTTTGCAAAGAGATCTCTGAGTGTCATCAGCTTATCGTCAATCTTTAAATCCTCGTATATCTTGCTTTCTTTGATCTTATCTCTGAACATATAGCATGCTCCACCAATTGCTGCACCACATGCGGCTGCGGTAAGAAGCTTTCCCAATAAACCACCTTTTGCCATAATACCACTCCTTTATTATCAAATTGATAATCCAATTTTAATACGAAATTCACAAAAAAGCAAGAAAATAGAATTGCTTCCGCTATAAAAAAAAGATATAATAAAAAGAAAGTAAGAGAACTATTGGAGGAATAGAGCATGATAATTAAGAGAGATATGACGGCAGCTGAGAGTAACTATCTACAGTGCGCTGTTATGATCATAGTGGCAGGCCTGTTGATCGTTGTGATCGGTGGACGGGATCTGTTCGGCTGGGGAAGTGCAGCTTGTGGCATTTTATTTTTTGGAGGTTTCTTTTACCTGAAACACAAAGAGGATCAAAAAGCAATCGAACAGGCAACGAAGACTGTACGCAAGGATCAGCCGAAGGATGGTTATAAGGTGCGGTATACGACCAGAAAGGAACGCAAGGAGAGAGAGGCTGCCGAAGCTGCGAAGAATAAGAAGTCATTTCCGGCCAATAAGAGCGAATCCCTGAAGAAAAAATAAATGCTTGACAAACCTCCCGTGCCGTATTACACTTAGGGAGGTTTTAAAGTTCATAACATAAAGTCGAAGATCAAAAGGAGTAGCTTAGAAGCCATGCTGTACAGAGAGCCTGACATATGCTGAGAGTCAGACGGTATCTTTTAGGTGAATGGATTTGTGAGATGCCAGGTGAAGCGTGACAGTTCGTAGTCATATAGTAGCCGGAGCCGTATCCCTACGTTATAAGGGCAGGATATCGAGGCATATGCTTCTGTATCATTTGAGGCAGTATCTGTGAGATGTACAGCTGTAGATTAATTGGTGGCGTGTTTTCCGATTACGGAAGATGCGTTTTTTATTTTATCGCAGCAAGAAATATCCGTACATTCATGTAAGGTGCTGTGAAAAAGGGTGGCACCACGTGATCATACGTCCCTGACAGTTGTTTGTCAGGGATTTTTTATTACCTATTTTTTTATTGTTAGTCAATTGCGAAACTCCTTGAAGATGTTGATGTTATGTGCATATTGCACAATGTATCGCAGGCACGCTCTCGCTACTTCATCACGCAGCGGTGCTAAACTCAGTCAATGCGGTAGCTTGACTTCGTTAAGAACCGGCGTTCTTCAAGTGCCTGCTTATACATTGTGCAATATGCACATAGTCGCAATCGTAATTGAGAGTTTCGCAAACGCCTATTTTTTATTGTCAGGGAAAGGAGAAGAAGATGGAGAAACACATATACAAAAAGACGGTAAGTATTATTGATGAGACCGCAGTGCAGATTTATCAGAGTTTTGTAGGACTCGGAAAAAAAGGGTTCCTGCTGGAGAGCTATGACAAACAGTATGACCGATATGTCATTATGGGACAGGAACCGGAGGCGTATATCACATCCTGTGGAATGGAGACTCTGCTTGTTGCCTATCGGGATGGAAAAACAGAAGCGCTGAAGGGCAATCCGGTTGATTGTTTAAAACTACTTTATGACAGATATCAGGTAGACAATCCGGATACCGAACTTGCGTTTACCGGAGGCCTGGTTGGTGCACTTGGATATGATTTTGTAAAATATAAGGAAAAGCTTCCGGATGAGAATCCGGATGAGATCGGTATTGAAACCATTCGGTTAATGCTTGTGACAGAATGTATAGTGATGGATCATGAGGCGGAGACGCTGACGGCGGTGGTTGTAGAAGATTCTGATGAGGAGGGTAAAAAGCGTGCGTATGAGAAGATGACGCAGATGCTTACGGATGCGTTTGCACATGTGAAGGAGGTGCCGGCATACTGCAGGGAGGCTCATGATGGCATTCTTGTTGGAACTTCAGACACATTGGAGCAGTATTGTGAAAAGGTGAATAAGATCAAACGCTATATTAAAGAGGGACACATTTTTCAGACGGTATTATCTAAGAGGTGGACAGTTAAGACAAAACGGGATGGATTCTCGTTGTACCGGGAGCTTAGAAGCCTTAATCCTTCGCCGTATTTGTATTATATGAATTACGGCGATTGCGAAGTGATTGGCAGCTCGCCGGAGATGATTGTAAAACAGAAAGAGAATCGTGTATATACATGTCCGATCGCAGGTACGAGACCAAGAGGAAAAGATGATGTGCAGGATGAGAAGCTGATCCGGGAGCTTCTGGCAGATGAAAAGGAATGTGCAGAACATGTCATGCTGGTGGATCTGGCGAGAAATGATATGGGCAGGATTGCACAGTTTGGTACCGTCAAGGTGACAGAATTTATGAAGATCCGGAAATATTCTCATGTGATGCATATCGTATCTATGGTTGAGGGCAAGAAGAAAGGAAGTTATCATCCGGTGGATCTGATCAATGCATTTCTGCCGGCGGGAACTCTGTCAGGTGCGCCGAAGATCCGGGCGATGGAGATCATAGATGAACTTGAGAATGTGAAACGAGGCCTGTATGGAGGCGCTGTTGGATATATTGATTTTCATGGCAATATGGATTTCTGTATTACGATCCGGACTATGATCAAAAAGGGAGAGCAGGTGTATCTGCAGGCGGGAGCCGGCATTGTAGCGGATTCCATTCCGGAAAAGGAATATGAAGAGTGTTGTAACAAGGCACGGGCATTGGCAAAGACACTGATGGACGATGTGACACTGGAGGTGAGACAATGATACTGTTGATAGATAACTATGATTCTTTTACCTATAATTTATATCAGTATATCGGTGTGTTTGATGAGAATATCCGGGTGGTGCGTAATGACGAGATCACAATTGAGCAGATCAGACAGATGAATCCGGATCGCATCGTATTATCACCGGGACCGAAATCACCAATGGAGGCCGGGATCTGCATGGAGGTAGTCAGACAATTTTATGATAAGAAGCCAATCCTTGGCATCTGTCTTGGACATCAGAGTATAGCGGCAGCATTTGGGGCGACGGTCAGCTATGCAAAGGAACTGTTTCATGGAAAACAGTCGGTGATCACGCATAATGAACAGGGTATTTTTCAAGGAATCCCGCAGCATATCAAGGTTGCCCGTTATCACTCACTGGCTGTGTATGAAGATACGCTGCCACAGTTTCTTAAGGTGACAGCCCGCACGGAGGATGGAGAGGTTATGGCGATCGCACATACAGAATATCCGGTGATCGGCATTCAGTTTCATCCGGAATCCATCTATACGGAGCATGGAAAGAAGATGGTTGAGAACTTCCTGAAAATGTAGTATTTTATTGGTATGGGAAGGAGATGGTACTATGATACTTGATGAAATCGTAGCGGACAAGAAGGTTCGGTTAAAGGCACAGAAGGAGATTATCACAGAGGGAGAAATGATCCGGTTTGCGAGTATTTCCATGCGAAGGAGCTGTGGATTCAGACAGGCACTTTCTAAGAAGGGACTCTCGATCATTGGGGAATTCAAAAATGCTTCTCCGAGCATGGGAGAGATTAAGAGTGTGGTCGATCTGCCTGATCGGATCAGACAGTATAGTTTCTCAGTGGATGCGATATCCTGTCTGACAGAAGAAGATCATTTTGATGGCAGCGTTGAGTATTTTAAGGATATCCGCGAGATGACAGATCTGCCGATGATCAGAAAGGATTTTATTATTGATGAGTATCAGATTTATGAGGCAAAAACGATTGGAGCAGATGCCATTTTGCTGATCGCTGCGATACTCGGGGATGAGGAGTTGACAGACTTTCAGAAGCTGGCAAAACATCTGGGCATGGATGTTTTGTTAGAAGTGCATGATGAAGATGAGATGCAGCGGGCGGTGAAATTAGGTGCGGATATCATCGGTGTGAATAATAGAAATCTCAAGGATTTTACAATTGATCTGAATACAACAAAAAGACTTCGGGACATGGCACCAAAGGGCAGTGTATTTGTATCAGAGAGTGGTGTGACGACAGACGAAGATATACGGTTTCTTAGGGAATGTAATGTGGATGCATTGCTGGTGGGGACGGCTTTGATGCAGTCAGAAAATCCGTTTGAGCAGGCAAGAAGCTGGAAAAAAGTATACGACGAGAAATGAATAACGAGATAAAGAGGATAAGAAAATGAACAACAAGCAGTATGGAGAATTTGGCGGACAGTATGTGTCCGAATCATTGATGAACACATTGAATGAATTAGAGACGGCATACCGGGAGGCGATTGCAGATCCGACATTCTGGGACGAATATAATTATTATATGAAGGAGTATGTCGGTAGGGAGAATCCACTGTATTTTGCGTCAAAGCTGACGAAAAAATATGGGCCGAAGATCTATTTGAAGCGCGAGGATCTGAATCATACAGGTGCACATAAGATCAATAATGTGATTGGTCAGATTTTGTTGGCAAAGCGTATGGGAAAGACAAAGGTGATCGCGGAAACCGGAGCAGGACAGCATGGTGTAGCAACGGCGACAGGTGCAGCTTTGTTTGATATGGAATGCAAGGTCTACATGGGTGCAGAGGATATTGAAAGGCAGAAGTTGAATGTACTGCGTATGGAAATGCTTGGTGCGAAGGTGGTACCTGTTACATCGGGCAGCAATACATTAAAGGATGCGACAAATGAGGCGATCAGAACCTGGGCGAAAGAGGCAGAGGATACATTTTATGTGCTGGGCTCGGCAGTTGGCCCTCACCCATACCCTGAGATTGTAAAGAAGTTTCAGAGCATTATCAGCCGTGAGGCTAAGAAGCAATGCCTTGAAAAAGAGGGAAGGCTTCCGGATGCCGTTGTGGCATGCTGTGGCGGTGGTTCCAACTCCATCGGTATGTTTGCAGCGTTTATGGATGAACCGGATGTCAAGCTTTATGGCGTGGAGGCAGCAGGTCATGGCATTTCGACCGGAGAACATGCTGTTGCGTTTATTCCGGACTGCAAGCCGGGTGTGCTGCATGGAATGCGTTCCTATCTTTTACAGGATGATGATGGTAATGTCAAACTGGCATATTCCATTTCTGCCGGTCTGGATTATCCGGGTATTGGACCGGAGCATGCATATCTTCATGATATCGGACGGGCAACCTATGATAGTGTGACAGATGAAGAAGCAATGGAGGCACTCCTTGAGCTTTGCAGACTTGAGGGAATTATTCCGGCGATCGAGAGTGCACATGCGCTGGCATATTTGCCAAAACTGACCAAGAATATGACGAAGGATCAGATCGTGATCGTATGTCTTTCAGGGCGTGGCGACAAAGATGTAAATACCATTGCAAAATATATTGAAGAGAAGGGCGGTGTCCGGTAATGAACAGATTAACAGACAGAATGGAACAGTTACAGGCAAAAGGCGAGAAGGCGTTTATTACATATATGACAGCCGGACTTCCGGAACTTGGAAAAACAGCAGATATTATCAGACTGCAGGCAGAGGCCGGTGTGGATGTGATCGAGCTTGGTGTACCGTTTTCGGATCCGGTTGCTGACGGACCGGTGATTCAGGATGCATCGTATCGTGCCATTCAGAAGGGAAGTAATCTGAAGGTGGCTTTTGAAATTATAGAGGATGTGAGAATGGACTGTCAGGTTCCGATTGTATTCATGATGTATTACAATACGGTGCTGCATTATGGCGTAGAAGCATTTATAGACCGCTGTATTGAGAGCGGCGTGGATGGACTTATCATTCCGGATCTGCCTTATGAGGAACAATATGAGATCAGAGAATTCTTAGGGAAGGCGGGCGCACCAAAGCTGATTCCACTTGTGTCTCCGGTATCAAAGAACCGACTGCCGATGCTTCTTTCGGATGCAGAAGGGTTCGTGTATTGTGTATCTTCTATGGGTGTGACCGGACAGGAAGCTGATTTCCATAAGAATGTCAGAGCTTATCTGGAAGAAGTAAAATCACATGCAAAGGTACCGGTGATGATGGGCTTCGGTATCCGTACTGCGGCTGATGTCGAGGCATTAAAGGATACCATAGATGGATGTATTGTCGGATCCCATTTTATCAGATTGATGGAGGAGAATATGTATGAGCCGGCTGTGATCCAGGATTATATCAGAACCTTTAAGGCACAGTTGAATGCATAGGGCATAATCTTTATAAAAATGCACAAAAATAGGAAGATGGATTGTGTAAAAAATCGTGGTGATTATGCACAATGCCGATTATAAGGTTTTCACAGAAAAGTCAATTTTTTGCGTTGAAACACAATTTGATTTGTGTTAGAATTATAGCCAGAGTAAAAGTCGGAGTGGAATGTGATTCGTGCTTTTCATCTGGCTATAATATTTTATAAAGGAGGCGTTTGTTATGGCATTACCAGCAAATATCGCTGGTGGAGGCGAATATAATGTAGTTAGTATTGCTGCTTCCAGCAACAAGGGTATGCTGATTCGTTTCTTGAACGAACAGGTAGAAGAAGGTTTTTATACATTAGTCATTGACTATCTGAAGGATAACAATTTTGATTTATCTGCTATGATGGTAGATGAGGATGTAAAGGCACAGTGCTCGAAGCTCTATGAGCTGGCTGAGTTTGTAGAGGAGAATATCAAGCAGACAGGTAAGTATGAGATTGAAGAGTGGATCGAGCCATTGTTTAAGTTTGTATATGGAGATATTGATCCGGCGAATACGGATGCCACGATCTCGACAGCGGGTATTTACCGATACAGTGTATGGCTGATCTACTTATATCAGAATGAGCAGTTCGGTGATGCAATGAGATTGATCGGTGAGAGAATTGCTCCGCTCCTGATCAATACATACTATCAGATCGTTGAGATCGATGACAGACCGAAGTATTTTGATAAGGCAGTGATGGGTTATCTGGATCTTATGAATGTTGTGATGGAGATGAACCTGCCGGCCAGTCTTTCCAATTCAGAAGCATATCTCAATAACCTTGAGGTTTTGTATGATTACACAGTTGAAGATGAGAATGTAGGTAATGACTACAAGATTCAATTCTCTATCGGTCTGTTCAATGCTTTTATTGCGATGAAGAGCTATGATAAGACATTTGAGTTTTATAGTCTGAATGCAGAGCATATTCCGGTAGACAATATCCGTGTGTATGACAGCTTTAGAGAACTGATCAGAAACTGCAATTCTACGCAGGATACAAATGTGCTGAGCAGGAATATTATTTCCGCAATCTCAAAGCAGGATGTATACAACAAGCGTATCGATACTTTGATCGGTGAGGTATCTGCATTTGTCAAGAAGGTATACCAGTACATTGAGAATGAGCCGGAGATGAAGAAGAATATTCAGGTTCTCGGTGTCGGCAGTGCATTGGCTGACAAGAACAATGTATTTGAAGGCTTATACGAATACAATCTTGTATTCTATGAATGTGGCATTAAGGATCTGGTGAATCAGGATGTATCCGGTAGATCCTGGGAAGAGAAGTATGAGATCCTCGAGCTTCTCTATACGACATTGAATGTTATCTTTGATGGATATAATGTATATGAGATTTCGAACAAGATTGAACATCAGTATGTGGAGCTGAACTGGATCGGTGATTATGTGAATGCGAATCCGTCTCTGCTGAAGCTGTTTTTCAGTATTAAGGAGAAGATCCGTGCTTTCAAGGTTCGTAAGAATTCTATTCTTGAGAAGAGTAAGACGAACTATGAGATCAAGAAGCTTTTAGAGGACAGACAGAAGCATCTGGTATTCTTAGCGGCCAGAGATATGATCGCACATGGTGTAGATAATCCGAAAACTACGATCTTGGGCAGCAGCTACGATCAGAAGAAGGCAGAGCAGTATTTTGCTAAGACATTTGCAGATGTGCACCTGCCATCCAAATATGATGCAGTGGCACAGACACAGACACAGTCTTCAGGTAAGTTTGGCTTTGGCAAGTTCGGCGGTGGCGGACAGTCAGAGAATCAGGAATACAAGAGATTGATGTCCAATGAGGAGATGGCAGATCTGCTTTGCAAGTCTGATTGGTTATGGTATCAGTATATCGAGAGAGGCAAGGATAAGCAGTCTCCGGAAGAGGTTACTTATTCTGTGGCATGTCTGATCCGTGTGGTAGAATTGATGATTGCCAGAAAGACACAGGCTGCACCAAAGGCTTCTGCACCGAACAAGAAGGTTATCATTACGAAGACCGGTAAGGTAATCGAACTGTCAGATGAGAGCAGCACAACAGCAGTCAGTGATAAGCCACAGGAACCAAGTGTTGTAGAGTATATTGACAATATCGGTCAGTATCTGACGACACCTACGGAAGAGAATATTGAGTATGTGAAGGCATATATTGAAGACTGGCTGAACTTCCTGCTGAACAATAAGTTTGACAAGGATCTGATGTTGTCTGTATTCGAAGCTGAAGAAATGCGAGGCAAGACAATGCAGGTAATTAAGAAGATGGGCTATGATCTGAAGCCATTGAATTAATACTAAAAGTATGACACGAAGGGACTGTTGCATATGCGGCAGTCCTTTGTTGCGTATAAGATATATCAGAAACTAATTAGGCAATTGCGAAACTCCTTGAAGATGTTGATGTTATGTGCATATTGCACAATGTATCGCAGGCACGCTCTCGCTACTTCATCACGCAGCGGTACTAAGCAATGTAACACCATGTGCACTAGGCTCGAGAATACCTTGCCAAGTGCACAGGTGTACATTCGCACTAAGCTCAAAAATACTTCGCTAAGTGCTCATTGCAAGTACCGGCGTTCTTCAAGTACCTGCTTATACATCATGCAATATGCACATAGTCGTAATCGTAATTGAGAATTTCGCAATTGCCTAATCAGAAACTAATGAAAGAGGAGAGAAGTACAATATGAGTAATTTCTATGCGATGATCACACGAATGAAATATATAGAGAGATGGGCTTTGATGCATAATACAAGAAGAGAGAATTTAAGTGAACATTCCCTTGAGGTCAGTATTCTCGCACACGCACTGGCAGTGATCGGAAATACCAGATGTGGGAAGCAGTTGCATGCAGAACGCGCTGCACTGATCGGACTCTATCATGATGCTTCTGAGATTATCACCGGTGATATGCCCACCCCGATCAAGTATTCAAGCAAGGAGATGAAGCAGTTGTTTCATGGTGTAGAAGATGAGGCTTGTGAACGGATGTTGGCGATGCTGCCGGAGGACATGCGGGCAGCATATCAGGATATTTTCTTCAAGCAGGAAGAGGATATGTATTTGTGGAAGCTTGAAAAAGCGGCAGATAAATTGTCGGCATATATGAAATGTATGGAGGAGCTGGCAGCAGGTAATCAAGAGTTTTCGAGTGCAAAGCAGACAATTTACGCATCACTGCTTAAGATGCAGGAGGATGTGCCGGAGCTGGGGATCTTTATGGAAGAGTTTCTTCCGGCATATGGGAAGAATCTGGATGAACTGCAGGAAGGGTAGAGGGATTAGTTTTGTATCATTTTCAACTGGTGTTTCAATTTCTGATTTTCTGATGAGAGAGATTCTATATCCCGCTCCTTATCTTTCAGGGATGTTTCTATCGTGATTAGTTTTTGTTGCATTTGGGTGAAATCATACAAAAAGCAGGGAAAATATTTTTGGAGGACCAGTTCTTCGATCTTCTTATATGTAGTGGAGGAGGGTGGAATCGTTCCGGAATGTTGATATAGTATTCTATTGATGCTGATTGTGCGGAGATCATTTAGTTTCAAAACGGAATGGTGTGTTACAAATGAAAATTCTTCACTCTTAAGAAGAAACAGATCACTCTTGGATTGTGGATAATCAATAGGGTGATAGATATCAGGATGTTTAGTGGGATTGTATGAGAAGATAGGCAACACATAGAGTAATTTTTGTTTGACGCCGATGACAAGACCTCTATGCTCATATGACATTTCGGGTTGATAGTTTTTCCCAAACTCAAATTGGTAAACTTCGCCTTTTTTTATTTGGCGATGGCTATATAGTTTGCTTCTGCTAGCAGCCCAACGATAATCAGACTTGGAAAAACGTTCAAGTTCATCTGTGCTGAATAAATTAGAAATAACAGCGTCACTTGTCTTGTTCTGTGCTTTTAGGTATTCTTTCAAATAGTAGCCTCCTTGGTATAGTATATGAAAAGGGTACGGTGCTAACCGTACCCTGCTCTGGTAATCCAGAGAGACCTCGTCGGTCAAATGATTTTTTCGTTGATGGCCTCGTCGACCAATTACATATATTAGTATACTGCTAATATATAAAGATGTCAATACCAATTTGTCATGGTTGATTTTGTATTTGTTTTGGGGCTGATGTAAAAGTTGAAAAAATAAGAATTAAGATGTAGTATATATGATAATATTCGGTAGAGAAAACGAAAGGCGGATATACGATATGAGGAAGATAATGAGAAGTTTGGCTGTGACAGCACTTGGTGTGCTGCTGGCAGCGGGTAGTGTGCAGCATGCGGCTGCCTATAATTATGGATGGACATATGATTATGGATATGGATATTCAAGCATTCAAGTGAATGAGAATGGAAAAAATCTGATCCTGCAGCCTGGGGAGTCCTATCAGATCACATACAGTGATGCAGCGCAGGTTGCGGCGGTGACTTATACAAGTAATGATCCGGCTGTTGCGGTAGTGTCTGCAACAGGTGCGATCACCGTAACAGGTGTGGGACAGACATATATCCAGGTAACGGGTACAGATATATCAGGATATACGATTTCTGGAACAGTGTATATTTATGTGCCACAGGTTACGACACCATCAATCTCGCAGAATCTGTACGGTGAGACAATGTATCAGGGATATTATACTTTATCGAGTCTGGAAATCACAAATGTGCCGGGGGATGCGGTTGTATCAGTAGTATCGAGTGCACCGGGTCTCGTGGCAGCCTATCAGAAAGGCTTTAGCAGCAGTTATGTTTCGTTAAAGGCAAGTGCTGCTGGCAGCTATACAATAACGATCATGGTTGGGGATAAGCTGTTTACGGTACCGGTTGTGCTTAGGGAGCTTTATTTTGATCGTCATGAAAAAAGTGCGGCAGATTTAGAATCCTACAATGCAGATAGGAGTCAGCTTCGCTGGATGCCCGGTTACAGTATGCTGGCTTTGTATAAAGGCGAATCTGCGCAGCTACGATTGAATGGCACTTATGCCGGCGAAGCTGTGTCATGGTCATCCAGTAACCCTGCTGTGGCTTCTGTCAATGCACAGGGAAAGGTCAAGGCAAAGGGAAATGGATCGGCAACGATCACGGCAACTGTTGGAGAATTTGCACTGACTTATGAAGTCGGAGTCTCATACAAGACGGCGATCAAGGCTCTTCGTTATGACATTGAACATTTTGGATCTACTTATTCGCAGGCAAAGCGTATGCAGGATGGTTACTACGATTGCAGCTCATTTGTGTGGAGAGCATACAGAGATGCCGGTAAACTGTTAAATAAAAATGGTGGCTGGGCTCCGACGGCAGCAGATCTGGCAAAGTGGTGTGTTGCGAATGGCTATATGATGTATGAGGGCGATGTCAGTACATCAAAGCTGCTTCCGGGTGATCTCGTATTTGAATGTGATGCTTCCGGACAGAATGGACGATATAAGGGTATTTACCATGTGGATATGTATCAGGGAAACGGAACTCTG
Organism: uncultured Lachnospiraceae bacterium; assembly: GCA_934293375.1. Taxonomy (GTDB): domain Bacteria; phylum Bacillota; class Clostridia; order Lachnospirales; family Lachnospiraceae; genus RGIG6919. The sequence goes on along the minus strand of CAKQYS010000007.1, from coordinate 28,348 downwards.
ATCACGGTAGAACGCCAGAAGAATCACGGCGATATGCTCTACGAAGTCATGGTGGCAAGACCATGCAGTACAGCAGGTACACTGGCTGCAAAAAGGTCTGCGAAGGGGATCAGTTTGTCGTGGTCAGGCGAGTATGGTGCGAATGGCTATAAGGTATATAGGAGCACGAAGGCAAATGGCAAGTACAAGGCAATCGCAACGGTGAAGAACGGTACGGTCTACCGGGATACGAAGGCAAAGAAAGGGCAGACTTATTATTATAAGGTCAGATCGTATTGGAAAATGAACGGACACACCTATTATGGAAAGTATACTAAGATTGTGGGGAAGAAGAGATGAATCATACGTTTGTAATATGTGCATATCAGGAAAGCCAATATTTAGAGGATTGCATTCAGTCCTTGAAAAATCAGACTGTGCCGTGTCAGATTATATTGACGACATCAACGCCGAGTGAATACCTGAAAATATTATGTCAGAAGTATGATATTTCATACAGGGTACGAGAAGGGGAGCCGGGTATTGCGGCTGATTGGAATTACGCACTGTCACAGACGGATACAGAATATGTCACTATTGCACATCAGGACGATGTCTACGAACCGGATTATTTAGAAACAGTTTGCAACAGGATAGCAACAGATAAAAGTGCGTTGATAGCGTTCAGCGACTACTATGAATTGGTGAATGGAATCAAATATGATAATAGAACGAATCTGCGCATCAAGCGGGTGTTACTTTATCCATTAAGAAAAAGAAAAGTACAGAACCGAAAATGGAGAAAACGATGGGTGCTGCGGTATGGCAATGCGATCAGCTGTCCAACGGTAACATATCATATGTTGCTGATCAGACAGGTAATGCAACAGAATCATCGTGAAGAATTATTCGAGGATCATTTTAAAAGTAATCTTGATTGGGAAACATGGGAATGGCTCAGCAGGCAGGATGGAAGTTTTGCATATATTCCCCGATGCCTGATGTCACATAGAATTCATACAGAGAGCGAGACATCAGCTGTGATCGGGGATAACAGACGGACGAAAGAAGATTATCAGATGTTTCGAAAATTCTGGCCGTCATGGATTGCAGGAATCCTGTCAGGGGCATATAAAAGCAGCGAGAAAAGTAACGCTGTTTGATTATAACGACCGGATGCAGTCTGACATTACCTGCATCCGCTGCTTAAATGTATGCTGCTGCACAACAATCTGCTGTCCCTTTTTAGCAAGGGTATCACGCTCTTTGTCATGCTGCATGTAATAATCAATCTTCTTTGCGAGGTCCTCGCGGTCAGTGTATGTGATGACGCTGCCATCAAATACAGAGTCAATTTCAGGAAGATGATCACTGATAATGAAGGCCCCTGCGTGCAGGGCATCAAAGATACGGTTGGATATGATGCCATATTCCCGCATATCATCCCAGTGATCGTTTAACAGGATCTTGGCATCATGATATGCCTGTCCGACTTTGCTATTTGGAAAATATTTGGCAACCACATAATCCTGTACCGGGAACTTCTCCCAATGACGACCATATACGGACAGCTGATATGGTGTGGGAAGCAGATCCTTTAGGATCTGCCGGTATACATGCCGGCTGTTGCCAACGAATAATAATTCATATTCCTTTGGGTTTCCGTCCACAGCAGTCATTCTTTGAGCATCTGCACATTGCATCATAATATCTGAAGGAACGGTCAATCCTGTTTTAAAATGCTCCTGCATACGCTTGCTGGCAAAGAATACAAAATCATAGGAATTGCACTCATCCACTGTAATATCAGCAGGATGAGAAATGCCCCACATAATGTATTTGCGCCCCTTTGGATTATTTGGCACCTCATACCGGTTTTTTCCGCGCAGTACGATCACATATTTGGCGAGACTGTCATCATACCAGTGTTCCCTGGTAAGAATATTGACCTTGTAGCCAAGTGCAGAGAGTTCACGCTTCATGGCATTGGCATAATGCCAGTCTCCCCAAAACTTCTTGCTCTTATCTTCCGGCATTGCACCACAGATATCAATCTCATTTGCATTTAAGATGTGAAAAGTATGTTTGATTTTATTCTTGAGTCTGTTTGTTAATTCCATAATTTACTCCATTCTTATATTCTAGAAAATCTGAGGTAATACCTGCGAACAAATCAACACTTCTGTAAACAGCATTGTCATCATGATCGGATTGGCACATTTTTTTTTGGCTGCAATTCGATCAGAAGGAGTGCATAGAAGTATGATCGGGAAAAATCCCAAATAATATCTTCCCTGTACACCGGCAATCCGTACTGCGTCTGTAGGGGTAAATGCAAATAGCATTGAGGCCATGATCAACAGTATACAGCTTACGGATGCAATCAGAAATATAGTGCGACAGGTACGATCAATCTGCATTTGTTCCTCCTTGATCTGTGTAAGCGTCAGCAGACCGATTAAAATCACAAATGCGAAACACCAACTGCCATTGATGGATTCCCAAGCCAGCTTGCATCCCAACAATGCCTTCAGGTGTCTCTCAGTGCCCCATAATAAGGTGTTAAAGAAGATATAGAGTACATTAGCCGGGTGTGCCAGACAATAGCGCAATGTATATGTGGTGCTGGCATCGGCAGGGGCACTCAGCAAGTGTGACAATATAGGGATATATTTGACAATAAACACTGTGATCACTGCTAACAAACCACATACACTACCGATCAACACATTTTTGTTCCGCAAAGGAAGTGGATGGCTGCGGCAGACTAATAATAGAAGCAGAAGTAAAGGCATATATACACCGCCCTTGCTTAATGCCACTAAAACACAGAGAATCAATAGTGAAATCAGCTCTTTTAATGTAATATGCTCTTTATCAGCAGCAAGTTTCAAACATAAGGCAATATAGATAAACATACAACCTAATATCACAGGATCATAGGAAATGGACATCGCCTGCTGGATAGAAATGGTAAGCAGCATGACCATACCGAACACATTATGCGCATACGGTAGTATAGAAAGGGCAATCAAACACAGACAGGTGTATGCGAACAGACTGCAGAATCGTCCCAGGTACAGAGTCAACATAGCAGACAGCCCAAGTAGACGGCCAAGAGATATGCCGATCGCTGCAGGGATATATGCAAAGCCTAATGTGGTCTGAGAAGATCCATCATATGCTACAGGCATCAGATCCGTATCAGAAGGACGAATCCATGTTTCGGTCATCAGCTGGTAGTAGGAATTGGATTCAATGTCATTTGCCAGCATATCGTTTAAGATGGCATCACATGTACGCATATTGATAAAACCTTCATCGGCAGAAGGTGTAAAAGTCATGATATTGGAATATCGATAAGCAGTATAGATGTGATTTGTTTCATCCGGTGTGCCATGCGGTATAAAGATTAATGATATCAAAATTCCCATAGTAATACAGATTGGGAAAAATGCTCTGCGAATTCTTCTTCTTCGAATGATCAGCAGATAATAACATAAAGCAGTCATGAAAAGCGATATAACCGCGATTATAATAAAATACCGGCACAGGAACTGATTTGTTCCATAGTGCATCTGATAGATGATATTGATATGATGATCATCCTGCACGATCCCGAACATTGGATTGGCGGTGAAAACAATACCGGTAGAACCTGCATTCTCCAATGCGAAAGTGATCGTATAGAGCTTGTCCGCTGAATCCTTCAACTTCTTTGGGAAAATAACCTTAAGAAGTTTCTTTTTTGCAGTGATATGTTCCGCCACGGAAAAAGAATCAGAATAGCAGATGGTACCGCTATCGGGATCCGATATTGTTATCGATAATGTGGCTGCCGGATCTGTGTCTGCAGCAGAACATTGAAAGGCAAGTGATTTTAATTTTGGTACTGTACATAGAAATGTTTCTGAAAAAACAGGCATTTCCTGTGAAAGGGTAATGGAACCATTTGTCTTATGATTCAGATAGAGAGAAGCTGTGGTGGTATGTCTCAGCTCAGGTGCAATCTGCCCCTTGTAAGTGACCAACATAACTGTTGAAAGTACAGCCAATAATAAGATTCCGTATATATAGTTCTTTGTCTTCTTCACGATGCAATCTCCCCAAAATACATGATATATCCATAATACACGCTGTAGGAAAATGTGTCAATTGATGTTACAATATGTAAGAAAAACTTAGGTATTGTAAAAAATGATATGTGACAAATATCTTACAACTCCGTTGTATGGGTTGTATAAAAGAGAAGTATGTGCTAATATATATAAAGTATGCATTTGGTGTAAAATACTGTCATACATGGAGGCTGTATGAAATTACTGATGGTGATACCCGCTTATAATGAAGAAGATAACATTATCAGAGTGGTGAATACAATCAAAGAAAAATATCCTGAGTACGATTATGTAGTGGTGAATGATGGATCTACGGATCATACTTCAAGGAGATGTCATAGAAATCATTTTGAAATTATAGATCTGCCGGTGAATCTGGGATTGGCAGGTGCATTTCAAGCAGGATTGAAGTATGCATATATGAAGGATTATGACTGCGTTCTGCAGTTTGATGCAGACGGACAGCATCGGCCTGAATATATCAAGGCGATGCTTGAAAAGATGGAACAGGGTTATGACATTGTCATAGGTTCCCGCTATGTAAACAAGAAGAAACCGAATTCACTTCGTATGATCGGTGCAAGAATTTTGACAGTGGCAATATCGTTTACAACTGGCAGACGGATATCAGATCCGACCTCCGGTATGCGTATGTTTAATAAGGCTATGATCAAAGAGTTTGCAGTCAATATGAACTATGGTCCGGAGCCGGATACGATTTCCTATCTTCTGAAGCAGGGCGCCAGTATTGCAGAGGTGCAGGTGGAGATGGATGAACGGATTGCAGGGACGAGTTATTTAAGTCTTAGCAGATCTGCTCTGTATATGTTTAGAATGCTGGTATCGATCCTGTTTATCCAGAGCTTTCGGAAGCGTGACACGAAGCATGTGATTATGAAGAGAAAGTAGGTGTAGAGCATGTCGATAGGTTTGCGTGTGATATTGATAGCAATGTCGGTGTTGAGTTTAGTGTATGTGGTATGGAAGATACGGTATTCGAAGATGCAGATTGAATATGCTCTTTTTTGGATCGTATTATCTATCTTGATGATCATTATGTCGGTGTGTCCGGAATTGGTGTACTGGATGACAAGAAGCTTGGGAATGATGTCGCCGGCAAACCTTGTATTTTTCTTTATTATCGGAGTCCTGCTTTTGAAAGTGTTTATGATGACGATAGAGATTTCTGATCTGGAGAATAAGGTAAAGGATCTGGTACAGCAGATTGCGATCAACGAGAAGGTCCAGACAGATGAGATGAATGAAATTGAGAATGAGATCGATGAGACATGATTAACATATTATTATCTACTTATAATGGTGAGAAATATATAGAAGAGCAGCTTGACAGCATTCGCAATCAGACATATCAGGATTTCCATCTCTATATTAGGGATGATGGATCCAGTGATCATACCGTAGATGTTGTCAGAAGATATATTGAACAATATGCCATGGATCATTATTGCACACTGGTGGCAGGGGAGAATGTAGGCTTTGCCTTGAGCTTTCGGAAGTTATTAGAAATGTCTCAAAGCGGTGAGTACTGGGCGTTTTGTGATCAGGATGATGACTGGATGCCGGAGAAACTGCAGCATGCGATTGAATGGCTCGATACACAAGAGAAGTCCAGACCGGCATTTTTTCATAGCGGTGTAGCGATAGGTAATGAAGATCTGTCAGAACAATATATGTATACCATTCCATATCATGTAGGGGCATACAGATTTCAATTTATGAATATGTTTGCATCAAATGTGTTCTTTGGTTTTGCGATGGTGATCAATAAGGCGCTGTATACAGAATTGATCCGGGCTGATTTCAGAAAAGTGAAGTATCATGATTGGTTTGCAGCTATGATTGCTGAGACATTTGGTGCGTGGAAGGTAGGAGAATGTGTGGATGTTGTCCATAGACAGCATAAACAAAATGCATCTCCTTTTTATTTTATGAAGAAAATCCCTGATGGATTGAAGCTGCTTCGAGGAGATAATTTCTATACACGAAATGCAAGAGAATTTAAGCGATTATACACATCGAAAGAAATAGAAGATGCTTCTTTTTCTATGACAAAGGAACAGGCGTCAATATGTGATTGGTTTGTGAATGAGAGATATTCATTGGGAACAGGCATGAGAAAGATGTTTTATCCACATCGCTGGAATCCACAACTAAAGGTAGAATGTGTATTACGCATATTGATGTTGATAGGAAAAATTTAGTTATGAAAATTGTGAATGTATTAATGTCAACATATAATGGTGAACAATATGTAGGGCAGCAGATTGAGAGTATATTGGAACAGGAGCGGATAAATGTAAGGCTCTATATACGGGACGATGGATCTTCTGACCGGACGGTAGAGATATTACAGCAATATGCAAACAATGATACTGTAAATCTGGTCTGGGACGATACAAGATCTGCACAGAGCAGGCGCAATCAGAATAGAGGATACGGGTATAGTTTTTTGAAATTGCTTCACATGGTGAAAGATGGTGATTATTGGGCATTTTCGGATCAGGACGATGTGTGGATGCCGGATAAACTCGTGCACGCAATCGGGGTGATGGAGTCTGGTGATTCAGAGAATAAACCGTTGTTATATTGCCATCGATATGAATTGACAGACGGTGAAATGCATCCATATGGTGAGAGTGCATACATTCAGCGTTATTCGTTCGCAATGGCGATTACAGAGTGCTCACATATGGGATTTGCGACAGTGATGAACAGATCATTGAGAACGCTTGTTGTCAGAGGGGATTATGAACAGATCATTTCTCATGATTGGTGGACAGAACTGGTTGCTATGGAGTATGCGGATGTGATAGAAGATGATTATGTTGGAGCTAAACATAGAAGATTGGAAGAGAGTGTATCAAGTAGTGGCTTAGCTGCACGATTCAGATGGCTTAAGAAAGCTTGGAGAGGCAATGCAGAGATTGCAAATCTAACCAATTGTTTTATGCAGGTATATGGAGATCAGATGAGATCAGAAGATAAATCAATTTTGTCGTGGTTTATAAGAGAAGCCAAAGACCGATATCCGGTGGGGCAGCGAATCTGTAAAAGTTTATATATTCATCGTTGGAGGTCATCACTCAGTTCCGAGTTCGTGCTGCGGTTCTTGATGTTGATGGGCAAAGTGTAAAAGGCAAGTCGTGAGACTTGCCTTTTATTAGTATTTGTAATATGGTGGAACTGCATATAGCATAGATGCCGTCTGCAACCGATCTGTATTTGCCTGAATAAAATCAGAACTCAACCGACAATGATATTTTTGATCTGTCCGGATCTCGATGTTGGCAATGGCGGCAATATATAGTTTGAGATCAAATAAAAACAAAGAAAATCCTACAATGATTTCATCAATACAGGTTATAGGATGGGTATCAATGCTTGAAAGATAATCTTTTAGAAGATCAGTTTTGCATGCAAATGCTTGTGATGAGCAGATTGGAATGCATTGATCAATTCTGGTTCGTCCACAGTAACCGGTATCTTCAATGTATACATTGTGGTAACAGCCTTGCATATGACCATTGCGAAATGTATCGCCAAGTGAAAGGATGCGGTGTTTACGAGTCAGTTTCGTGCAGGCCGCCCCAATCATATCCAAATCCAGATAGGATTCTATTCTGCAAAGAATATCATCAGTTAGTTGCAAACCCCTTATGGATGATATAAAGACATAAGGGGTGGATGCGGCATTCACTTGTGCAATAAAGTCTGAAATAGTGCACTGCGAGGTAGATATCAGGGCAATATCAGATGTCGACTGTTCCTTTAAATAGGTAGTATGATAACAGCCTATTAATCCTTCATCAATCGAAACGGATGCCAAGATCCCTTGCTGATCTAAATGTTCCTGAATGGATCGCCTTGCTGCATCGTAACAGTACTGTTTCTGTGCAGGATCTCCGGCTACTGAGCCACTATGAACACGCCAGTGATATAGAATCTTCGGAATGTTATAGACATGTCTGGCATTGGTGATCGTCCGGATGATATAGTTATAATCCTGTGATCCGTCATGAGCGGAAGAGAATGCTCCTGTTTTTTTGTAGATATCCTTTCTAAATACAAAAAAATGTGTAATATAGTTGCAACTTTGCAGCAAGAGCGGATTTAAAGCAGGTTTGAATGTCGGGTAGTCATGTGTAGTTGCAGTGCCATTCACCTTATCTTCATCAGTATATAATATCTCTGCATCAGGATGCTTATTAATTGTTGATACAACTTCATATAAACAGTCCGGTTCTAGCAGATCATCGTGATCAAATAGTGCAATGAAATCGCCTGTAGCAAGCTTCAAAGCCTCATTTGTGTTGCCGGAGATGCCCTTGTTTTCATTGAGAAAAGATACAATAATCCGTTCATCGTTTTTGGCATATTCATTCAGAATGGAACGGATCTCTGCGTTCTGACAACTGGCATCCGCAATACATAACTCCCAATTGGAATAACTTTGGCTTGTGACAGACTGAATCATTTCATGTAAAAAATCAATAGGTGTATTGTAAGTAGGAACAATGATGCTGATCTTAGGATACAGTTCGAAATCTGTCTGTTGTGCTTTTTGTTTGATCAGGCTATCAGGTGTGACTTTCTTTTTTTTATACCACTTAGGATAAGTATATGACTCTCTAATTGTGATCATACTTCGAATGTACATAGTACGGAAGCCGTTCTGATGGAGAGTACGAAAGACTGCCTTCAGGTTATTTATGTTAAATATAGATAATAATCCCATGTTTTGAAACCTCGTGTTCGTCTAGTTTGGACTTGATAGTCATAAATAAAAATGCTATACTACCACTAGTTATGTCTATTTTAGTATAATCTATTTGAGATGTTTAAGCAATAGATTGATGAGAATTATATAGAGGATACAACCATGAATAAAAAATTACTAACAAAAATACTTTTATTAATTGTTTTGGCGGCGATTAATGTCTATGTTATTAAATCAGTACACCTCGGCGAGGGTAGTTTGAATTTACAACTGAATATTTTACTGGAAATGGATCATACAGACAATGTTCAGCTGTACTATTCAGATTCTGATGAGTTTTCTGAAGATCAAAGTGGAATTGTACAATATAATAAGTTGGGAGATACACAACGGATGTCTATTTCAATAGTGAATGAATCCCCTGTGCTAAGATTAGATTTGGGACAGAATAAGGGTCATATCCGTATAGATCATATAGAATATTCTTCGTGGGGGAAACATCAGGAGATCTCTTTGCAAGCATTGTCTGATAGCAAGATGATACATGATATCTCTAATATAACATTAGAGAATGATTCGCTTTTGCTGGAAGCAACAGGAGAGGATCCTTATATTGTGTTTCGTGCAGATAGTTCTGCACTGTGTGATTCAGTGAGAACAATGCTAAAAAAGATATCTTTGATATTTGCTGTGGTTTTATGCATATTGATCGACTTGATTGCTTTATTTGTGTTTAGACATTTTGACAGTATATGTGATTCTATATACATTTTATTGGTCAACAGAAGATTGATAGCTAATTTATCAGTAAATGATTTTAAGGTACGATATGTAGGATCTTATTTGGGCATTTTTTGGTCGTTTATTAATCCGCTGGTAACGATCATATTATATTGGCTCGTATTTCAATTTGCATTCCAGAGTGGCGATGTAGATGGACACCCATTTGTGTTGTGGTTGATGGCAGGATTGGTTCCATGGTTTTTTATATCAGAAGCTATCACAAATGGTACTGCAGCATTGATGGAATACTCCTATCTTGTGAAAAAGGTTTTGTTTGAGATTAGTGTATTACCACCTGTTAAAGTAATATCTGCTTGCATAGTACACGGTGTGTTCATGTTTGTGGTTTTGGGAATATATGTGTGTTTGGGCTATTATCCTTCGTTGTACTGGATTCAATTAATATATTATTTTATATGTATGCTGGTGTTTGTAGCTGCAATTGTTTATATTACAAGTTCAGTTGTATTATTTGTACGTGATTTAAGTCAGTTTATTAATGTATTTATGCAGGTGTTTATGTGGGCAACACCGATCATGTGGCAGGTGCAGATTGTTCCGGCGAAGTTTCAATGGATTTTTAGATTGAATCCGGCGTATTATATTATTACAGGATATAGAGATTCACTATTGTATCATATAGGAGTATGGGAGAGATTAGGATACAGCCTGTATTTTTGGTGCGTCGTTGGATTGTTGTGGATCGGTGGAACTGTTATATTTAAGCGCTTGAGACCGCACTTTGCAGATGTAATATAGAAGAGGGTACGATAATGAGTGAATGTGTAATCAATATTCAAAATGTAAGTAAGATATACAAGTTATATGATAATCCTGTGGATAGATTAAAGGATGCTCTGAATATATCAAAAAAAGAAAACTTTAGGGAGTATCATGCATTAGAGAATATTTCGTTCCAAGTGGAAAAGGGACAAACTGTTGGTTTGATCGGAACGAATGGCGCAGGAAAATCAACATTATTGAAGGTTGTTACAGGTGTATTGACTCCAACAAGCGGTGTGGCTTCTGTAAATGGAAAGATTGCAGCACTTTTGGAATTGGGCGCAGGCTTTAATATGGAATATACAGGAATGGAGAATATTTACCTGAATGGTTCCATGATGGGTTATACAAGAGAACAAATGGAGGAACGTGTTCCGGCCATTGTGGATTTTGCAGGAATTGGTGACTTTATAGAGCAGCCGGTGAAGACATATTCAAGTGGTATGTTTGCAAGATTGGCATTTGCGGTTGCGATTAATGTTGATCCGGATGTACTGATCGTGGACGAGGCATTGTCAGTCGGAGATATTTATTTCCAGGCAAAATGTTTCAAGAAAATGGATGAGATAAAAAAGAAGGGTACAACGATACTGTTGGTTACACATGATATGAGCAGTGTTATTAAATATTGCGATAAGGTGGTAGTGTTAAATCACGGTAAGTTTTTGGGAGAAGGATCTGCCAAAGAAATGGTAGATATATATAAAAAACTGCTTGTCAATCAATATGATGATGATGATGATATAGACAAAATGATAGCCGGGGATGAACCAGATGATACAGTGCAAGAATCTGAAGACAATCAGGAGTTCGAGTCATCTGATAATTCGTGGAAGAGTCGTCTGAGCATTAACGAAGAACAGCTTGCTTATGGTAACGATAAGGCTGAAATTATTGATTTTGGTATATTCGATGCAAAAGGCAATCTGAATAGTATGATAGAGAAAAAATCAGAATTTCAGGTGAAGATGCGTGTGAGATTTAATCAGGATGTTGAGTACCCGATATTTGCTCTAACATTTAAAGACAGACATGGGACTGAAATTACCGGTACAAACAGTATGTACGAAAAACAGGATATTGACCTAGCAAAGGCGGGCGAAATATACGAGATATGTTTTAGGCAGAATATGCTTCTTCAAGGAGGAGAATATCTGTTGTCTTTTGGTTGTACAGGTTATGAAGGTGATGAATTTACGGTATATCATAGATTATATGATATTACAAATGTTACCGTTATATCGGAGCAAAATACAGTTGGATACTATGATATGGACTCAAAAGTAACAATAAAGACAGTTGGAGGATCGAGTCATGATAGAGGATAAATTGAATTTATCATATTATAAGGGAGAGGATATCTACACAGATGGTCCGATAGAGGATGAGATATTGGCTATTGTACAGCAAAATGATGACTTGGAAAGTGTATTGCTGCATAATGATAGCTGGCCGGTTTTATATCATCTTTCCAAAGTGAGGGAGAATCTGTTGGAATGGTATGATTTTGACCCACGGGGTTCGGTATTAGAGATTGGATCCGGATGTGGTGCAATCACAGGGTTATTATGTGAGAAGTGTGCCAGAGTAGTGGGTATTGATCTATCGAAGAAACGATCTATCATTAATGCAACCAGAAATAAGAATCACGACAACTTAGAGATCATAGTGGGAAATTTTGAAGATATTGATATGAATGAGAAATTCGATTATGTGACTTTAATTGGAGTATTGGAGTATTCTATTTATTATATTTCTGAGGATCATCCATTTGAGACAATGCTTAAAAAGGCAAAAGCTTTCTTGAAACCGGGCGGAAAGCTGATTGTTGCAATAGAGAATAAGTATGGGTTAAAGTATTGGGCGGGTGCGACAGAAGACCATACCGGCAAAGTGTTTGATGGAATACAAGATTATGCAAATGTTGACAGGGTACGGACATTTTCGCGAAATGGTTTATTAGAATTACTTCGTAATGCTGGATTTCAGACCAATCATATGTATTATCCGGTTCCTGATTATAAGCTCCCAACAATGATCTATTCAGATGATCATTTGCCGCAGCCGGGAGAACTGCGGAATATGAGAGCAAGTTATGACAGAGGAAGATATTATATGTTCGATGAGGAGCGAACATATGATGCGTTGTGTCGTGATAATATGTTCCCTGATTTTTCTAATTCATTTTTAGTGATTAGCGAATAGGAAAGGACAAGTGAAAGAATGGAAAACACAATATATGCAAAATATAACAGGATGCGAGCTCCGAAGTTTCAGACATGTACAAAGATAATTCAGAATGCGCAGACGATATATGTTGAAAAGGAGGCATTAACAACTGATGCCCAGAAACATATTGAACAGTTGCCTAAGAGCGAAGAAGCTTTAAATAATATATATTGTAATGTGAGAATGGTGCCGGTCGAGATGCATGATGGCAAGGCTCGATTCCAATATGTGGAGGGAGAAACAGCATCAGATATTCTGACAGTTGATGCAAAGGACTGCTATAAGACATTAGACAATCTCAAGAAATTGACGGAGAAATTATTTCAGATCAATGCGGAATATATCAGTCCGTTTGTGCCATCAGATGAGTTTGAAAAGTATTTTGGCAGTTATCCGGGGTTAGAGGGGAAAGATGCTATTTCGCCATGTAATATTGATATGATTCTTGATAATTTTATCAAAGTAGATGATCAATGGTATGTGATTGATTATGAATGGGTTACATCTTTTGCTGTTCCGGTAGAATTTGTATTATATAGAACATATCTGTATTTCTATGAGAAAAATGCCTTGTATTTTGATGGTAAGATCAACAGACGGGAGTATTTTTCATTCTTAGGGATATCTGAAGAATTAGCAGAAGTCTATCGGAAGATGGATGATAGCTTTCAGACTATGGTACATGGTGAGAATAGAAAATATATGTATATGGATCAATGTCAGAAGGAAGGACATAATATTCATGACTATTTGAATTTGAATGAATATGTAGATGATATGCTGAATGAGCGTATGGAAGTGATTCATATGCATGAGGATACGATCCGGAATCTGCAGAACAGTGTCTCAGAATTGAATGAGAAGCTTCAAAATCATGCAGTAGATCTTGATGAAAAAATAAACAAGATACATGAGTACGAGATTCACTCTATTAATATGCAGAATCTTGTTGATGCTAAAGATCAGGAAATTGCGAATTTACAAAGTCAGAATCAAGCATTGGATAACCAATTGCGTAGATGTCAGGATATTCTGAATCAGATGTTAAACTCTGCTTCATGGAAAATGACAGAACCAATACGAAAGGTGTTGAATGTACCGGGATGTATACGACAGCATGGATGGAAATATACGGCAAGATATGCTCTGACAGGTAAGACGACACCATCTGTGACGCATCAGAATAATACCGTATCAGTATATCAGATTGATGAAAAAGAACTGGAAAAACAGAGAAATACAAAGTTTAAGAAAAATGTAAAATTCAGTATTCTGGTTCCGTTATATAATACTCCTGAAATCTTTCTTAGGGAGATGATTGAATCTGTGCAGAATCAGACATATTCTAACTGGGAGTTATGTATGGCTGATGGAAGTGATGCAGATCACAAGGATGTAGCACGCATTGCAAGAGAATATGCTAAGAAGGATAAGCGGATCTTATATAAAAAGCTTGAAAAGAATCTGGGTATTTCAGAGAATACAAATGCATGTATTGAGATGGCAACAGGTGATTATATTGCATTGTTTGATCATGATGATTGGTTAGCACCTTCTGCTCTGTATGAAAATATGAAGGTGATTGATAGACAGAATGCAGATTTTATTTATAGTGATGAAAATACATTTCATCATGATCCATCGGATGCATTTTGTCCGCATTTTAAACCTGATTTTTCGCCGGATACTTTGAGAAGCTATAATTATATCTGCCATTTCTCGGTGTTTAAGAGGTCTTTATTAGATCAGGTTGGACATTTTAGAAAAGAGTTTGATGGCAGTCAGGATTATGATATTATATTGCGATTAACAGAGAAGGCAAAAACAATTGTTCATATTCCAAAGATTATATATTATTGGAGAGCACATGAGGCTTCTGTTGCGTCAGACATAAGTGCAAAAACATACTGTTTAGATGCGGCAAAAAAGGCATTGGCAGAACATTTACAGAGGATTGGTCTTGAAGGGAAGGTTGAGGATTCAAGAATACCATCGGTATACAAGATACAGTATAAGATAAACGGCAATCCAAAGATTTCAATATTGATTCCGAATAAAGATCATATTGAAGATTTAGATAAATGTATTCAGTCAGTATTAACGAAGTCAACATATCAGAATTTTGAAATTATCATTATTGAAAATAATAGTGAAGAACAAGCGACATTTGATTACTATAAAACATTAGAAGAGAATACTAAAATTAAAGTTGTTACCTGGGAAAGTGAGTTTAATTATGCAGCGATAAATAATTATGGTGCTAAGTATGCAACAGGTGATTTCATTTTATTGTTAAATAATGATGTGGAAATTATAACGAGTGATTGGTTAGAACAAATGTTGATGTTTGCGCAAAGATCTGATGTAGGCGCAGTTGGAGCTATGTTATATTATTCTGATGATACAATACAGCATGCAGGTGTGATATTGGGGATTGGGGGTGTCGCCGGACATTCTCATAAGTATTTTAAACGTGGTGAGTATGGTTATGCAAGCCGACTTGCTTTGGCACAAAATTTATCTGCTGTGACAGCTGCGTGTATGTTAATGTCAAAAAAAGTATTTCATGAAGTCGGTGGATTAGATGAAACATTTAAGGTTGCATTTAATGATGTGGATTTGTGTATGAAAATTCGTCAGAAGGGGTATTTGATTGTATTTACTCCATTTGCTGAATTATATCATTATGAGTCAAAAAGCAGAGGATTAGAAGACACAAAGGAAAAACAACAGAGATTTCAGGGCGAAATTAATAGATTTTATGAAAAATGGGGAAAAGAATTAAAAAAAGGAGATCCCTATTATAATCCGAATTTGACATTGGAAAGAGAAGATTTTTCAGTGGATGCAGATGTAATTTATATGTAAAATGGAAATGGAGCAGTATATGAATGAAAGAAGTAAAAAACTAGATAGGTGGCAGGTTTTCTTTATATTGTATTTTATTGGTGTAATCATTATCCATTTGCAGATGACAATGAATTTTGGAGATGATTTAACCTCTAAGCAATTAAATGCCGGGTATTCTGTGTTGGATTGGGTGATTCATAGATATAATACTTGGTCTGCTAGATTTATACAGGAGGCAACGGCATTTTACTTGATATGGCATCCGATATTATGGAAGGTAATTAATATAATAATTATGGTAACTTTACCGTGTATATTAGCTAGATTAATTGATGCGGAAAATAAAGATAAATATTTTTGTGTCTTTGTATTTTTGTTATATCCCATTATAGATATGAAATCTGCGGGATGGATATGTACTACAATTACATATTTATGGCCCGCGTACTTTGGATTGCTTGTATGTCTTTATTTGAAATGTATAAATGAAGACAAACGACTCAATGTATTTCAGGTTTTGATGTTTTTTATTGTATTAATAATTGCGTGCAATCATGAGTTATTAGCTGTACTATTATTAATGATTATGGGATATTATACAGTTTGTTATTTTATAAATAACAAAAAAATTAATAAGTTGATGATTTGCGCAATTGTCCTTGATATTTTAAATATTATTTTTATACTGGCTTCCCCTGGAAATGTTATTCGGAAAGAACAAGAAACTATCAATTGGTTTGCACAATATGCTAATTATAAATTAATTGATAAAGTATATATAGGAGTTGTGCACACATATCGTATTCTTGTCGAGGAGTCAAATCCAATATTTATTTTAATGTGTTTTTGTATTGTGATAGGTGTTTTTAAATATTGCAACAAAGTTTGGGAAAAATGCATTGGAGTGGTACCTATTTCCTCTGTTTTTCTTTTGAAAACAATTATTCCACAATACATTGTTGGCGATGTTGTAGACATTAATTATGCTAATTACTTGACATATATACCAATGGTATTAGCTATAGTAATGCTAATTTCAATTACGATTTCAATTATTTGTATATATAGTAATTCTGCATCTAATCAAAAAGAAGAAATGATATTCGCTATAGTTCTTTTATATGGGGGGTTATCTACACAGGCGGTGATGGGATTTTCTCCTACTATATATGCTTCTGGTAATAGAACAGCTACTTTTATGTATTTTTCATTTATTTATGTATGTTTATTGTTATACAAAAGAATATATATATTTAATGAATCGCATACAAAATTATATATTACAAAAGATGACAACAGTGTAACAGTGGACGCAGATATATTTGCTTTTTTAGCTGTACTGGCATATTTATGTAATTTGTTTATGTTTACTTTATATGCATAAAACAATAAAGATGATATAATATTTTATTATTTTTACAGTGGATTTGAATTGATAAAAACTGTCGAGTAGGTTTATAAAACTTAATATAATTACAGAGAGGAGTAGTGGCAGTTTATAAATTGCCATTAGAAGAAAGTATGAAAGTTGTAATTTTAGCAGGTGGATTTGGAACACGAATATCAGAGGAATCCGAGTACAAGCCTAAACCAATGATTGAAATTGGGGGAAAGCCAATCCTTTGGCATATTATGAAGGAGTATTCTCATTATGGATATAATGAGTTTATAATCTGTGCGGGTTATAAACAACATGTTATCAAAGAATGGTTCGCAGATTATTTTTTGCATACATCTGATATCACATTTGATTTTACGCAGGGAAATAAAATGATTGTACACAATCAGTATTCTGAGCCTTGGAAAGTAACAGTAGTTGATACGGGCTTGCATACTATGACAGGTGGTAGAATTAAACGTGTGCAGCAGTATATTGGTCAGGAACCATTCTTAATGACATATGGGGATGGCGTTTGTGATGTTAATATTAATAAGTTAGTAGAATTCCATAATGCGCATGGTAAAATTGCTACACTAACATCGGTATTATTAGAACAGGCAAAGGGGATTCTAGATATTGGTGGAGATAATGCTGTGCATTCATTTAGAGAAAAAAGTAGTGTAGATGGTTCGCCGATTAATGCAGGCTATATGGTACTGAATCCTGAAATATTTAATTATATTGAAGGCGACGATACAGTTTTTGAGAAACAGCCTTTGGAGCGATTGGCAGATGAAGGTCAATTGATGTCATATTCGCATACGGGTTTTTGGCAATGTATGGATACTAAGAGAGAGAAAGATATTTTGGAGAAACTGTGGGAGCAGAATCAGGCTCCTTGGAAGAAATGGGAATAAGGAGAACAGGAATGAAAACAGTAAGTATTGTTATTCCAACATATAATGAGGAAGAAAATATTGCACTTGTAACTGAAGCTGTGATAAAGGAAATCCAGACTAATCTTGCTCAATATGATTATGAAATATTGATCATTGATAATGCTTCTACAGATCAGACACAGCCTATTATTCGTGATCTTTGTAAACAAAATAAAAAAATAAAGGCAATATTTAATGAAAAGAACTTCGGCCCGGATAGTTCGCCATATTACGGATTGCTTCAGGCGTCGGGTGATTGTGCTATTTTGTTTTGTGCCGATTTTCAAGATCCTATTGAAATGATACATAAATTAGTATATGAATGGGAAAAAGGATATAATGTGGTAATGGCGATCAAAACAGAAAGTAAGGAGAATAAATTTGTTCGATTTATGAGAACTGTGTATTATAAGTTGATTCAGCACATATCCGATACAGAAATAATAGAGCATTTTACTGGTTTTGGGTGTTATGATAGTAGTTTCCTGGATGTGTTGAGAGATCTTGACGATCCAGTTCCGTTTTTAAGAGGTGTTGTTGCAGAATTTGCTGGAAATAGGACATCCATAACATATGAACAGCAAAAGCGTAGAGCCGGAAAGAGTCATATTAAGTTCTTTACATTGTATGATATGGCAATGAGAAGTTTTACATCATATACGAAGGTCGGGCTTAGGATGTGTACTTTTTTTGGCTTCTTTATAGCGATTCTTAGTGTGATCATTGCAGTTGTATATTTGATTAGAAAACTTGTGGACTGGAATGCGTTTGATATGGGCATTCCTGTTATACTTATTGGAATGTTCTTTTTAGGTGCAGTACAGCTTATATTTATGGGATTCATGGGAGAATATATATTAAGTATAAATCGTCGCTTGATGAAGAGACCATTGGTAATTGAACATGAAAGGATTAATTTTGATAACAAGAGTAAGGAAGAGAAATGATGCTGAATTCAATGAAGGACAAAAGAATATTAATTACTGGGGCAACAGGTTTAATAGGGAGTCATTTAGTTAAAAAGTGTTTAGCGGAAGGTGCATATGTTATTGCACTTGGCAGAAAAATAGATAAACTAACGGATGTATTTGCAGATGAAAAGGATTTAGAATATTTGCAGTTGTGTGCTGGAAATATTATTGAAGGAATTCCAGATAATGTAGGTTTTGTGGATTATATTTTTCATGCGGCAAGTCCGATTTCTGGAATGGAGATAAGAACACAACCAGTTAATACAATAGAGGCAAACTTATTTGGCGTAAGGAATTGTGCAGAATATTTAAAAAAGCAAAAAGAAGTTTCAAAGATACAGGGAAGACTAATTGTATTTTCATCAGCAACGGTATATGGGAATTTTGATATGAAGATGAACAGAAGAGCGGATGAAGAAGAGACTGGTTTGGCAGATGATTTGAATTCTGCTAATGCTCCGTATTCAGAATCAAAACGCATGATAGAGGTTCTTGCAAATGCCTATTATATACAATACGGTGTTGAAATCGTGATAGCCCGAATTGGTTATGTGTATGGATATACTAAGATGCGACCAGATACAGCATTTTATGAATTTATTAAAAAAGCTATATCTGGAGAAAATGTCGTAATGAATAATTCGGGTATGGGTAGGCGAGACAATATTTATGTTGAGGATGTTGTAGATGGTCTTATGATGATTGCTCAGAATGGTAAATTGGGTGAAGCATATAATATATCATCAAATGGCGAAGGCAATAATTTTCGGGCTATGGATGAAATTGCAGGAATTATTGTTTCAAATGTGAATAATTTGAAACAAGATACAGAAATTAAACTCTGTGTCAAACCATTTGAGGGTGAGCGTAAACCTGGATTAATGCTTAATAATACTAAGTTAAAAAGTTTAGGTTGGAAATTAAATTACAATTTGGAAGATGGTATTAGAGAAACAATAAAATGTTATTTATAAGGAGTTATGATATATGAGTAATACTCTTAAAGTATTGGATTGTACATTGCGAGACGGCGGACAAGGCTTAGAAAGTTTGGATAGCCTAGGCATAAATACTAGTTTCTTTTCTGAAGAGGAAAAGAAGATAATAATTGATCTGCTGGGACAATCAGGGATTGATATAATCGAGATAGGATGTATGTCAGGCTTAGATGATAATAAAGAAAAGTACGCTATTTATAAAGATATTGAGAGTTTATCATGTTATCTTCCTAAGAATAGAAATAAAAAAGCACTCTATACAGGATTATATATTGGACCGGATACTCCGATGCAGAATATACCAGATTATTCTGAAGAATTGGTTGAAGGTATTAGAGTGATTCTCCGATATTCACAGCTACAACAGTCAATAGATTATTGTAGGGCACTTGCTAGAAAAGGCTATAAAGTTTTTATTCAGCCGATGCTTACAATGAGATATACAGATGAAGAATTGGATCGATTAGTATATGCTGCTAATGAGATGGGTGCATATGCATTATATTATGTTGATAGTTTTGGATACATGAAAGAGAGCGATGTTGAGAGGCTTTATAAGTTCTACGCTGATAAATTAGATCCTCATATTCAAATAGGATTTCATGCACATAACAATATGGAAAATGCATTTATTAATGCAAAGTTTTTTGTGGAAGAGTTGAAGGATAGAAATAAAATAGTGGATGCATGTGCTATTGG
Source organism: uncultured Lachnospiraceae bacterium (assembly GCA_934293375.1). GTDB lineage: Bacteria > Bacillota > Clostridia > Lachnospirales > Lachnospiraceae > RGIG6919. The sequence continues at coordinate 7,881 of CAKQYS010000007.1, read as the reverse complement.
AATGGGGCAGGGAGCGGGTAATCTGCAAACGGAGCTCTTGGTAGCTTATTTAAATAATAATTGTAATACAAATTATGATTTAAATTGTGTTTTAGAGGTGTGTGATATCATAGATAGATTTCGAGCACACGATATGGAAACATGGGGATATTCACCGGTTAGATTTATTCCTGCATTATATGGCGTGGCCTATAAATATGCAATGGATATGAGATTAAATCACAATATGTCATTAGTTGATATTAATAAGGCATTATCGCATGTTCCAGAAGAATTGAAGCATAGATATACCCCTGAGAACTTAAAAAGGATAATTGGAATATAATGTGGAAATGAGGAAATGAATTGCAGGTTGCAGATTATGTTGTAAAGGAACTAATTAAATATGATGTTACTGATACCTTTGGTGTGCCAGGAGGGGTGGTATTAAAGTTTTTAAGGGCGATGAAAAAACATGAACCCATTGTTACCCCTCATCTTAATTATCATGAACAGATGGCTGGATTTGCAGCTTGTGGATATGCACAGGCAAAGGGAACGCTGGGAGTTGCATATGCAACTAGAGGACCAGGAATTACGAATATGATTACATGTATTGCAGAGGCATATCAAGAATCTTTACCAGTGTTGTTTATTACTGCACATGGAAACAGAACAAATGCTGGAGAGATGCGTTTTGAGAATAATCAAGAAATTGATGTTGTGAGCATGGTGTCCCATATTACGAAGTTTGCCTCAAATATAAATTCTCCAGATGAAGTAGAGCACCTATTTAATATAGCCTGTAAGAGAGCACTTTCGGGAAGAAAGGGACCTGTATTGTTGGATTTTTCAGCGGCAATATGGGATAAAGAAATACCAAATATTAGTAATAGCAATAATGGATCAATAGATCCATATGCTGATATACAATATGATAGCGAAAGTGCATTGGTGGAAATAAAAAAACAATTACAAAGAGCGAAGCATCCAGTGATTTTGATAGGAGATGGAATTAGACATACCATTGAGTCAGAGAGTTTATATAGTATGGTCGATAATTTAGGAATTCCTGTATTGTCAAGCAGGGGTTCTCAAGATCTGCTGAGTGGATCAAGATTTTATTTTGGTTATATTGGTAGTCATGGAATCCGTTACAGTAATTTTATTTTGTCTAAAGCTGATCTGATTATTTCTATTGGAAATAGGCTTGCATTTCCGATTGAATCAAAAAGCTTTTCTCCTATTGTGAATCATGCGTCAATTATCCGACTAGATATTGATGAGGGAGAATTTAGCAGGAGTATTCCAGGTTCTAAATCATATAAAATCGATGCAAAAAGTTTTTTGAACGGGCTTGTTGCTATACAATCATATCAAGATAAACTCCATGAGTGGATTAATGTATGTGATATATTAAGAGAATCATTAGATAATTATGATTGCCCACAGAGCGTATTAAAGTTAGAACACTGTATTGTAAATTTAGGTGTCGATAAAATTTATGTATGTGATGTAGGCAATAATGAATTCTGGTTTTCACGGGCTTTTGAAAAGGCAAAGATAAGAAATACGGTTTTGTACTCAAAAGCGTATGGTACTTTGGGCGTGGCATTAGGTAGAGCAATAGGTGCGTATTATGCAACCGGTAGAGATGTGGTCTGTGTAATGGGAGATCAGGGATTTCAGTATAATATACAAGAGCTACAGTATATTGTAAATTACAAATTGCCGATTAAAATAATATTGATGAATAATCATATTTCCGGAATGATTAGAGATCATCAAAAACAAATATTTGGAACGGAATTGATTCATGTTACAGACGAAACGGGATATGTAGTTCCTGATTTTAAAGAAATATGTAAAGCTTATGGAATGACATTTACTACGGAGGAATCAGTTGCTCTTAAGAATATGCAGTTGCTATATGAGATTCAAGTTGATATGCAAGAGGAATTGTCTCCAAAACTGCCTAAAGGTAACGAATGCCAGGATATGGAGCCATTAATTGACAGAACATTATATGCAAGGCTGAATCAACTATAAAAGGAGAATTAAGTATGTACATCGAAAAAATTAACAATCCTCAGGATCTAAAGAAACTTAATATTGATGAATGTACCGAGTTAGCTAGTGAGATTCGTAAATATCTTACTGAAAAAGCTTCTGAAAAGGGAGGACATTTAGCATCTAATTTAGGCTTAGTGGAAGCTACGATTGCGCTTCATTATGTATTTGACTCGCCTGAAGATAAAATAATATTTGATGTGTCACATCAGTGTTATACACATAAGATATTAACAGGAAGACAAGCAGCATTTACTGATAAAGCCCAGTATAATACTGTGAATGGATATACAAATCCTCAAGAAAGCTTACATGATCATTTTCGTGTTGGACACACTTCAACATCAGTTAGTTTGGCGTGTGGAATGGCAAAAGCAAGGGATTTATGTGGTGGAAATGAAAATATTATTGCAATTATCGGAGATGGGTCATTAAGTGGAGGAGAAGCATTTGAAGGACTTGATTTTGGTGCGTCCGAAATAAATGGGAATTTGATTGTAGTGGTTAATGATAATCAAATGTCTATTGCAGAAAATCATGGTGGAATATATAAAAATCTTGCGCAGTTAAGAGAGTCAGATGGTAAATCTGAAAATAATATTTTTAAGGCCATGGGATATGATTATTATTTTGTAAAAAATGGAAATCGTGTTAATGATTTAGTATCAATGTTTAAGAAGATAAGAAACGCAGACCATCCAGTAGTAGTTCATATATGTACTGTGAAAGGTAAGGGATATGGGTATGCGGAACAACACAAAGAGGGCACACATTGGGTTCGACCATTTGATATAGAGACGGGTGAAGAACTAAATCAGTTTAATGGAGAGAGATACGACAGAGTTGTCAGGGATCATTTAATAGAAAAAATGGCACAAGATGAAAAAATTGTGACTATGATTGCAGCTGTACCGGATGCTCTTTCGTTCTCAGCAGAATACAGGAAAAAAGCCGGAAAACAGTTTGTTGATGTCGGAATTGCAGAAGAGCACGCCGTTTCTATGGCTGCAGGTCTGGCTAAAAATGGATGTAAACCGGTATTTGCTACGATGTCTACTTTTTTCCAACGAACATATGACCAGATATCGCAAGAACTATGCATTAATAAGATGCCAGCAACTTTATTGGTTGTTAATGCTTCCGTATATGCGGCAAATGATATGACACATATCGGGATATTTGATATCCCGATGATATCTAATATTCCGAATATGGTATATTTGGCTCCTACTAATAAACAAGAGTATTTAGCTATGCTTGATTGGAGCATTGAGCAACAAGATTATCCGGTGGCAATAAGAGCTCCTAGAAATGGCGTGTTTTACGCAAAGACACAAGTTGATACTGATTATGGTATTTTAAATAAATATAAAATGGTTGTTCAAGGAGAAAAAGTCGCAATTATTGCATTAGGTGATTTTTATCAAATGGGCGAAGAATTATCCGACAAAATTGAGGCAACATTTGGGTTTGTTCCATCACTTATTAATCCGCGATATATCACAGGAATTGATACTGAAATGTTGGAGGAATTAAAAGTAGATCATGATATAATTATTACATTAGAAGATGGCGTGTTAGATGGAGGCTTTGGTCAAAAAATTGCCAGCTATTATGGTCCATCAAGCCAGAGGGTTCTTAATTATGGATTAAAAAAGAATTTTATAGATCGATATAATGTGGCGGATGTGATGAAAGAAAATCATTTAGATGCTGATTTAATTGTTCAAGATTTGTTGAAAATCTTAGATGCGTAAAATATTGATGTTTATGGAGGGTAAAAATGATTGATTTTTCATTTTATAAAAATAAGAAAATTTTGATTACAGGTCATACTGGATTTAAGGGTTCTTGGATGTGCCAGCTTTTAATAATGACAGGAGCTAAGGTTACCGGATATGCATTGGAGGCTCCTACCGATCCAAGTTTGTTTGACATGTGTCATTTGGCTGGTCAGATGAATTCTGTTGTAGGTGATGTAAGAGATCTTGATCATATGATGAAAGTGTTTGAAGATGTACAGCCAGAGATAGTAATACATATGGCTGCTCAGCCACTTGTCAGAGAATCCTATAAAAATCCTGTATATACATATGAGACGAATGTGATGGGAACCGTAAATATCTTAGAATGTGTTCGTAAAACAAAGTCGGTTAAATCTTTTTTAAATGTAACCACAGACAAAGTATATTTAAATCGAGAATGGCAGTGGGGATATAGAGAAAATGAAGAGCTGAATGGATTCGATCCGTATTCAAACTCTAAGTCATGTTCAGAATTAGTAACAAGTAGTTATCTCAACTCGTTTTTTAAGAATATGGATGTTGCAATATCAACAGCGAGAGCAGGAAATGTAATTGGGGGTGGGGATTTTGCTACAGATAGAATTATTCCTGATTGCATTCGTGCTGCACAGGAGGGGAAAGATATTGTTGTAAGAAATCCATTTTCTACCAGACCTTATGAGCATGTATTGGAGCCGGTAGTGGCATATTTAACGATTGTGAAAGCGCAGTATGAGGACAAAAAGTATGCGGGAAATTATAATGTGGGACCAAATGATACAGATTGCTGGACTACAGGTGATCTTGTAACATTGTTTTGCGAAAAATGGAATCAACAAACTGGGGCGTCAATGAAATGGATAAATCAATATGATGGTGGTCCGCATGAGGCGAATTTCTTGAAGCTGGATTGCTCAAAGTTAAAGGCAACCCTCGGATGGACTCCAAGATGGAATGTTGAGACTACGATGGAAAAAATTGTAGAGTGGTCAGATATATATTTAAAACACGGTGATTATATAGGGTGTATGCAAAAACAAATTAAAGAATTTTGTAATCTATAAAATTAGGAGAAGAGAATGCCTATTCAGAAAAAAATGAGAGATTCTAATATTGAATTATGTAGGATCATAAGTATGCTAATGATAATTTGCCATCATGCAGTGGTGCATGGTGGTGCGTTGTCAATGGGGCAATCGAGAAATTTGTGGATTGCTTATTTTTTTGTGCCTGGTGGAAAAATCTGTTTTGACACTTTTATAGCAATAAGTTGTTGGTTTTTGGTTGACCAAACATTTAAGGCAAATCGATTTTTAAAAATGTGGCTGGAAACATTGTTTTATAGTATTTTGACAATAACTGCGGCAGCACTGTTAGGTGCTTCTTTTTCAAAAGTTGAATGGATTAGTGCCTTTATGCCAATGACAGGTGGAGTACAGGGATATGCTCAGACTTATTTGGTCTTTTATATGTTTCTTCCTTTTTTAACAATGATTGCGCACGGAATGACAAAAAAACAAAATCAGTTTATGTTATGTGTATTGAGCGTGTGTTGTTTCCTGTTTCGATTTATGTCAAGTTTAGCTTGGAGTGAACAAAGTATATATTGTAGATTAATATTGTTTATATTCATTTATTTTATTATGTTGTATGTTAAAAGATATCCATTAAAATGCACGGAAAATCCATTGATCATGTTAAGTGTTTTCATAATAGGTTGGGCGTTTTTGTATATCTATTACTATTGTTCGGTTTCCTATCCAGAATGGGTGGGGTGGAAGTGGTTTACAATATTTGTATGTGATGAGGGTGGAATATTATTCTTAGTCACGGGATTAGCATTGTTCTTTTTTTTCAAAGGGATACATATTAAATCTGTAAAGGCGATTAATTTATTGGGGAGTACGACTTTTGCTGTCATTTTAATACATGATGGACATTTTTTTAGAAATTGGACATGGTATCTTTTCAAAACAAATGAATGGTATTATGATAGATTTTTTGGTGTTAGAATAGTTGTTTGTGCGATAGTAATTTATCTTATATGTACAGCAATAGATATAATAAGGAAATATTGTCTGGAGAAACCGTTGTTCAATGTTCAATGGATGAGATTAATTTGCAACAAAATAGATTGTATTTTTATACCAGAGGAGAAATGATTGGTATATTATTGCATAAATAACATATAGAGAGGAGCCTGTGATAATAATTAGGTTTGTCACATAATAATATGAAACACTCAAAGATAATACATTTAATAGTGTATATTGTGCTTTTGCTTTTGTGCACTATGATATACATCTATATAAGAGCAAATATTTTGTTCAGAGTTACCATGAGTATTCCTCAATTGCATAATGGCGATGCTAAGTTTTTCAATAATAGTGTAATAACAAGTTTAAATGGCTCATTAACAATATATGACGAAGATGGAAGTTTGATTGCATCGTATCCGGAGGTGATGACGAATTGGGTTGATGGTCTTGCGGATGAAGGCATTATTGTATATGGAAATGGCAATAAGCAGATTGGTATTGTACAATTAGATGATGAATTTAACTTGCTTAGCAATCAGATCATTATGGAAACGGATAATTTACAGATTGATCCTACGATTACCAAGGTGCAGGATAAATATTATATTACAGTAACAGAAATAGAAGGCACTGTAAATAATTCAGATATAAATAGTGAAAATGGGACCTATACAGTGCATTTATACCAATCTACGGATTTATCAAATTGGCAGTATGTTACAGATGTTGTCACAGCAAATAATAATATAGAGGATATAGATGTTAGATTTTGGGATGATAGATTTGTAGTTTTGTATGAGAAAGAAATTGTTGACAAGGGTGATAGTGCGATTTGTGTTACAATTTCTACAGATGAGACAGGCAAGCAGTTTGGTGAAGAAAAAGAGTTGATTTCAGCAAGCTGTGATCATGAGCCGGCATCAATAGAACAGATTACAGCTGGATACAGATTGTATTATAGTTGTGATAAAGATAATAGAGGTACATCATACCAGGGTGCATCTGCATATTATGCAGACTTCGATGATATGTGGAATTTAAAGGTTAAGGATAAAAGACTTCATACACAATATAGTGATGGAATTTTATTATATGATGTACAGCATACACAGAAAGGTACTCGATTGTTGTATGCAAGAAAGTATCTGACAGATTGTGATATGATAATGGAAGAAAGAGGAACTTGCAATGCAAAACAATAAATTAGCAGCCCTTTGGCAGTTTATTAAGTTTGGGCTGGTTGGCGTGTGCAACACAATCGTCTCATATACGGTATATTCGGTTTGTTATTATGCATTTCATGCAAGTGTGCATGTAGCCAATATTATGGGATTTATCATCAGTGTGTTTACGGCATTTTTGTTACAGAGCAGATTCGTTTTTAAGGAGTCCGAGGATGCTGTCCATCGTGTGTGGTGGCAGGTGCTGATCAAGACATACATATCGTATGCATTTACCGGATTATTCCTGACAGAGGTATTGCTGATCCTGTGGTTAAATGTGATTCATATTGAGCAGTATCTAATCCCGGTGGTTGGTTTGATCGCACAGTATGGGATGAATATGAAGGCAGAGGATCTGGCAGTCTCATTGGCACCGTTTTTGAATATGGTACTTACCATTCCGATAAATTTCTGTGTGAATAAGTTCTGGGCTTATCGGCAGAAGAAGTGATAGAGAATAGTAATAAGGTATTTGGGATGTATGGGACAGATAGTATGATTGAGATGAATTGTATAATCAGGATATATGATATATAATTAAAGGATAAAAGTATATATTTGATGTTGACATTGCACAATTATATGGTATGATAAATATATGAATTCATACATACGACATACCGGTGTGTCTCCGAAAGAAGGAGGCATGTGATTGCATAAGACGAATGTATCTGAATCCACAGGGATTCCCAATTTTTTAGGCATTCGTGATGAATCGGCCAAGATACCGTATTCATTGAAGAATGATTATCTTTTCATCGCTCTGATGAACAGCCACCAGTACAC
>CAKQYS010000006.1 GCA_934293375.1 uncultured Lachnospiraceae bacterium | reverse complement strand
AGAGTTATACAGGATTCACTATATGAAAGTGACTTTGATAAATTGATGAATGATATGGAAAAGAATGATGCTATCCAGTAGTACCACAAAACTTCTTCTTGCAGGAATATCGACTGGAGATTATAATTTTCATATGTGGACAAGCAAGCCCGCTGAAAATTATTTTACGAATAATAAACGAACCTGCAAGCCACCGGAACTACATACAATAATGAAAAATGCAATGGTACTGGATTGGTTTGGTTTGAATAACAGATTAAACAGCTCTGGTTTAGCTCTATTTGTAGGGAGTAGTAATGAGTTGGAGGTATAGTAATGGATAATCTAGAAGTAAAATTTTATGATACAGTTAATGATGAACTATTAAAATTTGCAGTAATTATTTCAAAGAGTAATGGCAAGTGGGTTTTCTGTAAACACAAAGAAAGAGATACATATGAAGTGCCGGGAGGACATAGAGAAGCTGGGGAGAACATTCTTGAAACCGCTAAAAGAGAGTTGCAGGAAGAAACAGGTGCAGTTAGATTTGAGATAACGCCAATTTGTGTTTACTCAGTAACAGGTAAGAACAGAGTAAATGATACAGGTGAGGAAACATTTGGACTGCTTTGTTTTGCAGAGATAACAGAGTTTGCGAAAGAATTACATAGTGAAATGGAGAAAGTTGTGCTTATGGATGAGTTGCCAAATGATTGGACATATCCGTTAATACAGCCCAAATTGATAGAAAAGTATTTACAGGTGAAAAATATATGTATTATCTGAAAATGTATTTATTATGGGACATTAGTTTGCGGGCGGTGACAAGGGGATTTTAAAGGATATTTCCCTGAATGATCATCTTAAGACAAGAAAGAACCTGTAAAAGGTTCTGCAAGATAATATAGTTAATTAGCAATATCAATGCGTTGCTGATTCGGTGTTTATTTGATTAAATGCCTGCAGTTTCGCTCTATTTATGGAGAATAATGATTTGCAGGTGCAATAATGGAAATTTTAGGGTGGAATTTTATGATACAGTTAATGATATATGTTATTGTACACAGAAAGAATTGACTCCCCCGCCCCCATCCCCTATAATAAAACCAACACAATTACAGGAGGTACAACATGCCATTTATCAATTCAAAAATCAGTGTAACGATAACAGACGAACAGGAAAAAGAGATCAAGACAAGATTGGGACAGGCGATCACAGCCATTCCGGGGAAATCAGAGAGCTGGCTGATGGTCGGATTTGAGCCGGAATACAGATTGTATTTCAGAGGAGAGAATGCCGAGCCGATGGCGATGGTAGAAGTCAGTGTATACGGCAGCGAGAATCCGGTTGCATTTTCCAAGCTGACCGGGCAGATCTGTCAGATATTTGACGATGTGTTAGGGATCGCACCGGATCATGTGTATGTGAAGTATCAGGCGGTTGCGAATTGGGGATGGAATGGAGATAATTTTTAATTCGTGATGAAGATATTACATTTTGAAGACAATGCAGAAAAATATATGGACATTGCGTCGGTTCTGCGGACTGTCGGTGAAACACAGACGACTTGGGTAGAGAGCGTGGAAGAGGGGACTGTACTGCTGGAGAGGGAGCCGTTTGATCTGATCATAACGGACATGCATTTTCCGGTGACTGCGTATGGACAGCCGGAGCTGCAGGCGGGAGATATGGTGATCCGGTATGTGGCAGAGCACAAGCTGCAGATTCCGGTTATTACGATATCTTCTATGCGGATGCAGATTCCGGGGGCATATCGGAGTATATGGTATTCCGATATGGCAGACTGGGAAGGCGAGCTTCGTGCCTGCATCAAGAAGATACGCGCTTGACATTGCGTAGGTGTTATATTATACTGGCTGTGTTCATCGGAGGGTGAATTATTCGCTGGAAACAATAGCTGGATAAGATGGCAGATTGAGATATCTGCTTCTTATCCGGCTTTTTTGTTGGTGAAATTTATGCGTCGGATGCTATGTATTATATTGTAGAAAACGATATACAACTGTAAAATAAGTAAAGGGAATGATTGACAATATTATCCACTTATGATATTATCCTACTAAACTGATAGGAATGATAGGAAGAAAATCATTCGCGAACATATTGATTCATTTGGAAGAGGAGGATTATAAAATGTCAGATATTAAACAAAGCACAACAGAATTGATAGGGAATACCCCGATTTTACAGTTAAACAATTATCAGAAGAAGGTTGGAGCAGAGAATGCAACGATCCTTGCGAAATTAGAGTATTTGAATCCGGCAGGTTCGGTAAAGGATCGAATCGCACTTTCCATGATTGAGGATGCAGAGGAGAGAGGGCTGATCAAGCCGGGTGCAACCATCATTGAGCCGACCAGTGGTAATACAGGTATCGGTCTTGCAGCGGTGGCGGCTGCGAAAGGTTATAAGGCAGTGCTTACACTTCCGGATACCATGAGTATTGAGAGAAGAAATTTATTAAAGGCATATGGTGCCCAGATTGTGTTGACAGAGGGTGCAAAAGGTATGAAGGGTGCTATCGCAAAGGCTGAGGAGATTCAGAAGGAGACGCCGGGTTCCTATATTTTAGGACAGTTTGTGAATCCGGCGAATCCGAAGATGCATCGTGAGACAACAGGTCCTGAGATCTGGAAGCAGACAGATGGAAAGGTTGATATTTTTGTTGCCGGCATTGGAACGGGCGGAACCATTACTGGTATCGGCGAGTATCTCAAGTCGCAGAATCCGGATGTGAAGATTGTTGCAGTGGAGCCTGCAGGCAGTCCGGTACTTTCACAGGGAAAGCCGGGACCACATAAGATTCAGGGTATTGGTGCCGGTTTCGTACCGGAAGTGTTAAACACTAAGATCTATGATGAGATCATTACCATTGAGAATGATGATGCGTTCGAAGAGGGTAGAACCTTTGCGGTATCAGAGGGCATTCTGGTTGGTATTTCTTCCGGTGCAGCTTTGAAGGCGGCTACGATCCTGGCTGAGAGAGAAGAGAATAAGGGTAAGATAATTGTGGCACTGCTTCCGGATTCCGGGGACAGATATTTATCTACTTCATTATTTTCAAGATAACGCAAGATAACGATCGAGGGAATATAGCATGCTGACCGAATGAAATGGTAGGAAAATGACATGAGAAATAAACATAAGAGGCTGTCAGTTCTGCTCCTGTGTATGCTGCTTGTAATGGGACTTGCAGGATGTGGAGTGACAGAGCGAAATTATATAATCAATGTTTCCTATGATCCAACAAGAGAACTGTATGAGGACTATAACCAAATGTTTATCCAACATTGGAAGGATGAAACCGGTAAGTCGATCGATGTGATCCAGTCGCATGGAGGATCCGGTAAGCAGGCTCTTGAGGTATCAAATGGATTAGAAGCAGATGTAGTAACACTGGCTTTAGAATCGGATATTCAGGCGATCGCTGATATGGGATTGATAGATCAGGATTTCGTGAGTGATTTTCCAGAGCAGTCTGCTCCGTACACTTCAACGATTGTCTTCCTTGTCAGGGCAGGCAATCCGAAGAACATAACGGACTGGGATGATCTGTTAAGATCTGATGTGGGCGTGATCACACCGAATCCGAAGACAAGCGGAGGTGCAAGATGGAATTATCTGGCAGCCTGGTATTATTTCGAAAAGCAGGGAAAGAGTGAAGAGGAAATACTGGCGTGTATGCAGAAAATGTATCACAATGTGCTGGTTTTGGATTCCGGTGCAAGAGCTGCTTCTACTTCATTTGTGGAAAATGGACAAGGAGATGTGCTGGTGGCCTGGGAGAATGAAGCGTTCTTCAGCTTAGAGGAATACCCTGATGAATACGAGATCGTTGTGCCGTCAGCTTCTATTATATGTCAGCCTACCGTGGCACTGGTAGATGAAATGGTTAGAAAGCATGACACCAAAGAGGTTGCAACGGAATATTTGAATTATCTGTATTCCACAGAGGCACAGAAGCTGGTGGCAGAACATTTCTTTCGCCCGGTGCAGTCAGAGATTGCCAAAGAGTATGAAGCCGGACAGGGAAACCGGGTGATTTCGAGAGTACCGCAGGATCACAAATGGCTGGTAAATGATATTGATCTGGTCAGTATAGATTATTTTGGAGGATGGAAAGAAGCCACAAAGAAGCATTTTAGTGATGGTGGTTTCTTCGACACGATATATGAGTAGAAAAAGAAAAGAACAAATAATTCCGGGATTTGGAATCACATTGGGAATTACACTTACGATGTTAAGCGTGATCGTGTTCATTCCGTTATGTTCACTGGTTATTTATGCGGCCAGATTATCACCTGCAGAGTTTATTCGGGTCATCACGGGAAAAAGAGTGTTATGTGCTTATTGGGTCAGTATTTCAACTGCACTGATCGCAGCATGTATCAATGCGGTGATGGGACTTATACTTTCCTGGGTGCTGGTAAGATATGAATTTCCGGGAAAAAAGCTGATGGATGGCATGATCGAGCTGCCATTCGCACTGCCAACTGCTGTTGCGGGGATTGCACTTACACATCTGACTACGGTAGACGGATGGCTGGGAAGCATATTTGCTAAATTTGGCATACGAATTGCTTATACAAAGGCAGGTATCATATTTGCACTGGTATTTGTTGGAATTCCATTTGTGGTTAGAAGTGTACAGCCGGTGTTAGAGAAGCTGGACGGCTCTTATGAGGAAGCAATGGAGATTCTTGGTGCTACCCCATTTACGACATTTCGAAAGGCAATACTGCCGGAAATTTTTCCGGCGTTGCTTGGTGGATTTACGATGGCATTTGCAAGAGGACTTGGAGAATACGGCAGTGTCGTGTTTATAGCAGGAAACAAGCCGTTTGATACGGAAATTGCACCATTGCTGATCATGTCAAAGCTTCAGGAATTCGATTATACAGCGGCAACTTCCATTGCCCTGTTGATGCTGGTGACAGCATTTGCCATTTTGATGATCAATTCCGTGTATCAGTACAGAGCATCGAAAAAAGTAAAATAAACGAGGAAATAATATGGAAAGAAAGTCACCGGTTAAGAAAGAAAACAAAATAGTAAAGTGGATCATGATAGGGATATGTGCAATGTTTCTGATCGTGATGTTGATCCTGCCATTGAGCTACATCATATACACGGCTTTTTCAGCCGGGATCCACACATTTATAGAGGCCGTTACCGATACATATACCCGAAAGGCTATGAAGCTTACAATAGTGGCGACGGTCTGGGCATTGGCTGTGAATACAATATTTGGATTGAGTGCAGCCTGGTGTCTGACAAGATTTGATTTTAAGGGAAAAAAGATTGTGACGGCATTGATCGATCTGCCACTCACGATTTCTCCGGTGATAGCCGGTCTGGTGTTTTTGCTGACTTTTGGTCGTCAGAGTGTTTTGTATCCTTTGTTGGATCAGCTCGGAATCTCAATTATATTTGCCGTACCGGGCGTTGTGATCGCTACCATTTTTGTCACATTTCCTTATATTTCGAGGGAGATCATTCCGGTATTAAATACAATAGGGACACAGGAAGAGGAAGCGGCGGCATTGATGGGAATGAATGGGTTTACAATATTCCGAAAAATTACATTCCCACACATCAGATGGGCATTTTTGTTTGGCGTCGTGCTCTGTTCGGCAAGAGCGATGGGAGAATTCGGTGCGGTATCGGTGCTGTCCGGTCATCTGAAAGGTTTGACGAATACATTACCGCTTCATGTAGAAATGTTATATCAGGGCTATGATTTTACAGGTGCATTTGCGGTATCCGCTTTGCTGATCGTGATGGCGGTCATCATATTGATACTGAGAAATATTTTAGAAAAGAAGGGTGCCTAATATGGAATATGTAACATTAAAAAATATCAATAAAACATATGGTTCTTATCAGGCATCCACGGATGTCAATTTTAGCATTGAAAAGGGGCAGTTGGTCGCTTTGCTTGGACCGAGTGGTTCTGGAAAGACCACAATTCTTCGTATGATTGCAGGTCTGGAAAAACAGGACAGCGGGGATATCATCATTGACGGACAGGTGGTCAATGATCTTCCGGGAAGCAAGAGAGGGATCGGCTTCGTTTTTCAGAACTATGCTTTGTTCCGGTATATGACGGTTGCAGAGAATATTGCGACCGGGTTAAAGATTCAGAAGATGCCGAAGAAACAGATTGCCGAGAGAGTGGATGAGTTGTTAGAGCTTGTAAATCTCAAGGGGTTGGGGAACAGGTATCCGAATCAGCTGTCAGGTGGACAGAGACAGAGAGTGGCATTTGCCAGAGCAATCGCACCGAATCCACAGCTTTTGCTGTTAGATGAACCGTTTGCAGCGATCGATGCAAGGGTGAGACAGGAACTTAGAAGCTGGCTTAGGGAAATGATTACGAACCTTGGCATTACCAGTATATTTGTAACACATGACCAGGATGAGGCGATAGAGGTATCAGATCAGATTATTCTGACGAATAAGGGAAGGATCGAACAGATTGGATCCCCTGCTGATATTTACGCCAATCCGAAAACGGCATTTACTGCCAATTTCTTTGGTCAAAATGCTGTGTTTCGTGATTATGAGGGATTCCGCTCGTTTGAACAGGTTGATGGCTATGATGAGGTATTGATTCGACCGGAATTCGTCAGGATTTATAAAGAAAATGAGCAACAGCAGTTTGCAGCGACATCCTCACCGGGAAAGGTGATCAAGGTTGTGTTCAGAGGAGATTACTCAGAGATTACGGTTCAGGTCAAGGATAAGGTTGTGGTCGGTGCAAGAAGTATGGGAGATAATCCTGTATCGGTAGGCGAGGATGTGTATGTGCTGGTTTACCGGTTGATCCTGACAAAGCAGGATGATGTAAAGATACTGGATAATTATGTATTGCTTGGCGATGAGGTATTTATGTAGCAGGCAGAGGACAAGAGAGGGAGGCCGAATATGAGTGGAAAGCTGACGAGGAAAACAATCAGTACAGATGTACTGATCATAGGTGGTGGAACCGCCGGCTGTTATGCAGCCTATGTGTTGGGACAGAATGGCAAATACGATGTGCTGATCGCAGAAAAAGCGAATATTATACGGAGCGGTTGTCTGGCAGCAGGCGTCAATGCGATCAATGCCTATATTACGGAAGGCAGAGTACCGATGGATTATGTCGATTATGCCAGAAAAGATGCCAAAGACATTGTGAGGGAAGATCTGCTTTTATCAATGTCGGAAGGTCTCAATGAGGTAACCAAGGTGCTTGAGGATCATGGTTTGGTCATTCTAAAGGACGAGAATGGCAATTATGTGACCAGAGGCAATCGGAATATTAAGATCAATGGTGAGAATATCAAGCCAATACTGGCCAATATGGCGCAGATGCATTCCAATGTGCATGTGATCAATCATATCAATATCACAGATTATATTGTAGAAAATAATGAGATTTTAGGAGCGGTTGGATTTGATGTCAATGCAAATGTAGCATACAGTATACGGGCCAAAGCGGTTCTGGTGGCAACAGGTGGTGCGGCAGGCTTGTACCGGCCGAACAATCCGGGATTTTCAAGACACAAAATGTGGTATCCGCCGTTTAATACAGGTGCCGGCTATGCAATGGGTATTGAAGCCGGTGCAGAGATGACCACATTTGAGATGCGGTTCATTGCACTTCGGTGTAAGGACACGATTGCACCGACCGGTACGATTGCACAGGGTGTTCATGCAAAGCAGATGAATGGGTTAGGAGAAATATACGAGACCAAATATGGCGTGGCAACCTGTGAGCGTGTATATGGCACAACGAAGGAGAATCAGGAAGGAAAAGGTCCGTGTTATTTAAAAACGGATGAGATTACCAAAGAGCAGGAAGAAGATCTGTATAAGGCATATCTGAATATGGCACCAAGCCAGACCTTAAAATGGTTAGAGGGCGGTCAGGGACCTGCTACGCAGAATGTGGAGATTGAGGGCACCGAGCCCTATATTGTGGGAGGCCATACAGCAAGTGGTTATTGGATAGACGATAACCGGGCAACAACGATCAAGGGTCTGTATGCGGCTGGCGATGTGGCTGGCGGAGCTCCGCAGAAATATGTGACAGGTGCTATCGTAGAAGGAAAGATTGCGGGAGAAAGTATTGCCGCATTCCTGGACAACAGGGTCGATAGAGAATATGACGGGAAGGATATAGAAGAACAGATCACACGATACATGGATGCATATGAGAAGTACCTGTCAAATGAGGCTTCTCTGATATCCATTGAACAGGCAGAAGAGACGATGCAAAAGATCATGGATACTTATGCCGGAGGTATCGGAAGTAATTATCAGTTTAATGAGACAGGACTCCGCTTGGCGAAGGAAAAGCTGTTGGGACTGCTGCCGGTTGTGGATGCATTACATGCTGACGATATGGATGCATTGATGCAGATCTATGAGATTCGGGAGCGAATGACCATCTGTTTCAGTGTGATCGCACATCTTATGGCAAGAAAGGAAACAAGATGGCACAGCTTTGCGGAGAATATGAGTTATCCGCAAGAGAGCAGTGCATATCACAATTATGTAAACTCATATAAAGAAAATGGAGAAATCCATATGATACAAAAGAAGCTTGTAGATGCAAAGCATAAGCTGCTTTTTACATTTGACGAGAATAACAAGGTCATTTATGGAGGTGAGGAAGTATGAGTATTGCGATCAATCGTCACAATTGCGTAGGGTGTGGGAAATGCGTAGAAGCCTGTCCCGGAAATTTGATCAAGCTTCAGGATGGCAAAGCCGTCATCCGGCGAGAGAGGGATTGCTGGGGATGTACTTCCTGTGTGAAAGCTTGTAAATGCCAGGCGATATCATTTTTCCTGGGGGCTGATGTAGGAGGAAAGGGTTCTGTATTATCTGTAGAAGAGAAAGGTGATGAAAGAATCTGGACCGTGACTGCACCGGATGGAACCCGGAAGCAAATTGTGATCAATACGAAGGAATCAAATAAATATTAAAGGAGAGAGCATATGAGCACGAGAACACATTTAGATGAATTAGAAGCAGAGGCAATCTATATTATGAGAGAAGTAGCGGCAGAATGTGAAAAGCCGGTTATGCTGTATTCGATTGGAAAGGATAGTTCCGTTATGCTGCATTTGGCATTGAAGGCATTCTATCCGGAGAAGCCGCCGTTCCCATTTTTACATGTCAATACGACATGGAAGTTTAAGGAAATGATTGCATTTAGAAATCATGTTGCCGAGAAATATGGTCTTGAGATGCTTGAATACATTAATGAAGAGGGTGTCAAGCAGGGAATCAATCCTTTTGATCATGGTTCAGCATATACAGATATTATGAAGACGCAGGCCTTAAAGCAGGCACTGGACAAGTATGGATTTACGGCAGCCTTTGGCGGCGGTAGAAGAGATGAGGAGAAATCAAGAGCCAAGGAGAGGATCTTCTCTTTCAGAAATTCGGCACATGCCTGGGATCCGAAAAACCAGAGACCTGAGATGTGGAAGCTGTTTAATACCAGATTATTTAAAGGAGAAGAGGTGCGTGTATTCCCTCTGTCAAACTGGACGGAAAAGGATATCTGGCAATATATTAAGAGAGAAAATATAGAGATTCCGTCACTGTATTTTGCAAAGGAAAGACCGGTGGTAGAGAGAGATGGCAATATCATTATGGTAGATGATGACCGTATGAAGGAGCGTCTGCTGCCGGGCGAGAAGATTGTGAACAAGAAAGTAAGATTCAGGACACTTGGATGCTATCCTCTGACAGGTGGTGTGGAGTCAGATGCAGACACATTAGATGCCATTATTGAAGAGACATTGCGTGCAGTTTCCTCAGAGCGTACTACACGAGTGATCGATAATGAGGCAGCAGGCTCTATGGAGAGAAGAAAAAGAGAAGGTTATTTCTAGGAAACAATATTTGTTTGGAGGTATAGAATATGCAGTTATTGAAGTTTATTACATGTGGTAGTGTGGACGATGGAAAGTCTACCTTGATTGGACACATTTTATATGATTCCAAGTTGTTATATGCAGATCAGGAAAAGGCACTGGAGCTGGATTCTAAGGTTGGAAGCCGTGAGGGCGCGATTGATTATTCTCTCCTGCTGGATGGATTGATGGCAGAGCGGGAGCAGGGTATCACGATTGATGTGGCATACCGGTATTTTACGACCGATCACAGAAGTTTTATCGTAGCTGACACGCCGGGACATGAGGAATATACAAGAAACATGGCAGTAGGTGCATCCTTTGCAGATCTGGCGGTTATTTTGGTAGATGCGAAGCACGGCGTGCTGACACAGACTCGGAGACATGCAAGAATCTGTGCCCTGATGGGTATTAAGTATTTTGTGTTTGCAGTCAATAAAATGGATCTGGTGCACTACGATGAGAATCGTTTCAAGGAAATTGAGAAGCAGATAGAAGAATTAAAGACAGAGTTGGGACTGGAGAATACAGTATTGATCCCGGTATCTGCTACAGAGGGAGATAATGTAACGAAGAAGAGTGCCAATACCAGCTGGTACGAGGGTCCGGCGTTGCTTGAGTATCTTGAGCAGGTGGACATTCAGCAGAGCAGCCATGAGCAGGGATTTTATATGCCGGTGCAGAGAGTGTGCCGTCCAAATCATACCTTCCGTGGATTTCAGGGACAGATTGAGGCCGGCAGTGTCAAGGTGGGAGATGAAATTACCACATATCCAAGCAATGAGAAGGCACATGTTAAGAGTATTCATATGGCTGACCAAAATGTCGAAAGTGCCGGTATCGGCGAGCCTGTAACGATTCAGTTAGATCGTGAGGTAGATGTGTCAAGAGGCTGCGTGCTTTCTATTGATTCTAATGTATCGGTGACATCGTCAGTCGAGGCAACCCTGTTGTGGATGGATGATGTGGAACTTGTAGAAGGAAAGAACTATTTTGTGAAGCTTGGTACAAAGCTGATCCCGGGAATATTAAAGAATATCAAATATTCGATTGATGTCAATACCGGAGAGAAGAAAGCAGCCAGCACGCTTCAGAAAAATGAGATAGCTGTCTGCGAGCTTGTCTTTGCGGATGCGATCGTGGTAGATCTGTTTGAACATCACAAGACATTAGGGGAGTTGATCTTAATTGACCGTGTCACAAATATGACTTCGGCATGTGGTGTTGTGACGGAGATCCTGGCGGATGCAAATGATTCTACAGATAGTGTGATTGACCGGGAAGCCAGAAGCAATTTCAAGGGACAGCGTGCACTGACGATGGAATTTCTGGCAGGTGCATATGACAATACATTAGAGTTTGTGCAGAAGGTAGAGAAGGAACTCGCAATCATGGGAAGACACACATATCTATATGTGCCAAAGCGGGATGAGGATGTCAGGACGGTTGTAAAGCATTTGAACGAAGCGGGCATTCTGGTGCTGCTGTATGCTGATGGTGTGGATACTTCTGTATTTGCAGAAAACCGCTCATATATCAACAACTGGCAGGATGAGAAAATGACTGTAAATGAGGCTGCAACAAGGATTTTCAAGTATTCCGGCATTCATAGTGAGGATGTAATAGGAGGAAGCTTCATTTAATCCTACAAATCCTATTGACTAGGTAGGTTAAAGGTGATATGATATGTTTAACCAATAAATACGAGGTAGAAATATGGTAGAGAAACAATATGGATTTAATACAACCTTGCTGCATGGCATAGATGATGATAACCCATTTGGTACTACAACGGTTCCGATTTATCAGAGCAGTGCATTCAGACAACCGGATGCACAGACGCTGGAACGGATTTTTAATAATAAGGCGATGGGATTTTCCTACACAAGAATTAATAATCCAACAGTTGAAGCGTTTGAAAAGAGAGTGAACCTGTTAGAGGGTGGACTGGCATCTGTTGCCTGTTCGTCAGGTATGGCGGCTTTGTTTAATGCGATGGTGAACATTCTGCAGGCCGGTGATGAGATTGTCGCAGCGGCAGGCTTGTATGGAGGAACAGTAGAACTGTTTGATGACCTGAAGGGGCTGGGCATTACAACCAGATATGTGGTTGAGAATGATCCTGACAATTACGAAGCATTGATCACAGACAAAACAAAGCTGATCTTTGCAGAGACAATTGGCAATCCGAAGCTTGATATTACAGACATAAAGGCGGTTGCAGATATAGCGCACGCACATGAAATACCGCTTATCATCGATAATACAGTGGCGACACCATACTTGATTCAGCCGATTGCACTGGGTGCAGATATTGTTGTGAATTCTTCTTCAAAGTATATGAATGGCCACAGTAATTCAATCAGTGGCATCCTGACATGGAGTGGCAGATTTGCATGGGATTATGAGAAGTATCCGGGACTGATGCCATACAAGAAGTTTGGTGCAATGTCGTACATAGTGAAGCTGCGAAACGGTCTGTTCCGCAATACAGGAGGATGTCTTTCTCCGCAAAATGCGTTTTATAATACTTTGGGATTGGAGACATTGGGACTTCGAATGGATCGGGAGTGCAGCAATGCATTGGAGCTTGCGCAGTTCCTGCAGGACGATATGGGATTGCAGGTAAATTATCCGGGACTTTTGACAAGCCCGTATTACGAGGTGGCAAATCGAATGTTCACCCGGGGATATGGTGCAATCGTAACTGTTCGTGTGGGAACGAAGGAGAAAGCCTTTCAGATTATCAATGCCTTAAAGCTTCCGTATATTCTGGCAAACATAGGAGATACGAAGACGCTGGTGATTCATCCGGAATCTACGATTGCAACACATCTGTCAGACACAGAGAAGCAACAATCCGGGGTTTTTGATGACTTGATCAGAATCAGTGTTGGAATTGAGGACATTGATGATTTAAAGCAGGATTTTAAACAAGCGATAGAGAGTGTGGAGGAATAATATGGCAGTAGATTATGCAACCCTGAAAAAGGGCGGATTCATGAGACAGAAGCAAAAAAATAATTTCTCGCTTAGGCTGGCGGTAGTAGGAGGCACACTGACTGCAGAGAATTTAGCCAAGATTGCAGAGGTGGCCGACAAGTTTGGAGAAGGATATGTACATCTGACCTCAAGACAAGGTGTGGAGATCCCGTTTATCAAGCTTGAAGATATTGATGCAGTAAAGGATGCATTGGCAGAGGGCGGATGCAGACCGGGTGTATGTGGCCCGAGAGTCCGGACAGTGACTGCGTGTCAGGGCAATCAGATCTGTCCGAGTGGTAATATAGATTCCTATGATATAGCCAAGAAGTTAGATGAAAGATATTTCGGAAGAGAGCTGCCACACAAGTTTAAGTTTGGCGTGACAGGCTGCCGCAATAACTGTTTGAAGGCTGAAGAGAACGATGTGGGAATCAAGGGCGCCATGGATGTGAAGTGGAAGCGGGAAGCCTGTATCAATTGCGGACTGTGTGCAAAAGTCTGCAGAGAGGGCGCGATTACCATAGAAGATGGTGAAGTCAAAGTAGATTATGATAAGTGCAACTATTGTGGACGATGTGTGAAGAGCTGTCCGACAGATGCATGGGATGCGAAGAGTGCATATGAGGTTTCTTTTGGCGGAACCTTTGGCAATCACATTGAGGCGGGATATTCACCGTTGCCACTGATCACTTCAGAGGGGCAGTTGTTCCGTGTGACGGATGCAGCAATTCAGTTCTTTGAGGATCATGCGAATCCGGGAGAGCGATTCAAATTTACATTAGACCGTGTAGGAAGAGACGAGTTAGAAAAGGTATTAAAGGAGGCATACAATGGCTGATATTAAGATTGATGATACAGTAGATATAACAGATGTGGTTTGTCCGGTTACTTTTGTCAAGGCAAAGGTTGCTCTGGAAGAATTAGAGGATGGACAGATTTTAGCTGTCCGCATGAATGACGGGGAGCCGGTGCAGAATGTTCCAAGAAGCATCAAAGAAGAGGGACATCAGATCCTGAAACTTGAGGATAACGAGGATGGAACCTATACCTTGATCGTGAGAAAAGTGGAGGAATAATATGGCCCAAAGAGTAAATGCAGAACAATTTGAAGAAACCGTATTACAGGCGAAGCTTCCTGTGCTTTTAGATTTCTATTCGGACACATGTATTCCTTGCAAGAAATTAAATGGTCCGTTAGGAGATATTGAGGATGATAATGAAGAGAAGCTGCTGGTGTATAAAGTCAATGTAAATTATGATGAAGCACTTGCAAAGCAGTATGAAGTATCTTCGGTTCCGACACTGGTTTTATTAAAGGATGGCGAGGAATTGGCCCGTAGCGTTGGTGCGGTTGGATACGATGAAATTGATGCGATGATTGCAGAACATATATAAAAGACAAGTAATAGAATATGTGATAGTGGAGGTATGAAAATATGATAATCAATATTGCAGGTGAGAAGAAGGAATATGCAGAGGGAACGACAGTGAAGGATCTGATCGAGAAGGAGAATGTAGACAATCCGGAATATGTGACAGTCACATTAAATGACGAATTTGTAGCACGCGAGGCATTTGATACAACTGTGTTAAAGGATGCTGACGAAGTAGAATTCTTATATTTCATGGGAGGAGGCGCATACTAATGGGCTTTACAAATGAGCAGCTGGAACGATATTCCCGCCATATCATATTAAAAGAGGTCGGGGTAAAGGGACAGAAAAAACTGTTAAACGCCAAGGTGTTGATCATCGGAGCAGGTGGATTAGGTGCTCCGGCGGCATTATATCTCGCAGCAGCGGGCGTTGGTACGATCGGTATTGTGGATGCGGACGAGGTAGATTTGTCCAATCTGCAGCGTCAGGTGATTCATTCCACGAATGATCTGGGAAAGGCAAAGGTGAAGTCTGCCAAAGAATCCATGGAAGCCATTAACCCGGATGTAACAGTAAAGACTTACCGGATGTTTGTGGATTCAACGAATATCATGGATCTGATCAGTGAATATGATTTTATTCTGGATGGTACAGATAATTTCCCTGCGAAGTTCCTGATCAATGATGCCTGTGTGATGGCAGGAAAGCCATTTTGTCATGCAGGAATCATCAGATTCCAGGGACAGTTAATGACCTATGTTCCGGGGGAAGGACCGTGTTATCGATGTGTCTTCAAGAATCCACCTCCAAAGGATGCAGTGCCTACCTGTAAGCAGGCAGGTGTGATCGGTGCTATGGCAGGTGTGATCGGATGCCTGCAGGCAATGGAAGCAATTAAATATATTATTGGACAAGGGGATCTGTTGACTGGAAGACTTCTGACATATGATTCTCTGAAAATGAATTTTAGAACGATTAAAGTGCCAAGAGACTGTAATTGTGCAATCTGTTCTGAGAACAGAACCATTACAAAGCTGATTGACTATGAACAGGCAGAGTGTGATATGAAGCATTAAGGAGGGATGAAGGTGGCAGCAGTGATTGTTCCGTATCCGGAAACGAACGAGACGATATCAATGAAAAAAGAAGATTATGCGCGTATATTGAGACATTGCATGGATGGACTTCCAGAGGAATCCTGTGGACTGATTGCCGGCCATAAGGAAGGCAGCCATAATGTGATTGAGAAGGTTTATCTTCTGACTAATGTGGATCACTCAAATGAGCATTTTACAATGGATCCAAAAGAACAGCTTGCGGCAGTGAAGGATGCGAGAGCGAACAAGCTTACAATGCTGGGAAACTTTCATTCTCATCCGGAATCACCATCAAGACCTTCTGAGGAGGATAAGAGACTGGCATATGATACGAGTGCGATATATATGATTCTTTCGCTCATGGAACCTGATGAACCAATTCTCAGAGGATTTCATATAGATCGGGAGAAGAATGTTACTGTTCACGAGTTGACGATTAGTTAGACAGTCATGATGTAATACAAAGCTGTGGCAGTAGTCACAGCTTTTGTTGTTTTAGGAGGCGTATAGATGGCTTATTTTCCGTTTATGATGGATATCAGGGATAAGGATTGCCTGGTGGTAGGCGGTGGTGCCGTTGCTTATCGTAAGGTTCTGGATCTTGTGCAGTTTGATGCCAGGGTAACAGTGGAAGCTCCGGCTTTTTGCGATGCGATCATGAATCTTTCAGATGTTGAGGTGATAACAAAAAAATATGAGACAGATGATATATCAGGAAGGTTTCTGGTGATTGCGGCTACCGATGATGCACAGCTGAACCGTGATATTGCCAAGGATTGTGATACAAGGCAGATACTGGTGAATGCAGTTGATATGAAAGAGTCATGTTCGTTTATTTTTCCGGCAATTCTGAAGCAGGATGAGCTGGTAGTCAGTATCTCTACCGGTGGATGTTCTCCTGCAGGGGCAGCTTATCTGAAATCAAAGATCAAAGATGCGATCCCAAATGAGTAC
The DNA here is from genome assembly GCA_934293375.1 of uncultured Lachnospiraceae bacterium. Lineage (GTDB taxonomy): Bacteria > Bacillota > Clostridia > Lachnospirales > Lachnospiraceae > RGIG6919. The sequence goes on along the minus strand of CAKQYS010000006.1, from coordinate 149,630 downwards.
GCAAAGAATCTGGAACTGCTTGGAGATTATCGCGATGAGATAAAAAACAACATTCCGGAACCAGAATTACGAAAGAAGCTATATTATGATCTGCTGGAGCTGGCAGATCGGGAACAAAGGATCCTTCGGGATGCGGATATATTAGAATACATGAATACAATAAAAAAGATAGGGGGTATGTAATGTGAAGATTTCATCCAAATCAAAGGGTGCGATATTATTTATGGTTGATCTGGCAAAGTATAATACAGGAAAGCCAATCTGTTTGAAGGATGTTGCAAAAAGAAGAAATATTTCCGAGAAGTTTTTAGAACAGAGCATTAGTGTTTTGAATACCTCCGGATTGATACGCTCAGTCAGGGGACCGCATGGCGGTTATATTTTGAATGGGGATCCTGCTGATATGACAGTGGGTATGATCCTTCGTAAAATGGAAAGTGGAATGTTTGGTATAGAAGCTAATAGTGTAGAGGATGCCGGTGTGATCGTGAAGGTCTGTGAAAAACTGGAAGATGCGATCGATAGTGTGGTGGATGGCATTTGCCTTCAGGATCTGGTAGAATGGGAAGACAGTGAAGTGATGAATTATTATATTTGAGGTGAGACAGATGTATGATATAATAGTGGTTGGCAGTGGACCGGCCGGATTGTCTGCTGCTATCTATGGAATAAGAGCAGGCAAGTCTGTGTTGGTTATCGAAAAGGAATATGAGGGTACCGGACAGATTGCATTGAGCAGCAAAGTCGACAATTACCCGGGCTATTATGATATAGATGGTTATGCATTGGGCGAGCATTTCAGGGAGCACGCACTGCATATGGGTGTTGAGATCCGGAATGGTACGGTGGTGTCCATAGACAAGCAGGACGAAATGTTTTATGTGACAGTGAAAGTCCGTAAAAACGAGAGTGTGCTTGAGGCGGAATATGTCGTGTATTGTGCCGGTGCGCATCATCGTACGCTGCAGGTGGAAGGCGAAGAGAGACTGCAGGGAAAAGGTGTATCTTATTGTGCGACCTGTGATGGCAGTTTTTTTAAGGGACAGTCGGTTGCTGTTGTAGGAGGCGGGGACACCGCGTTGGATGATGCACTTTACCTGTCCGGGATTGCAGACCATGTTACGCTGCTTCATAGACGGGAGCAGTTCAGAGGCTCTTATACGACATTACAGAAACTGCGGCAAAAAGAAAATGTGACGATTATGACCGGGGTGAATGTGACCGGTATATCGGGTGAAAATAAAGTAGAGAAGATTGCACTGGATGATGGAAATGAGATCAATGCAGACGGTGTGTTCATTGCGGTTGGAATGGTGCCGGATACTGCACTGATCCGGGATCTGGCAGAGTGTGATGAAGCAGGCTATGTAAAGGCCGGCGAGGATACGAGAACCGGCTGTAAAGGATTGTATGCTGCCGGGGATGTGCGAAGCAAAGAACTCAGGCAGGTTGTGACAGCGGTTGCCGATGGTGCCAATGCGATTCATGCGATCATACAGGATATGTGAGGACAGTTATGCGTTATGTGATAGGAACAAGAGGCTCGAAGCTGGCACTGGTTCAGGCGGAATATGTGAAAAACAGACTAGAAGAGACTTATGCAGAGGATGAATTTGAGATCAAGGTGATTCACACAACAGGAGATAAGAATCCTACGCAGGCCTTAGAAGCAATTGGCACGAAGGGTGTATTTACTGACGAGATTGAGAAAGAATTATTGTCCGGCGAGATTGCCATGGCAGTGCATTCCATGAAGGATATGCCGGGTGAGATCGATGAGAGACTGATCTTTGCGAAGGCGTGGGACAGGGAGGATCCAAGAGATGTCTTGATCTTAAAGGATGCTGTCAGTCTTGATGCATTACGGCAAGGGGCTGTGATAGGAACAGGAAGTAAGAGAAGAGCATATCAATTAAAGAAGCTTAGACCGGATCTTAAGATCGCGAATATTCGTGGCAATGTGGATACCCGGATCAAAAAATTATATGATCCGGCGCAGGGGCTAGATGGGATCGTGATCGCAGCAGCAGGCATGAAACGATTGCATCGTGAAAATGAGATTACACAGTATTTATCGTTTGATGAGATGATCCCGGCACCAACGCAGGGAATTCTGGCGATCGAAGTGAGAAGGGATCATACGGGACTACTGGACAAGCTTAATGCGTTGTCCTGCAGGCAGACGAATCTGGCTGCTGTTGCAGAACGGCGTTTTTTGCAGGGAATTGGTGCAGATTGCCATTATCCGATCGGTGCATATTATGATGAAACAGGGATGTTTTATGCGATATTTGGCAGACAGGATGGCAGTAAGATTGTATCAGTTAAAAAGAAGTTACATGAGAAGAATATGGAATCAACAATAGATGAAGTGATTGCAGAAATTACATCTAAGCTTGGTGAGGAATAGAGTATGAGAGGAAAAGTTGTATTGATAGGAGCAGGACCGGGAGATCCACAGCTTTTGACACTGCGTGGAAAGCACTGTCTGGAGCAGGCAGATTGCATTGTGTATGATCGTCTGGCGTCAAAGGAATTGCTGGGTTATGCAAAGCAGGATTGTGAATGCGTATATGTAGGGAAGGAGAACCATCATCACACGATGAGACAGGAGGAGATCAATGCACTTTTGTATGAGAAGACAGGACACTGTGCATTGGTTGTACGGCTTAAGGGTGGTGATCCATATGTGTTTGGAAGGGGCGCTGAGGAAGCCCTTTTTTTAAAGGAAAAAGGGGTTGCGGTAGAAGTGGTATCGGGAATCAGTTCTGTAATTGCAGCCTTAGCGGATGCCGGCATTCCCATCACACACAGGGGATTGTCTAAAGGATTTCAGGTTGTGACGGCTCACAGCAGAAAAGATGTGCCGGCAGATATTGATTATGCAAAGATGCAGGATGATACGATCACATATTTATTCCTGATGGGATTGTCCCATGTAAAAGAAATTGCAACGGGGTTGATGGCAGCAGGAAAAAGTGCTGATACGCCGGTTGCGGTCATATCCAATGGAACGACCGCGGGACAGAAAAAGGTAGTGGGATCACTACAGAATATTGATCAGATGGTCTCTCAGGCGAATCTTGTTTCACCGGCAATTATTGTAGTAGGAGCGGTTGTTTCTCTGTCAGATCAGTTGGATTTTTTTGAGAAAAGACCATTGTTTGGAAAGAAATATGTGGTACCCTATATTACATCATGCAAATTCCGTTTTGGATTGGGACAGGAGGCCTTCTCTGATGAGGAAGGCTGTAACTCAGAGCTGGTCAGAAAACTGGAAGAGCAAGGGGCACAGGTGTGTGCAGTCAAGGTTGGCAGGATCGTTCCGGTGAAGATTCCGAAGGAAGATTTATTGGAGAGTTTACGGTCAGATTGGTTGTTGTTTACCAGTCAGAATGGCGTGTACTCGTTTCTATGGAATCTAAAGGAATACGGATTGGATATCCGTTCGGTTTCCGGATGCCGGATTGCTGTTGTCGGACAAAAGACAGCACAGGCATTAGAACAGGTGGCGATCAAAGCAGATCTGATGCCGGATCAACATACAGCGAGGTCATTGTGTGCGTGTATGACAGAGCGGAATTTGTTTCAGGGACGGAAGGATCTGCACATTACATTGTTTGGTGCCAAGCAGACCAATGAGGACATGATTACATTTTTGAAAGCACAATGTCAATTCCGGAAGATGGTATGTTATCAGAACGCTATTGTTGAAAATGTGCAGAATGGGTATGATAATATTGACTTTAAACGATTTGATGGTATTTTATTTACAAGTGGATCCTCTGTAACCCGGTTTTTAAAGTTGTCAAAGGGCATGCTTCCTGAATGTATTTATGCGATTGGTCCAACCTGTAGTGCTGTAGTGAAGAAGGAGACAGGCTGTTCTTGTATGGAAGCAAAAAATGCAGGTTATCAGGAATTGTGCGAGCTTGTAGTAGAGGACGCTGTGAATAAGACAAACGAGATGAAAGGACAGTTATGAACAGAACAAGAAGACTAAGAAAAAACGAAACGATCAGGAGTCTGATCAGAGAAAATACCCTGTCAGTCAGTCAATTGATCTATCCTATATTTGTGACAGAGCAGAGTGATGAAAAGCTGCCTGTAGAATCCATGCCGGGAATTTTTCAGTTCCCGCTGGGGCAGGTGGTGGATGAGGTGAAGACTGCAGTGAATCTTGGAATTCATACATTTTTGTTGTTTGGCATTCCGGCGCATAAGGACGAGGTGGGAAGTGGTGCTTATGCAGAGAATGGCATTATTCCAAGAGCAATCCGGCTGATCAAATCTGCATATCCGGACATTACGGTGATCGCAGATGTTTGTTTGTGTGAATATACTTCTCATGGACATTGTGGCCTGATCAAAGATGGTGAGATCTTAAATGACGAGACGCTGCCACTGCTTGCAAAAGCTTCTGTATGCTATGCAGCAGCGGGGGCGGATATCATAGCACCTAGCGATATGATGGACCTTCGTGTTGCGGCAATCAGGGAAGCTTTGGATCAGGCAGGATACACTAATATTCCGATTTTGTCATATAGTGCTAAGTTTGCTTCTGCATATTATGCACCGTTCCGGGATGCTGCACATTCTGCACCGGGATTTGGTGATCGAAAAAGCTATCAGATGGATCCGGCCAATGGCAGAGAGGCACTTCGGGAGGTTGAGGAAGACATACTGGAGGGAGCAGATTTTGTGATTGCAAAGCCCGCACTGGCATATATGGATGTGATCAAAGAAATTGCCCTTCACTTTAATATTCCGATTATTGCGTATAATGTGAGTGGAGAGTATGCCATGGTGAAGGCTGCTGCAAAAAACGGATGGATCGACGAGAAGCGGATTGTTATGGAAAATATGATCGGACTCAAGCGTGCAGGTGCTACAGCAATTATCACCTACCATGCACTGGATGTAGCCCGCTGGTTACAGGATCAATAATAATATAAATGGATACGAGGATAGAATATGTCATTGATAGATGCAAAAGATACATGGCTGCTTTTGTTTGTCATGGTGGCAACCGTGGTATGCAGTATGTGGCTGGAAAGTAAATATAAATGGGCGGCAAAGATGACAGCACTGGTGCTTGTCTTACTGCTGGCAATTGTGTTTTCCAACCTGTCTTTCATACCGGCAAAGGCTCCCTTATATGATTTTGTTTGGGATTATCTACTACCGTTTGCGCTTCCGATGTTGTTGTTCCAGACAGATATCCGTAAAATATGCCGGGAGTCCGGTCAATTACTCATTGCATTTTTGATCGGTGCAGCAGGAACGGTAGTGGGTGCGTTTGTGTCAGGCATGATGTTTCAGTCCACGATTTGCGAGATGCCGGGATTAGCAGCTATGATGACCGGCACATATATTGGTGGAAGTGTGAATTTTGCAGTGCTGGGATCTGCATTTCATGTATCAGAGGACATGGTATCGGCAGCTACGATCGCAGATAATCTGAACATGGCAGTTTATTTCTTTGTCCTTTTGTCAATTCCGGTGAAGGCAAGTGCAGAGGATACGCAAAAAGTACAGGATCAGGGAAAACAGACAATCAAAGCAAACAAAGGAACATTGGTGCGGTCAGCTGTGATCGGACTGATGCTTTCTGCTGTTGTAGTGGCGGCTTCCGATTATATGTCCGGTATATGGGGAAACCGCTATTTTTGGATCACTACAATTTCTGTTATGATTGCAACCATTTTTCCGAAACAGTTGGGACAACTCGTGGGTCTGCAGAATGTGGGTACATTTATGATCTACTGTTTCATGTTTGTGATAGGTGCCCCGGCTTCCATTTTAGAGGTGATCAGGAATTCACCGTTTTTGCTCCTGTTTGCAATGGTGATCGTGGTCTGCAATATGTTGTTTACCTTTGTGATCGGGTCAATATTCCATATGGATCGTAAGATTATGATCATTGCGTCAAATGCGAATGTAGGAGGGCCAACGACCGCTGCTAGTATGGCGATTGCGAAGGGATGGAATGAATTAGTGGGACCGTCCCTTTTGGTTGGATGCCTTGGCTATGTAATAGGTAATTATCTGGGAATGTTTGTGGGAAATATGCTGATGTAATGAAACATGTATGCGTGCGTTGAATAGTACACAAAAGTATTATATACTTGAGCTAAAGTATGATGTTTTGGAACAAAGGAGGAATGAAGATGAATACCAAAAGAATGAAATACATACTAACGGTTCTTTTTTTCAGCATTGGGATTTTGTCTTGTACAGTGGTGACGGACTATGTGAAGGATCCTGTACACCATAAGGCTGTATTGGATTCTTTGGATGAGAAAAAGACAACAGTACTGGAGTTAACAGCAGCTGCCACAGCAGCCTCAGCACTGATCACATTGATACCGGGTGATGTGGCAACGCCGATTGCGGAGAAGATCACAGATCTGACGGGGTATCTTCTGGTGGTCTTATGCGCCATTTTCCTTGAGAAGTATCTGGTGACGATCACAGGATATGTGGCATTCCGCTATCTGATTCCGGCTGCCTGTGTGGGACTGATCATAAGTCTGTATGCGAAAGAAACTTTTATGCGGAATATTGCATTGAAAGTACTGATTCTTGGTATTGCCGTATTTTTGGTGGTGCCGGCAGGTGTGCAGGTGTCAGGGCTGATTGAAAATACCTATGCATCCCAGATTCAGGCGGCGTTAGAGGACGCGAAGGAAACACAAAAAGAAATTGGGGATGCAGATGTGTCAGAGCAGACTTCACAGGATAGGCAGAATGACACAGAAAGTACAGGTGGACAGAATATACTCGATCAGGCGAAGCAGTTGATCTCAGGAGTGAAGGATTCTGTTGGAAATGCGGTTGAAAATGCAGCGGTTTCCTCAGAAGAGCTTGTGGCGAGGGTACAGAATACATTGAATCATTTTATTGAGGCGGTGGCATTGATGATCATTACCTCTTGTGTGATCCCGTTGTTGGTGCTGCTATGCTTTGTCTGGATCGTCAATCGGGTGTTCGGGACGAACTTAAAACTACCGGGCAAAGGTAGTATCATGCAGAAGGAAGGATAAGAGGAAATATATGAAGGAACATACAGCATGTCTCTATGGAATCGGCGTGGGACCCGGGGATCCGCAGCTTATGACTTTGCAGGCATTCAGAACGATTCAGACTTGCGACACCATTGTGCTTCCGGCAAAGACGAGACAAGCGTGTCATGCATATCAGATTGTAGAGCAGGTGTATCCGGAGATTGCAAATATGCAGGTGATCTGCCTGCCGTTTCCGATGCTCACAGATCCGGATGCACTCAGGAAAGCACACGATGGAATATATCAGCAGATCGCTGCATATTTAGAAGAGGGGCAGAATGTCGGCATGCTGACGATCGGGGATCCGTCCATATATGCCACTTATATATACATACATCAGCGTGCAAGGCAGGCTGGTTTTCAGGTGCAAATGATAAGTGGTGTGCCGTCTTTTTGTGCGGTGGCATCAAAACTTGGCATTTCACTGGTGGAGGGCAGCGAACAGCTGCATGTGATACCGGGATCCTATGATATCAGAGCATCTATGCAGTATCAGGGAACATGTGTATATATGAAGTCTGGCAGGAAGCTTTCGGAACTGTTAGATGTGTTGGAACCATATGAGGCAGAGGGGCGTTGTGTGGTATATGGGATGTCCAATTGTGGCATGCCGACAGAGCGGGCATATGATAGCGTAGAGGGACTTCGAAGAGCAGAAGGTTACCTGACGACAGTAATCGTGAAATTTGAGAAGCGATGATACTGTGATTTGGAGAGAAGATGAGATGTAATATGAGAGCGAGAAAATGGCAGCTTGGAGCCTGGCTGCTGATCATACTTCTTGCGGCAGGATGTAGTGGGGCGTTGGAAAAGGATCCGGCTGGGGGTACATTTGCACCGCCGGATGTGGCACAGGATACAACGGCATCGGCTGCATCCACGGAGACCGCCACCTGGCATGATGATGCAGACAGCACAACCCCCTATGTAGTGCTTGCGGATAACCAGCCGGATTTTTCCGAAGAAGACAAGAAGAGGACAGATGCATTTGAGATATATAGTGAGCTGGATACACTTGGCCGTTGTGGGCAGGCATATGCTAATATTTGTAAGGAGCTGATGCCGACAGAACCGCGTCAGCCGATCGGACAGGTGAGACCATCCGGATGGCATACCGTGAAATACAATGACCTGATCGATGGCAATTATCTGTATAACCGCTGTCATCTGATCGGTTATCAGCTAGCAGGGGAAAATGCAAATGAACGCAATCTGATCACAGGAACCCGGTATCTGAATGTTATGGGGATGCTGCCGGTAGAGGATACAGTGGCAGAATATGTACAAAAGACAGGAAATCATGTATTGTACCGCGTGACACCGGTGTTTGAAGACCGTAATCTGGTGGCATCCGGTGTACAGATCGAGGCATGGTCCGTGGAAGATCAGGGAGCCGGAATCTGCTATAATATATATTGTTATAATGTGCAGCCGGGTATTACGATTGATTATCTGACAGGTGACAGTCAGAGAAGCGAGGACGCAGATATACAATCGTCGGCGGATAATGGACAGCAGGCAACACAGGAACAGACAACGCAAGAGTATATTATCAATACCAATACGAAGAAGTTTCATATTCCGTCATGTTCGAGTGTACAGTCCATGTCGGAGCATAACAAGAAGATCTGGCAGGGCAGCATGGAGACACTGAAGGAACAGGGGTATCTTCCATGTAAACGGTGTATAGATAAATAGTACATACTAAATGGGGAAGGGTAGGCAAATGAAAAAGAAACAGTCATATTTTGGATATATTGTGGCGATGCTCATAACCATTATACTGCTTATGGTTGTAACGGAATTGTCCTATCGGGGCGGAGGCAGTGGCTATATGGTCAATGCTGATGTGTACGGAGAGGTGCATCATGCGGATGGAAGCGTAGATCCATTTACCGGAAGCAGGTTTGCAAAGGCACAAAAAGGTGACCGGATCATTGTGCAGATACCGCTTGACATGGAACGCTATATCAGAGATTCCGTCATATATGGGAGTGTAAATAATTGCGAGATTGTATTGACCTATCAGGAGCAGGTGCTATTTTCTTATGGACAGGAGCAGACGGCAAAGCAACAGCATATCGGCAATGTGATGTTGTGTGGCGATATTCCGGGTGAAGCATGGGGCAGCAATCTGACACTGACTTATACAGTAGCCGATGCAGACAGCATGACAAAGCTGAACACATTGACGATATGTCAGGCAAAGAGCTGGACGAAATATATGCTTGGGAAAATGGGACTGTCCTACTGGCTGTCGGTTATGATTCTTGCATTTTTTGTCATCTTAAGTGTTGTGATGATATGCTGGCGTATGGGAGGTGCGATACAGCGGCAGGGGTTATATCTGGCAGTGTTCTGTTCTGCTATTATGCTTTGGAAAATGGGGTCAGAGGATATGTTTTATGTTACGCTGGATAATAATCTGTTCTGTGGAAATGCAGAGTATATCGGATTATTTGCAGCTCCGGCGGCATTTGCATTTTTCCTTGATACGGTCGAGGAACATTGGTTGTTTCACCGGGTGATGAGAGGGATTGCGTTCTTTGCGACTGCATTTTTTGTGATCACAACCGTGTTGAATTTCTTTACACCATATCATTATTGCAGGTTTTTAATCCTTGATTTAGGGATCATGGGTGTGGTTATGACATTGATGCTGGTCGAGTTCATAGTAGTGCGGTCAGGACGGGATTCCCAGCGCAGGCTTGTGAGGGAAGTGTCTTTTTTCTATCTGGCATTTGCCCTGATGGACGGCATTCTGTATCTGCTTGAGCAGAACGATATTATGAATATGGATGTGGACTGGAAAATGCTGAGCGTTTATACGCTGTATGTCTATCTGGTGATGCTGCTGGTCAGCTATGTACTGCATCTGACGGAATTTGTCATTGATAAGAAAGAAAAAGAACGGCTGGAAATGATGGCATATTATGATGGTATGACAGGTGTGGCAAATAGAGCTGCCTGTCTGGAGAGGGTTCAGGCATTGGAACAGGAAAAGGATTACACGATTGTTTTTGTGGATGCCAATAACCTAAAGGCTGCTAATGATGTGTTTGGCCATGATCAGGGGGATCGCCTGATCTGTTTTGTGGCGTCTGCTTTACAGGAGATCTTCGAAAAGGAAGGATTCTGCGGACGTTATGGAGGCGATGAATTTATTGCGTGTATTGAAAATACAAAGGGCGGAAATGACCGGGTGGAGCATATGCTCAGACAGCTGGATAAACGGATTGATGAGGCCAACCGGGAGCATTATCTGCCATTTACGATTTCTGTGGCGTATGGATATGCACAGCATAAGGAAGGTATGACACCGGATGATGTTTTGCGGCTGGCGGATGACCGGATGTATCAGCATAAGCGCCGTATGAAGGATGAATAAATACATTTATGCCCTGATTTGGCAAGACAGTATGTTATGATATTTGCATAACAAGGCATTTTGATGCGGATGACCAGAAGGGAGAGATGTATTATGGGTGAAATGATCTGGATGATTCGGGTGATTGCGGGTATTACAGCGGTTGGATTGATACTCAGTATCTGTGAGACACAGACATATCCTGTGTTTGCAGGATTGATTGTTCTGATTGGTATCGTGGTGGAACTGTGGCATCTGGTGGACAAGTGGTCAGATCGTCCGGCTTCGGCACAGAAGCGATATGAAAGGGAGCAGACGGGAAGCATGTTGCAGAGTATGATCGTTGTGATCGGATGCCTGATGATCCCTGTTGTGTGGCTTTTATCAGAAAGTGGAACACAGACCAGACGGGATCTGTTGCAGACATATACGAGACAGAAGATGTTGCAGGCTGAACAGACGACAGAGAATGTGACGGAACATCCTGCTACGGAGAGAATACAGCATACAACGGAATATCGTTCGACAACTACTACCAGTTACACAACGCATTCTAGTTCGGTTCCACAGAAGGCTTGTCAGGCGGCAGGGTGTTTTAATAAGGCGTTGCAGGGTCAGAATTATTGTGAGAAGCATTTAAAGAAAATGTATGATGATTACAAAAAGACGCATCCGACCCGGAAGCATACATCAACCACGACGGAATTTGATCCGGATGATCACGATATTGAGGGTTACTATGAGGATAACCGGGATATGTATGAGAATATTGATGATGCCTACGACGGATTTGAGGATGATGAAGATGCGTGGGAGGATTATTGAGATTTCGTTGATGTAAACAGGACGAAATCAAGATGCCTGTTACAATCGCAAAAGGGGTTCCTATAAAAATTAGATGCTATCTCTGCCGGAATGGTATATAATATATGTATTGCCTAATTGACTACAGGATACAAAGGAGAATATGCATGAGTACATATGTGATGTCCGATATACACGGCTGCTATGATGAAATGCAGATGATGTTAGAACAGATTCAATTTTCTACAGATGACAAGCTTATTTTGGCGGGAGATTATATAGATCGTGGTTATCAGAGCTATGAGATGCTGAATTGGATCATGACTTGTCCTGATAATGTGATACTGCTTCGTGGAAATCATGATCAGGAGTTTGTGTATCATGTGGAACTGATGCAGAAGATGTGTGCGAAGCAGGAGATGGATGCGGCATCGGTGGAGGACACCGCGAGAATGTATACGCTGATCAGCCGGAGAGGAATAGAGACATCCCAGTTTGACAGATATGGTACGATCCGCGAATTGATTGACAAAAAGCAAGTAGTACTCACACGGTTTACAGCGTGGGCTGAGGCGGTTTGTAAAATGCCATATGTCCGATTTTGTGATGTGAATGGAAAGAAGTATGCCGTGGTACATGCAGGGTATGTAGCAGACTTGCACAAAGCAGGACTCGATGGAATATATGATAGTGTAGAGGATTTTTATCTGTGTGCAAGAAGAGAGGCATATACATTGGGTGGATTACCACACGGAACCGTGATCGCGGGACATACACCAACGACAGTACGGGGTCAGTTTCCGTATAATGAGGGCAATGTATTCTACTATTACGATGAATATAGGGACTGCTCGTTTTATGACATAGATTGTGGGTGCTCATCCAGATGGGCTAAGCCGGGCGCGAAGCTGGCATGTATCAGACTAGAGGATGAGACTATATTTTATATCTAATTATTTGGAGGCAGGTATGAAACAGGATTATCTTGTTACAGAAAGACCGATCAAGGCATTGGCGACATTCGCATTGCCGATCATTATCGGTAATCTGTTTCAGCAGACATATACGATGGTAGATTCTGCCATCGTGGGACAACATGTGAACGAACAGGCATTGGCGGCAGTAGGAGCTTCCTACTCGCTCGCCAATATTTTTATATGTATCGCTATTGGTGGCGGTATGGGGGCGTCGGTGATCGTGAGTCGCTATTTTGGTGCGCATGAATACGGAAAAATGAAATCGGCAGTTTATACGGCATTACTGTCATTTTTAGTAATCAGTATTTTGCTGGGTGGTATAGGATTATTGTTTAGCAGGCGGATCATGATTCTGCTCAATACACCGGCGGATGTTTTGGATCTGTCAACTACATATTTGAAGATTTATTTTCTGGGACTGCCGTTTCTGTTTATGTATAATGTGGTCTCGGCGATGTTCAATGCACTTGGCAAGTCTCGGATTCCCCTGTGTTTTCTGATCTTTTCTTCCCTGTTTAATGTGGCACTGGATATGTTGTTTGTGATCCGGCTTCATATGGGGGTGTCAGGTGTGGCATGGGCGACATTGATCGCACAGGGTATCTCTGTACTGATGTCATTTTCTATGCTGCTCTGGGAATTTAGAAGGATTGAAAGCAGATGCGAGAAGATTTTTTCTTTCAGTGAATTAGGCCGGATGACCTATGTTGCATTGCCGTCCATCCTGCAGCAGTCGACGGTTTCTATCGGTATGATGCTTGTACAATCTGTTGTGAACAGTTTTGGTTCTGAGGCATTGGCAGGATTCTCGGCAGCTATGCGGATCGAGGCAATCTGTATTGTGCCGATGGCAGGTATCGGGAATGCGGTTTCCTCGTATACTGCGCAGAACATTGGGGCGGACCGGAAAGACCGCGTCATAGAAGGCTATCATGCCGCACTCCGGCTGGTGGGAATCTTTGCGATTGTGATACTGCTGGTGCTGGAGATTTTCCATACCCCGATCATCACGATGTTTCTGGGCGAAGATGGAACATCAACTGCACTTTCGACGGGCATACGTTATCTGACATTTATGGGATGGTTTTTCTGCCTGATTGGATTGAAAATGTCGGTGGATGGTCTGCTTCGAGGTGCCGGTGACATGAAGATGTTCACAGTCGCCAATCTGGTAAATCTGAGTATCCGTGTTTTGATCGCAATGACATTTGCACCGAGATACGGAATCGCATTTGTGTGGTATGCAGTGCCGGTCGGATGGTTTGCCAACTTTGCAATATCCTTTGCACAGTACCGCACCGGCAAGTGGAGAGAGATTGTAAGATAATATATAATAGATAAGGGAGAATAGAATGAACCGAATAATGAAATGGATGGAGCAGGAGACAGTATTATGCGTGGCGGGTGTGCTCGCTGTATTGTCCTGCTTTGTGATACATCCGGACAGGCAGTACATTTCCTATATTGATTTTAGAACGCTCGGCATTTTATTTTGTCTGATGGCAGTTGTGGCAGGTTTGAACCGGCTGCAGTTGTTTGCGTGGCTGGCACAGAAGCTGCTGTCTAAGATTCATAAGACCGGACAGATTGCCTATATACTAGTGATGCTGTGTTTTGTATTTTCCATGCTGATCACCAATGATGTGGCATTGATCACATTTGTGCCTTTCACAATAGCGATCATGCATAAGCTGGATGATGTGGTGCGTAAATTCTGGTTATTATGGATTGTTTTATTGCAGACGATTGCAGCAAACTTAGGTAGTATGCTGACGCCGATCGGCAATCCGCAGAATCTGTATTTGTTTGAGCGGTCCGGCATGCAGATCGGTGATTTTGTTCTGTTGATGCTGCCGTATTCTGTAATGTCATTTGTGATGTTGTCCGTCTGGGTCGGTATTTTGTCATGGATAAGCAGGAAAAGCGGGCATGGAAAGACAGATGGCGTAACAGAGAAGGTATATGCGGCACAGACAACAGTCGAACCGTTATCCGGGCATGCAGGTAAGCTGGTGGCATATGGTATGCTGTTTGTGTTAAGTCTGCTTGTGGTAGCCCATCTATTACGGTTTGAAATCCTGCTGGGACTGGTCATATTGTATTTGCTTTTCTTTGACAGACCGGTTTTTGGAAAGATTGATTATGCGTTGCTGGCGACCTTTGTGGTTTTGTTTGTATTGATAGGCAATCTCGGCAGGATATCTGTATTTCGTGCATTTTTACAGCAGATGATTACCGGTCATGAGACAGCCACTGCGATCTGTGCCAGTCAGGTGATGAGTAATGTGCCGGCAGCGTTGTTATTGTCTGGGTTTACGGATCAGATTCCGAAACTGATCATAGGCGTGAATCTGGGTGGACTTGGTACCTTGATTGCATCCATGGCAAGTCTGATCAGCTTCAAATATATTGCAAAAGAGGCACCTGCAGTAAGAGGGCGGTATATTGCAAGGTTCACGATTGTGAGTCTTGTATTTCTTGCTGTGCTTATGGTTATGCAGGCGTTATAAGGAGGAGAATTATGAATTTGATAAAAGGAATCCATCATGTATCCATGAAATGCTGCAATGAAGCAGAATACAATAAGACCATTGCCTTTTACAGGGATGTACTGGGATTAGAGGTTGCAAGGGTCTGGCCGGCGGGTATTATGCTGGCTGCCGGAAATCAACTGATTGAGATTTTTCATGATGCAGACCGGCAGCTTGAGCAGGGGGTGATTCGCCATTTTGCATTTGCAACAGACGATGTCGATGCGTGTGCAAAGGCGGTGGAAGATGCCGGATATGAGGTGTTCATCGCCCCGAAGGACATCGAGATCGCGTCAGAACCACCATTTCCTGCCAGAATTGCATTCTGTCATGGACCGCTAGGCGAGGAGATCGAATTTTTCCAGGAGAGAGTGTAGGAGACCTTTTTCACAAAATGTTCACAAAATAATTAGCACTCACCTCTTGACAGTGCTAATAATCGGTGCTATAACATAGTTAAAGATCAGGAAAGGGTATGAGAGATCAGAAAGAATACCCGGAACCGAATCTTTTACAACGCTTCAGATTTCTCTGACAGTGCTAACAATACAAAAGTCTAAGTGCCTATGTATCCATAAGGAAACATATTTCCGACACTTGTTTTAAGAAGGAAAGGAGTAATGACTTATGTTGAGACCTAGTATTTTTGGAGAAAGTTTATTTGATGATTGGATGGATGATTTCCCATTTGGTAAGGATTTTGAGAAGGAATTTGAGAAAGAGATGTTTCCGGCGAAGAATCCGTTGTATGGTAAGCATGCAAAGAACTTGATGAAGACAGATGTCCGTGAGACAGATGACAGCTATGAAGTAGATATTGATCTTCCGGGATTTAAGAAGGATGAGATTTCTGCACAGCTGACAGATGGTTATATTACCATTTCGGCAGCGAAGGGACTCGATAAGAATGAGAAGGACAAGAAGACCGGCAAGTATATCCGTAAGGAGAGATACGCAGGTAGCATGAGCAGAAGCTTCTATGTTGGCGAAGGTATCACACAGGAAGAGATATCTGCGAAGTTTGAGAATGGTATCTTACAGCTCACGATCCCGAAGAAGGAGCAGAAGGCGATTGAGAACAAGAACTGCATAGCGATCGAGTAATGGATTCCCATATGCAAGAAGAAAAGAGGCGATCAATATGGATAAGAATCCGAAGCATCCATTAAAGAAGAAGCAGGCGAAGTCAAAAGACAAGAAGAAACATGTATATGAATAGCCCGCCCGGGTAATGTAACAGGAGGGAGATGTTCTAAGCAGAGCATCTCCCTTTTGCTATGCTTTCGCAATCAACTATGTACTGAATTTAGTACATAAAAATAGGACATGAGGGGTTGACAAATAAAAATGAAAGGACTATGGTTATATCGATTTAACAGTTAAATGCTAAGAACAGGAAATGACTTTCCCGTAGCACCGGTTACAGAGAGCTGTCGATGGTGAGATGACAGCATCAAGGCACGGGTCAGCCCTCACCTGGGAGCAGCTCCAGTGAAAGACATATGTTTAGTAGTCGGAGCCGGTACCCACCGTTAACAGGGGACGCCATCCGATATCACCATTGATCAGGCGGCGAATGAGAGGCCGGACTAAGCCCCCGGCAAGCAAAGTGGTAACGCGGAAGTGAACTTGCATATATGAATATATATCGGAAGCCTTCGTCTTTGCATGGAATGAATCGATTCAGATTCCATGCAGAGACGAGGGCTTTTGTTGTTATATGCACGCTCCTTAACATTTTACTGTTAGACCGCAAATAAGAGTTGGGCAAACGCCCGGAAAACAAAGGAGAGGATAATTATGAACACACTGGTAATTGTTTTAATTGCAGCTGTTGTATTAGTTGCTGCATATGCTTTGTATGGCCGCTGGCTGGCAAATAAGTGGGGTATTGACCCTAAGATAGAGACGCCGGCTGTCAAATTTAAAGATGGTAAGGATTATGTTCCGACCAATGGATGGACAGTATTCAGTCACCAGTTTTCATCTATCGCAGGTGCAGGACCTGTTACCGGTGCGATCCAGGCTGCAGCATTTGGATGGCTGCCTGTTCTGCTCTGGATTCTGATCGGTGGCGTGTTCTTCGGTGCCGTGACAGATTTCGGTGCATTATATGCATCCGTAAAAAATGAGGGTAAGTCAATTGGTATGTTGATTGAGAAATATATTGGTAAGCTTGGCAGAAAACTGTTTCTGCTCTTTTGCTGGCTGTTTACGCTGATCGTTACAGCGGCATTTGCTGATATGGTAGCAGGTACTTTCAATGCATACACCGTGGCAGATGGTGTGAGTCAGTTATCGGATGCAGCAACAACGAATGGTGCAGCCGGAATGGTTTCGATCATGTTTATGGTATTTGCAGTTATTTTTGGTTTGCTGCAGAAGAAGTTTGATCTGTCCGGATGGAAAGAGGCTGTAGTGGGTATTGTATGTATCGTAGCTTCTTTTGCAATCGGCATGAACTGCCCATTGATATTTGATAAAAATGTATGGAGCTACATTACATTTGTTTATATTTTCTTTGCTGCAGTACTGCCTATGTGGTTGTTAAAGCAGCCTAGAGATTATATGACAACCTTTATGTTTATCTGTATGATCGCCGGTGCAGTCATTGGATTGATTGTAGCACATCCAAGCATGAATCTTCCGGTATATACAGGCTTTACAAATGAAAATCTGGGTACATTGTTCCCAATCCTGTTTGTTACGGTAGCATGTGGTGCGGTATCAGGATTCCACAGTCTGGTATCCTCAGGCACTTCATCCAAGACAATTGAAAATGAAAAGGATATGTTAAAGGTTGGTTATGGTGCAATGGTATTAGAGAGTCTGCTTGCAGTGCTGGCATTGTGTGTTGCAGGTGCAGCCGCCGGAGCAGATGGTACACCTGCTGTCGGAACACCATTCCAGATCTTTTCGCGTGGCGTTGCCGGATTCTTTGAGATGTTTGGCGTGCCGGTTTATGTTGCGACAGTATTTATGACAATGTGTGTATCTGCACTGGCACTCACCAGTTTGGATGCCGTTGCCAGAATTGGTCGTATGAGCTTTCAGGAACTGTTTAGTGTAGATGATATGGAGCATGCGGCACCATGGCGTAAGCTGTTATGCAATACTTATTTCTCTACGATTGTGACTCTGCTTTGCGGTTATGTATTAACGAAGATCGGTTATGCGAATATCTGGCCACTGTTTGGTTCTGCCAACCAGCTGCTTTCCGCATTGGTACTGATTACCTTATGTGTATTCTTAAAGGTGACAGGAAGAAGCAACAAGATGCTGTTCCCGCCGTTAATCATTATGCTGTGTGTTACATTTACCGCACTGGTACAGAGAACCATTGCAATGGTAAAGGCAATTCAGGCAGCTGCTTCTGTTACGATTCCGGCCGGTGAGACAACATGGGGAGCTGTATTTATTGCAAATGGACTGCAGTTGATCATTGCGATTCTGCTGATCGTATTAGGCATTACGATTGTTATCAACTCTACAAAGAGTTATGTAAATAGTAAGAAAAACAGCGAGACAAAAGCATAATTATTTTTGAAATGTTGAAATATAATATGAAAGATCTCCGACATACGGTGTGAACACCGGATGCCGGAGGTCTTTTGTTTTGTAAGGACTTGCCTGTGGTATTGTGTTGACGCTTGTCATAGCTTTGTGGTAATATGGTTTGGACAGGAGGCGTGTATTATTATGGAAGAAACAGTATCAAAGCATTTTATTGAACAGATTATAGAACAGGATTTAGCAGAGGGAAAATATGAGAAGATTGTAACAAGATTCCCTCCGGAGCCAAATGGCTATCTGCATATCGGTCATGCAAAGTCTATTTTATTAAATTATGGCATGGCGAAGCAGTATGGTGGACAGTTTAATCTTCGTTTTGACGACACGAATCCAACAAAAGAGAAGACAGAGTTTGTAGATTCCATATTAGCAGATGTGAAGTGGTTAGGAGCAGATTTTGGAGACAATCTGTTTTATGCATCCAATTATTTTCCGCAGATGTATGAGGCAGCCGTGAAGCTGATCAAGAAGGGAAAGGCATATGTATGCGATCTGACAGCAGATGAGATCAGAGAGTATCGGGGAACCTTGACAGAACCCGGTAAGGAAAGTCCTTACCGCAATCGTTCTGTGGAGGAGAACCTCGCATTGTTTGAGGCGATGAAGAATGGGGAGTTCCCGGATGGATCCAAGGTGCTGCGTGCGAAGATTGATATGGCAGCAGGCAATATCAATATGCGTGATCCGATCATTTACCGGATTGCGCGTATGACACATCACAATACCGGTGATACATGGTGCATTTATCCGATGTATGATTTTGCCCATCCGATCGAAGATGCAATTGAGGGTGTGACGCATTCTTTATGTACATTGGAATTTGAGGATCACAGACCACTGTATGACTGGGTGGTGACGGAGTTAGAGTATCCGCATCCACCAAAGCAGATTGAGTTTGCAAAGCTTTATCTGAAGAACATTATCACAGGTAAGCGTTACATCAAGAAGCTGGTGGAGGATGGTATCGTAGACGGCTGGGATGATCCGAGACTGGTATCCTTGTCTGCATTGAGAAGAAGAGGCTTTACGCCGGAATCCATTAAGATGTTCATGGAGCTCTCCGGTATATCAAAGAGTCATTCTACATCAGATTATGCAATGCTGGAGTATTGTATCCGTGAGGATCTGAAGATGAAGTGCGATCGTAGAATGGCAGTGTTAGATCCGATCAAGCTGGTGATCGATAATTATCCGGAGGATCAGGTTGAGTATCTGGATGTGGAGAATAACCAGGAGAATCCGGAACTGGGCGTTCGTAAAGTAGCCTTCACAAAGGAATTATATATTGAGAGAGAAGACTTTATGGAAGAACCACCAAAGAAATATTTCCGGTTGTTCCCGGGCAATGAGGTTCGTCTGAAGAATGCTTATTTTGTGACCTGTACGGATTTTGTGAAGGACGAGACCGGCAAGGTTGTAGAGGTACATTGTACCTATGATCCGGCGACAAAGAGTGGTTCCGGGTTTGAGGGACGCAAGGTAAAAGGTACGATTCACTGGGTATCTGCGACAGAATGTGTGGATGCCGAGGTCAGATTATATGAGAACATTGTGCTTGAAGAGGAAGATGGCTATCTGAATGAGGACGGTTCCTTGAAACTGAATCCGAATTCACTGGTTGTGCTTCCACATTGTAAGCTGGAGAAGTCATTTGAAACTGCCAGACCGGGTGAGTCATTCCAGTTCTTCAGACATGGATATTTCACTGTAGATATCAAGGATAGTACAGAAGATCATTTAGTGTTTAACAGAATTGTTTCCTTGAAGAGTTCTTATAAGCCGGCAAAATAACAATTGTCTGTTGTGTGTTTGAAAAGGGGGGTGGAGAACTTATGAGTATGTTCTCAGGATTGGCAGGAATTGGGCTGGAGTCCTTTGTGGATAAGAAGCTGTATGAGGAAGATTCTGACCAGAAGACAAATATAAATGAAAAAGTAGAACCGCAGCATCGGGAAGAAGAGTATTTATTTGAAAAGAAATATATCTGCCCGGTATGTGATACGCAGTTTAAGTCATTGACTGTCCGTGCCGGAAAGGCAAGATTGTTGAGCCAGGATGATGATCTGCGACCAAGATATGAAGGCGTGGATCCGATCAAATATGATGCGATCCTATGCAATCACTGTGGATTTGCTGCAATCAGCAAGGGGTTTACCAATATGACTTCAATGCAGAGAAGGAATATCAGAGAGCAGGTGTCAGCTAAGTTTAAGCCGCTGCCGGAGGTGGAGGGAACGCTTACATACGAGGATGCGATACTCCGGCATAAGATCGCTCTGATCTGTTGTATAGTCAAGAATGCGAAAAACAGCGAACGGGCATTTGTTTGTCTGAAGCTTGCATGGCTTACCAGAGCAAAAATGGAAGAGACAGACCCTAATAATTGGGAATATGTAGCGTTAGAGAGATCCCTAAAAGAATGCTATCAGAATGCATATGATGGATTTGTACAGGCATTTTCCAAGGAAACATTTCCTATGATGGGAATGGAAGAGATGACAGCAACATATCTATTAGCGGTGCTTGCATTTAAACTGGAGAAATATGAAGATGCATTAAAGCTGGCGGGACATGTGATCACAGGACATAATGTAGGACCGCGTCTGAAAGAGAAGACAATTGATCTGAAAGATAAAATCAAAGCAGTTACAAATGCATAGCAGTACTGAAATGAAGAAGAGGATTAGCGGTCAATCGCTAATCCTCTTCTATTAGGCTGTTCACTTTGGTGACAGCACGGGGCAGTGCATCTTTAGCATTTTTCCATGGTTCGTTCTGGTATCGGTAGTCAAACTTATCAATGAACCAGGATACATCGCCATTCACACGCTCCAGATTCTCAAAGAAAATACTGTTCAGTGCCTCAATAAAGGAATCATAGGCACTGCCGGACAAATGCCTGCCGGCAGCTTCGTAGAGATAGCCATAATGTGTAATGCAGAATCCTTTGCTGTTTTTAAATATATCCATGAAATCAGATTCCTTTTTCCAAAGATGAAATATTGTGTCGACATATCGGTCAAATGTATGGTTAATGCGTTCACAGATAAAGCATTTGTGATTGAGAGCATCAATGTAAGTGACGACAGCAGATGTATCCGATGTCTTTTTAAATAAACGGGAAGGTGTACTGCTCTTAGCTGCACAATCCTTCAGATCTTGCAGTATTTTGTTCATGTGCGTGTTAAGCATCAATGCCAGTCCAAGGCGGTTCTTTTCGTGATAGAGATCGTGAATGTGTTTTGCACAAAAACCGCGTTCGTCAGTCATGGCACGATTGTCATCTTCCATATAGCTTGGGCCCATGGTATATTCTATAGCATTTTTTTCCAGTTCACGGCGCATGGCACATAAAGGACATTCACAGTCTGTGCTGAAGGCATCGTGAACCGGGATCGTATATAACTGTTCTTTCATAGTCGTTCCCTTTCTTTTTAGCAAAAACCAAGTGTAACATTTATATTTTATAGTATATAGTATTTTGCTTCGGTTGTATAGTAGAAAAGTCTTTACTTATTGTTACTTCTATGGCATAATGATGGATATATGAAATATGGCTGTATATATCAGGGGTTTTGGATGGAGCGATTCCTGTTGTATATAGGAATTTTAAGGAGGACATTATGGCAGGTAAGAGAGAGACGACTATGATTTCAGCGAATTTGGATGCGCAGACAAAGAAGGAGGCAGAGAGACTGTTTGATCAGCTTGGTTTGAATATGACAACGGCGATCAATTTATATTTAAAGGCAGTCGTAAAGGCAAAGGGGATTCCATTCCCGATCACAACAGATGCAGATCAGTATGAGCAGTTCAAGCGTTTATCACGTTATCACTACGAATTAAATATTGTAATGGACGAGCCAAAGAGAGCGAAGAAGACTCGTAAGACGCAGTAGTATCAAATATATCTTGACATTTAATATAAAATATGATATAATATATATCATGTAAAGGAGCGATAAGAGATGGTAGATGATAAATCACATGTTTCTGTCCGTATAGATGCGGATTTGAAAGAAGAAGCGGAGGTGGTACTGGATGACATGGGTCTCAGTATCTCTACAGCAGTGAATATGTTTCTGAATGCAATTGTCAGAAAGAAGGAGATTCCATTTAGCGTCAGATTAGATGATGAGCTGGACTAGGGAATCCGGAGTGGAGATAGATCCATTTGTATACATATATATGACAGGGAAGACCGGACATTCTGATATCGTTTCGGTAGTTGCGGTTTTTGAAACCGTCCCTGCTTATGTAGATCTTTGAGCAGTGGTGCATATGAATGCACCATTGCTTCTCATAATTTTCTAAGATGCAGCAGTTTATGAACTTCGGTTTAAGTGCTGACTGAGTCAATGTGCGGATTTGCACAGAGTTCCAATTTATAATATCGCACTTTACATGAATACGATATGCCATCAGGCGAAAGGAGAGATTTTTACGAAAAAAAGAATATTGGCCATGCTATTGGCGGTGATGATGTTCTGTTCACATGTAGGAGGACAGTTTATTTGTTGTGCAATGACCATGCCTGTGAATGCAGCAGAGCAGGAGGTGCAGCAGAAGATTATGGAGCAGGAGACGGAGGAACAGACAGAATCGACGCAAGAGTCGGGAGGACAGACGGGATCCACGCAGGAACCGGATGCAAAGACAGAGTGTGTGCAGGACTCGGAAGCCCAGACTGCACCCGCCCAGACATCAGAATGTACAGAGGATCTGGCTACTGCTAAGGTACTGGTGGAGGAAGAGGATTCTCCAATAGATATTACATCATATGAGGCAAGCACATATAAGACAACGAAACATTTGTTGGCATCGGGTGCGAATGCAACGACAGCTTCCGGATTGGCGGCATATAGTCATATTAAGGATAGCAAGATTACGGTGGCATCCATCAAGGCAAAGGGCGGCAAATATGCAAAATGCACGGCAGAGGAAAAGAAAAAAGGAAAAACTGAAAAAGAGTATTTCTATAAGATCACATTTGAGAATCAGGTGTCTAACTTTGTTTCGAATGGATATTATGACAATAAACGCAAACATCATGGTGCGGTTCATCTGGTAGAGAAGTGTTATAAGCTGTATCAGGATTATTCACAGGTATATAGTTATACGGTTAAGAATGATAAGGCAAAGACGATCGATTATTATTACTTCATTTATATATGGAGAGAATTGACAGATGCCAATTATCATAAGGCTTCAGACAGTGATTATTTGACATATTGCCTGGAATATGGCACGGCGATCAGTAAGACAGATGCAGCATATGTTGCTGAGAAAAAGAACTATCAGGCATTGTCAGATGCACAGAAATACAAGGTCGCATGTGCGATTTACTATGGACCGCACAGAGATGCAAATGGCAGTTACTATGCAAGCTATAAGACACAAATGTCCACTTCCAAGGGGTATGATCCATCTACATGGAGTAAGTCTGTCTGGCTTAAGTATGCCGCTACCCAGTTTTATATCTGGACAGTTGCAACGCCGGATTTGTTTTCGCATGCGGATGCGGTAGCGACAGCAAAACAATTCGACAAAGATTATGCATCCGATACAGCGAGTTGTTTATCTTTTTATAGGGAAGTGAAGAAATATGCTGAGAGTGCGACGAAATTACCCTCTTTTCTAAAATCGGATGTGAATGCTGCAAAGAAACGGTGGATGGTGAGTGGTACAGATGGCATATATCGGGCAGTTCTGACGGATCAGAACGGTCTGGCGGACGCCGGTACATGGAGCTGCAGTCAGCCTGGGGTAACAGTTACGGTGGACTCGGCCGGTCAGATCACTGTGAGTGCCGCACAGCCTGTAGATATGGTAACATTAACCTATGAAAAACATATGCGTGTGCCGGATGGCAGTGGGTTGTTGTACTATGCAGATGCAAAGAGTCAGAATATGGTAAATTCCCTGGTTTCAGTCATGCCGACCTATGGTTATGTAAATCTGCAGACGACAAATACAGACGATACGCCGATTCAGATCATCAAGCGGGGCGATAGAACCGGGGCGAAATATGCAGGTGCAGGATATGCTGTTTTTACATCAGACCCAAAGGCTTGTGTATACGATCCGGTGACAAGAACCACGATCAAACAGGAAGATGGCACTGCATTATCGGCGGATGCTTATCGGGCTGGTTATGTCTATTGGAATGCACAGACAGGTACATGGGAGTATGCTGCCGGGCAGACTGCGGTCGATCGGAAGAATGCAGGATATAGCCTGATACCGGTATATCATCTTGCATATTATGTCAGACAGCAGGCGGTGTCAGCTACACTTCCCGGGACATATTGTATCAGTTCGAAAGATGATGGTTATGCAGAGAGTGGTCCTCTGCTTAGAAGAAATGTAACCGGGAATACAGGTGTCAATTCAGACTATTATGTGATTGAGTATCAGGCACCCCAACATTGTGAGCTGGCATATCCGATTCAGATCACTGGTGGTGCGATCGAGAGTGGAACCTGCTGTGTGCAGTGGAATGATGCCGGTGCGACCTACTTTAGTGCGAAGGAACAGCGGGATGTAGAGCGACCGGGTGCTGTCAAAATCTTTAAATATGAAACCGGCAGCAGGATCCCTTTGCGTAATGTGGTGTTTCATTTGTATGAAGATGCGGAGTGCACGAAGCTGGTGTGCGAAATGGTGACGGGGACGGATGGCTATGCTTATGCCGACCAGATCCCGATTGGTACATATTATCTACAGGAACAGCAGGGGCAGGCAGTGCATATTCAGGAGAACCGTATTACCCAGATGGAAGTATTTTCTGATCAGGTGACAACCGTGGACCGTTCGAATACACCAATTGTCATCCGGTTCCATTTGCAAAAGCAGGCGGATTTATCTGCACTGCCAGATACAACCGATAAAACACGTTATAGTGTGGAAGGTGCAGAATACACCTTGTATGCTGCTGAAGATCTGTCAGGTGCAAATGGAGAGAAACTATATGGTAAAGATGAGAAAGTCTATACCATTGTATGTGATGCGAATGGATATGGAGAGGTGCCGGAAGATTTTGCAAGAGAAAAGCTGCGTAAGGGCAGGTATTACCTAAAGGAAACAAAAGCGCCATATGGGTTTCGGCTGGATCCGAAACAGTATGATATTGATGCTACAGATCCCGCTAAATTTATGGATGCCGTAGATGAGAACGGGGATGAGTTCTCTCTTGATCAGGATATCTATAATTTTTTGATCAATATTGATAAGGAACAGCCCGTGCTAAAGCCTGTTTCAATTCATAAGACCGGAACCGGAATTGATACAACAGGAAAGCCGGAGCGTAAGGATCTGGCTTTAGCCGGGTTTGTTATGTATGATGTGGCTGCCCTGCAAAGAGCGGGCGTGAATATCGACAGGGATCATTATTTAGACATTGCTTATGATGCGTATGCAGCATGTCGTGTTAAGATCAATGCGGAGCAGGAAAATGCATATGAGTTGATGACCGACGAACAGGGCAGGGCACAGACAATCCCACTGGCATATGGCAGTTATATTCTCGTGGAAAGCACGATCCCTGAGGGATTTCTGGCAGCTGCACCACAGTGGATAGACATTGATGCTGATGCAAAGGAGGCGTATATGTCGATTGCAGTGGAGGATCAGATGATAACCGGTGCGATTCAGGTGGCTAAGACCGGAGCTGTGCCGGTTGACATTACAAGAGAGGAAACCGTATATGGAATATTAAATCACATTGTATATGATAAGAAGCAGATATCAAAAGTAAAGTTTGCAGTCTATGATAAACAGATGCATAAGCTGCAGGAAATCGTGACCGATGACAAAGGAATTGCGGTAACATCGCAGTTGCCACTGGGAACCTATTATGTACAAGAGGTTTATACAAGGAATGGTCTGGTGCGCGATGATAGCTGCTATAAGGTAGAATTAAAGGCAGGGGATACAGATGCGCAGGTGATGGCACAGCTTGCGGTAGATAATGCCGCAATGCATACCCGGTTAGAGATTGATAAGAGTGGTGAGATGATTGAGGCATCGACTGGGCAGGCATTTACCCTGCAGGAAAAACCGTTAGCCGGGGCAGTTTTTGGAATTTTTACAAATGCAGCGGTGACGGGCAGTGATGGACAGAAATTACTGGAGGTCGGAAGTCTGGTAGGAGTGACAATCAGTGATCAGGATGGAAAAGCTGTATACGAGGGTGAGCTTGTGCCGGGACAGTATTATTATCAGGAATTAGATGCCCCTGAGGGATATCAGTTGAATGATACGAAGTATCCGTTTGTACTGGAACTTGCATCGCAGCAGGAGAGAGAATGTATTCTGCTAAACCCACAGGAACCGGTTATCAACCGTTATTATAAAGCAGAGGTTGTGCTTCGCAAAATAGATGGAGATCATCCGGGACAGCGTCTGAAAGGTGTGGGCTTTGATCTGTATGATGCAGTGAATGATCAGATCGTTGGACATTATGTGACGGATGCAAATGGTGAGATCCATATAGACAGGATGCCATATGGTGCATGGTATTTTGTGGAGACCAAACCATTGCCGGGATATCAGGTGCATACAAAACGATATGCATTTACGGTAGATGAGACGGAGCAGGATGTGAAGCTGCTTGTAAAGAATTACACAGATATTGAATTGGGATATGATTTCTTGTCTGGCAGATGGACGGCTTTGCTATTTTTGTTGGGAATGCTTTTTATGATCTCGGGTATATTTGGAATGTGTGTGTTGTCCGGTCCGGAACGAAATGCACAAAAGCTGGCAGACCAATATAAGAAGACGCTGCAGCGAGAGACAGTAGACGCAGATCAGGATGTGACGGACCCAAGGGCTGGTTTGTCCGGATCAGAAGCATGTGTGAAAGAGGAAGATTTGCTGATAAAAAAGAAGTATCGGACAGTCAATACAGCCGGGAAACAGGAAAACTATGATGGGGTAATAGACTGTCTGCTGGAAATTCCTAAAATTGACATGTGTCGGGTTGTGATCACAGGAGGCGATGTGGAACAGAATCTGGATCGGCACTATTTCACAGCAGCGCGTAGTCATATGTACTATGGTGAAGGCAGCTATGTAATCTTTGGACATCAGTCCTTTACTAAAAACAAAGGAATGAACCGGTTAGATGAAATGCAGAAGGGAGATGTTATTTATGTATCGGGAAAAGGATTTCGGGATATCTACGAGGTCACAGAGGTTCTGGTTTCGGATGATGGAGAGAGACTGGCTGATTTTGCAGGAGATGAAGATCAGTTGGCGATCTATACCTGTAAGAAGCAGCATGAACGCCCGAAACCGTATATGATTGTGCGGGCGAAAAAGAGAGCGTAACAACTTCCTGAAAAATGAATATAGTAATAAAAAAGTTTTTGGGAGTATTATGAAACGAAAGTTTATTACATTAGTTATGTGTAGTGTTTTACTGTGTGTAGCAGGTGTGATTACGGCATGCATGGATACGAAACCGAAGGAGATGACAAAGGTCACATTAAATGAGGTAGCGCATTCTATCTTTTATGCACCAATGTATGCGGCAATTGAACTTGGTTATTTTGAAAAGGAAGGTATCGATTTAGAACTTGTTACCGGATTTGGGGCAGACAAAACAATGACTGCCCTTGTATCGGGCGAAGCGGATATTGGATTTATGGGGTCTGAATCCAGCATTTATCTGTATGCTGAGGGTGCAGAGGATTATGCGGTGAACTTTGCACAATTGACGCAGAGAGCCGGCAATTTCCTTGTGTCAAAGAAGCCGATTGAAAATTTCAAGTGGGAGGATATCAAGGGAAGTTATACATTAGGTGGGCGTGCCGGCGGTATGCCACAGATGGTTTTTGAATATGTCTTAAAACAGCAGGGAATTGATCCGAAGAAAGATCTTACGATCGATCAGAGTATTGACTTTGGTGCAACAGCAGCAGCCTTTATGGGTGGCGATGCGGATTTCACTGTAGAGTTTGAGCCTGCTGCGACGGCATTAGAGACAGAGGGGGAGGGCTATGTAGTAGCTTCCCTTGGAGTGGATTCCGGTTATGTTCCATATACAGCTTTTTGTGCATTGAACAGTTATATGAAAAAGAATCCGGAAGTGATCTGTAAATTTACAAATGCTCTGCAAAAGGGTATGGAGTATGTACAGACACATAAGCCATCTGAGATCGCAACCGTGATCAAGCCGCAATTTGCAGAGACCGATGTAACAACGATTGAGAAAATCGTTACCCGATATTACGAACAGGATACATGGAAAGAATCTCTTGTATTTGAACAGCAATCCTTTGAACTGCTTCAGGATATTTTAGAGGAGGCGGGTGAATTGCCGGAGCGTGTTCCATATGAGACGCTTGTGAATACAGAATATGCACAGAAGGCATTGAAATAAGGATGCCGTGAGTATGATGCCTGATGGATTATGTGCTGCAAAAAGGTGTTTTTTGCGGTGGAGGTCCATCGGGCATTTTTATATAGAGATAGAAACATGATATTGACAATGTTGCCATTTTCAAATACACTATATTGGTTAGGAAGTTGTGTTTGTATTTGATGTGGAGGACAAATATGAGCGGCCAGTTAATTTTTGATGAAAATATGAAGAAGTTCTTTGAACTGTTATATGCAGATGCACGGGATACAGATGCCTGTGTACAAAATATCAGACAGGCGTTGCCTCTGATTGCAGATCAGATTCGTCTTGGTAATGCGAAACTGGAAATGTCTGCACCGAAGACAAAGCTGCGTCCGGAGGGTGAGAATTATGCCTCAACACTATATCAGTATGAAGGTGGGGAGGCAGAGAAGCCATATAAAATGTCATTTACGATTCCGGACGGCGGACGTGTCAAGATCATAGTGTTTGCGAGGGGCGAGGAAGCATTTCGGGAGAAGGAGATCCAGACGATTCATTATTTGTTTCGGGAGATCTTTTTTCAGTATAGCAGAATGCTGATGCAGGATTTGTTGGTGGATGTCATGCATAAAGACATGGCAACAGGTGTTGCAAGTCTGGAAGGCTTTATGCAGATGATCGGTATGAAGCTTGCTGCATCGACATTGCAGGAATATCATGGACTGTTTTTCAATATTCACAATTTCAAATATGTCAATAAGATATTTCCATATGAGGAAGGCGATGTTGTATTAAGAAAGTATGCACAGACAATACAGGGAATGTTGAAAGATGGAGAGATCGTGGCAAGACTTGGCGGAGATAATTTTGTTGCGCTGGTGGAGAATGAACGGATTGAAATGATGGCAGATCAAATTCAGGAACTGAAGCTGTATCATGCAACGCAGTATAAGGAGAAGCAGTTTGTATTAGGTGCTACACTTGGTATCAGTGCACTTGATCATATCGAAGTTGTCAGAGATGTGATGGCAAGGGTAAGTCTTGCATATCAGGCAGCCAGACAGAAGGGCGCGGGCAGCAGGGTTTATTATTCTGATGAGGTGCAGCGGCAGCTGATGGAAACACAGAGTATTATCGCGAATTTTCTGCCAGCATTGGAAAACAGGGAATTTGTTGTGTATTATCAGCCGAAGGTTACGATTTCAGATCGCAGTATCTGTGGTGCAGAGGCATTGGTCAGATGGCAGCACAAGGATGTATTGATCCCACCAATGCAGTTTGTTCCGCAGCTGGAACGGGAAGGAAGCATTTGCCGGCTCGATTTTTATGTGCTGGAGGAAGTATGCAGATTTATTAAGAATCGTCTTGATCAGGGATTGCCGGTTGTGAGTGTCTCAGTGAATTTTTCGAGAAAGCATCTGGAAGAAGATCATCTTGTAGAACATATTGTAGAGACGGTTGACCGATATGGCGTGGATCATCATTATATTGAGATCGAATTGACAGAGAGTGACGATTTCCAGAATTATGAGATTATGTCAGCAGTGGTGAATGGTTTACATGAGCAGGGGATCAGAGCATCTATTGATGATTTTGGAACCGGATTTTCTTCATTAAATATGATCAAACAGGTGGATTTGAATGTTATTAAGATAGACAAGTCATTTATTCCATTGGAAACAGATTATCCGGGCAAAGACAAGGATATGGTAATGTTTGCAAATATTGTCAATATGATCAGACAGCTTGGGAAGAAGACGATTGCTGAGGGTGTTGAGATGGAGGAGCAGCTGCAGTATCTGAAGGATGTTGGCTGTGATATTGTGCAGGGTTATGTGTTTGATAAACCGCTTGTGCAGGAGGAGTTTGAACAGAGACTGTCAAATGGACGGTATTAAGGAGTGCTCCTGTGCAGGCTGATTGCAGCGGATAGCATAGGAGAGCGTATGAAGAATCAAAATCTATATAAGAAGGTGCTGGTGATTGCGATACCGATGATGATCCAGAATGGAATCACCAATATGGTGAATCTTGTGGACAACCTGATGGTGGGCAGCCTTGGCACAGAGAACATGACAGGTGTTTCTATCGTGGGACAGCTATTGTTTGTTTATTTTCTCGCTATATTTGGCGGGTTATCAGGACCGGGGATATATGGTGCCCAATATTATGGGCAGGGAAACAGAGATGGATTTCAGAATATTTTTCGTTTGAAGATCTGGATTGCTACGATTCTGACGATGATCGGAATTATGGCATTTATCGTTGGTGGCCAGGCCATGATGGGATTATATATGCACGGTACACAAGATGGGATCGACCCGGTACAGACTGTACATGCAGGCA
The DNA here is from genome assembly GCA_934293375.1 of uncultured Lachnospiraceae bacterium. Classification (GTDB taxonomy): domain Bacteria; phylum Bacillota; class Clostridia; order Lachnospirales; family Lachnospiraceae; genus RGIG6919. The sequence continues at coordinate 118,614 of CAKQYS010000006.1, read as the reverse complement.
TTTCATATCTGAATATCATGTTGATCGGCCTTGTGCCCATGGCGTTGACACAAGTGTACGCGGGCAGCCTTCGCGAGATGGGACAGAGTGTGAAACCGATGGTAGCGGGTATCGTATCAGTGGTTGTAGATATCATATGCAACTATATGCTGATATTTGGTAAACTGGGATGTCCAAAGCTTGGTGTAAAGGGTGCAGCGATCGCGACAGTCATCGCAAGATTTGCGGAGCTTCTGGTGATTCTAGTTTGGACACATAGTACGCTTCCGGAGGATAGCTTTCTAAAGCATGTATACAGAACATTACGGTTTCCGCTTGGTGATATGCGAATTGTGATCAGGAAGGGGATGCCGATCCTGTGTAATGAGTTTATGTGGGCGGGAGGCATTGCAGCCCTGACACAGTGTTATTCCATACGGGGACTGCAGGTAGTTGCAGCACTCAATATATCTAATATATTATGCAATCTGATCAATGTGGTATTTGTCGCGTTGGGAAATGCGGTGGGTATTATTATGGGACAGTATCTGGGTGCCTCCAGATTTCAGGAGGCGAAGGAAGGTTCAGACCATCTGATGTGGTTTACGGCAGCAGTCTGTGTTGTTTTGACCGTGATTCTGATTGCACTTTCAGGTATTTTTCCACAAGCCTATCAGACGACAGATGAGGTCCGCTCTATGGCAGGTCAGCTTATTATCATAACAGCTGTATTTTTTCCATTGCAGGGGGCATTGAATGTATTATATTTTACATTGCGGTCCGGGGGAAAAACATTGATCACATTTTTATTTGACAGTGTGTACAGCTGGCTGGTTTCGGTTACGGTGGCCTTTGTATTAAGCCGATATACACCGTTGCCGATTCTTGCCGTATATGCGGTGGTGCAGAGTGCAGATGTGATCAAAGTGACGATTGGATACATTCTGGTCAAAAAGGGCGTGTGGCTTACGAACCTTGTAGAAACAGTGTAGTGTCCCCGGTGAGACAATAGATAGAATTTGTAGTAGACAATTCAGAAAAGAGGAAATATGAGTCAGCATAATGAAGTAATAACAGAAAATAAAATGGGCGTAATGCCAATCAATAAGCTTGTGTTTAGTATGTCACTACCGATGATGGTATCCATGCTGGTGCAGGCGTTATATAATATTGTAGACAGTATCTTTGTGGCTAAGCTTTCGGAAAATGCACTGACAGCAGTTTCATTGGCGTTTCCGTTGCAGACATTGCTGATCGCAGTGGGTGCCGGAACAGGTGTGGGATTGAATGCGTTATTATCGAAATCACTTGGGGAAAAGAATTTTGAACGGGCGAATGATACAGCAAAGAATGGTGCGTTTATATATGCACTGAGTTATGTTGCCTTTCTGATCCTTGGATTTACGATCGTAGCACCGTTTTATGCCAGTCAGATCAAGGATGCGGATCCGGAGATTATGTCAATGGGAATTGACTATCTGAGCATTGTTATGATCTTTTCCTTTGGTTTGTTTGGACAGTTTTATTTTGAAAGGCTGCTGACCGCAACCGGAAGAACGATTTTTAGTATGACTTCCCAGTTGTGTGGAGCGGTTACCAATATCATATTAGATCCGATCCTGATATTTGGACTGCTCGGCGCACCGAAACTCGGTGTGGCCGGTGCGGCAATTGCTACCGTGATCGGTCAATGTATTGCGGCAATGGTTGCATGTGTCTGTAATTTGAAATACAACCATGATGTCAAATTATCCTTTCAAGGATTCCGGCCAAATGGACACATCATCGGATTGATATATAAAGTAGGCGTGCCGTCTATTATTATGCAGTCGATCGGATCCGTGATGACCTATAGTATGAATCTGATACTGATCAGCTTTTCTTCTACGGCTACAGCCGTGTTTGGTGTATACTTTAAGCTGCAGAGCTTCTTCTTTATGCCGGTATTCGGTCTGAATAATGGTATTACACCAATCATCGCATACAATTATGGTGCAAGACAAAAGAAACGTATGATCAAGACGATCAAGGTCAGCATGGCAACAGCGTTCGCCCTTTTGTTGATTGGATTCTTTGCGTTTGAACTGGTGCCACAGATGCTTCTTGGACTGTTTGATCCATCTGCCGATATGATCACGATCGGTGTACCGGCACTTCGGATCATTGGTGTTCATTTCCTGATTGCGTGGTTCTGTATCATTGCCGGAACGGTATTTCAGGCATTGGGCTGGGCGGTCTTCAGTCTGATCGTCTCTGTCATGAGACAGTTGGTTGTGCTGATACCGGCTGCCTATATTCTTGCCAGGGTAGGTGGTCTGCATGTGGTATGGTGGGCATTTCCGATCGCAGAGCTGATGTCATGTCTTGTATCAACGACATGCCTGATTCTAATCTATCGTAAGGTGATCAAACCATTACCGGATGGAAGAGAATAATTTCTTGTGATTTCACAATAATAAGTAGTCAGAAGCTGTATAATGTGGTAAAATATAGCTAGTTTTGAGATTAAGTACAAAGGAAAGCGGAGGGTATACATATGGCATTTGATGGAATGGTGAATCCACAGATTCAGAGAGTAGTAGATATGTTGCCGGTAATTTATGGCATTGTTGAACAGGGGTCCTTTTTATCAGTCATGGATAGTGATTCAGTAGTGAGAGGATATCAGCTGCCGGCAGGACAGAAGCCGTTTATAGCTGTTGGAGAGAGGATGGAGGATCCAACGGGAACATTTGACGAAGTGCTGCGGACAGGGCAGCCGAAGAAGACATATATGCCAGATCCGAAGTCGGGCGTGACATTTGAAGGCGTTTTGGCACCGATCAAGGATAATGGCACTACCGTAGGTGTGATGGTTTATACACATTCTGCGGATGAGAAGGCACATATCGGAGATCTGACCCATGCTTTCAGTGAGTCTGTATCAGGTATCAGCGATTCAATCGGAGAGGTCGTTGGTGGTGTAGAGAAGATGTTTGGCATGTTGTCGGGTATGACAGATCAGACGGATGAGGTAGAAGCAGATGTGGATGCTGCAGTGAATGTAGTCAAGAAGATCAGCGGAAATGCATCCCGTTCGAATATTCTTGCCCTGAATGCGTCTATTGAGGCAGCCAGAAGCGGTGAGGCCGGAAGAGGATTCGCTGTGGTAGCAACAGAGATGGGCAAGCTTGCAGGTGATAGCGGTACATCCGCGAAGGAGATCGACAGTCGACTGGCTGCCATATCCAAGCATTTACAGGAGATGGTCAGCTCTATCGATGCAACCAATGATGTTGCAAAGAGTTATCTTGACAGCATCAGCGATATTCAGGAGAAGCTTGCACATACTATGGAACTGGCAGATCAGATGTCACAATACCTGTAGCATTATATTGAGTAAGATTACAAAGGCTGCCTTGTTAGATATAGGCAGCCTTTTCTTAAATCATGAGAGGTGTGTATGAGATATTATATTGCAGATTGTCATTTCTTTCATGAAGCAATGAACGATAAAATGGATCACAGGGGATTTGCGTCCGTAGAAGAAATGAATCAGTATATGCTCCAACAATGGAATCAAAAGGTCAGACCGCAGGATGATGTTATCATATTGGGAGATCTGTCATATGGCAAGCCGGATGAGACAAATGCCCTGTTACAGCAGCTGCACGGAAGACTCTACCTGATCTCCGGCAATCATGACAGGGTTGCCTCAAATCCTAAATATGATCAGAAACGGTTTGTATGGATCAAGGATTATGAAGAGTTGAAAGATGAGAAGCGAAAGGTTATTTTGTGTCATTATCCGATTATGTGTTATAATGGTCAATACAGGGTGCATAGTGATGAGAGACCGGTTTCCTATATGCTATATGGGCATGTACATGATACAGAGGATCAGCGTCTGATAGAACAGTATATTGGGATGGTCAGAAATACACAGGTAGTCGATCAGAATGGAAAGCAAAGGACAATTCCATGTCATATGATCAATTGTTTTTGTAAATACTCAGATTATGTGCCATTGACATTGGATGAATGGATTGCGAATCATAATGCCAGGATGGCAGACAAAGAGAATTTGCGTGAATACTAAGAACCGGAGGTAGAATGAAATGCAGATTCAGAATAGATTAATGCAGATCAGAGAAATGATGAACCGGTATCAGATGGATGCATATATCATTGTATCAGGAGATTTTCACGGCTCAGAATATGTGGGTGATTTTTTTAAGACGCGTGAATTTATGTCCGGGTTTACCGGATCTGCCGGTACACTGGTAATCCTGAAAGATAGAGCTGCCTTGTGGACGGATGGACGATATTATCTGCAGGCAGAGGCGCAGTTGCGAGATAGTACGATCACGCTGATGCGGGATGGTCAGTCTGATACGCCCAAATTGACAGAATATTTAAGTGAAAATGTAACGGCATATGGTGTGATCGGTTTTGATGGCAGAACAGTGAATTATGCATTCTTTGAACAGATCCTTAAGGCAACGCGGGATAAAGACATCCGTTTTGTCGGGGAGCATGATCTGGCCGGGGAGATATGGAAGGAAAGACCGGCGATGTCTGCCAGTACAGTATGGGAGTTGCCATATGATTATGCAGGAGAGAGCCGTAAAGATAAGCTTGCTGCAATACGGACAGATATGCGGGGACAGAGTGCAGATGTGTGTGTACTGACTGCATTGGATGAGATTGCATGGCTGCTGAATTTACGAGGTGCAGATGTGGCGTATTCGCCGGTGTTTTTATCCTATATGATGATTACACAGAAGAAGGCAATCTTATATGTGAATCCGGCACAGATTCCGGATACGGTAAGAGCACATTTGGTAGAGGATGGTATCAGTATTGCCGGGTATGAACAGATATATGAAGATGTGCGGATCCTGCATCCATCCTGCCGGGTATGGGCGGATGCGAAGAGTATGAATTATAAGCTGATGATCCGTATGCCACAGGCAGTACAGTTACAACTTTTACAGAGCCCTGTGCAGAAGCGGAAAGCTGTTAAGAATCAGACGGAAATGCAGAATATGAAAAGGGCACATATACGGGATGGCGTTGCAGTGACACATTTTCTCTACTGGTTGAAGACACATATAGAACATGAAGTCATTACGGAAATGTCTGCGGCACAAAAGCTGTTGGAGTTCCGTCAGGCACAGGAAGGATTTCTTGACCAGAGCTTTTCACCGATATTTGGTTATGGAGCCCATGGTGCGATCGTACACTATGAGGCAACACAGCAGACAGATATCAGAATGATGCCTGAGGGATTCTGTCTTGCAGATACAGGAGCACATTATCTTGACGGAACAACAGATATTACGAGAACGATCGTACTGGGACCTTTGACGCAGGAAGAGAAACAGGCATATACACTAGTGTTGCGGGGACATCTGCACCTGGCTGATGCACATTTTCCGTATGGTCTGTGCGGTCAGAATCTGGATTATATTGCAAGAGAACCATTATGGGAGAATGGATTGGATTTTCTGCATGGTACGGGACATGGTGTTGGGTATCTCCTGAATGTACATGAGGGACCACAGAATATCAACTGGCGTATCAACCGGGAGAGACCGGCAGTTCCATTGGAAGAAGGTATGGTTACATCAGATGAACCCGGATTGTATATTGCCGGTAAGTTTGGCATAAGACATGAGAATCTCTTGTTGTGTGTGAAGGATCGGCAGACCGAATATGGACAGTTTATGAAATTTGAGACATTGACAATGGTGCCGTTTGATATCGCAGGCATTGATATGCGTCTGATGACAGATCGGGATATGGAACGGTTAAATGCATACCATAAACAGGTATATGATACCATTTCGCCATATTTTGAGGGCGAAGAACTGGCATGGCTTCGTGATGCTACAATGCCGGTGACAAGATAATATGGAAATGCTGTATAGGGAGTAGGAGCATGGCAAAACAACCAAAAAACAGTAAAAAGCAACAGAATACAGGTGCCGGATATCGTGCGGGCAGACAGCCGGCATGGGACAAGCTGGACAATACAGCCAATCTGTTTCCCGTGATCGCAACGGAACAGATGACCAATGTATACCGGATCTCGGTATCCTTGACAGAAGAGGTGGATCGTGTATTGCTGCAGGAAGCATTGAACCGTGTTCTGCCACAGTTTATGGTGTTTCGGATGCGTCTTAAGATGGGTTTTTTCTGGTATTATTTTGAAGAAAATACAAAACCGGCGCCACTTGTCAGACAGGAATATCAATGCCCCGGGGCATATATTGATAAAAGTAAAAATAATCAGTACATGTTCAGGGTTACATACTACAAATGCAGGATCAATCTGGAAGTGTTCCATGCACTCACGGATGGCAGTGGTGGTATCTTGTTCTTAAAAGAGCTGGTATATCAGTATTTGCGTCTACGATATCCGGAATTGCTTAAGGTGGAGAAGGACAGGATCTCTCCGGGAATCTTTCTGGATCAGGAAGACAGCTATGTCAAGAATTTCAAAAAAGGACATGCCAAGGTGTATCAGTCAAAACGTGCATTATGTCTCCGGGGAGAGCATCTGCCCAAAGAGGCGATGGGTGTGATGCACGGTTATCTGCCGGTAGAGCAGTTGAAGCAGGTCAGTAAACAATATGGTGTGACGATCAATCAGTATCTGGTAGGTGTATTTGTATATAGTATTTACAAGGAATATCTGAAGGGACAGCCGTCGAAGCTGCCAATCAGCTGTTGTGTCCCGGTGAATCTACGCCCATATTATAATTCGCATTCTATGAAGAATTTTTTTGCGATGGTGTCAGCCAATTTTAAACCGGAAAAGGAGCATTATACATTTGAAGAGGTGTTGTCGATCGTGACGGAGGATCTGAAAAAGCAGATCACGCCGGATAATCTGGATCATATCATGTCTTATAATGTATCAAATGAGAAGAACTGGATACTCCGGGCAGTGCCATTAGTTGTGAAACAGGTGGCGATGCGGCTGGTATACGGAACTTCGGCGAAGGCAACGACAGCGACAGTAACGAATATCGGAAATATTGATATCAGAGAACCGTATCAAAAATATATTGAGCATTTCTACTCGATTCTGTCCATGTCTAAGGGACAGAACCTAAAGGGTGGAATCTGTAGTTACAATGGTACGCTGGTATTTACATTTAGCTCGAATCTAAAGAGTTTGTCGATTGAAAAGTGTTTCTTTCAGAAACTGGCACAGGATGGTATCGCAGTGGCGATTGAGAGCAATGATGTATTCTATTGATAGGTGTGGACAATGTATAAATGTGATAATTGCAACATAATTGTATATGATGAGACAGATGTATGTCCTCTGTGTCATAGCGTATTATATGAGCTGGATGCAGGAGAACAGGAAGCATATATAGATATGGTAGGACATGGGTCGCCATATCCGGATATTGTCAGAAGAAACCGGATCATGCATTTTGTGACGCGGCTGATCTTATTTTTGTTTATTATTGCGCAGATCGGTTTAGTTATGATCAATTATAGGGTTTCACCGGGCTTCTGGTGGTCGGGAATCAGTGGAATTGCAATGTTATATACATATATTTCAATGATATACTGGATCCATCATGATGCCGGATATGCAGCGAAGATCGGGCTACAGATATGCCTTACCATTCTGCTCCTGGTGGGGATTGATTATTTTACCGGGATGACAGGTTGGTCATTGCAGTGGGCTGCACCGGGTGTGATCCTATGTGGAGATGCGATCGTGTTCTTTTTGATGATGCTAAACCGGGATCAGTGGTATAGCTATTCATTATTGTTGCTTATGATCGCAATCTTTAGTGGAATTCTGATCGGTATGTATTTTGCCGGGATGATTACAGGGATTATCCTGCCGGGAATCAGTGGAGCCGTTACATTTGTGTATCTGCTTGGAACGATCATATTTGGTGACCGGGCATTTGCAAGAGAAATGAAGCGAAGATTTCATGTATAAGAAACAGAAAGAGGAATCGTATGAGTGAACAGATCAGTATCCGGGGCCGGGCTGCAAGAAGAGTTGTAGATCGTGCAAATCATCTGCCTTTTTTGAAGGGCAGTGCATTAGAGCTTAGGATGAAATTGAGTGAGAGAGAACATATATGGCGATGTCCGTCCCATTTAGAACTGGAGCAGATCAATATGGGACAGTTTCATATGGAGCTGCTACATGCCAGAAGAAGACCGGATACGGGACAGCCAAATGGTATTATTTTGCAGCTGCACGGTGGAGGATATTATGGTAAGCTGAAAAATGTATACCGGGATATGGCGGGACTGTATTGGGAACTTTCTAAGGGCTTAGATGTGCTTTCGGTGGATTATCGTGTAGCACCTGAACATCCTTATCCTGCAGCACTTCAAGATGCTATGGCTGCGTATCAGTGGGTATTTGAACATAATTACGATACAGGTCATATCTATGTGGTGGGTGATTCGGCGGGGGGCGGACTTACGCTGGCGCTGACCATGGCACTTAGGGATCATAAGATGCCGATGCCAAAGGGCCTGATCACAATGTCTGCATGGACGGATCTTACGAAGAGTGGGGAGTCATATAAAGAAAATTTTGATATTGATCCGGTATTCGGACGGATAGACGGATCCATGATCTTTCAGGATGGTTATTATCAGGAACATAGTCCTGCAGATTCCTATATATCACCGATAATGGGAGATTATACAGGGTTCCCACCCATGCTGATGCAGGTAGGCGAATATGAAATGCTGCTCAGTGATACATTGACGGTGGCGCAAAAGGCAAAGGATGCCGGAGTTTTGGTAAAAGTGCATGTGTATCCGGGCATGTTTCATGTATTTCAGATGGGACAGTTATTATACCCGGAATCAAAAGAAGCATGGCAGGAAGCCGGCGTATTTATACGAAGATTACAAAAACAATAGACTATTTAAAAAAGGGGGAATAACATGTATACATGTAAGAATTGCGGTGGGGCATTAAAATATGATATCGCATCCGGGCAGCTAAAATGCGATTCTTGTGATACGCAATATGATCCGTATGCGGTAACGCAGGAGCAGGATGCGGAACGGGATGATTATGATGTAACGGTATTTAAATGTCCACAGTGTGGAGGCGAGATCTACAGTACCGACAATACAGCGGCAGGTTTCTGCAGCTTTTGCGGTGCATCAACAGTGCTGTCGAGCCGGTTGGTAAAAGAGAAGAAGGTAGATTACCTCATTCCATTCAAAAAGACAAAAGAAGATTGTAAACAGGCATATGGTAAGCTGATGAGGCGAGCACTCTATGCACCAAAGGAATTAAAGGATCCAACGAATATTGATGGATTCAGAGGCATTTATATGCCGTATTGGGTGTATCATGTGAAGCAGCAGGGACATGTAAAACTGCATGGTACGAAATCCTATAGAAGAGGGGACTATATTATTACAAAACACTACGGTCTGCATATGGATGTGGATGCACAATATAAGGGATTGTCTTATGATGCTTCATCAGCATTTTCAGATGATATCAGTGCAAAGATGTCGCCGTATGATGTCAAAAATATGAAACCCTTTACACCAAGTCTGTTGAGTGGTTTTTATGCAGATATGTCAGATGTTGAGGCGGACATCTATGCACAGGATGCCAAGGCATTTTCTGCGGATGCTACAACGAATCGCATTCGAAGAAGCCCGGAAATTGCGGGATATGCATTGGAAAATGCAGAGACGATCCCACATAAGATCCCACCGCATATTGTATCAACAGATTCTGCAATGATGCCGGTATGGTTTTTATCCTATCGAAACAGAGATCGTGTGGCATATGCGGCAGTCAACGGACAGACTGGCAGGGTTGTGGCGGATCTGCCGGTAGATATTCGGAAATATCTGTTGGGATGCGTCATTTTTGCAGTACCGATCATATTGCTGTTGAATCTGTTCCTGACATTGACACCATCGGCACTGCTTGCGCTGGTATCGATTCTTGCGACCTGCGTGATTGCACTGCATGCGCACGAGATGAAGCAGATTGCTGTCAAAGAAAATTATGAGGATGACAAGGGGATTCAGTCGGCGAAGGAACAGCAGGAGAAAATGGCAAGGCAAAGAGCCACAGAGCAGATGGGAGCCGGGATAGAAGAACCCTATGTGCTGACAAAAGAACAAATGCGTAGAAATGAAAAAGGGCAGAAAAAGGCAGCAGGAAAGAAGCCGTTATTAGAAGGAACATCATTGGGAAGTATTATTGTGATTGTTGGTATCGTATTCTTTGGATGTGGGTTTTTGAGTGCCTTTGAATCATTATTTCAGGATATGCCGTTCATTCTTTATATGATCATTCTGGTGATCGCTGCAAGTGCTTTTGGATATAGCATGAAGCAGGCAAAAAGAATTGACGCCAAGAAACACAATGGAGACAGTGTGTGGGCTCTCATAGCTGTGATCGTCTGTGCAGTGATCGGATTTATCAATCCGGTATCTGATCTTTGGTATTATGGTGGGGCGATCGGTGCTATGGTGACCATGTGCTTTACACTGATTGATATCATTGTCAGTTACAATATCCTGGCTACAAGAAGATTACCGCAGTTTGATCATAAAGGGGGTGACGATCTTGCGTAATATGCAGAAAACGATACACAAAAATGGATGGATGACATTTTTAATCCTGATCCTGCTGGTGGGTTTGGGTTTGCCGGTCGGAGTGATTACAGTACACGCTGAAGACAGTACAGAAGCCTCTGGTGCACATGCATATCTGAATACGGATACACGGTATATCTGTCAGATCGAGGATGATGCGGATCTGCTTACGGATAGTGAAGAACAGGCACTTCTGGCTACAATGGAAGGTGTGACACGGCATGGAAATGCCCTGTTTAAGACGGTTGCGTATAACAGTATGTCAGCATCGGCGTATGCGGAAATGTATGTGAAGGATGTATTTGGTGCAGACAAAAATAGTGTGATCTTCCTGATCGATATGCAGAACAGAAAGCTGTACATATACAGTACAGGAGCGCTGTATGATGAACTGACAAAGGCATATGCCAATACGATTACGGATAATATCTACGAATATGCATCTGCTGCTCAATATTATGCCTGTGCCAATGAGGCATTTGTCGAGATTTCATCCTTACTTGACGGATATAAGATCAGTCAGCCGATGAAGTATATCAGCAATACACTACTTGGCATTGTGCTTGCATTAATCCTGAATTATTTTATCGTCAGATTGTTTTCCGCTGCAAAGCAGCCGTCTGCAAACGATGTGATGAGAGGTATTTTTGTAAAGCAGGAGCTGACTAATTTTGATAATGTATACGAAAGAGAAACAAGAACCTACAGCCCGCAGAGCTCCGGAAGCGGTGGATCCGGCGGAGGCAGCTCCGGAGGAGGCGGCGGAGGCGGAGGCGGTGGTGGACACAGCTTCTGATACTAATTAAGAAATACAAGGAGAGATGACATGGAATTATGGGATATCTATGATAAGAATAAAAATAAAACCGGGCGTACAATGAAGCGCAATGACTGGAGCCTTCAGGATGATGAGTATCATTTAACAGTACTTGGCATTGTGAAGAATACAGATGGAAAATATCTGATCACAAAGCGTGTGATGACGAAAGCGTGGGCACCGGGCTGGTGGGAGGTTTCCGGCGGTGCCTGTCAGGCAGGAGAAGATTCTGCTGATGCGGTCAGACGCGAGATTCTGGAGGAGACCGGGCTGGATGTAACGGATTACGAAGGTGGATATCAATTTACCTATCACAGAGAGAACCCGGGAAAGGGTGATAATTATTTTGTGGATGTATACAGGTTTTGTGGAGCGTTTACGGAACAGGATGTACATCCGCAGGAAGAAGAAACAGATGGGTTTATGCTTGCAACCTTAGAGCAGATTGAGGCGTTCGCAGAGCAGGGCATTTTCCTGCATTATGACAGCATTAAGCAGGCTTTTTGATATAGAAAGGTACAGGAAAATGACAGCTAGATATACGAAGAAACAACGGGCATTGGATATTATTGAACTTTTAAAAAAAGAATACCCTGATGCCGCGTGCAGTCTGGATTATGATGATGCATGGAAATTGTTAGTCAGTGTCCGACTCGCAGCCCAATGTACGGATGCCAGAGTGAATATCGTGGTAGTGGATCTGTTTCAGAAATTTCCAACTGTGGAAGCATTGGCAGAAGCCCCGATAGAGGAGATTGAGGCGATTGTGAAACCGTGTGGGCTGGGCAGAAGCAAGGCAAAGGATATCAAGGCCTGTATGACTATGTTGCGGGATCAGTTTCAGGGGAAGGTGCCGGACGATTTTGATGCGTTGCTGTCGCTGCCGGGTGTTGGCAGAAAAAGTGCCAATCTGATTATGGGAGATGTGTTTGGTAAGCCTGCCATTGTAACAGATACACATTGTATCCGTCTGGTAAACCGGATGGGACTGGTGGACGGCATTACAGAGCCGAAAAAGGTGGAAATGGCATTGTGGAAGATCATTCCGAAAGAGGAGGGAAGTGATCTGTGTCATAGGCTGGTATATCATGGACGAGCTGTCTGCACGGCCAGAACAAAACCTGATTGTGAGGCGTGTTGTCTGAAGGATGTGTGTAAGAAGGTATTGAAGGGGGATAAATAATTGAAACAGTGGGTGTTTTATCATGAAAAGTTATATTCTACAGATGAGAACATTGAATCATTATTATCAGAACACCAGGAAAGTATTGTAGAGGTACTGTTACAGAATCAGGCAGTGGGAGTGATCGGCGGATTTTATGAGAAAAGTCTCCCACTGTATTTTATCAGCGAATTTATGCTGACCAATCTGGGGATGACTTATGAGGAATTCATGAAGAAGACCAAGGGAAATTATATGCGGCTTGTATATGCCAAGGATAAAAGCCTTCTGCAGCACAACTATGATGCGAGAGGGAATATCTGCAGGGAATACAGACTGATGCGGGGAGATGATAATCCTGTCTGGGTGCGTGAAGTCAGACAAAATGCATTGGACCTCAATGGAAGACCGATGTGGATTGCATCGGTGAGAGTGATTGATGATGTACACAGGCGGGAGCAGGAAATACAGGCGTTATTGAGTGAAGAGTATTCTGCGATCGCGTATATCCAGTTAAATAATAAACGATTTGAATGGGTCAAAGTACCGGATCTTCGGGTTACGACCAATGGAATCGGAACCGTTGCAGATTTCAAACGGGATATGAATATCTATATACGGGAATTTATTCATGAAGAGGAGCTTGAATTCAGGGATACGATAAGTGCAGTTATGACGAGTCTGCAGCGTTCGGAGTTTCCGTCAGTTCCGCAGATGATCACATATAAAAGACTCAATCGTAACCGGTATGAATGGATGCAGCTGCAGATTATGCATGGTGGTGACTGTGCCATGGATACAGGTTATGTAGTGCTGACATTTCGAAATATTGATGGACAGGTCCGCAAAGAAATGGATGCCAATTACATGCTGAATACAGCATTGAGAAAATACAAAAAAACAAATGAGGCAGCAGGGAGATTTGTAGCAGGACTGACGCATGATATGAAGGGGTATCTGGGACAATTATTGCAGGCGATCGAATCTTGTGAGCAATGCAGTGATATGGAGACAATGCAAAGAAAGTATCTGCCGGAGATCAAAAGTGCCGCAAAGCAGTTTGAATTGCTGGTAGAAGAGGCATCTGATATTCATGATATGAGATCAGGCAATCTGAAAGTAGAAGATAAATTGTTTAACCTGAATATTCTGGCTGAACAGATCCGAAAGGAGATTAAACCAATACTGAAGGCACGGAACCAGACTGCGAAGCTAAGTTCTGTAGCGATCCATCAGACAGAGGTTACCGGAGATTATGAACTTGTCAATAAGCTGGTATGTGCGGTAGTCAGGGAAGCATCAAAGATCTTTGAGGAAGGCTGTGATGTCTATGCAGATATTGTGGAACTGCCACGACAGCTGATCGGATATGCGCATTATCAGGTTTCTATCTGCGATTTTGATATCCGAAAAATGGTAGAAGACCGAATGAGAGCAATTCTGGATGTGCATTCAGAGGAAGGGGATATTCCAACAGAAGAGGTATATACGGAAGGATTGGGTATGGCCATGGTATATAATATGGTCAAGCTGCTGCGTGGGGATCTTGTAGTAGACAGAAGAGTCGGTTATGGTGTGGAATTTGTGTTGACATTGGAGCTTAAGATACGGGAAGAAGGATATCCGGGATTTACGGACTGTCGGTAGAAGGAATGAGGTTTTCCGGTCAGAACGCAGAAAGAAGAGGTATGGACTATGCAAATGTATCATATAGAAAATGTGCTACCACAGGATATTGAGCAACGAAGCATGGAGATTATCGAATCGGAAATGCCGCAGATTGCAAAGCTTCCATATGCGAGACGTCAGGTCGTAAAACGGGTGATTCACACGACAGCGGATTTTGATTATTTTGAACATCTCTGTTTTTCAGAAAATGTATGTGAGAGGACATTACAGATGCTTACGAAGAAAGCAGTGATCGTAACGGACACCCAGATGGCTTTGTCAGGTATCAGCAAACCGGCAGCAAAGAAACTGGGCGTAGAACTGGCGTGTTTTATGGCGGATGCAGATGTTGCAGGAAAGGCAAAGAAACAGGGAAGCACCCGTGCAGTGGCAGCGATGGAAAAAGCAGCATCCCTGTATGCAGACCGGCCGCTCATATTTGCGATCGGAAATGCCCCGACAGCATTGATCAAAATCGCACAGATGATCAGGGATGGACGAGTGAAGCCGGAGCTGGTGATAGGAGTACCGGTAGGGTTTGTCAATGTCGTGCAGTCGAAAGAGATGATCATGGAATGTGATATTCCATATATTGTGGCAAAGGGACGAAAAGGTGGCAGCACTGTTGCAGCAGCAATTTGCAATGCATTGTTATATCAGTTGTATGACCGTTAGGGCAATGGAGGAATAGAACTATGCTGGAACAATATGTATGTCGTGGTACAGAAAGATTGAGATGTGGATATACGACGGGATCCTGTGCAACGGCGGCAGCAAAGGCAGCGGCATGGATGCTTCTTGCAGGGCAGATAAGAGATGATATCAGTATCATGACACCGAAGGGAATCGAGCTTCGACTGAAGGTTGTAGATGCAGCGTGTAAGGATGGAGAGGCATCCTGTGCAGTAATAAAGGACAGCGGAGATGATCCGGATATCACAAATGGGATCAAGATCTATGCAAGAGTAGAACGGTCAGTATCCGGGATACAGATCCGTGGGGGATGTGGAATCGGGATCGTGACACGGGGTGGACTTGATCAGCCGAAGGGATCTGCAGCCATCAATTCTACGCCGAGAAAGATGATTACATTGGCGTTAGAGGATGTGGCAGAACAGTTTCAGTATGATGGCGGATTATTGGTGACGATCTATGCACCGGAGGGGATCGCACTGGCAAAGAAGACATTCAATCCTGCGATCGGAATCGAGGGTGGTATTTCCATTATAGGAACCAGTGGAATCGTGGAACCGATGAGTACCAAGGCTTTGTTAGATACCATTGAGCTGGAGATCAGACAGCATCGGACGGAGGGAGATGTCAGATTAGTGCTGACACTTGGTAATTATGGCAGGACCTTTGTACAAAATGAATATCCGGAGCTGTTAGACCGGGCGGTAACATGCAGTAATTATATTGGTGATGCCATTGATATGGCATTGGAGAACGGCTATCAGGAGATTGTGATCATTGGACATATAGGCAAGCTGGTAAAGCTCGGGGCAGGCATCATGAATACGCATTCAGCACAGGCAGATGGACGTATGGAAGTATTGGCAGGATGCGGTCTCAGGGCTGGAGTGGATGCAGATATATTGCGGCAGATTCTTGATTGCGTCACTGTGGATGAAGCGATCGGGCTGCTTGACCAGTCCGGTATGCGGGAGAATGTGATCGAGATCCTGCTATGCCGCATCCAGTATTATCTGGATGCCAAGGTAAAACACACGATTCCGATCCACGCGGTTCTGTTTTCTAACAGGTATGGTATGCTTGGAATCAGTCATGCAGAGCAGACAACAGACATCAAAGGAGAATGATATGGTACATTTTGTAGGTGCAGGCTCAGGTGCGGCAGATTTAATTACAATCAGAGGAAAAAAACTTTTGGAAGAGGCAGATGTGATCATCTATGCCGGATCCCTTGTCAATCCGGAGCTGTTAAAATATGCAAAACAAGACTGCGAAATTCATAATAGTGCCAGAATGCATTTAGAACAGGTGCTATCGGTGATACGGCAGGCGGAACAGGAAGGAAAAAGGACAGTTCGCCTGCATACCGGAGATCCCTGCTTATACGGTGCGATCAGGGAGCAGATGGACAGACTGCAGGAAATGGGTATCGAGTACGCATACTGTCCGGGTGTCAGTTCATTTTGTGGTGCTGCGGCTGCACTTAAGGCAGAATATACATTACCAGAGGTATCACAGACCGTGGTCATTACAAGAATGGCAGGCAGGACACCGGTGCCGGAAGCCGAACGGATCCGCGCACTTGCGGTGCATGGAGCCACCATGGTTATTTTTCTGAGTACCGGCATGTTAAAGGAACTGTCGACTGAACTGATCGCCGGAGGATATGATCCTGACTGTCCGGCTGCAATCGTATATAAAGCGACATGGCCGGATGAGAAGGTGTGCCGCTGCAGTGTAAAGACCTTGCATGAGACAGCACAGACAGAGCAGATTACCAAAACTGCCCTGATCGTGGTTGGAAAGGTACTGGGGGATGACTATGGATTATCAAAATTATATGATGCACAATTTGAGACGGAATTCAGGAAAGCATCCGGATCGGGGGAGTAAATAAATGAAACAATGGGCGATTATTAGTTTTACAAGCAGATCCAACAATCTTGCTCGGCAGATTGCTGAGGGAATGCCTGCTTCCTATGTGGAAGTGACCAGATATTGTTATGACAAACATACTACAAAAGGGGCGGTTCCATTCGCGAAGGGCTCAGACCTGATGACAAAGATATTTGGCAAATATGATTGCATTTTATTTATTTGTGCCTGTGGAATCGCAGTGCGTCTGATCGCACCGCATATGCACCACAAATATAAGGATCCTGCGGTGCTTGTGGCAGATGAGACCGGAAAGCATGTGATATCACTGTTGTCAGGACATGTTGGAGGGGCAAATGCATATGCAGAGCAGGTCGCATCTATGATCGGAGCACAGCCTGTGATCACGACAGCAACCGATATGCAGGGTGTTTTCGCACCGGATATATTTGCAATTGATAATGGGCTGTACAACGAAGATCATCAGATGACGAAGGAGATTGCAGCCTGTGTGGCTTCCGGAGATCCGGTTGGGTTCTATAGCAAATTGCCGGTGCGCGGACTGCCTGAATATCTGCATACGATCCGGTCAGGATTTCCGTCTAAGAAATATGTGTATGGAATCTGTATTGCATATGAACCGGTAGACATTTGCGAACGCACCTGGCATCTGATTCCAAAAGATATTATCATTGGTGCAGGATGCAGGAAAGGAACGGATCCGGCAGTATTTGAGCGGGTGGTTTTAGGACAGTTGGAAGCCCATCAGATTGATATCAGGAGAGTCAGGCGGCTTACCACTGTGGATCTGAAACAGAAAGAGCAGGCTTTTCGGGAATTTTCTGATAAGTATAAAATCCCGTTTGTTTATTCTTCTGCTGAAAGATTGATGCAGGTACCGGGAGAGTTTCATGGATCCGAATTTGTAAGAAAGATGATCGGTGTTGATAATGTATGTGAGCGCAGTGCCATGGAATTTGCCGATCATTTGATCGTGCCAAAGTATTGTGAAGCCGGTATTACATTTGCGGCAGCAAAGGTGGATATGAAGATTACATTTTCGCAGGCATGATCGCAATCGTAATGGAGCGTCTTACAATCGACTATAGGGAAATGCGTGAGAGAGGAGATTCCGGATGAAATTATATGTAGTGGGTTTTGGCCCCGGGGATGCAAAGACGATGACGATGGAGGCAGTGTCTGTGATCGAGCAGTGTGACCTTGTTGTTGGATATACGAAATATGTGGAATTGATGCAGCAGATGTTTCCGATGCAGACATATGCACAGACAGGCATGACAAAAGAGCGTGACAGGGTGGCATATGCAGTAGAGCAGGCGAAAGGCGGTAAACAGGTGGCACTCATTTGTAGTGGCGACAGTGCCGTTTATGGGATGGCCGGCCTTGCGATAGAGATGGCCGGTGAGGACAGTGCGGTGGAGATTGAGGTGATACCGGGTGTGACAGCAGCCTTGTCCGGTGGGGCGATACTTGGAGCCCCGCTGACACATGATTTTTGTGTGATCAGCCTGTCGGATCTGTTGACCCCGTGGGAAAAGATAGAGAAACGACTGGATTGTGCGGCGATGGGAGATTTCACGATCGCAATATACAATCCGTCTTCCAAAAAACGGGAGGACTATCTGGCAAGAGCGTGTGATATTTTGTTGGCACATAAGTCTGAAGAAACCGTATGTGGAATCGTAAGAAATATCGGTCGTGATGGGCAGGAGGGCAGGATCATGACGCTTAAAACCCTCCGGAATACCAAGGTGGATATGTTTACAACCGTATTTATAGGAAACCGGGAGACAAAGGTTGTGGGTGGTAAAATGGTGACACCGAGAGGATATCAGAATAAACAATGAGTAAGATATTAGTTTTTGGCGGTACCACTGAGGGTCGTCAGATTGCAGAGTATTGTCATAATAATCAGATACAGAGCATGGTCAGTGTGACGAGTGAATATGGAAAGAAGATGCTTCCGGTATCCCCCTATGTACAGATCCTGTGTGACCGGATGGATTGTGAACAGATGAAAAAGCTGATCCTGGACCATGATATTTCTTGTGTGATCGATGCGACACATCCGTATGCAAAGGATGCAACTGAAAATATTAAAATGGCTTGTAGCGGGATCGGCATTGCCTGTTACCGGGTTGTCCGGGAAATGGAAACGGATGAGAAAAAGAAATCAGACATGCTGCAGATGTTTGATAGCTTAGAAGAGATGATCAGATTTCTTGTGGACACAACGGGACGGATCTTTGTGACGACCGGCAGTAAGGAAATGCGGGCGTTTTGTGCCATTCCGCATTTTCGTGAACGCATTGTTCTGCGGGTGTTAGATGTTGCAGATATTGTCAGACAGGCTGTGGAAATGGGATATGATGCACGAAATATAATTGCCGCACGAGGCCCGTTTTCGGTGGATGAGAACAAAGCACAGTTTGAACAGAGTCATGCGGAATATCTGGTCACAAAGGATGGCGGTGTGGCCGGGGGTTTTCCAGAAAAGCTGGAGGCTGCCAAACAGTGTGGTATGCAGGTGATGGTGCTGAAAAGACCAAGGGAAAAAGGGTATCATGTGATGCAGATCTGTGATATTTTGATGCGTGAAAAAGAGAGGATGGAACATGAGTAAGAGGGTAGCAATTATTGGAATCGGAATGGATGGCAATACAAGCCTGACATGGGAGGCAGAAGCTGCGATTTCGGCTGCCGAGCTTCTCATTGGCGCAAAACGCATGCTACAGCCTTTTGAACAGTCAGGCAAAGAGATGATAGACTGTTATCAGAGTGATGTGATCGCCGCCTGTATAGAGACAACAAAAGCAGAGGCAATCGCGGTACTGATGTCAGGTGACTGTGGCTTTTTCAGTGGTTGTAAAACACTGCTTCCACTCCTGGCAGATTACGAGGTACAGGTGATCAGTGGTATTGCATCACCTGTATATTTAGCGAACCGGATCGGTACAACATGGCAGGATATGCATTTTGTCAGCCTTCATGGTAAACATGCATCGGTTGCAAGAAAGGTGGCAGCACATGCAAAAACTTTTTTTCTATTGGGTGGGGATATCCATGCAAAGGATGTGTGTAGACAGTTGTGCGATTATGGATTGGAAGATTGTATCGTAACGGTGGGAGAATGTCTGGCAATGTCCGATGAGCGGGTGCGAACCGGTACAGCCAGAGATATGGTCTCGATTGAAACAGAAGCGTTAGCTGTGATGCTGGTGGAAAATGCAGATGTGAAAGCAGTACGCTACGGGATAGAGGATACTGCATTTGTAAGGGATAAGGTGCCGATGACAAAGGCGGAGGTACGGGCAGTCTGTATGTCTAAAATGCAGATAAGACCGGATGCGATATGTTATGATCTGGGATGTGGAAGCGGATCTGTAAGTGTGGAGATGGCGCTTGCCTGTGAGGACGGCAAAGTATATGCGGTAGATAAGAATCTACAGGCATGTGAACTGACACGAAAAAATGCACATCAATTTGTATGCGATAATATGGAAGTGTTTGAGGGCGATATCTTGGCCGTATTGCCTGATCTGCCTGCACCGGATGTAGTATTTATCGGCGGAAGCAGCAATACGCTTTCAGAGATCGTAACAGCAGTATATGACAAAAATCCAAAGACCCGGATCGTTTTGACTGCAGTTTCACTGGAAACCGTAAATGAGGCAATGCATGTATTTGCGAAAGCCGGCCGTGATCTGCAGATCACACAGATAGCAGTGACGAGAACACATAAGCTGGGAAGTCATACAATGTTAGAGGCAATGAATCCGGTGTTCGTTATGACAGCAGATAAGGAGATATCAGAGATATGAAGCGGATCATGGTTGCCGGTGCACATAGCGGTTCCGGCAAAACAACAATTATGTGTGCACTGCTCAAGGCATTTATGGATCGGGGGCGATCTGTTTGTGGGTTTAAATGTGGTCCGGATTATATAGATCCGTTGTTTCATAGTAAAGTGATCGGTGCCGGAACAACCAATCTGGATTCCTGCTTTATGGATTCCAATGGTATGCGTTGGCAGTTGTGTCAGGCAGAAGGAGACATTGCACTCATTGAGGGTGTGATGGGATTTTATGATGGTGTCGGCGAAAAGGGATCTTCTTATCAGGTCTCCATGCAGACACAGACGCCTGTGATCATTGTGCTTGACTGTAAGGGCATGTCACTTTCCATTGGTGCGATGATGTACGGTTTTTTGCATTTCAGAACGCCAAACCGGATTGCCGGGTTTATATTTAACCGGCTGCCAAAGAGTCAGGTCCCTTTGGCCAGACAGTTGTGTAGTGAAATGAAGACCGGATATCTTGGATATTTCCCATATGATGCAGATGTACAGATTGCATCCAGACATCTGGGACTTGTCACAGTACAGGAGATTGCGGATCTGCAGCAGAAGATCAGCAGATTGTCTGTTTTAGCACAGCGGTATATAGATCTGGATGCGATTGAGGAGCTGGCAGCGACAGCTTGCGAACTGTCGGCCAGTCCGCCGGATATAGCAGGTGTTTGTAAGCAGCTTTGCTATGAGATTCCCGTTAAGAGAATGCGGGTGGCTGTTGCGAGAGACGAGGCATTTTGCTTTTATTACGAGGACAATCTGAGACTGCTTTCTGAGCTTGGTATAGATCTGATTCCCTTTTCTCCCCTGAAGGATAAAAGCCTTCCGGAGCATATATGTGGATTATTGCTTGGAGGAGGGTATCCGGAGTTATATGCCGGGCAGCTGACAGCCAATGTATCTATGCTGTCGGATGTCAAATGTGCGGTTAGAAACAAAATGCCAACGATTGCGGAATGTGGAGGATTTATGTATCTGCACAGCCGGTTGGAGACCGCAGATGGACAGATGGTTCCGATGGCAGGTGTATTTCCGCAAAGTGTCAGAAGGAAAGACAGGCTGGTAAGATTTGGATATGTGGATCTTTATGCACAGGCGGATACCATGCTTGCTGCCAAGGGAGAGTGCCTGGCTGCACATGAATTCCATTATTGGGACAGTGAACATAATGGCAGTGCATATCGGGCAGTGAAACGAAGCAATGGAATGTCTTATGAGGCTTGCATTGCCGATAAGACTTTGTATGCGGGATTTCCGCATTTATATTTTGGAGCAAATCCAAAGGCTGCTGTCAGATTTGCCAAGGCATGTCGGCAATATGATGTTGCAGGAACATAAGAGAGGATACAAAATGGATCGATTAGAGAAGATAAAAGGGCTGAATGAACAGGCTATGCAGATGGCGTCCATGCAGTGGAATCGGATCGCAAAACCGATTCACAGTCTTGGCGTACTGGAGAACATGGTCGTGCAGATTGCCGGTATTACAGGCTCGGCAGATGTAAATCTATGCAGGCGTGCTGTGGTGGTGATGTGTGCTGATCATGGTGTTGTGCAGGAGGGCATTTCCCAGTCCGGCAGTGAAGTGACGGGCATTGTAGCCCGGGCGATGGCGAAGGGGGATGGCAACATCAATACACTGGCAGCGTGTTATGATGCTGATGTGATCCCGGTCGATATCGGTATGGCAGAGCCGGTTGCCAAAGAAATGCGTGCAGATACGATTGCAGAGAGTTTGTCCGGGCGGATTCTGGATCGAAAGATCGCCTGCGGGACGGGAGATATTGCAAAGAAAGCTGCAATGACAAAAGAACAGGCTGTCAAGGCTCTGCAGACAGGTATGGATATTGTAGCGGAGTTAAAGCAGGAAGGCTACAGGGTCATTGTGACAGGTGAGATGGGAATTGGAAACACAACTGCGACGGCTGCCCTTGCTTCTGTTTTGACAGGAAGGACAGCAAAGGAGACAACCGGACGGGGTGCAGGACTGGATCATACGAGGCTGATGCATAAGATAAAGATTGTTGAACAGGCAGTCCGTGTCAATCTGCCGGTATATTATGAAACAGAATATGGCAGACATCATGATTCTATATGGCATACGACACAAGAGATGGTTACATTGCTGGCAGCACTGGGAGGATATGAAATTGCCGGAATGGCAGGGTTGTTTCTTGGAGGTGCTGTGTATGGGATACCGGTTGTGATGGATGGCGTGATCTCAACAGTTGCGGCAGCACTGGCTGCCGGGATGCAAGAAGGTGTCAGGGATGCGATATTATGTTCTCATATTTCAAAGGAGCCGGCAGCGAGAGAATTGGTCAGGTATATGCAGCTTCCTCATGTGATTGACGCAGGGTTGTGCCTGGGAGAGGGAACAGGTGGTGTGATGTTGCTTCCTTTATTAGATGGGGCACTCAGATTATATCATTCATCGCATTTATTTGAGCAGCTTGAGATAGAACAATATGAGGAGTATCATTAAATGTTTGTGTTGGTGACAGGTGGAAGTAAATCGGGTAAATCAAGGATTGCAGAGTCCTTGATTTGTGAACAGACAGGTTCTAAGCTGTATCTGGCAACGATGGAACCGTACGGACAGGAAGCACAGGATGCGATCAACAGACACCGTCGGATGCGGCAGGGCAAAGGGTTTGAAACATGTGAATGCTATACGGATGTCGGGGGCATTGTATTCTCAGACTGGCCGGATGCGGTTTTGTTAGAATGCATTGGCAATCTGTGTGCAAATGAGATGTTTTCGGAGAATGGCATACGGCAACAGGTAGCAGAAAAGATTATACAGGATATCAGGAAACTGGCTGCAAAGACGAAGCTGTTGGTTGCGGTTACGAATCAGGTCGGAGAGGATGGCATGACCTATACAGAGGAAACGATGACATATATCCGCGTGCTGGGAGAGATCAATGCGAGACTTGCCGAAGAAGCGGATGTCGTGATAGAATCAGTATGCGGTATTCCGGTATATAGGAAATCAGTAGAGTATCGGCAGAGGGGAGACGGGATGATATGAAGATCATATGGAATTCGTTCTGGGCTGCGATTGCCATGTATTCCAGATTACCGGCAGCTAAGACAGACTGGAAAGCGGAAAATAGAAAATATGCATTATGTTTTTTTCCTGTAATAGGAGTTGTTCTGGGATTGTGTCTGTATATATGGTTTGCTATTTCCAATCAGTTTGGCGTTCAGCGCGTGTTATATGCCATTGTAGCAGCACTGCTTCCGGTTTTTATAACAGGTGGGATCCATATAGATGGATTTATGGATGTATGTGACGCAAGGACATGTCTGGGTGACCGGGATAAGCAGCTTCAGGTCATGAAAGATCCCAATGTAGGTGCATTTGCAGTGATATGGATGATGGCGTATATTCTGTTACAGACAGGATGCTTTTATCAGAGTGATACAGAATCTGCAGTTGTGATATTGGCTGCCGGATATGTGATGTCACGGGCTTTCAGTGGATTGGCAGCGGTGACAATGAAAAATGCCAGAGGCGAGGGAAGTCTGATGGCATTCAGTGAACCGGCAAACAAATGGGTTACTGTGTGCGTGGAGATGGTCTGGATTCTGGCCAGTGCCGGCGTGATGATCGGTGTGAATACCGGTATGGGAATCTGTACGGTGATGGCAGCGGTTGTTGTATATGTTTATTATGGTATTACATCCTATCGGAGATTTGGTGGTATTACCGGAGATCTTGAGGGATATTTTGTGGAGATCGTTGAACTGTGGATGCTGGTTGTAGTGACGGCCTGGTGTGTGATAAGGGGGATGCAGGGATGATATTGATCACGGGTGGAGCCAGTCAGGGAAAGACGGCATATATAAAAAAACATTATCCGAAACTGGATGTGCTGTCACTGACACAAAAGCAGGATATGTCCGGTATTGCAGACCGGCTTGCGGATCCCAAGATCCCGGTATCCTGTGTTACGCATTTGCATAGGCTGATCCGTTATATGCTGTCACAGGGAATGGATGTAGACTCGTATATCCGGAAGATGGCAGATGCCCATCCTGATATGATCGTGGCAATGGATCAGGTAGGAAGTGGTATCATTCCGATGGAGCGGGAAGAACGGCAGTATCGTGAAGCAGTCGGGCGTGCCGGATGCCTGCTGGCACAACGGTCGGAATGTGTTATATGGATGGTGTGTGGTATTGCCAATATAATCAAGGGATAAGGAGGATATATACAATGCGTTTGATATTGATGCGGCATGGAATGACCTGCGGAAATGAGCAGCAAAGATATATAGGGAAGACAGATGAAATTCTTTCACCAAAGGGAAGAAAGAATGTACTGCGTTTTGCGACAGATGGCAGATATCCGGATGTAGATAGAATCTATGTCAGCCCGATGAAGCGATGTATACAGACGGCAGAATTGGTATGGCCGGGACAGAAACTGATCCGGGTGAATGGATTTCGTGAGTGTGATTTTGGCACATTTGAGGGTAAGCATTACCGGGATCTTAAGGGGGATCCGTATTATCAGGAATGGATCGACAGCAAAGGTACATTGCCATTTCCGGATGGAGAAGATGTAGCGGCATTTAAGAAGCGTAGTCTGCGTGCATATGGTCGGACGATTTGCAATGTGCAGAAGGATTATTCGGAAAGCGAGCAGGAATCTTTGACGGTTGCGATGGTGGTGCACGGAGGTACGATCATGGCGATCATGGAGTATTATGCGGTGCCCAAAAAGGACTATTATGATTATCAGGTAGAAAATGCGGGGGGCTATGTTGTAGATTATGAGGGAGGATGGTTGATGAATGTCAGACCTCTTTAAGGTGGTAGCACCAATTATCATAGGATTTGGTCTGGATTGTCTGGCAGGAGACCCGCATAGCATGCCGCATCCGATACGATTGATTGGAAATCTGATCGCATGGCTTGACAAAAAGCTGCTGCCTGAGCCGGAAGCAGGCAATCGCAGACTGGCCCGCCAAAGAGGGATCGTGCTGGCAGTCATCGTGCTGGTGGCATCGACAGGCATTCCCGCCGGTTTGCTATGGTTGGCATACCGGTATTGCAGTCCGGCTGGTGTGGTGCTGGAGGGGATATTTTGTTATTACCTGCTGGCTGCCAGAAGTCTGCGGGATGAAAGTATGAAGGTATACCATGCACTGCCATCTCTTGCGGATGCCAGATATGCGTTATCCATGATCGTGGGACGGGACACCGAAAGGCTTGATCAGGACGGTGTCGTGAAAGCAACGGTAGAGACTGTGGCTGAAAATACATCAGATGGTGTGACGGCACCCTTGTTTTATATGGCATTTGGCGGTGCGGTGGCAGGTTTCTTTTATAAGGCAGCCAATACGATGGATTCCATGATCGGCTATCAGAATGACAGGTATCAATATTATGGAACATTTGCAGCGAAGCTGGATGATATTTTGAACTATATTCCGTCCAGACTGACAGCTTTGCTTATGATCATCGCATCCGGTATCTGTGGGATGGATATGAAAGGTGCATACCGGATATGGAAGCGTGATAGAAGAAAGCACAAAAGTCCGAATTCAGCGCAGACAGAGGCGGTATGTGCAGGTGCATTACAGGTGGAGCTGGCAGGAGATGCGTACTATTTCGGCAAGCTTCACAGAAAGGATACAATAGGAGATCCTATACGGTCTATAGAACTGCAGGATATAAAAAAAGCAAACAGATTGATGTATGTAACAGTAGTGATGATGTTTCTGATCACAGTGGCAATACGAGCGGTATTTTATATGTGGATTGCTGATTAAATGCTAATTGTCTGTCAAAGTTTGCCACATAGATTAGAGGAAAGGAATCAGTGGATGGAACGCTATGCCCATGGCGGAGGTCATGATCCGGATAAAATTAGATATGATTTCTCAGTGAATATCAATCCGTTGGGACTGCCGGCGGGCGTCAGACAGATCCTATGCGAACAGACGGATGCTTTCTGCACATATCCGGATCCGTTTTGTGTCCATTTGCGGGAAGTACTTGCACAAAAGCATCGGGTATCTGCAGAACGGATTGTATGTGGAAACGGAGCGATAGAGCTGCTGTATAAATTGTTAGCAGTGAATAGACCGAAACAGGTTCTGATTCCTGTTCCTACATTTGTAGAGTACGAAAAGGCTGTAAGGGAACAGGGTGGACAGGTACATTATTATGACATGCCACAGCCATTTATTCTCACAGAACAGGTATTGGATCACATTACAGAGAAAATGGACATGATGATTCTATGTATACCCAACAATCCAACAGGAGCAGTACCGGATATTTGCCTGCTGGAGGCAGTGGTTCGCCGCTGTGCATTGTGCAATGTATTCCTGCTGATCGATGCGTGTTTTCTGGATTTTGTACAAAATGATGCATTGAAGCAGTATGTGAAACAAGCTGCAGAAACATATGCAAATGTTGTGGTGCTTAGGGCATTTACAAAATTCTATGCGATGGCGGGACTCAGACTCGGTTATATGATCTCATCGGATACACAGTTGATAAGACAAGTGATGGAGTACGGACCGTGCTGGAATGTATCGGTGCCGGCGCAGCTTGCAGGGATCGAAGCATTACAGGATTCGTTATATGCACAACAGACAGGTGAATGGCTTCGGGCAGAACGAAGCTATATGTTGTCAAATCTCAGGAAATTACCGGTAAGAGTTTATGATTCAGAGGCAAATTATATTCTTTTTTATACAGAGACTCCATTGACAGAGGCATTGGCACAGCATCAGATTGCAGTCAGAAGCTGTGAGAATTACAGGGGTTTGGGAAAATACTATTATAGAACGGCAGTGCGCATACATGAGGATAATGAAAGGCTGATCACTGCATTAAGGCAGATTCTGAATTCGGATAGGCAGTAGGCAATTGCGAAACTCCTTGAAGATGTTGATGTTATGTGCATATTGCACAATGTATCGCAGGCACGCTCTCGCTACTTCATCACGCAGCGGTACTAAGCAATGTAACACCATGTGCACTAGGCTCGAGAATACCTTGCCAAGTGCACAGGTGTACATTCGCACTAAGCTCAAAAATACTTCGCTAAGTGCTCATTGCAAGTACCGGCGTTCTTCAAGTACCTGCTTATACATCATGCAATATGCATATATTCACAATCGTAATTGAGAGTTTCGCAAACGCCTAGGATAGGCAGGAGAGAAAGGAGTAACGGGATGGCAAAGGCAATCATGATACAGGGAACGATGTCAAATGTGGGTAAGAGCTTTCTCGTGGCAGGCTTGTGCCGGATCATGAAGCAGGATGGCTACCGGGTGGCACCATTCAAATCACAGAATATGGCACTCAATTCCTATATTACTGAGGATGGTCTTGAGATGGGACGTGCTCAGGTGATGCAGGCGGAGGCCGCAGGGGTGAAGCCTGATGTGTGTATGAATCCAATCCTGTTAAAACCGACAACAGATGTGGGATCCCAAGTGATCGTACATGGAAAACCGATTGCCAATATGCGGGCGACAGCATATTATGCATACAAAAAACATCTGCTTGCAGATGTGCTGGATGCTTATCGCAAGCTGGAAGAGAATTATGATGTGATCGTGATTGAGGGGGCAGGCAGTCCGGTAGAGCTGAATCTGAAGCAGGATGATTTTGTCAATATGGGGCTGGCAAAGATGCTATCGGTTCCGGTTGTATTGGCGGGAGATATTGACAGAGGTGGTGTGTTTGCACAGCTGATCGGTACTTGTGATCTGTTAGAACCAAAAGAACGGGAACTGGTCAAGGGATTGATCGTCAATAAATTCCGGGGCGATGCGGCATTGTTTCAGGACGGTGTCCACATTCTGGAGGAGAAGAGTGGAATTCCGGTACTTGGCGTTGTACCATATATGCATGTGGATCTGGAGGATGAAGATAGTCTGTCAGAGAAGTTTAAATCATCCGCAGAGGACGGGGAGGCCATGGTGAAGCTTGCAGTGATCCGGCTTCCCAGAATATCGAATTTTACGGATTTTGATGTTTTCCGTCAATATGCAGGTGTACAGGTCAGCTATGTTTCACATCCGGATGAATTGGAAGCTGCAGATATGGTTATCATACCCGGAACGAAAAGTACGATACAGGATCTGTTGTGGATGCGGCAGAATGGTCTAGAGGCTGCGATTAAGAAATATGCAGCAGGTGGTATGCCGGTAGTTGGAATATGCGGTGGTTATCAGATGCTGGGAGAGGTGATCAGGGATCCATATCAGATGGAAAGCGGAGGAGAGATATCCGGTATGGGACTGCTGCCGATTGAGACAATCTTTGCCAGGGACAAGACGACCAGACAGACAAGAGGGCGGATTGAAAGACTGGGTGGCGATCTGAGCTGTCTTTCGGATATGGAGTTTTACGGTTATGAGATTCATATGGGAGAGAGTTCATTGTGTGGGTGTGCACGACAGGCGGAAGGAAAAGATATTCCGGATGCTGTTTTTCATGTGCAAAATGTCTATGGAAGTTATATACATGGGATTTTTGATGCACCACATATTGCAGAGAAGATTGTACAGATGATCTGTAATAAAAAACATGTGAGCTGCCAGACAGCGTCAGTGGATCGTCAGCGTTATAAAGAATTGCAATATGACCGGCTTGCACAAGGACTGCGTGATAGTCTGGATATGGAACAAGTATATCGTATCCTACAGTTGAAAAAAGAAAAATAACTGTTGACAGGAGAATGCAATTATGATATTCTAATTTCAGTTAGTAATAACTAACTTCAAACACTAACATACAACTCAAGGAAATAGCCGGGAAGAGTGCTTGCTTCCCGGCTATTTTTGTCAATCCATTTTATTTCTTAATTTCTTCCGTCTGGAAAATAAATTTAACGCTGCCTTCCATGTCACTGCTGACACCGGAGAAGCTATCGTATTTAGCCTTGTCACCGGTCATGGAACGAAGACGATCCAATGATGTTTTCAGCTTGTCATCATAAGAGGATTTCATTTTGTCGATGCCATCCTTCTTAAATGTTGAAAGCCCTTTTGTCAGAGCTGAAGCACCGGATGAAAGTGCACTGATTCCGCTCTTGATCTGGCCTGATGCACGATCAAGCTTCCTGGCACCGGCTGCGAGAGCCTTGGCTCCCTTAAGAAGCTGATTGGTAGAAGTGTTCATGAGCTTTCCGTTTTTATTTAAAGTATTTAGTCCGGTCGTAAGAGAAGCCCCTGCGGTCTTTAGTGCGCTGGCACCACTCGTTAAAGCATCGTTGTATTGAGACAATGTGGCAAGTCCGCTGTCGACAGCACCGATTCCGTCTGCAATCCCCTGAATGCCTGTACCAAATGCAGTTCCGATCTGTTTTAGAGTTGTACCTGTCTCTGACAGAGATTGTGCAGTGGCATTGGAAGCAGCGATTACTCCGTTCAGTGTAGCGGTCTGGGATTCTATACCGGCTGACAGATTCTTTGCATTCTTGATCGAAGCTTTTGTGTCATCCGTTGTATCATTGGTTAAGGTGTCCAGCTTGGCAAGAACAGCCTGAAAAGCTGCTTTGTCTGCATCAGACATATCGGAAGCCTGTACAGCGGATGCCAGAGCGGATAACTCTGAGCAGGCATCGTTGTAGCCGCTATCCAGTTCTCCCAACATTGCATTTGCCGAAGATGCATCTGCAGCCACTTTTTCAGAGGCAGAGGCAAGTGTATTAGAAGAAGCACCGGCGAGCATTGCATTGGTACCATCGATATATTGACCGAGTGCAGTTGTAAATGCGTTAAACTTCGCAGGAAGCTCCTTTGTCTGTGCGTTCAATGCAGATACACCTGCGGCTGCCTGCTTTTCTCCATTGATATACATAGTCAGACTATCAGCCAGTGAATTGGTGCCTGTGATATATTTGTCTGTTCCTTTCTTTAAGGTTGTGACTCCGGAGGTATATGCCTTAACGCCGTTAGAGAGCTGGCTTGTACCTTTGGCAAGTGCTGTACTGCCTTTATATAAAGATGCAACGCCGTCTGCATAGGTATCATATGCCTTTTCAAATGATCCAATACCATTCGCCAGTTGAGAAGAGCCGTCTACAAGCTTATCAGCTGCGTCTGTCATCTTATCAAGTCCATCTTCCAGCTCATCCAGATCATCAGAGCTATCATCCAGATCCATCTCAGAAAAGAGATCTGCAGAAGCAACCGTATAGAGTGTACCCAGTTCCAGATCTGTCACATCGGCAGTGATTGTAACACGGTCATTTAATTTATCTTCAAGTTTAGTCTTGGATTCGCCTGACAGTTTGAGTGTCTTTGTCAGCCCCGGCATACCATAGCCGATCGCGATCGTCGAATCGCCCTGTGTGACAATCTTGCCGTGGTCAACCTCAACATTGGAGCACTTTTCGTTGTCAAGGATCAAAGCAGACAACATAAAAAATGGTGTTGTCATGAGCGTGTCCTTTGCCTCGATCGTGTCATGATAGGTGCTGTTGTTTTCGTAGCGTATCGTGATCTCTAATTTGCCGGAAGCACCAGCGAGTGCATCTGCAGTCACGGTTTTGCCGTCCAGCTTATAGGAGATTGCAACTTGAACAGGAAGCTTTTGATCTGTTGTGCCCTGATAGGTAATATTCTTCCCGGAAGACTGCCATACCACATTGCCATCTGCATCCTGCGTATAGGTTTCGGTTCCTTTTGTATTCTCAATTTCATTCAGATTAGATTTATCCTTCACTGTACCGGAACTGATTCCCGATAACACATCTGTTACTTTCACCTCAGTGACATTGCCATCTGCATCCTGACTGACATACACCGTTTCATCCTTGCTGGCCGGATTGGCTGCCATGACAGGTGCAAAAGCAGTGCCTGCCATATGCAGTGCCATCATGCCACAAAAAAGCGAAACAGTAAGAGTTTTTCTTCGCATAAATATGTATCCTCCTATTATTGTAGCTGCAAACATATCAAATGTTTGCATATAGTAACAATGATTAGTTTAATCTAACTCATTATAGAAGACATCGCATGTAATGTCAATCCTTTCTGGCAGGAATCTCATATAGGGAACTCTTTTTGCTGTAATTGAGAAAATATGATCAATTAAATCATACCATTTTGCTGGAAAATGTAGTATGATAATTCAAGTTAGATACAACTAACATTATGATTAGGAGGATGTTATGTTTATAGAAATCGGTGATTTGAAGAAGAGCTTTGGTGAAGGTGAGAATCGTCAGGAGGTATTGCGGGGAATCTCCTTTTCGGTGGATCGGGGAGAGATCTGCGTATTGCTGGGTCCGTCCGGATCAGGAAAATCTACATTGTTGAATATCATAGGAGGCATTGATGCTGCAGATTCCGGATATGTTTCTATTGATGGGGAAAAGACTGCAGAAATGACCGAGAAGACCCTGACCCGATATAGAAGAAAGCATCTGGGTTATGTCTTTCAGATGTACAATCTGATCCCCAATCTGAATGTAAAGGAAAATATAGAGGTTGGTGCATATCTGAGTGACAGGCCATTAGATATAGACGATCTGTTAAAGACGCTGGGTCTGTATGAACACAGACATAAGCTGCCGAACCAGTTGTCGGGCGGACAGCAGCAAAGATGTTCCATTGGGCGTGCGATCGTGAAAAACCCGGATATTCTGTTGTGTGATGAGCCGACAGGTGCTTTGGATTATAAGACATCAAAGGATATCCTTAAGCTTCTTGAGGATGTGAATCAGAAGTATGGAAATACCATTATCATGGTAACCCATAATGATGCGATCAAGAACATGGCTGACCGGGTGATCAAGTTGCGTGACGGACAGATCCGTCATAATATTGTGAATACGCAGAAAATAGCAGCACAGGATCTGGATTGGTAGGTGGCATAGATGAAGAATCCGTTACATAAAAGAATTCCGAGAGAGTTTATTGGTGAACTGGGGAGATATGCTGTTATCTTTCTTTTTATGACATTTATGATTGCAATGGTATCAGGCTTTCTGGTAGCAGCGGACAGCATGCTGTATGCATATAATAATGGCTTTGAGAAATACAATATAGAAGATGGACATTTTGAACTGGAGAACAAAGCAGTGAAATCTCTGCTCACCAGACTGCAGGACGAAGATATGGATATCTATGAGCTGTTCTATAAGAATATAGATACCGATGTGAATGGTGATGGGGAAAAAGAGGCAACTGTCAGGATCTATAAACCGAGACAGGAGGTCAATAAGCTGTGTCTGATGGATGGAGAATATCCAAAGGATAATTCCCAGATCGCGATTGACCGTATGTTTGCAGATAATAATCATCTTAAGATCGGGGATACGATAGATCTGGCAGGTGAAAAACTTACGATCTCAGGTCTGGTTGCATTTTCAGATTACAGTTGTCTGTTTGAAAATAATAATGATCTGATGTTTGATTCGATCCGGTTTAGTGTGGCAATCGTGACAGAGGATGAATATAATGTATTCCCGGAGAGTAAGGAGCATTATAACTATGCGTGGAAGTATCATAATCCACCGAAAGATAAGGCCGAAGCAAATGACATGGCAGATGATTTTATTGAGGTGCTTGCCAAGGAAGCATATACCGGCGGTAATGCAGTAGAAGATGTGGTGCCGGAATATGCAAACAATGCGATCATCTTTACGGGTGACGATATGGGAAGCGACAGTGTGATGATGGCTGTGTTATTATACATTCTGGTCGTGATTCTGGCATTTATTTTTGCTGTGACAACAAAACATACGATCGCAAAGGAGGCTGCCGTGATCGGTACACTCCGTGCATCCGGATATACCAGAGGGGAATTGTTCCGTCATTACATGACAGCACCTATGATTATTACATTTGTGGCTGCTATTATCGGAAACATTCTGGGTTATTCGACAGTGAAAGGCATCGCAGCAGACATGTACTACGGAAGCTATAGCCTTCCGACCTATGTTACGATATGGAATGCCGACGCATTCGTGAAAACCACGGTTGTTCCGATCATTCTTGTGTTCTTTGTGAATGCCTGTGTACTGCATAAAATGTTGAAGATTTCTCCGTTGCGGTTTATCAGGCGGGATATTGCCAAAATAAAAAGAAAGAAGGCTGTGAAACTGCCACATATCCGGTTTTTCAGCAGATTCCAGATCCGTGTGGTTTTGCAGAATATGTCCAGTTATGCGATCATGCTTTGTGGAATTGCATTTGTCAGCCTGCTGTTGTTGTTTGGTATGATCATGGAACCGCTACTGACAGATTATCAGCAGCTTGTTGTTGATACTATGCCGGCAACCTATCAATATGTTTTAAAGACACAGGTTGAGACCGATAACCCGGATGCTGAGAAATATAGCATGATAGGGCTTGAGTACAGACAGGGAGAGTGGAAAGAGAGCATCAGCGTATATGGTCTGGAAGAGAACAGCAAATATATTCCGATACAGTTCCCGGAGGATGGAGTGATCGTATCGGAAGGATATCTGGAGAAATACGGACTGAAAGTCGGTGATGAGATTACCTTGCATGAAAGCTATGGAGAAGAAGAATATCAGTTTAAGATTGCCGGATCCATCTATTATCCAACAGGTTTGGCAGTCTTTATGGAAAGACAGAAGTTTAACGATCTCTTTGATATGAAGACGGATTCCATTATGAGTTATATGGATGATATGGAAATGATGCTGAAAAAGATTGCATCCCCGGATGATACAGATTATTTTACAGGCTATTTTTCAAATGATGAGTTGACAGATATTGCAGAGAAATATATTGCTTCTGTGATCACGGTGGATGATATGACTAAGGTTACAAGACAGCTTAAGACTTCAATGGGTACAATGTTTGGATATATTAAGTATTTTGCACTGATCATGGCAGCAATGCTGATTTATCTGCTGACCAAGCTGATCTTGGAGAAAAATACCAATTCCATCTCCATGGTCAAGATATTGGGATATGAGAATGGTGAAATCGCCAGATTGTACCTGATGTCAACAACATGGGTTGTTTTAATATCAACGATTATAGGATTGGCAGTATCCTCAGCTATGATGATATGGATCTATCATATCTTTATGATGTCATACAGTGGCTGGATCACGATGTCGGTAGATTTTAAACTGTATCCGACTATGGTTTTCATGATGATGGCAGCTTATGCAGTTATTGCAGGGTTCCAGTTTGCAAAGATTAAAAAGATTCCAATGGATGAAGCACTCAAAAATGTAGAGTAGAGATTATTCCGCCGGGCGGGTTGTGTTGAATGCCGTGAGATGGTATAATGATATGTATTAGGCTTAGCACAGCCAAAGCACGGAGGAATACGAGGGATGAAGAATCGGATAGCTGAACTAAAGAAAGAAAAAAATGCAGTGATACTGGCACATTATTATGTGGATGGTGCCGTACAGGAGATTGCGGATTATGTAGGAGACTCCTATTATCTGGCGGAGGTTGCAACAAAGGTTCTGGCAGATACGATCATTTTCTGTGGTGTATCATTTATGGGTGAGAGTGCAAAGCTGCTGAATCCGGCCAAGCGGGTTTTGATGGCAGATGACACGGCAGACTGTCCGATGGCACACATGGTGGATCTGGACCGGATCGCACAGGTAAGAGAGCAATACCCGGATGTCGCAGTAGTGTGTTATGTGAATTCTACTGCCGAGATCAAGGCTCATTCTGATGTTTGTGTGACATCCTCAAATGCATTAAAGATTGTCAAGAAACTGCCAAATCATGATATTTATTTCATTCCGGATCACAATCTGGGTGATTATATCGCAAAACAGGTGCCGGAGAAGCATTTTATTTTGAACGATGGTTTCTGCCATGTGCATACAAGCATAGAGCGAGACAGCTTGTTAGAAGCGAAGAGACTGCATCCGACAGCGAAAGTGCTGTCACATCCGGAATGCCGGGAAGATATACTGGCTGAATCAGATTATATTGGAAGCACTTCACAGATCATTGATTATGCAACTGCATCAAAGGAACAGGAGTTTATCATCTGTACGGAGATGGGAGTGTTTTATGAACTTGCACAGAAGAATCCGGATAAGAAATTTTATTCAGTCGGACACAGACAATTCTGTCCGAACATGAAAAAAATCCGGTTAGAGAGTGTTGTAGAGGCGCTGGAATCCGATGCTGAAGGTGTGATACTGGATGCACAGCTCAGTGCACGGGCGAAGCTTCCGCTGGAACGGATGTTAGAGCTTGCAAAATAGTATGTGTGAAGGAAGTTGGTACGATGGAATATAATAAGGAAAATGAGATTTCAGAGCTGGTTGGTGCGATCATATCTGATTATGAGAGTGGAAGAGATATAGACCGGTTATTAGGATTTAACGAGATTGATAAGACAGTGATCATAGATATACTAAATAAGCTGCAGCAGATTATTTTTCCGGCACATTTTCATGACAAGGCATATCGTGTGTATACAGTGAAGAATAAGCTGACAATGCTTCTTGAGGATGTTATGTTCAATCTAAACCGTCAGATCGCCATGGTGCTGAAGCATAGTGAATTCTATGCGGAGGCCGAGCAGGCTGAACGGGAGGCTGTAGCGCATAAGATCTGTATTACATTTTTACGACAGATTCCGAAGATCAGAGGTTATATAGAAATGGATGTAGAGGCCGCCTATGATGGAGATCCGGCTGCATTCAATAAGGATGAGATCATCTTTTCATATCCGGGGTTATATGCGATATTTGTAAATCGTATCGCACATGAACTGCATTTGTTAAAGGTACCGATCATTCCAAGAATTATGACAGAACATGCACATAGTCTGACAGGCGTGGATATTCATCCGGGCGCACAGCTGGGCAAATATTTCTTTATCGACCATGGTACCGGTATCGTGATCGGAGAGACGACGATCATAGGAGACAATGTAAAGGTATATCAGGGTGTTACATTGGGAGCATTATCGACCAAGGGTGGTCAGAGTCTTAAGAATGTAAAACGGCATCCGACGATCGAGGACAATGTGATCATTTATTCAGGGGCATCTATTCTTGGCGGAGAGACGGTGATCGGTCGTGATTCCATTATCGGAGGAAATGCATTTATTACATCTTCGATTCCTGCGGGCACGAGGGTTAGTATCAAGAATCAGGAATTGAACTATAATTACAGCAACAACAATATTAGCGCAGTTGAGCGCGTGGATCTGGATCAGGACGCCAGCTGGTGTTATGAGATCTAGAGACTAAGATGGATAGAAAGATAGCAGAATCATAGAATTCTGCTATTTTTATGTCTTATTGTTATGTCTTTCCAGAAAAGGCTGTGGTATCGTTAGCTTATTGAGATTGAAATAGACAATTGCGAAATTCCTTGAAGTTGTTGATGTTATGTGCATATTGCACAATGTATCGCAGGCACGCTCTCGCTACTTCATCACGCAGCGGTGCTAAACTCAGTCAATGCGGTAGCTTGACTTCGTTAAGAACCGGCGTTCTTCAAGTACCTGCTTATACATCATGCAATATGCACATAATCGCAATCGTAATTGAGAGTTTCGCAATTGCCGATTGAGATTGAAAATCAGAGAGGAGAAGTGTTATGAAAGATATGACAAAGGGACATCCTGCAAGCGTCATTATGATGTTCGCTGTGCCATTGATGATGGGATATATATTTCAGCAGTTGTATAATATTGCGGACAGTAAGATCGTAAGCACTTATGTAGGAACAGGAGCATTTGCAGCCGTAGGAGCAACGAGTGTGGTTGCGAATGTGATCATTGGATTCCTAAGTGGTCTGACACAGGGATTTGCAATTCCGATCGCCAATAGCTTTGGTGCAAAGGATTATGACCGCATGCGTAAAAATGTAGCAGGGACGATTTTACTGACGGTAGGATCAGCAATCGTGCTGACAGTATTCTCCCTGGTCTTTATTCAGGATATTCTGTTGTTGCTGCATACACCGGCTGATATCATGAAGCCGGCACAGGAATACATTTCGATCATATTGGCAGGTATTATCTTTACAGCTCTATATAATATGTGTGCAAATATATTGCGGGCGGTTGGCGACAGCAAGACCCCGGTATATTGCCTGATTGTGGCAGTTGTGATCAACATCGGATTGGATCTATGGTTTGTGAATGGTTTAGGCTTTGGGATTCAGGGTGCTGCAGCGGCCACAGTGATTGCGCAGGCAATGTCAGGTGGATTGTGTCTGTATGTGATCCTGAAGAAGTTCCGGGAGATTTTGCCGGATCGAAATGCATGGAAACCGGAGGGTGCACTCTATGGTAACCTGACGACATCGGGATTATCTATGGGCTTAATGTCATGTATCGTCAATATCGGTACTGTGGTGTTGCAGGGAGCGATCAATAAACTAGGAACAGATATCGTAACAGCACATACAGCGGCAAGAAGAGTTTTTGATATTCTGACTGTCATGTTGTATACGATCGGGCTTGCCATGACAACATATTCGAGTCAGAATATCGGTGCAGGAAAGCCGGAGCGTGTAAGGCAGGGTGTCAGACAATCCATTCTCATCTGTACAGGTATTACTACAGTGTTGATCGGGGTATGCTTCGTATTTGGACGAAGTATCCTGTCATGGCTTGCGACGACTGACAGTGAGAACATCATTTCAGCAGCCGTTATGTATTCCAAGATCAGTATCTTGTTTTTCTATGTATTAGGACCATTATTTATTTTAAGATGTACACTACAGGGAATGGGAAGAAAGATTATCCCGGTATGTTCGAGTGTTCTTGAAATGCTGGTAAAAATCTTGTCAGCATATCTGCTTGTTCCGGCATTCGCCTATGTAGGTGTAGCATTTACCGAACCGATCAGCTGGTGTGTCATGACACTGCTTTTAGGAGTAGCGTACCTGATCAGAAAACCTGGATATGAGAGAAGTACAGCACAAAATCAACAGATGAAAGCAATTGTAGAAGAAATGTGATAATAGAATAAAAGGGATATACAAACATAAATATCACGAAAAGATAATCAAAGATGCAAGATATTGACGAAATATAGATGAAAAACCAAAACAAAATGTGAAATCAAGAAGGGGTATGCAAGTTGCATACCCCTGTCTGTTTTCACAATAATTTAGTGATGGAACAGTCTGATTCCGGTAAATACCATAGCCATATCATACTGATCTGCACACTCGATCACGAGATCATCTCTGACAGATCCGCCCGGCTGTGCAATGTATTTTACGCCACTCTTATGTGCCCGTTCAATGTTATCTGAGAATGGGAAGAATGCATCAGATCCCAGCGTAACATTGGTGTTACCGTCTAACCAGGCTCTCTTTTCTTCTGCGGTAAATACGGCAGGCTTTACCTTGAACCGCTTCTGCCATTCCCCCTCGCGCAGAACATCTTCGTATTCGTCTCCCATATAGACATCAATCGCATTGTCTCTGTCGGCTCGGCCAAGGCCATCTACAAACTGTAGCCCCATCACCTGTGGGGACTGACGCAGATACCAGTTATCAGCCTTCTGTCCGGCAAGACGGGTACAGTGGATACGGGACTGCTGTCCGGCACCGATACCGATTGCCTGTCCGTCTTTCACATAGCATACAGAATTAGACTGTGTATACTTTAATGTGATCAGTGCGATCTTGATGTCGATCATAGCGGATTCCGGGATATCCTGATTCTTTGTTACGATATTAGAGAGGAGATCTGCATCCATCTTTAACTCGTTGCGTCCCTGCTCAAAGCTGACACCATATACCTGCTTGGTCTCTAATGCAGCCGGTACATAGGATGGATCGATCTGGATCACATTGTAGTTGCCTTTCTTCTTCGCCTTTAAGATCTCTAACGCTTCAGCGGTGTATCCCGGAGCGATCACGCCATCGGAAACCTCACGCTTGATCAGGCGTGCGGTATCTACATCACATGTATCAGACAGTGCAATGAAATCACCAAAGGAAGACATACGGTCTGCACCTCTGGCCCGTGCGTAAGCACATGCTAATGGAGATAATTCACCGAGATCGTCTACCCAGTAGATCTTGGCAAGCGTATCTGTCAGTGGAAGACCAACTGCAGCACCTGCAGGTGATACATGCTTAAAAGAGGTAGCAGCAGGAAGACCGGTTGCTTCCTTTAATTCCTTAACTAGCTGCCAGCCGTTAAATGCGTCGAGAAAATTGATGTATCCCGGCTTGCCGTTTAATACGGTAACCGGCAGATCACTTCCGTCAGCCATATAAATGCGGGATGGCTTCTGATTCGGGTTGCAGCCATACTTTAATTCGATTTCCTTCATAATATGATATCCTCCTGATTAAACATTTTTATTGATGATTCTTGTTTCGTATTCGCCGGTCGCAATGTCAATGTATCTGACAAACAAGGATACCTTGTTATCGTCATTGAGGCTGTTCCATACCAGATTCGTAAACTCGTCAATGTTACCTGTAATATCTACGATCTTAGGTTCTCCTTCGAAACTAGGCAGTGGTTCCTCGTTTCGTGCATAGGTGTGAATAAAGCGTCCCTCACCGGCCACCGGATTATCATAGGAAAATGTAAAACGGCAGTTGGAATCAGGATTGCCCTGATTACTCTTTAAAATAGACATGCTATAGTCATATGTACCGTTGGCAATATGCATCACACCGGAAATACGAGGTGTGTAGTTCGGACAGTCCGGCTCGTATTGACGGGTGCGGAGTGACTGCTCAAATGTCAGCTCATGATCCAGCCCGTCATAAATGGTATCGGTCTGATCACCATTTGTTACGATCGTCTTGTTTCCCAATACTCTGACCGGTGCATAGATGATCAGTGACGGATCCTCAAGCTTTGTAGGGTCAAATGCCTGTGTGCGGATTCCCTCTCCCTCCGTTACAAATACACGATTGCGGCTGTTAGAGCTTCTACCCATAATAAAATAAGCAGTTACGGCCTTTGTGCCATCCTTTGAACGCCCAATGACGATTCCGCGTCCCGGATAAGCATTGCTTTTCAGTTCCTGTTCCAATGAAATCATAGTGCTTGCATCCTCCTTTGTTGACATAAAAAAAGACCTCCGGGCATCACCCATACAGGTCTGCCCAGGCGGTCGGCTATACATGCATCATATAGGATATGCTCCCTGTAGGTACTCCTACTAAGATCTACTTATTCCGCCAGTCGCATATCAAATTCATTGTATCGGAAATACAGATAAAATGCAAGGCGTAATTTTGAATGCACTCATAACTTATAATTGTCGAATTGAGATTATATATATGAAATTGGTAAGGCGAGCAGATTATCTCGTAAATAAGTTTTTTTGTCTACGAGACAAAGTATGACACCCATTCCTCTTGTCTTGTCAGGCACTTTGTCAAGAACAGGATTCGTAGCACCCATGTTTGCTTTCGGATTCCCTGTCATTTTGATTTCAATTGGGTACAATACCCCGTTTTCTTCAATAATGAGGTCGATTTCATTTTCTATAGATGCTTTTTTATCTTTTCCTCTGTAGTAGAAAATGTTAAAGTTATAATCCCGACCTTCGTTGATGTATGATTTTATAATTTCAGATACGACAAATGTTTCAAACATATTTCCAGCGACAGCTGAACACTTCAATGCATCAGCTGTCAGCCAACGAGTTAGATAGCATGCGAGTCCGCTGTCTCTAAAATAGAGTTTAGGTTTTCGGATCGCTCTCTTTAATACACTGGAACTATAAGGCTGTAATAAAAATATAATTCCTGTCCTTTCCAAAACAGAAATCCAGTTCTTAATAGTAGGTTCACTGACTCCAACATCACTTGCAATATTTGCATAATTAAGTATTTCTCCGGTTCTAGCCGCAACTGCCGTCAAAAATTTGGTGAATGTAATACTGTCAGTGGAGATCAACGCATTTATGTCTCTCTCCAAATAGGTAGAAACATAGGAAGAATAGAAATCCTGCCAGTCACGCTCAACTTCATACAGTTCAGGATAAGATCCTTTGTGTATCGTATCCCATATAGCATCATAAGGTGTTAAAGTATTTTCTCTGTTGTTTATATATTCTATTGTTGGTATAAAATGCTGATTGAAGGGAACATTATGAATCTCTCTTAAAGATAGACCTGCCAGCTCAGTGACCGACACTCTACCGGCAAGAGATTCACTCATACCTTTCATAAGCTCCAGTTTCTGTGAACCTGATAAAATGAATAGCCCGCGTTGGTTGGTTTCATCAACACGAAGTTTTATATCCTCTAATATGCTGTTTTCTTTTTGAACTTCATCGATAAAAAGTGGACAAGGATTATTCAGAAAGAAAAGTTTCGGTTCTTCCCTCGCTTGCATCCTAGTTAAATGGTCATCAAAATTGGCACGGTTATATTGTGGGAAATCGTGCTTGATTAAGGTCGATTTCCCAATTTGTCTGGCTCCGGTCACTAGAAGACATTTGCTATTTAAAACTCTATTTCTCAGTATAGGAGATATTGCGCGCGGAATATACATTATATTTCATCCTCTCTAATAATGGCTAATCTAAAATCTGATTTTATTTTAATCGGATTTTGAAAGGATGTCAATAGGAAGAAAAGCATTTTGTAAACTGGCGGATCAGGTTTCTATTTGTATGCCAAAGAAATGTATGAAGAAGTATAAAAGAATGCTGAATAAAGCGAATCAGTAAATGAAGAATATATATGTGTGAGGAAAGTGGGGTACTTGCAATGTTAAGTGTCCCATTGTATTTTGAATCGTGAAAATTGCCTAAAATCAATGCATTTGCTACAAAAGGATAGATATGCTAAAATGGGCATACTAGAGTTAAAAGTAAATGATGGATAAGGAGCCGGTTATGATAGGAAGAAATATAGCAATTCCGACAATCTTGAAGGTTGGAAAGGGAACATTAGGCAATATAGGAAGTTATATTAGTGGTGCAGGACTCAATCAGGCAGTCATCTATTTTGGCAATGGATTGATTGATCTGTTCGGCAGTCAGGTGATGGATTCCCTGCACGATGCAGGCGTGAATGTGATGGAGTATCAGGAGCTGGATACGGTGCGGATCGAGGACATTATTTCACTTGCTTTTTCGGTCAGTGCAAAGACGCAGGTGATCGTGGGAATCGGAGGCGGAAAGGTCATTGATGCAGCCAAGTATGTAGCGTATCTTAGAAAACTGCCATTTATCAGTGTGCCGACCTCATCCTCCAGTGATGGGTTTTCGAGTGCAAGTGCATCTCTTCTGGTAGAGGGCAGAAGAACTTCGGTGCCGGCATATATGGCATATGGAATTATTGCGGATACCGATGTGATCAAGAGTGCTCCGGCAAAATTTATTTATTCCGGCATCGGAGATATGGTATCCAAGATCACTTCCTTATATGATTGGGTGTATGAGGATGAACATGGCTATACGGTGCTCAATGATTTTGCGATGATGATTGCAAAGAAGGCGGTCAACAGTTTTGTGCGAACTCCGTTTGACAGTATTTATGATGAGCTTTTCTTAAGGGAACTGTTGAATTCGCTGGCTATGAGTGGTATTGCAAATGAGATCGCGGGGGGCAGTGCACCGACAAGTGGTAGTGAGCATATGATCTCACATGCACTCGATAAGATGCTGGAGCAGCCACAGCTGCATGGTATCCAGGTTGGTATTGCGACATATCTGATGAGTCTTGTACAGGAGCATAGATATGTGCGTGTGAATACGATCTTCACAGACACCGGATTCTGGGATTATGTAGAGACATTGGATATGAAGATGTCTGATTTCGAGGCAGCCATCGACCTGGCACCGGATATGAAACCGTACCGGCATACGTATCTGCACGAGGCAAAATACCGGGATCTTGCGAAGCAGATTCTGCATGAGGATGAACGGCTCAGAAAAGTATTAAAATAGGAGATTATTGGTAAGGGGAGAGGTGTTACATGCAGTATTGTTATAATATTTGCTCTCTAAGTGATAGTAAATCCCCACTCGTATGCTATAATGTTAATAAAGAGATCGGATAAGATGCTGCCATATGGCAGGAAGCAGAGTCAGTAGGGATACAATACGAGGAGGGATCAATATGTTTTTAGTATTTGATGTGGGCGGTACATTTGTGAAGCATGCCGTGATGACGATAGAGGGAAAGATTGTGGAGCAGGGAAAGTTTCCGACACCTGCATCAAGAGGTGCCGAGGTACAGCCGGCAATCTGCAGCTTTGTAGAGGCATTGGGTGCGGTGTACGATGATTGTAAGACGAGATATGCATTAGAGGGTGCTGCTGTCAGCCTGCCGGGACGGATTGATATCTATGAGGGCATTGTATATGGTGGTGGATTCCTTACATATTTGGATCAGGTGCATTTAGCGGATCTGCTTTCAAATCGGTTTGAGGGATTAAAGGTCACACTGGAGAATGATGCGAAGTGTGCGACACTTGCAGAAGGCTGGATCGGAAACGCCAAAGATGCAAAGAGTGCATTTGTGATCGTATTCGGTACCGGAGTAGGCGGCGGATTTTTAATGGACGGCAAGTTGAATCGTGGACAGGATATGTGTGCCGGTGAGATTTCCTTCTTGTTTGATGATATGATCATGTCTAAGCTTGGGAATATTCGACCTATAGAGGAGTTGAATACGCATGAGGAGTTTGTGGCGTTACCATGTATATCTTGGAATGACAAGGTGTCCATGTGGCCGTTAAGATGTCGTGTGGCGCGCCACAAGGAGATGGATGTGGCAGATGTGAGTGGAGAGTTGATGTATCAGTGGGCGAAAGATGGGGATCCGTATATGATCGAGACATTAGAAAAGCAGTACTTAGATATTGCCAGAGGACTCTGTAATATCTATGCACTGCTTGCTCCGGAAGTGATCCTGATCGGTGGCGGAATCAGCTCTGAACCACGATTTATGAATGGTATCCTGAAGTATGTAAACCAACTTAAGAATCTGACCTATATGTTTCAGAATATTCGCGTGGAACGATGTAAGTATGGCAATGATTCCAACCTGATCGGAGCACTTTATCACTATCTCCAATTAAATAACCTGCTGTAGTCAGGGGTTAGACACGCTCGTCACCCCAGAAGAACAGTGCAACCGTTCCCGGACCGGTATGGCTTCCGATCGTGGTACCAATCGAATTGATCACGACAGGACCATTCAGGTTCGGGAATTTTGCTTCTACAAGATCAGCTACTGACTTTGCGTCTTCATAACAGGCTGATTCAGAAATGAAGCATTTGCCATTATAGTTTGTGCCGCCTTCGGCATGCTCTTCCATACGATCTACGATTG
Organism: uncultured Lachnospiraceae bacterium; assembly: GCA_934293375.1. Lineage (GTDB taxonomy): Bacteria > Bacillota > Clostridia > Lachnospirales > Lachnospiraceae > RGIG6919. The sequence goes on along the minus strand of CAKQYS010000006.1, from coordinate 73,696 downwards.
TCTTAATCACTTTCTTTTTGGTACGGATCTTCTCTCGTGGAATCAGATGACCCTGTCCGTCAATATTCAACAGTGGACAGATATTTAACATACCACCGAAAAATCCAGCGGTCTTTGAGATACGGCCGCCGCGGATATAGAATGTCAGATCTGTGGAGAAGAACCAGCTCTGCAGCTTCAGACGGTTATCCAATGCCCACTGATACAGTGTGTCGATATCCATGCCGGAATCACGCAGATCTGCGAGCTTGTCCACAAAGAGACCAAAACCGGATGACGCACCCAGAGAATCAACGACATAGATCTTACGATCCGGATATTTTTCGGCTACGATCTCTCTGGCAATATTTGCAGAGTTTACGGTTCCTGAGATCCCGGAGGACAGACATATATGCAGCACATCCTTCCCCTGACTTAAAAACTGTTCAAAATAGGCTTCATATTCATCTGCATTTATCTGTGATGTCTTCGTCATTGCACCTTTTGCCATGGCATCATAGAATTGATCAAATGGCATGGATTGTCCAAGATCATCTAAAAGTTCTTTTCCATCTAATTCATAATGAAAACATATATAAGAAATATTACGATCGTTAAACTGCTGTGGGGACAGATCTGCAGTTGAACAACAGCTGATAACATATTGATCCATAAATTTTATCTCCTTTGCCTTTACATAATCATGTATATTGTAACATTGAAAGACACATTCGGCAATGTGACATTTTGATAAAATTTGTATCATAAACACTGTAATAAAAGTATGTTGACCGACTTACTGCTTTGTGATAGCCTTTTTTGACAGGAGGGAAAGAAACATGGAAATAATCGCGCATATCTATACAGACTTTCCGGAGAAGTTCGGAATTCCAAGACAGAGTGGATTAGTGGATGCACTGGCAGGGAGAATTATATTTGAGCCGGAATACAGGACACCGGAAGCTTTTCGTGGTCTGGAGGGCTTTTCTTATATATGGATCTTATGGGAATTTTCGGAGGCAAAACGGGATAAATGGGTTGCGACCGTAAAGCCTCCAAGACTCGGCGGAAACCAGCGGATGGGTGTATTTGCCACACGGTCTCCATTCAGACCGAATAGTATTGGGCTGTCATCCGTGAAACTGGATCGTGTCGAAATGACCGGTGAATATGGTCCGGTTTTATATGTGAGCGGAATTGATATGATGGATGGAACGCCGATCTATGATATCAAACCGTATCTGCCTTATACGGATAGTCATCAGGAGGCACAGGCGGGATTTGCCGAAGAGGTATATGCACATGCACTGGAGGTTACATTTCCGGAAACGCTGCTCTTCAAGATTAGTGAGGACAAGCGGGAAGCACTTTTGGCACTGCTAAGGCAGGATCCAAGACCGGCCTACCAGAATGACCCGGAAAGGATATATGGAGTGGCATTTGCAGGCTATAATATCCGCTTTACTGTACATGAAGATTCTTTGGTAGTATGCAGTGTAGACTTTATAAAATGAAAACATATAGAAAACATTGTAAAATGTAATGAAATCTGTTGCAAATCAGTAGATTCATAGTATAATTACAGATGTTTTATGCAATTTGATATAAGAACAGAAATACACGACAGATGGAGGTAGATAATTAAGATGAACGATTCCGGGAACATCATTGAGCTTAGGAATATTGAAAAAAAATTTGAAGATGGATTTGTAGCTGTAGATAACTTTAATCTCGAAATTAAACGAGGTGAGTTTGTAACATTTTTGGGCCCGTCCGGTTGTGGTAAAACAACAACGCTGCGGATGATCGCCGGCTTTGATATGCCGAGTGCCGGACAGATTCTGCTCAATGGTGAGGATATCAGTAAGCTTCCTCCAAATGAGAGACCGATCAATACGGTATTTCAGCGTTATGCACTGTTTCCCCATCTGAATATATATGACAATGTAGCGTTTGGATTAAAGCTGAAGAAGCTTCCAAAGGCTGAGATCGTGAAGAAGGTGCAGAAGGGACTGGAGATGGTGGATCTTGCCGGTTTTGAGCATAGAAAGATCACAACACTGTCCGGTGGACAGCAGCAGCGTATTGCGATTGCAAGAGCACTCGTGAATGAACCGGATATCTTACTTCTGGATGAACCGCTTGGTGCATTGGATCTGAAAATGCGTCAGGAGATGCAGCTTGAATTAAAGGCAATGCATGAAAGACTCGGAATTACCTTTATCTATGTCACACATGATCAGGAAGAAGCACTTACGATGTCAGACAAGATCGTAGTGATGTCTGAGGGAAAGATTCAGCAGATCGGCACCCCGGAGGAGATTTACAATGAACCAAAGAATGCGTTTGTGGCAGATTTTATTGGTGAGAGTAATATTTATAATGGTATTATGACCGGCAAGCTGAAGGTTCGTTTCTGCGGAGCGGAGTTTACCTGTTTAGATGATTATGCAGAGGGTACGCCTGTTGATGTTGTTGTACGCCCTGAGGATGTCATCATCACAACACCGCAAGCCGGCAGTGTACAGGGAACGGTCACTTCCGTGATCTTTAAGGGGATGCATTACGAAATCACGATTTTGTCTGGAAAGAGTGAGATCGTAGTCCGGTCTATTAAGCATGCGACAGTGGGTGACCAAGTGGGTGTCAACATTGAGCCGGATGGTATCCATGTTATGCCTGTGGCTCTGGTCAAGAACCGGTTTGACTGTGTACTGACGAAGGATTACAAGCTGAATTTTGTGGAAGGTGAGTTTGATATTGATGTGACGAAGCTGTATCCGGGTTCCCGCGTGGAAGATGGTATCTTAAAAGATGCAGGCGGGGACGAGATTGAGACAGAAGGTGTCAAGGTTACATTGTCTTTGAATCCGGAAGATATTACAATGAGCGACAACGAAGAAGAAGGTATTATCTGTGGTCATATCAGTAATCTGATCTATAAGGGTGATCATTATCATTATGTGGTGCGTACAGATGCGGACGAGGATTTCATCGTGGATGATGAGTATTTATGGAATATGGACGATTATGTCAGTCTTGTGATTCCGCAGGAGTGTATGACGATTGAACTGAAGAAGTAATGACATCAAAATAGATTGGAGGTAATGAGTATGGCTGGATTCAGACTCTCAAGAAAGCATTTGGGAATTCCTTATGCAATATTTTTGATGTGTTTCGTAATTGCTCCGTTATTAGTGATTGTGTACTATGCATTTACAGGAAATGACGGTAAATTTACGGTTTCGCATCTGATAGATTTTTTTACAAATGCCAATACGATCGGTACGCTTGTATATAGTCTGGCGGTATCGGTAGTCACGACACTGGTATGCCTGTTGATTGCATATCCGACGGCGTACATTCTGGCAAGAGGACCGATCAGACACCGTGCTGCCATGATGATGGTATTTGTTATGCCGATGTGGATCAATTTTACATTGAGAATTTCTGCACTGAAAGAAGTGCTGGATGTTTTGGAAGGGAACTTATCCTGTTATCCGTTTCTGAATACTGTGATTGGTATGACATATGATTTTCTTCCGTTTATGATTCTTCCTATTTATACAACGCTTTTGAAGCTGGATGGAAGTCTGCTGGAGGCTGCAGCGGATTTAGGTGCCGCACCGTGGAAAGTGTTTTTGAAGGTAACGCTTCCGCTTTCTGTTCCTGGAATTGCAAGCGGTGTGATGATGGTGTTTTTGCCGGCAATGACGAATTATGTTGTTCTGGATATGCTGTACAATAGCACTTATATCATGGGTAGCCTGATCGGAAGCTATTTTAGTGCATATGACTGGCATAGTGGATCTATGATCGCCTTGATCCTGCTGACATTGATCTTTATTGCTTCTTTGATCGCCGGACATTACGAGGATGACGATGTGGCTGCGAGAGGAGGTGCGATCATCTGATGAAAAAGATTCTTACAACCGGATTTATGATCCTTGTATTATTGTTTGTATATCTGCCGATCATGGTTCTGGCGGTATATAGCTTTACGGATTCTGCGACGATCGGTACCATACATGCATTTTCACTGGAAAATTACCAATATCTGTTCACCTCATCCGATCTGCTTGGTATGATCTGGGGGACAGTATTGCTGGCACTTGGTTCGGCGTTGGTTGCAACGATCCTTGGAACCATGGGTGCGATCGGTACCTTTTATTCGGGAAATCGTGTGAAGACGATGATGAATACAGCAAACCAGATCCCGGTCGTGAATGCGGATGTGGTGACAGGTTTCTCTGTATGTATTCTGCTGATCGTGGTTATGGGCGTAGAGAAGGAGACCTATGTTCCGCTTGTGGTCGGACATGTGACACTTTTGACGCCATTTGTCTATCTGTCAGTGATGCCGAAATTAAAACAGATGGATAACAGTATTTATGAGGCTGCATTGGATCTTGGCGCAACGCAGGCACAGGCGATGCGCAAGGTATTGATCCCACAGCTTCTGCCGGGTATTTTGTCAGGATTTGTGCTTTCAGTAACATTATCGTTGGACGATTATTTCATTACCACTTATACGAAACCGGCAACCTTTGATACGATCAGTACCTATGTTGTGAATGCGACAAAGGGATCCCAGACGGATGTCAAGACGGCGTTATGGGCATTGTCAACAGTGATTTTTGTGATTGTAGTGTTGTTTGTGCTGGCTATGAATATATCTCCGAAGCGGGATGCAAAAAAGGAGGAGATATAGGATGAGAAGACAACATAAGATAAACAGTATAAGAAATGCTGCACTGGTGGTTACAATGTGTGGATTGGTCGCTGTCGGAACCGCTTTTGGAATTGCTGCAAACCATACGATAGAACCGGTACATGCACAGGATGATACCGTGACACTCCGTGTTTGCAACTGGGAAGAGTATATTGATCTTGGTGACTGGGATGAAGAGAACAGGATCGAACTTGACAATGGAAAGAGCGTATTCGGAGAGCGTGCACTTTATGAAGAGTTTGAAGATTGGTATTACAAGAATTATGGTCAGAAAGTAAAGGTAGAATATTCATGTTTTGGAACCAACGAGGATCTTTACAATCAGTTGACGCTGGGCGATGTCTATGATCTGGTGTGTCCATCGGATTACATGTTGATGAAGCTGATCGCTGAAGAACAGATTCAGCCATTTTCGGAGCAATTTTTTGATGTGTCAGATGAGAAAAATTACTATACACGAGATGTTTCACCATACATCCGGCAGGTGTTTGATGAGAATCAGATCAATGGCGAATCATGGAGCAGATATGCTGCTGGTTATATGTGGGGCGTAACTGGTATGCTTTACAACCCTGAAGGAATCTCCAGGGAGGAAGCCTCTACATGGGATGTGATCTGCAATCCAAAGTATAAGAGACAGATCACGATCAAGGACAATGTAAGAGATTCCTATTTTGCGATTCTGGGAATGTTAAAGGCTGACAAGTTAATGTCTCAGACATTTGTGGAGGATCCTGATTATTCACATTTGCTTGCAGATGAGATGAACGATATTACGACGCCAACGATTCAGGCGGCTGAGAAACTTTTGCAGCAGGCAAGAGAAAATGTTTATTCTTTTGAGACGGATAGCGGAAAATCGGATATCGTATCAGGCAAGGTTGTAGCCAATTATCAGTGGTCCGGTGATGCAGTCTATGCAATGGATCTGGCAGAGGATGATGACTTTATGCTGGAATTTGCGGTGCCAAAGGAATGTACGAATCTGTGGTTTGACGGCTGGGTTATGCTAAAGAAGGGACTGGCACAGGACGAGCGTAAACAGCAGGCGGCTGAGGCATTTGTGAATTTTCTGTCGAGACCGGACAATGCAGTACGGAATATGTACTATATTGGTTATACTTCTGTCATAGCCGGAGATGAAGAGGATACCACGGTATTTGATTATCTGAAATGGAATTATCAGGCAGCAGATGATGAGGAAGAGACAGTAGAATACCCACTTGGTTATTTTTTCTCAGGGGATGAACAGGATAGTGATTATGTGATCACGGCGGCAGAGAACCAGACGAGAAGACAGCTGTTTGCACAATATCCACCATCAGAAGTGATCAGCAGGAGTGCGATCATGGGTTATTATCCGAGTGATAAGAATCAGGAGATCAATCAGATGTGGATTCATGTCAGATGCTTTAATCTTAATTCACTTCCAAGAACGGTCAGATATGGGCTGCTTGTGCTGGTAATCCTGGTAGTTGCATTGCTGGTGGGTAGTGGTATCCGGTATTGGCACACATCGAAGAGTAAGTAAGGAGTTAGTTCGGAAATGAAACGAATAGGGTATTATTTAAAGGATTATAAGAAGGAGAGCGTATTAGGACCGCTGTTTAAGTTGTTAGAGGCATTCTTTGATCTGATGGTGCCACTTGTGATGGCTAAGATCATCGATATTGGTATCGGAAACTGTGATATGCCGTATGTCGTGAAGCTTTCACTGTTATTGATTGCACTGGCGATCATCGGACTTACATGTTCTGTCACAGCACAGTATTTTTCAGCGAAAGCGGCAGTCGGATTTGCAACGCATTTGCGCCATGATCTGTTCGGACATATTGAAACATTTGGCTATACGGAGTTGGATACGATTGGAACCTCGACATTGATCACGCGTATGACAAGTGATATCAATCAGGTACAGAACGGTGTGAATATGTGTCTGCGGCTTCTGCTTCGGAGCCCGTTTATTGTATTTGGTGCCATGATCCTGGCGTTTACGATCGATGTGAAGGCTGCACTGGTATTTGCAGTGACGATTCCGGTGTTGGCATTGATCGTGTACGGCATTATGTTTATTACGATGCCAATGTATAAGCATGTGCAGGCAATGCTGGATCGTGTTTTAGGCCGTACCAGAGAGAATCTGACAGGTGTCAGAGTGGTGCGTGCCTTCAATAAAGAAGACTATGAAACAGAGAATTTTGAAAATGAAAACCTTGCACTCAATAAGAGTCAGCGGCTTGCCGGACGGATATCCGGTCTGACGAATCCGATGACTTATGTGGTGATCAATCTGGCAACGGTATTTTTGCTGTATACCAGTGGTGTACGGATCAATGTCGGTGGACTGACACAGGGACAGCTGATCGCAATGGTAAACTATATGACACAGATCTTAGTGGAGCTGGTGAAACTGGCAAATCTGATCGTGACACTGACAAAAGCAATGGCATGTTTTGGTCGTGTGGAGACGGTGTTGGAGACCAGAAATGATATGGTGTATCCTGAGAATAGTGCAGAGCAAACTGCAGGTGCGGCATGTGTTGCATTTGATCATGTTAGCCTGACTTATGCCAATGCGGGAGACGCAAGTGTAAAGGACATTTCATTTACCGCACCGAAGGGCTCGGTAGTCGGTATCATCGGCGGTACGGGTAGTGGTAAATCTTCCCTGATTTCTTTGATCCCGAGATTTTATGACGCAACAAAAGGAAGTGTTATGATAGACGGCGTGAATGTGAAGGATTACACGAAGCAGGATCTGATCGCCAAGATCGGTATTGTGCCGCAGCGGAGCCTGTTATTTGCCGGAACGATCCGGGATAACTTAAGATGGGGCAATGAAAATGCGACAGATGAAGAACTCTGGGAGGCTTTGACAGTCAGTCAGGGTGCTGAATTTGTAAAAACGAAGCCGGCAGGTCTGGATGAAGTGATCGAACAGGGAGGAAAGAATCTGTCAGGTGGACAGAGACAGCGTTTGACGATTGCCAGGGCGATGGTGAAGAAGCCGGAAATCCTGATCATGGATGATTCCGCTTCGGCATTGGATTTTGCAACGGATGCAGCCCTGCGTCATGCGATCCGGAATATGGACAATCCACCGACGATGTTTATCGTTTCCCAGCGTGCTTCCAGTATCCAGTTTGCGGATCAGATTCTGGTGCTGGATGATGGAGCATGCGTAGGTATGGGTACGCATGATGAACTGCTCAAGTGTTCTGAGACTTATCAGGAGATTTATGAATCGCAGTTCAAAAAGCCGGAGGAGTTATTGGGAAAAGAGGTGCAGAAGCATGCGTAAGAATAAGCAGAAGCTGGATAGTGATACATTAAAGAAGGTAATTGCAAGAATCAGAAGATATATTCCGTTGCTGGTACTTAGTATTCTATTTGCAGCGATTTCTGTTGTGATGCAGCTATATATCCCGATTGTGATCGGGGATGCTGTGGATCTGTGTGTGGGAATTGGCAAGGTAGATTTTGTGGCATTGACACCACTGCTTCAGAAAATGGTAGTTGTGACCTTGATCGCAGGTCTGGCACAATGGTTCATGAATCTATCCAACAACCGCATGACTTATGGAGTGACAAAGGATATGCGGGATGATGCATTTCATAAGCTGCAGATTCTGCCACTTTCTTATCTGGATTCCCATAAGTCCGGTGATATTGTGAGCCGTATTGTAGCAGATGTAGATCAGTTTGCAGATGGACTGCTGCTCGGATTCACACAGCTGTTTACCGGTGTATTGACCATTGTCGGCACATTGATCTTTATGGTATCGATCAATATCAAGATTGCCCTGGTTGTGGTGGTGATCACACCGGTCAGCCTGTTTGTGGCAGGATTTATTGCAAAGAAGACTTATACGATGTTTAAGACACAGAGTGAGGTAAGAGGCGAGCAGACTGCACTGATCGATGAGATGGTTGGCGGACAGCGTGTAGTGCAGGCATTCGGTTATGAGGATCGTGCCATGGGGCGATTTGATGAGGTCAATGGCCGGTTAGAGGCGTGCAGTCTGCGTGCTACATTTTTCTCCAGCCTGACGAATCCATGTACAAGATTTGTAAACAATCTGGTATATATGGCGGTCGGTGTAGCAGGTGCGATTGCCTGTATTTTGGGAAAGATGAGTGTCGGTCAGCTTTCCAGTTTTTTGAGCTACGCCAATCAGTATACGAAGCCGTTTAATGAAATTTCAGGTGTTGTGACAGAGCTGCAGAATGCACTGGCATGTGCGGCGCGTGTATTTGAATTTATTGAGGCACCGGCACAGGTTTCGGATGCACCGGATGCTTATGTGCTGACACCGGAGACGGTAACCGGAGATGTGGAACTGTCTCATGTGGAGTTTAGTTATGTGCCGGATCGCAAGCTGATCGAGAATCTGAACCTTTCCGTGAAACCGGGACAGAGAGTTGCCATCGTAGGACCTACAGGATGTGGTAAGACGACGATCATTAACCTGCTGATGCGGTTTTATGATGTGGATGCAGGCTGTATTTCGGTAAGCGATCACCCGGTGAAGGACATTACAAGAGCCTCTCTTCGCGGGAGTTACGGTATGGTGCTGCAGGATACATGGCTGAAGGCAGGTACAATCAGAGAGAATATCTGTTATGGCAGGCCGGATGCGACAGAAGAAGAGATGATCGCGGCGGCGAAGGCTGCACATGCACATAGCTTTATCAAGCGTATGCCACATGGATATGATACTGTGATCACCGAGGATGGCGGCAATATCAGCCATGGTGAGAAACAGCTTCTCTGTATTGCGAGAGTAATGTTGAATCTGCCTCCGATGCTGATCTTAGATGAAGCGACGAGCAGTATTGATACGAGAACAGAGATCAGGATACAGCGTGCCTTTAACAAGATGATGAAGGGCAGAACAAGCTTCATTGTGGCGCACAGACTATCCACGATCCGGGAAGCAGATGTCATCCTTGTGATGAAAGACGGACATATTATTGAGCAGGGAAATCATGAGACATTGCTGGCACAGAATGGATTCTATGCGAATCTGTACAACAGCCAGTTTGCATAACAAAATATATTTTAAGATATTTGCACTCCGGATGGTTGACAACAGCAGTCCGGGGTGTTACTCTTTCTCTTGAATGTTAACTGCAAGAAATTTACAGGTTAACAATCGGCGGCCGATGCTATTAGAATTTGCTCATTGTGAGGAGGAAAAATGAAACAACAGAACATGACAAACACAAGAAATCTGGCGTTGGATGGTATGCTGACAGCAATACTCGTAGTACTTGGGATGATTAAGATCCCGTCATTGATCCCCGGAGCTGAATTTCAGTTGTCGGCACCCTATGCGGTATGTGTTGCTGCGTTAGTAGGATTTGGAAGATATCTTGGCATAGGGATCTGTGCGAGTATCATACAGTTGCTGCTTGGAAACCATACGATATTGAATGTATTGATTGCAATGGTATTTCGGATTGTGGTAGGTGTGATCGTGAGTGTGCTGCCAAAGAGCAGAGCTGCACTCTATGTGGCCGGCCCATGTGGTACGGCTGTGGCGAGAATTGTTTTGGGAGCTGTATTACATACATCACCTTGGCCGCTTCTGGCTGCGGCACTGCCCGGAATGATCTTTACAGCGGTAGTAGTTATTATGATGACACCGGTTGTAAAACGGGTTGCCGTGTTGTGTGGCCTTGCGGTTCCTGCATCAATGGTGAAAATGTCCGGTTCGCAGATGGATACAGATATGTTGAAAGAATAGATAGGAGACAAATATGGAACAGAATATGTACAGCATTAAAATGCGCGCCAGCCGGCAGGAAAATGGTATCAGTAAACATATTTCCGGGGCGGAGAAGATCATCGCGAAGGATCGGTTAGAGACTTGTACAAGACAGCTTTTGACCCGTGCCCTGGAGCATGCAAAAGGAGAACCGGATTCCATCAATATTAAGATCAAGAAGATTGCACCGGAAGAGATTTCATATCTGGAAGCACTTCCGGTCAGTAAGTTTGAGGTTCCGGATGCACAGACAGGGCTTTTCAAAATGCATGAGCTGCTGGTACAATCAGGGATTGATAAGGCAGATGAGATCATGCATCTGTTGCAGGATACTTATGCAATGCGCGGTGCGATGTTGTTGGATGTGGATACGCTAGAGCGGTTAGAACCTGATCACAGCCGTGGCATCCGTGCAACCTATATGGATGTATTGGAAGAAACAGATGACAGAAGTGAGAAGAATCACTTTAAGGAAGCAATCGTGTTGGCAACGAAGGTGTGTAGTCATCCCAATATTGTTGGCGAGCTGTGTATCTCCGACGATCCGGATTATGTAACCGGATATTTTGCGTCAAAGGTGCTTGGTTATGTGAGAATCACGAAGCTCAAAGAGATGGGAAGTCCGAACGGAGGACGGATCTTTTTGTTTCGGGGAACAAAGTCACAGGCAGAGGATTGTATCCACTATCTGGAGAAACAGAAGGTGCTGGTAGATACCAGCCTTGCAAAAAAGGAGTGATCGTATGGATAAATGGGAAAAAATGCGAAATGCCATCGGTAATCTGAAGCAACAGAATCTGTATCGGCAGATGACGACATTTGATTCGGCACAGAATGCAAATGTGATCGTGGAGGGCAGATCACAGCATTTGTTTTCATCCAATGCCTATCTGGATCTGTGCAATGACGAGCAAGTGAAAGCATATACGGTTGAGATGTTGGAACAATATGGAACAGGCTCAGGTGGTTCGAGACTGACAACAGGGAATACAACATTACATATGGAGCTGGAACAGACCATTGCACAGTTTAAGCACCGGGAAGCTGCCTTGGTGTTTAATACCGGCTATATGGCAAATGTGGGGATCATATCTGCGTTAGTCGGCAAAGGAGATGTCGTGTTCAGCGATGCACTGAACCATGCAAGTATTATAGATGGCTGTCGTTTGTCGCGGGCACAGATTGTGGTTTATCGACATAATGATATGGATGATCTGGAAGCAAAGCTAAAGGAACACGAAGGAAAACATGGATTGATCGTCAGTGATGGCGTGTTCAGCATGGACGGAGATATTGTGGATCTGCCGAGATTTGTTGCACTTGCGAACCGGTATCAGATGCTGTCGATGATCGACGAAGCACATGCAACCGGTGTGATCGGACGGACCGGGCGCGGAACGGAAGAATATTATAATATGGATGGTAGCGTGGATGTGCTGATGGGAACCCTGAGTAAGGCAGTCGGTGCAGAGGGTGGTTATGTCTGCGGCAGCAGGCTGTTGATCGACTATCTGGTCAACCGGGCAAGAAGCTTTATCTTTTCTACCTCGCTGTCACCGGCAACCATGGCGGCAGCAAAAGCAGGACTTGCACGCATAACGGAAGAACCACAGCGTGTGGCAGCCCTGCAGGAGAATATCAGATATTTTTGTGAACAGCTCAAGGCACATGGCATGGATATTCATTCTGACACGGCAATTATCCCGATCATGATCGGAGATGAAGGCCGTGCGATGGATGTCATGCAGGCGTTAAAACAGCGGGGCTATTATATTTCGGCAATCCGGTATCCAACCGTGGAGCGTGGCAGTGCAAGACTGCGGGTGGCATTGATGGCAACCCACACGAAGGAAGAACTGTGTGGATTGGCAGATGCACTGGCAGACTGTATGCAGAAATACAGATGATAGTGAAGTATGTGAGATGGATGCCGGAAAGGCATTTACCATAGAAAATGGAGGCGTAACATGAGTAAGAAAATATTTGTCACAGGAACCGGGACGGATATCGGTAAGACCTTTGTCACCGGTCTGATCGTGAAGAAATTGAAAGAAGCAGGTGTCAATGCGGCTTATTATAAGGCGGCTATGAGCGGAAATGACAGACGCGAGGACGGCAGTCTGATCCCGGGAGATGCAGTCTGGGTGAAAGAGATATCCGGAATCACACAGCCATTAGAGCAGATGTGTCATTATGTGTATGAGAATGCATATTCGCCACATCTGGCATCCCGAGTGGAAGGACATCCTGTAGAGATGCCGGTTGTGAAGCAGGGATTTGATGCCGTGTGTAGTTCATATGAATATGTTACCATGGAGGGCAGTGGGGGCATTCTTTGTCCAATCTGCTTTGATGAGCAGGAAATCTGGTTGGAGGATGTGATCCGGGAATTGGGGTTATCCTGTATTCTGGTCGCAGATGCCGGACTTGGTACGATCAACAGTGTCGTGCTGACAGTGGAGTATATGAGAAGCAGGGGCATTGAAGTGACAGGTATTATTTTCAATCATTATCATCCGGGAGATATGATAGAAGAGGATAATATCGTCATGTGTGAGTACCGGACAGGCTTGAAGGTGGTTGCCTGCGTGCAGGATGGCGACACAGATCTGGATATTGATGCAGAAACATTAAAGAGTTTATATAGGTAGGTGAAGAATATGATTTGGTATCCATATCAACAGATGAAAACAATGAGAACACCTTATAAGATCGTAAATGCAGAAGGTGTATATTTATATACAGAGGATCAGAAACTGGTGGATTCGGTGTCTTCGTGGTGGTGTATGATCCACGGGTATAAGCATCCGGAACTGACACAGGCAATATGTGATCAGGCCAATATATTTTCCCATGTGATGCTGGGCGGGCTGACACATGATCCGGTGATCCGGCTTTCCGAGAAGCTGCAGGCGTGGCTGCCGGGGGACCTGGATTACTGCTTCTTTTCCGATTCCGGCAGTGTGGCGGTTGAGGTAGCCATTAAGATGGCACTGCAGTTTAACATTAATAGAGGAAGCAGCAGAGATAAGGTGTTATCACTGACACATGCCTATCATGGAGATACCTTCAAGACAATGGAGGTGGGAGATGACGAGGATTATCATGCAATCCTGACGAGCAAGCCGAATGTATACCATATACCGACAACGATAGAAGCATTGGAAGATGCATTCCGCCGGCATGGAGAGGAATTATACTGCTTTATCGTGGAGCCGCTTTTGCAGGGCGCAGGCGGTATGCGTATGTATGATATCGCATTTTTAAAGCGGGCAAGAGAACTATGCGATCAGTATGATGTGCTGCTGATCTTTGATGAGGTGGCGACCGGATTTGGACGAACGGGACACCGGTTTGTAGCCGATGAGGTACTGCCGGATATTCTGGTGCTTGGAAAAGCACTGACAGGCGGTTATATCGGGCATGCGGTAACGGTGGCAAATCACCGGGTATACAATGGCTTTTACAGTGATGATCCGGATAAAGCCCTGATGCATGGACCGACATTTATGGGAAATGCTCTGGCATGTAGTGTGGCACTCAAAGGAATTGAAATCTTCGAGAGAGAGCATTATATGGATAAGATCAAAAAGATAGAAGAAATCTCTAAGCGGGAAATGCTCGGCTTTGAAGATGACCGGATTCAGGAGGTGCGTGTCATGGGCGGCTGTACCTGTGTAGAGGTGAAAGATGGAGCGGATCTTGTGGGCTTCCAGCAATTTGCATATGAGAGAGGTGTATTTAGCAGACCGTTCTTGAAATATATGTATTCTATGGTACCATATGTGATAGAAGAGGAACAGCTGGTACAGATATTTGATACCATGAAAGCGTGGTTCAGGAAATAAGATATTTCGTATCACTGTGGCAGATAGGAAAGGAGCATGTGCATGAAAAAATATAGGATAGGATATATCATGTTTCTATGTCTGATGCTTGCAGGATGCACAGACCAATCAAAGGATGCCTTGACGACAGCCGATCCGGATGCCATCGGATCCGGTACAGAGCAGTCGGTGATGCAGGAACAGGTGACAACGGACGAACAGAATACGAAGACAGAAGCATCAACGCAGGCGTCGACAGCATATATTCCGGACACTACAGATTATGCACAATTTTATGATGATGCACCGAACACCGCACAGCCGAGAACATATGAGGAATCGGAAGTGGAGATCGATATCACAGAGGACAACTTCGAAGATATGCTGGAAGACATTTATATCAATGCGGAAAGCTATATCGGGAAAATGATCCGTGTCAGAGGCTACTGCATCAATGAAATATACAAGGAAAAGGACTATCATTATGTGTATCGCATGCAGCAGGAGATCACCGGCCATCATGAGCATATGACCGGGTTTGAATTCACATATAACGGCGAATATCCTCAAAACGATGATTGGGTAGAGGTTGTTGGAACTTTGCGGCAGTATATGGAGGACAATATTGCATATCTGACATTAGATGCGATTTCTGTCAAAAAACAAAAGAAACCGTCCGGGTTAGAACAATAAAGCATTGCACAAATCAGAATTCAGTGGTACACTTGTAAAAGCATTAGCGAAAAGAAAGGATGAGTGTTATGGAGAAGAAGAACATTGATTGGTCTGACTTAGGATTCGGATATCACAAGACGGATAAGCGTTTTGTTGCGAATTATAAGGATGGAGCTTGGGATAATGGCGTGCTGACAGAGGATGATCAGGTAGTCATTAACGAATGTGCAGGCGTTCTTCAATACGCACAGACCTGTTTCGAAGGCCTGAAGGCATACACAACAGAAAAGGGACAGACGGTTATTTTCCGCCCTGATCTGAATGCTTCCCGTATGAAGGATTCTTGTGAACGATTGGAAATGCCGGTATTCCCGGAAGATCGTTTCGTTCAGGCAGTCGTGGATGTGGTAAAGGCCAATGAGGCTTTTGTACCGCCATATGGATCAGGTGCAACACTCTACATTAGACCATATATGTTTGGTAGTAACCCTGTTATCGGTGTGAAGCCGGCTGACGAATATCAGTTCAGAATCTTCACAACTCCGGTTGGCCCATATTTCAAGGGCGGTGCCAAGCCAATTACGATCAGAGTATGTGATTATGATAGAGCAGCTCCTCATGGAACAGGTCATATCAAGGCAGGATTAAATTATGCGATGAGTCTGTATGCGATCGTAGATGCACATCAGAAGGGCTTTGATGAGAATATGTATTTAGATGCAGCTACCAGAACCAAGGTAGAAGAGACTGGTGGAGCGAATTTCATCTTTATTACAAAGGATGGCAAGCTTGTAACTCCGAAGTCAAACAGTATTTTACCTTCTATTACCCGTCGTTCTCTTGTATATGTTGCAAAGGAATATCTGGGTATGGAAGTAGAAGAGAGAGAAGTATTCTTTGATGAGGTAAAGGATTTTGCTGAGTGCGGACTGTGTGGAACTGCGGCAGTGATCTCACCGGTAGGCAAGATCAATGATCATGGCAAGGAGATCTGCTTCCCAAGTGGCATGGACGAGATGGGTCCGGTTACGAAGAAGCTGTATGATACCTTAACAGGAATCCAGATGGGTCGTCTTGAGGCTCCGGAGGGATGGATCAAGGTTATCGAGTAATTCTGACAAAATGATACATAACAGATTCAGCGGAGCGGTTTGCGTTCCGCTGTTTTTGTATTTCGCTATTTACGAACCTGTCGATTTTTGGTAGAATGTAGGGTGCGGTTTGATGTAACGAGATATACAAGGAGGAATACATAAGTGAAGCAGTTGATGTTAGGAAATGCTGCAGTGGCCAGAGGTTTATATGAAGCCGGCTGTGGCGTAGCTTCAAGTTATCCAGGCACTCCAAGTACGGAGATAACAGAAGAAGCAGCAAAATATGATGAAATTTATTGTGAGTGGGCACCGAATGAAAAGGTAGCACTTGAGGTTGCATTTGGTGCTGCAGTGGCAGGAAAGCGGAGCTTCTGCGGTATGAAGCATGTTGGATTGAATGTAGCCGCAGATCCATTATTTACGATTTCTTATACCGGAGTGAATGCCGGCATGATCATTGGAGTAGCTGATGATGCAGGAATGCATTCGTCACAGAATGAGCAGGACTCCAGACATTATGCGATTGCGGCAAAGGTTCCGATGTTAGAGCCTTCTGATTCGGCAGAGGCATTAGAATTTACGAAAACAGCATATGAGATTTCAGAAAAATATGATACACCGGTATTTCTTAAGATGTGCACAAGAGTAGCACATTCACAGAGTATTGTTGAGACATCGGAGAGAGTTGAACTCCCGCTCAAGGAATATAAAAAAGATATAGCTAAGTATGTCATGATGCCGGCCAATGCTAAGCGTCGTCATCCGGTGGTAGAACAGAGAACAAGGGATCTGATCGCCTATGCGGAGACAACCCCACTCAATCGGGTGGAGATGGGAGACACAAAGTTGGGAATTATTACATCTTCTACCTCTTATCAGTATGTAAAGGAAGTATATGGGGAGACCGCCAGTGTATTGAAACTGGGTATGATCAATCCCCTTCCGGAGAAGTTGATCCTGGATTTTGCCTCTAAGGTTGAGAAGCTTGTGATCATTGAAGAGTTGGACGATATTATTGAGACACATTGCAAGAAGCTTGGGCTTACGGTGACAGGCAAGAATGTATTCCCATTAGAAGATGAATTTTCACAGAACCTGATAGCACAGAAGATGGGGCTGCCTGTGGAAGAGGGACTTGCATTGGATGAGAATATTCCGGTTCGTCCACCGGTTATGTGTGCAGGATGTCCGCACAGAGGTATGTTCTATACACTTTCAAAGAACAAATGTACAGTAATGGGTGATATCGGATGTTATACATTGGGAGCGGTTGCTCCATTGTCGGCAATAGATGTAACAGCATGTATGGGAGCTTCCATCAGTTCCATTCATGGTTTTAACAAAGCGCGTGGGGCAGAAGCAGAGAATCGTACAGTGGCTGTGATCGGTGATTCGACTTTTATGCATTCCGGTATGACAGGACTTGCAAATATTGCATATAACATGAGCAATTCTACCGTGATTATTTTGGACAATTCAATCACAGGTATGACCGGTCATCAGCAGAACCCAACAACAGGATACAACATCAAGGGAGATCCGGCCGGCAAGATCGATTTAGAGGCACTCTGCCGTTCTATGGGATTTGCCCGTGTCCGTGTCGTAGATCCGTATGATCTGGAGGCATGTGACCAGGCGGTAAAGGAAGAACTGGCAGCAGCTGAGCCGTCGGTGATTATCAGCAGAAGACCATGTGCACTTCTGAAATATGTAGAGGTGAAGCCTCCGGTGAAGGTTTGCAGAGAGGATTGTAAGAGCTGCCGTATGTGTATGAAGCTCGGATGTCCTGCAATCAGCTTCAAGGAAGGTAAGGCACATATTGATGAGACACTTTGTGTTGGTTGTGGTGTATGCAAGCAGTTATGCAAGTTTAATGCGATCGTAGATTAAGGAGGGAACTGTTATGACCAGAAATATTATGATAGTAGGTGTTGGTGGACAGGGCTCTTTGCTTGCCAGCAAGATGCTGGGCCATTTGCTGCTGACACAGGGATACGATGTAAAGGTTTCAGAGGTGCATGGTATGAGCCAGCGTGGAGGAAGTGTGGTGACATATGTCAGATTCGGCGAAAAAGTCTATTCTCCGATTATAGACAAAGGGGAAGCAGATGTGATCATTTCCTTTGAACTGCTGGAGGCTGCCAGATATATGCCATATCTGAAGAAGGGTGGCAAGATCGTGGTGTCAGATCAGCAGATCGATCCGATGCCTGTTATTACAGGTGCGATGGAATATCCGGAAGATCTGGTTGCCAAGATGAAGGCAGCAGGTGCAGATGTAGATGATATGGATGCGCTGTCCCTTGCGTTAGAGGCAGGATCTGCCAAGGCAGTGAACATTGTGCTGATGGGCCGTGTATCAAGATATTTTGATGATATTCCGGAAACAGCATGGCTGGAGGCGCTTGAGGCATGTGTGCCTGCGAAGTTCCTAGAGATGAACAAGAAAGCGTTTGCATTAGGAAGACAATAAGGTGGCATATGCACCAATAAAACATAAAGGAGAAGTTTATGGAAAAGAGATATTTTCAGCCGGAGATTGAGACGATGCCGGTGGAGCAGATTAAGAAATTACAGAGTGAGCGATTAGTTGTACAGGTAAAACATGTGTATGACAATGTGGAGTATTACCGGAACAAGATGGATGAGGCAGGCTTGAAGCCGGAAGATATCCATGGTATCGAAGACTTACATAAGCTTCCATTTATGAAGAAAGATGATCTTAGAGACGCATATCCGTATGGACTGCTTGCAAAGCCGTTAAAAGATTGCGTGCGTATCCAGTCTACATCAGGTACGACCGGAAGACGCGTGGTTGCATTTTATACCCAGCATGATCTTGATCTGTGGGAGGATTGCTGCGCAAGAGCTTTGGTTGCTGCCGGTGCGACGAAAGAAGATGTGGTACAGATAAGCTATGGATATGGATTGTTTACAGGAGGACCGGGTCTGAATGGTGGTTCCCATAAGTTAGGATCCCTGACAATCCCAATGTCATCCGGCAATACGGAAAGACAGCTGCAGTTTATGACAGATCTTGGTGCTACTGTGCTATGTTGTACACCATCGTATGCAGCATATCTCGGCGAGGCTGTAGCACAAAAGGGAATCAAGGATCAGTTAAAATTAAAGGCAGGCATTTTCGGTGCAGAGGCATGGACAGAGGAGATGCGTCATGAGATTGAGAAGAGTCTTGGTATTAAGGCATATGACATCTATGGACTGACAGAGATCAGCGGACCGGGTGTGTCGTTTGAATGTGAAGCACAGCAGGGAATGCATATCAATGAGGATCATTTCATTGCCGAGATCATCAATCCGGATACAGGAGAAGTACTGCCGGAGGGCGAGGTAGGAGAACTTGTATTCTCGAGCATTACGAAGGAAGCATTTCCGATGCTTCGTTATCGGACAAGAGATCTGTGTATGCTGACGCGTGAGAAATGCCCGTGTGGAAGAACACATATCCGCATGAAGAAGCCGATGGGTAGAAGCGATGATATGTTGATCATCCGCGGAGTAAATGTGTTCCCGTCACAGATCGAGACAGTGCTTTTAAATCAAAACATGAGTACGAACTATCAGATCATGGTAGACCGTGTCAATAATACAGATACATTTGATATTAATGTGGAACTGACAGCTGAGCAGTCATCTGATCCTACATTTGACAGAGCAGCTAAGGTCAGAAAGATTGAGACAGGGCTTCGTTCTATGTTGGGAATCGGTGCCAAGATTCATATCGTGGATATTGGAACAATTACCAGAAGTGAGGGTAAGGCAGTCCGCGTGATTGATAATCGTAAGCTATATTAAAACGGTGTAAAAGGAAGCCGGGACATTATGTTCCGGTTTTCTTTCCGTATAGAATGACAATTACAGCCGATACTAACAACATAGAAAAGATTCCGGATAAGGAAGTTGGAAAAGAGGTGGGAAGCATGACAGTAGAAGAAGCAAGAAAATATTTCGTGAATGACCGGTATGCTATGGCTACAACGGGGATTCAGATTGATGCTGTTGATGAACATTATGCAAAATGCAGTTTGAAGCTGGATGAACGGCATATGAATGCAGTTGGACAAGTAATGGGTGGCGTGGCCTATACATTAGCAGACTTTGTGTTTGCAGTGGCGACCAATGCATGTAGTGATGTACCGACAGTTACGACTGTCAGCCAGATCAGTTATCTTGGCGTAGTTAAGGGTGATACATTGATTGCAGAGAGTGAGCTGTTGCGGGAGGGACGGAGAAACTGTTTTTACTTGATCCATATCAAGGATAATCTTGGAAATCCGATCGCCGTTGTCAATACAAGCGGTGCTCATCTTCACAAATAAGAGAGGGATATATGAAGGATAGATTTACAGAGGATGTTATAAAAAAAGAGAAAAATATCGGGAATACGGTTATGATCGTTGTTTTTGGTGTACTGGCAGTGATTTCCTTTTTCCTGAGTGTGTTTAGAATCATATTGTTTGGTTATTTTTTGTGCCTGATATTTGGGTTTTCGGCATATGCCCTGAGTCTGAAGCGGAATGTGCAGTATGAATTTGTTATGACCAATGAGAGTGTGGAGATCAGTGCGATCTATAATCTGGAAAGTCGGAAAGAGCTTATCGCATTTGAGTTGACACAGGTACAGATGGTGGCACCATCAACATCACCCAGATTAGAGCACGAGAGGGTATCCGGTCAGAAGAAATACAAGTTTGTTACGGGCTTGAACGATCGGAAACAATATTCCATTATGTGTGAAGTGAAGGGATTAAAGAGTGAGATTGTATTAGAACCGACAGAGAAGATACTGGAACATATCAAGGCTTTTTGTCCAAATGTATTTTATGAGGATTAAGTATGCGGTATTATGAACTGGAGCATAAGAGAATATTGGGAGAGGGCAGGATCTTGCAGCGTGATGATATGTTGATCCTTGGATATTCCAACACCAGGCTGAGTTTTGCAGTAACAGGCGGGAGTGTTTATGCGGATATGACGGTAAACCACAGATTGTTTGCAGATTATGCCTGCCTGATGGTATATGTGGATGGGCTTCTGACCGGCAGAATCTGCGTAAAAGATCTTGACGGACATACGAAGCTTTGTGAATTGCCGCAGGATTCCGGTGTACATATTGTTACATTGCATAAAATATCAGAGGCGATGTCAAACTGGATCGGGATCCGATCTGTAATGCCCAAGCAGGGGGAATTGCTGGATCTTGAAACATCATATGCGGCACAGGGTGTAATGCACAGATTACAGGAGAACGGATTTTTTGCCCGGCCTGAAGCAGGAAAAGTCCTCGTATTAGGAGATTCCATGACTTGTGGTTATGCGTTATATGAGGGGGAGCATGCAAGAGCAGAGTATGAGGATGCCAGCGCATCCTATGCATATCAGGCATTGTGCAGCCTAGGATATATGTCAGAGTATGTATGTGCATCCGGTTTTGGCATGTATCAGGATTATTGCGGTGATACAGGCAGGACGATTCCCAAGGCATATCCTTATGTGAATTATTTCGCAGATAAGCAGACAAAGTATTCTGCTTTGGATTTTATCCCTGATCTGGTGATCATTTTCCTGGGTACAAATGATTCTTACCATCTTGAGACAGCTGACAAGATCAGTCGATTCAAAGATTGTTATATCGATTTTGTGCGACTGATGCATGCGACATATCCGGATGCGGAGTTTTTATTGTTGACAGGTAGTATGACATTAGATGCAGATCCGTTGATCTATGATATCGCAGATGTTTTAACAACACAGGACAAATTACAGCTGGATGTGTTAGCATTTCCGTTGCAGGATATAGAGCAGGATGGCGTATTGATCTACAACCATCCGAGCCGCAGGACACATCAGAAAATGGCGTCAATACTGTATGAAAGACTTGTACATAGAAAAAGAGCCGTACACAGTTAAGTGTATGGCTCTTTTTCTATGTGCTACAGACGAATGTCAATGTTCTGACCTACATTCGGATTCACAGAAGATTCCATCATCTTGATAAGAGCATCGCCATTTTGCTGCATCTGATCTAAGGATTTCCGCATCACGGATAGATTCACATTCTGCAAAATATTTGCTTGATTCATGCTGACAGACATGCCGGCAATATCCATAACATCCATAAGCAATCCCCTTTCTAAAATGGTTTCACATTTACATACATTATATAGTGATAGGAAAAAATATGCAAGTGATAAAATGTCTCATAAGTTTGCAATATTTCTCCTTGTAATTTGCTAGGAATTAAGTTATTCTGATTTTGGTTAGATAAAACTAACCGAGTGAATAAATCATGTGGGTACTCCTTGAAATCTTAGGATTTGCCGGAGAGTGATGACTTCGGCGGAATACCTGCAAATAAATGGAAGGAGTTTTCAGGTATGAATTATTTAGAAATTGAGAAAGTAATCGGTAGAGAGATTTTGGATTCTCGTGGAAATCCGACGGTAGAAGCAGAGGTGTATCTTGTCGACGGTACCGTTGGCAGAGGTACAGCGCCAAGTGGTGCTTCTACAGGTGAATTTGAGGCGTTAGAGCTTCGGGATGGCGACAAGAATAGATATCTGGGTAAGGGCGTTACAAAGGCAGTAGAGAATATCAATACCGTGATCTGTGATGCCGTCACCGGACTGAATGCATCGGATATTTATGCTGTCGATCAGGCGATGTTAAAGGCAGATGGAACAAAGGATAAGTCGAAGCTGGGTGCAAATGCGATCCTGGCAGTATCCATTGCAGCTGCAAGAGCTGCTTCTATTTCCCTTGATATTTCGTTGTATAGATTTTTGGGCGGTGTATCAGGCAACAGATTGCCGGTTCCGATGATGAATATTTTAAATGGTGGTGCACATGCTGATTCGGCTGTTGATACACAGGAGTTCATGATCATGCCGGTTGGTGCGGATTCGTTTAAAGAAGCACTTCGCTGGTGTGCTGAGGTGTTCCACAAGTTGAAGTCCCTGATCAAGGATATGGGCGATGTCACAGCAGTCGGAGACGAAGGCGGATTTGCACCAAACAAGCTGACATCCGATGAGGAGGCTATTGAGAAGATCCTGGAAGCAATTAAGCTGGCTGGTTTTGAACCGGGAAAAGATTTTATGATCGCAATGGATGCAGCCTCTTCTGAGTGGAAGTCAGAAAAGGGAATCGGTTATTATAAGCAGCCAAAGTCCGGCAGGGAATTTACATCAGATGAGTTGATCGCACATTGGGAAGCATTGGTTGATAAGTATCCAATCATTTCTATCGAAGATGGTCTTGATGAGGAGGACTGGGAAGGCTGGAGAAAGATGACAGAGAAGATTGGTCATAAGGTTCAGCTTGTTGGTGATGATCTTTTTGTAACCAACACAGAACGATTGTCTAAGGGGATTTCCATGGGATGTGGTAATTCTATTCTGATCAAGCTCAACCAGATCGGTTCCGTGTCAGAGACTTTAGAGGCGATCAAGATGGCACATAAGGCAGGTTATACAGCCATCAGTTCTCACCGGTCAGGAGAGACAGAGGATACCACGATCGCGGATTTGGCGGTTGCATTGAATACATGCCAGATCAAGACGGGTGCTCCATCGAGAAGTGAGCGTGTTGCAAAGTACAATCAGCTGCTCAGAATTGAAGAAATGCTGGGTGACAGTGCAGTATATCCGGGTATGGGTGCATTTAATATTTGAATATAGACAATTGCGAAACTCCTTGAAGTTGTTGATGTTATGTGCATATTGCACAATGTATCGCAGGCACGCTCTCGCTACTTCATCACGCAGCGGTGCTAAACTCAGTCAATGCGGTAGCTTGACTTCGTTAAGAACCGGCGTTCTTCAAGTACCTGCTTATACATCATGCAATATGTACATAGTCGCAATTGTAATTGAGGGTTTCGCAATTGCCTAAATATTAAGAAGAATTAGTGAGGAATGTAATATGCAGATGCAGCAGGTAATGGAAATGAGTAGATCAAATGACATGATTACGCGTATGCGGATCATGCTGGCAATTCATTGTGCACCGATCTTAAAGGGAATCAAAGCAGCAAATATTATGACGGTTGATTTTACAGAGGCAGTCTATATATGCAGAATGCTTGGTCATACTTCCATCTATAGCAGGATCCTGAAAACGCATGGGAACAGATGCATCCTATATATGTATAGAAAGGGTCGGCTGGAGGCATATCTGCGAAGACCGGAGAATAAGGAGTTTCTCGCATATTACGGGTATCAGGAAACTGATGTATACAGTATGATTGACAGATTATCGGGCAGGATCGCCATGTATGCAGATGGTCAGGTAGAGTTCCCACATGAAATAGGAATCTTTTTAGAATATCCAATACAGGATGTGAAGGGATTTGTGGAGAATAAGGGTGAAAATTGTTCCTATTCTGGATATTGGAAAGTCTATGGAAATGTTGCAGCAGCCAAAAAACGGTTTGCCGCATATGATGAGAAGCGGGAACTTGTGCTGCATGAGATTGTGTGCGGTAAGTCAATCTGCGATATTGCAAGTTAAATTAGGAGGATTTTATCAATGGGTAAGGTAAGTATAGTATTTTGGTCAGGAACAGGAAATACAGCAGCAATGGCAAGTATGGTGGCAGATGGTGTGACGGCAGCAGGTGGAGAGGCAGAAGTCCTTCCGGTAGATGCTGTTTTGACATCTGATCTTGCGGATGTGAAAGCGATTGCATTTGGATGTCCGTCAATGGGTGCAGAACAGCTTGAGGAAAATGTGATGGAACCATTTATGGAGGAGATGGATGGTCAGATTTCAGGTAAGGCTGTTGGATTATTCGGCTCTTATGGCTGGGGCAATGGAGAGTGGATGCAGGATTGGGAAGCAAGAGTACAGGCAGATGGTGCTAATCTTGTAAACGGTGAAGGTGTGATCTGCAATGCTGCACCGGATGCAGACGCAGAGGAAGCCTTGAAGGCACTGGGTAGTGCACTTGCACAGCTTGCATAAATCACTAAAATATTGCAAATATGAATTCTTTTCGTAAAATGTTGACAAGAAAATGCGTCTTTGTTATAATAACTTCGTAATAAATTTGTAATAAACACAATATCTTGTGTTATATTTGGTTCTTAACACAGAGCCGGGAGGATTACTTAGGTTATGAAGAAGAGAACAATGGCGTTTATGGCATGTGCACTTGCATCGACCATAGCAGTATCGGGATTTGGAATTACAACTTATGCAGAGGGAACTCTGGTGAGCGAAGAAGAGATTAGTATTACGGCAGCTCTTGACCAGTATCTGGCTGGACAGGCAGTTGCACAGAACACAGATACAGAGGCAGCACAGCCTGCAGATACAACTGCAGTACAGACGACTGAAGCTGCTGTTGCAGCTACAGAAGCTACGACAGAGGCAGCACAGCCTGCACAGACAGCAGCCTATCCGGAGTTTGAAGGCAAGGCATTGGCGAATGTCACCGGGAATCTGAATATTCGTTCCGGTGCAGGCGAAGATACAGACCGCATCGGAAAGCTTCCTGCAGGTGCGGTTGCAACCGTAGTTGGCACAGAGGGTGGCTGGACACAGATTCAGTCAGGCAGTGTAACAGGCTATGTGAAGAGCGATTATCTTGTATTTGGAGATGAGGCCGGAGCTTATGCGGAGAAGAATCTTCCAAAGATGGCTGTGATCAATACAGAAACCTTAAAGGTTCGGGAAGGGCAGAGTACAGATAGTGCTTGTATTACCCAGGTGCCTGGTGGCGAAGAATATGCGATCATTGAACAGCATGATGCTTGGACAGAGATCGAAGTAGATGATGCCACGACAGGATTTGTATCAAATGATTACATCAATGTTACATACAGCCTTGCAACTGCAGTTTCTTTAGATGAAGAGATCGCAGATGAAGAGGATGATGACGATCAGGATGCTGCAGATACGAATGACAACAGCCAGACGACAACAAAGAATGACAATAAGAAGAACGATACCAAGAAGGACACTACATCAAAGTCAGACAAGAAGAGCAACACAAGCAAGAACACTGCATCGTCGAAGTCAGAGAAGAAGGAGACTGCAACGAAGAAGTCTTCATCAAAGTCTTCGGGAACACGGTCAGAAGTTGTTAATTATGCATTGCAGTTTGTTGGTAATCCATATGTGTATGGTGGAAGCAGCTTAACAAAGGGAACTGATTGTTCAGGCTTTACGATGTCAGTATACAATCATTTTGGTGTATCTCTTCCACACAATTCCGGTTCACAGTCGGGCTGTGGCAAGCGTGTTGCGATTTCAGATATTCAGCCGGGAGATCTGTTATTCTACGGTAATGGTAAGGGAATCAGCCATGTAGCATTATACATTGGTAACGGAAAGGTGGTACACGCAAGCAGCCGCAAGACCGGTATTAAGATTTCACAGTATAATTACAAGACGCCAAAGTGTGCGGTAAGTGTATTAGATTAATTCCATAAAGAAGATTTATGAGCTCTGTATATGTTATGTATACAGAGCTTTTTTCTGTTCAGAAATCGTGTATGATTTAATGTTCAGACACCCATAATTGTCTATGAAACAATGGAGTGTACATATTGCACAAGAAATAATGTGGTTTGGTAGACATAATGTGTTGACAAGGTTTATCAAAATGTGGATAACTTGCTTTTGTACACATTTGTTAATTATATAAAAGCTTTGAAAATGGACTTATACACAGACTTATCCACATTATCCACAAAAAAATAGGCGATATGAGGGGAAGACAGCATGTTCGAGTTCGAAAATATGTTTTGTGTATAATGACGAAAAAATAAAGAATTATGAAAAAAGATTGACTTTTAAGATGTCGATAAATATAAAAAGATGTCTAACAATATAATGAATAACATAGGAAATGCATACACTTTATTGTGATAAATCTAGAATTTATCCGTAAGTTTTCAGAATATATGATTGAAAAAAAAGATATTTATGGTATAATAAAAGTGTCAGTTAATAGAAGAACCTCGGTAATGATTGGGAGGCTACCGAACGCTGTTGACTGAGAAGATTCTAGACAGAAAAGGAGTTGGGCGTTATGAATTACATAATTATGGGCAAGAACATTGAGGTTACAGAGGGGCTGAAGCAGGCAGTTTATGATAAGCTGGATAGATTGGAGAAGTATTTTGCCAGCGATACAGATGTACATGTTACATTTATGGTAGAGAAGGAAAGACAGAGGATAGAGGTTACGATTCCGATGAAGGGACACATCATCCGTGCTGAGCAGGTCAGTGATGATATGTATGTATCGATTGATATGGCAGTAGAGGTAATCGAGCGTCAGATCACGAAGCATAAGAAGAAGTTAGTTGATCAGGAGCAGGCATCAGGATATCTGCAGAAGGAATTCATTGATGAAGAGGCAGAGGATGATGATGAAATTAAGATCATCAAGAGCAAGAAGTTTGCGATTAAGCCTATGTTTGCAGAGGATGCATGTATGCAGATGGACCTGCTGGGACATAATTTCTATGTGTTCCGTAATGCAGAGACTGACGAAGTGAATGTGGTTTATAAGAGAAAGGGCAATACATATGGTTTGATCGAGCCGGAGTGCTAGAATGATATGAATTGTTATGGGGCATCCATTTAGATAGGATGCCCTTTTTATTTTTAAAATAAAACTTGCTTCAAAGTGTCATATGACATATAATGTACTTTGTGTGCGAATGTATACAGATATTATGAAAAGAAATTAGGTGCAAATATGTATCAGATAGTGAATACGGATGGGCGTGCGAAGCATGCGCATTTTGAAACCGTACATGGCACAGTAGAGACCCCGGTTTTCATGAATGTGGGAACAGCAGGTGTGATCAAAGGTGCTGTGGCGACTACAGATCTACAGGAGATAGGAACACAGATTGAACTGTCCAATACGTATCATTTACATGTGAGACCGGGAGATGAGATCGTGAAGAAAATGGGTGGTTTGCACAAGTTTATGGTGTGGGATAAGCCAATCCTGACAGATTCCGGTGGATTTCAGGTGTTCTCACTGGCAGGTCTACGCAAGATTAAAGAAGAGGGCGTTTATTTTAATTCTCATATTGACGGGCGCAAGATATTTATGGGCCCGGAGGAAAGTATGCAGATTCAGTCCAATCTGGCGTCAACGATTGCGATGGCATTTGATGAGTGCCCGCCGAGCAAGGCAGAGCGTTCCTACATTGAACAATCGGTTGCGAGAACAACCAGATGGCTCAAGAGATGTAAGGAGAAGATGGATGCGCTGAATCAGCAGGAAGATACGATCAATCCACACCAGATGTTATTTGGAATCAACCAGGGCGGTACATTGGAGGATGTGCGGATTGCGCATGCGGAGCAGATCGCAGAATTGGATCTGCCGGGATATTCGATTGGAGGATTGGCAGTAGGCGAGACGCACGAGGAAATGTATCATATTCTGGATGTGACAGTGCCACATTTGCCACAGAATAAGCCTGTATATCTGATGGGTGTAGGGACTCCGGCCAATATCCTGGAAGCGGTAGATCGGGGTGTAGATTTCTTTGATTGTGTTTATCCGAGCCGGAATGGCCGACATGGACACTTGTACACGAATCACGGCAAGATCAATCTGTTCAATGCGAAGTTCGAGACGGATGACAGACCGATCGAAGAGGGATGTCAGTGTCCGGCATGCAGAACCTACAGCAGAGCCTATATCCGGCATCTGTTAAAGGCAAAGGAAATGCTGGGATATCGTTTGTGTGTACTGCATAATCTGTATTTCTATAATCATATGATGGAAGAAATCAGAGATGCCATTGATGCACATTGCTATCAGTCTTACAAAAAAGCTAAGCTGGAAGGCTTTTTAAATAATCAAGATTAAGATCATGGAGGAATTATTATGAACTGGATGAATTTTTTAATGTCAACAACTAGTACATCAGGTCAGCAAAGTCCGAATATGGCTATGACGATCATTATGTATGTGGTACTGTTAGGTGTATTTTTCTATTTTATGCTGTGGAGACCACAGAAGAAGGAGCAGAAGAAGGCGCAGGAGCTGCAGAACAGCATTCAGGCCGGAGACAGCATTACAACAACAAGCGGTTTCTATGGCGTTGTACTGGATGTCGTAGATGATACCGTTATCGTAGAGTTCGGTAATAACAAGAACTGCCGTATTCCGATGATGAAGAGTGCGATTGCAGCAGTGGAAAAGGCTGATGCCGGTGTAGAAGAGTAGATAGCTACCACTGCATATGATACAAAAAAGAGATGTCACATGAGGATGGCATCTCTTTTTTTATGTTCACTGATGTATGGAGAGCTGTAGTGCGTTTCGCCGAGCTTCTATCTGATTCAGTATATGCTCTGTAATGCGAAGTCCGCCTCTGCCGATTCCCAATTCAATATCCGGCTTGTTGGCGCCGTGAAAATCAGAACCACCGGATACGACTAGGTTGTATTTCAGTGTCATGGAACGCAGACGGTCGCTTTCATAGGTGTTGTTAGAGGAATGGTAAGCCTCAATGCCGGACAGTCCAAGCGGGATCAGTGACTGGATCAGAGTCTCGACCTGTGCATAGCCAAGCTTGTAGATCAGTGGGTGTGCGAGAATGGCTATACCTCCTGCCTGGCGGATGAGTGACAGGACATATTCCGGTGTGACTTCGGGTTTTGGCAGATAATATTTGCAGCCGGGACCGAGGTAGTGCTTGAATGCCTGCTCTTTATTCTTTACGATGCCCTCCTCGATCAGAACTCTGGCAAAGTGTGCACGCGTGACTACGCTGTTCGGATTACCGTGTGTGAGAGCTTCCATGGACATTGGAATGCCATCCTGTTCGAATAGAGAGATCATTTTCAGGTTGCGTTGATATCGTGCCTGTTTTAAATCATTTAATGCTTGCAGGAAAGCAGCATCCTGGTAATCAACAAATAATCCGAGAATGTGAATCTCGACTTCACGCTGTTTGACAGCTTCTCCGGACGCAATCAATGCCTGCTCGTGTTCGGTGTATGGAACCTGATAATAACAGGAGAGCTCTGTTCCGGGGATGAGCCGGATGGCATGCTTTGTTGCTTCGCTGGCGGCCTCCGGAATGCCGTCTATCGTATCGTGATCCGTGAGTGCGATGGCGCTGAGCCCGCGGGCAGCAGCACGGCTGACAACTTCTGACGGGGTTAGCGTTCCGTCAGAGGCATTGGAGTGGGTATGCAGATCAATATATTTCATGAATAAAATCCTTCTTTCTATATTGTTATGACAGTAATATAGTAGCAAATTTTAGTGATAACGGCAAGGTGTCGGGACATTGTAATTTGTGTTGTTAAATTTTACTGTTAGATTTCGAAAAATATGTCGAAAAAACACTTGATGAAATATGGTTTTTGTGAGAAAATGTAAGCAATTGGGATTATTCATCACATTGAGCCGAATGTTCGGCTTCACATTCCCAGCATATTTTACACATTGAAAGGAGTTTCAACATGATTTATTCACAGGAAGTAGAAAACATGTGCCCAGTAGCTCAGGGTGTACATCATGGTTGTGCACCGATCCCAGAAGAAGCTAAGTGGGTTCAGGCAAAGGAAGTAAAGGATATCTCTGGTCTTACACATGGTATTGGCTGGTGTGCTCCACAGCAGGGTGCTTGTAAGCTTACTCTGAATGTTAAGGAAGGTATTATCCAGGAGGCATTGGTTGAGACAGTTGGTTGTTCAGGTATGACACATTCAGCAGCTATGTCAGCAGAGATTCTTCCGGGTCTTACTGTTATGGAAGCATTGAATACAGACTTAGTTTGTGATGCTATCAACACAGCTATGAGAGAGTTATTCCTTCAGATCGTATATGGTCGTACACAGAGCGCATTCTCTGAGGATGGTCTTCCGATTGGAGCAGGCCTTGAGGATTTAGGTAAGGGTCTTCGTTCACAGGTTGGTACAATGTATGGTACATTAAAGAAGGGTCCTCGTTACTTAGAGATGGCTGAGGGTTATGTGACAGCGATCGCATTAGACGCTGATGACTTAATCATCGGTTACAAGTTCGTTAACCTTGGTAAGATGACAGACTTCATCAAGAAGGGTGACGATCCTAACACTGCATACGAGAAGTCTTGTGGTCAGTATGGTCGTGTTGACGATGCTGTTAAGCTCATCGACCCACGTACAGACAAGGAAATCGAGAAATAATAGAAGGAGGTTACGAGATCATGGCTTTATTTGAATCATATGAGAGAAGAATTGATAAGATCAACGGCGTTTTAAATAGCTACGGTATCGCTTCTATTGAGGAAGCTGAGAAGATTACGAAGGACGCTGGTTTAGATGTATACAACCAGATTAAGGGCATTCAGCCAATCTGTTTCGAGAACGCATGCTGGGCTTATACAGTAGGTGCTGCTATCGCGATCAAGAAGGGTTGTAAGAGAGCTGCTGACGCTGCAGCTGCTATTGGTGAGGGACTGCAGGCATTCTGTATTCCTGGTTCTGTAGCAGATACACGTAAGGTAGGTCTTGGACATGGTAACTTAGGTAAGATGTTACTGGAAGAGGAGACAGAGTGTTTCTGTTTCTTAGCAGGACATGAGTCATTTGCTGCTGCTGAGGGAGCTATCGGTATTGCAGAGAAGGCTAACAAGGTTCGTCAGAAGCCATTAAGAGTTATCTTAAATGGTTTAGGTAAGGATGCTGCACAGATCATTTCCCGTATCAATGGTTTCACATTTGTTGAGACAGAGTATGATCCATACACAAATGAAGTAAAGGAAGTATTCCGTAAGTCATATTCAGAGGGACTTCGTGCAAAGGTAAACTGCTACGGTGCGAACTCTGTTCCGGAAGGCGTTGCTATCATGTGGAAGGAGGGCGTTGATGTTTCTATCACTGGTAACTCAACAAACCCTACACGTTTCCAGCATCCGGTAGCCGGTACTTATAAGAAGGAATGTATCGAGAAGGGTAAGAAGTATTTCTCAGTAGCATCCGGTGGTGGTACAGGACGTACACTTCACCCAGATAACATGGCTGCTGGTCCTGCTTCATATGGTATGACAGATACATTAGGCCGTATGCATTCAGATGCACAGTTCGCTGGTTCTTCATCCGTTCCTGCTCATGTAGAGATGATGGGTCTGATCGGTGCCGGTAACAACCCAATGGTTGGTATGACGGTAGCGGTAGCCGTTTCCATCGAGGAAGCAGCTAAGGCTGGTAAATTCTAAATAAAAGGCTTAAAAGCTAGACTTTTCGGGCTATTCAGACTAGGTAATTCGGTCTGGATAGCCCTATTTTTATGTCCATAAGACATGTAAAAGTCGCAAGCAAGTCACAAGCAACAAGTCACACAAGTCACAACCCCTGTAGACTGTGTGAGTTGTGGGTTAGTTCCTGTGTTGTTATGTTCAGTATAAGGTGATTACTCAGTTGATGAATTCTTAATATCGCAAAATTTATTTGCTGTGTCTGAAATGAATAAATGTCTGAGTTGTTTTGGTGAGACATGTAAAAAATATTAGAAATCAGATAAACAACAAGGCAGATTGTATTGGATATCGCAAATTTTTTATGCGAAATAATATTATAGAAAGAGGTAATGCACATGAGTTACAGACGAAAAAATGGCACAGGAGGTATCACCAAAATGCCAGGAAAGAGAACAAATCCTTATAGAGTTAGGATTACAAAGGGATGGTTGCTGGATATGGTAGAAGGCAAGTCAAAGCAGCAGATAGTCACCTTGGGGTACTACCATACAAGGGTAGAGGCTGAGAGCATTGAATGATTTCATCAATAATCCTTAGCGACTTGTGATATGTGGTATTCAGAGTTACATTAGCAACACCATTTATTAAGGTATACATTTATAAACAGTCTAAATCGGGTGGTTATTTATGTTGATAAAGGTGGTCACTTTGGTTAATAAACATTTAGAAAGTGCTACCCACCTTAATAAACAGTATTTGGAAAAAGGAAGGTGCATTATATGGAGTCGAGGGTATATTACTATGCGAGGGTTAGTTCTACGGGACAAAATCTGGCGAGGCAGTTGGACATGTTCAAGGCAATGGGTGCTGATGAAAATAACATTATTACTGACAAGCAGTCAGGTGCCGATTTACAAAGGACGGGGTACTTGTATTTAAAGTATTCTTTATTGCGTAAGGGTGACACGCTGGTTATTTCTTCTTTGGATAGACTCTTAAGGGATAAAAAGGATATACAAAAGGAAGTTCAATATTTTAAAGAAAATGAAATCCGCTTGAAAGTGCTTGATATTCCAACTTCGCTGGTGGATGTTCCAGAGGGTTCTGAGTGGATTATGGATATGGTGCAGAACATATTGCTTGAAGTATTAGGATCATTTGCCGAGCATGAGCGTCTGGAGATAAAAGCTAGGCAGAGAGAGGGCATTGATTCAGCTAAAGCGAAGGGGCAGAAATTTGGTCGCCCTGCTTTGAAATGTCCTGATAATTTCAAAGAGGTTTACGATTTGTGGAAGGCTGGCAGCATTAATGCTGTAGAAGGCATGAAGCGTACAGGATTAAAGAGAAATAAGTTTTATGATTTTGTTAAAGAAGTGGAGAAGGTAAATGCGGTGTGAAATTATATAGTTGTTAGTGGTATGAATTTTGTTTTGAATATACAATGGGGTATGTCAAGACCTCTTGCTGGTTGATTTTAGTCAGCAGGAGGTCTATTTTATTGGGTTTTCTAAGAAAAGGATGGTCAGAAATGAGGCGATAACCAAGTCGCTGGGATTCAATCAAAATTAAATTTATTATTTTTCAGGAGGTTGAAATTATGGAACAGGATTTAGTATTTGATGGAAGGAACATTCCAGTAGCCGATGCGGCTAAGATTATGGGGAAAGACCCACAGTTCATACGACTTGCTATGATAAACAAGTTATTACCTATTGGATTAGCGTATAAGAAGGAAGGCTCTACTCAGTATGACTTCTATATAAGTCCAAAGCTGTTTTATGAGTATACGGGGTACATCAAAAATGATAAAATTTAGTGTGTGATAAAGTTGACATTTATTAATGTATACACAATAATAGAAGAGATAATTAATTTTTTTAGGAGAAGAAGATGAAAAAATCAGTATTATATTATCCAACAATAAATATAAAAAATAATGATTGGTTAAAAAACGCATTGCTTTATTATGACAATATTTATTCTATTGTTCCAGATGATTATGATTATGATAAATTCACTCCAGAGATAAAATATTTATTTGATGAAAATATATATGTCCCATTAGATCCTCAAATTTTATTGGATGATGAAATTTATCCTGAATTTGAAAAGGAATTATTTAAACAATTATATATAAGATGTGAAGAGTACGATATAATAAAAACGATCGAGCCTAGTTTTGGAATAATGAGGTGTAGGAAACTTAAGGAATATATATGGAAATTTATGCAAGAAAATAATATTGTAAGAAGATATTTTGATAAATATGCAGTAATGGATGTTGGCTATATTAAATCAATAACTGCTTTAATGGCAAAATATATTGCATATTTAGAAAATATTAAAAATCCGAATGAGATTATTGTTCCAAGTACTGATAAAGCGGAAAATTTTAAATATGGATTTGATGGTATGTACTTTCAAAGAAAATATATTAGTACGCTTTATAAGTTTATGCCGACACCCTTTTCAGACACGCCACTAGAAAGAATAATCGATTTTAAAAATGAAAATGAAATGGAATTAGTAAATTTGAGAAAAGTTATTACAGATTATGAGAAAAGAATTTCGTGCTGTAAAGATAGGTCAGATATAATTAACATACTAAATGAATTTTATGAAGAAATGGAATATCAAATAAAAACTGTTGATGAATTGTTGAAAAAGAAAAAAATACAATACTATTTAACATCATTACAAACTGTTATGAACATAACTGTACCGAGCGTTTTAATGTCTGTAACTGATATTCCAGTGTCTCTTAAGGCATTAGGTGTTGTAGCAAATGGGGCAATATCATTAGGAATATGTTGTGTAAATAGTAATTATAATAAGAAAGATATTTTATTAAATTCACCAGTGGCTTATTTATATAATGCATGTAATGAGGGGTTGATTGATATTAACTTTTGATTTTATAATTAGAGATACTTGATCTTGAAAAGATAAGATGTTATAGTATGCTAAATTCATTTAGCTGGGATGAATTCGTTCTGATTTGGTGTGATTATTGATGTAAAAGTCACATAAAAAACCACACATGCTTGATTTATCTTGAATTTACTGGGTGCATTGATTCTGTTGAAGAAGCAGTAAAGGCTGGTAAGTTCTAGGCATTGAATACTTAATGAGCACAAGCGTAGCGAAGTGCGAATTTAGTATGAAAGCCCATCCCGAACCTTAACGAAATCAAGGCGGATGCCGCAGATTGCGTTTCGTTGAGTGGATGGTCGAGGTATTATCATTCAAAAGTAAACAGGGGCTATTCAGACGATATCATTCGGTTTGGATAGCCCTATTTTTATGCCCGTCAGACACATAAAAGCCGCACATCAATTCTCTGTTGACAACAAAAACAATCATTTTTACAATAGAATCAAGAGGGGAATAAAAATAAACATGAAAGAAAAATTATTATAAAACATCGGGAAAGATACTGTAGCATTTTTGATAGAAGAGATAAAATCGGTAAAAACACCGTTGTCACTATATGATTGTCTGAGCATACCGCCTGAGTTACAGCCGTATGTCAGTGATGATAAGATCAATGTGTTAAAGGAAACAAGAAATTTGCAATAAAAAGTGAAATCTCTGCTCATTCAAGAAAAAATGAAATGCAAAAGGAGTAAAAGACATGACCCCATGGATAATATATCTGATCATTATCAATATACTTGGATTTGGCATCGAGTGGATCTGTGCAGCGAAGCATCGCTATCAAGAATGGCTTTTGGTGCTTGTGGCAGCCGCCGGTGGTCCCTTTGGTATGCTTGCGGCAATGCTGCTGTTTGATAGAAAAGCAGAGAAGGAGAATATGCTGTCCCATGTATTCTGCATATGTGTAGTCGTGATCCAGCCATTGACATATCTGCTGATCAGAAAATTGCAAACCGGACACTTGAGCCTTGATTTCTGGCGGTATTTTGCACAGCACAAGGAGCTGTTGATCTACCTGATCGTGATCAATGTGGTAACATTTGTGGTATATGGCATTGATAAGTATCTGGCAATCAAAGAAAAAAGCAGAATCCCAATCATAACGCTTCTTGGCATGGCATTTGCCGGAGGTTCGATCGGCGGACTGGCTGCCATGTATGGATTTCATCATAAGACGAAAAAAGCGTATTTTACAATTGGGGTTCCACTCATGCTTTTTATGCAGATTTTGATACTGCTCTATCTGGTCAATATTGTTTCGTTATAACAATGAATTGAAGACAGAAACAATTTTCTGTATCACAGCTTCGTAGACCAGATAGTAGAATAGTCCAAATCCGAGAAATGTCAGGAATAAGGAATAGATCTTCTGGTTCGTATCTATCTGTATAATCCGGTCAAAACTGAAAATCATAACAAGGAGAGAGTATATGCCTCCGATCAGGACAACAAATGCTCCCAGCTTGATGGATAGAATGGATAATACAATGCCGGCTGCAAAGATACAGATATCAATTAAAGCTTTGGTTCCGGTGATACTTAAAATTTTCTCAAGACCTGTTTCTGCATGGAACAGATATTTGGTACAGGCATACAGCAGTCCGGTCAGGAGTGCATAGGTAATTGCAGCAAATAGAGTAGCAACAAGCACGATTCTGATATACGGAATATCAATATATGCGGCATAATCACCCAGTTTGATGCGTGTGTAGATCATAGTGATAATTGCAATCAGCATGGTAACGATAATATTGCTGATGATCATTTCCAATCCGGTCTTTTTGTTATTCGTGTCAGCAATTTCCTTTGTCTGCCCAACGGGATCTTGAAAAAGCGGAACAATTCTGGCAAAGATGCTCTTGGTTGTTGCAGAAATTTGCTCGGTCGCCTGACTGAGCTGTTCCTGCACCTTTTCTTTATCAATGTTTGATATTGCGGATTGCAATGTATCTTTCAATGTGCTGTTACCGGACAATGCATGGTCGGGATTGGGTGCTGTATCGGAAGTGGTAGCCTGCGCTGTGGTGCTATCCGAATCCGAAGCAGTGGTCGTGCCACGGTCACCGTCTGCATCTGAAACAGCCGCCTTGTCATTGGCGCCGTCTGCATCTGAAACAGCCGCCTTGTCATTGGCGCCGTCTGCATCTGAAACAGCCGCCTTGTCATTGGCACCGTCCGGATCTGAAGCAACATCCTTGTTACCGGCACCATCCGGAGCAGCATTCTTGTCATCTGCGCGATTCATATCCGCATTGCACTCACCCGCAATGCTGTGATTGGATTCATCTGTGGTGTTTTCGGAAAAGCCTTCTTCAAGTGCAGAAGCTGTCTTGACAGCTGTATCGGTGGGCGGGTTTTGACGGCAGGCACATGCCTGTCCTTCCTCCACCGGCTTTCCACAGTATGGACATAAAGTTATCATATGGAAAATCCTCCTTGCGTGTATTACATAAATAGTTTACTCTTTATTTTACTGGATATATGGAAAATGTACAATGCCAAATTGTACAATCTATTGACGGAATCCCGTATGGGGAATAAAATGTTTACAAAATGCCATAAGGGGTATGAAGGTGAAATATATGGAAAACAGTGAAATGATCATAGAGCAGCTTAGCAATGAACAGGAAACGACCTGGATCAATCCACATCTGGAATCCGTAACGCCGGGACAGAGAATCAGAGGACTCGGCTTCGTTGAGGTCAGGGCGGCACAGGCAAGGTGGATGCGGTTTATGCCATATCTGAACAAGGTATTTCCGGAAACCAGAGCCAGAAAAGGTATCGTGGAATCGGATATGATACGGATAGAACAAATGCAGGCATATATGCAGCAGAAGAATCTGGCACCGACAGGCAGCATGTATGTAAAGGCAGATTATAAGCTGCCGATTGCCGGCAGCGTCAAGGCAAGGGGTGGTGTGTACGAGGTGCTGAAGCTCGCAGAGGAGATTGCACAGCATGCCGGTATGCTGCATCCGACAGATGATTATGGGAAGCTCGATTCGGAAGCATTTCGTGACTTGTATGGACAGTATACGATACATGCCGGTTCTACAGGAAATCTGGGGATCAGTATCGGCATTACAGCGTCGAAGCTGGGCTTCCACACCGTAATACACATGTCATCGGATGCCAGGACATGGAAGAAGGAGCTGCTAAGACAGCATGGCGTGGAGGTCAGAGAATATGCCGGTGATTATAGCGCTGCACTGGCCTCGGGTCGGGAGGAAGCGCAGCGGGATGAACGGTGCTATTTCATAGACGATGAGAATTCCAAGGATCTGTTTATGGGCTATGCGACTGCAGGTCTGCGGACAAAGGTGCAGCTATTCAATATGGGTATTTCCGTGGATGCCGCACATCCGTTGTTTGTATATCTGCCATGTGGCGTAGGCGGTGCACCGGGAGGCATCACATTTGGACTGAAGCAAATGTATGGTGATCATGTCCATTGTTTCTTTGTGGAGCCTGTTAAGGCACCTTGTATGCTTCTGGGACTTGCGAGCGGAAAGGGGCGGGATATCCAGGTGGCGGATATCGGTCTTACGATGGATACGATTGCAGATGGTCTGGCGGTCGGACGCCCATCGGGTCTTGTGACCAATGTGGCATCGGGCATGATTTCCGGGGTCATGACAGTGGCAGACGAGACGCTGCTTCGGTTTTTACG
This sequence comes from uncultured Lachnospiraceae bacterium, assembly GCA_934293375.1. Lineage (GTDB taxonomy): Bacteria > Bacillota > Clostridia > Lachnospirales > Lachnospiraceae > RGIG6919. The sequence goes on along the minus strand of CAKQYS010000006.1, from coordinate 34,812 downwards.
GGCATACTACCGTTGTGAACATGATTTTTTAGAACCGTCAGCCTGTGCCGGATTTCAGGGTGCAGCGATGTTGTGCCATTCTGAGGCAGGGCAGGCCTATATCAGGCAGATGGGATTGGAATCTGTGATGGGACAGGCAACACATTTGATTTGGGCAACCGGTGGCGGTCTGGTGCCGGAGGATGCGAGGTCGGAGTATGGAATATAGAATGCCGGTATATTATAAGCAGTTTCAATGTATTGCAGATGCCTGCCCTGCTACCTGTTGTGCAGGCTGGGCCATTGTGATTGACGAAAAGACAATGCAAAAGTATCATTCGTTGACGGGCGAAGCAGCATTTGTGCAGGATCATATAGATCAGGAGGAACAGGTCTTTCGGCGGCAGAATGGCAGGTGTGCATTTCTCAGGGAGGATGGACTGTGTGAGATGCAATGCAGACTCGGAGAAGAAATGTTGTGTAAGACCTGTGCCAGGTATCCAAGACATTTTGAAGAATATGGAAATCTGTGTGAGGCGGCACTTTCCATGTCCTGTCCGGAGGCAGCACGCATGATCCTGGATCGGGAGCAGACAGACCGTTACCGGATCAGAAGTACAACAAGGCAGTCCCCATATCGAAAAGAGGTGGATGCTGCTCTGTTAGAACATTTGATTTTGATCCGCAGGAAGATATTTGGCATCACAAATGACAGGAGCAGGTCGTTGATGATGCGTATGATGGTGATAGCAGACTATGCAGCCCGTGTGCAGAATATTTTGTATCAGTATGAGAAGCTTGGCTGGAAACGGGTGTTTGCCGGTAGTGGCAAGGCACTTTTACAGGAAGCGGCCGCCATACCTGTCAAAGCTTCCAATGCCACAGAACATACAGTGTATCCTGCGGAAAATCAGGATGTACAAATGCAAATGCATCGGTATATGGATATGCTGTCAGGTCTTGAGAATATTGATGCGGACTGGCCGGCATGGATGGAGCGGGTGTGTACCGGTTTGTATCAGGACCGGGATCTGCAACAGTACCGGGAACTGCGAAAGCAGTACGCGGCATATATCCATACAAGCATGTATGAATACGAACATATTCTGAATTATTTTTTGTATACTTATTTTCTGGGTGGTGTATATGATTACAATATTCTTGGCATGGTGAAGTTGTCGGTGCTCAGCACACTGATCATTTATGAGCTCGGGATGTATGCATTTTCAGAACAGAGGGATTCATTTTCTCTGGAGGATAGAATCCGGATTGCATACCGGTATTCGAGACAGGTGGAGCATTCGGATGATAACCTGCTGGCGTTGGAAGGGTTGCTGACGGCACATCCGTTATTTGCAACGAAGCAGATGTGTTCACTGCTTACCGGCTTTGCCGGTGATGAAACGGAGGGAGTATAAGATGGAGAAAATGTATTATGAGGTTGTCCGGATAGACGGCGATTATGCCCATTTGCAGAGATTGGATGAAAATGGTGCAAATGTGGATGAAGATCTGAAGCTGGTGGCGCGTGCACTGCTTCCGGACAGGATAGAAGAAGGGAGTAGATTGGTATATGAATGGCTTTCGTACAGCATCGCAGAATGATCTGCTGGCGTTATTAAGGCGAATTGATCACAAGGGATATCCGGCATATAAGGATACAAAAGGCCGGTATCAGTTTTCAGAATACATAGTGTCGATTGACCATGTGCAGGGGGATCCATTTGCATCCCCTTCCAAGGTCAGCATTATCGTGCCCGGAAAACAGGCGGGGTTTGCAGCTTCGTTGCATGATACAAAGGAGAAGCGGATCGCACTGGAGGATGTCCTGCTTCGTAAGTTTTCGACACAGGTCAGACGGGTCTCCTTTACGGCAAAGGGATCCGGAAAGAGCGGTATGATGAGTGTCAGCAGTCCGGGGCAGGAGGTTTTGGAGCGCAGTGCCCTCGTGATCGATCCGGCAAACGGAGATCTGATTGTGCGTATGGAGATTGGATTTCCTGCAAATGGGAGGACGATCAATGCAGGAGAGCTGGAGAAGATCCTGTTTCGGATCCTGCCGGAATGTATCAGACAAAGCCTGTATCAGAAGGCATACAAGCCGGGATATCTAAAGGCTGCCACCGATCTGGCAGAGGATCAGCTGTATATTAGGGAACAACTGTCAAAACTTGGATATGTGGCATTTGTGGCCGATGGAGCCGTGCTGCCGCGAAAATCCGGGATATCCAGTCTACCGATGCAGGATGCTGTCCCATTTGTCTCTCCGGCGTCTATGGAGCTGACATTAGAGCTGCCACATCATGGTACGATTACCGGCATGGGGATCAAAAAAGGTGTGACGCTGATCGTAGGAGGTGGCTATCATGGCAAGTCAACCCTCTTAAAGGCATTAGAGCTGGGCGTTTATAATCATGTTGCGGGTGATGGCAGGGAATATGTGATCACAGATGCATCTGCCATGAAGCTGCGTGCAGAAGATGGACGGGGGATATCCCATGTGGATATTTCTATGTTTATCCATAATCTTCCAAACGGAAAGGATACAACGGCATTTTCAACAGAGGATGCGAGCGGAAGTACTTCACAGGCCGCTTCTACGGTGGAGGCGATCGAAATGGGTGCTAAAGTGTTCCTGATCGACGAGGATACCAGTGCAACGAATTTCATGATCCGGGATGAACTGATGCAGCGTGTGGTAGCCAGAGAGGTGGAGCCGATCATTCCATTTATTGACAGGGTACGGGAGTTGTACGAGGTGGATGGTATTTCTACGATTCTGGTTGCCGGAAGTTCAGGCTCCTATTTCCATAAGGCTGACTGTGTGATCCAGATGAAGCAGTATGCACCTGTGGAGATCACAGAGCTTGCCAAGCAGGAAGCCGAGCATTTCCCGCTGAAGCTGGAAACACTGCCGGCAGCTGCAACAGAAGGCAAGAGCCGGATCGTGATGCAGGATACAGCGTTTGCAAAGGACAACCGTATCAAGATCAAGACAATGGGACTGGATGGATTTTCTGTCAACAGATCAGATGTGGATCTGCGGTATGTCGAGCAGCTCGTAGATCCGGAACAGGTGACGGCATTGGCGCATATCTTAAAGTATTTGAAACTGCATGTGTTTGACGGCAGAAAGTCGGTCTGTGAGGCTGTGGAAGCACTGTATGACAACATGGAGCATGGAGGTTTTTCGGCCTTTGCAGAGGGGCTGGTACCGGGCAATCTTTCTATGCCACGCAAGCAGGAGATGTATGCCATGCTGAACCGGTGCAGGGATCTGATCCGGATCCGTTAGGCTTAGGATCACAGAACTCGTGTCAATGACATTATAGATATGGAGGATATGGTATGCAATTTCAATCAATCAAAAAAGTGCAGGCAGGACGGTTTATCACGAGGTACGATCTGACCTATCAAACAGAGCTTGGCAATGAAAAGGTATATGAGATCATCAGCCGGGATCAAAATCTTGACAGCTTTGAAAAGGTAAAGGCGCACCCTGTGGATGCTGTGGTTCTCATTATGCACAGTCCGGATGGTGAGAAGATTCTGCTGAACAAAGAGTTCCGGATGGCTGTCGGAGAGGCTGTTTTCAATTTTCCGGCAGGCTTGATCGATCCGGGTGAGGCGCCGCTGCAGAGTGCGAGAAGAGAGCTGAAGGAGGAAACCGGTCTGGATCTGATCCGTGTGGATGATACCATTCGGGAGAGCTACAGCGCAGTCGGCTTTGCCAATGAAAAGAATATCTGTGTTGTAGGTGTGGCAGATGGAATATTTGCCAAAAGCTCATCGGATCTGGAAGAGATAGAGGCAGGCTGGTATACGAAGCAAGAGGTGCGGGAGCTGTTGCAGACCCAGCCTTTTGCAGCGAGGACGCAGGCATATTGCTATCTGTGGAGCAAACAGTAGAGGACCGGGCAGATGCGTATCGGGGGATGGGAATGTCCGATATGCTGGAGAATTCATAATAAAATTGTGATAAAATTGTGCAAATAAAATATAAATTATAAAATATTTACACAATAAACAAATATATTATGAGATAATTTGCGGTATAAATGTAAAAAATGCAGAAAAATGTATTGCAAATAATAGCGTATTATGATAAAATATAACACATAAGGGAGACACATTATGAGATTCGTAATTCAGAGAGTTGCACATGCATCCGTTGCTGTGGATTGGGAGTGCATAGGGAAGATTGATAAGGGTTTTTTGGTTTTGATCGGTATATGTGACGGTGATACGAAAGAGATTGCAGATAAGCTGGTATCGAAGCTGGTAAACATGAGAATCTTCCGGGATGAACAGGGAAAGACGAATCTTGCGCTGAAGGATGTAGGAGGTTCCCTTTTGATCGTATCGCAGTTTACATTATATGCAGACTGCAGGAAGGGAAACAGACCATCATTCACGAAGGCCGCCGGGGCTGAAGTGGCGAATGCACTGTATGAATATATCATTCAGAAGTGTAGAGAATCCATTCCGATTGTAGAACATGGTTCCTTTGGTGCAGACATGAAGGTAGATCTTTTAAACGATGGTCCCTTTACTGTAATATTAGACAGTGATGAGATTATGTAAGGGTCTATGTGTCATACCTTTCTACATAGAGTGTATGTAGCATATGACGAAGTTTAAGACCTTGTTATGAAAGGCAGAAAAGGAGGTAAGCAATTGGAAACCATATATATGCAACCAGAGGCTGATTACCTCGATGTGGCAGGAATACCGGTTTCGTATGACTGGTTGGGTCACAGGTTATAGATGATGATAGCAGGAAGAACGATGGTACATAGTATCATCGTTCTTTTTTGGTAATTTATCTATCATTTTTAGAAAACAGTATTCATTTGGCAGTACAATCGTGTAATATGTATTTAAGTATTGTTTGAGGAGGGATTCTATGCGTATTTTTCATATGGCAGATCTGCATATTGGTATTACTTTATACAATAGAGATCTGTCAGAGGATCAAAGATATGTATTGCGGCAGGTGATTGACTATGCCACACAGTATGTACCGGATGTAGTTGTGATCGCAGGTGACATTTATGACCGGAGTGTGCCGTCGGCAGAGGCTGTTGCATTATTTGACTGGTTTATCGGGGCATTGACGGAGGCAGTGCCAAAGGCTTCGATTATGATGATTGCAGGCAATCATGACAGTGCACAGCGGATTGACTGCTATCGCAATATTCTTTGCAGACAAAATATTTTTATCGCAGGTCTTGCCCCACAGAAAAATACAGAGTACATGCAGCGGATTACGATATCAGATACCTATGGAGATGTCGATTTTTATTTACTGCCGTTTATCAGACCTGCCGTTGTGAGAGGGGTGCTTGGATATGAAGATATGGCACTCAGCTATGATGAGGCAGTACATCAGATGATTGCAAGGGAGCAGATAGATACAGCCAGAAGAAATGTACTGGTCACGCATCAGTTTTATATTCCGGTCGGAGAGGATATACAGTCTTTGGAGCTGTCGGAATCAGAGATCCATACGGTTGGCAATATTGATTCCGTAAGATCAGATGCATTGATGCCGTTTGATTATGTGGCAATGGGACATATTCATAAGATGAGTCAGGTTGGAAAGACTGCGTACAGGTATTCCGGGACGCCGATGGCTTATTCTGTTAGTGAGGCATCACAGGAGAAGGGAATATTGATGATTGATCTATGTGGGAAGGAAGAAGCGGTACAGGTTACCGGACTTCCGCTCACACCGCTGCATGCTGTGCGTAAGCTTCGGGGGACATTAGAAGAGGTATTGAGACAGAGCTGTGATGATTATGTGGCGATCGAGCTGACGGATCAGGAGCTGGAGGCATCGGTGGACTTAAGTGACAGACTGCAGCATGCTTTCTGTAATCTGCTGGAAGTGCGCAGAGTTTACGCAAGATTGCAGAATTATGATGCGGTTGTTTCAGAAGCGTCAATACAGGCACCGCTGGAACTGATAGACAGATTTATGCCGGATATGACAGAGGAAGAACGCACGGTTATGGAAGATGTGTGGAATACTGTAAGGGGAGGTGATCATTTATGAGACCGATCAGATTAAAAATGCAGGCTTTTGGCTCGTATGCGAAGGAAACAGAGATTGATTTTACAAAAACCTCACAGAATCTGATCCTGATCACAGGCGATACCGGAGCCGGAAAGAGCACCATATATGATGCGATCACATTTGCACTGTATCATGAAGCCAGCTCTGAGTCTCATACGAAGGAGGGCATCGCATTACAGAGCCAGTATGCGACTTACGATGTGGAACCGTATGTAGAGTATACATTTGCCGCATATGCAGGAGATGGAGCACCTGTCTATACGGTAAGACGGGTTCCGAAGCATAACCGGCTGAAAAAGAAACGAGACAAGACGGGTAGAAATTATACCGGAAAAAATGGATCTGTGACGCTTACCATGCCGGATGGATCCGTGTATGCAGAGAAGAATGTGGATCAGAAGATTGAGCAGATTGTAGGTCTCACTAAGAGCCAGTTTATGCAGATTGCGATGATCGCACAAGGGGAGTTTATGGATCTTTTACAGGCCAAAACAAGGGATAAAAAGCTCATATTCAGAAAGCTGTTTGGTACGGATGTGTTTGACAGAATCGCGAAGGAGCTGGATCAGCGCACAAAGCAAAAGGGGCAGGCACTTGCGGTGTTAAAGACAGAATGCATGAATGAAGTCGGACATATGAATTATATGGAGTCGGTGATGCAGCCGGAACAGTATCGTGAGGTTAAGAGGTATCATGAGTTATTGATCTCAGGAGATATGTCTATATTGGGGGAGTATCTGGATGCACTACAGGCATATTGTGATGCACTGGATGCTGTAAGGGCAGATGCCTTGGAACAATATGAGAATGCTGCACAGAAACAGAAGCAGGCACAAGATGCCTGTTCTAAGGCAGAGACCCTGTTAAATGCATATGTACAGTTGGATGCGGCAGCTGCTGATATCAAAAAGTACGAGATCCAGCAGGAACAGATGCAGGAATTAGACCGGGAAACGGCTCGATTAGAGGCTGCATATGGATTATTGCCATTGTTTACGGCCAGACAAAGGGCACAGGAAATCTACACGCGTACCAATGAACAATGTGAGCACGAGAAGTTGAACCTGCCGGTATACGAATCAGCGTTTTTGAAGGCAGATCAGGAAACGGAAGCAGCTCGGCAGACATATGTAGACAGGAATCAGGAAGTAGAACAGATTTTGCGTCTGACAAAACAGACGATGGATGCATTAAAAGAGATGAAACGACTGTCAGATAGGGCAGAACAGGTAGAAGAGTCCCGGAATGTATTGCAGGAACGGATCATGCAGGATCAGGAATGGCTCGCATTTGCAGAGGAGAAAGAAGCAGCATATCGGGAACAGATACAGGACAATCAGGATGCCGATGTAATGGTCGAACGGTACAACAATCAGATGTCGGGATGGGATACATTAGAACAGGACAGGATCGCGATGGTGCATGTATATGAACAGTACCAAAAGCTGCAGAGAGCATATGACCGGGATTCGTCACTGCTTGCTGACCTGAATGCACAATGTGCAGCGTGCAGTCGGAGATATGAGAATATGCATTCGGTTATGATGAAGAATCAGCTGGCAAGTCTGGCGACGGAGCTTGTAGAAGGTGAAGCATGTCCATTATGTGGATCTAGGGAGCATCCTATGCCATTTCATTATGAATGGGAAGAGCATGTTCCAACACAAACTGAGCTGGAAGCAGAGAAGGAGAAGCTGGATCAGTTGGATGCGCAGAGAAGACAATTGGAAGTCTCCTGGATGGACAAGCGATCTGAATCAAATGGGAAAGCTTCAGACCTACGAGCCAGAATGAATGAGATGGCTGTGAAACTCGATATGCAGTTAGAAGTGGAGTCGTCTGCTATAGAGGAATTTATGCCCCGGTTCCCTCAATATGTGGAGTCCGTTCAAACTGAAATTCTAGCAGCTATACAGGAATGCAGATGCCGGCTGGATACAGAAATAGGACGGAAACAGGCTGCAGATGCGGCAAAGGAGAGGCTGACACAGTTGTTGGCTGATAGGGAGAAACATCAGGCGGTACTCCAAGATACACAGAATGATATGCAGACGGAACAGGTGCGGTTGGTGGAACTGCAGACCAGAATAGAAGAGCAGAAGAAGCTGACAGCGTATGCAGATCAGGATCTTGCAATGAAAGCAGAATGGGAAGCAAAACAGAAACAACAGGCTAATGATGTCTGGTACAATGAAATGGTAAGCCGGAGGCAGCAGGCACAAGCTGTTTATGAACGGTCGAAGACTTTGATTGAACAGTATGAGGCACAGCTGCCGGCACTTTGTAGGGATTTACAGGAAACCGGGAAGAGCTATGAGATGGAATGTAATCATTATCTGGAACAGAAACTGTTTGCGGATGAGAAGGACTGGCTTGCGTTAACTGAAAAATATACAAAGGATATTCTGTATAATTGGAAGAAGATGTTGCAACAATACAAGGAGAATTGTGCAATGGCCAACACACAATATCATACAGCAAAGGAATTGATAAAAGATCAGACCAGACCGGATATGGAGTCGCTTCGAAAAAATCTTCAGGGCGCAGAGCTGCAGTATCAGCAGGCCAATTTGCACTATAATGAGGTTTTGTCAGCTGTCAGGGTAGATCAGCAGGTATATGAAAAACTTGTGGCGCAGTTTAAGCAGCGTGAAAGTGTGGCGAAGGAATATGCAGTGATGAACAGATTGTACCGCAGGGTTTCCGGTACGCAGGCAGAGGCAAATAAAATGGATTTGGAGACATTTGTACAGCGGTATTATCTGAACCGGATTCTTTATGATGCCAATCAACGATTTGAACAGATGACGAATGGCGAGTATGAGCTTCGATTAAAAGAAATTGAGGACGCAGGATTGCAGGCGAATGAAGGGCTGGATCTCATGGTGTATTCAACCGTGAATGGTGGTTTGAGGGAGATTCATACTCTTTCAGGCGGAGAGTCTTTTATGGCAGCACTGGCGCTTGCACTGGGTATGGCAGATCAGATCAAGCTGCACAGTGCTGCAGTGCACATGGATATGATGTTTATTGATGAGGGGTTCGGATCTCTGGATACGCAGGCAAGAGGCATGGCGATCAGAACATTAAAGGCGATGGCAGGCTCCAGCCGGCTCATTGGAATTATCTCGCATGTAGATGCATTAAAGCAGGAGATTGAGGATCAGCTTGTTGTCACAAAGGATCAGCAGGGAAGTCATGTGCATTGGAGAAATGCCTGATCTGTGAGTTGGGGGTGGAAATTTTTCCCGATATCATTTATAATTTAAATTTGTGAAATTCGATATGTTGGGTATTAGGAGGTATATATGGCTTCGTATAGTGCAAAGGATATAGAGACATTAGAGGGATTGGATCCGGTCAGAAAGCGTCCGGGTATGTATATTGGATCTACATCTGTGAAGGGTTTGAATCATCTTGTATATGAGATCCTGGATAACAGTGTGGACGAGCATCTTGCAGGATATTGTGATGAGATCCATGTGACCATCAACAAGGATGGGACTGCCACTGTAGAGGATAATGGGCGAGGAATTCCTGTTGATATGCACAAGAAGGGGGTTCCGGCTGTCCGGGTTATTTTGACGACGCTGCATGCAGGAGGTAAGTTTGATAGTGGTGCATACAAGGTATCAGGTGGACTGCATGGTGTTGGTTCCTCTGCCGTCAATGCGTTGTCAGAGTATCTTGAGGTAGAGGTATTCCGGGATGGTAAGATCCATTATGACAGATATGAAAAGGGGATTCCTACGGCAGAGCTGGTAGATGGTCTGCTGCCTGTAATCGGGAAGACCCGAAAGAAGGGGACGAGGATCACTTTTAAACCGGATCCTACGATCTTCGATACAGTACGGTTTAAGGTGTCTAATATCAAACAGAGGATTCATGAGACGGCATACTTAAATCCGGAGCTTAAGATCTATTTTAAAAATGACCGTGATGACGAGGAAGAGATCTGCTATCATGAACCGGATGGATTAAAGGGCTTTGTCAAAGATCTGACTTCAGAGTATGAGACATTGACGGATATTGTGTATTTGTCTGACAGCCGTGAAGGCATGGAATTGGAAGCTGCATTTGTATATACAAATGAACCGGGAGATAATGTGCTCGGTTTCTGCAATAATATCCATACTGCAGAAGGTGGTACGCACATTACCGGATTTAAGACCGGATATACGAAGATTATTAACCAGTATGCCAGAGAGCTTGGAATCCTAAAGGATAAAGATGCAAATTATACAGGAAATGATACACGAAATGGAATGACCTGTGTTGTGGCGGTGAAACATCCGGATCCGCGATTTGAAGGCCAGACCAAGACGAAGCTGGATAATGCGGATGCAGCGAAGGCTGCAGAGGCAATGGTGAGTGAGAAGGCACAGCTGTATTTTGACCGTAATCTCGAGCAGCTCAAGCGGATCATTGACTGTGCACAGAAGGCAGCGAATCGCAGAAAGAATGAAGAAAAAGTCAAGATCAATCTGAATGATAAAAAGTTTGCATTTGAGGGCAACGGCAAGCTGGCAAGGCAGGAGTCCAATGATCCTACAGAATGCGAGATCTTTATTGTTGAGGGAGATTCTGCGGGTGGTTCGGCGAAAATGGCAAGGGACCGCCGGACGCAGGCGATCATGCCGATCCGAGGTAAGATTCTGAATGTGGAGAAACAGACGCTCAACAAGGTGCTTGAAAATGCAGAGATTCAGTCGATGATCATTGCATTTGGCACGGGTATCCATGATGATTTTGATATCACGAAGCTCAAATACGACAAGATTGTGATCATGACGGATGCCGATGTGGATGGTGCCCATATTGCAACATTGCTTCTGACATTTTTCTATCGGTTTATGCCGGAGTTAATCTATCAGGGGCATGTGTATATTGCGATGCCACCATTGTATCGTGCAGAACATAAGGGAACCTTCACCTATTTATATAACGACAGAGAGCTTGAACAATTTAAGAAGACACACAAGGGTGAGATCGGTATTCAGCGGTATAAGGGTCTTGGTGAGATGGATGCCTCCCAGTTATGGGAGACGACATTAGATCCTGCAGTCCGCAAAATGAAACGGGTGGATATTGAGGATAATATTTCAGCCAATCAGATCACTGCGATGCTGATGGGATCAGAAGTTCCGCCTAGACGGAAATTTATTGAGGATAATGCGGTCTATGCGACATTGGATGTATAGGACACGGAAGGGAGAACCAAATGGAAAATATAATTGCAGTAACCTATTCGGATGAGATGCAGCAGTCATATCTGGACTATTCTGTCAGCGTACTGACTGATCGTGCACTTCCGGATGTCCGGGATGGATTGAAACCTGTACAGAGAAAGATCATATACGATATGAGCAGACTCGGCATTACAAGCGACAAGCCATACAGAAAGTCAGCACGTATTGTCGGTGATACAATGGGTCGATTCCATCCGCATGGAGATTCTTCTATTTATGATGCGATGGTGCATTTGGAGAGAGACTGGCTCTATGCTTATCCGTTGATCGATGGACATGGCAATTTTGGTTCGATCGAAGGGGATGGACCGGCGGCCATGCGTTATACGGAGGCGAGGCTGGCAAAGATTGTTTCGGATCTGTACATTAAGGATCTGGATAAAGGCACGGTTGCGTTCCGGGATAATTATGAGAATACAGAGAAAGAGCCGGAGACGCTTCCGGTTGCGGTACCGGGGCTGCTCGTTACGGGAAGCGAAGGAATTGCCGTTGGTATGGCATGCAAGATCCCTACTCACAACATGGGAGAAGTGATAGACGGACTTGTGGCATATATGGAGAACCCGAAGCTGGATACAGCCGGATTGATGGAATATATCAAGGGCCCGGATTTTGCTACGGGTGGTATGATTGCCAATAAGGATGAATTGATTGCAGCGTATGAGGAAGGTAAGGGCAGGATTCGTGTCCGTGGAACCCTGATGGAAGAGGATGCAGGCTATGGCAAGAAGAATCTTGTTGTAACAGAGATTCCGCCGACGATGATCGGCGGTGTGGACAAGTTTATGTCAAAGATTGCGGATATGGTACACGATAAGACAACATCAGATATCACAGATATCAAGAACCTTTCCGGTAAAGACGGTATCCGTATTGTGATAGAATTGAAGAAAGGTGCAAATGTCGAAAGAGTGAAGAGTCTGATCTATAAACAGGCAAAGCTGGAAGACACATACGGTCTGAATATGGTAGCGATCGTGAATGGTGCACCAAGGCAATGCCCATTGAAGCTGATCCTGTCAGAATTTCATGCATATCAGATGCAGCTCTATAAGAACAAATATCAATACATGCTGGAAAAAGAGCGTGAGAAGGAAGAGATCAAATCCGGTCTGATAGAAGCGGTGGATGTGATAGATCTGATTATAGAGATTCTCCGGGGATCCAGAAAGCGTGCGGATGCAAAGGCGTGCATGATGTACGGAAAGACCGATAATATCACATTCCGATTTAAAGGCTCTGAGGCAGATGCGAAAGAATTACATTTTACGGAGAAGCAGACCGAGGCAATTTTGGATATGCGGTTATCCAAGCTGATCGGATTAGAGCTGGATCTGTTGAAGAAGGAACTGGATGAGGCTCGAAAGAATATTGCAATCTACACGGGTTTATTAGAGAGTGACAGGAAGATGAAGAACCAGATTAAACGGGATCTTCTGGAAGTTCGCAAGGAATATGGTGAGGAGAGACGGACTGTTATTGAGAATCTGGAAGAGGTCATTGTAAAGAAGGAGGCTGTCAAGGAGCAGTTATACTACGCGTTGGTTGACAGATTCCACTATATTAAGCTGGTGGACGAAGCAACATATCAACGAAATCAGGAACATATTTTAACAGATTACAGACAGTGTATTCCGATTATGAATACAGATAAGCTGATGGTATTTACGGAGTCAGGTAAGAGAGGAACCTGTAAGGCATCGGCGATACCATGTACAAAGTATAAAGAAAAGGGTGTGCCGTTGGATACGCTTTGCGGATTGGATCATGAGGATGAGGTATTGTTTATGCTGCCGGAGATGTTTGTGGCGGATAAGACACTTTTATTTGTACACAGTCAGGGTTTTGTAAAACAGGTTGAGGCATCGGAGTTTATTGCTGCAAAGAAGTTGATCGATGCATATAAGCTAAAGGAAGGTAAGCTTGTTTATGTCGGCGTTGCAGACAGATCAGAAGTGATATTGGAGTCAGAGAATGGATTTGTGCTGCGGTTTAAGCTTGAGGAAGTGCCGCTTCAGAAAAAAACTGCTGCCGGTGTCAAGGGAATCGCATTATCGGAGGGAGATCAGGTACGACATGCGTATACGGCAGATGTCTCCGATGAGATATTGATGCAGAACCAGTTAGTATCCGTAAGCCGGTTTAAACCGGCCAAACGGGCAGGAAAAGGAACGAAAATACGGCTATAAATGAATGACAAAACGGAGGAAGCCCGATGACAAGAGATGAATTTAGAAGACTGATCAATAGTCGCATTATTGTGTTAGATGGTGCGACAGGAACGAATCTGCAAAAGGCAGGGATGCCGACTGGGGCATGTCCGGAGCAGTGGATCCTGCAGCATCCGGATGTGTTGGTGGATTTACAGCGGGCATATATCCGGTCGGGTACAGATATTGTGTTTGCTCCAACATTTTCCGGTAATAGGTTAAAATTGGAAGAATATGGACTGGAAGATCAGGTAGAAGCAATGAATCAGAAGCTGGTTGCATTATCCAGGAAAGCGGTTGCACTGGAAGGGTACCGTGGATATGTTGCCGGGGATATTACGATGACCGGACAGATGTTGTATCCGATGGGAACATTGCAATTTGAAGAACTGGTGGACATTTACAAGGAACAGGCACGCTATATGGTAGAGGCAGGTGTAGATCTGTTTGTGATAGAAACCATGATGAGCCTTGCAGAGACAAGAGCGGCTGTGATTGCCATCCAGGAGACTTGTGAGCTGCCGATTATGGCAAGCCTGACTTATGCAGAGAATGGCCGTACATTGTATGGAACGGATCCTAAAACTGCAGTTGTGACGCTGCAGAGCCTTGGCGTAGATGTGATAGGTGTGAACTGTTCGACAGGACCGGATCGTATGGTACCGATCGTACAGGAGATGAAGGCATATGCGAACATTCCGATCATGGCAAAACCAAATGCGGGAATGCCGGAACTGGTAGATGGACAGACTGTATACCGGATGATGCCGGAGGAGTTTGCGGCAGACGGAAGGCTCTTGGTAGAAGCGGGTGCCAATATTGTGGGCGGATGTTGTGGTACCACGCCGGCACACATTGCTGCACTTGCAAGGCAGGTCAAGTCTATGGAGATTCCGGAGATTAACAATCATAAGAGAAGAGTATTAAGCTCCGAGAGACAGACGATTGATATCGACATTAACGGTGCGTTTCGTGTTGTGGGTGAGAGAATCAATCCGACCGGTAAGAAAAAATTACAGGCAGAGCTTCGAGAAGGCAAATTGGATATGGTGCTCACCATGGCAGAGGAACAGGAAAAAATGGGAGCCTCTGTATTGGATATCAATATGGGTATGAATGGTATTGATGAGAAAGAAATGATGCTGAAGGTATTGTATGAAGTCAGCAGTCTGGTCAATCTGCCACTTTGTATCGATTCCAGTCATGTGGATATCATTGAAGCAGCACTTCGGGTATATCCGGGACGGGCTTTGATCAATTCCATTTCGCTGGAAAAAGAAAAATTTGAAAAGCTGCTGCCGATCGCAAAACGATATGGTGCGATGTTTATTCTGCTTCCACTCTCTGATGAAGGACTGCCAAAGTCAAAAGAAGAGAAGATCGGTATCATTCATACGATTATGGAAGAAGCCTTCAGACAGGGATTTTCCAAAGAAGATATTATTGTGGATGGACTGGTTGCAACAGTAGGAGCGAACAAGCGGGCAGCAATCGAAACATTAGAGACGATTGCGTATTGTAAGAATCAGCTTGAACTGGCCACGATCTGTGGATTATCCAATATATCATTCGGATTGCCGGAGAGAATGAATGTAAACACAGCGTTTTTAACGATGGCAATTGCAAACGGGCTGACTATGGCAATCGCAAATCCGAGTCAGGATATGCTCATGAATGCTGCATTTGCTACGGATCTTCTGGTTGATAAAGAAGGGGCAGATGTCCGTTATATCGAGAGAATGAATAAGATGAAGGATGCGGTGGGATCTGATGTAGCAGATACTGCCACGCAGAATGCGGAGTCGTCACAAAAGAGTGTCAGACCGGCCTTGTATGAGATGGTCTTAAAAGGAAATAAATCAGCGGTAGTAGCAGAAGTGGAGAGACTGCTGGCAAATCAGCAGGATCCTCAGACGATAATCGATACGATGCTGATTCCGGCAATTAATGAGGTCGGTGATCTGTTTAATAAAAAAATCTATTTTCTGCCGCAGCTGATTGCCAGTGCAGAGACGATGGAAATGGCAATTCAGAAGATTGAACCGCTGCTCGTGCATCCGGATGATGAGACTCCGAAAGCTACTATCATTATGGCTACAGTGGAAGGAGATATCCATGATATTGGTAAGAATCTGGTAGTATTGATGTTAAAGAATTATGGATATCATGTAGTGGATCTGGGAAAGGATGTGCCTGCATCAAAGATCATAGAGGCAGCAAAAGAACATCACGCTGCTGTGATCGGATTGTCAGCCTTGATGACAACCACGATGATGAAAATGCAGGAAGTGGTTGAATTGGTAAAAAAAGAACAGATAGATGTGAAAGTGATCATTGGAGGCGCAGTGATCACGCAGGACTTTGCAGATGAAATTCATGCGGATGGTTATTCTAAGGATGCGGCAGAAGCAGTCAGGCTGGTGGACCGCCTGTTGAACCAATCATAATGGGAATGGAACATTTAGAAGGATTTTTTTGAAACCAATGGCATGGTCATTGACAATAAAAGCAAGAATTGATAAAATGGCATGTAGATATCAGGTCATATGGGAATGCAGCCCATAGACACAGCATGATACGGAAAGGTGATTACATGAAGAAGAGAGTACTTTCGTTATTGGTTGATAATACTTCCGGTGTACTTGGACGCGTTTCAGGTATGTTCAGCCGCCGGGGATATAATATTGACAGCTTGACGGTAGGTGTGACAGAGGATCCTGCCTATTCGAGAATGACAGTAGTTGTCAGCGGAGATGACAGAATTCTGAATCAGATTGAGAAACAGTTATTGAAGCTTGAGGATGTCAGAAGTGTTGAAGTTCTAAAGGATGGTTCTTCTGTTTGTCGGGAACTGGTACTGGTTCAGGTAGCGGCGGATAAGGATGAGAAGCAGCAGATTATTGCGATTGCCGATGTATTCCGTGCCAAGATTGTGGATGTATCAGTTGATTCACTTATGATTGAGTTGACAGGAAATGTCAATAAGATTGAAGCATTTATCAGATTGTTGGATGGATTTACGATTCAGAATCTGGTTCGTACAGGTCTTACAGGTCTGTCTCGTGGTAGTTTTGGTGAGTAATTACTCGGCCTGAGAACGGATGCGTTATGCATTCTACTTCGCACACCGGCGTAATGCTACATATATTTAATTAATTCAGGAGGAATAATTATGTCAGAAGCAAAGATTTTTTATCAGGAAGATTGTAATCTTTCCCTGTTAGATGGAAAGACAATCGCAATTATTGGCTATGGTAGCCAGGGACATGCACACGCATTAAATGCTAAGGAGTCAGGTTGCAATGTCATTATTGGTTTGTATGAAGGAAGCAAGTCATGGGCTAAGGCAGAGGCTCAGGGATTTGAAGTATACACAGCAGCTGAGGCGGCAAAGAAGGCAGATATCATTATGATTCTGATTAACGACGAGTTACAGGCTGATATGTATAAGAAGGATATTGAGCCAAACCTGGAAGCAGGCAACATGTTAATGTTTGCACATGGTTTCAATATTCATTTTGGATGTATTAAGCCACCGGCAGATGTTGATGTTACAATGGTAGCACCTAAGGGACCTGGTCACACAGTACGTTCAGAGTATCAGGTTGGCAAGGGTGTTCCTTGTCTGGTAGCTGTAGAGCAGGACGCTACAGGTAAGGCTCAGGATATTGCGTTAGCATATGCATTAGCTATCGGTGGTGCAAGAGCCGGCGTTCTTGAGACAACATTCAGAACAGAGACAGAGACAGACCTCTTTGGTGAGCAGGCTGTACTTTGTGGTGGTGTGTGTGCATTGATGCAGGCTGGTTTTGAGACATTGTGTGAGGCTGGTTATGATCCAAGAAATGCATATTTTGAGTGTATTCATGAGATGAAGCTGATCGTAGATCTGATTTATCAGAGTGGATTTGCAGGTATGAGATATTCTATCTCCAATACAGCAGAGTATGGTGATTACATTACAGGACCTAAGATCATCACAGAAGATACAAAGAAGGCAATGAAGAAGATCCTTTCAGATATTCAGGATGGTACATTTGCGAAGGAGTTCTTGCTGGATATGTCTCCTGCAGGTCGTCAGGTACATTTCCAGGCTATGAGAAAGCTTGCTGCAGAGCATCCGGCTGAGAAGGTTGGCGAGGAAGTTCGTAAGCTGTATAGCTGGAATGGCGAAGATAAGTTGATCAACAACTAATCTTAACATTACTATAGAAGGGCACTTATATAAGTGCCCTTTTCTATATCAAAGGAGAATGTATGACAGGACATAAGCGTACATCGGGAAAACAACACAATAAATGGCGGATATTTGGAATATGGCTGATTGTTTTGGTACTCTTGGTTGTATCAATCATTTCTGCAGTAGCAGAACGGAGAAAGCGTATCTTTACAATCGGAAGTGAAAAAGTATACATAGATGAAGTTTCGTTTTATGCACTGCAATGTGCATTTCAGTATCATCTATCAAATGTAGATATGCTCTATGAGTATTATGACGGCGTGACTACATATGAAGAACGATACAAATCAGAAGTAAGGAATACGCTGATCGATACCAAAGTAATGTATTTGTATGCATTGCGACAGGGCATTACATTGACGAAGAAAGACCAGAGTGAGATCACACAAAATGTGGCGAACACTCTTTCAGATATTGGAGATTACTTAGACAAGTTTCATATTAATGAGGCACTTGTGACAAAAATATTGACACAGCAGCAGTATGCAAAAGCATTAAGGTCATCGGTTTTACAAGAGAATGATGAAAAGAAGACTTATTTTCATACTTACAATCTGTTATTCCCTTCGGTCAAGACGGATGCGGATGGTACGCTGCGTACGAATGCAGATGGATCCATTGTGCCGGCAAATGAAGCTGATAAACAAAAACAGTATGAGCTTGCAATGAAAGCACTGGAGTTGTCAAAGTCGGGGGAATCGCTGGAGGAGATTGCCAAGCAATGCAATGTGACGGCAACATCAGGCGATCTATATGGAGATATGGAACAATATGATTCTCAGAAATATTTGGATGCAATTGCGGATATGGATGAAGGCGAGGTTAGTGGAATCGTGGAAACAATATACGGCTATAATGTATTCCGGCTGATCTCGAAAGATGATCCGGAATATGCAGCGGATATGGATAGCCAACAGAGCGCGTTTACTGCGTCTTTGGCATATGAGAGTCAGTTGGAGAAGTGGAAGCAGGCAGCAGGGCTGGATGAACAGAAAGTGGATGGAAAGGCATGGAGTACATTTACCATGAAGGATTATATAATCAAGCGATAACACTTGCCTATCTAACATGAAAATGTTACAATGTTCACGATTGTTGTCTGTAAACAAAGACAAATTACACAACAATGATTTTATGGCAATCTCAGTTGCCGTATATAGTAGGAGACATAGAAATGGGAGTATTTGAGAAGATTTTTGGTACGCACAGCGAAAAAGAGCTGAAGCGTATAACGCCTTTGGTAGATAAGATTGAGGCATTGGACGAGTCAATGCAGGCGTTATCGGATGCAGAATTGAAAGCAAAGACAGACGAGTTTAAGAAGCGGCTGGCAGATGGCGAGACACTGGATGATCTTTTGGTGGAGGCATTTGCGGTGGTCAGGGAAGCTGCAGACAGAGTGCTTCATTTGAAACATTACAGAGTACAGTTGATGGGTGGTATTATCTTGCATCAGGGTCGTATACCGGAGATGCGTACCGGTGAAGGAAAAACATTGGTATCTACATTACCTGCATATTTGAATGCCTTAGAGGGCAAGGGTGTGCATATCGTGACTGTAAATGATTATCTGGCAAAGCGTGATGCGGAATGGATGGGACAGGTACATGAGTTTCTGGGCTTGAAGGTTGGCATCATTCTGAACAGTTCATCAAATGATGAAAGACGGGAAGCATATAACTGTGATATCACATATATTACCAACAATGAGCTGGGGTTCGATTATCTGCGTGATAACATGGTCATTTACAAGGAACAGCTTGTACAGAGAGATTTGCACTATGCGATTGTGGATGAGGTAGACTCCGTTTTGATTGATGAGGCCCGTACGCCGTTGATCATTTCCGGTCAGAGTGGCAAGTCTACTGATCTATACAGAATGTGTGATTTTCTGACCAGAAAGATGAAGCGTGGTTCTTCAGATGGAGAACTCAGCAAGATGGATATCCTGATGGGAAATGATATCGAGGAAGATGGTGATTTCCTGGTTAATGAGAAGGATAAGCAGATCATGCTGACTGCACAGGGTGTAGAAGAGGTTGAGAAGTTCTTCCATATTGACAATCTTGCGGATCCGGAAAATCTTGAGATCCAGCATAATATTATATTAGCACTGCGGGCACACAACTTGATGTTCCGGGATAAGGATTATGTGGTTCGTGATGATGAAGTGCTGATCGTTGATGAGTTTACCGGACGTATTATGCCGGGAAGAAGATATTCAGACGGACTGCATCAGGCGATTGAGGCAAAAGAGAATGTAAAGGTAAAGAGAGAGAGCAAAACACTTGCAACGATCACTTTCCAGAATTTCTTTAACAAATACAAGAAGAAAGCCGGTATGACCGGTACGGCGCTGACAGAGGAACAGGAATTTAGAGAGATCTATGGTATGGATGTTGTTGTGGTTCCTACGAACCTTCCGGTACAGCGTATAGATCACGAGGATTCTATTTATAAGACACGCCGTGAGAAGTTAAAAGCAATTGTGGATGAGATTGTAGCATCCCATGAGAAGGGACAGCCTGTTTTGGTGGGTACGATTACGATCGAAGCATCAGAAGAACTCTCACACATGCTGACGAAGAAACATATTGAACATAAGGTGTTGAATGCTAAATTTCATGAGCTTGAGGCAGAGATAGTAGCACAGGCAGGACAGATGGGTGCCGTGACGATTGCCACGAATATGGCAGGCCGTGGTACAGATATTAAGCTTGGCGATGGCGTGAAGGAATTAGGTGGTCTGAAGATTATCGGTACAGAACGGCATGAATCAAGACGAATCGACAATCAGCTTCGTGGACGTGCCGGTCGTCAGGGTGATCCGGGTGAATCAAAGTTCTATCTGTCTTTGGAGGATGATCTGATGCGTCTGTTTGGATCCGAGCGTTTGATGTCGATTTATGATGCGTTGAACATTCCGGAGGGAGAAGAGATTCAGCACAAGACGATCACGAAGTTTATTGAGCGAGCACAACAGAAGATTGAGGGCAATAACTTTGCCATCCGTAAGAGCCTGCTTGACTATGATCAGGTAAATAACGATCAGCGGGAAGTGATCTACAGTGAACGCCGTCGTGTGTTGGACGGAGAGAGTATGCGGGATGTGATCTGTAAGATGATTACGGATACCGTTGAGAAGACAGTAGACCATTGTATTTCAGATGAACTGTCAGCTGAAGATTGGGATCTGACCGAACTGAATCAGTTGTTAATTCCGATTATTCCGTTGGAGCCGATTGAATTGACGGAAGAGGAAAAGAAGCATGGCAAGGTCAGCGAGTTGAAGCAGCGGTTGAAGACAGAAGCAATTGCAGTATATGAGGCGAAGGAAGCAGAGTTTCCTGAGCCGGAGCATATCAGAGAGTTAGAGCGTGTGATTCTGTTAAAGGTCATCGATCGTAAGTGGATGGATCACATTGATGATATGGTTCAGTTAAGACAGGGTATTGGTTTACAATCTTTAGGCCAGCGGGATCCGGTTGTCGAGTATAAGTTTGCCGGATTTGAAATGTTTGAGGCGATGACGGATTCCATACGTGAGGATACTGTGCGTGCATTGATGCATGTTAAGATCGAACAAAAGGTTGAGCGTGAGCAGGTTGCAAAGGTTACCGGTACCAATAAGGATGATAGTGTTGCGAAGGGCCCGATCAAAAAGGCTGCAAAGATAGGACGGAATGATCCGTGTCCTTGCGGAAGTGGACTGAAATATAAGCAGTGTTGTGGCAGAGGAAAGTGATAACGATCAGACGGATCGACCAGAGCATAGAAAGAGGTGAGTTGGGTGCTTGAATTAGATCAGTACAGATTGAAATTAACCGAATACAAGTCTCCCCTTAATGAAGTGAGGGATTCACTTTGACATCGATACATTGTCAAATGAAATAGAAAAATATGAAAATGAAATGGAAGCACCGGGATTTTGGGATGATGTTGCGCATTCGCAGGAAGTCATGAAAAAAGTCAAGGGAATGAAAGATACCCTGATGGAATTCAATGCGATACAGACAGCATATGAAGACACCGAGACAATGATTGAAATGGCACAGGAGGAAGAAGATCCTGAATTGATTGAAGAGATCGGACCGATGATTACAGAATTTGCAGATCGTCTGGAGACACTTCGGATCACAACATTGTTGTCCGGTGAGTTTGACAAGGATGATGCGGTGCTCACCCTGCATGCAGGGGCAGGTGGTACAGAATCCTGTGACTGGGTAGGAATGCTATATCGGATGTACACAAGATGGGCTGAGAAACATGGGTTTACAACAGAGGTACTGGATTATCTGGATGGAGATGAAGCCGGAATCAAGACTGTTACAGTGCAGATTCATGGAGAAAATGCATATGGATATTTGAAATCAGAAAAGGGTGTACATCGTCTGGTTCGAATATCACCGTTTAATGCAGCTGGTAAGAGGCAGACTTCTTTTGCATCTTGTGATGTAGTGCCTGATCTCCCTGACGATGTGTCGGTTGAGATCAATGAGTCAGATATCCGCGTGGATACTTATCGGGCTTCCGGTGCCGGAGGACAGCATATTAACAAGACTGATTCGGCAGTCAGAATCACGCATATCCCGACCGGTGTTGTAGTACAGTGCCAGAATGAAAGGTCACAGCACAAGAATAAGGATCGTGCGATGAAGATGCTGGCATCTAAATTGTATGTCATTAAACAACAGGAACATCTGGAACGGATTTCGGATATCCGTGGTGAGATTCTAGATAACGGCTGGGGAAGCCAGATACGCTCGTATGTGATGCAGCCGTACACTATGGTTAAGGATCATCGTACCAATGCGGAAACCGGAAATGTCCAGGCTGTGTTGGATGGTGGGATAGAAATGTTTATGAACGCCTATCTGAAATGGTTAAATCAGGGAAAGGAAGGAAATTAGTATGGCAGAATCAAGATATATTGTTTTTCGATTACATGATGAAGCATATAGTATTGATCTGATGTTCGTAAAAGAAATTGAAGAGAATTATACTGTGATTCCGATTCCTAATTGCCCGCCACATATTAAGGGAATCATTAACCTGAGAGGCGAGGTTGTACCGGTATATAGTCTGAGGTCACGCTTTGGATTAGAAGAGAATACAGCAGCGTGCAAGTTGATCCTGACCTATATTCATGGGTATGTAATAGGATTTGAAGTGGATTCTATTCAGGGAATAGAGGATGTTTCACAGGAAGACAGACTTCCAACGCCAAAGCTGATCTGTAGCGAGGATACGACATATATAGACTGTATTATTCATGCTTCCAGTGGAATTGCTGTTAATATTTCAGTGGAAAATATACTGTCAGAAAATGAAGTCCGGACATTGGCAGAACATCTGTCTGAGGACGAATAAACAAAGTGAGGAGAACATTATGGTAAACATTGCAGTATTAGGATATGGCACAGTAGGATCTGGTGTTGTGGAAGTGATCCACACGAATCAGGAATTGATCAATCAGAGGGCAGGACAGGATATTCATATCAAGTATGTTTTGGATCTTAGAGAATTTCCTGGTGATCCGGTAGAGAATATTTTAGTACATGACTATGAGACGATTGTGAAAGACGAAGAAGTAGATGTTGTTGTTGAAGTTATGGGAGGTGTAGATCCGGCCTATGCATTTGTAAAACGTGCGTTAGAGGCAGGAAAGAGTGTGGTAACATCCAATAAGGAACTGGTTGCCAAGTATGGGGCACAATTGCTTTCCATTGCGAAGGAGAAGAATATCAATTTTCTTTTTGAGGCAAGCGTTGGTGGTGGAATTCCGATTATCAGACCATTAGTGTCCAGCGTTACAGCAGATGATATTACAGAGATTACAGGCATTTTGAATGGAACCACGAACTATATTCTGTCAGAAATGACAGAGGCGGGATCTGATTTTGAAAGTGTATTGAAGGATGCACAGGATAAGGGTTATGCAGAAAGAAATCCGGAAGCTGATGTAGAAGGTTATGATGCATGTCGTAAGATTGCAATCCTGACATCTCTTGCATATGGCAAGCAGGTTGATTATGAAGATATTCATACAGAAGGCATTACCCGTATTTCTGATATTGATATTAAGTATGCGAAGCATATGAAAGCACAGATTAAGCTGTTTGGTACTGCTAAGAAGGTAGATGGCACAGTATATGCAATGGTAGCACCGGTAATGATCAAAAAGAAGCATCCGCTATTTCCTGTCAATGGCGTGTTTAATGCTGTGATGGTGCATGGAAATATGGTAGATGACCTGATGTTTTATGGTCGTGGTGCCGGAAAGCTTCCAACTGCCAGTGCTGTTGTATCGGATGTGGTGGATGCGGTAAAGCATTTGCATGACAACATTCAGGTAACCTGGTCTGAGGAAAAACTGGAGCTTGGCAGATTTGAAGATGCTATGCATCGGTTCTTTGTCAGAATCAGTGGAAATGATCTGGATGACATGGATCGGATCAATGAGGATTTTGGCGATGTGGAGTATGTGAAGGCAGAAGGTGTAACAGAGGAGACGGCATTTGTGACAGAAGCAATGACGGAGGCTGCTTTTGCTGAGGCAATTGCTAAACTGCCAAATGTTATCAATAGCATTCGGGTAGATTTTTAGTGGTTACAGAGTTCTTACTTGAGAGCAGATACGAAATGTGATAAAATGGAGTCACCTATGGGTGACTCTATTTCTTTTTATGCGGGTATAGATTGTATACATGAGAAAACACACAAATAGGAGAGAGGGAGATCATACATGTATGTAAATGAGAAGAATATGACAAAGAATTTGTATGTGACTTTGATGGAACGGACGAAGGCCATCACAAGAGAAGAATTGATTCGTTCCAATGGTGATATCAATTTAGAAGACATACTTAAAATAGATATTTTAAACTACTTGTTGTATCTGGGAATGGCGGACGGAAAGCTGCATCCGGAGGAGATTAAGTTTATTAATAAACTGTTAGATTACAACTTTGATCAGGCGGGATTGCTCCGTTATATGGAAAAAAATCAAATTGACCATGGAGAATTTCTCAAAAAGGTACCGGCATCCCTGCCGTATTATGTCAGGAAAAATGTAGGGGTGGAGTACACATTGGGACTTCATGCATACAATCTGACAGAATTGTATACAGCAACATTTTACAACCTTGGCAGGCAGTTTATCGCCTGCAACCATGCGGTGTGTCAGAGTGAGATAGATGCATTGACCCAGTACGGTATCCTGTTAGATGTGTATATTAAACAAATACGGACTGCGGATGAAAATACAAGAATTGTATTGCCGTACCGACATGGAGAAACACCGAAGGAGGCAGAGAATGGTGAGACCGAATTTGTAGGAAAGATTGAACAACCTAAGGCGGATGAGTCTTTGGATAGCCTGTATAATGAGCTGATGGGGCTGACAGGGTTGGATTCCGTGAAACATGAAGTGGGGAATATTGTGAATCTCCTAAAGATCAGCAAGATCCGGGAAGAACAGGGGCTGCAAGCACCTAAGGTTGCCAGACATCTTGTGTTTACAGGTAATCCCGGAACAGGCAAAACGACAGTGGCAAGAATTCTCGCCAAAATATATTATGCACTCGGTGTTTTGTCGAAGGGACAGTTGGTCGAGGTAGACCGTTCCGGATTAGTTGCCGGCTATATGGGACAAACCGCCGTTAAGGTCAAAGATGTTATAGAGCGTGCGAAGGGCGGGGTGTTATTTATTGATGAGGCATATGCGTTGTCCAACAACAAAGGGGAAGGCGATTTTGGACAGGAAGCAATCGACATATTAAATAAAGAAATGGAGGATAACCGCTCCGATCTGATTGTGATTGCAGCCGGATACGAGAGGGAAATGCAGACATTTCTGGATGCAAATCCCGGACTCCGTTCTAGATTTAACAAACATATTTTCTTCCCGGATTATACTGCTGATGAGTTGATTCGGATATTTGAATATCAGGCGGCCAAGTCGGATTACAGACTTGCAAAGCAGGCAAGAGAGTATTTGAAACTGCGTTTTGAAAGATTGTGTGCCAATCCGCCGGAGAATTTTGGCAATGCCAGAAATGTCAGAAATTATCTTGAGGAAGCAATATCCAATCAGGCCAACCGCCTTGTGGAGAATGCTGCGATGGATAAGGATAGGCTTATGTTGTTAGAACTGGCTGATGTAGAAAGTATTGAGATATAAAAGTCGATGTCGGATGGGTGTTTGATTACGATATAGAAAGATACGCATGGAGGAGCATAGATGAATATGAAGAGAACAGATTATTTGAGCTGGGATCAGTATTTCATGGGGATTGCCATGATGTCCGCAGAACGCAGCAAGGATCCCAATACACAGGTTGGCGCATGTATTGTAGATGAGAATAATAAGATTTTATCTATGGGTTACAATGGAATGCCAACAGGATGTAATGATGATGAAATGCCATGGGGGAAAGCAGGTGGCGCACTGGAGAACAAATATTTCTTTGTATGTCATGCTGAGTTGAATGCAATACTGAATTATAGTGGGGGCTCATTGAAAGGAGCAACTTGCTATTCCACACTGTTTCCGTGCAATGAATGTGCTAAGGCAATTATTCAATGTGGTATCAAGCGTGTCGTATATCTGTCAGATAAGTATGCAGATACCGAGGCTACGATTGCATCCAAGATGATGTTTGATAAAGCAGGGGTTTCCTATGATGCATATAAGCCATGCGGTAGAAAGATTACATTAGATTTATAGAAAGGATGATCCGGCAGATATGTAGACATGCCGGTATGCGAAAAAATGGAGATAGAGAAGATCATAGCGCAGGAATTAGGCGTAAAGATAAGCCAGGTAGAGGCTGCGGTAAAACTGATAGATGAGGGATGTACAATTCCATTTATTGCAAGATATCGTAAGGAGGCAACAGGATCTCTGAACGATGAAGTATTAAGAAAGCTGGATGAGAGACTAACCTACCTTAGAAATCTGGAAGACCGAAAAAATACGGTGATCCAGAGTATTGCAGAGCAGGAGAAACTGACTGAAGAATTGGAAAAACAGATTCGGGAGGCTAAGACATTAGTTGCCGTGGAGGATCTGTATCGTCCGTATAAGCAAAAAAGAAGAACCAGAGCGACCGTTGCAAAAGAAAAGGGACTAGAGCCACTGGCGAATTTAATTCTGCTGCAAATGACGAAACATCCGGTAACGGAAGATGCAGCGGATTTCGTTTCCGATGAAAAAAATGTAGCTAGCGTACAGGAAGCAATTGATGGCGCATTGGATATCATTGCAGAGGGCATCTCTGATAATGCAGAATACCGTTCTTATATCAGGGACTTTACGATGAAGGAAGGCGTGATTATTTCTGTTGCGAAGGATGATTCCGTACAGTCTGTCTATGAAATGTATTATGATTTTAAGGAACCCGTAAAAAAAGCTGCCGGATATCGGATTCTGGCAATGAATCGTGGAGAAAAAGAGAAAATTCTGACGATCAAGATAGATGTACCGGTAGAGCGCGTGCTTGGCTATCTGGAAAAGAAAGTGATTACGGGCGATAATATATATACAGAACTATTATTAAAACAAGCAATTGCGGACAGTTATGACAGATTGATTGCACCGTCGATTGAGCGGGATGTAAGAAGTGAGCTGACAGAGAAGGCGGAGGATGGTGCAATCGTTGTATTTGCCAAGAATCTGCAGCAGCTTCTGATGCAACCACCGATTTCCGGGCAGGTTGTGTTAGGATGGGATCCTGCATTTAGAACAGGATGTAA
The DNA here is from genome assembly GCA_934293375.1 of uncultured Lachnospiraceae bacterium. Taxonomy (GTDB): domain Bacteria; phylum Bacillota; class Clostridia; order Lachnospirales; family Lachnospiraceae; genus RGIG6919. The sequence continues at coordinate 7,299 of CAKQYS010000006.1, read as the reverse complement.
ACTGGCAGTAGTAGATGCTACGGGAAAAGTATTGGATACTGTAGTCGTTTATCCAACGGAGCCACAGAAGAAAGTGGCGGAGGCAGAGAAAAAAGTTCATGCTCTGATCAAAAAATACGGCATTACTTTGATTTCTGTAGGGAATGGCACTGCATCAAGAGAATCTGAACAGATCATTGTGGATCTATTAAAAAAGATTCCGGAGCAGGTGCATTATGTGATTACAAATGAGGCAGGTGCATCTGTATATTCAGCGAGTGCTCTTGCAACAGAAGAATTTCCGGAGTTTGATGTAGGACAAAGAAGTGCAGCCTCCATTGCCAGAAGAGTACAGGATCCGCTGGCTGAGCTTGTTAAGATAGATCCAAAGGCGATTGGTGTTGGACAGTATCAGCATGATATGAATCAGAAGAAACTGGGAGAGTCATTAAACGCAGTGGTGGAAGATGTTGTAAACCGTGTTGGCGTAGATCTGAATACGGCTTCGGCGTCATTATTAGAGTATGTATCGGGCATTTCTAAAACAATTGCCAAAAATATTGTGTCTTATCGTGAGGAAAATGGACGGTTTACGGATAGAAAACAGTTGTTAAAGGTATCAAAGCTGGGTCCTAAGGCGTTTGAACAATGTGCCGGATTCCTTCGGATCACCGATGGAAAAAATCCGTTAGATGCGACAAGTGTACATCCGGAGAGCTATGATGTGACAGAGAAGTTGTTAAGCAGATTGGGCTATCAGTTATCGGATGTGACAAGCAAAGGATTGATCGGATTGTCTATGGTGGCAGGGGATAAGAAAAAGCTGGCAAAAGATCTGGAAGTGGGAGAAGTCACGCTGACTGACATTGTAAAAGAGCTGGAAAAGCCGGCAAGAGATCCGAGAGAAGATATGCCGAAGCCAATTCTGCGGACAGATGTGTTATCTATGGAAGATCTGAAAGAGGGAATGATACTGAAAGGGACTGTACGGAATGTAATAGATTTTGGTGCATTTGTTGATATTGGCGTACATGAAGACGGTCTGGTGCATATATCACAGCTGACAGATAAGAAGTTCGTCAAGCATCCGCTGGATGTCGTGAGCGTAGGTGATATTGTGGAAGTCAAAGTAATGTCTGTGGATCTGAAGCGTAAGAGGATTCAGCTGACAATGAAGCTATAACAGGAGAAAGATATGGACAGACAGATAGAATTTGATGTAAAAATGCGTACAAAGGATCTGTATAAGTTTTTAATATGCCATACATACAGTGGGTTGCATGGCTGGTTTGGTGTATTTTTGAGTGTGATTGCCATTTTTCTGCTGGTGACGAGTTATGATTCTTATGACGACGCAGGAAAGATGATTCTGATTGTGATCGCACTGGCATTTACTGTTGTCAATCCATTGATGCTGTTGTCTAAGGCAAAGCAGCAGATCCTGACAAATCCGGCGTATAAGGCTCCGCTGCATTACATGCTGACTGAAGAGGGAATTGCAGTTTCCCAAGGTGAAGAATCCCAAGAGGTGGCGTGGAACATGCTGACCAGACAGCGCAAATTTGGTGGTGTATTGATGGTTTATACTTCGAAGGTACATGCCTTTATCTTTCCGTTAGATCAGGTGGGTGAAGATGCACAGGCTGTAGAGCAGTGTATTTCAGAACATCTGCATACAGCTAAGGGATAATAGAGAGGAAGCAGATATGTTGTATAGAAGTAATAGTGCCCAGGAAACCTATGCGTTTGCAAAGCAGCTGGGTCAAAATGCCCATGCAGGTGAGGTGTATTGTTTAAACGGAGATCTTGGTGTGGGGAAAACAGTATTTTCTCAAGGGTTTGCAGCGGGACTGGGTATTACAGAAGCAATCACAAGCCCGACATTTACGATCGTGCAGGAATATGATGAAGGCAGACTGCCATTTTATCATATGGATGTATATCGTATTAGCGATGTGGAAGAAATGTACGAGATTGGATTTGATGATATGATATGTGGTGATGGAATATGTCTGATCGAATGGGCGGAATTAATATCAGACATATTACCAAAAGACCGATATGAGATTACCATCTCAAAGGATCTGCAACAAGGGTTTGATTACCGCACAATAGAAATTGATAGGAGATCATAATGAAGTTATTAGCAGTGGACAGTTCAGGTCTGGTAGCTTCTGTTGCAATTATGACAGAGGATACTGTGATCGCAGAATATAATGTCAATCATAAGAAGACACATTCGCAGACCTTGATGCCGATGATAGATGAAATAGTAAAGATGGCGCAGATTGATTTATCGGAGCTTGATTATCTGGCGGTTGCCGGTGGGCCGGGATCATTTACCGGACTAAGGATTGGTTCGGCAACCGTTAAGGGACTGGGGCTGGCATTAGATCTTCCGGTTGTAGCTGTACCTACACTGGAGGGTCTGGCGATGAATCTATGCGGTTCTGCGTATAGAATTTGTCCTATTATGGATGCAAGGCGGAATCAGGTGTATACGGGAATTTATCATTTTGAGGATAATGTATTACGGGTGGATATGGATCAGATGCCTATGGATATTCATGATCTTTTGCAGAAATTGCAGCAAGAAGAAGGAACAACGGTGTTTCTGGGCGATGGTGTACCAGTGTATAAGGATATCATAGATCAGGAATTAACAAGAAAGCATATTTATGCACCGGCACATCTTAACAGACAAAGAGCAGGTGCAGTGGGGATGCGAGCATGGGATTATGTGCATCAGGGAAGAATCCAGACTGCTACAGAGCATGCACCGGAATATCTGAGATTGTCGCAGGCAGAGCGTGAACGCCAGGAAAGAGAGAAACACAGGCATGAACAGGTGTGAGATCAGATTGATGCAGGCACAGGACTGTGTGCAGGTGTATGAAATTGAACAGATTGCATTTCCATCTACAACATGGACATTAGAAGACTTTCAAAATGCCCTGTTGTCAAAGGATCAGTTATATTTTGTGGCACATAATGCAGATCGGATTGTTGGGTTTGCTGCACTGTATACAATGATCGATAGTGCGGATCTGGTGAATATAGCTGTGCACCCTGATTTTCGGAGACAGGGTGTTGCTGATAACCTCATGGAGACATTGCTTGCCAAGGCAGACAGCCTGTATATTGATACCGTAACATTAGAGGTGCGGATCCATAATGTAGCCGCGATTCATTTGTACGAAAAATATAATTTCCACAAGATTGCAGTTAGAAAAGCATATTATCAGAATCCGCCGGAAGATGCCGGTATTATGCAGAGAAGTAAATAGCAATTACCTATAATTGTCACTGGATTTTTTAAGACAAAGGCATTACTATATACAATATCATACAAATGGTGGAGGAATGCGCAATGAGTCTGGAACCGGTTATTTGTAATCAGTGTGGACAGGTAATTCCTGTTTACGCAGGGGACGGCACACAGGATTATCTGCATATAGAAAAAACATGGGGATTTTTTTCGGACAAGGATGGACAACTGCACCGGATGAACCTGTGTGAAGTGTGTTATGATAAATGGATTGCGGGTTTTGCAATCCCGATAGAAATGACGGAAGCAACTGAGTTTTTATAGTGATAGAGAAAGAGAGAAATAATATGATTGATGTATGTCTGTTAGGAACAGGGGGCATGATGCCTTTACCATATCGGGCGTTGACGGCGATGATGCTGCGTTATAACGGAAAGAGCATTTTAGTAGATTGTGGGGAAGGAACCCAGACATCAATCAGACAGCTGGGATGGAGCGTGAAACCGGTAGATGTGATATGTTTTACGCATTTTCATGCTGATCATATTAGTGGATTGCCAGGTTTTTTACTGACGCTTGGAAATGCTGAAAAGCATACTCCACTTACGATCGTCGGCCCGAAAAGAGTGGAAAAGATTGTGAATGCACTTCGGATGATCGCTCCCGAACTGCCATTTCCGATTCGATTTATTGAATTGGAACAGGAAGAACAGGATTTAGATCTTTGCGGTCTTAGGGTGCATGCATTCAGAGTACAGCATAGTGTGACCTGTTATGGATATAGTTTTTCACTGGAGCGTGCCGGAAAGTTTCAGGTTGAAAAGGCAAGGGCATTGGGGATTCCGATCACATATTGGAATCGCTTACAAAAGGGTGAAACCATTACGACATCGACAGGGGTCTATACACAGGATATGGTGCTTGGGGAGCCGAGAAAGGGATTGAAGATCACTTATTGTACGGATACCAGACCGACACAATCCATTATAGACAACGCAAAGGGTTCTGATCTGTTTATATGTGAAGGAATGTATGGAGATCCGGAATTGGAACAGAAGGCGAAAGATAAGAAACATATGACATTTTATGAAGCTGCCAGGATAGGGCGAGAAGCACAGGTAGGACAGATGTGGTTGACACATTACAGTCCTTCGTTGGTGCGTCCGGAACCATATATGGATGCGGTGCATAAAATATTTGACAGGGTGGTAGCCGCGAAAGACCGCCAGGAAATGGTATTGGATTTTGAGGAGGAATAGCCTATGAAAAAACAAAATATGGCACGGACGATAGGGCTGCTTATTATTGTTGGAGCATTGATCTTGTTTTGCTTTTTTCGTTTGACACAGAATGTTACAAAAGAGAAAACGGCGAATACGGCAAAGACAGAGATGGAGAAGCTGATTTCGTATGACTTTGAAAACGAGTATCCTAAGACGGTGCGAGATGTCATGAAACTGTATTGCAGGTATTTGAAGCAGGTATACGCAAAAGATACCAAGGAGGATGAGTTGTCCGGGCTTGTCAGTGCAATGAGGAATCTTTATGCGGAAGAGATGAAAGAATATACCGATGAAGTATCCCAGCTAAACACATTGAAACAGGATCGGAAATCCAATCAAGAGGATAAAAAATATATTATAGGAAGTGTGATAGAAGAGGCAAGTCAGATTACATATGACACAATTGATGGCGTAGAATATGCTAAGATCAATATAACCTTGAATGCAAAAGTGGGAACAACATCTACACGGATAGACCAGGTCTATGCGTTGGAGAAGGATGGATTGGATCATTGGAAAATATACGGATGGGCTGATGTAGATTGACAGATGCGTTTTTTAAAGATATGCCCAAAGGAGAAAATATGAGTGATATAAAGATATTAGGAATTGAATCATCGTGCGATGAGACTGCCGCTTCAGTGGTCATAAATGGAAGAGATGTCAGATCAAATGTGATATCATCGCAGGTGCCACTGCATACATTGTATGGTGGCGTTGTGCCTGAAATTGCTTCTAGAAAGCATGTTGAGAAAATCAATCAGGTGATTTTGCAGGCGTTGGCAGATGCAGATACAACTCTAGACGAGATAGATGCGATTGCGGTGACCTATGGTCCAGGACTGGTTGGGGCTCTGCTTGTCGGCGTGTCTGCAGCGAAAGCGATAGCATACGCAAGACAGATCCCACTGGTAGGAGTACATCATATTGAGGGACATATTTCGGCCAATTACATAGAAAACAAGGAGTTAGAACCTCCGTTTATATGTCTGGTCGCGTCGGGAGGCCACTCTCATCTGGTAAAGGTATCAGACTATGGAGAATATGAGATATTAGGCAGAACGCGGGATGATGCTGCTGGGGAAGCATTTGATAAAGTTGCCAGAGCGATAGGACTTGGATACCCGGGAGGACCCAAAATTGATGCTTTAGCCAAAGAAGGAAATGCGGATGCTATCATTTTTCCAAAGGCAAAATTTGCAGATTCGCCATATGATTTTAGTTTTAGCGGGATTAAGTCTGCAGTGTTGAATTATCTGAATCAATGTGAGATGAAAGGGGAAGAGATTAACCGTGCTGACGTGGCGGCATCGTTTCAAAAGGCCGTCGTAGAGGTGCTGACAGAACATACAATATTGGCAGCAGAGACATTGCATATAGATCAAGTTGCAGTTGCAGGCGGAGTGGCTTCAAATTCTGCACTTCGGGCTGCATTAGCATGTGCGTGCTCTGAGAAACAGCTGACATTTTATCATCCGTCACCGATACTATGCACAGATAATGCGGCTATGATTGGTGCTGCCGGATACTATGAATACATGAACGGGACACGACATGGACTTGATTTGAATGCAGTTCCAAACTTGAAGTTAGGAGAGAGGTAACATATGGCACAGCATGATAAGGTAACGGCGGTAGTGCTTGCTGCAGGCAGAGGAAGCCGGATGCGCAGTAGTTTACAAAAACAATTTATGATGCTGCATGGATATCCGGTAGTATATTACGCTTTGAAAAGTTTTCAGGATAGCGTGGTAGATGATATTGTGCTGGTTACAGGTGCGGGAGAAATAGAGTATTGTCAGCAGGAAATAGTAAAAAAATATGGCCTGGATAAGGTGAGTCAGGTAATTTCCGGTGGAAAGGAAAGATATGAGTCGGTTTATCAGGCAATTGCTGCAATACAGGATGCGGCATATGTTATGATTCATGATGGAGCCAGACCGTTTATTACGGAAGATATGATTGAACGATCCATTACAGCGGTGAAAGAACATGGTGCATGTACAGTAGCAGTACCTGTGAAAGATACGATCAAGGAAGTCGCACCAAATGGTTTTGGTATAAAGACATTAGATCGGAGTGTACTTTGGAATGTACAGACGCCACAGACCTTTACCCATACATTGATCAAATCTGCGTATTTGAAAATGATGGAGCAGGGTGATACAGATGTTACAGATGATACAATGATTGTGGAGCACTATATGGGACACAGTGTAAAAGTGATCATGGGCGATTATAACAACTTAAAAATCACGACACCGGAAGATATGAAAATGGCAGAATATCTAGCGTTTCAGGGGATAAAATAAAGATGTCAAAAAAATAAAAAAAGTGCTTGACTTCCGGTTGCAAGGATGATAATATAGTCAATGTCGCTGAGAACAAGTCAGATTCGACAGAAAAATAAAATAAAAAAATGCTTGACAAGGTATTTTGAACATGATATACTAGTCGAGCGTCATGCGTGGAGAGGTATCGAAGTGGTCATAACGAGGCGGTCTTGAAAACCGTTTGTCCGCAAGGGCGCGTGGGTTCGAATCCCACCCTCTCCGTTGCTCGAAAGAGCAGAATGAGATGCTGCTTGGAGAAGTACCCAAGTGGTTGAAGGGGCTCCCCTGGAAAGGGAGTAGGTCGTTAATAGCGGCGCGAGGGTTCAAATCCCTCCTTCTCCGTACTTCTTACTAAGTAGAGAACCTTGATAATCAAATAATAAGACAACCCTGAAAATTCTTTAGAATTTCAGAAATGAACGAGATGAGAAATCAT